>JAZNSC010000001.1:0-40857 GCA_045591015.1 Congzhengia sp.
AATAAATAAAAAAACGACCAAACCCCCGCGGGAAATTTTGGGCGGTGATTTTTTGTTTTTAAGACAAAATACTTGCAATATCTTTGGGCTTATGGTACAATATATGTGATACTATAATAATAGGGGAATTATGCCTTAAGGGAAAGGAAAAGGTGATTGATATGAAAAAGATATCAGCATTACTTTTGGTGGCATTACTTGTGGTTATGATGCTGCCTATGAATATTATAACGGTCGCAGCAGCAACAGGGGACAGCCCGTCGTATTTGCTGGAGGATTTTGAAGGAGCCACCTTCAATGACTTAGGCGGAAAGTCTATGTACTCCACCAACTTTACGACTGCTACACATAACGAAAGAGGTCCTGCATCAAGCAAGAGTTTGTTTGTTTCTACATCTCTCTATCAGGAGGCTGCTTCTGCAAAGAGTTACGGACCTGTATTTAACTTTGCACTCAGAAACGGAACAAGAAGAGGCACTACCACAACATACTATACATACGATATTTCTGTATGGATTAAGGTGCTTTATGATTTACCTGCTGACAACTCCGTTACCTTTGCATTTACAAAGGGCGGCTCGACCTATACAAAGAAGGTAAGTAACGCAGGTCTTGCATTAAACCAATGGGTAAAGGTATCTACCTCATATACTCATAATGTGACAACAGCAGAATCATCACCCGTAACAGGCGATTTTTATATACTGTTAGGCGACGGTAAGACAAATCAAGGCTCCACCGTTGGCAGACAGTATTTGTTGGATGATGTAACAGTTATTCCCAGAGAGTATTATCTTGACCAGGGACAGTCATACCCTGTTGCAAGCGGTTTAGGTCTTTATACTTTTTCAGGCGTTACAAATATTCCTGATAGTGATACAGCCACAGTAGGCGGCGCTACATCTGTTGACGGATTTTCTGTTAAAAACGGAACAACATCATTAGCGACTGCAACCTACGAAAAGGTGAACAATGAGTACAAAAGAGGCAAGGAATTAACCATTACCGATGACGGCACAGGTACAGCAAGACTTGTGCACGACGGCGTTGATTACAGATTCGGCGTTGAGTATATGGTTCGCTTTATGGTAAAAGGTAATAACACTGCAGCATATAATGCACAGCCCGTGGTTGCGCTTGACTTTACAGGCACAGAGGACACAGAGAATATAACCTCCCTCAAGTATGTAAAAAGTGCCGACATTATCAATGCTGCAGGCGCAGGAGGCATAGACAACAAAAAACTTACAAGCTCCTGGAGACAGTACAGTTTTATCGTGAGAATTGACGATACGACATACAACACCAAAATGCCAAAATTCTCTATCGAATTAAGTGGTAACAACATTGGTGGAGCTTCGTTTTCTTTGGCAAATATCAAATTCTACGAAGACCATGGCACACGAGTTATTGATAATGAGCTTTTAAATGCGGCAGGCGGACTTAAGGTTCAGCCTGCAGGAGATTCTCTTTACAACGTAAAAGTGGACAACTATGTAACAAACGGAAACGTTACAGAATGTATCACACAGATTTTGATACCTTACAACGGCGATTATGCGTTATTAAAGAAACTTACCAATTGGAAAAACGATGAAACCATTCAGCTCTCAATGACAGAAGAGCAGGCAAAAAGCCTTGTAATGAAAGTAACACCTAAGGATCATCACGAGTTCTATGGTGCAACCTATACAGCAGGAGCAGACGTACCCGATGACTATGGATTCACTGCAGAAGCGGAATTCGACCAGACAATCTGGGCACCCGATATGCCGGAGCTTACTGCTACAATCCGCTACAACGCTCCCACAGGAGAAGAAACCTTAAAGGCATTGTGTGCGGCATACGACGATTACAACAGAATGGTGTCCTACGACGTCGAGACTTTTGACCTTGTCCAAGGCGAAGGAGAGGTAAAGCTCTCTATGGACGTATCCGCAGACAGTCCTGCAAAGGATGCAATCGCAGCAAAAGTTTTCCTTTGGGATGATAGTTCTCACGCACCAAAAACCTTTGACATAGTAGAATTGGAGAAGTACACAAGCGGCACATTCATATATGTTCATCCTGACGGTATGGTAAATACCACCTACGGCTACGACAACCCCGTGCCCACATTCCAGGATGCAGTAGATGCTTTTTCCAATATTTTAGCAGATAGACCCACAGCGAAGATTTACGTTATTCTTCACCCGGGTTATCACACCGTTACAGAGACAGTTTCTATTGACGGCTCAATGACATCAGAAAACGGCAAGGTTACAATCCTATCTTTAGATAAAAACAACAAAGGTGTACTGTCAGGCGGATATGTAATGACAGAAAGATGGTCAAAAGTCGGAGGAGGAAAAGTCTGGAAGGCTACCATCAGAGACTTTAAAAATCTCAACTTAAGACACTTATATGTAAATGGTGTTCGTGCAACTCGTGCACGATACGACGGACCTTTCCCCGGTGCAGTTAATACAACAACATATAATAATCATAATTACGTTGCTCCCGGTGGTGATGGCAACGGTAAATTAGGTGTGCTCAAGATGAATACAGACAATCTGTTATTAGGCTTGAACGCAACAGAGCAGAGTTACCTTGAGTGCGTTTACTATTCATTGTGGACACACGGCAGATGCGGTGTTGACTCAATTACTGACAACGGCGACGGCACAATGACCTTTAATATGACAGAGCCCGGCTGGACTCTTTCAAACAACAAAGGTAACGGCCACTTTACAACACCTGCCTGGATTGAAAATGCTTATGCATTTATGGATGAACCCGGAGAATTTTACTTTGACAAGGGCGCCGGCGTGCTCTACTATATGCCGAGAGAAGACGAATTGACAAACGGCAGATGGAACTCAGATAACGAAGTAATAATCCCCATTCTTGATAACTACAAAGGTGCTACAGGCGGTGGCGCAATGATTGAGTTCATCGGAACCTACGGCAACGAAGTTAAAAACATCACCTTTGACGGAGTAGAGTTTTCACATACAACTTGGTCACGTCCCAGTACTGTATACGGTCACTGTGACAACCAGAACAACCACAAGCTCGATAACCCCACCTTAGGCGCATACACAGACGGTGATTTCGGTTCACCCATTGAATACGGACAGCTTCGCTCGGCAGCCATCGACCTTATGTATGCTGATAATATCGACTTTTTAAACTGTAGCTTCAACCGTATGGGTAGCACAGCAGTAAGACAGTCAGACGGCACAGACAACAGTGATATCGTAGGCTGTGAATTTTCTGATATTTCAGGTAATGCTATTACTATGGGCGAGCCCTATCAGGGTATGACAACCTCTGCTGAAAACACTGCAGCCCTTGCAGAAGAGAAGATGCTTGATAACAACACCATCACAAACTGCTATATTCACCATGTTGCAGTAGAGTATAATTCAGCAGCGGCAATATCTTTAGGACACCCCAGAAACGTTCGCGTTGCAAATAATGAAATCTGCTATATTCCATATTCAGGTATGCATATCGGCTATGGTTGGGATTCGGTTGTAACATCAAAAATGTCAGGTATCGTAATAGAAGATAACTACATCCACGATTTATTCCAGGGCGGAGTTCATGACGGTGGCGGTATCTACACAATCGGTGCAACCGGCGCAACAAAGGAAAACCCCAACATCATCCGCGGCAATGTTATCGAAAGAGTAGGTGGAGGTGCTGCAGGTATCTACAACGACCAGGGCTCATCAAAATGGCTTGTAGAGAACAACGTAGTGGACTTCAGAGATATGTACAGAGGCACCAGTGATACTGTTTCAAAATGGTGTAACGTAAATATCACCAGTGCAGCGTATATTGACAGAAACCTTACCTGGAGAAACAACTATGCTACACTCAAGAAAATATACACACCTTATTATGCAACTCATTCAAGTGGCGGAAGCACCTTCCAGGAGGGTATATATTTAGATAGTGTTACAGGCACATGGCCTGCGGCTGCATACACCATTATGGATGAAGTCGGCATCACAGATGAGTACAAAGGCAACTTCCGTTATACCCTTCAGGACATCAGAGTGGCAGACAAGGTAGAACTTTCTGCGGGCAAGTCCTTTGCAAATGCTCCTTGCTTAATGGGTTCAAAAGATACAAAGTACAAATCAAATGCATTGGTTATCAATGTGACCTCAAGCAACGAAGCCGTTGCAACAGCAAATCTTGATGAGATTACAGCGGTATCTGCAGGCAGTGCAGTTATCACATATACAGTAATCGAAAACGGCATTGTTACCAAAGCAACAACAAAAGTTACAGTTAAATAAGTATAAAAAATAAAAGGCTACGGACAATTCCGTAGCCTTTTTTGTTTCAAAACAGACACTACGAAAAAATTTCTTGAAAAAGCAAAAAAAATGTGATAGAATTATTATGATATATTATAACTTTGATAAGGTGGCATAAAAATATGGGAGAAAATTCAACCAAACATTATGTAAAACCGACGGCAAAAGTAAAGACAAAATTCAGCTTGGCAAGAAACAGAACACTACTTCTTTTAGACATTATATTTGTGTTTTTTGCTTATTTCGTAACACTTATAATTATTCAAGGTATTGATTATGCGATTGAAGCAATGGCACGTAGCTACACAACGCCTTTGATTACATCGGCTATTGTTGTGGGAGCGTTTTTCTTGTCAAAAGCGTACTCTGTAATGTGGATTCATGCAAGTATGAAAGACTATATGCGCCTTTTGTGGGGCGGTGTAGTTTCTTCTGTCGTTACTATTGCGGTAAATTTTGTAATGGTAGAGTTTGAGCTTACCAGCTATGGAACAAAACCGACAGTATGCGCTTTGTTTGTGGCGATGGTTTGTATTTCTTTATCAAGAATGCTCATCTACGCTTTGTATACTCTGTACCGTGAAAAACAACATTCAAGCACAGTTTCTTCAAAGAAGACAAAGCGACTTTTGATTATAGGTGCAGGCAGTGCCGCGATGATTATGGTAAAAGACCTTGCAAGCAACGACAATCTTAACTACAACGTTATAGGCTTTATTGACGACAGCAAGGACAAGAAAAATGCCATTATCTACGGCGTGCGAGTGTTAGGCGACAGATACGACATATTAAACGTGTGCAAAAAATACGAAATAGACGAAATCTTAATTGCGATTCCCTCGGCACGCTCTGCCGACAGACGTGAAATCTTGGAACTCTGCAACGAAACAGGCTGCAAGATTAAGATTTTACCAAGTATTGATCAGGTTATCACAGGCACCGACATCAAACACCACGTAAGAGACGTGCAGATAGAGGACTTGCTTGCCCGTGAACCCATTAAGCTTGATAATGAAGAAATCAGCGAATACATAGAGGGAAAAACTGTTCTTGTTACAGGCGGCGGCGGCTCAATCGGGTCAGAACTCTGTCGACAGATTATGCGATACAACCCAGAAAAGCTGGTAGTTTTAGATATTTACGAAAACAACGCATACGATCTGCAGATGGAGCTCAACTTCAAGTACGACAGAGAAAAAATAGATATAGTTATTGCTTCTGTAAGAGATAAAGAAAGATTGAGAAAAATCTTTTCCGAATATAAGCCCTACATTGTTTTTCACGCGGCGGCTCACAAGCACGTTCCCTTGATGGAGGACAGCCCCGGTGAAGCAATTAAAAACAACGTGTTTGGTACACTAAATACAGTTGAATGTGCTTCTGAATTCGGAGTAAAAAGATTCGTGCTTATTTCTACTGACAAGGCGGTAAATCCCACAAACGTTATGGGCGCAACAAAGCGTGTGTGCGAAATGATAGTACAGTGCGCACAACAAAACAGCAAAACCGAGTTTGTGGCAGTTCGCTTCGGTAATGTTTTAGGCTCAAACGGTAGCGTAATTCCCCTTTTCAAAAAGCAGATAGAAGCAGGCGGTCCTGTTACCGTAACCCACAAAGATATAACAAGATTCTTTATGACCATACCCGAGGCGGCACAGCTGGTGCTTCAGGCGGCAAGCTATGCCAAGGGCGGCGAGATATTTGTTCTTGATATGGGCGAGCCTGTAAGAATTTACGACCTTGCCAAGAATTTGGTAAGACTGTCAGGCTACACACCTAATGAAGATATGAGAATAGAAGTGTGCGGTCTTCGTCCCGGTGAAAAACTCTACGAAGAACTCTTAATGGACGAAGAGGGCTTAAAGAACACAGAGCACGAAAAAATCTTCATAGGTAAACCCATAGAAATTGAAAAAGAAATGCTCTTTGATATGTTGGCAGAATTGAAAGCCGTAGCAGAAACAGGCGAAATAGAAAAGGTAAAAGACTGCATAGAGAAGGTAGTGCCAACCTACAAAAGAAAAAAATAAAGTGGATGTAGCAAAAAGCACAGACCACACAAAAAAAGACTGTAGGCTAAGCCTACAGTCTTTTTATATATGCTTTATTGAGCGGGTGCTGATTCGGTTTTGTAAGTAATAGATGGTTGTACAGTTTCAGGAACAATCTGTACATAAGTATTGCCCGGATTTAATACAAGTTCGCTACCGTCCAGGAATGTATATTTTGTAGCTTTATCTCGTGCGGTTTTTTCCCATTTGATTTCTACTACTTTTCCGTCAGAGAAGTAGTAGCCTGTACCGGAGCCGATGTTTTTTAAATCCTGACGACCTTTGTTCTCGCCATCGTTGAGGCTCACGTTTTTTACAGAATACATAATAATATTTTTAGCACTTAAAGTTTCGCCGGTCTGTGATGTATGAGGATTGCCGTTTGCATATCTTACGAAGCGTTTCTGTGCTTCGTCGTATTTGTAAGTAACCTTGTAGAAGTTAGCGTAAGGAATATAAAGTTCCGTTACCTCTTTTCCCTCAGCCGGTGTTTTGTCAACTTTGTTGTAAACCCATTTCACAGTATCAGTTGTGCGTCTGTATGATTTTTTGTCGGCGCGCTCTGATAGGTTAGGCAGTGAAGTGTAGAGGTTGTGCCATGTGCTGTCGTAGGTGTTGTCACGCCAATATATGTCGCCGTCACCTGCAACGCCGTTGATGTTGTTTATGTTCAAGGAAGAAATGTCCGACATAGCTCTGGGACTCCAGCCGGCGTGAGCATAAATCGCATCATTTTCCATAGCATAATCAAGGAAATAGTGGCGTGATGAACGAACGGGACCTACCTTTTCGAGAGAAAAGTCTTTAAACAACGCCATAAATCTTGTAGCAGTACCCTCAACTACCACTTCGTATACCATATAGGCACTCTCTAACCCCAACTGGGGGCGTGCGGCATCTGAATCGTTATCTATCATAAGTGCGATAGGACGAACGTCTTCGTTTTCTTTCATAAAGTCATAAAACGGGTCGTTTTTTTCAACTGCTGCGGGCGAGTTTTTTGATGTGGCATCTTTTGCACAACCACATAAGGATATAAGCATAACTGCAGAAAGAGCAAATAAAACTAATCTTTTTAACATAGGTTTTCTCCTTTAAGCTTATTTAAAAGGGCGAGCAGTGCTGCTTGCCTGTGACTGACTGCGTTCTTTTCTTCCATAGACATTTCGGAAAAGGTTTTGTCGTAATCAGGACAATAAAATACCGGGTCATAGCCAAATCCGTTGTCGCCGCGAGGGGATTCTAAAATTATTCCGGGACAACTGATGCCCTCGGCCTCTATTTTCCTGCCGTCAGGAAAAACAAGACACACAGCACAGGTAAAATGGGCGTGCCTCTCATTTTTCGGAACGTGAGCAAGTTCGCGAGCAAGTGATGCAATCTTTACATCATAGGTGCTGTCTTCCCCTGCATAGCGGGCAGAGTACACACCGGGCCTGCCGTCTAATGCATCAATCTCAAGACCGGAGTCGTCTGCCAAAACAGGAAGGTCACAAAGCTTTGCGATTTCTGATGCTTTGATGTAGGCATTTTCGGCAAAAGTTTTGCCGTTTTCCTCTACATCTACATCGATTCCTGCTTCTTTTAAAGAAATAACCTCAAAGCCTGATAAAATTTCTTTGATTTCTCTTACCTTGCCCGGATTTGTTGTGGCAGCAAGTATCTTATTTAACATATTTTTTCACCAATTCGTCAATTTTGTCTTCGTCAAATTCAGGCTCTGCTTCCTTGTAAAGAGCCCAGGATTCTCTGTGTTCTACAGTTTCGTTGGGTGCAATTTCTGTAATTTCCCCTAAGGTTTCCATTTCCAAGAATAAATCGTTTGTAAATGTTTCAAAAGACATACCGCCGTCGGGGTAATTGCCGTCAACTACAGGTGTGAACTTCTTGATAAACATATCGCCACCGCGGAAGTACATAGACAAGCCGTGCTCACTGTTTATCCCGTATTTGAATTTGTCGTCGTTGTTTTTGTCCTGACGGAGTGCTATATATCTGTCACCCCAGGTAACGCGCTTGTCTGTGAGTTTGGTGTAAGGCCACAGAGCAAGAAGTCTGTTTCCTAAAAGGTCTGTGTCCTTTGTGGGCTGTGCTACGATTTCGTAACCGCCGGGAGCAAGAACAGTAAGACACCAGGGAGCCAAAGTCACACTCCAGGCTGCACGGTTTGTGAGCCTGTGAATAAGCTGAACCTCTGATGAGTCTTCAGCCAGGTGAACTTCGATTTCCATCTGGTACTGATTCCACTTCTGTGTAGCAGGTGAAAATACAGCGCCGTCATCTAAAACTTTATAAGGAACGGGGTCGTTGTCGGGGTAGTAGCTCTTGGGGTAACCCTCAGGGCTTGTCCAGAGTCTGTGACCGCCGTAGATATACCAGGTGCCGCCACCGTAAACGTCAAAAGCCTCACCTGATTCGGAAAAATCACGATTGATATCTTCAAACATAATATTTTCGCCGTCGATAAAAGAATAATTGATAATTCTGGGACCTACATCTACCGTAACTATCAATTTAACAATGTCATTAGAAATTTTTACACACTTGCCGTAATTTTTATATTCGCAAGTTTCAACACATACTTTTCCCATAAAATGTGCCTCCTTTTATTTGTTAATATAATTTTATCACACAGAGCACAAAATGTAAATTACGATATTATTAAATTTTAAGAAATTAGCCTTGTTTTTTGATATTCTGCATAGTATAATTAAATTATCAAAACAACACAAGGAGAAATCTGATGAGCCAATTAAAAAACATAATCGTAGGGCAGTCAGGAGGCCCCACTGCTGCCATAAATGCCACACTTGCAGGCGTAATATCTGCAGGTGTTAAGAATAAAGAAATCGGCAAAGTTTACGGCATGGTAAACGGAATAGAGGGTATGCTTAATAACAAAATCACAGACCTTGATGATTTGGGTAACAACGCAGAAAAAATCGAACTTTTAAAGAAAACCCCTGCATCATTCCTTGGCTCATGCAGAATGAAGCTGCCAAAGGACGATAGGCTGTACGATAAAATCTTTGATATTTTAGAAGAGTACAATATCGGCTACTTTTTTTACATAGGCGGCAACGACTCCATGGACACTGCGGCGAAGCTATCCGAACACGCCAAGAAGAAAAACAAAGACATAAAATTTGTGGGCGTAGCCAAAACCATAGACAACGACTTACCCGAAATGGACCACACACCCGGCTTTGGCAGTGCGGCAAAATATATCGCAGCAACTGTTCGCGAGGTTGGTCTTGACGCAAGCGTTTATGATTTAAAATCCGTTGAGATTGTGGAAGTTATGGGCAGAGATGCAGGCTGGCTTGCAGCTTCGTCTGTTTTAGCCTTACCCGACCTTATATACCTTCCTGAAAGAGAATTTGATCTTGAAAGATTTTTTGGCGATATAGAAGCTAAATTCAAAGAAAAAAACCACGTACTCATCGTAGTATCAGAGGGAATAAGAACAAAAGACGGAAAATACATCTGCGACGGATTGACACTTGGGGCGGCAGACGCATTTGGCCATACACAGCTTGGTGGAACAGGCAAAGTGCTGGAAAAACTCGTTAAAGAAAAATTCGGCGTGAAAGTAAGAAGCATCGAATTAAACACTCCCCAGAGATGTGCAAGTCATATTTTAAGCAAGACCGATATAGACGAAGCTTTCCTGCTTGGGTATAACGCGGTAGCGTTTGGCACATCGGGAAAAACAGGTGTTGTTGCGGCAATTAAAAGAGTGTCTGATAATCCTTATGAAGTCCTTTATGAAGCGGTGGACGTTACAAAGGTTGCAAACGAAGCAAGAACTGTTCCCGATGATTATATCAATGAAGCAGGAAACTATATGACAGAAGAATTTATAAAATACATCTGTCCTTTGGTAGAGGGAGAAATTGCCCTAAACTACAAAAACGGCATTCCTGATTTTTTGATTTTAGAGTTATAATATTAAATTATGAGCCCGTATTTTATTCGGGCTCATTTTTTTGGTAAAAAATCAAACTTTTTTGCGTTTTTTCGTTGCAAAAAATCTAAAAGTATGGTATTATTAAATAGAATTGATATAAATGTGTATTTTTGTGTGAAATTTACTGAGGAAAAGCTATGAAAAACAATAAATGGTTGATACCTGTTGTGCTTTTTGTTGTTCTTGTCATCACGTACTTCATAAGAGGGCTGTTTGATTCACGTATATCAGTAGAGCTCTTACAGGAAGACAGAATCGAAGAATCCAGCATAACACAAGGTGTACTTATAAAAAATGAAAATGTAAAGACAGTTGATCTTTCCGGCACTACAGAGGTTTATGTAAAAAACGGCGACCGTGTATCAAACAGAGAGATTATTGCTATGCTTTACAGCAATACAGAGGACGAAGAGTCAAAGGCAGAGCTTGCTGATATAAATAAAAAAATCAATGCAATTCAAGAAAGCAACAGCGGCAGCTCTGTATTTATCAACGACACCATGAAAATGGAAGCAGAGCTTTCAAAGTACGTTGACGAGGTAATAGAATTTACTTGCCGAAACAATCTGACAAGACTTCCCGAATACAAATACAAAATGAGTATGCTGGCAGAGCAAAAAGCAATTGCCAACGGAGAAAAAGAAACATCTGTTGACACCTTGACCGCTCTTCAGGATAGAAAATACCAATTAGAGAAAAAGCTCGGCAGAGCAGAGAATGTAGTTTCTGCAAATATGTCCGGAATCTTTGTTGAGGGATGCGACGGTTATGAGGGAGTTTTGACTTACGACTCTATCGAAAGCTTAAAACCCGAAGACGTAAAAACCACTATCAACGAAGTTAAAAACGGCGAACTGGTAAATGACGAAGAAAACAAATACACCTTCAAAATCATCGACAACTATTCATTTATGGTTGCAGTTAATTTAGATGAAGAACTTACAGAAGGTATGGAAGTCGGCGACAGTGTTATAATGAGATTTACTGATTTTTCATCAGAAGATACCAACGCTGTTGTAAAATATATTTCAAAGCCCGACCAAAAAGGCAATGTAACAGTGGTTTCAGAGTGCAAAACACACGTTTCGGGCATTCTGGAAAAAAGAGTAGTAAATGTTGAATTTGTAAAAAAGAGTGTTTACGGATACAAAGTCCGTGTAGATTATATTCACACGGAAGAGGAATCCATAGGACTCTATATAAAGCGTGGAGCAGTTATGAAATTTATTCCTGTAAGTATAGTTTACAGCAATGAAGAAGAAGCAATCGTTTCATCGGCTGACGCAAATCAGCCCATTAAAACCTACGACGAAATTGTAACGGCGGCTCCCAAGTATGAAGATGGCAGGGTAATAGTATCACAATAGAGGGTGACAAATGTGATAAAAGATAATGTAGATAGAGTATTAGAAAGAATTTCCGAGGCGGCAGTTCGCGCCAATAGAAATCCTGATGATATAACATTGGTTGCTGTGACAAAAACCGTAACAGCAAAAGAAGCAAAAGAAGTAATGGATGCAGGCGTTCTCACTTTAGGGGAAAACAGAGTCCAGAGCTTACTTGAAAAATACGAAACCTTAAAGGACGAACCCACCTGGCACTTGATAGGACATCTGCAGACCAATAAGGTAAAATATATTGCCGATAAGGTTTCTATGATTCATTCTGTTGACAGTTTGAAGCTTGCAACGGAAATTGATAGAAAATTTTCAGAAATAGGAAAAATCGCTAACATCTTAATTCAGGTAAACGTATCAGGAGAAGAGAGCAAGTTCGGCATAACACCTGATGAGGCTGTCGCCCTTATGGAAGATTTGTCACAGCTTTCTGCCGTTCGCGTGTCGGGACTTATGACCATGGCACCGCTCATTGCTACACCTGATGAGTGCAGAAGATATTTTTACGAGCTAAAAAAACTCTCTTGCAGCATTGCTGACAGAAAAATCCCGAAAATCTTTATGGAGCATTTATCCATGGGTATGAGCGGTGATTACTATGAGGCAATTTTAGAGGGTGCCACATTGGTGCGTGTAGGTAGCGCGCTGTTTAGTTGATAGCAAATAACTTAACATAATAAAATGCTATAATTGAAAGGAAGTTTAAAATGAACGCAATGAACAAAATGCTTAAGTGGATTGGCCTCGGTGATGAAGAAGAGGAAATCTACGAAGTAGAAGAAACAGAAGAAGAAGTTGTAGAGCCTGCCTTTTCTCTCGGCAGAAAAGCAAAGGTTTCATCAACAACAAGTGGTGCTCCCACTAAGGTTGTAGTTATTCATTTTGCAAGCTTTGACGATGCAAAGGATGCTGCTGACCACTTAAAGAATAAAAAACCCATTGTTGCAAATTTAGAAAAGCTTGACAATGAATCAACACGCAGAGTAGTTGATTTTCTTTCCGGCGCAGTGTACGGTGTAGGCGGAAAAATGCAGAACGTATCAAACAGAATTTTCCTTATTACACCCAGCAATGTAGAAGTTATGGGAAACTATCGTGACAGTGCAAAAGCAACAGGTTTTACATTCTAATAAAAGATGAGAGAAAATAAATCTTGTGACCGTGAGTGGCTTTCAAGATGTGAGGATTTCGAGCAGTCTGTATTAAAGTACAAGAGTGTTCGTTTTTCTCATTTTGTAAGTCCTCACGAATTGGCACTGTTTCGTACCCATTATCGCCTGTCCCCTGATGTTACTGTGATGGTATACGGCGGAAGCGATGACGCAGAACGTGTTATTTTAGGCTTTTTTCCGGATTTTGTCGTTCCTGACAAAACGGATTTTCCTATAACACCAATACGTATTGACAATGTTTCAGGCTGCAATCACCGTGACGTTTTAGGCGCGGTTTTAGGTTTGGGAATAAAGCGTGAAATGATAGGAGATATTTATTTTGACGATGATTTTGCGGTTTTAATGTGTGAAACAAGCGCCAAGGATTACATCATTTACAACCTAAAAACCGTCGGCAGAAAAAAAGTAGAACCACAAGAGTGGCAAGAGAGCACCAACCTTTCTTTGAGTCATAAATTCAAAGAAATGAGCGTGATTGTATCATCATTAAGGCTTGATGCGATTATTTCTGCTGTAACGGGAATGGGAAGAAACGACTCATCAAAACACATTACTCAAGATTACGTAAATGTAAATTTTATGTTGGAGAGTAATCCTGACAAAAAACTTAACATAGGTGATGTAGTATCAGTAAGACATCACGGCAGATTTGTGGTAGAGGGTATAGCCGGCGAAACAAAAAAAGGCCGTACCGTACTTAATATCAAGAAATATATTTAGCCAAAAAGGCTTATAAAGAGAGGACGAATGACTATGATTACGCCTGTAGATTTAGAGAACAAAGAATTTGGAAAAAGCTTTCGTGGATACGATATCGATGAAGTAGAAGCGTTTTTGACAGAACTTACAAAGGATTATGCCAAGATTTATCGCGAAAACGCAGGCCTAAAGGACAAAAATGCGATTTTGTCAGATGCTGTTGAAAACTACAAAGAAATGGAAGAAACCATGAGAAGTGCCATAATTTCAGCACAGAGAACAAGTGAAGAAATTATAAAAAATGCACACGATCAGGCAGACAACATAGTTAAAGAAGCAAAGTTACGCGCAGAGAGCGAATATGCAAAAATGGACGCAAAAATAGACGCATTAACACGTGAATGTGCAGAAATCGAAGGAAGAAGCGCATTAGTTCGTGCAAAGCTCAAAACCGTACTCAATACATATATCAGTATGTTAGACGAATTTCCCGAAAGCGGAGAAGAGTCTGCTGCGCCTGTAGCAGCACCTGCAGCAAAGGTTGACATTACATCTGAAACAATAAGAGTTGAAAAGATTGAAGCTAAAGAACCTGAAGTTGCAGCAGAAAATAAAAGCGAAGACGAATTTATCGACTTTAGAGGCGATGAATAAGACATATATAAACAGTTAGGAGAGAAAAAAATGGCAGAAGATTACGGCAAGACTCTTAATTTGCCTGAAACCGAGTTCTCTATGAGAGCAAACCTACCTCAAAGAGAGCCTGAAATACTCAAAAAATGGCAAGATGAGAATATGTATGAAAAGTTAATGGAAAACAACGAAGGCAAACCTCTTTTCATACTTCATGACGGCCCTCCCTATGCTAACGGCGATATGCATATGGGTCACGCGCTCAATAAAACCTTAAAAGACGTTATCACAAGATTTAAGAATATGGACGGCTTCAAAGCACCCTATATTCACGGTTGGGATACACACGGTCTTCCTATCGAAAGACAGGCAATCAAAAAGCTTGGTGTTAACAGACACGAAGTTGGTATCGTTAAATTCCGCGATATGTGTCGTGAATTTGCATTGTCACAGGTAGAAAACCAGAAATCACAGATTCAAAGACTGGGATCTTTAGGCGATTGGGACGATTCTTACCTTACACTTGCTCCCGAATTTGAAGCAAAGCAGGTAGAAATCTTCGGCGAAATGGCAAAGAAAGGCTACATCTACAAGGGCTTGAAGCCTATTTATTGGTGTACCGATTGCGAAACAGCATTAGCTGAAGCCGAAATCGAATACGAAGAAGATAAAACAAGCTCAATCTACGTTAAATTCAGAGTTTCTGATGACAATGGCGTATTTGCCGACACAGGCGTTGACAAATCCGACATCTATTTCGTAATCTGGACAACAACCACATGGACCTTGCCCGGAAACGTAGCTATCGCATTAAATCCTGACTTTACCTATAGTCTTGTTAAGGCAAACGGCGAATACTACGTTTTAGCTCATGAGTTAATCGAAAACGTAATGAACGCAGGCGGTATCGCAGATTATGAAATCGTAGCACAGTACACAGGTAAGGAGCTTGAGCTCATTCGTTGCGCTCACCCCTTCCTTGACCGCGATTCATTAGTAATCGTTGGCGACCACGTAACACTGGACGCCGGTACAGGTTGTGTACACACAGCTCCCGGTCACGGTGCAGAGGACTATGTTGCATGCCGTAACTACAAAGATATTCCCATAATCGTTCCCGTTGACGGAAAAGGTTATTTAAATGAATTAGCAGGCGAGTTTTCAGGACTTTTCTATGAAGAATCAAATGCAAAAATCATTGAAAAATTAAAAGAAATCAATGCACTTTATGCTATTGAAGATATCATTCACCAGTATCCTCATTGCTGGAGATGTCATAAGCCTATCGTTTTCCGTGCAACAGAGCAGTGGTTTGCATCAGTAGACGATATCAAAGACGCTGCAGTAGAAGCAATCAAAGGCGTAACATGGATTCCCAAATGGGGCGAAGACAGAATTACAGGCATGGTTGTCGACAGAAGCGACTGGTGTATTTCAAGACAGAGAACATGGGGTGTTCCTATTCCCATATTCTACTGTAAAGATTGTGGTAAAGAGCTTATCACAGAAGAGTCAATCAAAGCTGTTGCAAAACTCTTTGGCGAAAAAGGCTCAACCGCTTGGTACGAAACAGACCCCAAAGATATTTTACCCCAAGGTACAAAGTGTGAATGTGGTTGCACAGAATTCACACAGGAAAAAGATATCATGGACGTTTGGTTTGACTCAGGTTCGTCTCACTCAGGCGTTTTAGACGTGAAGAAGGGCTTGAGATTCCCTGCTGACCTCTACTTAGAAGGTAACGACCAGTACAGAGGTTGGTTCCAGTCATCACTTTTGACATCTGTGGCAGCAAGAGGTGAAGCTCCTTATAAGGCAGTTATCACACACGGTATGATTGTTGACGAAACAGGCGAAAAAATGTCAAAATCAAAGGGCAACGGTATCAGCCCTCACGATATTATCAATAAATACGGCGCAGATTTACTCCGTTTGTGGGTTGTATCTGCCGACTATAAGACAGATATGAGAATTTCTGACGGCATCTTAAAGCAGTTGTCAGAATCCTACAGAAAAATCAGAAACACCGCAAGATACATTTTGGGTAACATCAATGACTTCGACCCCAAATGTGATATGGTGGCAGTTTCAGATATGCCCGAGATTGACAGATGGGCACTTATCCGTCTTTCAAAGTTAGTAGAAAGAGTATTAGAAGCTTACAGAAACTACGAATTCCACATCGTTCAGCATGCAATTCACAATTTCTGTATCGTTGATATGAGTAACTTCTATTTAGACGTTATTAAAGACAGACTCTACGCTGAAAAAGCAGACAGCCGCGAAAGACGTGCAGCACAGACAGTTATGTATAAAGTATTAGATGCTTTAACTCGCTTGCTGGCTCCCGTGCTTGCATTTACAAGTGAAGAAATCTGGCAGAGTATGCCTCACACAGCAGCGGACAAAACAGATTACGTTATCTTAAACGATATGCCCAAGCCTACACCGGAACTTTACGACGATGTATTTGAATCCAAGTGGGACCGCTTGATGCTTGCAAAATCCGATGTATCAAAGGCATTGGAAACAGCACGTGCATCAAAAATCATCGGTAAATCATTAGGTGCAAAGGTTGAGATTTTTGCTGACGGTTCATACTATGAATTGTTAAAAGAAATGGAAAAAGATCTTATCACATACTTTATCGTATCAGGCGTTGAGGTAAAAGCACTCGCTGATGCTCCTGACGGAATCGATGCCGGCGAAACAGGCATTAAGGTTGCTGTTTCTGTAGCAGAGGGCGAAGAATGTGAACGTTGCTGGATTCACAGTGACACAGTAGGTAAGGACAGTGCACATCCCACACTTTGTGCAAGATGTGCAGGCGTTCTTAAGGAGGACTAATAAAATTGCTCGTACCATTTTTTATAGGTATATTTATAATTGCGATTTTGGACCAGGCGGCAAAATTTTTTGCCGCCGGTTTTTTACCAAGCGTTAAAACAATACCGATTATAGAGGACGTTTTTCACCTTACTTATGTGGAAAACAGCGGCGCTGGCTTCGGAGTTTTTTCGGGCTACACCTGGATTTTAACTGCTCTGACTTTAGTGGTTATAGTTGCGGCGGTAAGCTATGTAGTAGTAAAAAAACCCAAAAATCGCATATTTTTAACAGGCATTACCTTTATGATAGGTGGTGCAGTGGGAAATGTTATTGACAGAATAAGACTTGGCTATGTTATAGACTTTTTTGACTTTACTCTCATTGACTTCCCTGTGTTTAATGTTGCTGATTGTTTTATTACAATTGGCGCTGTAATCTTTGCAGTTTACGTAATTTTCTATAGTGATAAAAAGGAGATCTGATATGTTAACATTTACAGTGACAGAAGAAAATATCGGCACACGCCTTGATATCTTTTTGTCTGATGTAGCTGACATAACACGCTCCGGCGCACAGAAACTCATAGAGGACAACTGCGTAACCGTAAACGGCAAGATAGAAACAAAAAAATATAAAATGAAATTATCCGACGAGGTTCAGGTAGAATTGCCTGAACCTCGTGTTGCAGACATTGTTCCTCAGGATATACCTCTTGATATTGTATATGAGGACGAAGACATTTTGGTTGTAAATAAGCCGCAGGGCATGGTGGTACACCCTGCAGCAGGAAACCCCGACGGAACACTGGTTAATGCACTTCTTTTTCATACAAAGGGCAACCTTTCTGCCATAAACGGCGTAATTCGTCCAGGGATTGTCCACAGAATAGACAAGGACACAAGCGGAATTTTGGTAGTTGCCAAAAACGACAAGGCGCATATATCTCTGTCAGAACAGATAAAAGACCACAGTATGACCAGAGAGTATTATTGCTTGATTTCAGGCGGAGTGACCGATGACAGCTTTACAGTAAATAAGCCCATAGGCCGTGACCCCAAGGACCGAAAGAGAATGCTTGCAGGAGCGAAGGACGGTAGGGAAGCGGTTACCCACTTTTTTGTTGAAGAAAGATTTACAGGCTATACACTTTTAAAATGCGTTTTGGAAACAGGCAGAACACACCAAATACGCGCCCACTTAAAAAGCGTCGGCAAAGCAATAGTTGGCGACCCTGTGTATGGTCTAAAAAAAGATAAGCTGGCAGAGCAGAATAAATTATCAGGTCAACTCCTGCATGCAAAAAAACTCGGCTTTATTCACCCGAAAACAAATGAGTATGTGGAGTTTAACAGTGATTTACCTGAGTATTTTATGTGCATATTGCATAAATTAGAAGAGCCAAAATGGTAACTTATAACAAAAATGCACAAACGGAAACGATTTTCGTTGACTAATTACAAATTTTGGAATATAATACTATTGTATGCATAGGTCTATATGCAATACACAAAGGATTGATAAGTAATTTGAAAAAAAATGTAAATTACGTAACTCTTACCGATGAAGAAGTGGTAAAGCTTGCCCAAGGCGGAGACAAGCAGGCTACAGAATTCATAGTAGAAAAATACAAAAGCTTAGTCGAGATACGCTCGGTGCCGTATTTTATGGCAGGAGGCGAGCGCGAAGACCTTATTCAAGAGGGGCTCATCGGACTTTACAAAGCGATAAAAACATACAAAGAGGAGCGACGGGCAAATTTCAAGACTTTTGCCGAGATTTGCGTAGTACGTCAGATGATTACTGCGGTAAAAAGCTCCACAAGAAAGAAAAACATACCTCTTAATCATTATGTTTCGATTCATTCTTCTAATGATGACGTGGATGTAATATCAACAAAAATCGTAGACTCTAAAAACCAAAACCCCGAAAACATTGTCATCGAGCGCGAAGCTGCTCGTGGTATGGAGAGTAAAATCAACAGTGTTTTGAGTGATTTTGAGGCAGAGGTTTTAGGTTATTATTTATCAGGAATTTCCTATAGAGAAATAGCAGAGCAAATAGGAAAAACTCCAAAAGCCGTTGACAATGCTCTGTGCAGAATAAAAAAGAAAATCGAAAAATACATTTAATTTTTGATTGTAAGCTATATAGCTTTCAATAGATTTATTTTTTCAAAGTGAGGGATTTTTAATGTACGAAGACAAGACACTCGTATGCAAAGACTGTGGTGCTGAATTTGTATTTACAGCAGGCGAACAGGAATTTTACGCTGAAAAAGGATTCGAAAACGAACCCAGCCGTTGTAAAGAATGCAGAATCGCAAGAAAGAACAGCATCAGACAGAACAGAGAAATGCACACTGCAATTTGTGCAGCATGCGGTAAAGAAGCACAGGTTCCTTTTGAACCCAAAGAAGACCGCCCTGTATACTGCAGCGAATGCTTTGCTAAACAGAAAGAAGCAGAAGCGGAGTAAGTTTAGCGCGGACTGCAATGTTTTAGTATATTTTTACATAAGTTTTACCTGCAAATATGTTTTGCAAATTGGAAAAAAGTTGTTAAAAGTACTTGCATTTTAGTATTGTATTTGTTATAATATTAATAGTGGATATTGTGGTTAGAAAGAGTGGGCGTGGTTCCCACTCTTTCGCATTATATTTTAAAAATTTAATAAGGGGAATTTTATGGCTTACAACAAAACAGAAAAAGAAGTTATTGAACTCCTAAACCCCATTATTGATGAGCGTAACATCACTCTCTGGGACATCGAGTTCAAAAAAGAAGGCCCGTCTTATGTGTTAAGGATTTACCTCGACAAAGAGGGCGGAATAGGCATCAACGACTGCGAAGAGGTCAGCCGTGCGCTATCAGCCGTTTTAGATGAGCGCGACCCGATTCCTCAGGCCTATATGCTTGAGGTATCATCAGCAGGACTTGACCGAATTATAAAATATGATTTTCACTTTACGGCGTGTATGGGCAAAAACGTCGACGTAAAACTTTTTGCCGCATTAGACGGAGTGAAAGAATTTACCGCAAAGCTCATTGGCTTTGACGGTGAAAATGTAACATTTGAAACCGACGGAAGTGAAATCACACTTCCTAACAATAAAATATCATCATTAAGACTTACAGTAGAGTTTTAAATTAGGAGGAATTATCAAAATGAATGAAGAATTTATTACCGCTTTAGCCGAAATTGCGGAAGATAAAAACATAAGCAAAGAATCATTGTTAGAAACAATCGAATTTGCGTTGGTTACAGCTTATAAGAAAAACTACGACCATGCGCAGAATGTTATGGTAAACATCGACAAGGAAACAG
The DNA here is from genome assembly GCA_045591015.1 of Congzhengia sp. Lineage (GTDB taxonomy): Bacteria > Bacillota > Clostridia > UBA1381 > UBA9506 > Congzhengia. Next base: position 20,389 of record JAZNSC010000001.1, read on the forward strand.
GCGAAATCAAAGTTTACCAGCAGAAGACAGTAGTTGAAGAAGTGGAAAATCCCACAGAGGAAGTTACACTTGACGAAGCCAAGGAAGTTAATGGTTCATATTCACTGGGTGACATTGTAAATTACGAGGTTACACCCAAGTCCTTTGGCAGAATTGCAGCACAAACAGCAAAACAGGTTGTAGTGCAGAGAATCAAAGAAGCAGAGCGCGACAAGGTAATCACAATGTACCGTGACCGCGAAAACTCAATGGTTACAGGCCTTATCACAAAGAACGAGGGCAAACACGTATTCGTTCAGGTGGGCAACGACACAGAAGCAGTTTTACCTGCAAACGAGCAGATAGCAGGAGAACAGTACCGCCCCGGTAGCAGAATGAAGTTCTACGTTGCAGAGGTAAAACTCGTTGCAAACAACCCTCAGATTATTTTATCAAGAACACATCCTGCATTGGTTAAGAAACTCTTCGAGCAGGAAGTTCCTGAAATCGCAGACGGCGTAATCGAAATCAAATCAATCTCAAGAGAAGCAGGCTCACGTTCTAAAATTTCAGTTTTCTCACAGGACGAAAATGTAGACGCTGTAGGCGCATGCGTAGGTCAGCGCGGCTCACGTGTTCAGGTTGTATGCGATGAACTTGGCGGCGAGAAAATCGACATCATCAAATACAGCGAAGACCCTGCAGAGTTTATTTCAGCAGCTTTGAGCCCGTCAGACGTTGTAAGTTGCACAGTAAACGAAGAAGAACACGCAGCATCAGTAATCGTTCCCGACGGACAGCTCTCACTTGCTATCGGTAAGGAAGGACAGAACGCTCGACTTGCTGCTAAACTCACAGGTTGGAAAATAGATATTAAAGCGGAGGCGTAGTTCATTGGGACACACACCTGTAAGAGAATGTATTCTCTGTCACAATAAATTCGAAAAAGGTATGCTGATACGAATAGTAAAAAATGAGTCAGGCATATCAATAGACGAAACCCACAAAAAATCAGGCAGGGGAGCATATATCTGTCGTGAATGTATAAAATCAGATAACCTTAAGAAAAAAAGGGTCCTAGACCGTGCTTTTCGCCAGAGTGTATCAGATGAAGTTTACGACTTACTTAAAGGAGAAAACAATGGATAAGATTTTAAATCTTATAAGCCTTGCAACCAAGGCAGGTAAGGTAAAGACAGGTGAGTTCTTAACCACCAAAACCTTGCAGGAGGGCTACGGCTGGCTGGTAGTAATCGCAACCGACACATCGGAAAAATCCACAAGGAGACTTCAGGGGATTTCAGAAAATTATGAGTGCAAAGCGATTGTCTACGGCACAAAGGCCGACCTTGGTAAATACACAGGCAAAACAGAAAAAAGCGTTATCTGTATAACCGACAAAGGTTTTGCAGATGCGATACTAAAGAAAATTGACAATAAATAAAAAAACGATAATGCGGTAAACTAAAACCGCTTTGACCGGTAATATTTCGGAGGTGGCAATATGGCAAAAGTAAGAGTACATGAACTTGCAAAAGAACTTGATTCAAACTCTAAAGAAATTATAGGACTTATGTCAGGATTCGGATTTCCCACAAGAAATCACATGAGTTCATTGGAACAGGAAGAATTAGACGTTTTATTTGAACGTTTGACACAATGCTATGATGGTAAGGTTGAAATTCCCGTTTTTGGCAGAGTTAAAGAAGTAGTAGCAGAAGAACCCAAAGAATCCAAAAAGAAAAAATCAAAAGGAACAACACAGGACGTACCTGCAGACGAGATGTCAAAAGTTGACGAGCCTATCGGCAGAAAGGTGCGTCACGTTGACACACGCCAGACTGTTGTTGACTTAAATAAAATCGACGATGAAGTTATAGAAGAACTCATCCCCGAAAACGTTTCTGACGACGGCGTGAAAAAGCAGAAACTCAAAAAAGGCAAGGACAAATTCCGCGACAACAATCAGATTAAAAACAAGGCAAACAAAGCAAAAGAAGAAAAAGCCAAAAAAGGCCCCATCACAGTTAAAATTCCTGATGAAATCGGCGTAGGCGAGCTTGCAGAGAGATTAGAAGTTCCTGCAACAGAAGTTATCAAAAAGCTTATGATGTTAGGCGTTATGGCGTCTATTTCACAGAGCGTAGATTTTGAAACAGCATCACTCATTGCTGAAGACTTTGGCGCTATCGTTGAAAAAGAAATCATCCTAACCCGTGAAGATATCTTGTTCAACGACTTTGAAGACACAGAAGAAATGCTCGAAACCCGTTCACCTGTCGTTGTTGTAATGGGTCACGTTGACCACGGTAAGACATCACTTCTTGACGCTATCAGAAGCACAAACGTAATCGACACAGAAGCAGGCGGTATCACACAGCATATCGGTGCTTATCGTGTACGTGTAAACGATAGAAAAATCACATTCTTAGATACACCCGGACACGAAGCATTTACAGCAATGCGTGCTCGTGGTGCACAGGTTACAGATATTGCGATTTTGGTTGTAGCAGCAGACGACGGCATTATGCCTCAAACAATCGAAGCTATCAACCATGCAAAGGCTGCGCAGGTTGGTATTGTTGTTGCTATCAACAAAATCGACAAAGAGGGTGCAAACCCCGACAGAATCAAGCAGGAATTAACAGAGCATGGCCTTGTTCCCGAAGATTGGGGCGGCGACACAATCTGTGTTGAAATTTCTGCTAAAAACAGAACAAATATCGAAGAGCTTCTTGAAATGGTATTGCTTGTAGCTGATATGAAAGAATTAAAGGCTAACCCCAACAGACGTGCAAAAGGTACAGTAATCGAAGCAAAACTCGACAAGGGCCGCGGTCCTGTTGCATCAATCCTTGTACAGAACGGTACATTAAAGGCCGGCGATACAGTTGTTGTTGGTACATCTTTCGGTCACATCAGAGCAATGTTTGACGACAAGGGCAAAGCCGTTAAAAAGGCAGGCCCCTCAGTTCCCGTTGAGATTTTAGGTCTTGACTCTGTTCCTGAGGGCGGCGAAGTATTCTATGCCGTTGAAGACGAAAGAATGGCAAAACAGGTAATCGACGCAAGAAAGCAAAAGATTAAAGAAGAGCGCTTGACTCAGAGCAATGTAGTAACACTTGACGACTTCTTCAACAAAGTTCAGGAAGGACAAATCAAGGACTTAAATATCGTAATCAAGGCTGACGTTCAGGGTTCAGTTGAAGCAGTTAAGCAGTCATTGGAAAAACTTTCAAATGACGAAGTAAGAGTAAACGTAATCCACGCAGGCGTTGGTGCAGTAAGAGAATCTGACGTAATGTTGGCTTATGCATCTAATGCTATCATCGTAGGCTTTAACGTTCGTCCCGATGCAGGTGCTACAGCATCAGCCGAGGACAAGGGCGTAGATATCAGACTCTACCGCGTAATCTATACTGCTATCGAAGAGTTAGAGGCTGCTATGAAAGGTATGCTTGACCCCACCTACAAGGAAGAGGTTACAGGCCATGCCGAAATCCGCCAGACCTTCAAGGTATCAGGCGTTGGTACTATTGCAGGTTGTTACGTTACAGACGGTACAATCACAAGAAATACACAGGTACGTATTGTTCGTGACGGTATCGTTGTTCACGAGGGCGAGCTGGCATCATTGAAGCGCTTTAAAGATGACGTTAAGGAAGTAAATTCAGGCTACGAATGTGGTCTTTCAATTGAAAAGTACAACGACATCAAAGAGGGCGACGTAGTAGAAGGCTTCAAGATGGTAGAGGTTGAAAGATAAAAGGAGAAAAATATGGGAGCAAACCGTATTAACAGAATAAACGAAGAGGTATTCCGTGCGCTTACTGAAATTATAAGAGATTTAAAGGACCCCAGAATCCCTATGATGACAAGCGTTGTGTCGGTAAATGTTACCAACGATTTGCGTTATGCTACGGTGTATATAAGTGTTTTCGGGAGCGATGAAGTAAAAAACGGCGCTCTTTCTGCGCTCAAAAAATCAGCAGGCTTTGTTCGTCGTGAACTTGGCCACAAACTGAATTTGAGATACACACCTGAAATCATTTACAAGGCAGACGATTCCATCGAACACGGAGCAAGAATAAACGAACTCTTGAAAAGGGGAGAATAACATTGCTTAAAAAAATCGCAAAAAGATTAAAAAAAGCATCAAGTATTGCAATATTTACTCATTTAAACCCTGATGGAGATGCACTCGGCTCATCCTTTGCCTTAAAGTATGCCTTGGAAACAATAGGAAAAAGTGCCACCATATACCTTGAAAAAGAAATTCCCGAAAAGTTCACTTTTTTAGGCACAGACTATAAAATTGCAGACGAGGACACCCACCTTTCGGAAGATTGTGCCATTGTACTTGACTGTGCAGAATATCAACGCTTGGGGAAATGTGCCAATGCTTGCAGCAGTATCAAGACACTTTTCTGCGTTGACCATCACAAAACAGGCGCAGGCTTCGGTGAACTTTACTATAATGAGCCCGAAGCCGCTGCAACGGCACAGGTTGTGTATAAATTGGTAAACTACATCACAAAAAATGTTCCCCAAAAAACATATGAAGCCATATATACGGGAATGTCAACTGACACGGGACATTTTAAATTTTCGAATGTTTCCCCCGAAACCTTTCACATTGCGGCAAAGGTACTGGAAAGCGGCATCGACCACAGAAAAATCACAACCATAATCTATGACACTGTAAAGCGCGAAAAAATGATGTTTTTGGGCGCGGCAACAGAACGTGTAAAGATGTATATGGACGGCAGAGTGGCAGTTCTTAATTGCCCGGGTGAATTTTTGGCAGAATACGGACTTACTTATGATGATGTAGAGGAACTTCCCAATATTCCCTTAAACCTTGAGGGAGTAGAGGCGTCGGTTCTGGTAAAAGACCGGGACGAAACCTCAAGAAGAGTAAGTCTTCGCACAAAGGACGCTATCGACGTGTCGGAAATCGCGCAGAAATTTTCAGGCGGAGGTCATAAGAGCGCTGCTGCTTGTGTACTTTCAGGCGATATAGAAGCAAACCTCAATAATCTTATAAATACCATAATTGAAAAATTAGGAGAAAAAGATGTTTGAACAAGGTCTTAAAACAGTAGATTTATATACAGACGGTGCCTGTAGCGGCAACCCCGGTCCAGGTGGCTACGGACTTATTTTAAAGTACAACGGCCACGAGAAGAGTGAATCCTGCGGCTATCGCTTAACCACCAACAACCGTATGGAAATTCTGGCGGTTATTCGCGGCCTTTCAATGCTCAAGGAAACCTGTAACGTAAACATCTACAGCGACTCAAAATACGTAATTGATGCAATTACACAAGGCTGGGTATATAAATGGGAAGCAAACTGCTGGATGAGAAACAAAAAAGACAAAGCAGTAAATGTGGACCTTTGGGAGCAACTCCTAGTGCTTTTGGATGAACACAATGTGGAATTTCACTGGGTAAAGGGCCACGCAGGACACCCCGAGAATGAAAGATGCGATAAGCTCGCAGTGGCGGCCTATTCATCAGATAACTTGTTAGAAGATACGGGCTACATACCGGAGGAAAACTGATGTTTTTTGATACACATACACATCTGGACGATGAAAAATTCGATACAGACCGTGACGAATTGATAGAAAGTTTTAAATCGCAAGGTCTTACCCTTGCAGTAAACATAGGCGCAAACCTTGCTACATCAAAGGCAAGTGTTGCACTCGCCGAAAAATACGACTTTATATATGCAACAGTAGGCGTTCACCCTAACGATACAGGCGATATGACAGATGCTGATTTAGAGGAAATAGAAAGCCTGGTACATCACGAAAAAGTCGTAGCAATAGGCGAAATCGGGCTTGATTATCATTACGATGAGCCCGACCCCGAGATACAAAAGGAATGGTTTTTAAAGCAACTTCTTTTAGCAAAAAAACTCAATCTTCCATACGTTGTCCACGACAGAGACGCCCACGCCGATGTTTTGGAAATTATAAAAAGCACAGGCTATACCAACGGTGTTATGCACTGTTTCTCGGGAAGTGCGGAAATGGCAAAGGAAGTGACCAAAATGGGAATGTACGTTTCCATCGCAGGTCAGGTAACATTTAAAAACGCCCCCAAGGTTCAGGCGGTGGCGCAGAGCGTTCCCCTTGACAGACTCTTGATAGAAACAGACAGCCCCTACCTTACACCAGAACCATTCAGAGGCAAAAGAAACAACTCGGCGTATGTGAGATTCACTGCCGAAAAAATTGCGGGGCTTCGAGGACTTTCCGTTGAAGAAATAGCGAAAATCACAATGGAAAACGGCAAAAGATTTTATAACATAAAATAGCAAAAGGAGAAGACTTATGACGATTTGCTATGCACTTGAAGATTCACTATACATTAACCTGACAAACCGCTGCACAAATCAATGCACATTCTGTGTACGCGATAAGGACTGCGGTGTAGGTGATGTGAATTTGTGGCTTGAGCGAGAGCCGACGATTGATGAGGTAATAGAAGACATAAAAAAACACAACCCCAATAACTATAAAGAAATAGTTTTTTGCGGTTACGGCGAGCCTACACTCCGACTTGATGTCATAATTGAGGCTGCCAAATTTATTAAAGAAAACTACAATTTGCCCACCCGTATAAACACAAACGGCCACGCAAATTTAGTATATAAACGTGATATAACCGAGGAATTAAAAGGCTTAATCGACACAATATCAGTAAGCTTAAATGCAAAGAATGCAAAAGAGTACGATGAAATCTGCAAATCCGCCTACGGCGAAAAAGCATTTGATGCGATGATAGATTTCACTAAATGTGCCGCTAAAAATATTCCGACGGTTATAATGAGTATCGTAGACGTACTGCCCGAAGAAGATATCGCAGAGTGCAGAAAAATCGCAGAGTCTGCAGGTGCGCGTCTACGTGTACGTACACTTATTGAGTAGAGGAGAGGTATTATGGAACAGACAAAGAAAAGAATTTTTTCCGGAATTCAGCCCTCAGGGGATTTGAGTCTCGGTAATTATATAGGAGCAATCAAAAACTGGGTAAATCTTCAGGATGATTATGAGTGCCTTTACTGTATTGTTGACTTACACGCCATCACAGTAAGACAGACCCCTGCAGATTTAAGACGCAGAACATTAGAAGTTTTGATGCAGTATCTTGCTGCAGGCGTTGACCCTGAAAAATCCTGTGTGTTTATTCAGTCACACGCAAGCACACATGCTGAACTTTCGTGGATTTTGAGTTGTAACACCCAGATGGGCGAACTTTCCCGTATGACACAGTTCAAAGAAAAATCAAAAAAACACGAAGACAACATAAATGCAGGTCTTTTTACATACCCTGTACTTATGGCGGCGGACATTTTGGCATATCAGGCAGACTTGGTGCCCGTAGGTCACGACCAACTCCAGCACGTAGAACTTGCCCGTGATATTGCAAACCGTTTCAACCATTTTTACGGCGACACATTGACAGTGCCTGAAGCCTACATTCCAAAAGTAGGTAAACGTATTATGAGTTTGCAGACACCTGAAATGAAAATGTCAAAATCAGACCCCAACCCCAACGGCTTTGTAAAACTTTTAGACGACCCTGATACCATAATGCGCAAGTTCAAGCGCGCGGTAACGGACTCCGACAATACAATCAAGGCATCAGCAGATAAACCCGGCGTAACTAACCTTTTGTCAATTTATTCTGCAGTTACAGATAAGACAATCGAAGAGGCAGAACGTGAGTTTGACGGCTTTGGCTACGGTGACTTTAAAGTGGCGGTAGGCGAGGCGGTAGTATCAGCATTAAAGCCCTTGCAGACAGAATTTGACAGACTCTCAAAGGACAAAGCATACGTTGAGTCAGTATACAAAAAAGGCGCAGAACTTGCAAATTACTTGTCAAATAAGACACTTCGCAAAGTTTACAAAAAAGTTGGCTTTGTGGCAAAATAATCGGAGAACGATATGAGAATAGACAAATACTTAAAAGTTTCAAGAATTATAAAGCGCAGAACATTGGCAAATGAGGCTTGCGACGCAGGTAGAATTTCCGTCAACGGAAATGTGGTAAAGGCCTCCTACGATGTAAAGGTCGGCGATGTTATAGAACTTCGTTTTGGCGAAAAAAGTACATCCTTTGAAGTTTTAAAAGTAGCAGAGCACGTGACCAAGGACGGCGCACAGGAACTGTATCGCGCGCTTGCGCAGAAAGGAAATTGATATGTCATTTTTAGTGTTTATTGCGGCAATATATCTCATTTATACAGCATTTACGGTAAATCTTTTTGTGGGAATCGGAGCGACTGTATTGTTGGTTGCATACGGATGCTTTAAATGGTACCCCAGTTTTTGCGTGGCAAAGGCTATGAACGTGTACCCCAAAAATCCCGAAAAGGCACTCACTTGGTTTTCACGTGCCGAAAAAATCAGAATGAACATCAAGCAAATGCAGACCTATGCCTACTACCTTATGCGTGAGGGCAAAGTAGAAAAATCCGAAGAGCTCTACAAAAAGCTCTTAACAGCAGGCTTAAAGCCGGAACTCCGCTTGAGAATTCGTTCGGATTATGCGGTTTTGCTTCTTAAAACAGGCAGAATTGACGAAGCAATAACAGAACTCGAAGAAATTACAGTTCATTTTTCAAACACAATAACCTACGGCACATTGGGTTACCTTTATCTTTTAAAGGACAATGTGAGAAAAGCCGTAAACTACAACAACGAAGCCTATGATTACAACAGCGATGACCCGGTAATTCTAGATAATATGACACAACTTCACATCAAACTAGGCGACTACAATGAAGCAAAAAAATACGCCGATGAATTATTGGAGAAAAAACCCTACTTCGTAGAGGCTTACTATGATGCGGCGTATGTATATATGAAGCTTGGCGACATCGAGCGTGCCAAAGAACTGATAGAAGATGCAAAATGCTGTAAAATCACCTTTATGTCAACTGTAAAGGAAGCAGATTTAGAGGAATTTTCCAAGAATTTAGAGCAAAAATATACAGATTTTGCCCACAATATCGGCAAATTCTCAGGTGCTGCCGAATACACAGAAGAAGACTATAAAAATCTCCCCGAAGTAGAAGAAGAAAAAGACGAAGAGGAATATTACGACGAAGACGACCCATTCATTTAAGAGGTAGAAATGAACAAAAAAACCTACAAAACTCTTGAATTTAATAAGATTCTTGATATGCTGGCAACATACACGCAAAACGACAGTACAAGGGAGAAAATATTAAAACTTGAACCTTCGTGCAGCTACGATGTGATTGTTGCAGGATTAAAAGAAACTACAGAAGCACAAGGAATTTTAACCCGTCGCGGACCTGCGCCCGGGTTTAAAATTTATGACGTGACGCCTGCCGTTTTGCGTGTTGAACGCGGCGGTGTTATGACTATGCGCGAATTTGTGCAATTATCTAATGGGTTAAATACATCAAGACGACTAAAATCCTACATCGAGGATGATAAATTAAGCGAAGAAACTTCTGTTTGGGGTATAGCGTCCACTGTTTCTGTTTTAAAAAACGTAGAAAACGAAATAAATGAAAAAATAATTAGCGAGGAAGAAATGGCAGACTCTGCCAGCCCCGCTCTTTTTGCTATAAGAAAAAGAATAAAATCCCAAGCAGACAAAATAAGAAGCACCTTAAACGCTATGATTTCGGGCAGTGCTTACTCTAAATTTCTGCAAGAGCCCATAATCACGATGCGAGGCGACAGATACGTTATTCCTGTAAAAGCCGAGCACAAAAGCGAAATCAAAGGTATAGTCCACGATGCATCAGCATCAGGCTCTACGGTTTTCATTGAGCCTGCAAGCGTTGTGGAATTAACCAACGAAACCCAAACCCTGATAGCACAGGAAAAAGAAGAAATCGAAAGAATTTTAGCAGAACTTTCAAACTTCGTACTGGAATATTCTCACGAAATTTTTGTAAATACCAAGGCGGTTTTGACCTTAGATTTCATATTCTGCAAGGCGCGCCTTTCTATCGAGCAAAAGGCAACAGAGCCAAAAATCAATACCGACGGCAGAATAGTAATCAAACAAGGCAGACACCCGCTTTTAGATAAAAATAAGGTTGTGCCCATAGATATTTCTTTAGGCGATGAGTACGATACATTGGTTATCACAGGTCCCAACACAGGCGGTAAAACCGTGTCACTAAAAACTTTGGGACTTTTTACCCTGATGGCGCAGTCGGGTCTTCATATATCAGTTGCCGACGGAAGTGAAATTGCAGTTTTTGAAAATGTTTTTGCAGATATAGGGGATGAACAGAGCATTGAGCAGAGCTTGTCTACATTTTCATCTCACATAGTAAATCTTGTTGATATTTTAAATAATGTGACACAAGACACTTTAGTTTTAGCGGACGAGCTTGGTGCAGGTACAGACCCCACAGAGGGCGCGGCGCTGGCTATTTCTATTATTGAATACATTCGTTCGTTCGGTGCTCGCGTTGCGGCAACTACTCACTACAGTGAGCTTAAGATGTACGCACTTGCAACAGATGGAGTTGAGAATGCCTCCTGCGAATTTGACGTAAAAACCTTGTCGCCTACCTATAAACTGATGATAGGCATTCCCGGCAAAAGTAACGCCTTTGCTATTTCAAAAAGACTCGGTATAAAAGATGCAATAATAGAAAACGCAAAGAGCCGCCTTGATAACGATAACATCAAATTAGAAGACGTTATAAAAAGCCTTGAAGAAAGTCGCAAAAAAGCAGAGCGCGACAGAGAAAAAGCAGAATCTGCATCAAGAGACGCAAGAATATTTAAAAACAATATGAAGCGCGAAGCAGAAGACCTTGAAAAGAAAAAGGCGAAAATTTTAGCAGATGCACGTGCTGAGGCTATGGCAATTATAGAAAACGCCAAGAAGCAATCCCAAGAAGTACTAAAAGAAATCCGCGAAATAAAAGCCACAGAATCATACTCCGACCTTGTGAAAAAGACGGAAAAAATGAAGCAAACCCTAAAGGGTGAGGCTGATAAACTCCTAAACGATGCCGAAAAAAACAAAATCAAAAGAAAACCCCTAAAGAACGTAAAACTCGGCGAAACAGTTCACGTGGTATCTTTAGGCACGGACGCCCAGGTGCTTTCGCTTCCTGATAAGAAGGGGGCATTAACCGTTCAGGCAGGCATAATGAAAATCAAAACAAACCTGAACGATTTAATTCGAGCATCAGGAACGGAAGAAACAAAGAAAAAAGAAAAAATGATAGCCGCTGCCTTTAAAACTGACAAAAAAACCACCGCATCATTAGAAACAGATGTACGTGGTATGACCTTGGACGAGGCGATTTTGGTAGTTGATAAATTTATTGACGATTCCTACATTTCAGGACTCCACGAGGTAACAGTAATTCACGGCAAGGGTACAGGTATCTTACGTCAGGGAATAGGAGATTTCCTCAGGAAACACCCCACAGTAAAATCCTACCGTGCAGGCCGCTACGGCGAGGGCGAAGCAGGCGTAACAGTAGTAACTCTAAAGGACAGATAATATGGAGATAAAATTAGGAAAATACAGACACTTCAAAGGAAATGAATATGAAGTTATAGGAATAGCGCGTCACTCTGAAACCCTGGAAGAAATGGTAATCTACCGCGCTCTTTACGCTGATGGCGGCTACTGGGTAAGACCGGCTTCAATGTGGAACGAAGAAATTACCCGTGACGGCAAAACTTTCAAGCGATTTACTCTTATTGAGGAGGAATAAAATGAAACCGATAGTTGCAATAATGTACGATTTTGATAAAACTCTGTCTACCAAAGATATGCAGGAATACGGCTTTATTTCCGGTATAGATATGTCGGCAGATGAGTTTTGGGGAGAATGCAACAAACTCACCAAAGAAAACAAAATGGACCAGATTTTGTCCTATATGTATGTGATGCTCAAAGAAGCCAGAGGAAAAAAACTCTTAAACCGTGAAGAGTTTAATAAATTGGGAAGCACAGTAGAACTTTGCCCCGGTGTAGAGAACTGGTTTGAAAGAGTAAATGACTATGGCAAAAGCATCGGAGTTACAGTTGAACATTACATTATCTCATCAGGTGTAAAGGAAATTATTGAGGGAACACCTATAGCAAAATATTTCAAGGAAATTTACGCCGCAGAGTTTTTGTACGATGAGGACGGCGTTCCCGTTTGGCCTGCTATGGCGGTAAATTACACCTCAAAAACCCAGTTTTTATTTAGAATAAACAAAGGTGTATTAGACGTGACAGAACACCGCGAACTCAACACCTACACCGCAGAAAACGAAAGAAGAGTGCCTTTTTCAAATATGATTTACATTGGCGACGGCTTTACCGACGTTCCCTGTATGAAGCTTACCAAGGTAAACGGCGGACACGCCATTGCGGTTTATAATGATGAAAACGACTCCGCAAAAAACATTATGGAGCAGGGAAGAGTTGACTACATAGCAAAAACAGACTACCGCCAAGGTAAAAAATTAGAAAAAACAGTTTTTGCGATTATGGATTTAATAAAAGCAAATGACGTAACAACACAGATTACAAAAGAAGATAAAAAGAGACTGTAGCATATTGCTACAGTCTCTTTTTTACCAATATTTTCTATCTAGGCTTCTGAAAAATATGGCCTGTGTAAGATGTTCTATCTTTATATCTTCTGAATTTTTCAAATCTGCTATAGTACGCGCTACTTTTAATATTCTGTTGTGAGCACGAGCAGAAAGTCCCAAATTGTCAAACGCCTGCTTTAATACTGCTTCTTCCTCTGTGCCCAATGCACAATATTTTCCTACCATTTTTTCCGTCATTTGCGCATTACAGTAGATACCTTTGTCGTTTTTAAAGCGTTCCTTTTGGATTTCGCGTGCCTTTTCTACACGTTTTTTGATTTCTGCGGAACTCTCCGCAGGGGTGGTATCTGTCAACTCTCTGTATTTTACCGCAGGAACTTCTATATGCAAATCAATTCTGTCAAGAAGCGGTCCGCTGATTTTTCCTAAATACTGCTTTATACTTCCCTCGGAGCAGGTACAACGGTCTGTTCCGTCGCCGTAGTAACCACATTTACAGGGGTTCATAGCGGCGATAAGCATTGTGTTGCTGGGGTATGTAAGAGTAGCGTTTACTCTCGATATAGTCACAACACCATCTTCTAAGGGCTGACGAAGTACCTCTAATGCATCTTTTCTAAATTCAGGAAATTCATCCAAAAACAACACGCCGTTGTGGGCAAGACTTATCTCACCGGGGCGAGGGTATGTGCCGCCACCCGATAAGCCCACTGCCGAAATAGTGTGATGGGGACTTCTGAAGGGCCTTGTTGTGATTAACGATGTATCGCTTGGTATAAGACCTGCTATGGAGTGTACCTTTGTCACTTCCAATGCCTCATCAAATGAAAGTGAGGGAAGTATCGACGGCAATCTCTTTGAAAGCATAGACTTACCTGAACCGGGAGAACCGATTAAAAGTCTGTTATAAGGCTTACTCCAGACACAGAAAACCCTTGATTTATAAGGGTTTGGAGCACTCGTAATTTTTAAAAACACCATTATTTGAGGTACAATTAAATAAAAAAATCCCCTCTTTTGAAAAATTATTGACCGCATTTTTATTCCTTTTTAATGTATAACTTTGCAAAAAATTATACTATCTCACATTACTATATTTAACCTATTTATTATACCACATCAAGATATCAAATGCAATAAAAAAAGAAAATTGAGTAAAATATTACAACTTTTCAATCCCTGTTGTAATCAGGGGTTGCAGTTTTTACAAGGGTCATACCCACTCGATATTGCTTCTGACCTTGAATTAAAATATCTTCTATTCTTCTCAATGGGTAAAGAATGGCAGGAAGGATAATGAAACTTCTTACTATTCTTATTTCCAATGTATGATGAAGATGGTGTATTCTCTACTATATTTTCTTCTTCAACAACAGGTGGTACAGTAGGGTTAACTTCTATTGTAGCATTCTTTTGTGTATTTACTGTGATTTCTTTACCATTACTTTGTAAAATTATATCGCCTTGTAAATCTGTCCTGTACGTTTTAGCACCTACATCCCTAAATCTGCTTAAAGCACCTTCGTCTGGATGTCCATATTGATTATTCTTTCCAACTGATATAACAACATATTCAGGCATTACCTCTCTTAAAAACACATAACTTGAGGAGGTATCACTTCCATGATGACCTGCCTTTAATACTGTGGCAGATAGGTCATAACCTTGATTTATAATATCTCTTTCTTCTTCAGCTTCAGCATCTCCTGTAAAAAGAAATGAAGTTTCTCCACAGACAACTTTTGTCATTATTGAAGTGTTATTTAAGTCACTTGCACTTTCATAGGTAGGACAATATAATTGAACTTTACAACTTCCTAATTTGAATGTCTGCCCTGATTGTGGGTTTGTTATTGATAACCCTTTTTCAGAAACAAGCCTTTTAAAACTTTGATAGAACTTGGCATCATTTTCTGTCTTTGGTGCAAATACTGTACCAACAGTTGCTTTTGATAATGCACCAGATAATCCGCCCATATGGTCTTCGTGGGCATGGGTGCCTATCATATAGTCTATATGACTTATATTATGCTTTGTTAAATAGGAATATATAAGGTTTGAGTCAGGTGCATTTCCACCATCAATAAGCATAACCTCATTATCACTAATTAATAATGCTGCATCTGCTTGACCAACATCAATAAAGTGAACTTCGACACTACTATCTTCTTTGATAGTAGTGTCGTTCTTTATTATTTCTTTTTCTTGTGGTGTGTCAGTTGATAAATCATTACCTGTTTCAACTGATATAGGGTTTTCTATTACTTCATTCCTACTACAACCAGAGACAAATGATAGACTTAATAATAATGAAAATAGGATTGGTAATAGTCGCTTGTTCAACATATTATCACTCTTTTCAATTATTCTTCAATTGACTTTATATAATCTGTAAAGGCCTTTTCCAACCTTTCAACGTGTCTTCTTGCCTGTTGAATTAGGTCACTACATAATTCTGCTGTTTCTTCTTCAATAGCATTATCAAGTGAAATGACAGGTTGTTTAGTTTTTAATTGGAGCTTGTCTTTTGCTGATTGATTTTTCTTTGGTATTTCCACATCTTCAAGTCCTAAATTATAAGGATAGTCAGATGGTACAAGAGGTAAAACGACAGAACTTTCAACAGTCCAATCTTCTCTTGCTATTTTCTTCAATCTCCATCCATCTTTGGTTTTATCCTCTGGAATATAATACTGATATGATTTATCAGAGAAATCTACCTTGATAACTTCTGTATCTGTGTCAGTTTCTTCCCTTGCTACATACCAAGCATCTTCCTCAGCATTGTAGGTTAGGATTTCACTATCATACCACATTCTATATGATAAGTTATCATACCCTGCTTTAATAACTCCTTGTGCTCTTTCAAAAGGTATCAAAGTAGGTATTATGCTTATTTTAGGACTTCTATTACTGTGATTAGAAGTTGTACCATAAATCCATATGGTATCTAATAAAGCAAAGATTTCCTCCTCAGAGTAATGTTTTTTTAAATGTTCTGCTATTTCAATTTCCTCAAAAGCAATTTTAAATAATTTTTTCAGTTCGTCAATGTATTTATCATTAGAGGCATCACTACTATTTATTTTCTTCTCTAAATCACTCAATTCCTCTGAAAGTTCTGCCAGTTTTTTATCTACAATACTTTTTTCTACAAAACTCTTATATGTGGTACTCAAATGCTTTGCATAAAACTCTTCATAAATAAGGGATTTCTCATCTAATTGTTTTTGATATTCTGCTTTTTCTTCATTAGATATAGAAGAAGGATTTAATAATTGGTTTAGATTGTATTCCAAAAGTCTAATAAGTGAATTAATGGTGTTTTGGTAGTCTGATTTTATAATATCATACATACCGCCATTTTTCATTTGTTCCATCCAACTATTTAGTTGGTACATATAAGCATTTGCTCCATTACAGGTGGCAACACCTTTATTCCTTTTTGTGGAACACCTAAACATAGGATTTCCTTCATTACTATCGTATTGAAATCCAAAAGTACATTGACCGCATTTTAAGTATTTTTGATATTCAGTTGAAGTTGTAGGCCTTGAACCAACAGTTTCTCCTTTTTTGCTTTCTGTTGTCCTACTTCTTCTTGCCTCTTGTGCTGCATACCACAATTCAGGCTCAACCATTTTAGGTAGTCCAGGATGGGGTAATAAATACTCTTTATAATCTTCTGTAATTACAACAGAACTTAACTTATGAAATAATTCACCTGTGGTAAACTTTCCCACATTATTTAATCCCATGTATTTTTCATTATTAAGGATATTTCTGACTGTTGACTCAGCGAACTTACCACTCTTACCATCTTTACTTGAAGAGTAACCTTTTGCAGTTAAGATTTTTGCAACATCTGTTTCTCCATATTGAAGTGTGAGGTTAAATATCTCCTGAACTATTTTATCCTTTCCTTTAATAATGGTATAATATTCCCTTTTTCCATTTTCTCTTTTGTGATATTTATAACCAAAGGGAGGATTATGAGAAAGTATGTTTTCTCTTTTTCTCTTTTCAAGGTAAATCTTTTGGTCTCTACTACACTTTCTTGAATATGCCTCATCATTTTGTAATTGCTGTTGTAAAGCCTCTTCAAAGTTTGGTTGGTCACTATGTAGATTTGTGTCTTTGAACCAAACACTCACACCTTTTTCTTTCAATTTAGAAATGAAACTATAAGATAAAATTGAACGAGCGAAGCGGGATGTGGACTTAAACCATATCTCGTCAAACTTTGGCTTTTTATTATTATCTACAAAGGTAACATACTCTATCTGTCTTTTTGTATGTTTAGGGTTGTCATTTAGTTGTATCTTGTCACCTTCAATTTTTTCGACTGATAAACCAGCATCCTCAAGCATTTCAAGAAAACCATCTCTGTCAAAGGTAGTACCTGTTTCCCCATAGTCATGATATGTTTTTTCTGCCTTAACATAGTCCTTTCCCTCATACTTGATTTTTATATCTAATGTTGCCTCAAAATCCGCATTTTGATTGAAATAACTCTGTTTTTGGCTGGCATGGGAGGTAGAAACCCTGTAGTACCAAGTGATGACCTTCTTCTTTTTTCTTGGCATATTTCCACCACCTATCTTTTTTTCTTCCTATTATATATACAAGACTTATTTTCAAGTTGCTCTGCTGTTCCAACTCTCATATATATAACACATTTATAATCTTTAACTTTTTTCTTTTTCTTCATTATATATAACTCCTGTTAGTTCTTTTCGTAGTAGGATAACAATTCATTTAATCTATCAATTTCCTTTATTGCTTTTTCAATTTCAGTAGAAAAATATATATAGGTATTATTGTTTTCATTATCATCGCTATCTAATTTGGTCAAGGCATCTTTATAAAACTTTATCTTCTTATTAAGTTCTTCAATTTGCTCTTTAATCTTTTTAGCTTTCAGTTTGGATAACTGTAATTTTAATTTGTAGAAAGCATTAGCATCCATTTCTTCAATATCTGCTTCTCCCATATTAGCAGGTTCCTCTTTAAGAAGATTCAGAACTCCATCTGATATTCTTTTTGATTTAATGTAATAATCACACTTTTCATCTTCGTCAGGATTAAAAGTGTCTATATCAATTTTTTCATTAGGAGAACAGAATGAATTATGCTCTGATATATATTCTTCTACTTCTTCTGTTGTAAAAGGTTTATAAAAGTCACTATCTGAAAGAATTGTCTGTGTGACTGCAGCATTCTTATCAGAAAAGAAGTTAAGTATTGATGACTTTATTTTAAGGAAGGGTTGTTGTGAAGATATATCAAGATAGGAATATACAGCATCCAAAACAGGAAATGTAATTTTATCATCTTTAATAAAACAATATTCAATAATTGTGTTTAAAGCTATCAACTGCTCGTCATACAATTCAAACAAATTATCATTTTCAGGAACAAAACCTTCTTCTTTTGAAGTTTTCAACAAATGATTTTTATACTTATTTAAGATTTCCCAAGCATCCTTTGAAACACCTAATTGTTTAAATGGTTCATAAGTTGTTTGAAGTTCAATGCTTGGTACTTCATGTCTT
The DNA here is from genome assembly GCA_045591015.1 of Congzhengia sp. Lineage (GTDB taxonomy): Bacteria > Bacillota > Clostridia > UBA1381 > UBA9506 > Congzhengia. The sequence continues at coordinate 38,506 of JAZNSC010000001.1, forward strand.
CCTAACAACCAATCTACAGAAACTCCAAGTGCATCTGCTAATGCTACAACCATATCCAATTTAGGAATAGTATCTCCACTAATCCATTGTGTAACAGATGCCTTTGACCCTGTATCTTTTTTTAATACCTTCTTTATAATGTCTATAACTTCTTGATTACTAAGTGCCTTTTCTGTTTTAGTTGGAGGCAAATGTTTATCCTCTATCAATTTATCTGTGAAAGCTCCAGGCATAACCTTGTCACGAAGAATATCCCCAAACTTGATAAGTTTCTTTACTGCTACATCATATTCTGTTTCAGGTTTATTACTCATATAATACACTCCTTTTTAATTGATTATATCATATTATTTATCAATAGTCAATTAAAATGAACGAATTGTCTGAGTTAAAAATGAAATGAACGGAACATAGGGCGCTTGGCTGCCGTTTAGTAGATTGAACAATTATCATAATCGTTCAATAAAAACTGGACAAATCAAAAAAACTATGTTATAATACGAATTGTAATGAACGAGATAGCATTTCGTTCAGTTGAATTAAAGGTGAAAATGATATTGATATTGCTTGGTGTATCCCACCAAGCTGAATCTCTTCAGAATGATATCATATTATATAGTCCGCCATTCACAGAACTAAAAGATTATTGGTGTTGGTTATTGAAAGGAGTATAAGAGATATAGCAAAGAAGAAATCATATTTTTTTCACTCTCTTGATGTCAAAACATCAAGAACACATCATCTTACACAAGAAAGGAGAGATAAATAGAAACAATAGAAACCTGGACCTTGACAACTGAATATTGAAAAACCTATTTCCTTAAAACTTCTAAAGGGTAGTGTTCCCTTTACCTTATATATAAAGGTAGAAAACACAACAGCAAGTATTAAAGTCCTACACAGTAGGCAAATGAAAAAATATATTTTATAAGGAGGAACTTAAAATGAGTTCAAAAGTAAATCAAATTAAAATTATGAAAAAGGATGGTAATGTAGAAATGAAAGACACAATGAAAAGAATTATGGATAATCAGGAAAAGGCACAGAACAGTTTAGTAAGCATAGTTGATGCTTTGTTTGAAATGGCAGGATTAAATGCTCCCTCATTTGATAACAAGAGGTTTAAAGCTATGGCTTCATATGTCTGTACAGAAGAATGTCTGAAAGATTTTCTTGAAATGCAGAAGAATGAGGAAGAAAAGTTTAACACAGTCATGCAGAGAAACTTTAATGGTCTTGACTGGGTAATGACAGTCTATGAGGATACAGTTAATAATTTTAATGCAAATGCAACAGAAGAAGAAAAGCAATCTTTGTTTATTCAGTGCATACTTGCATTATCCTATGTAAATAACACAGACAGACTTGGTTTCATTGAAATGTTAATAAAGCAAACTGTAGAAACTAAATGTGAGATTGAAAGTGTCAGAAGTTGGTTATTAGCAAATATGCTTATGATACCAGAGTTTGCAGCATAAGGGGGATATATAGAATGTCAAATAAAATAGTTAATAAAAAAATTGAAAATAAGGATGGTAATGTAGAAATGGTTAAAGAAAATACAATGAGAGAAATGGAGAATGATATTATGAAACTTAATTTGGATAGGGTTGCAGAGTGTGTTAGGGAAACTATTAAAGACTATAAGAAGAAAGAATGGAATAACAATGGAAGAGAAAATTATGAACTTTGTATCTTAGAGCATATTCGTGAGTGTCACGAAGGTCACCCAACAGCTATAAAGTTTGGTTTAAGTGAAGAAGATGCTAAATACTGTGGTAAAGTCCTTGACTTTATGGTTCTGTCCAATTCAGTTGATTTCATTGGAGAGTTATACAATGCAGAAGGCGAAGAAGTTATATATGTATATGATAAAACAAAAGATATATATAAGGGTTCAAATAATAAGATTTATAGGGCATTATCAGAAGAAAGAAATGCTTTGAGAAAGGAAATAACAAGGGACTATATATTCCATTCTCTCCCTGCTGCTAAAGAGTTGCTTGATAAGTTTATGGAATGGTTTAAAACAGAAATTAATTACTCCTATATGATGAGTGATTATATAGACATGTTAGATTGTGGTGGTTGGTCAGACATTATGAGTTATGTTGGAAATTATGTTACAGGCATAGCAAGAGAAGAAACCAAAATAACAGACTTTACAGACTATGAAGAAGATAGTGTAATGGGTGACCTTTGGAATAAGTTATGTTGGCTTATAGATGGAGATTTTCTTTGGGAAGAATATGATGAGATTTTAATGAGCTTTAGAGAAGAGTTTATTGAACAGTATAAATAATTAAGGGGGATTTGAATTATGAGTAATAAAAATAATGTTAAAAGTGAGGT
>JAZNSC010000002.1:0-348225 GCA_045591015.1 Congzhengia sp.
TGAACAAAGTTATTTTAGTAGGCAGATTAACTAAAGATCCCGAACTTCGCGCTACAACATCAGGCGTTTCAGTTTGCAGCTTTACAGTTGCATGCGACAGACGTTATGTAAAACAGGGCGAAGAAAGAAAAGCTGATTTTATCAACTGTATCGCATGGCGTCAGACTGGTGAATTTATTTCAAAGTATTTTGCCAAAGGTAACAGAATTGCTTTAGAAGGTTCAATCCAGACAAGAACATGGCAGGATGCAGAAGGTAAAAATCGCTATGCAACAGAAGTTGTTGTTGACCAGTGTGAGTTTGCTCAGAGTAAATCTGAGGGTGGAGCACAGGCTCCCTATACTCCTGCATCTAATTCAGGACTCTATCCTGTAGACGACACACCCGCTGTTGGTGATATCGACGGATTTATGCCTATCGAAGAAGACGACTTGCCCTTCTAAATTTTTGAGTCAACTGTAAAGGAGGAAAATTAAAATGGCAGAAAAACCTATGGTTAGAAACCGCAAAGCTAAGAAAAAGGTTTGCTCATTTTGTCAGGATAAAGTAGCTTGCATCGATTACAAAGACGTTGCAAAGTTAAGAAGATACGTTTCTGAAAGAGCTAAGATTCTTCCCAGAAGAATCACAGGTACATGTGCAAAGCACCAGAGACAGCTTACAGAAGCTATCAAAAGAGCAAGACACATAGCGCTTTTACCTTTTAGCGCTGAATAATAATCAGACAGATTACACCGCGTCTGTGACGCGGTGTTTTTTTTCGACATTATAAAAGAACAAAAAAGGAGACATTATACTATGCCTATTATTGCTTACACTTTAAGCGCTTTAGGACTTGTTTCTATGATATGTGCATCTATGGTAAAAGGCGAAAAAATGAAAACAGTTCTGTTTTTGGTTTTTTGCGGAAATGTACTGGTGGCTACAAGTTATTTGGTAGAGGGAAAGGGAATAAACGGTGCGGCGGCTTGTTACTTGGGTGCTGTGCAAACCCTTATAAACTTTTTTTACAGCTCAAGAAAGAAGCTTTTGCCGAAGTGGCTTATTGCTGTATATGCAGTAGCAATTATCGCGTTGAATATATGGGTTGCAGGTGGTGTTTCGCCACTTGGTGTGCTTGTTATTGTAGCATCGCTTACATTTATTTTATGTATTGGCCAGTCAAACGGCAAGAAATACCGATTCTGGACAATGATAAATATGATACTGTGGTGCTTATATGACGTATTGTCTATGTCGTACAGCGCCCTTGTTATTCATATACCTCAGCTTGGCTTTGCTATTGTAGGTATGATAATTTACGACAGAAAAGAAAAATAAAAAACAAAAAAAATAAAAGGTGGGTCAAACCCACCTTTTTTGTTATTATAATACTTATTATGTATGCTTATTTTAATTCATTTAAGCAAGCAGGGCAGATGTTTTTGCCCTTAAATGTTATTACATCTTTTGAATTTCCGCAGAAAATACAAGTTGGCTCGTATTTTTTCAGGATTATTCTGTTGTCATCAACATAGATTTCAAGAGAATCCTTTTCTGCAATATCAAGAGTTCTTCTGAGTTCAATGGGAAGCACTATCCTTCCTAACTCATCTACTTTTCTCACAATGCCTGTTGATTTCATAGAGGATACCGCCTTTCGTTATAGTCTTTTGCTAATGCTTATTATAGCACGAGGTCGAAAGCAAGTCAACGAAAAGTGTCAATTTTTTCTAAAAATTGTGTCACATTTTTTAGAAGTTAAAGTAATTTTTGGCGTTATTGTAGCAAATATCACGAACTATTTTACCTAAAAGTTCAAAATCTTTCGGGTACTCTCCGTTATCAACCCAACCGCCGATTAAATTGCACAAAATGCGCCTGAAATACTCGTGTCTTGTGTAAGAAACAAAACTTCGTGAATCTGTAAGCATACCCACAAAATTTGAAAGTAACCCTAAATTTGCAAGTGATTTCATCTGGGAAACCATTCCGTCTCGCTGATCATTAAACCACCAGCCTGAGCCAAACTGGATTTTACCTTTTGTGGGGCCTTTCTGGAAGTTTCCGAGCATCGTTCCCAAAACATAATTATCTTTGGGGTTTAATGTGTAGAGTATGGTTTTTGGAAGTAAATCACATTTTTCCAACTCATTCAGAAGTTTAGAAATGTCCTCAGCAATGGGGAAGTCATTCACAGAATCAAATCCTGTATCGGCACCAATTTCTTCAAACATACGGGTGTTGTTGTTTCGCATTGCGCCGATATGCAACTGCATAGTCCAACCGCGACGGGCGTACTCTTTTCCTAAAAATACAAGTTTTTCAATCAATTCATCATTCATAGTGTCGAGTGAATGGTCAGAAAGACGACAACCGTTTTCGTGGAAATAATCCATACGCTCTACGATGTCATCCTTGATTTCTTGATTGATATCAGGTCTGAATGTAGGCAATACCTTAACATCAAAATCCTTTAACTGCTTGTGATATTCTAAATTATCATAAGGATTATCGGTGGTGCAGATAACTTCTACATTTGATTTTTTTATAAGACTCTGTACGCGAAAATCATCACTTTCAAGACACTTATTTACTTTGTTCCAGATTTTTTCTGCAGTTTTTTCAGAAAGCAAACCGTCAATGCCAAAGTATCTTTTTAACTCAAGATGTGTCCAGTGATACATAGGATTGCCTATCGTTTTGGGAACAACTTTTGCAAAAGCACACCACTTTTCGTAGTCTGTGCCATCGCCTGTTATGTACTTTTCATCTACACCGTCAGAACGCATAAGACGCCATTTGTAATGGTCACCGCTTAAGAATAAATCGTAAGCATTACGGAATTTATAGTTTTCAGCGATTTGTTTTGGTGACAAATGGCAATGATAGTCAATAATGGGCATATTCGCAGCAAAACTATGATAAAGTTTTTTTGCAGTTTTGCCATGTAACATAAAGTTATCGTTTATAAAACTCATAAGCACTCCTTACACACCGCTGTAAGCAGAGAAACCTCCGTCAATCGGCACTACGACACCGTTTACAAAACTTGAAGCGTCGTAACACAAAAGCCAGAGAAGTGTACCGATAAGTTCTTCGGGTTCGCCAAATCTTTCCATTGGTGTCTGTGATAGGATTTTCTTTGAACGTTCTGTGTATGAGCCGTCCTCGTTCATCAGGAGTGCTTTGTTCTGATTTGTGAGGAAAAATCCGGGAGCAATAGCGTTTACTCGTAAGCCTACCTTTGAAAAATGAACTGCCAACCACTGTGTAAAGTTAGAAATAGCAGCCTTTGCACCGGAGTATGCAGGAATTTTTGTCAAAGGAGAGAAAGCGTTCATAGATGAAACATTTATGATTGTTGCATCTTTTTTGCCTATCAAATCATGAGCAAAAACCTGCGTAGGCATTAGTGTACCTAAGAAGTTTAAGTTAAATACAAACTCCACGCCCTGGGGGTCAAGGTCAAAAAATGTCTTAACATCTTCAAGATCTTCATCACCCGGGAAGTAGTATTCCTTTGTTGTTGTGCCTTTTGGGTTGTTACCGCCGGCGCCGTTTAATAAAATATCAACTGTACCAAAGGTATCGTTTACAATTTTCTTTGCGGCACAAAGGCTTTCTTTGTCCAAAACATTAGCTGACACTCCGATAGCCTTTCCGCCTGCAGCTACGATTTCATCTGCCACAGACTTTGCTGCTGCTTCGTTCAAATCAAGAATTGCAACTGATGCACCACACGCAGCTATTGCCTTTGCGAAGGTGCCGCAGAGAACACCACCGCCACCTGTGATTACGCAAACTTTATTATTTAAATCAATATTAAAAGGTAATTTCATCACTTTACTCCTTTTTCTAAGGTTTCCCAGATTCCTGCCATATACATAGCACCCAAAGCTCTATCGTAAAGGCCGTAACCGGGTTTACCTGTTTCTCCCCAAATCATACGTCCGTGGTCAGGGCGAAGATAACCCGTAAACCCACAATCGTGATAAGCTTTTAGGATTTCTACTACGTCCAAAGACCCGCAGGAAGAAAGATGTCCGCTTTCTTCGAACGAGCCGTCTTCTAATATTTTGATATTTCTCACGTGAGCAAAGTGAATTCTTCCCATTGCACCGTATTTTCTTACCATAGCAGTGTAGTCGTTGAATTTTGCACAGCCAAGACTGCCGCTGCAAAGAGTAAGGCCGTGGTGTGAGTCGTCGTAAAGTGATAAGAATCTATCTATATTTGCTTCAGTTGTGATAATTCTCGGAATACCGAAAATAGGCCACGGCGGATCGTCTGGGTGTATAGCCATATTAACGTCGCACTCTTTTGCTACGGGGATTATTTCCTCGATAAAATATTTGAGGTTTTCCCACAAACCTTCTTCACCAAGTTCTTTGTATGCATCAATAAGCCCACTCATTTCATCGGGGGTGTAGGAAGCGTCCCAACCGGGAAGTGTCATTTTTGTGGGGTCCATCTTGTCTACGTCTTCTTTGTAGTAAACAAGCGCATTAGAACCGTCAGGAAGCTCGTGGTCGAGTCTTGACCTTGTCCAGTCAAAAACAGGCATAAAGTTATAGCAAATGCACTTTACACCGGCACGAGCAAGTCGTTTTATATTTTCTTTGTAATTGTCGATATAGAGCTTATAATTACCTCTTTTGAGCTTAATGTCCTCGTGGACGGGAACAGACTCGATTACTTCCATTTCAAGCCCCTTAGCGTTAATTTCTGCTTTCATTCTGTCGATTTCTTCCTGAGGCCAAACCTCACCAACCGGGACAGAATAAACAGCAGTAACAACGCCTGTCATACAGGGAATCTGACGTATGTAATCAAGTGTTACAGGGTCCGAATCGCCATACCAGCGAAATGTCATTTTCATATTGTTACTTCCTTTCCTGTTTTAGCACTTTCGTAAATTGCAAACAACGAAAGCATAGTGTTTTCAATGTCTTTTGCCGTGAAATATTTATTTTCGTCATAAAAGTTTTTAATCAATGTAAGATGACTGCTGCCCCAATAAGATTTACCGTGTGAGCATTTATCATCGGCTGTAACCTCCTCGCCGTTTACATAGAGTTTGTTGTCCATGTAGCGAACGGTTCCTTTTTCAAATTCCACTTCAAAAAGTGGAGGAGAGTCCTTTTTGTAAGAATTTGTAGCAAGGAAAAACGCATGAGCGCCACCACATAAGTCAAGGTAGGCAACTACAGTATCTTCAACCTCTATTACGCCCTCTAAGGAGTAGTTCATCATATTACTGCGGACAGACTTTATTCCTCCTGTAATGTAGGGAATGTAGTCCAGAGTGTGTATAGCCTGATTGATTAAAACGCCGCCGCCCTCTGTTGCCCATTTTCCTCGCCAATCGCCGCTTGCGTAGTATTCAGCATCTCTGCACCAGGTAATAAGTGCCCTGATAGCAACAACCTCGCCAAAGGTTTTGTTGTCTGCTATTTCTTTAATCTTTCTGATACAGGGGTTTAAGCGGTTCTGTATAATTACGCAAAAATCATCGTCGCGAAGCTGGAAATATTCTTCCTTCGTCATGGTAACAGGCTTTTCTGCAACAACCTTTTTACCTGCTGCAAGTGCTTTTTTTATCATTTCAAAATGCAGATAATGAGGCGTGCATATATGAACGCTGTCGATTGAAGGGTCCGTAAGCATAGTATCAAAATCGTCATATGTAACAACGTCGCTATGTTCTTCCTTGCACAAAGCAAGCCTTTTGGGGTCGATATCGCACACAGCATAAAGCTTTGCGCTTTCGGTTTTGCCGATTGCAAGAGCGTGAATAGGCCCAATAGCACCCCAACCTACGACACATGCATTTTTCATAATCAATCAAATCCTTTCCATTTAAAGATTGATACTTTGATGTTCAACTAATTATATCACAAAAATATCAATTTTTCTATATGTTTATTGTCATTTATATTGCAATTGTTGCTTTTTTGGTGTATAATCAACCTGAGGTGACAAAGATGAGAGCGAGTCTTTACTACAGTTATGAAGCCACAAGCAATAACGTATCAAATGCACATACTCACTACCAACTTCACAGCCACGATGAGTATGAGATATATATTTTTTTTGAAGGGGACAGCAAGTACGTAGTAGAAGAAAACACCTACACACTAAAATCAGGCGATATAATCATAATAAGAAAGCACGAGCTTCACAGAGTTTATCACAATAGCCTTGCTAAATATCATCGAATGGTATTTATGATATCACCTGAATTTTTTGTAGCATTTATGGCGTATGCGTGGAGTGGAGCAATAGCACCCCAACCAACAATACAAACATTTTTCATAATAAAGACCTCTTAAAAATCTTAATATGTTCCTTCTGTATCTGCAAAAACTTCAGCCTCTTTTTTTACAAAAGTTGAGTTTTTGATTTTTTCCTGCAAGAGTTCATAGAACTTGTCATCGGGGAAATTTTTAACATCTACAGTTTCGCCTGTCCAACTGCTTAAGTGGATAGAGTTTGAAATAGTAAGACCGTTTATTCCTTCTTCGCCCTTGGCTAAAAGTTCTGTACCTGAAGTGAGGGCATTTGCAAAGTTTTTGAGTATTCCCAGATGCTGTTCGCCACCGTCAGAAACAGGAACTTCACAGTTCCAACATTCAGGAGCGCCAAATGGAGCAGTGTTTGTTTCGTTGTGTTCGCGCTCTGAAATAACATTTCTTCTGAATGTAAATTTGCCGTCTTCGATAACAATTTTACCCATATCACAGGCAATTTCAAGTCTGTTTGTACCGGGGTATTCACCTGTTGATGTTATGTATTCGCCGGTTGTACCGTTATCGTATTCAAAATACGCCATTACATCGTCTTCAACTTCGATGTTGTAGTATTTTCCGAAAGAACATTTAGCATAGATTCTGTCAGGCATACCAAACATCCACTGCCATAAGTCGAGTTGATGGGGGTTCTGGTTGATTAAAGCACCGCCACCCTCTGTCTTCCAGGCAGAACGCCATGTGCTGCTGTCGTGATAGGCCTGAGGACGATACCAGTCAGTAATAATCCATGTAATTCTCTTGATGTGACCAAGTTCTCCTGATTGTACCATAGAGCGAACTTTCTGGTACATGGGGTTTGTACGCTGATTGTACATTATACCAAAGACTTTACCGCTTCTTTTTGCGGCTTCGTTCATTTCTTTTACTTGTTTTGTATATACACCTGCAGGTTTTTCTACCAATACATTCAAACCATACTCGAATGCCTTGATTGCAAGTGTGGGGTGGTCATAATGAGGAACACAAATTACAACAGCATCACAAAGACCGCTTTTCATTAAATCTTCTGCATTGTCGAATATTGGCATATCAGGAAAGAACCCTTTTGCTGCGTTTCGTCTGTTTTCAGAAATATCACAGATAGCCGTTAATTCCATGTTGGGAATTCTGTTGTTTGCAAAATGTCCTGCGTGTGCAGTCCCAATGTTACCAAAACCGATTATACCAAGTCTTACTTTATCCATTTTAGTTCCTCCTATATGTTGTCGGTAATTTTTTTCAATGCATTGAATGCAACAGTAAATGTACTTTCGCCGCTCTGGGGAAGAGAGAGCATTGCATCGTCAAGTTCTAAATCGGCAAGACCTACAAAACTTCCAAGATGAGGTTCTAAACTTAAGAAACCGTCATAACCGTTTTTATATAAATTACCTAATATATAATCCACATTACCTGCGCCATGACCTGCAGGAACAACACGACCGCTTTCGTCTGCATCTTTTATGTGCATATATTCAATGTAGGGAGCAAGTGCATCGTATGCCTTTTTGGTATCCTGTCCACACTGCACAAAGTTTGCAGGGTCAAATACAGCACGGAAGTTTTCGCATGATAAATTTTCCATAAGGTCAAGACATCTTGCCCATGTGTCACCATACACATCTTTTTCGTTTTCGTGCAACAGAACGATGTTGTGTTCTTTTGCGTAATCTATCATTTTTGTTAACTTTTCAAAAACTTCACTGCGCTCACTATCAGTCCATTCATCTCCGCAGTCGTGATAGAAACTGAACATTCTTATGTATTTAGCATCTAGGAAAAGCGCCGTATCAACAACTCTTTTTAACATTTCAAAATGTGCATCGAAATTGTCGGTGAGTTTAATTTTTCCGATGGGTGAACCAATGGATGAAACTTTAATGTTGTACTTTGCCATTTTTTCTTTTAAAGCGACTCTTTCTTCGTCAGAAAGAGCAGAAATGTTTACTCCGTCAATGCCTCTTGGCTCGAAGTATTCTATACCTAATTTGTTTAAAACTTCAAACTGAACATCAATTTTTTCTGAGATTTCATCAGAAAAACCACTGAACTTAAAATTGTACATTTTCATCATCCTTTCTGTGTTAGTCTAATAATAACACAAAAATACCAATTTTTCCTTATGAAAATTGACTTTTATATTGCAAATATTGCTCTTTGGGTGTATAATTTAAACAGGTGATAAAAATGAATAAAACATTTTACTATGGATTTGAAAATAATAATAAAAATGTATCAAACAAATACTATCAACTTCACAGCCATGATGAATATGAGATATATATGTTTTTTGAAGGGGATTCAAAATATGTTGTGGAAGAAAACTCATATTCTCTGAAGCAGGGCGATGTGGTCATAATAAGAAAACACGAACTCCACAGAGTATACCACAACAACCCTCACGCCTATCACCGCCTGGTGCTGATGGTTTCGCCTGAATTTTTTATAGAGAATAACTGCCCTGAATACGAAACGGCATTTTTAGAAAATTCAAAAGATAAAGGAAATAAGATCGACGCAAAAATCGTTCGCTCAAGTGGGCTTTTCGATGCTATTATGAGATTCAAAAAATACTCTGATGAATTTAAATCTCCTGAAAGCCCAATCGCTAAAAGCACGATGGTTGAGATTTTATATATAATAAACAGTATATCTTCTTTTTCTGATGGCGACGAGCAGAGAAGTGTAATAAAAGATATTATCTCCTTTTTAAATGAAAACTTCACGGAAGATATATCGCTGGACGATTTGTCGGACAGATTTTTTATATCAAAATACTACCTTTGCCGTGCATTTAAAAAAACCACGGGCTTAACGGTACAAAACTACATCAAACAAAAACGACAAATGATGGTAAAAGAACTTTATTCACAAGGTATGACCCTGACACAAGCCTCTGCAAAAGCAGGATTTCGTGATTATTCATCCTTTTACCGAAACTATAAAAAAGATAACGATAAATCCCCGAAAGACGGAATATAAAAAAAGAAAGTCGCATATGCGACTTTCTTTTTTACATATATGTAGGTTTATCGTCTATTTTAATAACACAACGGAAACACTCATTCTTTTCTTTCATTTTTTCGGGTATGATAGTGAGGAGTTCTTTTCTCTCAATGTCTGTCAATTCAAACGGAACCTCTAAATCAAATATGAGATTTATTCTGTTCTCGCCATCTGTCATGCGGAAATCGTGCATACCGAGGTCGGGATTTATCTCGGCAATGACACTTTTTACGAGTTCACGATGTTCATCAACTCTCGCATTTCCTACTAAAATCGGGTCTGTGTGTATAACGGTTTCGATGCCTGTTTCGTGCATGATTTTTATTTCTAAAGCATCAATTATTTCGTGAAGCATTATAGCGTCCTTTTCGCAGGAAACCTCTGCGTGAACAGATGCAAGTGTACGCCCAGGACCGTAATCGTGAATGATAAGGTCGTGAATTCCCAAAATTTCTTCGTCGGACAATATGATTTCGGATATTTGCTTCGCTACCATCGGGTCAGGCGACGTGCCGAGTAAAGTACCGATGGTTTCTGCGGCGAGTTTCACACCTGAAATGCAAATCATTATTGCCACTGCCATACCTACTATTCCGTCAACAATGGGCGGAAGAACAAGGCACAAAATCACAGATACAATAATAGCAGATGTGGCAAACACATCGTTTAAGCTGTCGGAGGCTGTGGCAAGCAACACATCGGAGCTCACTTTTTTGCCCAAGTATTTCAGCGCAAAATGCATCCAAAGCTTTACTGCAACAGAAATAAAAAGTATAGCAGTAAGCACAGGATTAAACTCCGGACTCACAGGAGCTAAAATTTTATCGAATGAGCTTTTTATCAATTCAAAACCCATAGTAACAATAATAAAAGAAACAATCAAGGACGACACATATTCGATTCTTCCGTGACCAAAAGGGTGCTCTCTGTCGGGGCGCTGATTGCTAAGGCGCGCGCCGATTATTGTCACAAGAGATGAGCCTGTGTCAGAAAGATTATTAAATGCGTCTGAAATTATGGCAATAGAGCCAATTACGTTACCGATAAAGAATTTAACGGCAAAGAGTAATATATTACATATAACACCCAAAACACCACCGAAAACGCCGTAAGAAGTACGAACCGAAGGGCTGGAAACATTTTCGCGGTCCTTTATGAAAATTTTGGTCAAAAATCTTATAAACAAACCAAACACCTCTCATTCAGGTTTTATAAAACTAACACAAATCTTCAAAATCCGACATATAATGTTTTGAGGTATCTCAAAATCTATATGGAGGTAAAGAATATGTGCGGAATTTGTAATATAGTAAACTGCATCAAACGCAATCTCTGCTGCAACAACGGCAGGAGAAATAACGGTTGCAGAAACAACTGTTACTACTATAGCGATAACTGCTCATACAGAGAAGAACCCTGTATGCGCATAACTTGTGCAAATCGCGAGTCAAGTGATTTCACACCTTGTCGCGACAACGACGACTGCAGATGCCACAAAAATTATAAATGTGACTAATAAGGTAAAGGGTTGCAATTTGCAACCCTTTATTTTCTTCGTACAGTATCAAATCTATAGCCCTCGGCTTTAAAATGTTCTATGATATTGGGCAACGCATCTACAGTTGCTTGTTTTGCTCCGGCGTCGTGCATAAGCATTACAAGTGACGTTCCCGAAACTCCGCTTGCGGACCTTTTTGCTCTGGAAATCAAGTCGGAAGCAATAGGAGCTGTCGTTTCCGAATCGCCGTTTAAACAGTTCCAGTTACAGTAAGGTATCTGATTTTCTAATAATAAATTCTTAAACTCTTGTTTTTCATTTCTGAAAGCTCCACCGGGAAAACGCATAACACCTGCATAAGCAGATTCGCCGGCGATAGATACGATGATATCTCGTGTTTTGTTGAGTTCGTCCAGCAAAGCCTGAGGAGAAGAGTATATATATGCGTAATTGTGGCTGTATGAATGGTTGCCGATGGCGTGGCCCTCGTCGCCGATTCGCTTTAGTATATCGGGGTATTTTTCTGCCTGATAACCCAATACAAAGAACGTCGCCTTAACGCGATATTTTTTCAAAACATCTAAAATCTGCGGTGTTACATTGGCAGATGGACCGTCGTCAAAGGTGAGGTATATTACCTTGTCGCCCTCTTTTGGAGGGTATATGGAAAAATAATCTGCCGTTGGCGTGCCGTCAGGTGCAGCACATGGACGGAGCTGGCGAATGGGGTGTTCCACCAAAACCTCCTCGTATCTGTCACCACGAATGGAACGATTGTATTTTGTGCAGGAGTGGAGTGAAAAAATAAATATAACCGACAAAATCAAAGCACATGCAATATAGAATGTGTTAAGATTCGGTGTAAAATGATATTTCTTGCCGTTGAATTTAATTACCAAGCTCATCACCCCTTTAAAGTATAATTCCACAAATATATTATACAACATAAATGTTACATAACAATTAAAAAAATATAATTTTTTTCTAAAAATTATAATATGATATAAAAAAACTCATAGGAGAGATAATATGAAAAAGCTAATTGCTTTACTTATGACGGCACTTTTGCTTACAAGTTGCGGAACAAAAAGCGTTTTCAAAACGGAAATAACCGAAGAAAGCATCGAGGCAATGACAAACTCTCAAAACCAAAAATACGGTTGGGGACTAAAGAAAAACAAAAACGCACCACCCGACATCCCCGAAGCAACAAAGGAACTTATAAAAAAATACGGCGGAATTTATATGAGCAACGAGCCAAAAACCCTTTACCTGACCTTTGACGAGGGGTACGAAAACGGCTATACACCTAAGATTTTGGACGTATTAAAGGAAAACCAAGTCCCTGCAGCATTTTTCGTAACAGGCCCTTACATAAAGCGCGAACAAGAACTTATCAAACGAATGACCGCCGAGGGACACATAGTGGGAAATCATACGGTAAATCACCCGAGCCTCCCCGATGTTTCAGACGAGGAAATAAAAATAGAACTGGATAACCTATCACAGAACTTTTACGATTTGACCAAAAAAGAAATGAAATTTTTCAGAGCGCCTATGGGAGAGTACTCGGAGCGAACACTGAAAATCACGCGCGATATGGGTTACACCAATGTTTTTTGGAGTTTTGCCTATTGCGATTGGCAAACAAACAACCAAAAAGGACCGGGATACGCCTATAATCAGATAATGGACGGAGTGCACGATGGCGCGATTTTGCTTTTGCACGCGGTATCTCGTGACAATGCCGAAGTTTTAGATAAAGTGATAAAAGATTTAAAAAATAACGGCTACACGTTTAAATCATTAGAAGATTTTCCCATAAACTAAGTTATTAAAATCATTCATTCGGTCAATAATAAATCTGTATGACCGAAAGGAGTGGTAATTTGAAAAAGAAAAAACTCACAGCAATTATCTGCACTGTCCTTGTGACAGCGATGGCGCTTTTTATCGAATGTGATGTGTATTTTCCTGATAATATAAAAGTGTACGAGGGAAGAGAGGACTACATTCCCAAGGGAGTTTCATATACATTGGAAACGTCAACTCAGGTAGAGGCTTTCGGCGATTATGATGCAACTGTCAAACTTTTTGGGCTAATACCCGTCAAAGAAGTAAGCGTAACAGTATCGCCGGAACTCACTCTTGCCCCGGGTGGCAAGGCGGTAGGTATCAAAATGTTTACCAAGGGCTTGATTTGTGTAGGCACAGAAAAACTAAAAGACGAAAACGGCGTAACCTACGATACAGGCAAATCAATAGATATAAAAAACGGAGATATTATACTTTCAGCTGACGGACGCGAACTCCATACAATCGAGCAACTGGGCGAAATCGTAGCAGAATCTTCGGGCAGACCGATTGTACTGACGGTTACACGAAACGGAAAGAAAGAATCGAAAACCGCCACTCCGATAAAAACCGATAGCGGCTACAAGCTGGGTATCTGGGTGCGCGACAGTACCGCAGGCATAGGTACGGTAACCTTTGTAGATGATGACACAGGCACATACGGAGCATTAGGCCACCCGATTACTGATGTTGACACGGGAGAACTGATGCCCGTTGACAAGGGGAGTATCACACTGGCTGATATAGCAGGGGTAAAAAAAGGCAGCCGAGGAAACCCTGGTGAGCTTTACGGTGTGTTTGATATATCGGGTGAAGACATAGGCACAATAACAAAAAACACCAAGCAAGGAATTTTCGGAAAAACAACAAAACCCATAAACTCACAAAATGAAATCCCAGTTGCCACAAAAACCGAAATCAAAACAGGAGAGGCTGAAATTCTGGCAAATGTAGCCGGAAATAAAATAGAAAGCTATAAAGTCCAAATCCAAAAAATAATGCGCTACGCCCCCGATGATAAAAATATGATAATCAAAATCACAGACTCGCGCCTTCTTGATATAACCGGCGGAATAGTGCAGGGAATGTCAGGTTCACCCATAATTCAAAATGGAAAACTCATCGGCGCTGTCACTCACGTATTTGTCAATGACCCCACTCGTGGATATGGCATATTTATAGAGAATATGTTAGCACAATCCAAATAATAAAAAAGCGTTCGTTGTCGAAATGAGAACGAACGCTTTTGCAATCAGAAATTTATTTTCCTGTATTGTTGCGGAGATATGGAATACTTAGTTTTAAACAGCTTGCTAAAATAGAATTGGTCATAAAAGCCCACCTTTTCTGCAATAGAATTTATACTGTCATCGGTATTATGCAAAAGCTCACAAGCAATTGACAGTCTATATTCGTTAAGATATTTTATAGGTGAAATTCCGGTTGCTTTTTTGAAAATCACATACAGATTCGATTCAGATGTTTTTATAATTTTTGCCATATCAGATATGCTGATTTTATTCATATAATTTATTCTAATAAACTCAATTATAGGATAAATGGTGCTATTGCGATATATATTTTTTTCTTTGGATATAGAAATCAGATGCTTTACTATGTTGTATAAACAACGCATTTTGTCACATACATCCTCACAGGCTTCATACTCGTCAAAATCCTCGTCAAAGATTTTTGAAATTTCCGCATTGGTTACAATGGGAAAATCAAAAACATCGTCAATGTGATAAGTATTATTGATAATCACATCTAAAAAAACATATCTTGCAGTAAATTCATTAAATTCCTTATTTGCACAATGCGTTATATTCTGTGTTACAAGTGAAGGTGCAATAAAAAATCCACCTTCACCGGTAGAATACTCATCGGTATTGTCAAGCTTTATTTTATAACTGCCAACCTTTGATTGCACTATCGAAAGGTATGGCAGTTGCTTTATATGCTTAATTCCATCATTTGAGCAGGATGTAAATCCTGAATAAGAATAATATCTTATATCAATATTTTCAATTTTCATATCATCACCCAATAGTATTATACATATTTTGAATAGATGTGTCAATGTACAAAATGGCTATTTTATATTATTATTTATTCAAATATAATATTTGAGAGGTAATTATTATGGAGTTTTATACATCATCAAGTTTGAAAAGGCCAATACGACTGAGTGAAAAAACAAGAGAGTTTGCATATGAATCCTTAAATCACAAATATGGACTTGACACTCTTAAAACACCAAGCGTTTCGCTAAATCATATAGATAATTATGAAAAAATGTCATCCCTTGAAAAATACAATGCGGCAATTTATGAAATCGCAACAAATGCACCTATCAGAATTTGCGAAAACGAGCTTGTCAGCGGCGCTGCGACTCTTGGAAATGCAATCAGACACTTAATCCCTGCAGTATACAAAGACGTAAATCCGATGGTGAGTATCAGTCATTTGACCGTGGATTTTTTTGAAGTTCTTGAAATCGGAATGACCGGGATAAAAGAAAAAGCCGAAAAATCACTAAAATCACATACCGATGAATCTAAAAAAGAGTTTATCAAGAGCTGCATTCACTGCATAGATTGTATGGAAATATGGCATAAAAGATACATAGATGCACTTTCTCAAAAATCGGGATATGAAAACGTATTAAAAAATCTAAAACAAGTCCCGTTTAAGCCTGCAACAACTTTTTACGAAGCAGTGCAGAGTATATGGTTTTGTTTTGCATTTTTAAGATTGACCGGAAATTGGCCGGGTATCGGCAGACTTGATGTTTTACTCGGGAAATATCTGAAATCTGACCTTGAAAACAATATAATCACCTTAGACGAAGCGCGCGAAATCCTGGCGCACTTTTTCATAAAAGGTTGTGAATGGATAACGGGCAAACCAACAACAGGTGGCGATGCCCAACATTATCAAAATATCGTTCTTTCCGGAATTGATGAAAGCGGAGAAGACATAACCAACGAGGTTACTTATCTTGTTTTGGATATAATCGAAGAAACCGGCATAAGTGATTTCCCCATAACAGTCAGAATCAATAAAAACACCAACGAAAAGCTTTTAAAGCGCGTTGCAGAGGTGATACGCTATGGTGGCGGAGTTGTTGCTGTATATAACGAGGATTTGATTCTTGAATCACTTGAGAGTATGGGATATTCAGCCGAAGAGGCAAGAAGATTTGCAAACGACGGATGCTGGGAAGTGCAAATCCCCGGCAAAACCAATTTTTCTTATATTCCCTTTGACGGATTAAGAATTCTGCAACACATAACTTTGAAAGATTATGGTGACGAAGTTTATTTTGAAAATTTTGAATCCCTTTTGAATCAATATTTATCTGATCTGCATCATCAAGTAAAAAACATATACGAAACAACGGTTTTGAACTTGTTTGAAGACGAAAGCTTTAAATACAAAAAGGCTAATCCTTGCACAGTTGTATCATTGTTCGAGCAATCTTGTATTGATAAGGTTTTATCCTACACCGAGGGCGGCACCGACTATAGAGTTGTATCTCCGCACATTGGTGGCTTGCCTGATGTAGCAAACAGTCTTTATGCCATCAAAAAGGCAGTATTTGATGACAAAATAATTTCTTTTTCTAACTTTATGAAAGTACTCAAAGCCAATTGGGAAAATGAGGATTTATTAAGAAATCAAATAATAAATAATTATGTTTACTTTGGAAATGACAATGATGAAGTTGATGAGCTTGCGGCTAAAATAGTGAATGATTTTTCTGATATGTGCCGTCAATATGACAACAAAACGCCTGTTCGTTTTGTGAGCGGTGTCAGCACATTTGGCAGACAGATTGAATGGGCACCGTCTCGAATGGCTACACCGTTTGGCAGAAAAAAAGGCGAGATTTTGTCCGGCAATTTATCACCAACTCCCGGAACGGACCGCAATAGTGCAGTTGCCACTATAAAATCCTATTGCAAAGCAGATTTGAGAAAACAATACACCGGTGCGGCGCTTGATATCGGCTTCGTGCCATCTAATATTGATAATGACAATGCCACAACAGCTATTGTAGGGCTGATTAAAGCCTTTGTGCTATTGGGCGGTTATTTTATGCAAATCGATACTATCAACAAAGATGTTTTAATTGATGCACAAAATCACCCGGAGAGTTATCAAAATTTGTCAGTTCGTGTTTCAGGCTGGAATGCTCGCTTTGTTACAATGAACAAAGAGTGGCAGGATATGATTATAGAGAGAACAAAACAATGATGAATGCAACTATTTTCGAAATACAAAGGAACTCCTTTGTTGACGGGCCGGGGATAAGGACAACTGTGTTTTTTAAAGGGTGCAACTTAAAATGTGCATGGTGTCATAATCCCGAGAGTCAAAAACTACAAAAAGAAATCCTTTTCTATAAGAAGAAATGTGTTGGCTGCGGAAGATGTGAGGATTTGACAACTGACAGCAAGGATTTTATATGCTTTCAATCCGCAAAGGAAATATGCGGAACAGAGTATACAACAGATGCCTTGATGGCTGAAATCATAAAGGACAAAATTTTTTATGACACTTCAAATGGCGGCGTAACCTTTTCAGGCGGCGAATGTATGATTCAGATTGATTTTCTTTGGGAAATTTTAAAAAGGTGCAAAGAAAGCGGCATACATACGGCGGTTGATACTGCAGGACATATCGCTTGGGATAGCTTTGAAAAAATTATTCCTTACACCGATTTATTCTTGTATGACGTAAAATCCATGGATACTGAAATACACAAAAAATATACGGGTGTCGGAAACGAGCTTGTTTTAGAAAACCTTGCAAAGCTTTTAAAATTAAAGGCTAATATCTGGATCAGAATTCCTATAATTCCATCTGTTAATAATACAAAAGAAAATTTTGAGAAAATCAAAGACTTCTTTGAACAAAACGGCCATCCTGAAAAAGTTGAGCTTCTTCCCTATCATGCTATGGGTGAACATAAATATGAAGCCTTGGGGATAAAAAATCAAGTGTTTGAAGTCCCATCTAAAGAAGAAATAGAATTGTTAAAGGAAATTGTTGTCCCATATTGACAACAATGGTGTCAGGCTCGCCCATAATTCAAAATGGAAAACTCATCGGCGCTGTAACTCACGTTTTTGTCAATGACCCAACAAGGGGTTATGGGATATTTATTGAAAATATGTTAGCTGAAGCGGAGAAAATTAAATAAGATGAATGCTCACTTATTTTTATAGGTGGGCATTTTCTGTTTCTAAAAACACAATTTTGGAGTAGAAATTTTGTTTCTGTTTTACTATAATTACAATTGAGGGAGATGATAATGTGTATGAAGTTTTAAAATATATTCATAACAATATTGAAAAGCGTTTAGACTTATCCGATGTTGCAAATCTATTTGGATATTCTAAATGGCATTTTTGCTCTAAATTCAATAAATATACCGGAAAATCATTTGTAAAATATGTTCGGCATTACCGTCTCCAGTTGGCTGCCATTGATATAATCTCAGGCATTAAAATAACCGATGTCGCAGTAAACTACGGCTATGAAACCTTGGGAGGTTTCAACAAAGCATTCCTGGCGGAATTCGGTTGTTTGCCCAGAGAGTATAAAAAGCAAGCCAAAGATTCTCAAATTTATTATGAAAGGAAACGATTTACTATGTATTCTCTGACTGACAGATGCGAGGCTTTGCGTCGCTTAGTTGTTGGCACAAACGACTACGAAGATTATTACTGTATGCAACACAGAGTATACTCTTATCTTGGAATGGCTCAAGCAGCTGATAACAAACTTTCGAATTCTGAAGTTGTTGCATCGGGAATTGTTAATGTTTTAAATAACTTTACACCTGTTATTCTTCCCGGAGAATTGATTGTAGGTTTTAACTTTCCTGACTCTAAATACAACGAATATTTTGCGCCCGAAGACACGGAAGAACATCGGAATTTAGCAAAACTAAACGGCATCAGCGACGAGGATCTGGATAAATATTTTGAATACATAAAAGGAAAAAAAGAACTGACTGAATCTGTTTCTCCCGAACTTACAAAAGCCGAACAGGATTCAATGGCAGAGTGGGCAGCCATCGGAAGATGTATCGACTCTAATCATAGTGTAATAAATTACGAAAAAGTATTGAAACTTGGGTTCAAAGGATTGCTTGAAGAAGTTATAGAGTACGAAAAGAAAAACGGAACAAATCCGCTTTATTCTTCCATGAAAAGCCTTTGTACATCAGCCTGTAAGATGGGCAGGAAATACGCAGAAGAAGCAAAGAAAATTAAGGCTTCCGGAAACGAACTTTATCTTGAAAAGGATTTGGATTATATTATAAATGCGTGTGAAAATGTTCCCGAAAAACCCGCATCCAATTTCAGAGAAGCACTGCAAGCACTATGGTTTGCGCATGTCATCAACACCTGGGAGGACCATATCAATGCCAATTCTCTCGGCAGACTTGACCAGATACTTTATCCATATTACAAAGCGGATATCGAAAAAGGAATTTTGACAAAAGAAGACGCTTTTGAACTGATATGCTGCTTATGGATTAAACTATACTTAAATTACGATGTTCAGCAGTCATGTGTCGGCGGAACTTCTTCTGACGGAAGTAGTCAGGTCAACGATCTTTCTTATATGATGCTTGATGCCACCGAACAGCTTGATTTTATACGCTGTATGTCAGTTCGTTACTCAAAAAATACGGAAAAGAAATTTATTGAACGCGCTCTCGAGGTGGTAGGTCATGTCCAGAAAGGTGTTCCGTTCTTCTTTAATGATGATGTGATGATTCCTGCTCTTACAAGCAAGGGAATCTCCTTGGAAGATGCCTACGACTACACTCAAATCGGATGTGTTGAAACCGTTATACCGGGAAAATCCAATCCCCATGCCGTAACCGGTGAAACCAACCTGCTAAAAGCAGTTGAGTATGTATTATGCAACGGAAACAGTATGATGTATCCTGGTTTTAACACAGGTATAAAAACCGGTGAGCTTAATTCGTTTGACACCTATACAAAATTTTATGAGGCTATAAAAAAACAGATTTACCATATTCTTGATTTAACCTGTTCCTCTGTCAAAAAGCACAGGGATTGTTCGGTTATTAACAGCCCCAGACCTTACAAGTCATTATTGACAGAAGGTTGTATGCAGTCAGGAAAAGACTTTAATGATGCAGGCGCAAAGTACGATTATTACCAGATTATGCTTGGTGGAATACCAAACCTTGCCGATTCACTTGAGGTTATTCGTGAGTTTGTATACAAACAACAGAAGTATACACTAAGCGAATTAAAAAACATTTTGGAAAATGATTTTCCTGATGAAAGTGTACGACTGGAATTTATTAACAAAGCTGCAAAATTCGGAAATGACATTGACAGTGTGGACTCAATCGCAGTTGATATTGTAAACAGTGCTTGCGATTACCTTGAAGAATTTTCCGAAAAATACGGACTTTCATTCCATGCTCAGCCATTTACATTTCTTTGGATGGTGGACCACGGTAAACTCAGCGCAGCATCTCCCGATGGAAGACATAAAGGAGAAATTATAGCGTATAGCGTATCACCGATGCAGGGAAGGGACTTTAACGGATTGACATCTTTGCTCAATTCAATAGCCAAATTACCTACAAAACGCACACCCGGTACGACTTCGGCAATTGTTGAGGTTGACCCGAAATTGTTTACCGACAGAAACATCCCGCTTCTTGCAGATATACTCTTTGCAAGCAGTGAAAAAGGCCTTGAGAATGTGCAGTTTAATACTATTGATGCAGATACACTTATCCATGCACAAAAATATCCGGAAAAGTACAACAATCTTGCAGTAAGAGTTTCGGGATTTAGCCAAAAATTCAATCTGCTCTCACCTGAACTTCAAAATCATATTATCGGAAGGACAAAACATTCATGTCTGTAACTGCTCTAATTACAAATATATCAAGAGGCTCTCTGCATGATGGTCCCGGTGTGAGAACGGTTGTATATTTTAAAGGGTGTGCTCTTAAGTGCAAATGGTGTCATAATCCGGAAACGCAGTTTTTGCAAAAGGAAGTTCTCTACACGCCGTCAAAATGCATTCATTGTGGTAAATGTGTTGAGAATTGTCCAGAACGTCATAAAATACAAAAAAACGATATGATTTTTGTGCGCGAAAGATGTAGCGCTTGTGGCAGATGTGTTGAAAACTGTCCGTCGCTTGCACTCAGCTTGTGCGGCGAAGAGAAGACTGTTTCGGAACTTTTTGAAGAAATAAATAAGGACTCACATTATTATACTTCCTCAGGAGGTGGCGTTACATTTTCCGGAGGAGAATGCCTTTTATATCCTGAATTTTTATCTGAAATTGCAAAAACTTGCAAGGATAATAAAATTCACACAGCAGTCGAAAGTGCTTTTTTTGTACCTTGGAAAAACGTGAAAAAGATGTACCCGTTTATTGATTTGTTTTTTGCAGATTTGAAAATTCCTGACGGTAAATTACATCGGGAATACACAGGTGCATCTAACGAACTCATAATAGAAAATATCAGAAAAATTTCAAATGTTCATAATTGCATAATAATCAGAATTCCGTTGATTCCCGGAGTGAATGACAACGAGCAAAGTATGATAGAGTTTTCTCGGATAATAAATACTTTCGGAACCGGTATTGTTGGTGTAGAACTTTTGAAATACAATTATATGGCTTCTTCCAAATATAGCATGGTGGGGAGAGAGTATACCGATTTTGGAGAGCAAAGTCAACCTGATGAAAAAATGGAATTGCTATGCTCTGTTTTAAAAGAAAATCTTACTGATAAAATAAATGTCTATTATGAAAAGAATTCAGCTACGAAGGAGTATGAAAACAATGAAAATTCTTGAAAAAATAAAAAACAAACAAAAGGATGTTTATAAAAATGCACCGATTACGATAGCTTTTTTGGGAGATAGCGTAACACAAGGTTGTTTTGAACTTTATAAGACAGGGAGTGAAAGCTTCCAGACGGAATTTCGCGTAGAGGAAGGATATCACACCAAACTTCGCGAACTGTTGCAGTTGCTTTATCCTTCTGTGCCGATAAATATGATTTATGCAGGTATAAGCGGAGATACTGCACAAGGTGGATTACAGAGAGTCGAAAGAGATGTATGTGCTTACAAACCTGACCTGACGGTAGTGTGCTTCGGGTTAAACGATTGTTGTTATGGCATGGAAAGACTGGAAGGCTATATTGCAGACCTTGAAGGAATATTTGAAAAACTAAGGAAGTGTGGAAGCGAAATAATTTTTATGACGCCTAACCTGATGGCAGATAGAGTAAGTGACGAAATAACTGATTCATACACACGGGAAGTATATGAAAGTATGATAAATAAAGCCGATAACGGACTGGATGTGTTTGTGGGAAGGGCAAAAGAACTTTGCAAGAAGAAAAACATTCCGATTTGTGATTCCTATAAAACGTGGAAAACACTCAAAAACAATGATGTGAATGTGATAAGATTGCTCTCTAACAGAATAAATCATCCCACAGAAAAGATGCATTGGCTTTTTGCGATTATGTTGCTGAAACAAATTTTTGAGGGGGAAATTTTATGAATTTGATAAAAGATAAGAAACTTGTAGTAGGTGCAGATTTTGCAGGATTTCCGCTCAAAGAAGCAGTTTGTGATCATCTTCGCCAAAAAGGATGGGACATAACCGATATGGGCGTAAAGACAGATTCTGATCCTAATGATACGGATCTTATGTTTCATAGAGTAGGACTCAGAGTAGGTGCGATGATTTCTGAGGGTGAATTCGAAAGAGCGCTTCTGTTTTGCGGAACGGGGATGGGTATCCATGTTGCAGCAAGTAAGTGCCCTCATGTTCACGCAGGTGTTGTTGAAAGTGTTCCTGCAGCTCTTCGTGCAATTACAGGCAACGGAGTAAATGTCCTTGCGATGGGAGCATTCTATGTTGCACCCAAGATGGGTTGTGATATTGCAGACGCTTACCTTAATGCAGAACTTGGCAGTGGTTACGAATGGTGGTACAATTTCTATGAATTCCACAAACTTGCAATTGATGAACTTGAATCATTTGATTACGAAGAGTATAAAAATAATAATTTCAAGGTTAATAAACTTGGTGATTATCCCCTTAAATTAGAAACAAAACCGGAATAATTGATTTCTACATAAAATATTAAAACTCATAATTATCTTAGTTGATAATTATGAGTTTTCTTTTTTATATTTTAATGGTGTCATTTTATAATGCTCTTTAAATTTCTTTATAAAATGCGAACAATCAGAAAAACCGCACATTTCTGCTGTGGTAGTCACATCGTATCCGCGTTTTAAGAGCAGAGCTGCGTTTTTTAGGCGTGTGTTATATACAAAATCATTTGGTGTTGTATTTAACTCAGACTTAAACAATCTCCATAAACTGCTTCGGCTGATGCCGAAGTTTTTTATAATATTTTGCATCAGATCAGGCTCAGGATATGAGTTTTCAATGTATGAAAGTATATTCAGGAAAAATTCGTTTTTCCTGTAACTGTAATCTTCTTTATTTTCAAAAAATTATTCAAAACAGTAAGTATCTCTATAATAAGAGCATAACTTTCAAAATCTTTTGTGCTTTCATTTCCAAAGCATACCGTATGATCAAGTGAAGTAAGAAGTTTTTGAATACGGCTCTGAAGTTCAATGGGCAATGTCATTTTATTGTTTGTGTTTTTTGTGCGATTGCAAAAAATCTTCATAAGGTCATTCCCGTTTGTGATTCTTATAAAACGTGGAAAACGCTTAAAGACAATGATGTAAATGTAATAAGATTGCTCTCTAACAGAATAAATCATCCTATAGAAAAAATGCATTGGCTTTTTGCAATTATGTTACTAAAATTGATTTTTGATGAGGAAATTTTGTGAAAATGGTAAAAGATAAAAAACTTGTGGCAGGTGCTACGATTTCCTAGGGAGAATTTAAAGGAGTGATTCTGCTTTGCGGAACAGGTATGGGCATCTACATTGCAGCAAAGAAGCGACCTAATGTTCACGCAACGGGAGAACATAAATACAAAGCACTTGAAAGAAAAATGTCGAAAGGTTTGATGTGCCCGACAACTAGCAAATTGAACTCCTAAAGAAAATTGTTGTCCCGTATTGACATCACTCGTGTCAGGTAGCCCAATCGTTCAAAATGGAAAGTTGGTAGGCGCTGTAACTCACGTATTTGTAAATGACCCCACAAGGGGCTATGGCATATTTATTGAGAATGTGCTCAATGCAGCAGAATAAATCAAACAACCACACCATTATAAAAATTTTACCTCAAACCACTTGACAAAACAAAGTCATAGGAGTATAATACAAAACAAATTTGAATATCACAAACAACGACTATGAAGAGGACGGTCGGACAGCAAAGTGTCAAGAGAGTTGTCGGGTGGTGCGAGACAATTACGGAGTTTTCCAATGACTTATCACCTCTGAGTCGGAGGACCGAAAGGCAACCGCCTAGTAGACTCCTTCCGTATTGCTGCGTAAAGGCAAAGGGCTTATTAGGGCCCGATAAGTGACGAAGATTATATTTTCGTAATTTGAGTGGTACCGCGGGTTATTACAACTCGTCTCAAGGTTAACTTTGAGACGAGTTTTTTGTTTTATTCAAGTGCAAAATGAGGTGATATAAATGAAAAAAACCTATGTAACATCTATGCCAAATCACATCGGAGCATTTCTAAAGGCAAGCAAATGCTTTTCTGCATTAAATGTGAATATTACCCGAGTAAGCTACAATAAAGCGGTAGACTCACACACGTTGTTTATCGATGCAGAGGGCACAGAGGAGCAACTAAAAAAAGCCGACATCGAACTGGAGAAAATCGGCTATCTCTCAGGCAATACACACAAAACGAGCATTGTCTTAATAGAGTTCTGCCTTTTGGACGTTCCCGGTAGTGTAACTGACGTTCTGCATCTTATAAGCGAATTTAATTTCAATATCTCATATATCAGTTCACAAGAAAACGGAACAGACTATCAATATTTCAAAATGGGACTGTATGTGGACAATTATGATAAGATTGCAGAATTTCTAAAAGAAGCCGAAAAACTCTGTAAAGTTCGTGTAATAGACTACAACAGTGCAGAAAAAGTATACGACAACAGTATTTTCTACAACACCTACGTCAAGGGCTTATCACAGGCGGTGGGACTTTCGGAGGAAATAAGCCGCGAACTTTTAGTCCACGTCAACCTTGCAATGCAGACACTTGACGAGCAGGGCTTGTCGCCCTATCGCACGTTTGACAGTATCAGTAAATTTGCAGAACTGTTAGGTGCGTCCAAGGGCAAAAACTTCAACCCTCGCATAAGCACTCACAAAGTGGCGGAGCATACCGAAATAACACTCATCGAGCCGCCTTGCGGAAGCAATACCATAATAATAAAAAGCAACGATAAGGTACTGTTCGTTGATAGCGGTTACGCTTGCTACGAAGCAGAAATGCTTGAAGTGTTAAGAAACCTTCTTCCCGAATTTGACACAATGGAAAAAACAATTTTAGTAACCCACGCGGATGTGGACCATTGCGGACTGTTACCTATGTTTGACAAGGTAATCACAAGCACAAAAACTGCAAAGTGCCTTACCAGTGAATACGAGGGAAAAGATGGCTACAGAGAGTCAAATCCTTTGCATAAGCCCTACATAAATATCTGCAAAATTCTCACGTCCTATAAGACAGTAAACCCCGAAAAAATCACACCATTATGGAACGATATGGAAAACTTCAAAGAACCACTTACGCAAATAGGCTTTTTTGATTTTGAAGAGTTGCATTTTGAAGTATATGAGGGGAAGGGCGGACATCTGCCCGGCGAGATTGTACTGATAGATTATACACACCACTTGGCAATCACAGGCGATATCTACATCAACACCCACGGCCTCACGGCAGAGCAAGCAGAGTATAATCAATACGCGCCCATACTGATGACATCTGTTGATACAGACAGTAAATTATGCACAGAGGAAAGAGATCAAATTTTCAAAAGACTCGGCATAGGAAATTGGCAAATCTTCGGTGCTCACGGATTTAAAAAGGACTATTCCGTAGGCTAAAACAAACACAAAAGAAAAGAAGGTAAAAATATGTATTTTGAAGATATTAAAATCGGAACAAAAATCGAAATAGCACCTGCAGTTATCGAAAAGGAAAAGATGCTTTCTTTTGCCCGTGACTATGACAACATTCCTCTGCACACCGACGAAGAATACGCCAAAAACACAGTTTTCGGTCAACTCATTGCCCCTGGTGTGATGTCCTTTATGTCTGTGTGGGCAAAATATTTAGAGGTTGACATTTTCGGTGAAGAATTACTCGCAGGTAAATCCACCAAAATCGAATGGCTCAAGCCCGTTTTTGCAAACGACGTGCTAAAGGGCGAGGCGGTAGTCACAAACTGTACTAGCCGAAACCAAAAAAACGGAGTAGTGGAGATAACCATCTATGCATATAACCAAAATGGAGAATTAGTTCTTACCGACGTGACAGAAGCAATAGTAAAGAAAAGAACAAAATAAAAAATGCGGCTTAAATAAGCCGCATTTTTTTATTCTGTTATACTGTATTGATTTGTGTGAGCATTTATTGTTTTTCCGCTTGGTAAAACAATTTCCATCAAAACCTCATCACTTGAATTTACATCAAGTGAGAATTTGCCGTCATCAACAGTCCAGGACACATCAATGTAGCCGTAAGGCGTGGGCACACGACCTTTGGCGTATGTAAGACCCAATGGTGTAGGCTTGATTTGTACTTTTGTATAGCCGTTTTCAAGAGGCTTTACACCAAGGATTTTTGCTGATATTTCATATATAGGAATACAAGACCAACCGTGACATTCACTTCTTGGGAATGTGGTACTTTCACACCAGGTGGTGCAGTGCTTGTCGAGCATTACATCCCACAATTTCAATACATCCAAAGCGCGTTCCTCGTATAGTCCCGCTTTATCTAAAGCACGCAAGAGGTCAAAGCATTTGCTGAAACTTGACTTTGCAATAACGTCACAATCGAGCATTCTTTCTGCTAATTTTTTCGCTTTGTCGCCCGTTACCGCCTCTGAAATTATTGCCCATACTGCGGCGTGCTCGCTGTATGCTTTTATGTGGGCAACGTCCCTGTAAAGACCTGCCTCTTCGTCAAAGAAATGCTTATTTACGGCGTCAATGGTTTTTTGGTAGAAAGCCTTATAATCCAAGGCAAGACCAGGGTAGCCACAAGCCTCGCAAATCTCATAAGCATCCTTAAGGCTTGCCGCATACATCAGGTTATATACTGCCATGGGCGCTTTGTCGCCGCCCTCGGGGAGGCCGCCTTTCCATTCTTTTACCCAATCCACAAAATAACAACCGTCAGGAGGGAAAATAAGCCCCTCGGGAGTTTTTGTGCTTTCGAAATATTCAATGTTACTGCTTATTATACCAACCATAGACTTCATAAATTCACAGTCGCCCGTGAAACGCAGATATTCGCGCATAAGGTTGATGTAATAGAAGTTTGCTATGTGAAGTATCTGTACCCACATATTTGGCGATGTAGCGGCAATTTGCCCGTCAGATTGCATTGAATGAGCAGTGTCGATGATGAGTTTCTTTTGCATCTTGCTGTCGTTAGAAAATTTCCAGGCATAATTTGCCTCAAATCTTCCGTCTCCTACATACTGCTGCTGCTCGTAGAAAGAACAATCAACAAAGGTTTCGTGCGTACAGCATTCAATGGTATTGCGGCTTATTTCCCACAACTTTGAATACTTTTCATCGGAACATTCAAACCATCCTATACCGCCTGCTATGGCATCCTTTTCAAAGTCATAAGTGTACTTTGCAGCAAAGGCTTGGAAATACTCGGGCTTTTGTGAAAATTCCACACGAATAAACCTGAACACACGATACCAGAAAGGCTCATAAACCTGAGCGTCGCCTGATGTAAATACCTCATCGAAGTAATCATCACGTGGGATTTCGCCGTAGACATTATCGCGCATATCTTTATGTAATGTGCCGTCCTCAGCCTTTGTCAGCGGACACTCTGTGTATATCATATTTATTTTTGTGCCTTTGGGAGCGCAAAATTCATAGCGGAGCATTGAGGTGGTGTAAACTTCAGGGTCTAAAATGATATTATAATTTCCATCTTCGTCGTAATATTCACGAACTGCTTTAAGGGGCGATTTTTCTTTTATTTCAAGAATTTGTATAGGTCTTTTCTGCATGCGGTAAAGTTGCTTTACACCCCATGAGCCGTAGCCGTTAGCCTCTAAATCGGGTGTGTACATCACTTCGACTTTTAAGTCCTCGTAGGCATCCGTACCGTAAACTATTTCAAAGGGAGCCAAAGAAAGCATAGAATTGTTGTAGCGCAAGTATTTCATATTTGTAGCGCGACACACGGAGAAACTCTCGTCAGAAACTATTTTTACCGTTTCGTCCTTTGTAGTCAGAGTACCGTCAAAATACAGTGCTGGCTTTTCCTTATGATATGCAGTGGAAAAATAGAAACTTTCCTGAGGTGCAACGTGTAATACGTGAACAACGATTTCGTTTTCGCCCTCGACGATAGCATCTGCACATTCCAGTTGCTCGTAGTGCTTTACTTGCTGCGAACTTTTGCAGGGGCCGTGAGCAAGCTCCCTTCCGTTGATATACAAGCGGTATCTCGTATCGGCGCTGATGTTCACAAAGAAACTCTCAACAGCCGAATTTACGGTAAAACTCTTTTTAAAAACATACAACGACACATCGTTATGAACGGGTACTGCGGTTATCCATTTTGCTTCCATCTTACTTCCTCCTTTAGTTCGTGGTTAAGATAATTTAATTATATTAAAAAGAGTATTGTTAAAACAAGAAAACTATGATACAATTATAGACAAAATTCAACCAATTACAAAAAGGTGGATTAAACAATGAATACGATTTTTTCCCTTAACGGAATAAAAAGCGCGAATTTTTACGAGTTCTGCGAATGGACAAATCATATATTTCCCACGCACTGCCATTATGCCTTTGAGGTTTGCTTTGTGTTGTCGGGAGAAATTATATGGGAAAAGGAAAAACACACATATAAAATGACAGCAGGGGACGCAATAGTCATAATGCCCTTTGAAAAGCACGAATGCTACACCGAGGAAGGAAAAACTTCGAAAATATTCACATTCCAGATATCTCCCAAAATGATTTCCAACTGGGACTTGTGCTTTGCGGGAAAAACTCCTCAAAAATCCTGTTGTAATTTTTCGAATAATTTAGTCAAAAAAATATACCACGACCTTAAAAATACCGACGGCAACCTAATCGGGCTTAACTACCTTTTCTTTACGATAATGAACGAGTTTCTGCGCGATAATGACCTGATTACTTATAATCAGCCTGATGATTTATGCCTTGAGGCTCTGCTTTATATAAGCGAGCATTTTTCAAAGAATATCACGCTCAAGGAAATGGCAAAAGACCTTAACGTGAGTTATGTTTATTTGAGCCGTATTTTTACCAAGAAATTCAAATTCAAGTTTGTGGATTGTGTAAACAGTTTCCGACTACAAGAGGCCATAACGCTCCTTTCTAAGCGCAAAAAAAGCATCAGCGAAATCTGCTACGAATGCGGTTTCGGGAGTTTAAGACAGTTTAACAGACTTTTCTTACAAACAATGTCCACAACCCCCAGAGAATACAGAAAAAACATCTTAAAAGAGCAGTAGAAAACAAAAAAAGTTCGTCGAGTTATCGACGAACTTTTTTTATATGCTTACATCTTTTCTGCAGTGGCTTTTTTTATTAACCTAAAAGTGTTACGGGGATTGTAAAAGGAATACAGTTTGAATCAAGCTCCACATTAACATAAAGCTTATTAACGGGCTTGATATTCTCATTTGGAATAATTGTAACTTCAAGGTCTGAATAAACATCATAAATCATATACGGCATTGATACATCCATAATATCGCGACCCTTTGCAACATGAATGGATTTTCTGTATTGAGCGCTCCAACCCTCAGGAAGTGTTATATTCACAGCCCCCTGAAGAGCCTCCTGTGATATGAGTTGCTTGAATTTAACTGTAAATTTAAATTCTTTTTCGTGAATTACAACGGGTTCTTCATCTAATTCCACTCTTGCAGTTAAAAATCCGGGAATGTTTATGTCGTATGAAAGGGGAGAACGTTTATAGTAGTCGGAAGCATAAGTTTCAAGAACCTTAAATGCCTCGTCCTTGTTGTATTCGCTTTCTCCGTCAGTATATTCTGCGCACACCTTATTTGCATCCAAAAGTTCAGGAATACGACTCATAACTCTGTCTGTGAAATCGTTGCAGTTTTTAGGAATCAAATTGAGATACTGGGGATTTATGCACATCTGAACAATTCTGTCGCCGATGTATTCCTGCCAATCCTGAGGAATACCTGCAGTACCGCCAACAATACCCAAAAGAGCACCTACAGTACCTGCGGTGCAGTCTGTGTCGTCGCCGCAATTTACTGCATAAATAAGTGATTTTTTGAAATCTCCCTCACCGTAAATAAGACCGATAGCAACAAACCCAAGATTATTGGGCGCCTGGAACCAACCCAAATCCTTTGTGATTTCTACGACTTTTTCTCGCGTTTTTCGGTAAGGTGTTCCTTTATCGTATTCTTTCAGTACACATTTTATGCACTGGGCTGTACGACAATCCGCAGGGATGTATGTAAGAGCAGTTTCAACGATTTTTCTTATATCTTTTTCAACGAAAGCGATGCTTTCCATTGCTGCAGTAAAAATAGATGCATAAGTTCCCTCGCCGAGGCCGTGGTCGACGCTTGAATCCATAATGGCATATTTTGCGGCAATATTGGGAAAACCGGGAGCAAGACTTGCCCAGATTTCAGTTCTGATCCATGCTCCGTTTGAGTTTTTCCAGAGTTTATTATCATATTCACCCGAAAGAGGGGGCAAAAGTCCCATTTTAAGATTCTTTCTTGCTATGCCGTACTCATTCCAAAAAGGTGTAAGATACATAAGCCATGAATGAGCAAGTGCATTAGCGTCCAATGCCTTTGCGCCAACGCGCTCTAAGGTCATAAGCCATGCAATCTGTAAGTCCAAGTCATCATTGGGTAATGGCTCGCCTTTTGCAGTCTTAAAGCCTGTAATATCCCACATTTCAGTAGCACCCTCGTAAGGGCCACCGATAGTACCGCCGATGTTTTTACCAATCCAGCAGGCAAGGATTTTATCTCTTAATTCAGCCTTGTTTAATTTAACATTCATAGAAGTTCCTCCTTTGATGTGTCAGTTAAATTATAACAAAGAAATATGGCGAATAAAAGAGCACATAATTACCAAAAAAGTATTTATTTTTTATATTTGCGATATTTGTGGGGCGAAAGACCCGTTTCCTCGTAAAATTTATTAAAAAATCTCGTTCTGTTGGAAAAACCGCATTTTGCCATAATATCATCAGTTCTGAGTTCGGTAGATATCAGAAGTTCACAAGCCCTTTTGATGCGGCACTTTGTAAGATACTCTGTAAAGCCAAATCCCGAAAAGCCCTTAAAAGCACGACTGAAGTATG
Source organism: Congzhengia sp. (assembly GCA_045591015.1). Classification (GTDB taxonomy): domain Bacteria; phylum Bacillota; class Clostridia; order UBA1381; family UBA9506; genus Congzhengia. The sequence continues at coordinate 31,240 of JAZNSC010000002.1, forward strand.
ACGGATTGTAAAAGCACATTGCAGCGACCTTATTAAGCGTCATATCTTCACCGCAGTTGTTTTTTATATATTCAAGCAACTCGGAGTTCAGATACATACGGTCGCTTAAAGGAAGAGACATTTTTCTGAAAATTAACGTCAAGAAAATGTCCAAAGCAGAGCGGGCTATTACCTCGCTTCCCGAGGACTGATTTTCTCTTTCTTTTTCCATAAACTCGATGAGAGTTTCTATTTGTGTTCTTTCTGCTTCATCAAAATGAATATGAGACTTTGCACGGTTGAGTTTTTCGGAAAATTCTTTAAAGTTTGCCAAGGTAAGCAGAGCAAAAGCATTTTCCACTCCTGTAAGGCTTTTGCTTACATAATCAGGCTTAATAATTACGTTTACATACTCAAAGTTTCCGTCAGAAGTGTAGCCGTGAGTACTGCCGTAATTGATAAAGAGCAAATCGCCTTTTCCCATAGAAAAGTTTTCGCTGTCCTTTGTATGTTGAGATTTCCCTTTATATACATACATAAATTCGATAAAATCGTGAGTGTGCATAGGTTCCTCTGCAAATTCTGCGGATTTATTTCTTTTGATTATAAAGGGCTCGTCAGCATAATATCTTTTGTTGTATAAAGTGATAGCCATATAATTTACTCCTTTTGTTTTTTACTGTATCCGCTTGGGGATGAACCGAATTTCTTTTTAAATAAAGTATAAAAGTTCGAAAGTGACCCAAACCCTGATAAAAAGCACGCATCCGCCACCGAAAAACCATTTGAAAGTAGGGATTTTGCATAAGCGAGCCTGAGTTTTGTCAATGCCTCGATATAGGATTTTCCGGTGGTTTTTTTGAAAATCTCGCTGAAATATGCAGGGTGGTAGCCTGCCTCCTTTGCCAAATCCTTGAGAGTGATGTTTTCCCTGAAATGAAGCTCCATATAAATCATGGCCTTTTTTATACCGCTATAGAGTTCAAGATTTGCGCTGCCGTCGGGAGTTTTTTTGTTTCTTTGCAGAACAAAGCCCAATATGTACTGTAACAACTGCTTCTGACAGGCACCGTTTATTTCGCACTCGTGCTCTAAGAGCAGTGCAGCCGAAATCATTCGCTCGTATTCATCAGCAGAAAGACAATAGCCGTGCTCTGTCTGCGACAAAACCAACTGCGAAAGGTCGCGCTCATCTATCATATCAACGTCAAAGGAAATATTTATAAACCTTGCTTCTTCTGTAATTTTAATAAAATGAAAATCCGTAGAAGTAAGAAAAAACATATTGTATTTTGACATATCATATTCCGTATCATTCACAACACAGACACCCGTACCCGAGAGTACAATTTCGATTTCAAAGTAATCGTGCCAATGCATAGGGAAGTCCTTTGGTGCTATATGAGTTGTGACCGTTAGATGTTTTCCGTTTTCAATTTGCAGTCTTTTGTAATTTTTAAAGTTATTCATAATCTACTCCTAAAACTTTCTACCATAATTATATCTGAAAAAGTAAGTTTTGTAAACAAAAATCCAAAAAAACTGACGATTTGCTTTTATATTGTAATTGCACGCGCCGAAATTATAATTTACAATTATGATAAGAAAGGGAGTGTTCTTATGAAAAAAATATCTCTTAACGGAATATGGAGCCTAAAAGGAAAAAAACAAACCGAAAATACAGACGAATTTATAACACTACCGGCAGAAGTGCCCGGTTGTGTTCAACTTGACTTATCAAAAAACGGCCATCTTCCCGAAAACTTATATATGGGAATGAATATTTTAGAAAACGAAAAATATGAAGATTACGAGTGGTGGTACGAAACCACGTTCACAGCACCCGATGAAAAAGAAAACGTATACCTCGTTTTTGAGGGAGTAGACTGTCTAGCAGAATATTTCCTGAATGGCAAAAAAATCGGTGAAAGCGACAATATGTTCATCACTCACGAGTTTAAGATTGATGAATTTTTAGTAGCAGGCGAAAACACACTCACAGTGCATCTTTCCTCGGTAACGGTTGCCGCAGAGGACAAGGATTATACTCTTAAAGTTTTAAATAACCCACAAAATTTAGAGTCAAGACACATAAGAAAAACACCCCACTGCTACGGCTGGGACATTATGCCAAGAGCGGTAACAGCAGGCTTGTGGCGTGAGGTTCGACTTGAGGTCCGTGACGAAATCTACTTTACACAAACGTTCTTTAAGACGGTTGAATTTCCTTTTGACTTCACACAGACTGCAATGAAACTCACTATAGCACCTAAGTGCAAGTTTTTCTACACGCTTGATTGCAAGCATGATAATCTTTCAGATGTTGAAATAGAACTTTCTGCCTCTTGTGGTAACGATAGCGGTTTTTCTGTGAAATTTCCCGTTAAGAAGAAATTCGGCACATATGAATTTGAAGTGAAAAACCCGAAGCTCTGGAACCCCTACGGCTACGGCGAGCCTAATGTATATGATGGAACAGCAAAAATCATAAAGAACAAAAAAACAATCCACGAAGAAAAAATCTATTTTGGTATAAGAAAAGTTGAGTTTGACCGTCGCGATCCTTTGGGTGAAGACATCGGTCAATTCAGAATTTTGGTAAACGACAACGAAATTATGGTCAAAGGTACAAACTGGGTACCAATGGATGCATTCCATTCTAATGATGCGGCACGCTATGATAAGGCATTAGAACTTTTAAAAGAAAGCGGCGGAAATATTGTTCGTTGCTGGGGCGGTAATGTGTACGAGGACCATAAGTTCTTTGATTTTTGCGACAGAAACGGCATAATGGTATGGCAGGATTTTGCTATGGCATGTGCATCTTACCCCGAAGATGATGAATTCAAAAAACAAATGGAAAAGGAAGCCACAGCAGTTATAAGAAAGCTGCGCAACCACCCATCTTTGGTAGTTTGGGCAGGGGACAATGAGGTAGATGCCTCAACCTATGAATACAACCCCGAAAACAACCCCATCACACGCGAAATTCTGCCGAAGTGTGTAGAGCTCAACGACATAGGACGTCCCTACATTCCAAGCTCTCCCTATATCACAGGCGAAATGCAGCAAAGGGGTGTGATGACACAGATAAGAAATACCCCATTGGTCGAGGACCATCTGTGGGGGCCCAGAGATTATTTCAAGAGCGATTTCTACAGAGTGAGCAGATCGCACTTTGTAAGCGAGATTGGCTACCACGGTTGCCCCGATTTAGAAAGCATCAAAAAATTCATAACTCCTGATAAGGTTTGGCCATATCATAACAACGCAGAATGGATTCTGCACTCATCAGACCAAAAAGGCGATGACTCAAGAATGATGCTTTTAGAAAAACAGGTACGTCAGTTATTTGGCATAGTACCTGAAAATCCTGAGGATTTTATTCTTGCATCACAGATTTCACAAGCAGAAGCAAACAAATATTTCTTAGAGCGTGCAAGAACAAGCAGACCCGAGAAAACAGGTATCATATGGTGGAATTTAATTGACGGCTGGCCGCAGTTTTCCGATGCGGTAGTTGATTACTACTACAACAAAAAGCTTTCGTTCTATTACAACAAACGCTCACAAGCGCCCTTTATAATCTGCGGAAGCGACGTGTATGACTGGCATGTTACACTTTTTGCAAGTAACGATACACCTACGGAAAAAAGCGGCAAATTCAAGGTTACAGACACAAGCACGGGCGAGGTTATATATACGGGAGAATTTGAGGCTTGCGCCAATACATGCACAAAAATCGCACGAATTCCCGTATACCATTCAGAACAGAAGATTTTGTACTTTGAGTGGGAAGTTGATGGAGAACGTGGCTTTAACCACTACCTTTGCGGTTATCCTCCAATTTCATTTGAAATGTATAAAGAAGTTATGGAAAAATACAATTTAAGAGGTTAAATTATGTATATTCTTGGATTCGATATAGGTGGCACGAAATGTGCCGTTGCTACGGCAACCTGGGAAAACGAAGAAATAAATCTCATTAAAAAAGAAAAATGCGAAACCAACACAAACATCACGCCTGACGAGATGATAGAAAAGTTGATTCTTATGGCAGATGGCATACTTGATAAAAAGCCTGACGCAATCGGCGTTTCCTGTGGTGGTCCTTTGGATTCTGAAAAAGGCATTATCTTAGGCCCTCCAAATCTTCCGGGGTGGGATTATGTCGAAATAGTAAAAAAATTAAAAAAACATTATAACGTCCCCGTCAATCTTCAAAATGATGCCAATGCCTGTGCTGTTGCAGAGTGGAAATTCGGTGCAGGTAAAGGGTGCAAAAACGTAGTATTTCTTACCTTTGGCACAGGTCTTGGAGCAGGGTTGATTTTAGATGGCAAGTTATACTCAGGCACCAACGGAAATGCAGGCGAGGTAGGTCATATAAGACTTGAAAAAACAGGCCCCGTCGGCTTTGGAAAGGAAGGCTCATTTGAGGGATTTTGCAGTGGTGGCGGAATAGCCCAATTAGGAAAGCAACTTCTCGGTGAAAATATAACTGCAAAAGAAATTGCCCAACGAGCACAAAAAGGCGACGAAAAAGCGATAGAGGTTTATCGCATCTCGGGAAGAAACTTAGGCAAAGGTCTCTCAATTTTGATTGATATACTAAATCCTGAAGTGATAGTAATAGGCAGTATATTTGCAAGAAGCCGAGAGCTTTTGTGGAAATACGCAGAAGAAGAAATTAAAAAAGAAGCACTGTCGGTATCCGCTGAATGTTGCAGAGTAGTGGCGGCTTCTCTTGATGAAAATATAGGTGATTATGCGGCTGTTGCCACAGCACTTTTATAGGAGGAAGAAAATGAAAAACGAATTACTTACAAGATACCCAAAGTTTGAAAAATGCATTGATGCTATAGAAAAAGCAAAGGATGCAATGATAACTTGCTACGAAAACGGAGGCAAAATCCTACTTTGCGGAAACGGCGGAAGCTGTGCTGACTGTGACCATATAGTCGGAGAGCTTATGAAAGGCTTTTTGTCATTGAGACCATTGTGCGATAAGAAAAAGGCTAATATGAAAGAAAACTTTGCCGAAATAGACGATGAAATATTAAACAAACTGCAATGGGGGCTTCCTGCAATTTCATTAGTGTCACTCAATGCTTTAAATTCTGCTTTTTGTAACGATGTTGACCCTGAACTAATGTATGCGCAAAGCGTATTCGGTCTTGGTAAAAGCGGAGATATTCTAATAGCAATGAGCACCTCAGGAAACGCCAAAAACGTAGCGGCAGCGGTAAAAGTTGCACGAGCAATGGGCTTGACTGTTATCGCTTTTACAGGTAAGGACGGAGGAGTTTTGCGCGATATATCAGATATATGTATTATCGCGCCTGAAAATGAAACCTTCAAAATTCAGGAACTTCATCTTCCCATATATCATTACCTGTGCGCTGAAGTTGAGAAGCATTTCTTTAAATAAAAAAAAGACGGATGGTTTAACCATCCGTCTTTTTTTATGCTGTTTCTATTGAATTTGCTTTTTGGAGATTGAGTAATTCTACCGCCCATTCGCGCATTTTGTATTTTAAGATTTTACCTGCCGCATTCATGGGGAACTCATCTACAAACGCTACAAAACTCGGCACCTTGTGCTTTGCCATATGGTCTAAAACGTACTGCTTGATTTCTTCCTCCGATGATGTCACACCGGGCTTTAAGATTACGCATGCCATAATTTCTTCGCCGTAAGCCTCACTGGGAACACCGATTACCTGAACGTCCTGAACCTTTTCGTGAGTATAGATAAAGTCCTCGATTTCCTTGGGGTAAATATTTTCGCCACCACGAATAATCATATCCTTGATACGACCTGTGATTTTATAGTTACCGTCGGGAAGTCTACGTGCCAAGTCGCCTGTGTGGAGCCAACCGTTTTCGTCGATTGCGGCTTCTGTCGCACCGGGCATTTTGTAGTAACCTTTCATTATGTTATAACCCTTAGCAACGAATTCACCGTCTACATTATCGGGAAGGTCTTCGCCTGTTTCAGGGTCAACAATCTTACATTTTACGCCGTATATTGCACGACCTACTGTATTTACACGGGTTTCGATAGAGTCATCGGTCCAACTCATGGTGCAAGCGGGAGATGCTTCTGTCTGACCGTAGGTAATACAGATTTCTTTCATATTCATTTTGTTTATTACGTCTTCCATAACTTTGATGGGGCAGGGGCTACCTGCCATAATGCCCGTTCTCATATATGAGAAATCAGTCTTTTCAAAGTCCTCGTGACCGAGCATAGCAATAAACATTGTAGGAACACCGTGGAATGCGGTGATTTTTTCTTTGTTTATGCAAGCCAATGACCTTCTTGGTGAGAATGTAGGCATAGGCGACATAGTTGTGCCGTGAGTAACAGACGCTGTCATAGCAAGCACCATACCAAAGCAATGGAACATAGGCACCTGAATCATCATACGTTCAGCAGTAGATAAATCCATACAGTCGCCGATGGCTTTGCCGTTGTTTACTACGTTGTAGTGTGTAAGCATAACGCCCTTGGGGAAGCCCGTAGTACCTGATGTATACTGCATATTACAAACGTCGTGAATATTGATTTTTGCACGCATTTTATCAACTTCGGATCTGTCCACAGAATCAGCCAAAGCCATAGCCTCGTCCCAAGAGTAGCAACCGGGCTGCTTGCTGTCAACAGTAACAATGTTTTTAAGACAGGGAAGTTTTTTGGAGTTAAGTTCGCCGGGTTTTGAGTTTTCCAGTTCAGGGCAAAGGGACTTCATTATTTCTATGTAGTTTGAATCCTTGCAACTGTCCACCATAACCAAAGTATGAGTGTCAGACTGACGGAGGAGATATTCTGCCTCGTGGATTTTGTATGCTGTGTTTACAGTAACCAAAACCGCACCAATGGTAGTTGTAGCCCAGAATGTGATGTACCATGCGGGAACGTGTGTTGCCCAGATGGCAACGTGGTCGCCTTTTTTAACGCCCATTGCAATCAAAGAACGAGCAAAACGATTTACGTCCTCGCGGAATTCGGGGTAAGTTCTTGTGTAGTCAAGCTCTGTATAACGAAAAGCATACTGCTCGGGAAATTCTTCGCATATTCTGTCTAATACATCGGGGAATGTGCACTCAATCAGATGCTCTTTGGGCCACGGGTATTTGCCTGTGCCCTGGTTGTTGTCATAGAGTTTGTTGGGTGAGCCGATTAAATAATCGGACATAAAGTTGGCAAAAGCAGGGAACACAATAGCAGCATCTACTAAATTTTTGTTCCAACGCTTAACCCACTCCAATGACACAAATCCGTCATAGCCTGAAATTCTCAAAAGGTCTAAAATTTCAGTTACGGGAATATCGCCATCGCCTAAAATTTTATACTGAACGGCGCCGTTTTCCACAACGGAGTCCTTGATGTGTATGTATTTTAAGTATTTGCCTATGTTTTCAAAGGTTACCTCAGGTGCTTCATTCATAAATCTGTAAGGATGATGAATGTCCCAAAGCACTGCAACGTAGGGGCTATCTACTGCGTCAATAACGTCCTTTAGCCTTTTGGTGTCTGAATATACACCTGATGTTTCCACCAAAAGATAGATGCCTTTTTCCTCTGCTTTGGGTGCGAGTTCGCGCAATAATTTAATTACTCTTGCATCGTCAATAGGCTCTTTGGGGTCAGGGTTTCTGTCACCTAAAATTCTTATATATTTACATTCGATTTTTGCAGCTAATTCAATATTCTGAATACCCTCTGCCAGAACTTCTGCCTCGTCATCTGTTCCGCCTAAAAAACAAGATGAAGCAAGACAAGAAATCGTAAGATTTGCCTTTTTGAGTTTAGCCAATGTGCTTTCTATATTTGCATCTGTAAAAGGGCGTGCCTTTGCAAGGTTCATTTCATTTTCAAGACCGCGTAGCTCGATACCGTCAAATTTCAAGTCCTGGGCCATTATTGAGATGTCAGTCCACGACCACTCGGGACAACCGACAGTCGAAAATGCAATTTTCATTGTAAAATCACTCCATAAGTTATATAATCAGTACTTATCATATTAACATCAAGCAGACAATTAGTCAACACATTTTTTGCAAAAGCAAGATAGATTAAAAAACAAACAGCCAAAAACAATAAAAAAGACTGTAGTAAGCACCACAGCCTTTTTAATAACTTGTTTAGTTAATAGCTTCGTCTGTTTCGGTAAGCGTAAGAGAAAGTTGACCTGTCAATATATCAGCATAGTTTAACGATACTGCTCTTTGCGTTTCTGCAAAGACAGAAATATTTTCCAAAAGCACGTTAAAGGTGTGAGGGTATACCGCCTTGATTGTGCCGTAACGTATGGTTACACGCTTGCGGCCTTTTTTTACAGTAATTTTCACACGATTACCTATATTTTTTTCAATTGTGTCTTTTACCCGGGAGATATCGCTTCTTTCAATCACGATTAGCACCTTCCTCATATTAATTTCAAGAACCCAAATTAATACCGAATATAGTATAGCACAAAATGTATAAATTTGTCAAGTTTTTACAATTTATGCAAAAAGACGCCCGTAGGGCGCCTTTTTTTAATCTGAAATTAGTTCAGTTTTTTCTCTTCTTTTAAATAATACTTTCAATATTATAGGAGTCAGTATTGACGATACCACGATCAATATAATTACCGGAGTGAAGTATATGGGGTCGAGTAGTCCAACCGATAAGCCTTTTTGTGCAACTATCAGCGCTACCTCGCCACGTGTCATCATACCTACGCCGATGATTAGGCTCTCTGTTGTGGAATTGCCGCACACTTTTGAGATTAAACCGCAGCCGATAACTTTAGAGAGCAACGCCACAACAACGAAGCCCACAGAGAAGAGTAGCATCATAGATGTCATTCCCTGAATGTCAGTTTTTAAGCCAATACCTGCAAAGAACACAGGGCCGAACATCAAATACGAGCTTATAGACATTCTTCTGTCGATGTATTCGGCGTCGTGTATATTACAAAGAATGATACCTGCAAGGTATGCACCTGTTACATCGGCAACGCCAAAGAACTTCTCCGCACAATACGCAAGCCCCATACAAAGAGCAAGCCCGAAAATAGGAATTCTCTGGGTGCGTATGTGATGACCTTTGTCAAGCTCTTTAAATATTTTGTAAAAGATTAAGCCCACAATAATTGCAAACACGAAGAAGAGTAGTGTTTTTATAATTACAGATAATATCTCGGCACTGCCGGCAGAGTTATTTCCGCCTACGCCTACAACCACAGTCAAAACAACGATACCGATAATATCATCGATAATTGCGGCACTCACTATTGTAGTACCAAGAGTAGATTTTAATTTACCCAACTCTGCCAATGCTTTGACAGTAATACCTACTGATGTGGCGGTCAAAATTACGCCTATAAATACCGCCTTGTAGAAGTGGTACGAGCCTACTGCTGCGAAACCGTAAAAGAGCATATAGAGAAGCGTTCCGCATATAAGTGGTATAAACACACCGCAAATGGCAATAAGACAGGCGAAAGGACCGGTTTTTATCATATCCTTGAGGTTTGTTTCAAGACCTGCCGAGAACATAATAAGAATTACGCCGATTTCTGCCATATGGGAGAGAAAATCAGTCTGTTCCACAATGCCTAAAACACTTGGACCGATTAAAAGTCCTGCCAATATTTCGCCTACAACCTGTGGAACCTTGCATTTTCTTGCAAGCAATCCCATAAGCTTTGCGGCGGTAATTATAATTGCTAAATCTTTAAAAATTTCATATACATGCATTTATATTACCTTCTTTAAAATTAGGAATTTTTACTGGTAGGAATAACGATTTTTTTCCATTTTCCTGTTGTGTAGAAAATGATACACAACACAAGGGCCGCAATAGATGCCACAGGAGCACCTAATCCTACACCTTCGAGTCCCATCTTCATAGCTATTCCAAAGAGGAAAGAAGCCGGAATTCTAAAGAGTATAGAAGAGAGAATACCGTTAACAAGTGAGAACGTAGTATGTCCCGAGCCGATAAATAAACCGTTTATACAGAAAAATATAGGTGCGATTAAGTAATCATATTTAAAGGATTTGATGTAATCTACACCGCATTTTATAAATTCGGGGTCACTGCCAAACATTTTCATACAAGCTTCAGGGAAAATACCCACAAGCGCAAAAATCACAATACTGATACCAAGGGCAATAGCGGCGCCTGTATACATGGTTTTTGAGGCTCGCTTGTATTTTTTAGCACCGATATTCTGGGCACTCATAGCAGATATTGAGGTGCTCATTGCAATACCCGGAAGTATGGCAAAACCGTTTAACTTACCCACGGCACCTACAGCCGCAGATGCCATAACACCCATAGTATTTACAAGTGCTGTTAAAAATAAAAACGACAATCCTGACGCCACGTTCTGTATAGAAGTAGGAATACCGATTTTTAATATAAGCTTTAACTGCTTTTTGGAAAAAGCCTTAAAGGATTCTAATGAAAAATCAAAAATAAAGTTGTTTTTAGCAAGATAAATTATACACAGTATCATACTGATTGCCTGTGAAATAACAGTTGCCAAGGCGGCGCCGGAAGCTCCCATTTCAAGCTTTGCCACAAACAATAAATCCAATAAAATGTTTACACCGCAAGCTATAGCCACAAAGATAAGAGGGTTTTTGCTGTCGCCGAGACCTCTCATCAAAGCACTCAAAGCGTTATAGCCAAAGATAAACACAGTGCCCAGCATACTTATTATGAAGTAACTCTTTGCTTCAGAAAATGACTCTTTGGGGGTTTGTATTGTATGTAGTATCGGGTCAACAACCGAAATCATAACAACAGTAAGGAATACCGCTGCCACTGCCAAAGATACAAGCAACGTCGCAATAACCTCGTGCATGCCGCGCCTGTTGTCAGCGCCCTTATATTGCCCGATAAGAACGGTAGCACCAACGGAAAGACCAAACACCATGTTAGTAATGATAAAAGAAACCTGACCGCCAATGTTTACACCTGACATAGCAATTTCATTGGCATATTGACCAACGATAAGCATATCAACCGTGCTGTATAATGACTGTATAATATTAGATATCAGAACAGGCAGAGAAAAAAGTATAAGCTGCTTTACAACGCTGCCCTCTGACAAATTATTTTCGAACCTTGCCATAAAATTCACCTTTTCGTCCATATTATTACATTTATACATTTTACCACCAAATACAGCAAAATGCAACAGAAAAAAACAAAATAAAGAAATAAGAACAAATGTTTGCATTTTGGAAAAAACTGTGATAAAATGATAAATATATTAACGAATGACGAAGTATAGCGTTGTTTGGACAATGTGTCGAATCGTTGCAAAAGAAGGGTTAGTAAAATGCTTGATTTTTTGATTAAAAACGCCAAAATCATTGACGGTACAGGAGCACCGGCTTTTGATGGATACATTGGAATTAAAAACAAAAAAATTGTTATGGCAAAAGGAACTGAAGAAGCAGAAAATGTAATTGATGCAAAAGGACGATATGTTGTTCCCGGCTTTATAGATGCACATTCTCATGGAGACCTTATATTAGGGTGTGAAGATGCACATCTTTTTAAAACTAATCAGGGCGTAACAACCGAAATTGTAGGTCAATGCGGCTCGTCGATGGCTCCGGTGAACCCCGAAAATCTTGTAGACTTGCAAAATCTGCTCTCTATGGGAACAAACTGGTTTTCGGATGATATGGCAAATTGGACAAGCTTTGAGCAGTATCTGCAGTATGCGGAAAAACAGCCCAAAACTGCAAATGCACAGTTCCTTGTAGGACATAATGCGCTTCGTATTGCAGTTATGGGGATGGAAAACAGAGAAGCAACCGATAGAGAACTCGAAATTATGAAAGGACTCTTGCGTGAAGCAATGGAAGCTGGTGCGGCAGGCTTATCAACTGGGCTTATCTATACTCCAGGATGTTATGCCGAAGAAAAGGAAGTCCTTGAACTTGCAAAGGTAATTGCACCGTTTGACGGAATATACGCAAGTCATATGCGCAACGAAGCAGAGCTTGTTACAGATTCGATGAAAGAGGTTATTGATATTGGGCGAAAAACAGGCGCGCGTATAAATATTTCGCACCACAAAATTATGGGTAAAGGCAACTGGGGTAAGCAGAGAGAAACTCTTGAACTGATACATAGGGCAAACGATGAGGGAATCCGCGTTATTTGCGATCAGTATCCCTATCCAAAATGTATGACAACAATTAATGCGTGTATGCCGCCGTGGCACCTCGCGGGTGGATACAGTGCCTTAGCGGAGAAACTTAAAAATCCGGAATTCCGTGCTCAAATTAAGGCAGAAATGGAAGATCCCAATACACCGTATGACAATTTCTTCATTAATGCAGGTGGCTGGGACGGGGTATATGTATACTTTGCAACAAAAACCTTGGATGCCGAAGGCAAATATATCTCAGAATATGCAAATTTCATTGGCAAAGATGTGTGGGATGCATTCTTTGATTTATGCATTGAAAATAATTGCCAGATCGGTGGAGTTTATTCCAGTATGTGTGATGAGGATGTTTGCGAAATCATCAAGGATCCATACTGCGTTGTTGGCAGTGATGGATTAACCAGAAGCTGGAATGAAAAAGGTCATCCCAGATCTGCAGCAGCCTTCCCACATGCGATAACATATTTCGTAAAGGAAAAAGGCGTACTGACCCTCGAAGAGTGCATTCACAAAATGACGGGTTTGACGGCTGACTATCTACTCGTAAAAAACAAGGGCATCATCAAAGAGGGTTATGATGCTGATTTGGTTGTTTTCGACTATGACAACCTACGCGATACAGCTACATACAGCAACTCGAACAGCATTACCGAGGGAATAGAATATGTGATTGTAGGCGGAGAAATTGTCTATCATAACCTGAAGTTAACCGGCAAGTATCCTGGCAAGGTAATCAGATATAATAAATAAAAGGAATGTAATCATTTACCCAAAAACCTTCAGTGAATTCGCAGAAAGGGAAAATTTTTATGAAAAAACTAACCGAAGAATATAAAATCAGAAAAATCATTCCCGAGGACAATTCTCAGATAGCGGCGATTATCAGATATAATCTTAAAAACCATAACCTTGATATTCCCGGAACTGTATATTTTGATTCTGCTCTTGATGATCTGTGCAAAGCCTATTCAAACAGCGAAAAACAAGGCTACTACGTGCTCACAGACAGTAATGACATCGTAGTAGGTGGAATAGGATTTGACGAATTCGCGCCCTTTTGTGATTGCGCCGAACTGCAGAAATTATATTTAGCAGACTCTGCCAAAGGCTTTGGCTTAGGGTATAAACTCATAAATTTCATCGAAGAGAAAGCGGCAGAGGCAGGGTATAAGTCATCATACCTTGAAACCCACAGTAATTTAGAAGCGGCAGTCCATATTTACCAAAAAAGCGGCTACCGCGAGATAGAGCGCCCCAAGGAAGTCGCACATGGTGCTATGAATATTTTTTATTATAAGGAACTTTAGCAGGTATCAGGAGGTGCTGTTATGCAACTTATAAAAAAAGAAAAAGAAGTATATGAATTCATAAAAGAACAGATAGAAAAAGAGGGCTACCCGCCGTCGGTCCGTGAGATATGCGTGGCTGTAGGACTTTCGTCCCCGTCTACTGTCCAAAGATATATAAACAGTTTAGAGGAAAAGGGCTTTATTGTAAAAGGCGGCTCAAAAAAACGCGCCATCACCTTGCCCAAGCAAGAAAACGAGGTTGACGTCTTACCCATTCCCGTAGTTGGCACAGTTGCCGCAGGGCAGCCGATTTTAGCGGAGGAAAACATCACAGAGTATTTTCCGCTTCCTATGAATTATGCGAAGAATAACGATATGTTTATGCTGAAAGTCCGCGGTGACAGTATGATAAACGCAGGAATATTAGACGGCGACTTTGTAATTGTAGAAAGTACAGAAATCGCGCGAAACGGCGAAATCGTAGTGGCGCTTTTAGAAGACAGTGCAACGGTTAAGACCTTTTACAGAGAACGCGACCACATAAGACTCCAACCCGAAAACGACGCCTTAGACCCCATAATTTCAAAAGATGTAAAAATTTTAGGCAAAGTCTCAGGCGTATTCAGAAAATATTAGAGGTGTACTATGAAAGAATTTGTAAACGAAATAATGAAAAAAGAAAAAGATGAACTCATCCGCGTGCGCGGTGAACTTCACGAACTTGCAGAGGTTTCTTGCCAAGAGTTTAAAACAGCAGAATATGTAGAAAAATATCTCAAAAATATAGGCTTAACCACAGAAAGAGCTTTTAACACAGGTGTTATCTCATACATTGATGCAGGCTGTGACAAAACTCTTCTTCTGCGCGCAGATATGGACGCTTTGCCTATGGAGAGCGGAGTTATGCACGCCTGCGGACACGACGCTCACATGGCGGTACTGCTTGTTTGTGCAAAAACTATAGTTGAAAATAAAGATAGACTGAAAGTAAACATACTTTTAGTGTTCCAACCTGCAGAAGAAACCACAGGCGGAGCAGAGCCGATTATTGCTACGGGTATTATAGAAAAATACAATGTGACAGAGGCTCTGGGACTCCACGTTATGAACGATGTGGAAGCAGGAAAAATAATGATAAAATCAGGTGCACTAATGGCAAGCCCTGACGATTTTGAAATTAAAATATGCGGTCGTGGCGGTCACGGTGCACATCCCGAAAAAGCGCTTGACCCCATTCCTGTTGCAGGAAAACTCGTTGAAAAATTAAACAAAATCACTCACAAAAAAATAAAAAGCGGAGAAAATCAGGTAGTACAGGTATGTATAGTAAAGGGTGGAACCTGCTTCAATATTATTCCTGATAGTGTATATATATGCGGTACTGCGCGTACATTTAATGAAGAAGTAAGAAGAAAGATTCCCGAAATGATGGAAAAAATCATTAGTAATGCTTGCAAAAAGTCAGGTCTTTCTTACGAATTTTCATTTAATTTCCGTTACCCACCGCTTATAAACGACAAGGAAATGGCAGAAAAACTCCAGAAATCAGTAGAAAGCACAATGGGAGATATAGTTGTAAATTGGAAAAACCCCGTAATGGTAGGGGAGGACTTTGCATATTTTGCTCAGAAAGTTCCTGCGGTATTTTTCTATCTCGGCACAGGAAACGAAGAAAAAAACATAAAAATGTCACTCCACAGCGAAAATTTCGCTATCGACGAAGATGGCTTACCTGTTGGGTTAGGAGTGTATCTTTCCTATATTTTTGGCGCATTATAAAAAAATAAAATTTTTTCTTGACAAGGTATAAAAGTTATAGTATAATACTACTTGTCGCTGAGATGACAAAGAATATGTGGGCGCATAGCTCAGCTGGGAGAGCATCTGCCTTACAAGCAGAGGGTCACAGGTTCGAGCCCTGTTGTGCCCACCATATTTTCTTTTTATGGCTCGGTAGTTCAGTTGGTTAGAATGCCAGCCTGTCACGCTGGAGGTCGTGGGTTCGAGCCCCATCCGAGTCGCCATACGCCTCTGTAGCTCAGTCGGTAGAGCAGGGGACTGAAAATCCCCGTGTCGGTGGTTCGATTCCGCCCGGAGGCACCATTGACATAGAATTTAATATTTGCGGGAGTGGCTCAGTGGTAGAGCGTCACCTTGCCAAGGTGAACGTCGCGAGTTCGAATCTCGTCTTCCGCTCCAGAAAAAAGCATCTTGCATACGCAAGGTGCTTTTTTCAACTAAATCCGTCTTGCGACGGATGAAATCCACCTGCGGTGGATGAAATCTGCTTGCGCAGATGAAATCGCCCGCGGCGGATAAAAGACGGATTTAATTTCATCAAAACTGAAAGTTTTGATTTCATCCAAGACTTGTCTTGGATTTCATCGTGAGCAAAGCGAACGATTTCATTAAAATATTACTGCATCCATTTTGTCCGTGAAAGCAAAAAAACCGACTTGTTTGACAAGTCGGTTTTTTTATTTCCCACTCTATATTATATAGGTAGAAACTCCCATAACACCCCATATTGTAATATTTAACAAACAATATTGTAACACGCAAGAAATTTTCGTATATTTTCGTGAAAAAAATATCAAAAATTAACAAAAAAGTATTGCAATTGAAAAAATATTATAGTACAATAAGTATGTTAATATAGTATAAAATCTTATTAGTGTGTTTTTATATATATTTTCGTATTTTTTAATAATTTTTATACATACAAAAATGGAGGGCAAAGGTATGAAGAAAATGAAACGTTTAGTGGCATTACTTTTATCAGTAGCGGTACTTGCTTCATTGTGCGTATTTTCGATTCCTGTATCTGCTGAAGAGCTTCCCAAGATTACAGTTACAGCAGAAGAAGAATTGTTAATCGAAAAATTAGAAGCATTTGGCGTTATTGATGTAAAATACGATGCTGCATCATAC
Source organism: Congzhengia sp. (assembly GCA_045591015.1). Classification (GTDB taxonomy): domain Bacteria; phylum Bacillota; class Clostridia; order UBA1381; family UBA9506; genus Congzhengia. The sequence goes on from JAZNSC010000002.1 coordinate 47,630, forward strand.
GTTACCAGACGACAGATGGCGGAGATTATCGCAAGATATATGAATCTCTCCATCACATCAAGCGAAGCGGAGACACCCTTCCGCGATGTTAAGACAAGCGATTCAGCTTATGCTGAAATCAGAACATTGTATGACATGGGAATTATCACAGGTGACAACGAAAGAAAGTTCAACCCTGATAATTACGTTACATACGATGAAGCACTTGTATTTATCATCAACGCTATTGGTTACAAGATGTTTGCAGAAAGAGAGGGTGGTTACCCCACAGGTTACCACAGAGTTGCCATCAGCCACGGCATGCTCAAAAATCTCTCTATGAAACTCGGAAGTGACCCTGTAAAACTCACAGATGTATACAGAATGCTCGAATCTGCTTTAAGTGCTGCAGAAGTTGAAGAAGCATATTACGGCAGCGGCGAGGTTCGTTATACATTCTCTGACACAGAGACATTCTTGAGTGAAACATACGGCATCAGAAAGTACAGAGGTGTAGTAACAGGTAATGAATTCACACGTCTTTCTAATGCTAAAGCAAGTCTTACAGACGAGCAGATAGAAATCACAAGCGAGCAGGGTACTGTTGTTTACGACACACCCGGTTACATCTATGGTTATATGCTCGGTTATACTGTTGACTATTATCTTAAGGATGACAGTGGCGACGGCTATGAATTAAAATACATCCAGGAGGCTCGTAACTTAAACGACCTTATCAAAATCGATGTAGATGATTTATTACCCGACCAAACAACATCTGACAGAATCTACTATAGAGATGCAGACAACGACGAACAGCACATCACATTCACAGATGTTCGTGACGTTATCTACAACAACCAGAGCTGGCACCCCGGCTCACTTGCAAACGCTCTTCCCGAAAGAGGTTATATCGAAGCATTAGATAATAACTCCGACGGCGAATACGACGTTTTATTCGTTTACGAATACGTTAATGCGATTGTAAAGACCTTTGATACAGGTTCATACGTTATGTTTGATGAACTCACACAGTCAAACATTGACCTTTCACCCCGTACAAAGAAGATTGCAGTATACAACGCAGGTTCAACAGAGCTCAAAGACGTAACAGCAATCACAGTTGGCTCTACCTTAAGCATTTTAGAAAGTAAGAGCACAACAGATAAGGTTATGACCATCTACATTTCAAACGAGACCGTAGCAGGTACAATTACCGCATACGACCCTGATGAAGGTTACCTTATCGGCGAAGAATACTATAAGGCTTATGAAGACAGCTTTGATTTAGGCGATACAGGCTTGTTCTACCTTGATATGAACAACCAACTCGTTATGTATAAATACGACGCTGCAAGCGACAAGGGCGTTTACGGTGTTGTTACAGCATACCAGAAGGGTGCTAACAGAAAAGAAGACAAAATGACAATTAAGATCTTCACATCAGAAGGCGAGTTCTTAGTTGCAACATGTGCCGACAAGGTTAAAGTAGACGGCGAGCCCTATGATTTGGAAAACAGAGACGAACTCGACGATTTAGAATCATGGCTTGATACATACTATTACCATGTTGATACCCAGGACCACAACGATAATGATGATACAGCAGAATTCCTTCCCGGTGCTTTCCTTGTTAAGTACATCGTAACACAAGAAGGCCAGATCACATCTATCGAAAGACCTGTATCTGCAGATGAAGCAGGCGCAGGTAAATTCAGCATCATTAAGGAAACAATTCCTCAGATGATGGTAAGATACAACCAGATGATTACAATCTGGGAAGCTGGCGCTGACATGTATGCTACAGGTGATTACTACAAGTTCAACACAGCCGAATCCATCATTTTCGTAACACCCAGAAACGGCGATGTTGATAATGAAGATGCATACTCAATTCAGAAGAGTGTAAAAGAAAGCACATACTACAGAAAATCTGGCGGCAGCACAGTACCTGTTACTGATTTTTCAGCATACAGCAAGGGTACAGAGGCTACACACCAGATAGACATCTTCCTTATGAAGGGTATGGCAGTAGCACAGCCCTTATCAGAGTCTTCACTTTCAGTTGTCAAGAAGATTACCAACGCAGCAGACGAAGATGGTAACATCGTTAAGAAGTTATACATAAATGAAGATCAGGAACTTATCTGTAACGAAACAGTAGAAATCAAGACCTTGATTCGTCACCCGAACTATGGTCCTACCAGTCTTCCTGAACTTTCACAGGCTGTAGAAACAACAACAACAGATATCAATACCCTCATTGAAAACGGCACCATTAAGGTTGGTTCTTCCATTATATATGGTACAGACGTAGATGGTAAGATGTCATCTGTTCGAGTTTTAGCAGATTATGAAGACGGTGTAATTACACCTTACTTCAGATATGGCTTCCCCTACGATGGCAAGAATATCTACGTATTAAACGATGTACTCTGGCAGGCTAACTCCGCTTGGGAAAACGGCTCAAAGAGTTCAACAGAAAACAACGTTATAATCGGTGAAATCGTAAGTGTAGCTACAACACCCGGTACAATCACATGCCGTTACCTTGACGATTCAGTATCACAGGGCGAATTCCTTATTACTATAACGTCAAACGGCAGATACTCGGTATACGATGAAGAAACAAAAACAATAGAACATCTGACACTCGGCAACTTCAGAGCAGGCGATAAATTCATTGCCAGCCTCGGAAGATACAACGAGATCAGAAGTATAACCGTATTTAGATAGTAGTAAGTAACTTACTTACAGAAGGAGGATAATATGTCAGTAAAAAGAATATTCTCTGTAGTATTATCTGTGTTGATGATTATGGCTTCATTGGTATCGGTATCAGCAGTAAGTGCTGCGGAAATTGAAAACGTAGATATCAGTGTATATGATGTAACAGTAACGGTTAAAGTGCCCGTAGAAATTGCGGGCACAATGACCGCACAGATATTAGATGCAGACGAAACACAACTTTTTGCTATTGGCTCACAGAATGTTAAGGTAGATGACACAACATACGAAATTTCACTTGTGATGCCCCAATACGCAACAACAGGCGATTATATAGTAAAAGTAGGTAACAACGTATCCGTTGCAACTCGTGGATTTGAATACAATGACGTATCAAGTCTTGTAGAATTCTACAGCGATTTTGCTGATAAGAGAGACGACGGAGAAGAACTCGCAGCATTCTTAGCAGACTGCGAAGGCGCTCCTATTAATTTAACAGCATATAGAGAATTAGGTCCAGATGTACAGTATCCTGCAGCGTTAAAAATCGCTACAGTAGAAGGCTTAGCAGAAATAACAATAGATTCAGACCCTGCAGTTATCGATGCTAACAACGCAGCGTTAGAAGCAATCTACGAAGAAACAATGGAACTTGCAGAAGCTCTTTATGATTATAGTTCTTACCCCCTCTGCGGCGGCACAGAAGAACTTCCTTTAGAATTAACACATGGTGATATATATGACTACTACATGGCAGAAATAGCAAAGATCGACTCTGCTGATGAATTCACAGAAGAAAACTTTGCTGACCTCTTTGACAGAGGTATCATCATGTATGTCTTAAAGGAAAAAGACGTTGACTACTTAAAGGACGTATTTTTAATTTATGAAGAAGCCGGCTCTATCGAAGTTGATATGACAAATATCAACAAACTCATTTCAAAAAGAGCAGACGGCGAACTTTGGAAGAAATTATACGCAAAACCAAACCAAACAATTGAAGATGTAATAGAAAACGCAGAATCCATCGCAGCAACACTTCTCGGCGGTGGCGGCGGCGGTGGCGGCGGTGCTGACCGTGGCGACACAACAGACCTTCCCACCAACCCCACAGCACCCGGTGCTATGATTGATAAACCTGCAACAACAGTTACATTTGCAGATTTAGGCTCAGCAGAGTGGGCAAGAGAAGCCGTAGAAGCATTAGCAGCAAAAGGCGTTATCAATGGTAAAGAAACAGGCAAATTCGCTCCCAACGATAACGTAACAAGAGAAGAAATCACAAAGATTATCACATCTGCTTTTGGACTTGTTGAAAAGAGCGCAGAATGTGATTTCCAAGACGTTGCGTCTGACCGTTGGAGTTATGTATACATCGCGTCAGCAAGCCGTCTTGGCGTTGTAAACGGTTACGGTGCTGACTTCGGTCCTGCAAACAAAACAACAAGAGAAGATATGGCAGTAATGATTTACCGCGTATTGAAGCTTTTGGATATTGAAGTTTCAGGCACAGCACAGAACTTTACAGACAGTGCAAACATTTCAGGTTACGCAAAAGAAGCAGTAAATGCACTCACAAGCGCCGGTATCATCAACGGTATGGGCGACGGTACATTCGCTCCCAAGGCTTATGTAACACGTGCACAGATTGCAAAAGTAACCTACGAATTATTAAATTTAGCAGGAGGTAACCAGTAATGAAAAAGAGATTATTAACCGCATTCTTGGCAGTTGCTATGCTGGTAACTTCCATGCCCGCTGCATTAGCAGCAAAAAAACCTGTTGCAGAAGATGCTGGAGCAGGTGCAGCAAATGGCGAAAACGTTTATACATGGGCAGATTTTGAAAATCCTGCCTCATTAGATATGATTGACCTTCCTGCAGACAGAGCAGACAAAAAGAGCATCGTAAGAGGCGGTGCTAACGGATCAAAGTACGCATTATTCATTGACTCTTTGAGCTCAGCACAGCCATATCCTCCAAAGTTCTGGTTCCCTGCTGTACCCGGTGAGACATATACCTTCTCATTCTGGTTCAAAGGTCACAAGTCAAATCATCCGTCTATGTCTACCATATATCCCATCTTTATCCCTTCAGGCGGTAGCTGGTTGTATCTTTCTTCATATAGTGTAAAAGAAGTATACGACTGGAAACTTTATAGTATTACATGGACCTGCCCCGAAAAAGCAGCAAACGGTAAAGAATTGGTTAACGGCGTAGGCGGCTACATTCAGTTCCGTGGCGGTCGTACCGACACAGGAAGAAGAATAGGTTTTTATTTAGACGAAATCTCATTGATTCCTCACGGCAACAAGTCCGGCATCGACTATTCATGGGTAAACGACGGCTATGTTCCTGACGACTTTACATTACCTGACACAACAGCAGATGCTATCGATACAGAAGATGTAAACTTCACAGACGTTACAGGTCACTGGGCAGAAACAATCATCGAAGACCTTGCAAAATACGGCTATGTAAACGGTGTAGGCAATAACCAATATTCACCTAACTCAAGCCTTACACGTGCACAGTTTATCAAGATGGTTGCTGACCTCTACGAAATGGAAACACCCGAATACGACGGCAGATTCAAGGACGTAGCAGGCGACGAATGGTTCGCAGCCCCCCTCGTAATAGCAGACGATTTAGGACTTATCGACGTTGCCATGAAACTTGGCGGCAACATTAAGCCCAACGCACCTATCACAAGAGAAGAAGCAGCATCAATCGCAGCAAAAGTTGCAAAAGAACGTGGTGCAAAAGAAGATTTCAAAAATTCTACCACATTCGCAGATTCTGCATCTATCACAGAATGGGCAAAAGCAGGCGTTAAAAACGCTGCATTATACGGTTTGATCAAGGGCTATGAAGATGGCACCTATAAACCGGCAAGAGGCCTTACAAGAGCAGAGGCTGCACAGATTTTATTCAGAATAGTAGAAATAAAATCAAAAATGCACATCTACGTTGACGCACAAACCGGCGACGACTTAAAGGGCGACGGTTCTCAGGCTAACCCCTACGGCTCTATCGACAAGGCTCGTATGGTAGCAAGACAGTACGCTCCCACAATGGAAAACGACTTAAAGATTATGCTCCGTGGTAAGTTCAAACTTACAGATACATTGAAGCTCGGACCCGAAGATTCAGGTGCTAACGGTTACAGCATTATCTACACATCATGGGGAGAAGAGAAGCCTGTTATCACAAGAGCAGAAGAATTCTCAGATTTCGAACTCCACGATGCTGAAAACAACATCTGGAAAACTTACGTAGGTAACAACTACTCAAGACACGCATACTTCAACGATGTTCGTGGTATCAGAGCAAGAACAAACGGACGTCTTACAAATGAAAAATACATGGAAAGCTCATACTTCTTAGTAGATGACGAATGGTTATTAGACATTCGCTATCCTAATGAGTTAGAATTCGTTACGGCGATCCTCTGGACACAGCAGACATATCGTATCGATTCTATCACGAAGCAGGAAGACGGCAGAATCAGAATTCAGCCCAATATCTACTTCCCTGAAAACAACTACTATCACGACTTCCATGCAAACACCGAAGACGCTGATATGGCAATGCCCATGTATTTGGAAAACGCTTACGAATTCCTCGACAACAAGGGCGAATGGTACTTAAATAAACACGACGGTTACCTCTACTACATTCCCAGAACAGGCGAAGATATGTCAAATATGACAGTTAAGCTTCCCACCGGCGAATATCTGATAGAGGCTAAGGGCTACGGTAGCACAGACCCCGTTGCTAACCTTACCTTCGAAAACATTATGTTCGAAGGCACAACCTACTTAAAGGTAGAAAGAGAAGGTGGCTTCTCTGACCAGCAGAACGTTGAGTTCTTCTTAAACGATGATGTCGTAGACTTCGATTCATACAACCAGCCCTGGAAATCACAGAACCCCAAGGCTGCAGTAGACTTCGCATTCTGCTACAATATCAACTTCTACGAAAACACCTTCAGACAGTTAGGAACTATTGCAGTTACCTTCCGTGAAGGCTCAAGACACGTAGACTTCATCGGTAACGAAATCTACGACACTGCCGGCGGTGGTATCAACATTGATACTATTGCTTTCGATGGCTCAACAAGACCTGAAGATACATATACAGAATATGTAAGAGTAAATAACAACTACATCCACCATACCTGTTTTGAGTGGGCAGACGCTGCGGCTATCTCATTCGTATGGCCCAGACATTCAGAGTTCAACCACAACGAAGTGCACACACTGCCTTACTCAGGCTTCCATATTGGTTGGGGTTGGCAGAGTTATGCTGCAACAGGTACACCTATGTTTGACGTAGAAGTAAACAACAACTACGTTCACGATACATTCCTAGGAAACATTCACGACGGTGGTAGTATCTACACACTTGGTGCTTCATCCTTAGAATGTGACAAGACAAACACAGAACTTAATAACAAAATGTACGGCAACTACGTTGTAAACTCATGGTGTGGTCAGATTTACCCTGACGAAGGTTCTACATCATGGCATATTAAGGACAACGTTATCGACTCATCACGAGTAAAATACATCGAATCTCACTTGCATCCCAATAAGCCTGCAGGCACAGAGAAGAAGCCTTGGGCTATGCACATGCACGCAGGTTCTATCATGTGGATAACAACAGAAAACATCTACGCAACATCAGACTATGCTTACGAGTATGGTTGGATGAATATGCAGGAATCAGTAATTGATCCCATCAAGAGAATAGAACCCGGTAAGTGGGAAGAATGGCCCCAGGAAGCAAAAGATATCATGGCAAATGCAGGTATCGAGCCCGAATATCGTCACCTCTTCAAAGGACTTGACGGTGCAAAGGGTATGATTTGTGACGACAGACGTCAGAACTTACCATTAGAAACACCTACTTTCTCAGGTATTACAATCGTTGGCGGACCTGACAACTCATACTCATTCCCGCTTGAAGATTATGAAATCGATGTTCATACAGCAGACCCCGAAGCACTCACATTAACAAAAGACGGTTATTGGATTGCACACAAGAAGGGTATCATCGAAGCACACGTTGTAACAAGAATCAATGGTATTACACAGATTATGCACGTTAAGCTCTTCGCAGGTAACGAGGTTGAATCAGTAGCACTCAACGCAACATCAATGAAGGTTGTTGTTGGTCAGCACGGTGACTACAAGATCAACGCAGTTTACACCTTCGGCAACACTGACGACGTTACACTTAGAGCAGACTTTGACATCAAGCCCGATGATCCGATTGTAAAAATCGAAAGAGCAACAAACGGTTCACAGGACGTTATCCGTGTTACACCTATAACAGAAGAAAAAGGTAAAACAACATTAAGAGGTACAATTTCCTTCGGCGGTATGACCGCAAATGTAGAAATTCCTGTCGAAGTTATTACCTATGGCAGCAAAGACGCATTGAACCTTCCTGCTACTCACTACAATATGGGTTCAGGTTGGAGAGACGCACCTAAGAAGGTTGGCGAAAACGGCTACAAGGTATCAGGTAGTCCTAACCCCGGCTTGAGAGTTAATAATCAGCTCTTCGCATTTGATATGATGTGCGAACCCGGTAGTGACTGGCCCACAATCGGTATCTGTGACTCCGACAGAATGGGTAACTACAATTCAAACGACCTCTATATGATCGGCTTCAAGGAAGACCTCATAGAACTCCAGAAGTTCAACAAGGGCGTTCGTACCATGTTCTTCGGTCCTGCAAATCTCAATCCGATTTCAGGCCCCGGTATTCCGACAACCAGAGAAGATGGTAGCAAACTCTTCGAATATGGTAAGAGATACAGTGTAGTAATCGGTGCTTTAGACGTTGAAGGCGGTACAAGAATTATCCTGACCATCAACGGCGAAAACATCATCGACTACGTAGACGAAACACATAACGCAATTCCTGCTAGCGGTGGTATTGTTGTATATAATCCCGCATCTTCATCACAGCAAGGTCTTTACGAAGAAGGTGGCTTCACCTTCTGGCCCTACACAGGCATCGTAAACGAAGAAAAAGAAGAGAAATAGGATTATAACAACTATAAAATAGGAGGAATATAAAATGATTAAAAAGATTTTATCAGTCGTTTTAACCCTCGGTATGCTGCTCACATTAGTGAGCAGCCTGCCCGTGGCGGCTGAAGGGGACGTACTCCCTTATATATTTGAAGACTTCGAATCAATCGAAGACAATGCTGTTGCAGGTCCTTATGGCATCGGCAAAGCATTACAGACAGATGGTACCTATACAATGGACCTTACAGGCTATGAAGAACTTTTAAGTTCAGAAGTAGCAGTTATGTGCTACATTATGGCTGAAGAAGATACAACAGTAATGATAGGCGACGAAACATTCGCTGAAATTACAGCAGCAGGTGGCTGGACACGTTGCACAGGAGAATTTTCTTTAACAGATGAGCTTGTTATCACAGCAGACGTTCCCTTTGCAATTGATGATTTAGAGATTGCACCATCTTTCATCGTGATTCGTCCCGATGAAGAAGAGGACTTCGATTTAGAAGCTGAACTCATACCCGTTGCGAGACTTTCTCACGATTTTGACATAAACAGTGATGGTATCACACCTGTTGACGCTGACAACGTAACAATCCGTCACAACGAAGAAGGCGCAAACAGTAGCGAAAACTACGTTCAGTTACGTCACAACAATAGAAATGCAGATACAACAGATGCTGTAATCACAGTTCCTGTTGATGCTGCTACAAAACAGTACAACATCTACACAAAGGTTTCATTCTATGCAAAATCAGCCGATGCTAATGCAGAAGGCGCTAGCGTAAAATTGTCATTAGTTGGCGAAAGCGACGTTACATTTGGCGGAGATTGTGTAAAAACAAACTCAAATACTGCAACATTCACAGAAACCTTGTCGCGTGGCGATGACGCGTGGACAGAATTCGTTGCATATTACAAGCGTAATTACGACGGAAGCATCGACACATCAAACGAAAGTTTCGTATTGTCATTCTCAAAAGATGGCCAGCGTAACAACATCGACATCGACGAAATCGCTGTAGAAGATTACTATGCTCCTGCAAATATGGATTTCGAAGAAGTACTCGATGCAGAACCCGGTGATGCGATAGACACAGTTTGCGGTTGGACAACAGTTAATGCAGATGTAGAAGCTACAGAAGATAGCTACGATGGTATTGCTGCAAAAATCACAGCAACAGGCGCAACAGCCGGCGTAAGTCAGAAAGCACGCTTTATGGCTGATAGAAAATACACATTCTCATTCTACGCAAAAGGCGAAGCAGGTTCTATCGGCAAAGATGTAATATTTACAGCAGACGGCGTAGAATTTGTATGCGGCGAGCTCACAGCAGAGTGGACAGAATACACTGCTATATACAGAGCAGTAAGTGAAGATGAATATGCATACCCCGAAATTTCAATCGGATTAAATGATGCTGATACTGACGATGTATTCTATGTTGATGCATTAACCTACGACAGAGATTACAACTATATGTTAGGCGTTATCGAAGACCTCGATGTAACAGGCGACTTCGTAGAAGAAGGTGCTATCACAGTTACATACGATGCAGTTATCGATGCAGACCTTGAAGTTACAGCTACAGTTGTTCAGCTCTTCCAGGTAAAAGGCTCAGCTAATGTACTTGTTGCAAGCGAAACAACAGATGCAGAAGAAGTTGTATTCGAATTACCCGAAAACTGTGCAGACGATGAATTTATCGTAACAGCTATTTGCTTCTCAGAAGCAGGTATGGGCGTACCGGAATCATTTACTATTGATTCTGTAGGTGCAGCAGCAACAGTTTCAGATAATACAATCGCATTTACACCCGGTGTAGGCGCAGAAGCTACAGCTACAATCACAATAGCAAACAACAGAACAACAGGCGACAGCGTTAATGCTGTATTGTTGGTAGCACTCTTTGATGAAAATGGTGCACTTGTTAATTACGGACAGTTAGCTATTGTAGTTGCTGCAGGCGAAGATGCTTCAACAGTTAACCTTACTGTAGCAGATGCAGAAGGCGAAGCAACAACAGCAAAAGCATTTGTTTGGGATTGTGGCGATAGCGCAGCACCCACAATCTTTAACTCAACAATGAGAGAACTTACACCCGCGTTTTAATTAAAAATATAAAGAAGAGTTGGATTTTCCAACTCTTCTTTTTTTTATTATGTAGCATCTAAAAACCTTGCAAATAACATACAAAAATGATATACTTATATTACGGTATAAAAATTTTAAGGGGGACAAAAAATGAAAAAGTTACTTTCTATGCTCCTTGTGGTGATTATGGTTGTTTCAGTGCTTCCTGCAGCATTTGCAGAAGACACATTACTGATTGCGCCAAATCCCACAGCAGCAGACAAAGCAGAGTTATCTGACATTTCTACCCATTGGGCAAAAAATGTAATTACAGACCTGTATAACGCAGGTTATGTAAACGGTATGGGAGACGGTACATACGCTCCTGATGCTCAGGTAACAAGAGCACAGTTTATCAAAATGGCAACAGAGCTCTACGATGAAGAATTGCCCGAGTACAATCTCGCGTATGACGACATCAAAGGCGACGAATGGTTTGCACCTTACATAGCACTTGCAGATTTCAGGGCACTTATCCACGACGCTATGAAGATAGACGATAAAATCTTACCCGATCAGCCCATCACAAGAGAAGAAGCGGCTGTAATTGCGGCGAATGTTGCACAGAGCAAAAACGCTGAAAAAGATAGCGCAAAGGTAGTATTCACAGACGAAAATGCGATTTCTATGTGGGCGCTCGAGGGCGTTTTGGACGCTGTTGGCTATGGCTTAATCAAGGGCTATGACACAGGCGATTTTAAGCCTGCAGGCAATATCACAAGAGCAGAGGCTGCACAGATTTTACTCAGAATGATAGAAATTGATTCACGTGTGCAGATTTACGTTGATGCGACAAACGGCGATGACAAAAACAAAGGTACAGCCACAGAGCCCTTAAAGACAGTTGAGGCTGCTCGTGATTTGGCAAAAGCCTACGCTCCTGAAATGAAAAACGACATCAGCGTATATATGCGCGGCACATTCCGTATTGAAGATACATTGGTATTTACACCCGAAAATTCAGGCGGAAACGGCTACAGCATTAAATACACATCCTGGGGCGAAGAAAAACCTGTTCTTACAATGGCAGACGAATACACAGGCTTTACACTCCACGATAAAGATAAAAACATCTGGAAAGTTAAAGTAGGCAAGGACGCATATTCAAGACAGGCTTACTTTAACAACATCGCAGGTATAAGAGCAAGAACATCAGAAGGACTCAAAAACTGCGAATTTATCGACAACAAATATTTCTTGTGTGATAACGAGGAATTACTCGACCTCAAATACCCCAAAGAAGTAGAAACACTTTACTACATTCTCTGGACAAACCCACGTTTCTTAATTGATAAAGTTTCAAAGCAGAATGATGGTAGAATAAGAATCGACATGCATCCTCACTTTGCAAGAAACAACTACAGCCACGAGTACAGAGTAAGCAGCAAGAGTCCGCAGGCAATGCCTATGTTCTTAGAAAATGCTTACGAGTTCCTTGATAACAAGGGCGAGTGGTATATGAACAAGCACGACGGCTACCTTTACTACATCCCCAGAACAGGCGAAGATATGTCAACAATGACAGTAAAACTTCCCCAGGGTGAGCAGTTAATCAATGCTTGCGGTACAGGTGCTGATAATACAGTATCAAACCTTTCATTTGATAACATTACCTTTGAGGGTGTTACATCCTTTAAGGTAGAGCGTGACGGCGGCTACAACGATTGCCAGAACGGTCACGTTCAGGAGAAAAATGCAGAAGGCAAGTACAACACAGGTCGTGCACCTGCTTCTGCAATTCACTTTGAACATTGCCGCAACATCTCTATGACAAACAACTTAATCAGACAGATGGGCTGTGTAGGCGTTGACTTTTTGGTTGGCTCAAAGCACGTTGACGTTATCGGAAACGAATTCTATGACATCGGCGGTTGCGCAGTTACAGTCGACGATATAGCACTTGGCGGTGCTCCAAAAAGTCGTCCTGAGGATACCTGGTGTGAATATGTAAGAGTAAACAACAACTACATTCACAACGTAGCAACAGAAGTAAGATCATCAGCAGCGATTTCATTTGCTTGGCCCAGACACTCACAGTTCAACCACAATGAAATCACAGCAACATCCTACTCAGGTTTCCACATCGGTTACGGTTGGTACATTTACGGCGAAACAGGTACAGTAATGTACGACACAGAAGTAAACTACAACTACATTCACAATATAATGACAGACCGACTCTCTGACGGTGGTTCTATCTACACATTGGGCGCATCATCATTAGAATGTGAACAGCTCAATACAGCACAGAACAACAGAGAATACGGCAACTACGTTGCAAACTCATGGGCAGGCGCTATGATTTACCCTGACGAAGGCTCAACATCATGGCACATCAAGGGCAACGTTATCGATACATCATTGATGAATCGTAAAGAGGGCGACATTACATCTACAGATATCGGCGGCAAGCCTTACGGTATTCACATGCACGCAAGCTCAATTAAATGGATGACAATCGAGGACAACTACTCAACGGTTGACTACGCTTATGCAAACGGTCATATGAACCAGAGAGAATCTGTTGTTGAACCATTTAATATGTTGACACCCAAAGATTGGGAAAACTGGCCTCAGGAAGCAAAAGACATTATGGAATTTGCAGGTATTGAGGACGAATACAAGGCAAACTTCGATTTAGACGGAGAAAAAGCATTTGCTTGCGCAGAAAGACGTCAACCTCTTAACTTAGAAGAACCTACACCTGCACAGTTCTTCATTTTAGGCGGAAAGAACAAACAGTTTGACATCAAGGATTACGAATTAGACGTTTGGACATCTGACCCCGAAGCGATTGAACTTACCGAAGACGGTATGTGGATTGCACACAAGAAGGGTACATACGAAGCAGACGTAACAGTTACCATGAATGGTCATACCCACTTGATTCACGTAATACTTGACTGTGGCGATGAGGTTGAAGAATTAGTATTAAATATGAATTCTGTTAAAATCCTAAAAGGTGCTACAGTTGACCTTTCAGTTAGCGGCAAATACACCTTTGGCAGTGAAATAGACCTTACCGATAAAGTAGAATTCGAGTTAAAACCCGATGAACCCATTATTTCAATCGAAAGAAAAGAACTCTCAAACAAAACAGCGCTTCAAATTCAGGCTTTGGCTGATGAGGGAGAAACGGTACTTCGTGGTTATGTTGCATACGATGGTATGAAAACAGACGTTGAAATCCCCGTAAAAATTATTACCTACGGTGGCAATGAAGATGCAACAAAACTTCCTTTCACAAAGGTAACATTAACAGATGGCTGGAAGCATACACCTACACCTACTGAAGATGGCGGTATGAAAGTTTCAGGCACACCTAACTTCCAGTCAACATACGACAACCAGTTGATGGCATTCGATATGATGTGTACACCCGGTAGCACATGGCCGTCCTTTACATTCTGTGACAACGATAAGATGGGCGATTACAAAACAAACGATTGCTATATGATAGGCTTTAAGGATGACCACATCGAATTCCAGAAATTCAATAAGGGCGTTCGTTCTATGATATTCGGCGAACCCAGTATTGGTTGGAATGTATTATCAGGTCCCGGTATTCCTAACGTTGGTGATAATAAGATATTTGAATACAACAAGCGTTACAGCATTGTTGTAGGTGCACTGGATACAGAAGAGGGCACAAGAGTAATTCTAAACATCAACGGCAAGAACATCATCGACTACATAGATGATACAGACAAAAAACTTCCCGCAGAGGGCGCATTTGGTATCTACAACCCCGCAACAGATACACAAAACGGTCTTTACGATGCCGGCGGATTTACATTCTGGGAATATACAGGTATTACAGACTAAAATTTTTCGAGAAACTGCAGTAAAACTGCAGTTTCTCTTTTTTCTTCGTTTTTTTACAAAAAACTATTGACAAAGATGCTTTAGCGTAGTAAAATGTTAAAGTAAATAAATATTGTGTTAAGTGAAGGTTGCAGGAAATAAGGGAATCAACCCTTTCCGAAGGAGTAACGCTCTCAGGTACAAAGGACTGCAAACGGATAACATTCTGGAGAATCTCGTGACATACGAGTGCCGAAGGTGCAAAGCGGAATCGCTAATCTCTCAGGCAAAAGGACAGAAATCATTTATAACACCTTGTGGTGTTATGTGCCTTTTGCATTGCATTTTCGCAATGCTTTTTTATTTGCTTAATTAAATTTTAAAACAATACATAGGAGGCAAACAATGGAAAATTTTATGGCAATTGTCGAACAAATCAACTCTAAAGTAAACGGTTGGGTTTGGGGTCCTGTGATGCTTGTATTCTTAGTAGGTACAGGTATTCTTATCACATGTGGCCTTAAGTTCTTCCAGTTAGGAAAAATCAAATACTGGATGAAGAACACATTTGGCGTTATGTTCAAAAAGGGTAAAAAAGACACAACAGGCAAAACAATCACACCCTTTCAGGCTATTTGTACCGCTTTGGGTGGTACAGTTGGCGTAGGTAACGTTGTAGGTGTTACAACCGCTATCGTAGCAGGTGGTCCCGGTGCTATTTTCTGGATGTGGATTGCAGCTTTCTTTGGTATGATGACAAAGTACGCTGAAATCGTTTTAGGTATTTTCTACCGCAAAAAGACAAAAGACGGCGAATGGCTCGGCGGCGCTATGGTTTACTTAAAGGAAGGTTTTTCAGGCAAAAAAGGTCTTAAGGTTATAGGTATTATATTAGGCGTTCTCTTTGCAATTTTCTGTATTTTAGCATCATTTGGTATCGGTAATATGAGCCAGATTAACACAATTGCTGCTAACTTCGAACAGACATTTAATATTCCTTTAGTTGTTACAGGCGTTATCTTGATGGCATTGATGGCATTTATGGCTTTAGGCGGATTAAAGAGAGTAGCATCTTTCACAGAATTGCTTGTTCCCTTTATGTCTATCTTCTACATTGTTGGCGCAGTAGTTATCGTAGCTCTTAACTTCGACCAGGTTGGAAGTGCTTTTGTAGCAATCTTCAAGGGCGCTTTCGGTTTGAACGCTGTTGCCGGCGGTGCTGTTGGTACAGCAATTATGTTAGCAGCACAGAAGGGTATTGCTCGTGGAGTATTCTCAAACGAAGCAGGTCTTGGTTCATCAGCACTTGTACACTCTTCAGCGAATGTTAAAGAACCCGTAAAACAGGGTGTATGGGGTATATTTGAAGTATTTGTTGATACAATCGTTATCTGTAGCTTAACAGCTTTGGTTATCCTTACATCAGGCGTAATCGATCTTTCTTCTGGTCTTGTTGCAGAAGCATTCAGTAATGATGCAGCATCTGTATTAGTAACAAAAGCATTCGAAAACACATTTGGTGTAGCAGGTGGATGGTTTGCTACAATTGCAATTTTCTTCTTTGCAATTTCAACAGTTATCGGCTGGTTCATTTACGGTTCAAAATCCTGCGAATTCCTTTTTGGTAAAACCGCAACAGATGCATATAAAGCAATCTTTATCAGTATGGTAATGGTTGGTGCTACAATGAATCTCTCACTTGCTTGGGACATTTCAGATACATTCAACGGTCTTATGGCGATACCCAACTTGATTGGTGTATTAGCTCTCTCGGGTACAGTATTTAAAATTACTAAGAACTTCTTTGCAAGAAAGAACGGCGCAGATATTAAACCTATGCTTTCAGCATACGATAATATTCAGGCCGAAATGGAAGCAGAAGAAGACTAAATCCCTCTATATGTAATAAAAAAGAACCCTTCGGGGTTCTTTTTTATTTGTAAAAAATATTGCACAGAATGACACTTGCCGCTATTCCTACAACATCTGCTATTAGGGCTGCAAAAACGGTGTAGCGCGTATTTTTGACCTTTGTTACGCCGTAATACACTGCAAGAGCATAGAATGTCGTCTCAGAGGACCCCAACATCACAGATGCAAGCCTGCCTGAGGTTGAATCAACACCTGACGTTTCAAAAATGCTCTTTATCATAGCGATAGCACCTGAGCCGGAAACAGGCTTTAAAAGTGCCAACGGCAAAACGTCGTTGGGAATTCCTAAGAATTTAAGAACAGGCGACAGTAATTCTGCCAAAAAATCCAATATTCCCGATGCCCTCATCATAGAAACCGCCACAACCAAGCCGATAAGTGCAGGCAAAATATTAAAGCAGGAGACAGCGCCTTGTCTTGCGCCTTTTAAAAATGAGTCAAATACATTAACTTTTTTTATGATTCCGTGCCCGAGAATAATTAAAATTATCGTAGGAAGAATAAAAACAGTCAAAAAGTTCTCCTCCTTGCAAAGAACTTCGCACATAACACCCCTGACAAAACTGACAAGAATGATGCCACCCATACAGGAATAATAATTTCAAAAGGAGCGCAAGAATTAAAGGCGGCACGAAGTGTGAGCAGAGTAGTGGGTATAAGTGTGATTGATGCGGTGTTTATTACTACAAACATACACATTTCGTCACTTGCTGTGTTTTTTATCATATTTCTTTTTTCTAATTTTTCCATAGCAGAAATCCCAAGAGGTGTGGCAGCATTAGAAAGCCCCAAAAAATTTGCCGTCATACTCATAGAAATAGCACCTGCTACATCGGTATCTTTCTCAATTGAGGGAAAAAGCAGACGAATTACAGGTGTGAGTATTTTTTGTATTATTTTCGTAAGCCCCGAGACTTTAGCAATTTCTAACAAACCTGTCCAGAAACACATCATCCCAAGAAGTGAAATCACAAGCCCTACGGCGCTTTCAGCACCCTGAAAAACACTTTGAGTAACTGCATCTGTAGTACCGCGAAATAGCGAAAAACCATAAGAAATTAAAACCATAAACACCCAAATATAATTCATACCGCACCTCCCGTATAAAAATATTCTTGTACTGCAAAAAATATACTTTAAAAAATATTGATTTTTATCGGGAAGTGGAGTATAATAATAAGGTAAATTATTTATTCTAAAACAAGGAGATGAGCTTATGGAAACCAGTAAACCTAAACCCCGAAGTCGCGAAACAGTGGACATCTGTAAGTTTATCTATCGTTTTATCTGATTTTTTTGCTTTCGGATTTCCCCTGTTTCATTTCGGAAACAACTTAATAAAGGGGGAGAACAATGGACATCACAGAAAACATCACAGAAAATATCATTGAAAATATTATCGAATCTAAAATCGAAGAGGTTTTAGAGTTGATAAAGGCTGACCGTTATGCTGCTGCCCGTAGTATCTTGATTGATATGAACGAGGTTGATATCGGTCTTCTTTTTGACGAAATACCCGAGGAAAAAATGCTCAGGGTATTTAGAATGTTGCCCAAAGATTTGGCGGCAGAAACCTTTGCATATATGCGTTCAGAGCAGCAACAATTTATAGTAGAGCAAATAACAGAGCGAGAAATCGTAAATATCGTAGACGAAATGTTTATGGACGATACTGTAGACTTTCTTGAAGAAATGCCTGCAAACATCGTAAAAAAAGTTTTAAAGGTAACAGACCACGAAACCAGAAAAATCATAAACCAGCTTTTGCAGTATCCCGAGGACTCTGCAGGCTCTATTATGACAACGGAGTTTGTTGACCTGAAAAAAGAAATGACAGTTAGAGACGCCATTCGCAGAATTCGTGCAACAGGTGTCGACAAGGAAACTATCAATACCTGTTACGTTATCGATGAAAAAAGACATTTAGACGGCACAATTTCTATCAGGAAACTGATTTTAAGCAATTCCGACGAAGTGATAGAAAACATTATGTCTACGGACACCATATATGTTTACACTCACGACGACCAGGAAACCAGTGCAAACTATATTAAAAAGTACGACCTCTTGTCGTTGCCGGTAGTAGATGCCGAAAACAGACTTGTAGGTATTATCACCATTGACGATATCGTGGACGTTATCGAACAGGAAACCACAGAAGATATCGAAATGATGGCTGGTATGACGCCCTCTGATAAGCCTTATACAGAAGAGGGCGTGACAGAAACATTCAAAAAGAGAATAGTATGGCTTTTGCTTTTGATGATTTCTGCCACATTTACCAGTGGTATTTTATCAACTTTTGAGTCGTCCTTGGGCATATACCCTGCATTAGTTGCTTTTATTCCTATGCTTATGGGTACGGCAGGAAACGCCGGCGGACAGTCATCTGTTGCAGTAATCCGTAGCCTTGCTCTTGATGAAATTGAATTTAAAGACATATTAAGAATAGCCTGGAAAGAAGCCCGCGTTGCAGCATTCTGCGGTGCAGTTATGGCGCTTGTGTGCTTTCTTAAGGTTATGTTTTTAGATAGTATGTTTACAAGCGGAGTAGATATTATAGTGGCGGTTGTTGTAAGCTTGGCAATATTCAGCACTGTAGTTTTGGCAAAAGTTGTAGGTTGCACACTGCCTATGTTTGCAAAGAAAATAGGCCTTGACCCTGCTGTTATGGCAAGCCCGTTTATTACCACAATAGTTGACGCGTTATCGCTTTTGATTTATTTTGCTATTGTCTCTGCGGTAATGCCTATTTAGGAGGAATATATGTTCTATTTTGATAGTTATTATTTTATATTAGTGCTTCCGGCAATACTTATTTCGCTTTTTGCACAGATAAAAGTAAAAAGCACATTCAATAAGTATTCACAGATTATGGCAGGCACTTCTCGTACAGCGGCAGAAATAACACGACAGATTCTTGACTTAAACGGATTACAGCATGTAAGAATTGAACAGGTCCAAGGAAGCCTTTCCGACCATTTTGACCCAAGGGCAAACGTCATAAGACTGTCAGATACAGTATGGGGTGTTCCCTCGGTTGCAGCTATTGGCGTTGCGGCACACGAAGCAGGGCACGCCATTCAGTACAAATGCGGCTATACCCCGATAAAATTAAGAAACGCGGTGCTTCCCGTAGCAAATCTCGGCTCACGCCTTTCTGTGCCGTTGATAATTTTCGGCATAATATTTTCATTTGAGCCTTTAATTCTCGGAGGAATTTTACTGTTTTCTTTTGTGCTTTTGTTCCAGTTGGTAACACTACCTGTTGAATTCAACGCAAGCAAACGAGCAATAGCCACACTTTCTGAAAACGGAATTTTACAAGGGGAAGAATTAGTCGGTGCAAAGAAAGTTCTGTCTGCAGCAGCTCTTACTTACGTTGCAGCAGTTTTAGTTTCAGTAATGCAGCTTTTAAGACTTGGGCTTTTATCTCGCGGAAGAAAAAGATAACACGCATATACATCTAAAAATAATATTTCGCAATTTTTGCGAAATATTATTTTTTTGTAATATTTTTCATATACTATTTCATTTTACCACTATATGATGTATAATAGGTATGTGAAGTTATAAAAACACATCATATACATAAGCAGGAGGAATAAAAAATGAAAAAGGTTTTATCATTATTACTTGCAGTAGCATTATTACTTTCTATGACAGTAATGACAGGTGCTGCTTTTGAGGACGTTGACAGCAATTATTCTTGGGCAGAAGAAGCAATCAACAACTTATCTGACGAAGGCATTATAACAGGTTATGAAGACGGAACATTCAAACCCGGTAAAAGTATAACAAGACAGGAAGCAATTATATTATTTTCAAAATCATTAGGAGCAAGTGCAGAGGTTAATGCATCTGTAGTCGAACTTGCGCACGGCATTTACGAAGCAGAGTTGGGCGCATGCTCTACATCGTACGCTGTAGAAGAGGGTGCATACCTTATTTACAGAAACGTATTGTCAGCAGAGGAAGTAGTAGATTATCTATCAACTGCAAACCGCGACAAAGAGCTCAAAAGATATGAAGCTGCAACACTCATAGCAAAAGCTTTAGGTGCTGATACTTGGTTTAAAAACAATCCCACAGCAGATACATCAATGAACTATGACGATGTTAACGATATTCCTGCAAAATATATGGACTATGTTTATTATACAACAGCTCTTGCAATTATGGGTGATATGGGCAACAACAAATTTGGCCCTAACGAAACAGTTACACGTGCACAGGTTGCTGTAATGATTCAGAGAATATTAAACACAATGGAATTTGAATATTTCGGCGGCATAGTTACATCAGTTGACACATTAAACGACAATTTGTCAATAAGAAAAGCAGACGGCGAAATTGCCAAATTTGATGTAGACGCATCATGCGTGATCTTTATAGATGGTTCAAAAGCAACATTCTCCGATTTAGAAGCAGGTATGGAAATAGTAGTTACATACTCACAGAGTGCACTCTATGAGATTGATGCGATTACTATGGCAGGCGACAGTTCTGTTTCAGGTGCATACAAAGGAAAGACAACTGACAATTCAGGAACAAAAATCAAAATCGCTGACCTTACAAAAGCAGATAAACCCGTTACCACATATAAGCTTGCGGCAAATGTTGCTATTACCGTAAATGGTGAAGAAACAGACGATTTAGCAGATATCAAGACAGACGATTACATATCAGTTGAAATCGAAAACGGTCTTGTAGTTGCGATTCACGCACAGCCCAAAGCAACAACTGTTTCAAACGTTGAAGTTACAGAAATCAACGCAGCAACAGATAACGGTGTAGAGCTTACAGTTATAGATTATGATAGCGTAGTTTCAAAATACATCGTAGCAGAAGACGCAGTAGTAACAAGAAACGGTATAAAAGCTTCTCTTACAGACATTATGGTTGGTGACAGTGTTGTACTTACATTAGAATACGGCGTAATTCACTCAATTCGTGCAACAGGTTTAGAGAAGACATTAGAGGGTACTATCGAAGAAATTACAATTTCTAACCAGACTTCATACATTACAATTTTGAACAACGGTTCAAAGAGCAAATACGTTATGGCTCGTGACTGCAAGGTTAACCTCATGGGTGAAGAAGCTTCTGTATATGACTTAAGACTTGGCGCATACGTAAAGCTCAAAACATCAAGCTCAACAGTTATCGAAATTAAAGCAGAAGCAGTAGAATCAGCACTTCAGGTAACAGGTACTGTAAAAACAGTAAACGCATCATACGGCCTCGTAGTTATCGAAATGAGAAACGACGCAGGAGCTATGGTAGAAAAACAGTTATTTGTAAAGAGTACCACCAAGATACTTGACTCTACCACAAACAAAATGCTCACATTAAAAGGCTTAAAGGCTGGTAATGTAATCACAGCTGCCGGCACAGAAAAGCTTGGTGTATATGAAGTAAACTCAATTATGGTACTTCAGTAATACATAATTAAAAAGTAAAAATTGGTCTGCCGTATAACGGCAGACCTTTTTGATAAAGGAAGGCGTATTCTATGGAAAAGATATTTGTATACGATACCACCCTGCGTGATGGTGCGCAAGGAGAGGGTGTTGCATTTTCCTTGGATGATAAAATTAAAATTATAAAGATGCTTGATGATTTAGGGGTAGCCTACATAGAAGCAGGTATTCCTGCCTCTAACCCCAAAGACAAAGAGCTCTTTTTAAAAATTAAAGAATTGAAACTTCAAAATGCTAAAATCGCAGCCTTTGGCAGTACTCACAGAATAGGCGTAAAAGTCGAAGAGGATTCTGCCATTTATGAATTACTTGAGGCAGATACACCTGTTGTGACTATCGTGGGCAAATCCTGGGACATGCAGGTAGAAGAAGTTTTCAAGGCGACACTTGATGAAAACATCGAAATCATCAAAGATACAATATCATATTTAAAATCACACAACAAAGAAGTAATTTTCGATGCAGAGCATTTTTTTGACGGTTATTTGCATAATAAAGAATATGCCCTTGATGTGTTGAGAGCAGCACGCAGTGCAGGTGCAGATACTCTGTGCTTATGCGACACAAACGGCGCAACTTTCCCCGATAAAATCACAGAAATAATCAAGGAAGTAAAAGAAGAAATTCCCGATACGACAATCGCAATTCATTGCCACAACGACGTAGGCGTAGCGGTGGGAAATACCCTTATGGCAGTATTTTCGGGAGCGCGTCAGGTTCAGGGAACGATGAACGGACTAGGGGAGCGTTGCGGAAATGCAAACCTTTGTACCATCATCCCCAATCTACAACTAAAGCGCGGCTTTGACGTTGTACCCAAAGAAGCCTTAAGAAAATTAAAAATCGTATCAAGGAAGATATACGAACTTGCAAACATTGTGCCTGACGAGAGAAAACCCTACGTTGGCGGTATGGCATTTGCACATAAGGGCGGTATGCACATCGATGCTGTTTTGAAAAATCCTCTTACTTTCGAGCACATCAATCCCGAAGACGTAGGTAACGAAAGACGACTCTTAATGTCCGAGATGTCAGGCAGAGCGATGGTCTATGAAATCATCAAAAAAATCCAACCCGATATATCAAAGGACGCAGAAGTAATTACAGAAATCCTGAAAGACGTTAAAGAATTAGAAAAAGAAGGCTATCAGTTTGAAGGTGCAGAAGGTTCATTTGAACTTATGATAATGAAAAAACTTGGCTACTACAAGCCACAGTTTGAACTTGAACAGTTTAAGGTAATTTCTATAGCACCTACAACTACAAAAACCGCTTCGGCTCTTATTAAAATCGGAGTTGACGGAAATTACGAAATCACCGCAGCCGAGGGCGATGGCCCTGTAAATGCCCTTGACAAAGCATTAAGAAAGGCATTATACCGCTTTTACCCCGAACTTAAAAATTCTCGCCTTATTGACTTTAAGGTAAGAGTATTGGATGGTATGGCAGGAACGGCGGCACTGACTCGCGTTTTGATTGAAACAACAGACGGAAACAAAAACTGGACCACCGTCGGCGTATCGGAAGATATTATTGAGGCCAGTTGGGATGCTTTGGTTGATTCTATTGAGTATTATCTTTTAGATTTACAAAAATCAAAGCTTAACTAAACAGGAGAAGCTATGAAAGAATTGTTTAAACTCTATAAAGCATTTTTTATGGTAGGCATTCTGACCTTTGGCGGAGGCTATGCAATGCTTCCTATGCTTGAAAAAGAAATAGTAGAAAAGCATAAATGGGCAACTATGGAGGAATTGACCAATTACTTCGCTATAGGTCAATGCACTCCGGGTATTATCGCTGTAAATACGGCTACATTTATAGGCTTTAAGCAAAAAAAGACCCTTGGCGGCATTGTAGCAACCCTAGGCGTGATTACGCCATCTGTGATTATAATTTTGGTGCTTTCGGGACTCCTTAGCCTTATTTTTGACAACCAAATTGTAAAGAGCGCTTTTGCAGGTATTTCTGTTGCAGTGTGCGCGCTTATGGTGAGTTCTCTTTATAAACTTGCAAAGTCAGGCATCAAGGACGTATATACAGGAATAGTAGCAATTGTTTCTGCAGCATTGTCTATATTTTTAAAGCTTTCGCCTGTACTTGTTATCGTTATAGTGTCAGTTGTTACGATAATATACCAAAAAATCCTCAACAGAAGAGGGGGTAGTGCACAATGAAGCTACTCAAACTTTGCTGGGAATTTTTTAAGACCGGTCTTTTTTCTGTAGGAGGCGGACTCGCAACAATACCTTTCCTTTCTGCCATGGGAGAAAAGTACAACTGGTTCACAGTTTCAGACCTTACCAATATGATAGCAGTATCAGAATCAACCCCCGGCCCTATCGGCGTAAATATGGCAACCTACGTAGGAAGCACGGTTGAGGGAATAGCAGGCGGTGTGCTTGCCACACTATCACTAGTTTTGCCGAGTTTTATTGTAATTTTGATAGTGGCTCGAGTTTTAGAAAAATTCAACGAAAGCAAACTTATAAAAGATATTTTCTACGGACTTCGCCCTGCAGTTTTGGGTTTGGTTTTGTCAGCGGCACTTACAATTTTCAAAACGGCACTGTTTGATGCAATTGACCCTATAAAATTTATATTGTTCGCAGTCTTGGCATTTTTGATATTTAAATTCAAAAAACACCCCATTTTATACATTGGTATTGGGGCAGTTTGCGGCATAATATTTTCATTTTAAAAAAAGTTCCGTGTTTACGGAACTTTTTTTGTTTTTATTCGTCTATACTAATGTGAGGTAACTAAAATATACATAGTTAGCCCCAAACATACCATTTTTGAACCTTAATAGCGGGTTTTTTCGGCACAAAAAAACCCAAAGCAAAAAGCACGGCATAAGCCGTGCTTTTTGCTATATGTTTCTTAATTTTAATAATCTTATTATCGCGGGGCAAAGTATGACGTTTACTGCCAGTTCTATAAAGAAATTCACTCCGATAAAACTGAAAATCAGGGCAGAAACTGTCATATCGTCTGTCATAAAGTGCTTTAAGAAAAATACAAAAACGCCGATGATAAACACGCCGGTATTGACTACCGGACAAGAAACGGCAGAAACTGCCACTGCTAATGTAGTGTTTTTTGATTTTAATGCTTTAAAAATCAAGCCTGCTACAAGTCCTGACATCGCACCCTTTACAAGTACGGTGATAACCGTTCCCGGAACAGAAAGCGCCAAAAACGGTCCCGCATCTCCAGACACCAAAACGGCAAAACCGAAAACAAGACCGAGCCAGGTTCCTGCTTTCCAGCCTAATAGTGCCGCACCTATTACGATGGGCACGAGGGATAGGGTAATGGAAAATATTCCTGTTCTGATGAACATACTGATGTACTGCAAAACAAACGTTATCGCAGTAAGTATGGCATACATCACTAAATTTTTAGTTGACATTGCCATTTTTTTGTTTGACATAAAAAAATTCCTCCTTGGCTGCCGTCCGTAATCGGTACAGCGCCTAAATTTATTTTAGCGGTTCTTTTCGTAGATAATACGAAGACCGTCTAATAACATGTTTTCATCGAGAGTTATTTTATTTTTACAGTAGGGAATGATTGTCTTTGCATAGCCGCCTGTGGCGATGTATGAGGCTTTTTTGCCTGATTCTTCTTCAATGCGCTCAATCATACCGTCAATCATGGAAGCATTTCCGTAAATGACCCCTGATTTCATACATTCTACTGTGTTTTTTGCAATGACCTTACCGGGCGAATCAAGACTTATCTGGGGAAGTTGTGCTGTACCACCTGACAATGCCTTTAAAGAAAGTTCAGCACCGGGTATAATAGAAACGCCCACAAAGACAGCATTTTCGTCTACAACCATAATTTTTGTGGCTGTTCCCATATCAATAATCAAAGCAGGAGTGGGGTAATTATTATATGCGGCAACGCAAGCGCAAATAAGGTCTGCGCCTACTTGTGCAGGGTTATCAACCTGAAGATTGATACCTGTTTTAATGCCCGGTCCCACAACGAGCGCATCTATATTATAAAGTGTTTTTACAGCATTTTTAATTGTCTTGGTAAGAGGCGGAACGACTGATGAAATAATTGCACCGTCAATTTTTCCGTTCTCGGCATTATCAAGGTCCAAAATATTCTTGATTTTCGCCGCGTATTCAGAATCAGTTTCTCTGGGATTAGTCATAATACGAGTAACTAATTCTAATTTTTTACCTGAAAATTTACCTATAACAATATTTGTATTTCCAATATCAATAGCAAGCAACATACTAACACATCCTTACTTGTAGTCTTTTATGGCTTTTATATGGCGGAAAGTTTCTTTTTCGCCTTTTTCGGCAAGCATTACGAGCCAACCCTCAAGCAAATCCGAGGTTTCAGGGTGTATCATACGACGAACTTTTCCACCCTCAAAATAAGCAATGGGGTGTGCGTCGGTATAGTTTTTTCCCTGATAAACTTTACTTGCGGCAACTCTGTCGCAAAACATCTCTTTAACGAAAACCACAGGCATCTTAACGGGTGCGATACTTTTGGTAACGGGATTATAATCTGTCCAATATTCAAAGTGATGACGGTTTTTACCCTTGTGGTGCATCCATGCCAAAGAATAGCCTTTTTCTGCACGTTCACCCTCGTTAGGACTTCTGTTTCCAAGAAAGTGCTTTACTCCTTCAAAAAACTCTGTAGGGGAGTATTTTGACAAATCGTGCAAAACACCGCGCCACAAAATTCCTGTCTTTGCGCAGTGAATAAAAACCTTTCTGCGATGACGCATTACAGTATTTAAATGTCCAAAAAACTTACGCATCGCGATACCTCATTTTCTTTAATATTAAAGTTAACAAAACAACCAAAACAGGAAATATAATACACACAGAAAGACCTGCTTTTAAAGGAGCAGAGAAGAGTGTGATTTTTTCAGAAAAGAATGCCGCCACCGACGGACCAAATGTACAACCAATGTCACCGAAAATCGCAAGGTATGCAAACATTGCAGCACCGCCCAAAGGGAATTTTGCCGATGCCAAAGATAAGACTCCCGGCCACATAACGCCAACAGAAAAACCTACTATTCCGATTGCAGCCAAAGAAACATAATTGTTTGGCACAAAAATCATTAAAATATATGCAAATATACATAAAATACCACAGAGAATTATGTAGTTTGAAAGATTGACCCTTTCACTTATTTTTGCATAAAGCACACGGGCAATTCCCATCAAAAGTGCAAACATACAAGGACCTAATAAATCTCCTGCTGTTTTAGATACGCCCAATGCAGTTTCTACAAACATAGATGCCCATTGCGCAACAGAAATCTCCGATGCACCTGCTGCCAACATCAAAAGCAAAAACAATAAAAACATCTTGTTTTTAAAAAGGTGCAGAGACGACCTTTTTTCTTCCGTAGGAAGCGTGCAAATAGGAACTTTTGTATATAGAATTGCGGTTGAAATGGGGATTATAGCCCAGAAGAAGCACAGATAGTACCAGTTCTGATGACCAAAAACAAAAAGGTATAATGTAGTGATGGAAATTGCCATCAACTGCCCCCAACTGTAAAATGAGTGGAGAAGACTCATATTCGATTCTTTTCCATCTTCGGGGATTGCCTCTATAATAGGACTAACTATAACTTCCAAAAGTCCGCAACCTATCGCATATACACAAGTGGCAATCAAAAGGGACAAAAATTTTGCACCCATTACAAGCGGCAAAATTCCTAAAAGTATAACGCCAACCGCCACAAATACATTTGCCAGAACCGCACATGCTCTGTATGATAATCCTTTTCCTGCTAAATTTGCGCCGATAATGTCCGATAGCATCTGTACAGCAAAATTTACAGAAATAAGCGTTCCCAAAAGTACAAGGGACAATCCGAACTGCTTGTGAAAAATGATAAACAAAACAGGCGGAAAATTGATAGCCATTGAACTTGTAAGGTAACCACCGTAGCATGCAAGTTTTGTATGTTTAAAAGAAAACCTCATAATTACACCTTAAATTAAAGGACCGTTATTGGTCCTTTAAAATTATTTTTTGGGAAAACTGTCCTTTAAGCCAACAACTCTGTTAAAGGTGTTTTCATATTTTGTATCTTTTACGTAGTAGCCGTCGCGAACAAACTGGAATTTTTCGCCGGGAATTGCCGCGGCTGCACATTTTTCTATCAATGCACCCTCTACGATTTCCAATGAATCAGGGTTTAAGAAATCCGTGTAAGTTTTGCCCTCGGGGAGTTCAGAGGGATTTTCTAAAACTGTGAGTTTATCATAAAGGCGAATGGTAGTAGATTCTGCATTTTTTGCAGACAACCAATGAATTGTGCCTTTTACCTTTCTGCCGTCAACGGGGTTGTTATTTTTAGTTTCTAGGTCAGCAGTACAATGGATTTCTTTGATTGTGCCATCATCGTTTTTGATGATTTCTTCACATTTGATAATATATGCACCCATAAGACGAACCTCGCCCTCAGGCTTTAAGCGGAAGAACTTCGGAGGAGGAACCTCTTCAAAATCTGCCGCATCAATGTAAAGTTCGCGAGTAAATAAAACTTCACGTTCGCCAAGTTCCGGCTTTTGAGGATGATTAGAAATCATAAATACTTCTTCTTTGTCCTCAGGGTAGTTTGTAACTACGATTTTTATGGGCTTCTGAATTGCAATACGACGAAGAGCAGTTTCGTTGAGTTCATCGCGAATGCAAGCCTCAAGTTGTCTTATATCTATTAAGTTTTCAGATTTTGCCACGCCTGCTTCCTCTACAAAACGCAGAATAGAGGAGCCGGTATAACCGCGACGACGAAGACCGCAGAGTGTAGGCATTCTGGGGTCGTCCCAACCGTCTACAACGCCATCTTCAACCAGACCGCGTAAGAATCTCTTTGATAAAACTGTATAGGTAAGATTCATTCTTGCAAATTCAATCTGTCTGGGGAAGCCCGGGTAAGGCTTGGGCACGCTAACGTTTTCGATAACCCAGTTGTATAAGGGTCTATGAATTTCATAGTTAATATCGCAAAGTGAATGTGTCACACCCTCCAAGGCATCCTGAATAGGATGAGCGAAGTCATAAAGAGGGTAGATGCACCATTTGTTACCCTGACGATGATGCTCAACGTGACGAATACGATAAATAGCAGGGTCACGAAGCCAGAAGTTACCTGATGCAAGGTCAATTTTAGCACGTAAGGTGTAAGCACCCTCGGGGAACTCGCCGTTTTTCATTCTTTCAAACAAGTCAAGACTTTCCTCAATGGGTCTGTCACGATAGGGAGATACTGCAGGGTTTTTAAGGTCGCCACAGTATTTGGGGTCGCGCATTTCTTCAGGAGAAAGGGCACAAACATAAGCAAGACCTTTTTTGATAAGCTCTACTGCGAATTCGTAGTCCTTTTCAAAATAGTCAGAACCATAGTAGAATCTGTCCTCCCAGTCAAAGCCCAGCCAATGAATATCTTCCTTGATAGCATCAACATACTCGGTATCTTCTTTTGCAGGGTTGGTGTCATCCATACGAAGATTACATATGCCGCCAAAACGACGTGCCATACCAAAGTCAATAGCCATAGCCTTGCAGTGACCGATATGAGATAACCGTTAGGCTCAGGCGGAAAACGTGTATGCACCTGCATACCGGGATTTGCCGATACGTCTTCTGATATAAAATTTGATATAAAATTATTGTTTTCTACTTTGTTTTCCATATAAGAAACCTCTCTTATAATTCTTCTATTGCTAACTTAATACGAGCGATGGATTCTTCTTTGCCGAATACTTCCATAAGTTCTGTAGCACCACCGGGAGTAACCGCTTGACGCGCTACAGCCACACGAATTGCCCACATAACAGCACCTGCTTTGATTTCCTTGGATTCTGCAAATGCTTTCAAACTTTCAAACAAGCAATCGTTACACCAATTTTCCATTCCCTCTAAAACGGGTAGAGCATCGATTAAGATGCCTTTACAGATTTCGGGCGTGGTCTTGTTCTTTTTGTTGGTGTATAAGTCATCTCCCATAGGAAGTCTTTCGCATACAAAGCCAATTTGTTCGCCAATATCAGAAAAAGCCGCAATTCTTGTGTGCAGGAGTGCACCTAACTTTTTGATATCTACATAGTCGGGACAAAGGTCATCCAATATAGGAAGCGCCTTTTCTTCGTAAGCGGCATCGTCCATATTTTTGATGTACTCGGAGTTAAACCAACGAAGCTTTTCATAATCAAATACGGCGGGAGACTTGCTCAAGCCCTCCATAGAGAACACTTTTTTCAAATCGTCCATTGAGAAGAATTCCTCATTTGTTTCCTTGGGGCTCCAGCCGAGAAGTGCGATGTAATTGATAATAGCCTCGGGAAGATAGCCGTCATTTACTAAATCCTGGAAGCTTACAGCACCGTGACGCTTTGAAAGTTTGGACACATTGCCCTCTGCATCCTTGCCCATAAGTAAGGGAAGATGAACGTATGTGGGGCGCTCCCAACCAAACGCATCATACAAAAGACAATATTTCGGTGTAGATGTAAGATACTCATTGCCTCTTACAACGTGTGTGACACCCATTAAATAATCGTCAACAACGTGACAGAAATTATAAGTGGGGTAGCCGTCTGCCTTTATCATAATCTGGTCACGAAGTTCTTTGTTTTCTATAGAAACCTCGCCGTAAACAGAGTCTACATAAGATGTAACACCTGTAAGGGGCATCTTCTGTCTTATAACGTAGGGAATACCCGCTGCAAGATTTTTTTCGATTTCTTCTTTTGATAAATCACGACAATGATTGTCATAACCGCCGATGCCGTTTTCGTCTTTTAATGAATCAAGTCGCTCAGCGGTGCAAAAGCAGTAATAAGCATGACCGCTTTCTACCAACTTTTCTGCGTATTCTTTATATATGGGGAGACGCTCACTCTGAATATAAGGACCGTGCTCACCACCAACGATAGGACCTTCGTCGTAGTTCATGCCTGTCATTTCAAGAGTCTTGATGATAACGTCGGTAGCACCCTCAACCAGTCTTACCTGATCGGTGTCCTCAATACGGAGAATGAACTTTCCGCCCTGTGATTTTGATAATAAATAAGCATAAAGCGCCGTTCTTAAATTGCCGATGTGCATAAATCCCGTAGGAGATGGCGCAAATCTCGTTACTACTGTTTTATTTGACATAATGTCAACCTCTTTCTTTTGTTTACATAGATAAACAAATTATACCACAAATACTCAGTTAAGTCAATGTAAATGATAACAAAAAAACACGGATGCACTCAATAAGAGTACTCCTTATTTTTGGTGCGAATGACAGGACTTGAACCTGCACGTCGGAGACACTAGATCCTAAGTCTAGCGCGTCTGCCAATTCCGCCACATCCGCAAGTTATATTAAATTAGTTTTATGTATTGTTAAGGCGAGAATTGTCATCCGCTTTCCGCGAGACAGTTTGCGGTGCCCGAAATCGAAGATTTCGACCGCTGCACCTTTTCGCCCTCGCTGCATCTGCCACCGGCAGCGCTCGGGTTCAAAGCTGCCAATTCCGCCACATCCGCAAGTTATATTAAATTGAAAATGGAAAGTTATTTTGAAGATTTTACAATTTTTGTTAACATCTTTTCCAATGACAAAAACTATTCTAACACCTTTTTTTTGGTTTGTCAAGTTGACATAAGCAGAAACCTGTGATAAAGTTTAAACACGACAAACTGACAAACAAAAAAATAGCTTGATAACCTATATAAGCGGTGAATTAACTATGAACATAAAACCTATCGCACATATTTACACAGATTTTAAAGAAAAATTCGGTATTCCTCGTCAAAGTGGGAGAGTGCCTGAATTAACGGGAAAAATCGTTTTTGAAAAAGAATTCCAAAACCCCGAAGTCATACGCGGCTTGGAGGAATTTTCTCATCTGTGGGTGATTTTCGGCTTTACGGAGGCAGAGTACAAAGCAGGAACTATGACCGTGCGACCGCCAAGACTTGGTGGAAACGTAAGAGTCGGTGTTTTTGCCAGCCGCTCGCCATACAGACCAAATTCTTTGGGAATTTCCTGTCTTAAGATAGAAAAGATAGAATTGGGTGAAATTACAGTTTCCGGCGTTGATATTTTAGATGGTACACCCATTTATGATATTAAGCCCTACATTCCATATAGTGATGCGGTTTTTGATGCCAAAGGAAGCTTCGGCGAGGAAAACAAAGACCACAAACTCGATGTAGAAATCCCGAAAAGACTTTTAGATATTTTGCCGGAGGAAAAAAGGGAAGTAGTGATAAAATGTCTATCAGAAGACCCTCGCCCCTCCTATCAGGAAGATGAGCGAGAGTACAGCATGAAATTTTCGGACTATGACATACACTTTAATGTAGAAAAAAACACACTTACAGTTACAGGAATTGACATAAAAAAGAGCAACGGCTAAACCGTTGCTCTTTTAATATTATTTTGTATATTTTTTGAGATAATTTTCGTATTCTTCTTTGAAGTAAGAGCTGTTCTGCTTGATATCAGCTAATGACTCGTGAATGTTCATGTTGTTTTGAGCAGCATCTAAAGTACAAACGGCAACACTGGAGCAGTGGTCCGCAGTACGTTCAAGATTGGTAATAAGGTCTGTCCACACAAAACCTGCTTCAATTGAACATTCGCCCTGCTGCAGACGCTTGATATGACCGTCGCGCATTTTAGCTTTAAGGCCGTCAATTACCTGCTCTAATGGTTCAATCTTTTTGGCGATGTCAAGATTGTTATAGACAAAAGCCATAGATGCAAGGTCCAATATTTCGGAAACTGCCATAGAGAGAGTATTCATTTCGTCAAGTGCTTCATCTGTAAATACGATGTTTTTCTCGTGAAGCTCTTCGGCAGATTCCACCACGTTTACACTGTGGTCGGAAATTCGTTCGAAGTCGCCGATTGCCTTTAATAATTTTGAAATTTGAGTACTGTCTTCGCTTGAGGATTGTTGTGCGCTAAGCTTTACAAGATACGTTCCCAATATATCTTCCAAATGGTCAACACGAGATTCGTCTTCGCGAATTTTATCAGCTAACTTTGCATCGTATTTTTTGAGAAGTGATAAGCTGTTTTTAAAGCTTGAAACTGCATTTTGTGCCATTTCAACAACTAATGAATTACAGCGCTGGAGAGCAAGAGATGGAGTCACAAGCAAGCGCTCGTCAAGCTCTGCAATAGTATCTTTTTTGCCTTTGTCAGGAATAAGTTTTAGCGCAATTTTTTCAAGCAATCCTCCCATAGGAAGCAGAACAACAGTACACAGCACGTTAAATATAGTATGTGAAACAGCAATGCTCACGTGGTTTGCAGTGGCGTCAAATATTGCAGGCGCTAAGAGTGATTTTACAAGTATAAAAAGTACAAGTCCGATTACAGTACCGAAAATATTAAACGACAAATGCACTAACGATGCACGTTTTGCGTTTTTGTTTGCACCGAATGAAGATATAATAGCGGTAATACAAGTACCGATGTTTTGTCCCATGATAATCGGAATAGCAGTGCCTACAGTTACCTGACCGGTAACGGACAAAGCCTGCAAGATACCGACAGAAGCTGATGAGCTCTGAATAATTGCAGTAAGTAACGCACCAACCAAAACACCCAATATAGGATTAGAAAACATTACAAACAATTGTTGAAACTGGGGAACATCACGAAGTCCTGATACTGCACCTGACATTGTTTCCATACCAAACATTAAAGTAGCAAAGCCCAAAAGAATAGTTGCCGTGTCTTTTCCTTTAGTCGATTTGCCAAACATAAGTATAGCAATACCAATGAGAGCTAAAACAGGAGTAAAGGACGAAGGCTTTAAGAGCTGTACAAACATGTTATCGCTTGATATACCGCCCAAACTCAAAATCCAAGCTGTAACGGTAGTACCTACATTGGCACCCATGATAACGTTTATAGCCTGACGCAATGTCATAAGGCCGGAGTTTACAAAACCTACAACCATAACGGTAGTAGCAGAAGAACTCTGCACAACAGCCGTTACGCCAAGTCCTGTTGCAAAGCCTGCGGCTTTGTTCTGTGTAAGTCTACCCAAAAGAGCTTTTAAGC
This sequence comes from Congzhengia sp., assembly GCA_045591015.1. Lineage (GTDB taxonomy): Bacteria > Bacillota > Clostridia > UBA1381 > UBA9506 > Congzhengia. The sequence continues at coordinate 81,812 of JAZNSC010000002.1, forward strand.
CGCTTCCGGCGCGACGCTCTAAAGCACCGCCCATAAGCTCCATACCAAAAAGGAATAGGCACAAACCCCCAATTAAAGTCAATACGTCAAAAATGTCCATTTTTTCACCTCGTGTTGTTCATCTTTTCAACATATATGATAGGACACGCAAATTCACCTATCTAATCATAGTATACCACCTATTTGTCAAGTTTTCAATGAAAAAATGAATGAAATTACGAGAAAAAATTACAATTTTACAAAAAAAAATAAAGCACGCGCCGACGTGCTTTATTTTTCTATATTTATTTAATCAGTTTTAATTTTTTAGCACCTTCCATTATGACAAAAGGAACCAACACAAGCACCAACGCTATAATGTAAAGCCATACAGGTAAGATTTCAAGGCCGAACGCAATCCTTAAAGGCGTAAACAATACCAATAACACAAGTGCAAATGAAATTGCAGCAGCACCGCATAGTTTTTTATTGGTAAACATACCGATTTCAAAGAGAGAATGGTTAGAGCGCATATTGAAACTCTGCACCACCTGAGAAAGCGCAAGTACGATAAATGCCATTGTCTGACCGCCTGCTAAACCTAACACATTTTCGCCTAATTTAAAGCCTATAAGCGTAAGAATGGCAAACATAACACCCTGAAGTACAACTCTTAAACCTAAACCATTTGCAAAAATACCCTCTGTTTTCGGTTTGGGTTTTTTGTCCATAATGTCTGATTCTACCGGTTCCATACCGAGAGCGATAGCAGGAAGACTATCAGTAACAAGGTTAATCCAGAGAAGTTGCATAGAAAGCAGAGGAGTCTTGTGCCACAAAATCATAGCGAAGAATACAGTTATAACCTCGCCGATATTAGTACCAAGCAAGAAGCCGACAACCTTTTTGATGTTCGCATATATTCCGCGTCCCTCGCGAACTGCATCGACTATTGTTGCAAAGTTATCATCGGTAAGTGTCATATCTGCTGCACCCTTTGCAACATCTGTTCCTGTAATGCCCATAGCACAACCGATGTCGGCAGCCTTTAAAGCAGGGGCATCGTTTACGCCGTCGCCTGTCATAGACACTACGTGACCCTGACGTTGCCATGCTTTTACTATTCTGATTTTATTTTCAGGAGAAACACGAGCGTAAACTGCTATATTTTTAACTGCGGCATCAAGCTCGGAATCTGTCATTGCGTCAAGTTCAGCACCTGTTATTGCACGGTCGCTTTCTTCTAAAATTCCCAACTCTCTTGCAATAGCAGAGGCAGTAACAACGTGGTCGCCTGTAATCATAATTGGCTTGATACCTGCTTTTCTGCAAACTGCAACAGCGTTCTTTGCCTCGGGTCTTGGAGGGTCTATCATACCTACAAGTCCCAAAAATGTAAGACCTGTTTCAAGTTCCTCTGATGTGGGATTATCGGGAACAACATCTATTATTTTATAACCAACGGCAAGCACGCGCAAAGCATCGTTACTCATAAGTTCGGTGATTGCTTTTGCCGTTTCCAAATCGCCTGCTACACAGCGCAACGCCATAACATCAAAAGCACCCTTTACTATAACTACATTTTTGCCATCGAAATTATTTACTGTAGTCATGAGTTTTCTGTCGGAATCAAAGGGAATTTCAGCATGACGAGGATATTTTTCGGAAATTACTTCTTTTTCCATTCCGTTTTTGTGAGCGGCAAGAACTATTGCTGTTTCTGTGGGGTCGCCGATGTGCTTTTCTTCGCCGTTTTCAAAAACAACAGAGCCATCACAACACAAAGCTCCCATAAGTAAAAGATTTTTAGTAGGCTCGGTTACATTGTCAGTGATATCTTCTATATTTTCCACGCCATCAACGTATGCCTTAACCAAGGTCATTTTGTTTTGAGTGAGTGTGCCTGTTTTATCAGAGCATATAATGCTGGCGCTGCCGAGAGTTTCTACGGCAGGCAGGCGGCGGATTAGGGCGTTTTTCTTAACCATTCTCTGTACACCGATAGAAAGAACAATCGTAACAATAGCAGGAAGCCCCTCAGGAATAGCAGAAACCGCCAAAGATACTGCTGTCATGAAAATTTCCATAACAGGAATGTCATTTAATATACCGACCACAAAAATAACCGCACAGGCCAAAATAGCCACAATACCCAAGTATTTACCTAACTGCGCAAGCTTTTGTTGAAGCGGGGTAGAGGTGTCGGCTTCCGAGTCTAAAAGATTTGCGATTTTACCCATTTCTGTGTCCATACCCGTTGCGGTAACTATAGCAGTAGCTGTGCCGTAGGAAACACTACAACCTGAAAATACCATATTAGAACGGTCGCCCAAAGGTGCGTCCTCTTGTATTTCGGCGGTTGCATCTTTTTCAGCAGGAACAGATTCGCCTGTTAATACGGACTCTTCGCACTTTAAGGAAGCGCTCTTTAAAAGATACGCATCTGCCGGAATAAAGTCGCCTGCTTCAAGGTGTATAATATCGCCGGGGACAAGGTCTTTTGCGTCTATGACCTTCTCCTCGCCATCACGTAAAACTCTTGCGTGGGGAGCAGACATATTTTTTAAGGCGTCTAACGCTTTTTCTGCTTTGCTTTCTTGCATTACACCCATTAAGGCATTTAGTATAACAATCAATAAAATTAAAACAGGCTCAAAAAATTCCTTTGGATTTTTTTCTACAATGGCTACAACAAAAGAAATTATCGCCGCAGCAATGAGTATTAAAATCATCACATCGCGGAACTGGTCGATAAAACGCTGAAACATTGTCTTTTTTTTCTTTTCTTTTAGCTTGTTTTCGCCGTATTTTGCTTTTTGTTCATCTACCTGAGCAGAGGAAAGACCTGTGGCTTCGATTGTACCAAAGTGTTCCAAAACCTGCTCTTTTGTCTTGTCATAAAATAACAATTTACATCCTCCTAAAAAGTTTATGTGAATATATTACCATTATTATATGTCACAGCTATGAATAAAATGTAAATAATAGGCTGCAGCAAAACATTTCACTACAGCCTCATTTTTATTTTTTTGAAAATTTTGTCATTGCAAACACAATAAGTGAGATAACTGCCATTACAATAAATATGCCAAGCATCCCTTGCCCCATGAGTTTAAAGGAGTTTCCTAAATCATAAATATTCACATTGTCTGCAACGAAATGGCCTATTGATGCGAAAAAGTTTGTCATAGTAAGTACCTCCTTATTTAATCATTTGGGGTATGAGATTTAATATCATACCGCCGGCCAGTACTGATGCAATCTGTCCTGAAACGTTAGCACCAACCGCGTGCATAAGCAAGTGATTCTGTGAATCTGCTTCAAGACCGAGTTTTTGTACAACACGAGCAGACATAGGGAATGCAGAAATACCTGCAGCACCAACCATTGGATTCATTTTGTTCTTTGAGAAAATGTTTAAAATCTTAGCAAAGAACACACCTGCCGCTGTATCGAATATAAACGCCACAAGACCAAGTCCCATAATGAGAAGTGTCTGCACATTTACGAACTGTTCTGCTCTCATACTGAATGAGATTGTTATACCAAGTAAAAGCGTAACAAGATTTGCAAGAATGTTTTGTGCAGAATCTGATAATGTATTCAATACGCCGCACTCACGGATTAAGTTACCGAACATCAAAAATCCTACCAATGAAACTGACTGCGGAGCAACAAAACCTGCAATAAATGTTACGATAATGGGGAAAGCAATCTTTAAGCCCTTAGATACGTTCTGGGGATTGTATGGCATTTTGATTTGTCTTTCTTTTTTTGTTGTTGTAGCCTTTATTACCGCGGGCTGAATAATGGGAACCAAAGCCATATATGAATACGCCGCAACGGCAATAGGACCAACATAATTTGATTTTAATACTTGTGATACAAGGATTGAAGTAGGACCGTCAGCAGCACCGATAATACCGATAGAAGCTGCATCCTTTAAGTCAAAGCCAAGAACAACTGCCGCTGCAATAACAAAGAATATACCGAACTGTGCTGCAGCACCGAACAAAAACATCTTTGGGTTTGAAAGAAGGGGACCAAAGTCAATCATAGCACCAATACCTATAAATAAAAGTAAGGGCATAGCTTCTGATGCCTCAATACCTAATTCATAGAGCCATTCGATGATACCTGCAACTTCGCCGATACCTGCCATTTCGTAATTTACTACGCCTGTCAAGGGCAGGTTAACCAAAATAGCACCAAAACCCATAGGCAAGAGCAGAGAAGGCTCGTACTCTTTTTTGATGGCAAGGTAAATAAGTACGATACCAACAACATACATTATACATTTTTGCCAGGTAACGTCTAAAAATCCGTCTAATAAAAATTCCATAAAAACACTCCTTGTATATATTAAAAAATATTAGTTACAAAAATTTCAATACCTATAAATATAAGAATCGCACCACCTAGGAGTTGTGCTTTGTTTGAAAGCTTGGTGCCGAATTTTTTGCCTATTATAAGACCGATGTAGCAGATAACAAAGGTGACCAAAGCAATAATCAAAGCCGAAGCCAGAGCACCTAAAAATGTGTATTCTGCAATTGTAAAGCCAACGGACAGTGCATCGATTGAGGTTGCGATTCCTTGAACAAGCAATGACAAGGCGCCTACCTTTACAGGTTCTTGCTCTTCGTTTTTTATGCCGTCTATGAGCATTTTTCCGCCTATGAAGCATAGAAGCAAAAGCGCAATCCATGGAATAAACTTTTCAAAGGATTTAAAGTAAGACAATAAACTATGAACACAAAACCAACCAAGAATCGGCATCAAAGCCTGGAAGAATGCAAATATTCCTGATATTGCGACCATTTTTCCTTTCTTCATAAAGGGCTCGTTAAGACCGTTTGCCGTGGAAACGCAAAAAGCATCCATAGCAAGACCTACGCCAAGAAAAAAGCTATTTATAAAAAATGATACGTCGAAATTCATAAATCCTCCAATAAAAAAAGTATGGCAAAGGCCATACTTATCTTTTGAAAATATAAAAGACACATGTATAGCCAAGCATACATGAGTCTCGCAATTTAAAACAAGCCAGACCATAATAGATACGGTCAGGATGTTGACTTGTTACGCTAAAGCGCATGCTACTCCCTCATGGGAAATTACACCAAAAATTTTAACACAAAAAAACAATAAAGTCAATAATTTATATTAAAATAATATCGTTAAAAATCCGTTACAATCACACTCTTGGCAAACTGTAATAAAAGTGTGTCAAAAAAATTTGCTTTTTTATGTAATATTTTGTGTATGTGGTGTTGACAAGACAGCATATATTGTGGTACAATAATCGTTGCTACAGTTTCAATGCCAATATATGCTATTTTTTGTAGCGTGTTGGCGATATGTTTACCGAGAAAGGAGAGATAAAAATGGTTGATTTTAAAGAATGGAGCGGCTTTTCAGGACGTATCTGGAAAGAAGAAATAAATGTAAGAGATTTTATACAGAAAAACTACACTCCTTACGAAGGTGACGAATCGTTTTTGTCAGGTCCCACAGAGAGTACAGATAAGCTCTGGGGACGTCTTAAAGAACTTCAAAAAGAAGAAAGAGCAAAAGGCGGAGTACTTGATATGGATACAGATGTGGTATCTACACTTACTTCACATGCTCCCGGTTATATTGACGAAAGCCTAAAAGATTTAGAAAAAGTAGTAGGTCTTCAGACCGATAAACCCCTAAAGCGTGCGTTTATGCCCTTTGGCGGTATAAGAATGGCAGAAGAAGCATGCCGTACCAACGGTTACGAGCCAAGCGCAGAACTTGGAAAAATATTCAGAGAATATAGTCGTACTCATAATGACGGCGTGTTTGCGGCATACACCGACGAAATGAAATCAGTTCGTCATAATCATATTATTACAGGTCTTCCTGATTCTTACGGCAGAGGAAGAATTGTAGGCGACTACAGAAGAGTAGCCCTTTACGGTATTGACCATTTAGTAGAAGAAAAGAAAAAAGACTTCAAAAACTGCGGAGACGGCAGAATGGTTGATGAAGTAATAAGACTTCGCGAAGAGATTTCTATGCAGATTAAGGCTTTAGTTGGCATGAAAGAAATGGCAAAAATGTACGGCTATGATATTTCACAGCCTGCAAAGGACGCTCGCGAGGCTGTTCAGTGGTTGTATTTTGGTTACCTTGCAGCAATCAAAACACAAAACGGTGCCGCTATGAGCGTAGGCAGAGTATCTACATTTTTAGATATTTACCTACAGCGTGACATAGAAAAAGGAATTCTGTCAGAATCAGAAGCGCAGGAGCTTATTGACCATCTCGTTATGAAGCTTCGTATGGTCAAGTTTGCTCGTGTTCCGTCATATACCGAGCTTTTCTCAGGAGACCCTGTATGGGCGACCTTAGAAGTTGGTGGTATTGGCGTTGACGGACGTTCAATGGTTACAAAAACAGACTTTAGATTTTTACATACATTAGAAAATATGGGTCCCTCACCTGAGCCGAACCTTACTGTATTATATTCATCAGCATTACCGGAAAACTTCAAAAAATACGCATCATTTATCTCTGTTACAACAAGTTCAGTACAATACGAAAATGACGACGTAATGAAGCCGGTATGGGGAGATGACTATTCTATCTGCTGCTGCGTATCAGCAACACAAACAGGTAAGGAAATCCAGTTCTTTGGCGCTCGTGCAAACCTTGCAAAGTGCTTGCTCTACGCTATTAACGGAGGCATTGACTTCCAGTCTCGTGAGCAGGTAGGACCGGCATATGCTCCTATTACAGGTGATTATTTAGAATATGACGAGGTAATGAAAAAGTATATCGCAATGCTTGACTGGCTTGCAGAATTATACGTAAATACATTAAACCTCATTCACTATATGCACGATAAATACAACTACGAAGCAACAGAGATGGCGCTGATTGACACCAACCTACGCCGTACCTTTGCTACAGGTATTGCAGGATTTTCTCACGTTGTTGACTCTTTGAGCGCTATCAAATATGCTCGGGTAAGAGTAGAGCGCGATGAAACAGGCGTTGCTGTAAATTATATTCCAGAGGGAGATTTCCCCCGTTACGGAAACGATGATGACCGCGCCGACGATATTGCAGTTTGGTTGTTAAAGACATTTATAGATATGATAAAGAAACATCACACATACAGAGATGCTGAACCCACCACATCTATTCTTACCATAACATCAAACGTAGTATACGGCAAGCACACAGGTGCATTGCCTGACGGACGTCCCGGAGGAACACCTTTAGCACCCGGTGCTAACCCCTCATACGGAGCAGAGAAAAATGGACTTTTGGCGTCCCTCAACTCACTTACGAAGCTTCCTTACGAATGGGCACTTGATGGTATTTCAAATACACAGACCATAAGCCCCGATGCTTTGGGACACAGTGATACAGAAAGAGCAGATAATCTGGTGAATGTTTTAGATGGTTATTTTGACCAGGGTGCTCATCACTTAAATGTAAACGTATTCGGCAAGGAAAAACTTTTAGATGCTATGGAGCATCCCGAAAAGGAAGAATACGCAAACTTCACAATCCGTGTATCAGGCTATGCAGTTAAATTTATCGATTTAACACGCGAACAGCAGTTAGACGTAATTTCACGTACCTGCCACGAAACAATGTAATAAAAGTGCCTTATTCGCAAGAATAGGGCATTACTTTTATAAAGGAGATTTGCCATGACAGGCTACCTACACTCAATAGAAACCTTTGGCTCTGTTGACGGACCCGGCGTGCGCTTTGTCGCTTTTTTGTCGGGCTGTGCCATGAGATGTAAATTCTGCCATAACCCTGACACATGGCAGATGACGGGAGAAAAAATCGAAGCATACGACCTTTTAGCTAAAGCCTTAAGATATAAAGCCTACTGGAAGAATAACGGCGGCATTACAGTATCAGGCGGCGAACCTATGCTGCAATGTGAATTTGTTACCGAACTTTTTTCACTTGCAAAGTCCAAAGGAATTCATACTGCGCTTGACACATCGGGTCAACCCTGGAACAAAAATGATGAAAAATTCGCAAAACTTTTAGAGGTCACTGACCTTGTAATTTTAGATATCAAGGAAATAGATGATATCGCCCACCGAGAGCTTACGGGACATACTAACGAAAACATCCTGGAATTTGCTCGTCACTTGTCCGAAACAGGAAAACCTATGTGGATTAGACACGTTTTAGTGCCCGGCGTGACAGATGATGATGCCTCATTAAAAGGAATAAAAGAATTTATCAACGGATTAAAAACCGTCGAAAAAGTTGAAATTCTTCCTTACCACACTTTTGGCGTACCAAAGTGGGAAAAATTAGGAATAGAATATGAATTAAAAGATATAAAACCACCTACAAAAGAAGAAACTGACAAAGCACAAAGAATTTTAACAGATTAAAGGAGTGTCTTTATGTATAACAAAATAATGCTCATCAACGGCCCTAATCTCAATATGCTCGGCACACGCCAACCTGAAATTTACGGCAAAGATACTTTAAAAGATATAGAAAACCTGGTAACAGAAGAAGCAAAAAAATACGGATTTTCAGTAGAGTGTTTTCAATCAAACTGCGAGGGTGCAATCATAGACTGTATTCATTCATGCTTTAAGACATTTGATGCTATCATACTGAATGCAGGAGCATACACTCACTACAGTTATGCTATACGTGATGCCATTGCGTCGGTTATGTTGCCTGTAGCAGAGGTCCATATATCTGACATTCACTCAAGGGAAGAATTCCGTCACATATCAGTAATTGAACCCGTATGTGCATTCCAGATTTGCGGACACGGAATAATGGGCTATATAGAAGCACTTCATAAACTAAAAGACGAATACATAAAATAAAAAAAAGAACGGCTCGAGCCGTGCTTTTTTTTATTAGATTCTATATTTTTGCTTGTATTCTTCATACCTTGTCACGAAATCATTTTCGCCATCAAATTTAACGTGACTCAGGTATTCGTGGGTTTCAAAACTGTCATTAGCAACCTCGATAAGACAAACGGCAATGTTTGAACAATGGTCGGCAACACGCTCGTAATTTGTCAATAAATCAGAGAATACAAAGCCCGTTTCGATAGAGCATTCGCTTTGCTGGAGACGTAAGATGTGTCTGTTTTTCATCTTGTTTTTCAACTTATCAACAAGCTGCTCTAAGGGCTCTACGTATTTTGCTTTTTCCAGGTCGTTGTTTATGAACGAGTCGGTTGTAATATCAAGAATTTCAATCAAAGCATTGGAAATAACCTCGATCTCTTTTTTGCAGGGATCGGAGAAGGAAAGCTGCTTTTCTTCGATTTCTTTTGCTACTTTTACTATGTTTACTGCGTGGTCGGACAAACGTTCAAAGTTTCCGATAGTATGGAGCAGGGTAGATACTGTATGAGCATCGTCTGTATTTAGACTTTCGCGCGACAACTTAACAAGATAAGTACCCAGCTTGTCCTCGTAGTTGTCAATCTTTTCTTCGTTTGCATAAATTGTATCAATGGCTGTTTCGTCATATTTTTCCAATAACCTCATAGCCAAAAGTACGCTTTCGTGTGAGATGCGCGCCATATCATTGGTAACCTCTTTTGCACGGGCGACAGCAATAGATTGAGTAGGAATAAGACGCTCATCAAGAAGCTGGATTTCTTCTTGTGTATCTGTGTCTTTGATCACAAGGTATGCAAGCTTTTCAAGCTGCTTACAGAATGGGAAAAGCACCAATGTAGAAATAAGGTTAAATACAGTATGGAAAACAGCAATGCTAACGGGAGTGGCATTGGTTTCTAAAAAACTAAATCCAACGGTATATTGTATGATGTAAAAAGGTATCAAGAAAATTACAACACCAATAACCTTTACAAGAAAATGAAGCACTGCGGTACGACGCGCGTTTCTGTTTGTTCCTATTGAAGAAAGAAGAGCAGTAACCGATGTACCGATGTTTTGTCCCAAAATAATAGGAACTGCAGTTGCAAACGGAATAGGAGTAGATAAAGACAAAGCCTGCAAAATACCTACAGATGCTGATGAACTTTGGATTATTGCTGTAAGCAATGTACCTACTATAACGCCGAGCACAGGATTTTTAAAGAGTATAAGCAACTCTTTGAAGCCATCACTTTTAGATAGCGGTTCAACAGAAACCGACATCATATCCATACCTGTCATAAGTATTGCAAATCCGATTAACACAAGTGCTGTATTTTTCTTGTTTTCGGATTTTGAAAACATAGTAATAACTATGCCGAAAAAAGCAAGAAGCGGGGCAAAACTTGAAGGCTTTATCAACTGAACAAAGAAATTATCACCCTCAATGCCCGTCAAACTCAAAATCCAGGCTGTAATTGTAGTACCGATGTTAGAACCCATCAATACGCCGATTGACTGGGAAAGGTTCATAATGCCTGAGTTTACAAAACCCACAACCATTACGGTAGTAGCAGAGGAGCTCTGGATGACTGCGGTAACTATAATACCCAAGAACAATCCCTTCAGGGGAGTTGAGGTAAGGTAGCCAAGAACCATCTTCAGCTTGTCGCCGGAACGCTTTTCCAAGCCTTCGCCCATTAAATTCATACCATAAATGAATATAGCGAGGCCTCCTAACAGAGTAAATACATCGAATAAAGTCATACTAACCTCCAAAAAGAATATTCTGCTAAATATATTATACATTGTCAATCAAAAAAATGGAAGATAAAAATTAAAAAAAGTTGAAAATAATCAGAAAAAGTGATAAAATAAGTAAAGAATTTTAAGGAGATATTGTATGAAGAAAATCTTAAGCAGACTCCGTCGCGGAGTAGAAGACTACAATATGATAGAAGAGGGCGACAGAATTGCCGTAGGCGTATCGGGCGGCAAGGATTCTTTGGTTGCGCTTTTGGCTATGAAAAATCTCCAAAAATTCTACCCCAAGAAGTTTGACTTAGAGGCTGTAACCATTGATTTAGGCTTTCCCGATATGGACTATTCTCCCATAGAAGAACTTTGTAAAAAAGAAGATATTCCTTACCATATAGAAAGAACCGATATCAAAAAAATCGTTTTTGACATCAGAAATGAAGAAAACCCCTGTTCGCTATGTGCAAAACTCCGCCGTGGTGCGATGTGCTCTGCGGTTAAAGAGCGAAATATAGACAAAATCGTCTATGGCCACCACTTTGACGATGTTTTAAACACGTACTTTTTGAGCCTGATATACGAGGGCAGAATGAATACATTCGCACCCGTTACTTACCTTGAAAGAATGGAGGTAACAGTTCTTCGTCCGTTTGTTTATGTAGAAGAAGCAGACATAAGAAGATATGCGGAAAAACATAATTTACCCGTTGTAAAGAATTCCTGCCCTGCAGACAAACAAACAAAAAGACAGTACTCCCACGACCTTGTATGGAAATTAGAAAACGAAAATCACGGTTTTCGCAACCGACTGTTTACTGCTATACAAAAGTCAGGAATAAGCGGTTGGAAATATATTGATTGAGGTAACAAAATGACCAAAAAAGAAAAGGTAATGATTATAAAAGAATACCTTGATAAAACATACGGCGATGCACCTTGTACCCTTGATTACAAGGACCCGTTTCAGTTGCTTGTAGCAACCTGCCTTGCAGCACAGTGTACAGATGCCAGAGTCAATATGGTAACGCCGGCACTTTTTTCTAAATACCCAACGGTTGAGGCTTTTGCAAAGGCTGACATTAAGGATGTGGAGGACCTTATTCGCTCTACGGGATTTTTCAGGAACAAAGCAAAAAATATCGTTGCTTGCGCCAACGCCTTATTAGAAAAGCATCAAGGACAAGTACCCGATACCATGGAGGAGCTCACAGCACTTCCCGGTGTAGGAAGAAAAATCGCCAACCTGATTTTAGGGGACGTTTTTGGCAAGCCTTGTATCGTTGTAGATACCCACTGTAAGAGAATAACAAATCTTTTAGGTCTTACTAAAAATACAGACCCCACAAAAATCGAAATGGATTTAAGAAAGATTATTCCGCCCGAATACGGAAGCCTTTTCTGTCATCAAATTGTTGAGCACGGAAGAAACATCTGTATTGCAAGAAGACCAAAATGTGAAGACTGCGGAATGAACCCCGTATGTGCCTACTATAAGAAAAAAGGAATGAAATAATTTGGCTAAAATAAGACTTGATACCTACCTTACTGAAAAAGGACTTGCTCCCAGCCGTGAAAAGGCAAAGGCTCTCATTATGGCAGGAGTGGTGTTTGTAGATAATCAAAAAGAAGACAAAGCAGGTACTTTCGTAACAGAAGAGCAAAATATCGAAGTGCGCGGCGGAGAATTGAAGTACGTAAGTCGTGGCGGCTTAAAACTTGAAAAAGCAATGAATTCTTTTGAGGTTATACTTTCCGATAAAGTTTGTATGGACATTGGTGCATCAACCGGCGGCTTTACCGACTGTATGTTGCGGAACGGCGCCAAAAAAGTTTTTGCCGTAGATGTTGGTTACGGACAACTTGCCTGGAAGCTTCGCTGTGATGAGCGCGTTATCAATATGGAAAGAACCAATATAAGATATGTGACTTTAGATGATATAAAAGAGCCCCTTGACTTTGCCTCTGTGGATGTGGCGTTTATATCGTTAAAATTAGTACTTCCTGTAGCGTATAACCTGTTAAAAGATGATGGGGAAGTAGTAGCGCTTATAAAGCCCCAATTCGAAGCAGGAAAAGAAAAAGTAGGAAAAAAAGGTGTAGTAAAAGATATAGCGGTACACAAAGAAGTAGTATCGGAAATTTACGACTTTGTGATTGACGCAGGCTTTGGTGTTTTAGGACTTGATTTTTCACCAATAAAAGGCCCCGAGGGAAATATTGAGTATCTTATTCATATAAAGAAAAACGCCGAAACTACAGTCGAAAAAGAAGAAACAGACCGAATTGTAGCCCTTTCTCACGAAAATTTGGACAAAAAGGCGTAATTTTTCCAAAAAATAATAAAAAAACACTTGATTTTTATAAAAACTTGTATTATAATCTATTGATGTGAAATATTGCGAAGAAGCAATTTTTATTGTTTTGTATTACGGGCGGTCCTCTGGTATAGATTTTACGAATGAACGTCTAAGATGGGGAGGAGGAACTCATAATGGATTTAATTAAGGATTTGACAAAAGACCTTATCAGAACAGACTTACCTGAACTCGAAGTTGGTTCAACAGTTAAAGTTCACGTTAAGGTAAAAGAAGGAAACCGTGAAAGAATTCAGGTTTTTGAAGGTACAATCATCAAAATTCAGCACGGTGGCATTCAGAAGTCATTTACTGTAAGACGTTTATCTTACGGTATCGGCGTAGAAAGAACATTCCCTGTAAATTCACCCAAAATCGCTAAGATTGAAGTGGTAAGAAAGGGTAAAGTAAGAAGAGCACGTCTCTACTACTTAAGAGATAGAGTTGGTAAAGCCGCTAAGGTTAAAGAAAAACTCTAAGATTATATTGTATGACAATAGTAATGGCAGGGGTAGTGCTTACCCTTGCCATTTAAACTATTTCGAGGTGCGAAATTATGGACGAAAACAACAGAATTTTTAACGAAGAAAATACTGAAAATATAGATAATATAGACTCGCTTTCCTATGATGATGCAGATTTTGAAGACGTATCTGATGAAATTTTAACTTCACCGGAGAAGAAAAACTGGGCAAAAGAGCTTTACGAATGGGTTTCTTCAATTGCGGTTGCAGTTGTTTTGGCATTCGTTATAAACACATTTTTATTCTCCTTGGTTCAGGTGGATGGTGCATCTATGGTGCCTACTCTTCATCACGGAGAGCGACTTGTGGTACGAAAAATTGCATATAAACCCCAAAATGGAGATATCGTTATCATAAAGTCAAACGTTTTAAAGAAATACATCGTAAAAAGAGTAATAGCGCTTCCCGGCGAAACGGTTGGTTTTGATGACCAAATGAATGTAGTAGTCAATGATAAAAAAATCGAAGAGAACTACATTGCCGAAAAGCAGATATCTTCAGGCGGACTATATGTTTTTCCGTTAACCGTTCCTAAAAAAGGAGAAGTTGCAAATATAGAGCTAATCCTTGCAGAAATGCAGCTTAATGTAATGGGCAATAATGTAAATGTATATCGCGATGAAAACAATGACCTTATTGTTTCCGGCAGCAACCTTGTAGAAGACGGAAAGTTTATCGAGGGCGAAACTCGCTACAAGCAGGATTGCTACTTTGTATTGGGTGATAATAGAAACGCATCCTCTGACTCAAGAACATTAGGTCTTATTTCTGATGAGGAAATGGTAGGCGAAGCATTTTTTAGATTTTCGCCAATTTCTCAAATCGGAACAATAGAATAAAATAATTCGGCAAAGTGTGTTCACTTTGCCGTTTTGTGCAAAATAAGGAGATAAATATGAACATACAGTGGTTTCCGGGACATATGGCAAAAACCCGCAGACAAATCGAAGAAAAACTAAAACTGATAGACGTGGTTGTAGAGATATTGGACGCAAGAATTCCTCTGTCTTCAAAAAACCCAGACATTGCGGAAATGACCAAGGGAAAGCCCCGAATCGTAGTGCTCAACAAGGCAGATTTAGCTGATGATGCCATAACAAAAAAATGGATAGAATACTATAAAGAAAAGGGGATTTTATCCTGCACTGCCGACTGTGCAAAAGGCAAAGGCATAAACGAATCAATAGCGTTAGTCAAAAAAGCTCTCGCTGATAAAATTGCCCAAAACCAAGAAAAAGGGATGAACCGAGCAATTAAAATTCTGGTTGCAGGCGTTCCAAATGCAGGCAAGTCCTCATATATCAACAGACTCTCCGGCAGAGCCAGCGCCACAGTAGGAGACCGCCCCGGTGTAACTCGTGGTCAACAGTGGATTAGACTCAATTCAGGTATTGAACTTTTGGACACGCCCGGAATTTTGTGGCCAAAATTTGAAGACGAAAAAGTAGGGGAGCATCTTGCATTCACTGGTGCTGTAAAGGATGAGATTTTAGATGTGGAGCTTCTTGCGTGTAAACTCGCAGAATTCTTAAACGAGAATTACCGTGATATGTTCTGCGCCCGTTACAAACTCACAGATACAGAAGGACTTCAAGGCTTTGAACTTGTAGAAATGCTTGGAAAAAAGCGCGGTTTTGTAATATCGGGCGGAGAAATTGATTTTCTTCGTGCGTCAAACATTCTTCTCGATGAATTCAGAAGCGCAAAAATAGGAAGAATAACAATAGAAAAACCACAAGACGGTGAATAATATGACACTATATGATTTTGACAAAGAAAAAATAAAAGAAAAAAACATCAAAATTTTAGCGGGAGTAGATGAGGCAGGAAGAGGCCCGTTGGCAGGTCCCGTCTGTGCTGCTGCGGTTATTTTGCCGCCTGATTTTTACGTTGATGAGATAAATGACTCTAAAAAACTCACCGAGAAAAAAAGAGAAAAACTCTACGACGTAATAATCGAAAACGCAATAGCCTACAGCATTGCTTTTGCAGATGTTGCCTATATAGAAAAGAACAATATCTTGCAAGCAACTTTCTATGCTATGAAGCAGGCGGTAGAGGGTTTATCGGTTACACCTGACTATGTTTTGATTGACGGAAACAGAACACAAGGAATAAATCTTCCCACAGAATGTGTTATCGGCGGAGATGCAAAGAGCCAATCCATTGCTGCAGCATCTATCTTGGCAAAAGTTACCCGAGACAGATATTGCCTTGATGTTTTAGACAAAAAATACCCCGAGTATTGCTTCTCAAAACACAAGGGCTACGGCACAAAACTCCATACAGAAAAACTAAAAGAATTCGGACCCTGCCCTGAACACAGACTCACTTTTTTGACTAAAATTTTAGGTGATAAAAATGCTAAATAACAGTGGAAAAGCAGGGGAGCGCGCTGCAGTAAAATTTTTGAAAAAATCAGGATACAAAATACTTGAAAAGAATTTCAGAAAAACCTACGGCGAAATAGATATTATTGCACAGCAGGGAGAAAACATCGCCTTTGTAGAGGTAAAAACCCGTAAGAGTGCGGCGTTCGGTACACCTGCTGAATTTGTGACAAAGGACAAACAGAAAAAAATCATAAAGTGCGCATATACATATATACAAGAAAACGATTTAGATGCAGGATTTACGTTTGATGTTATAGAGGTCTATATGGAAAACGCGAAGATTATTAACATCAATCATATAAAAAATGCTTTTTATATTTAGGAGGGTATATGTATAAAGTTATTGACGCTCACTGTGATACGGCATCAGAACTTTTAGAAAATTGTGAAACACTTGTCGATAATAACTGTATGATAAATAAATCCTTTATGGAAAAGTTTGATAGCCACGTTCAGGTTTTTGCATCATGGGTCAGCAAAAAAGAAAAGAACCCAATGGACCGTGCTTTAAAAATTTTAGAAAAAGCTAAAGAAGAAATAAAGAAAAATGACATAGAGCTCATTTTGTCGTCTGTTGATTTAAAAAACGTTATAAATCAAAACAAACAAGGCGGTATTTTGGCTATTGAAGACGCAAGAGCGCTTTGCGGCAAATTACTTCCTTTGTACTTTTTTTATGATTACGGCGTGAAAATGTTAACACTTGCCTGGAACGATGACAACGAAGTCACAGACGGAGCAAATTCTGACAAACAATCGGGTTTAACTGATTTTGGTCGTGATGTAGTAAAAGAAATGAATCGTCTTAAAATGATGATAGATATTTCTCACATTTCGGAAAAAGGTTTTTGGGACGTGTTAGAACTGTCAAAAGCACCTGTAATTGCCAGCCACTCAAATTGCTATAGCTTGTGTCCCCACAGAAGAAATCTGAAAGACGCGCAAATAAAGGCATTAGTCGATACAAATGGTTTAATGTGCATAAATGTATATCCGCCTTTTCTTGAAGAAAACCCCGAAAAAGCAGATGTAAAAAGCATAATAAACCACATAGAGTACGCACTGTCATTAGGTGCTGAGAACAATTTAGGACTTGGCGCTGACCTTGACGGAATAGATATGACACCTAATGATTTTTCTAATCTTTCTGATTACGAAAAACTCTTTAACGAATTGGCAAAAATGAATTACAAACAGGAACTAATAGACAAAATCACCCACAAAAACTTTATAAACTTTATGGAAAGAACAGAAAAATGAAAATAAATCGTTTTTTTGTTGCATTTTACGGCAAAATATAGTAAAATAATATGAGTTATAATTTGCGTAATGTATAAACAAAATCAAGATAAATTTCTCGGAGGTTAAAATGTACTTATCAAAGAAAATCAGCGAAGTAAGTCCTTCGTCAACATTGGCGATTGACTCAAAATTTAAAGCAATGAAAGCAGAGGGTATCGATGTGGTAGGCTTCGGCGCAGGCGAGCCTGATTTTGATACACCTGATTATATCAAGGAAGCGGCAATCCAGGCTATCAAAGAGGGTAAAACAAAATACACCCCCGCATCAGGTACGCTGGAATTAAGAAAGGCAATCTGTGACAAGTTTGCCCGTGAAAACGGTTTAACTTACACACCTGACCAGATTATCGTTTCAAACGGTGCTAAGCACGCACTTGTTAATACCTTTATGGCGATTTTAAATCCCGGCGACGAGGTAATCGTTCCTGCACCTTTCTGGGTAAGTTACCCCGAAATGGTAAAAATCGCAGACGGCGTTCCCGTGATTTTATATACCAAGGAAGAGGACAGCTTCAAATTCACTGCAGAGCAGTTTGAAAAAGCTATCAACGAAAAAACCCGTGCAATCATCTTAAACAGCCCCTCTAATCCCACCGGTATGGTATACACAGAGGAGGAACTAAGAGCCATCGCAGACGTTGCCGTAAAGCATAATATCTACGTAATTTCAGACGAAATCTACGAGCACTTGATTTATGAGGGCAAGCACGTAAGCATTGCTTCGTTCAACGATGAGATAAAAGACTTAACAATCATTATAAACGGCGTATCAAAGACATACGCTATGACAGGCTGGAGAATAGGCTATAGCGCAGCAAACAAAGAAGTAACAAAAGTTATGGCAAATCTTCAGTCACACGCATCATCAAACCCCAACTCAATCGCACAGGCAGCAACTGTTGCAGCGCTCTCAGGCGGTTATGATGAAATCGAAGAAATGAAAAAAGCATTTGTTGCTCGCCGTAACTATATGGTAGAGCGCATCAACAGCATTGACGGCTTATCAGCATCAATGCCTCAGGGCGCATTCTATGTGCTTATGAACATTTCAAAAATCAAGGGAAGAACTTTAGCAGGTGTTAAGATTAACACATCTGACGATTTGGCTAATGTTTTACTTGAAAAGGCAAAATTAGCACTTGTACCCTGCAGCGGCTTCGGCGCAGATGACTATATGAGATGGTCATACGCTACAAGCATGGAAAACATCAAAGAGGGCATCGACAGACTGGAAAATTTCTTAAAAAATAATTAAGAGGAGAATTAGTTATGAAACCTATTTCTTTAGACTATTCTAAGGTACTTGGATTTGTTACAGAAGACGAAATCAAAGCAATGGAGGAGCAGGTAAGTGCTGCTCACAACACATTGGTAAATGGTACAGGCGAGGGGAATGACTTTTTAGGTTGGCTTACACTTCCTTTTGATTATGACAAGGAAGAATTTGCAAGAATCAAAAAAAGCGCAGAAAAAATCAAAAACGATTCCGAAGTTTTGATAGTTATCGGTATCGGCGGCTCATATCTTGGCGCTAAGGCTGCTATCGATATGCTTTCTAATAATTTTTATAATCTTCTTTCAAAAGAAGACAGAAAAACACCCCAGATTCTCTTTGCAGGTAACTCTATCAGCGGCTCATATTTGGCAGAACTTATAGATTACGTTAAGGACAAAGACTTTTCTGTAAATATTATTTCAAAATCAGGCACAACAACAGAACCTGCTATAGCGTTCCGTGTATTTAAGAAACTGTTAGAAGAAAAATACGGAAAACTCGATGCAGTAAAAAGAATCTACGCCACAACAGACAAAGCTCGCGGTGCATTAAAGAACTTATCGGATTCAGAAGGCTATGAAACATTCGTTGTTCCCGATGATGTAGGCGGAAGATTTTCAGTACTTACTGCGGTAGGACTTTTACCAATTGCAGTATCAGGCGCAGACATTGATAAACTTATGGAGGGTGCACAAGCAGCATCCAATGAGTTTTCTGCTTGCGATATCTACAAAAACGACTGCTATATGTATGCAACAATAAGAAACATTTTATATAACAAGGGCAAATCCACAGAAATAATGGTAAATTACGAACCCAGACTCCATTATTTCAGCGAATGGTGGAAGCAACTCTACGGCGAAAGCGAGGGCAAAGACCAAAAAGGTATTTTCCCTGCAGCAGTAGACTTTTCTACCGATCTTCATTCAATGGGTCAGTACATTCAGGACGGCAGAAGAATTTTGTTTGAAACTGTCCTCAATGTAGAAAAATCAGCAAAAGACGTCGTTATCGAAGAAACACCCGACAACATCGACGGCCTTAACTTCTTAGCAGGAAAAACAGTAAGCTACATCAACAGCCGTGCATTTTTGGGAACACTTTTGGCTCACAACGACGGCGGCGTACCCAATATGATAATTAACATTCCCGAGATAAACGAATATTACCTCGGTCAACTTATTTTCTTCTTTGAAAAGGCTTGTGGATTGTCAGGCTACATTTTAGGTGTAAATCCCTTCAATCAGCCCGGTGTAGAAGCGTACAAGAAAAATATGTTCGCGCTCCTCGGCAAACCCGGCTACGAAGCAGAAAAAGAAACACTTGAAAAAAGACTCAAATAACCCACGGAGGTATTAAAATGCAGTTTAAAAGTACTCGTGACGTGAATGTTAGCGTTTCTTCAGCAATGGCGATAAAGACAGGCCTTTCACACGATGGCGGTCTGTTTTTACCTGAAAACATTCCTCACATAGATTTAGATACAATAGAAAGTCTTGCATCAATGTCCTACAACGAAAGAGCAAAGAAAATCTTAAAGCTCTTCTTGACAGATTTTACAGACGAAGAGCTTTCTGATTGTGTAGACAAAGCCTACAACCGCGAAAAATTTGAAACAGACGAAATCGCACCTGTATATAAAACAGAGGAGGGCACATACTTTTTAGAACTTTGGCACGGTCCTACCTGTGCATTTAAAGATATGGCACTCCAGATTTTGCCTCACCTTTTGTCAAAGTCAATCAAAAAGACAGGCGAAACAAAAGAGGTTGTAATTTTAGTTGCAACATCAGGCGACACAGGTAAGGCGGCATTAGAGGGCTTTAAGGATGTTGACGGCACAAGAATTATTGTATTTTACCCCTGCGACGGCGTAAGCGACATCCAGAAGCGTCAGATGGTAACCCAGGAGGGCAACAACGTAGACGTTGCGGCTGTTATGGGTAACTTCGACGATGCTCAAAACGGCGTTAAGAAAATTTTTACCGATACAGAATACAGCGATATGCTTGCTCGTAACGGTTTTATCTTATCAAGTGCAAACTCTATCAATTGGGGTAGACTTGTTCCCCAGATAGTTTATTATTTCTCTGCTTATGCTAATCTTTTGAAAAACAAAGAAATCAAAATAGGCGAAAAAATCAACTTCGTTGTTCCCACAGGTAACTTCGGTAACATTTTAGCAGGTTACTATGCAAAAGAAATGGGACTTCCCGTTGAAAAGCTTATCTGTGCGTCAAACGAAAATAACGTCTTAACCGACTTTATCAAAACAGGTAAATACGACAGAAACCGTCAGTTTAAAACTACGATTTCTCCCTCTATGGATATCCTTATTTCAAGTAATCTTGAGCGTCTTTTATTTATTGCAACAGATGGCGACGACAAACAGGTTACAGACTGGATGCAGCAGTTAAAAGAAAACGGCGCATACGAAGTATCTGACAGTGTAAAAAATAAAATAAATGCTACGTTCTATGCAGGTTGCTGTAATGACAAAGAAACTGTTGACGAAATCAAGAAAACTAATGACGAAAACAGTTACGTAATGGACACACATACAGCAGTAGCAAAGAAAGTTTACGAAGACTACAAAAAAGAAACTAACGACACAACAAAAACTGTTATTGTTTCTACTGCAAGCCCCTTTAAGTTTGCAGACAGCGTGCTTTCTGCAATCAAAGGAGAAATCACAGCAGAAAACGAATTCAGAATGTTAGATGAGTTATCAGAGGCATCAAGCCTTGCTATTCCGAAGTCACTTGCTACATTAGAAGAAAAGCCTGTAATTTTCACCACAACCTGTGAAAAAGACGAAATGTATGATGTGGTAAGCGAAATGCTTAATCTCGCATAGGAGGAAAAAATGGACTGGATTAAATTATCAATTTCTACAACTACAGAAGGTATTGAGCCTTTGTGCGCTGTTTTAATGGAAACAGGCATCCAAGGTGTAGAAATTGACGACAGTACAGATTTTCATAACTTTTTGGAAAACAACCGCGACAAGTGGGATTATGTAGATGAGGAACTCATGAAAGCCCACGAATCAGGCTCGTATGTAAGCTTTTATGTTACAGATGACGCTGACGGAAAAGAAACAGTTTCTATGGTAAAATCAGCGCTTGCCACATTAAAATCACAAGACGATGAGGGCGCTTTTGGTACTCTTGAAATTAGCGGCACTAATATGAAAGAGGAAGACTGGTCGGAAAACTGGAAACAGTACTTTAAGCCCTTAGAAGTAGGCGAAAAGATTCTAATACTTCCCGAATGGGAAACCTTAAACACCCCTACCGACAGAACTGTATTTACAGTAAATCCCGGAATGAGCTTTGGTACAGGCGCGCACCATACAACACAGCTCTGTATCAAGAATATGGAAAAACACCTTGAAAATGGTATGAGCGTTTTAGACCTTGGCTGCGGAAGTGGCATTTTATCTATTATTGCTTTGCTTCTCGGGGCAGAGCATGCAACTGCTGTCGATATTGACGAGGGCGCAGTAAAAATTGCTGTAGAAAACGCCGAGAAGAACAACATCGACTTGTCAAAATTTCGCACAATGGCAGGTAATGTAACCTGCGACAAGGCGCTTTTCGAAAAGATTTCCGACAGAAAATACGATATAGTTCTGGCAAACATCGTAGCGGACGTTATTATAGGTATCAAAGATATCGTGCCTGCGTTTTTAAAAGACGACGGTATATTTATAACATCAGGCATAATTGAGGAAAGACTTCCTGACGTCGTGGAAGCCTATGAAAAGACCGACTTTACCCAGTTGAGCGAAGAACATCAGGGCGGTTGGGTATCATTAGTATATAAAAAATAAACTTTACTCCCGAAGTATCTTCGGGAGTTGTTTTAATGAGGTAATAAAATGAAAAGATCAAGCGGTGTGCTTATGCACATTTCATCATTATACGGAGAATACGGTATAGGTAGCTTTGGACGTGAAGCCATAGAGTTTGTTGACTTTTTAGCAGATACTGGCTTTTCTTATTGGCAGACGTTACCGTTTTGCATGGTAGACGAGTGCAATTCTCCCTATAAATCATACTCGGCCTTTGGCGGAAATCCCTATTTTGTGGACTTGCCCACGCTTTTTGACGAGGGCTTAATAACAAAAGAAGAGCTCGATTCTGCACGCCAGCAGACACCATACGTTGCAGAATTTGTAAGACTTTACCACCAAAGAGCAGACCTTTTAATAAAGGCGTCAAAGCGCGCAACAAACAGAAGTGAAATAGAGAGCTTTATCGACAACAACAAGTACCTTGCGGATTTCTGTCGCTTTATGGCGCTAAAACACAAAAACGACCAAAAACCCTGGTACGAGTGGGAAAGCGAAGAAATCGACGAAGAGATTTTATTCGGTTGGAAATTTATACAGTTCAAGTTTTTTGAACAGTGGGCAAAAATCAAAAAATACGCCAATGATAAAGGCATAAAAATCATCGGAGATATTCCCATATATGTGTCCTTAGACAGTGCAGACGTATGGGCAAACAAAGAGCAGTTTATCTTAGACGATGACAATTTCCCCACAAAAGTTGCAGGTGTTCCGCCTGATTATTTCACCCCTGATGGTCAACTTTGGGGAAATCCCATTTATAATTGGGAGAAGATGAAGGAAACAGACTACACCTGGTGGCAGGACAGATTAAAGCATAATTTTATTATGTTTGACGGCGTTCGTATCGACCACTTTAGAGCATTAGAATCTTATTGGGCTGTAGACGGCCACGCAGAAACTGCACGAGAGGGCACCTGGGAAAAAGGTCCCGGTATGGACTTAATTCGTAAATTCCACGCAATTCAGGGCGAAAATCTGATTATTGCAGAGGATTTGGGACATATTACAAAAGAGGTTGAGGAGTTAGTGGAGGAGAGCGGTTTTCCCGGTATGCGAGTTTTCCAGTTTGCTTTTATGAACGATGAAAACAACCCTCACTTACCTCACAATTACACTAATAACTCCATTGCCTACACAGGCACACACGATAACAACACCTTACTCGGTTATCTGTGGGAACTTGACGGCTGGTCAAAAGGAAAAATGCTTGAATATTGCGGTTATTGCGACAGCAACTGGGAGGGCGGCTTTGACTCTATTATTCGCACAATTTTTGCGAGCAATGCAGGAGTTGTAGTGCTTCCCATACAGGACCTTTTGGGCTATGGGTCAGATACCCGTCTGAACATCCCCGGAAAAGCCGATGGCAACTGGCAGTACCGAGTAACCAAGGAACAGATAAACTCCATAAATAAGGCAAAATTCAGACGATTTAACGAACTCTACAAGAGAATGTAGATAAAATGGAGGCAGTAATGGAAAGAATTATACTGCACTGCGACTGTAACAGTTTTTACGCGTCAGTCGAAAGTGCACTTAATCCTGAACTGAAAAACGTACCAATGGCAGTAGGCGGGTCGGAGGATGCCCGACACGGAATTATTCTTGCAAAAAACGAACTTGCCAAAAAATACGGGGTGAAAACTGCCGAAACTATCTGGCAGGCAAAGAGAAAATGCCCAGAGCTCATCATTGTGCCTCCGCACCATAAATTATATGAAGAATACTCAAAACGCGTAAACGCAATATACAAAGAATATACAGATTTAGTTGAGCCCTTTGGCATTGACGAATCCTGGCTCGATGTAACCAAAAGCCAAGCACTTTTTGGAGATGGAAAAACTATTGCAGATACAATAAGAAAACGAATAAAGGAAGAAATTGGCATCACCGTATCGGTTGGCGTAAGCTTCAATAAGGTGTTTGCAAAACTGGGCAGCGACTACAAAAAACCCGATGCTACAACGATAATTTCTCGTGAAAATTTCAAGGAAATCGTGTACCCACTGCCTGTTACTGATTTGCTTTTTGCAGGTAGAAAAACAGCGTTGCAGCTGGAAAAACTCAACATCAAAACAATCGGAGATTTGGCAAATACAGACAGAGATAAGATTTCAAAAATTTTAGGCAAACCCGGCGAAATGTTAGTGGACTATGCACGCGGAGAAGATGAAGCAGAGGTTACATCTGTAAATGACGAACACGAGTTAAAATCAGTAGGAAACGGCATCACATTCCGCCACGACCTTTTGGGAGACGAGCAGATAAAGCAGGGTATACACATTCTGTCGGAAAGTGTGGCAACGCGTATGAAAAAATACGGCGTAAAGTGCCAAACTCTGCGTGTTCAGGTCAAGGGAACTGACTTTAAAACAGTGTCTAAACAAAAAGGATTTGACATTCCTACGAATCTTGAAAAAACAATCCGCGAAGAATCTTTTGAACTTATTTCAGAACTTTGGGACTTTAAAAAGCCAATACGTGCCATTACTATCACAGGCGCACGCCTGATTTACGACGATGAAGGCACACAACTTTCTTTGATTGACTCAAACGAAACAGATGAAAAAAGAGAAAATTTAGAAGACACGATTATAAATTTGCGAAAGAGATTCGGCTTTAACAGTATAAAAACCGCCGACGTTTTAGAAAACGATATAGTTCTTTCGGACACACACGTAAATACAAATAAAAAAGAAGACTAAGCGAAATGCTTAGTCTTCTTTTTTATTGAGTAAGTCTGTAAGCCGGGTTCTGTATTAGATGATTATCTGTCTAGGCCATACATTACTGTATGGCTCAAGCCACCGCCGAATGCAAGCACGTCGGGCAGACAAATCTTGCACAAGCCAATACGGTGTTGCTTCGAGTGGGGTTTACATAGCCGTTACGTCACCGCAACGCTGGTGAGCTCTTACCTCACCTTTCCACCATCGCCAAAGAATTGGCAGTCTATTTCTGTTGCACTGTCCTTAGAGTCGCCTCCACCGGGAGTTACCCGGCACCCTTGCCCTATGAAGCCCGGACTTTCCTCGTGAATAAAAATTCCCGCAATCATCTGGCTTACTCAATAATGGTATTTTAACACTAAAGTGATACTTTGTCAAATAAAAAAGCGCAGGAGATAAATCCTGCGCTTTGCGATTTTATTCTTCTTCGGGAACACTTAAGAAATTCTTGATATAGTACGAGGAATTCCTTGATACTTCCGAATTAAACTCATCGTAACCCATTTCTTCAATCAAAGTCTTTTTGTTGGAGAAAAGGTTTGTACCAAGGCCCAATCTGTTGCCGGGGATTTCAACTCCCATAGCGGCCAAAGTTGTAGGGAAGAGGTCTACAGCACAAAACTCACGATTTTTGTAATTTTCGCCTGTAACTGCAGAATTTATAAAGCAGTTATAACCCTTTCGTTCGTATTCGGGAGATACGTTTCTTGTGATATAATCCGAATCCATAGTAAGATGGTCGCCAACTATAACAACAGTTGTGTTCTTATAAAAACTCTGACGTCTTAACCAGTTTATAAACGAATTAACCTGACGGCTGGCACAAGAGATAACGTTCTCGTACTGTTCGTCGTATGTGTCGTCACATTCTTCGCAAACATAGCCTGCCACGTGATGGGTATCAACAGTAAGCATTGAAAAAGCAAAAGGCTGATCCTTTGCTGCAATTTTTACAAGCTCACGCTTTGCATATTTGAAGAGATATTCGTCTTCCATACCCCACCAAACATAATAATCTTCAGGGATAATTTTATCTTCTCTTGCAGTATTCAAATCATAAACCTTATCTACGCCGTGAGTTTCATAATATACGTCACGGTTGGCAAAAGCTTTATCAGAACCTACCATAAGTGTCTGGTAGTAACCATTCTCGTGGAGAATGTCGCTCATGTTAGTAATGCCGGGCAAGAACACATCTTCGCCATAGGTGTTTCTTTCGAAAACTCCGGGAGCCTTAAGTGGCACACCTGCTGTGTGTGCTGTCATTGCAGCGATGGTCCATGTCATGCCGGTAGGAGTAGAGAAGCCACCTACGTTTTCATTATGAGAAAAGTTCACATACTGATTTGCAAGCTTTGTAAGCTCCGGCGTGGTGTTGTGCTCTAAAGCACCGCCGTTTTCTGTGTCGGCAAATGTGGTTTCCATTGATTCCATAAAAATATAAATAAGGTTACGCTTCTTTTCCGGGAACTGAAGCTTTACAGTATCAGGGTCAACATACTCTTCGGTGAATATAACAGACTGATGTGTAAGACTGTAAACATAGTCAAAAAGCTTTACCTGAACAGCAGATGTAATACATAAAATCAACGCAAGGATTAAGCAGATGATTTTTGCTATTTTTGTTTTTAAGGGAAGAAGCTTTATTTTTTTGTCTTTAATTGTGAGGATTAAATCTTTTTTGTGTTTCCAGAAGAGAACGAATCCTATAGCCAAGAATGTAATGACAGTAGGAAGCAGTCCGCCTAAAAGATACTTTCCTATAAGACCCGCCTCAACACCCTCTATATCTGAAAAAAGAGTGTAGACAATAGAGTCAAATCCTGTATCGCCGTAAGTTTTTTTATACCAGCTGGCAGAAAAAAAGCACAAAAGACCGAAGAAAAGAAACACCAGCAATAAAATAGTAGATATATAGTGTTTTTTCTTAACAGGTGTGGTTTCTGTATTTGTAACTTTAATATCGTTCATGAGAAATCCCCTTTAAATAAACATTTTCCAACAAATAATTATAATATATATAATGTAAAAAGTCAAGATGATGTAGTTTGCCATTAAACGGGTAAAGCATACATCATTGAAAAAAGCGTACTGAAATTTTCAGTACGCTTTTTTTCTGGTGCGAGTGACGGGACTTGAACCCGTACGTCATAAACACACGCCCCTCAAACGTGCCTGTCTGCCAGTTCCAGCACACTCGCTAACAGAAACTAATTATACTATCATTTTTTTGCTTTGTCAAGAGTTTTTTTCTTTATTTTTGATTTTATTTTCTTAACATCACATCGCGTCATATTTAGTATATTCGTTTTTCATTTTTTTCGTAAAAAACGTGTTACAAATCAAAGAAATAAAAGGGCTCATTTATTATATATATTATATAAGGAAAAAAATCGAAAAAATTTTAAAAATAACTATTGCATTTTGGTTACATTTGTGATACAATTCAATAGTATTATGAGATGATATAAGTAAAAATAGGTGTTTTCCTGTATTTTACATATACATTTCAGCTGCAAAATTAGTTTTTTGAAAATTATTTTCTTTGCACCAAGGCAATAATTTTTGAAAAAATATCTGTTGATATTTTAGCAGGTACATAAAATATGATTCCCGTCTATCATCAAAAGACGGACATTTCAAATAAAATATACATACGCATGGATTTTAGTTTCGGGGGGAATTAAAAAACCAGAAAATTACATTTTTAAAATGTTCAGTATATTTTATCGAAAAAATTCTAGTAAAGGAGAATTAAAATGTTCAAAAAGCGAATTATTTCTTTGGCTTTAGCTCTTTTGATATTGCTTACAACAAGTCTTACAGCAGTTGTATTTGCATCTGCACCCGAGACATCAACCATATCAACGAGCGCGAACATAAACAAACTTGGCGTATTAAACGTACGTGGAACTCTTTCTACCGAGGAAGAAGGCCGTGATGTTTTCATCGTGGTATTAAACCCCGACGGACACAACGCGAAAATTCAGGATGCGCTTACTTCTCATCCGGGATACATAGAAGCAATCGCACAGGTTAAGACAGGGGCCGACGGTTCTTATTCTTTCACACATGAGCTGAAAGATAAAAACAACCAAGGAGAATATACGATAGCCGTAAGTGCGAAGGGCACAGGTGATGGCGACGTTGTTTATGTTGACTACACACCGGAGACAAACTACCTCACAGGAGACGTTACAAATGATGGTGAAATCACTGTTTCAGGTACTGTATTCGGCGAATCCTTCGGTACGGAGATCTTCTTAGTAATCTTAAAGCCCGAGGCTATGGATATGGATCCTCAGGTAGCGTTAGCTCAGTATCCCGAACTTGTAGAGCAGACAGCTCAGATTACCGCAGGAGCAAACGGCGCGTTCTCGTACACACATACTATACAAAATAAAGGTCTCACAGGCTACTATAAAGCTTACATAAACTATAGAAAGTCAACATCTTCTGATATTGAACGTACAGTTTTATGTCATTATGAACCTGTAGTTGGTATTAAAGCAAACTCACACTTCAATAGCGATGGTACATTAGCTATTTACGGTTATGCTTTAGGTATAGGAAGTGATCGTGTAAATGCTAAGATATATGCAGGCGACACAAACGAACTCAAGTATGACTTCTATATGGATGTAGTAGACGGCATATTCAAATACAAGACAACCGACTTATCAATGACACCTAACGGTTCATATAGAGTAGTTATTACAGATGACTTCTATGAATATGAAGGAGAAATCTTAACAAGCTACTTCGGTGCTTCCGAAAAAGCCGGTGAAGCATTCGACAACCCCGGCAACGATGCATTGCATTTGTTTGTAAACCCCAATGCAGGTTTATTTGGTACAGGTACTGAAGATAGACCCTTTGCTACCTTGAACCAGGCTGCAGATATGATCAAAGCATTGTCAGGTATTGTAACAGACGACATTACCGTATTCTTAAAAGACGGTAATCACTATATATCAGAAACCATCGAGTTCACTAACGAAAACGACCTTGCTGATGGCAAACAGTTGACCTTTACATCGTACCCCGGCGAAAGAGCAACTATCCACGGCGGTAGAATTGTTAGAAACTGGCAGGAAGGCGACAATGGCATCTACTATACCGACGTTGTACTTTCTGACTTCCGTGAACTCTATGTAAATGGCGAGCTACAGACTCGTGCAAGAACAGCCGAAGGTAATTTCTATCAGGGTATGGGTTGGTTAAACAACTCAGGTAAGCCCGTGCACGAAACATACCCTGGCTCACCTACATCAGACGTTCCAAACAACACACTTCACCAACGTAATATGGATAACAGTGGTGGTTATTCAGGTGCAGTAGCCGGATTCCGTGGCGGTCTTGTATTACCCAAGACAGGCGAAATAGAAGGAATCCAGAATTGGGGCAATCCTGAAGATATCGAAGTTGTTTGCAACATTTCATATAAGCATCACAGAATGAAGGCAGAAGGCGTTATTATGATGAATGCGGGAGACATCGCTAATGCCGGCAATTTCCCCGTACTGTTATTACATCCCGAAAACAGTAAATATTCAACCACTGTAATGCCTAACTACCCCTGGAAATATGATAGCCCCTTCTATATGGAAAATGCCTTAGAGCTTTTGGACGAAGAAGGCGAGTGGTACTACGACAACGATGCATACAGACTTTACTATATGCCCAAAGATGGCGAAGATATGAGAACAGCAGTTGTAGAAGTACCTCAGATAGAGCATATGTTTAAACTCACAGGTACAATTGATGACAATGTTTCAAACGTTGCGTTCCGTGATTTAGACATCGAATGTGCTACATCTCTTACAGTAGCAAGAGCAGGCTATGCTGCGATGCAGGCAGGTAACACATTAGGTAATGAAACAACTCAGGCTGCTATCACATTAAACCACACAAACAATGTTGACTTTGTTGGCTGTACTATTAGAAACATCGGTGCAGCAGCCATATCTTTAGTGCAGGGTGCTGTGAATACATCTATCACAGATAACGAAATATACAACATCGGTGCATCAGCCGTACAGATTGGTACTAGCGGACACAATGCTGTAGATAATGACGGCGAGGCAATTTGTACTAACAACGAAATCTTAAGAAATAAGATTTACCATGTAGCATGGCAGTACACTTCTAACACAGCTATCTGGGCTACATGGGTAAACCATCTCAACATTTCATACAACGAAATTTACGATACACCTTATTCAGGTATTTCAGTTGGTTGGGGTTGGTCATCATATCAAGACTCTACAACCTGCCACGACAACACAATCTCGTACAACAAAATCTACGATAATATGTTGTTCCAGGGTATAGACGGTGGTGCGATTTACACATTAGGTACTCAGCCCGGAACCCAAATCCACCACAACTATATTTACACAGACAAATCTTATGGTCACTGTATCTATCTTGACGAAGGTAGTGACCACATCAAGGTTTACGAAAACGTAATTAACGTAACACCTAATGGTAAAATCGGTGTTAATTTTGACGGAAGCTACGGCTACGAAACAAGAGCTGTGTGCTACAGACGTTTCTGTGAAGTATATGACAACTTTACAACAATCGAAAAACACGAGTATAGAACCGATGGTGATGCACCCGGCGAAGATAAATACACAAACAACACCGTTGTTCCTTATGACGGTGACAGCGTAACATTCGATGCTAAGGCACAGTCAATTATTGATGGTTCAGCAAGACACGGCGTATATATTGGCGGTGGTGCAGTGCTTAACTATCCCGGTACAAGTAATGAATCATTTTTAACAACAAACGGCACATCTACAGCAAAAGCGTTAATCAGAGTAAGAAACTATGACGCAGAAGACGTTTCAACAGATGTACGTGTGGTAGGTTACGAAGGCTTAAGAATGAAAGTACATTCTAACACACCCGTAACCTTTGCAGGTAACACTGACACATGGTATGCCGTTCCCATAGATGCAACATTCTGTCACAGTTCTGAATTGAAATTCGCACCAAGATTCAAGATGTTCTTCTGGGAGAATGACAAAATTATGCCACTTTATGAAGCGGTATTGATGTATAACTAAAAATGAAATTATTTGTAAAATATAAAAGGAGAGAAAAAAATGTTTAAGAAAAGAATTATTTCTTTAATATTGGCACTTTTGATGTTGACGATGACATCATTTACCGCTTTAGCATTTGATTCATCTATCTACGTAGAAGACGGTCAGAACGTAATTGATGACCCCGGCTTCGAAGTAAGAGCGGCTGGCTATAACAAAGCCAACGGTTCTTTCCAGATAACAGATGCTGATGCTCACAGCGGCTCAAAATCAATGTTTTATGCAACTGCCGGCACAGATCTCTGGTGGCAGCTCAAAATTGGTGATGCAGCAGGTTCAGCCCTTGCTTCACACATTTTGGACGGCAAGATTTATAAACTGTCTTTCTGGGCAAAGGCAGCAGACGCTACAACAGTATTTACACTCGGTGGACAGAGCGCAGGTACCAGCCCTTACAACACAGGCTTTTTGACAGATGCAATTGCCGGTTCACCAATGGTAGCGTATGCAACAAGCGACGGCTGGACAAAAATCGAAAAATTCATCAAAGTTGCAGGTACTGCAACCGTTAATACAGAGTCAGGTCAGTATTTCGTAATGAAATCATCACAGCCTGCATACATCGACGATATTACACTTACACCCGTAACAAAGAAAGCAGAGCTCGCAAGCGTTGTTATACCCACAAACTATGCAAAAGATCCTACCTTTGAACGTACAACAACTGCCGGCGCTCAGAATCCACTTGGTCAGGCAACAACTATCGCAACAATTAATGATGCACATAGCGGCGTAAATGTATTGTGTTTCCCCGTTCATGAAAACAACATAGCGTTCTTCCCTGTAGCAAACTCTAGTAACGGAGTTATTTCTAATAGCTGGACCGGACTTGCAGGCAGAACATTCTACGTATCCTTCTGGGCAAAGACAGAACTTAACGAAACAGTTAACCTTACATTTAATACAGAACATTACAGTGCAGGCAGAGGCTTTGCTGCAAACGGTGTAAACAACACCTGGCAGAAATTCGAAGGCTTCTTGGTATATCCTGCAGATGCTGCAGATTCTCCGGTTGTAGGCTTCACAGTTCCCACGTCAAGAACAGGTAAAGTTTACGTTGATGATATCGACATCATAGAAGTAACACCTATGAACTTATTATCATCATCAATCGAAGCACAAAAAGACAGCCTACCCATAAGCACAACATCAGCATCATTCGTAACATCAAGACCTGTTAACGCTGCAACATTAAGCACAGTTACAATCGACAACGGTGCTACAGTTACAACAGCAATCGGCGCTGATGCATATACATTCACTACAACATTCAGCGGCTTAGAAGAAGGCGTGTCATATTCACTTGATTTCTCAGGCGTAAAAGATATCTACGGCCAGTCACTTTCTACAACATCATACACCTTCAAGATGGAAGGTGAGGCTCCCGTTACAGGCGAAGTTATCACAAATGATGGTAAACCATTTGTTAACCAGGGTGGCTTATTCACAAGTGTAGGCTATGTTGAAAACGGCACAGTTACAGGTGGCGGCGACGGTATTAACGTGTTAGCTATGGCAGGTAATTCAACCAACAGCTGGGGCTTCACACAGGCAAATCCTACAGAATACTACTTTAAAAAAGGCTTTGAGGCTAACGCGCTCTACAGTGTATCATTCTGGGCAAAGACCCAGGAAGCCGGTGCTACAGGTACATTCGGTATCTACCCCGGCAACTATGGTACAGGTCATAAGTTGATTCAAGTAAATGTTACAGACCAGTGGCAGTACTTCGAAGCAGTAGGAACAGCAGCTGCTGATCCTTTGGAAACCAACATTCCTATGAGAATCACAGGCGCTATCTACGTTGACGACTTGGTTGTTACAAAACTCAGCGGCCCTGCTGTTGTTAAGAGTAACTCACTTACACAGTACGGCGTAGTTCCTATGGACGTTACTACAGCTGAAATCAGAACAAACTCAACAATCAGAGATTCAGCTTTAGATGCTATCACTATCGATAACAATGCTACAGTTTCAGCAACAAAATCAGCTGATGGCAGAACACTTAACCTTACCTTCGGAAATCTTGAAGAAGGTATTACCTATACACTTGACCTTTCAAACTTCAAGGACGTATATGGTCAGAACTACGGACTCACATCATATAGCTTTACAATGGACGGCGAACCTCCTGTTACAGGCGAAGTTATCACAAGAGGCGCAGGTACATTCCCCTCAACAGGTAACTTGCTCGTAAATAACGCTTCTGTTGAAGCAAACAATACAGTAGCAGGTGGCGGCGACGGTGTGAACGTACTTCACCTTGTTCCCGGTACAGGTTCAACAGGCGGTTGGGGTACATCAAAGGCAAGCCCCACAGCATCATCATATTACTTCAAAGAAGGTTTTGCAGTAGGCAACACCTACACAGTATCCTTCTGGGCAAGAACAGTAAATGAAGGCGAAGAAACATCATATACAATTTATACAGATTACGGTACAGGTAGCCCGTTCATAACAGCAAACCTCACAAATGAATGGTCATACCACGAAGCATCTATTACTGTTTCAGTAGCACGTTCAGACGTAGATATTCCTATGGCATTTTCAAAGGAAATCTACATCGACGACCTTGTTATGACAAAGGTAAGCGACCCTGCTCGTATCAAGAGCAACACTCTTGATGCATACAGCAGCAGTAAAGTTCCTATGGACCTTACAACTGTTGAAATCAAAACAAACTCAGAAATCAGAGATAATTCATTAAGCAGAATTACTATTGATAAGGGTGCTACAGTTTCAGCAGTAAAATCAGGCGATGGAAGAACACTCGTTCTTACACTCGGTAAGCTCATGGAAGGTACAACATACACACTTGACCTCACAGAGTTTAAAGACGTTTACGGTCAGAACTATGGTGTATTAACCTACGAATTCACAATGGAAGGCGAAGCACCTATCGAAGCACTGCTTATCACACAGGACGATAGAAACAAGACCTTTCCTAACCAGGGTGGCTTGTTTACAAGCGTAGGATATGTTGAAGACGGCACAGTTACAGGTGGCGGCGACGGTATTAACGTATTACACCTTGCAGGTGAATCTACCGGTAAATGGGGCTTCACACAGGCAAATCCTGCATACTTCTTCAGAGAAGGCTTTGACCCCGGCGAAACCTACTACGTATCATTCTGGGCTAAGACCACACAGGCTGGTGCTACCGGCAGATTCGGTATTTACCCCGATTCTTTTGGTTCAAATACCAAACTTATAGATGTAACTGTTACAGACCAGTGGCAGTTCTTTGAGGCAGCAGGTGTAGCAGGAGCCGGCGTTTCGGAATCTAACATTCCTATGGTAATGGTTGGCGACATCTACGTTGACGATTTACAGGTTAGCAAAATCGGTCCTACAAAGGTTTACTCAAACACACTTGATCCTATCAAGACAGATGTTCCTAAGGGTACAAACAAGGTAACAATCAAAGTAAACTCAGTAATCGATTCAGCAACATTAGCAAATGCTACAATCAACAAGCAGGCTACAGTTTCAGCTGCAATTGGCGAAAACCCCTACACACTTGTTCTTACACTTGGTAACCTCAAGGACGGTGTAACATATACACTTGATTTATCAGGCGTAACAGACGTTTATACACAGTCATTCATCACAACCTACCAGTTTAAGATGGAAGGCGAAGCTCCCTGGGAACCCGCAGAAGCAAAAGAAGGAATAAACATCGTTACACATTCAACATTCGAATCAGCAACAAGCTCAACAATTGCTGCTCTCGACGGTCATGACGGTCAGGGTACTGTTCATACATCAAATGCTATTGTTGATTTAGCAGATGCTCCTTCAGGCTCTAAGGTTATGCAGGTAACATGTAATGACGCAAGCAAATTAAACCACATGCGTTTCAAAAACAGTGGATTGTTTAGTGTTAACCAGCTCAAAGCAGGCAAAACATACGCTGTATCATTTATGGCAAAAACAGCTGAAGACAATACAACGATGACAGTTACAATGTCAAGCGGTTTATACGCTTCAGGTGAAAAATTCACATCACTTATTACAGATGAATGGGAAGAATTTACAGGTCTCATTAAGTTACCTGATTCATTCGTTCCCAGCACTGAAATAATATTCAGCTTTACAATGGGCAATGCAGGTTCATTCTATATGGATGACTTCTATGTTTACGAAGTAGATGCTTTTGACTTAGTAGATACATCATTAGAAAACAACACAACATCTGTAGAAGTAAAGAATCAGGATATCGTGGTTGTAACAACATACCCCGTTGATACCGAAACATTATCAACTGTAAAAATCAAGGGTGGCGTTGCTACAGCAAACGTATTTGCGGATTCATACTATACAAATGCGTTCACTGTTAACGTTTCTAACCTTACTGATGATACAACCTACACAATTGACCTTTCAGGCATAAAAGACATCTATGGTCAGACCATTTCAACATCTAACTTCAAGTTCACAACAGCAGGCTTGCTCGATCTCGGTGAAGTAGAGTTCTCAGCAGCATCTATCACACCCGGCGACATCACTGCTTCAATTACAATCACGAATGTTTCTGAAACAGAAGAAAACATTGCGTTAGTACTTGTAGCATATACAGAAGATGGTTACATCGAAAGCATCTGCGTTGACGAACAGAACATCGCATCAGGTGCGGTAGGTAACTTCGAGGCTGTTGTTACAGCAACATCAGAGACCGGCCACATTACAGCATATATCTTAGACTGGGCTCTCTTAGCTCCTTGGCAGGAAGAAGTTACACTTAACTAAAAATTAAAAAAATATTTTATACACGGCGTCAATACGACGCCGTGTTTTTTTTGTTTTAAAATGCCACATTTTAAAACATTAATTTTTTTAATATTTTTTTCAAAAAACCTTTATTATTTTGAAAAAATTTGATATAATATAAAATAACAATAATTGTGCGGAAAATTTTATATGGAGGTTAAATTGTGGCAAAAAATCAAAAACTAAAAATCATACCCTTGGGAGGCCTCAATGAGATCGGAAAAAATATGACCGTCTTCGAGTATGAAAACGATATCTTCGTGCTTGATTGCGGTATGGCTTTCCCTGATGAAAGTATGCCGGGTATCGATACTGTAATTCCTGATATTACTTACCTTGTAAAGAACAAACACAAGGTAAAAGGAATCATAATCACCCACGGTCACGAGGACCACATAGGGGCGATACCTTACTTTTTGAAAGAACTCAATGTGCCAATATACGGAACAAGATTGACACTTGGTTTAGTAGAAGTAAAACTAAAAGAATTCGGACTGCTTTCCAAAACAAAACTCAACCGCGTAAAAGCGGGCGATACCGTAAAACTCGGAAACTTCAAAGTGGAATTCATCCATACAAACCATTCTATTGCAGGTGCGGTAGCCCTTGCAATTCACACCCCTGTGGGCACCGTAGTTCACACGGGCGACTTCAAGGTAGACAGCACTCCCATCGAGGGCGAAATGATAGACCTTGCTCGTTTTGGAGAGCTTGGCAGACGTGGAGTGTTGGCTCTTATGTCCGACAGTACCAACGTTGAGCGTTCAGGCTTTACAATGTCAGAGCGAACAGTGGGCGATACATTAGACGAATATTTCAGAAATTGTCGCTCGCGTATTATAGTTGCTACCTTTGCATCAAACATTCACAGAGTGCAGCAAATTATAAATTGTGCAAGCCGCTACGGAAGAAAGGTTGCAATTTCCGGCAGAAGTATGGAAAATGTAGTTGAGGTTGCATCAACTTTAGGTTATATGAAAATTCCCGAAAAGGTGCTCATATCTATCGACGACATCAAAAAATACAAACCCCACCAACTTGTAATTATCACCACAGGTAGTCAGGGCGAGGCAATGTCGGCACTTTCCCGTATGGCGTTTTCGGACCACAAAAAAGTCGAAATCACAAAAGGCGACCTTGTTATCGTTTCAGCATCACCCATACCCGGTAACGAAAAGGCTATTTCTACAGTAATAAATGAACTTTTCAAAAAAGGCGCAGATGTTGTATATAAATCTTTGGAAAACATTCACGTTTCAGGACACGCCTGCCAAGAAGAATTAAAACTCATATTATCATTGGTAAAACCAAAATTTTTCATTCCCGTCCACGGCGAATTCAGACACTTAAAGCAACACGCCGGATTAGCCGAAAAAATGGGCATGAAATCAAAAAACATCATCATCGGCGATATCGGTAAGGTAATAGAGTTAACTAACAACACGGCGAAGTTAAACAACACCGTTCAATCAGGTGCAGTTTTGATTGACGGCCTTGGTGTAGGCGATGTTGGTAATATCGTTCTTCGTGACAGAAAGCATCTGGCAGAAGACGGCATCATCGTTGTTGTAGTTACTATGTCAAAGTTAGACGGCTCGATACTTTCAGGCCCCGATGTAATATCACGAGGCTTCGTTTACGTGAGAGAGTCCGTTGACTTAATGGATGAGGCAAAAGCAGTGGCAAAGTTGGCACTTGAAAAGTGCGCCGACAACCACAAATCAGATTGGGCAAGCCTGAAATCAAGCTTAAAATCTTCCCTTGGCGATTTTCTATATTCCAAAACCAAGAGAAAGCCTATGGTATTGCCTATAATTATGGAAGTTTAATTACGAAAGATATACAGGAGATGAACAAAAATGGCATTTAAATTATTTACTTCAGAATCAGTTACAGAGGGACATCCTGATAAAATGGCAGACATTTTATCAGATGCCGTCCTTGACGAAATCTATAAAAAGGACCCTGCAGGCAGAGTAGCCTGTGAGGTTACAGTTACCACAGGGTTAGTGCTTGTTGTAGGGGAAATCTCTACAACTACATACGTTGACATTCCCAAAACAGTAAGAGAATGTGTAAGAGAGATTGGCTATGACCGTGCTAAGTACGGCTTTGACTGTGATACCTGCGCTGTTATTACAGCCATTGACGAGCAGTCAGCGGACATTGCATTGGGCGTTGACAAATCCTTAGAAGCAAAGCAGGGCAAAGACGATATCGGCTCTATCGGTGCAGGCGACCAGGGTATGATGTTTGGTTATGCTTGTAACGAAACAGAGGAGTATATGCCTTTGGCTATCAGCCTTGCACATAAGCTCACAAGAAAATTGACAGCAGTGAGAAAGTCAGGAGAAATTACATACTTAAGACCTGACGGCAAATCACAGGTAACTGTTGCATACGACGAAAATGGCAAGCCTGCATACATCGACACAGTTGTTATTTCTACACAGCATGGCGAAGATGTAGACCACGCCACCATCGAAAAAGATATGATAGAAAAGGTAATCAAACCTACCATTCCTGCAGAACTCTTAAGAGAGGACACCAAATACTACATAAACCCCACAGGACGTTTCGTAGTAG
Source organism: Congzhengia sp. (assembly GCA_045591015.1). Lineage (GTDB taxonomy): Bacteria > Bacillota > Clostridia > UBA1381 > UBA9506 > Congzhengia. The sequence continues at coordinate 120,328 of JAZNSC010000002.1, forward strand.
GCGGTCCCAACGGCGACTCAGGACACACAGGCAGAAAGATTATCGTTGACACATACGGCGGCTATGCACGTCACGGCGGCGGTGCATTTTCTGGCAAAGACCCCACAAAAGTTGACAGAAGTGCAGCCTATGCCGGCAGATACGTTGCAAAAAATATCGTAGCAGCAGGTCTTTGCGACAAGTGTGAGGTGCAGATTGCTTACGCTATCGGTGTAGCAGAGCCTGTATCTGTATCTGTTGAAACCTTCGGCACAGCTCATGTTAATGAAGAAAAAATTATTGAAGTGATAAATAAATGCTTCGACCTTCGTCCTGCAGGCATTATCAAGATGCTTGATTTAAGACGTCCTATCTACAAACAGACAGCTTCCTACGGACATTTCGGAAGAACTGACGTAGACCTTCCCTGGGAAAGACTCGACAAGGTGGACGAAATTAGGACATTAGTAAAATAATTACAACTTGAATGGAGGCAATTCCGTGAAAATACTTATAGTTGATGACGAAAAACTTTTGGTCAAAGGCATAAAATATAACTTCGAGCAGGACGGTTATTCTGTTGTTACGGCATACGACGGCGAAGAAGCAATAAAATCTGCCTATGACAAAAGCATAGACCTTATCATTTTGGACCTTATGCTTCCCAAAATTGACGGCTATGAGGTATGCCAGAAAATCCGCGAATTTTCCAACGTGCCGATTATTATGCTCACAGCCAAAAACGAAGATATGGACAAAATCTTAGGTCTTGAGTACGGCGCTGATGATTATCTTACAAAGCCCTTTAACATTTTAGAGCTAAAGGCACGTGTTAAGGCAGTGCTTCGTCGTATTACACCTGTTGACAATGTTTCCAAGAAAGACTCTGCTATTTCTGTTGGCGGTGTTACGCTTGATTATAATTTAAGACGTGTTGAAATCGGCGAAAAAATCATCGAGCTCACAGCCAAGGAATTTGATTTAATTGACCTTTTTGTATGTAATGCAGGAAAAGTCTACTCAAGAGAAAACCTATTAGACATCGTCTGGGGTTACGATTATCCGGGTGATGTGCGCACGGTTGATGTTCACGTAAGACGTCTTCGTGAAAAAATCGAAGACAACCCTGCAGAACCTCGTTATATTCATACAAAATGGGGGGTAGGTTACTATTTTAAAGAGGTTTAAAGACAACTTATTCAGTATAAAATACAAAATTGTAGCAACGTATTTCATCATAGCCACAATCGTGCTGATGATTCTCGCTACATATACATTAGGCACATTAAGAACGTACCTTTTAGAAGAAAAAAAACTTGAGGTGCTTATGCGTGCAAATGTAGTAGCAAGCATTGATATTGACAAATTCGACGAGTACGAAATCGAAAAAATAATGGAAACAACACCCGTTGAGGCTGAATTTCGTGTTATTATCACAGACAGTAATACGAAAGTGTACTATGACTCATTTACAGAGGGAAGCTTTACCGGAAAACTCTACGTTGATGCGCCGGTGCCTGATGTTTTAGTAAATAACAACAGCAGCTCATCATATCATAAGGTTGACGGAAAATGGGTGATAAATGCAGCAGTACCTATTGTAAAAGACGGAAAAACTATTGGCTCGGTTTTGGTAATGTCCTCTGGTGACAGTATTGATGAACTCATACGACATATCAGCCTTGCGATAGTGTTGTTTGGTGTTATAATTATTTTGTTTGTACTCATAATCGGTGTTTTTATAGCTACAGTACTTACAAAACCTATCGTAAAGCTTACAACCTTTATCAAGGATATGCCTATGGACAAACTGCAAAAGTGCGAGCTTAACAGTCGTGACGAAGTAGGGGATTTGGTTGTTGCTTTTAATGATTTGATTGAGAGAATTGATGAATTAGAAGAAAAAAGACGTGCCTTTGTGTCCGACGCTTCTCATGAATTAAAAACTCCGCTTTCGATTATAAAACTCTTATCTGACTCACTGATACAAATGAATAATCCTGACCCGAAATTCTTAAAAGAATTCCTTTCGGATATGGGCGCCGAGGTTGAAAGACTTACCAGAATAGTACAAAGACTTCTTGACCTTACAAAAATGGATCAGACAAGTAAAATGAAGCAGGAGTTTGCGTCAGTGGGCGAGATTGCTACAGAGGTATACGAAAAACTCTTACCGTTAGCTGAAAATAAAGAAATAAACTTTATATTCACAAAGCCTGATGACGATGTTCTTATTCCTATTGACCGCGACAGCATAACGGAAGCAATTTACAATATTGCTGATAATTCTATCAAATACACAGAAAACAGCGGCAGCGTAAAGATGGAGATTATGCGTGACCTTGGAAACGTTTTAGTGAGAATAACCGATACAGGTATCGGTATTCCCAAGGAAGATATGCAAAAAATCTTTGACCGTTTTTATCGTGTTGATAAGGCAAGAGCGAGAGATACCGGTGGTACAGGACTTGGCCTTTCGATTGCCATGGATGCAGTCAAACTCCACGGTGGTTACATTGAGGTTTCCAGTGAAGAAGAAAAGGGAAGCACCTTTACAATTGTGCTTCCGTATGATTCAGAAACAGCAATCTCTGCTTCTGTAAAGGAAATCGAAAAGAGCGAAAATCTCTTGACAGAAGAATAAAAAAATGCTATAATTAAGACGTTAACAGGGGAGCCTGTAGGCAGGCTGAGAAGAAGTAATCAACTTCGACCCTTATAACCTGATTTGGGTAATGCCAACGAAGGGAGTTACTATCATCTTTCGTATTATGGATGCACCCGGATTGGGTGCATCTTTTATTTTTTAAATACGAAAGGAAGAAGAAAAATGAAAACAAAAAAGATGACCCTATCTGCAGTAATGATTGCTTTATCTGCTGTACTTTCAATGGTAAAAGTGTACGAATTGCCTTTGGGCGGCTCAATTACTTTGCTTAGTATGTTGCCTGTGGCAGCAGTTGCAATCTGCTATGGAACAAAAACAGGACTTTTGGTATCGACACTCTACGCCTTTGTGCAGATAGCATTAGACCTTGGAAAACTCATGGGTTACGGTATGACACCGCTTACTTGGGTAGGTTGCCTGGTGTTTGATTACATACTCGCATACGGCGCATTGGGACTTGCAGGCGTTTTCCGTAAAAACGGAACATGGGGAATGTGTGCAGGTGTGGCGCTTGCGTGCGTTGTAAGATTTATTGCACACTTTATTTCAGGTGCAATAGTGTTTGCAGTATGGTGTCCTGAGGGCTGGAATGTATATTGGTACTCAATCGCATATAACGGAAGCTACATGCTGCCTGAATTGATTTTAACCACAATCGGCGCAGTACTTTTATTCCGTTTGCCAAGTGTAAAAAAACTAATAGAAAACAGATTATAAAAAAAGCGTGCCTTAAGGCACGCTTTTGATTTTACTTAAAATAGTATTTTTAAAGCAGAAGATACATTCTTTGCATAAAGTACATCAAGACCATCAGGGACATTAAGTCCTTTTTTGTTTGAATCGGGAAGAATGCATTTTTTAAATCCAAGCTTTTTAATTTCGTTCAGGCGCTTTTCTGCCTGTACCACTGCACGTAACTCACCAGTTAAGCCAACCTCGCCTAGAAAAGCAATTTCGGGCGGAATATCGGCATTTTTAAATGCAGAAGCAATAGCACAGATTATACCAAGGTCTGCGGCAGGCTCATCAACTCTCATACCGCCTACAATGTTTACATATATATCTTGGTTAGAAAGATTTAAACCAACTCTCTTTTCCAACACTGCAATCAGCATATTTACACGGTTAAAGTCGGCACCTGTAGTCATTCTGCGAGGAGCAGGGAAGAAAGTCTGGGAAACTAAAGACTGAACTTCGGCCAAAATCGGTCTAGTGCCCTCTAATGTGCAGATTACCGTTGAGCCTGATGTTTTATCAGGTCTGCCGTCAAGCATCATGGAAGACGGATTTTTGACTTCTTTTAAGCCTTCGCCTGTCATTTCAAAAACGCCTATTTCATTAGTGGAGCCGAAACGATTTTTAACAGCCCTCAAAATTCTGTGGCTCTGGTGACGCTCTCCCTCAAAGTGAAGAACGCAGTCAACCATATGCTCTAAAACTTTAGGACCTGCAAGATTTCCGTCTTTTGTAACGTGACCAACCAAGAATACAGCAATAGAATTTTCTTTTGCAAATTTCATAAGAGAGAGGGTCACATCACGAACCTGACTCACAGTGCCGGGAGCAGAGGAAATATCGGGATTGTACATGGTCTGCACTGAGTCTACGATTAAAATATCAGGCTTTATGTCTTGTGCATTTTTTATTACGGAGTTTATGTCAGTTTCGGTAAGAAGGTAAAAGTCTTCTGTAATTCCAAGACGGTCAGCACGCATCTTTAATTGCTTTTCCGATTCTTCGCCTGAAACATAGAAAAAGCTTGTGTCTTTTTCCAATGATTTTATAAGCTGAAGAAGAATGGTGGATTTACCGATTCCGGGTTCGCCACCGACCAGGACTAAAGAGCCCTGTACGATACCGCCACCCAAAACTCTGTCTAATTCTCCTATACCACAAAGAATTCTGGTGTCTTTTGTGGTACTGACAGCAGAAAGCTTTACGGGAGAAGAGTAGGATTGGGTAACTTTTTTTGAAGTTTTTGACGTCATAACAACTTCTTCAGCAAAGGTGTTCCAACCGCCGCAATCAGGACATTTACCTATCCATTTTGAAGATTCATAGCCACATTCTGAACAAATGTATAAAACTTTAGATTTCATATCAAACCTCTATTCTTTTGTAATTTTAGAGGGATTAACCTCTGAATTTAAGGGTTTTTTTGTGCCCACTAACTCAATTCGATCTTTTCCTGCGTACTTGCTTTTAGCTAAAAAAGTAGAGGAAACTTGTTTGCCATTTTCATAAACCACTTTATATGTAACGTATGAGCTACCGTATGTACCTTCGCTTTCTACCTTTATTTTTCCTTCAGGCAAAGTTGGGTCATCTTTTTTCACCACCTTAGGTGCGTACACACCTGTATTTGAGGAGGTTATTTTAATTTCTCTTTTTGGATTATCATCAGTTCCTATAATGATAATCGTATTTTTTTTATTTTCTGCTATTGCCCGGATTTCTACAGGCATTGTTGTATTGTTTTTAAATTTAAAATCTATTGCGCCGTAAGAAACAGTAGCATCTCTGCCTTTAGGAACGTAATCTACAGGCAATGTGTGATTTCTGCGCTCTGTAACCTCTAAATCTGCAAGAACTACAGCATTATACATAGTCGATGAAACCTGACAAATACCGCCGCCAATGCCCGGTTGAACTGTGTTTCCCACGTAAACGTTAGCTACACGAAAACCTCTTTCTGTTGTTCTTGGGCCTACGACATTGTTGTAGGAAAATTCCTCGCCCGGAGCTAATATATAACCGTTTATTTTTTCGCAAGCGAGTTGTATATTTGATGCGCGGTCATTATTGCTGGATGAAAAATCAGTGGTAAACCGTCCCAATTCATCAGCAAGAAGCGTTTTTCTTAATTCGTTTGATTTGATTTCAGGCTGTGATATCCTTGCGGGAATCTTGATTGTGTTTTCCGACTGCAAAGATATAGCACTATCTATATGAGACTTTTCTACGATTGCACCGGGTTGGCTTTCTGTAAAGATGAGTCTGTTGTTTTCGATTTTGTAACTTGCGTTAATCGGCTTTTCCGAGGTGTGCCGCTTTATGTATTCGTATGTAATTTCTTCGGGCTCCACGTGTTTTAATTCTACCGAAATATCATTTTTATCATTTAAAATACAATCCACAAGTTGATTTTTTACCTCGGAAAACGAGATGCCATTGCCGGGTTTTCCTCGTGTGATTATAAGTTCGTTTTCGCCGTAGTCTATTTTGTTGGCTATGGCCGTAACATTTAGTTTTGAAGAAAACTCATCTATGATTTTTTGCAAAGCGTTTTCGTCAAATTTAAGTACATAGTCGATATGTTTAGGATTTTTCTTTAAATTATAAATTTCAGCAAGTCTTACTAAAAGTTTTTTTGTGCGACCGTAGGAAAATGCTTTTTCTATCATAGCTTCTGTATCTATAACCGGAGAAACAGCCAAGGATTCAAAAGTGACAGATGAGTCGCTTGTTGATAAAGTTATACTTTTAGATAAAGGTTTATCAAATATTTCAGGAATTTGAGATAAAAGTTCGTCTTTGGTCATACCTGAAACCCTTACGCCGTTAATAAAGACTCCGTCGTATACTTTATTGTAAGAAAGTTGTGCAAATACAGAGCCTGCAAATACAATTAAAAGTACAAACAGGAAAAAAATTATCAATATGCTAAATTTTCCTGCAGGTCGCTTTTGTGTTCTTGGCAAGTTAACCACCCCGTAAACTTACATATTCAAAAACCAAACTCCAAAGTTAAGGTAACCGGCGTATATTAAGAACAAAAGATACGGAATGAGCAAAATACCGGACCACTTATTGACTTTGTAAAAATTTGAAATTGTAAGTGCTACGAATAAGAATAACACCAAAAGCAAAATAAAAGCTGCTAAAAATGCCTTAAAGTTAAAGAACACTATTGACCAGCTGAAATTTAAGAACAACTGAATGGCAAAAAGCAGCAAACCTTCGTTATTATATTCTTTTCTAAGGTAGAGAAGCAGTGCTATGCCCATTGTAAGATAGAGAACTGCCCATACAATTGAAAACAAATTATTAGGCAGGGAGAATGGAGGTTTTGCCAAAATATCGTAAATATACACGTTATTTCGAATCAAAAATCCTGCAAGCCAGCCTACAATCAAAGGAATAGCCACAATAAATAAAGACTTCAAAAGGTTTTTCATAATAATATACCTCGTGTTTCAAAATATGGTATATTATATGGACGAAAAACGAAAATATACTACACAATAAAAGGTGTGGAAACCTCCACACCTTTTATAAAGCTTTATTTGCTGCTTGTTCTGTTAGCGCGGATAGCTTCTGCAGTTTTTACAAGTTCTTCCTCTAAAGCACGGAGAACGTCATCTGCGTACTGGTTAGCGCCGAGTCTGATTTCTCTTGAATTCTGCTGCGCGCTGTCAACAATCTGATTTGCCTTGAGATATGCTTGCTGAGTGATATCATGCTCATTAACCATATTGGCGATTTTTTCTTCTGTGTCTTTAATCATAGTTTCCGCTCTCTTTTGTGCGTCGTTTATGATTCTCTGACGTTCGTTGTTCACCCATTTAGCCTGGCTTAATTCCTCAGGAAGCTTGTTCCTCATTTCTTCGAGCATATCTAAAAGCTCGTCCTTGTTGATAATGCCTCTGCCCCAGAAGGGAATAGTTGGGCAACTGTCGATTTTTTCCTCGATAGCGTCAATGATGTTTTCAATATCCATTGTCCTACACTCCTTTTTCGATTTTATCTGTAATGTCCTTAATGATTTCATCAGGGATAAGGCCGTCGGCGATTCCGCCAAAACGGCAAATTTCTTTAACCACGCTTGAACTGATATATAAACAATTAAGATTGGTTACCATAAATAAAGTTTCAACGTCTGGGCTGAGCTTTTTGTTAAGCAAAGCCATCTGAAATTCGTATTCAAAATCGGAAATAGCGCGAAGACCACGAATAACAGTATTTGCGCCGGAGTCTTTTACAAAATCAACTAAAAGTCCTGAAAAAGATTTCACTTCACAATTAGGAATATCTTTTGTGCATCTTTTGATAAAGTCGATTCTTTCTTCTTCGGTAAAGAGAGGAGATTTTTGTGTGTTTTTTAGAACTGCCACAATAACTTTATCAAAAAGCTTACAGCTGCGCTTTATTATATCTAAATGACCACATGTTACAGGGTCGAAACTTCCGGGATATACAGCGATTTTCAAGGTAATCACCCTTTCAACAAGAGAATTTTAACTCTGCCGTATTTTTTTTCTTTTATAATTTCATAGCCGCTGATGTCAAAATCAGGGGTCGTTTCTACATCGTGTTCTAAAACTATAAAACCATCATCAGACAAAACACTGTTTTCTTTTATTGCCGCTAATGATTGCGAATACAAATCCGATTCATAAGGCGGGTCAATAAAAATTATGTCAAATTTCTTGTCAGTGGTTTTTATATACTCGATGCTGTCGGTTTTGATAACCGCAGCTAAGTCATCGAGGTGAGTCGAAGAGAGATTGCTTTTTGTAACAGAAACGGAAGCGGCATCAAAGTCCAGAAAAACTGCGCCCGAAGCTCCGCGACTCAATGCTTCTATTCCTAAAGCTCCGCTTCCTGAAAACATATCAAGAACAAAAGATTCCGGAATATCTAAAGCAATCATATTAAAAATAGATTCTTTAACTCTGTCTAACGTGGGGCGAATATCTTTGCCTTCTGCACAAAGAAGTTTTTTTCCTCTTGCACTGCCTGAAATAACTCGCAAAATCCTTCCTCCATTTTAGACATACTATCATCTTATATTTTATAACAAATAAAAATAATGTCAAGCATATATCAAAAAAGTCAACTAAATGTAACGTCAGTGTCAAATAACCTTAATATTTTAGTGTAAATTGCGGCATTTTCGCATTTTTTAAGCTTTCTGTCCGATGCTAAAAGTTCATTTGCAGCATCGCTTGTCTCCTGCAAAAGATGTGTGTCGCAATAAATGTTTGCTATTTTAAAAGTCATAAGACCGTGCTGGCGTGAACCAAAAAATTCACCGGGGCCACGAAGGCGTAAATCTTCTTCGGCGATTTTAAAACCGTCAGAGCTTTTTTGCATTATTGCCATTCTTGGAGAATCTATGGGAATATTTTCTCCCGGGAATAAAATACAAAAGGCTTTATCGCTTCCTCTGCCTACGCGTCCTCTTAACTGATGTAATTGCGAAAGCCCGAAACGGCCTGCGTTTTCTATAATCATAATAGAAGCGTTAGGTACATTTACACCAACTTCGATTACGCTTGTTGCAACTAAAATTTTGATTTCGTTATCTTTAAAACGGCGCATTATGTCGTCTTTTTCTTTTGGTTTCATTTTGCCGTGAATGTATTCTACGTTTTCTTCACCAAAAAGTTTTTTTAATTCTTTTGTATATGTTACGACGTCCTTTATACCAATAATTTCAGAAGGTTCAACAGCAGGACAAACAATGTATGCCTGCCTTCCTGCATCTGTTTCTTTTTTGATAAAGGCGTTGATGCGCGCTCTCATATTTTCGCCTAATACGTATGTATCAATTTTCTTTCTGCCCGGAGGGAGTTCATCAATTACAGAGATATCAAGGTCTCCGTACATAATAAGGGCTAACGTTCTCGGAATGGGTGTTGCAGTCATAATAAGAGTATGGGGATTTACGCCTTTATTTTCCAATGACTTTCTCTGAGCAACGCCGAAACGATGTTGCTCGTCGGTTATTACGAGTCCTAAATTTCCAAGAAAAGTTTTCTCGCTAAAGAGCGCATGAGTGCCTACGATTACCTGAACTTTTCCGTTTTCGATTTTTTCCTTTACGGCATTTCTTTCTTTTTCGGTCATAGAGCCTGTAATTAAAGCCACATTTATGTCAAAAGGCTCAAATAATGCCGACAAGGTTTCATAGTGCTGATTTGCAAGGATTTCGGTGGGAGCCATCATAGCAGATGTGTAGCCCGAATTTGCGCATACAAACATAGCAGCGGCAGAAACAAGAGTTTTACCACAACCTACATCACCCTGAACGAGTCTGCTCATTGGCACATCTTTTTTGATGTCACTGCATATTTCATTTATCACGCGCTTTTGCGCATTTGTTAAGGGATAGGGAAGTGTTAAGGCAAAATCCTTGACACAACTGATATTTTTTAAAGGATGGGCTTTGGCATCGCTTCTGTCCTCACGCAAAAACCTCAATGCCGTCTGGAAAATAAAAAGCTCTTCAAAGGCAAGACGCCTTTTAGCAATAGACAACGCCTTGTTATCTTCAGGAAAATGTATGTTCTTTACTGCGTAGGAAAGGGAGCAAAGCTTGTATTTTTGCCTGATAGAGTCGGGGAGTGTGTCTTCTAATTCGCCTGATTTTACTATGGCCTCACTTGTAGCTGACGCGATGTTTTTTTGAGTAAGCCCTGCCGACATACTGTAAATAGGAAAAATCTTTCCTGTAAGAATGTTTTTATTGACTTCTTCAAAAATAGGCGAAACCATTTGGAGCTTTTTGGAGTATGATATTTTACCAAAGAAAACATACTCGCCCTTTACGTTAAACATATTTTTTATGTATCGATTATTAAACCAAACAATTTCTAAAAATCCCGTTCCGTCAGAAATTTTTACAGAGCAAACGTACATATTTTTTCTTATGTAGTTCTCGCGCAAAGGGGAAACAGCTCGTCCGCGTATGCACACAGTGTCACCGTCTTTTATTTCTGCAATTTTTTTGATGGTTGTTCTGTCTTCGTATGTACGGGGGTAAAAATGCAATAAGTCAGAAAGGGTATAAACACCAAGCGTGCGGAAAGATTCCGCACGCTTTTGTCCTATACCATTTAAAAATGTGATGTTTTGATTTAATATACTTTCTGACATTAAAATCACACCTTATTCAACAGAGTAAATAAAGTCATACAAAGGCTGACCGCCCATATAAACAAATACGTCAAGGTCGGGATATAATTCTTCCAACTTTTCTGTGAATTCTTCAGATAAGTCTTCTTTAATTTCGCCGCCTAAGTAGATGCTTATAACTTCACTGTCGTCATCAACTGCTTTTTCTAAAAGTCCCTTTAACACTTCAAAAGAGTCGTCGCCAACAACAGCAATCTTGCCCTCTGCCAGACCCATAATAGTATTTTCGGGGTATTCCTTATCTTCAAATGTGAAATGACGAACCGAATATGTTACTGAACCTGTTTTTGTATTTGCAACAGCCTCGTTCATAGCTTCAATATTTTCATCGATTGAGCTTGACGGGTCGTATGCAAGACGTGCAGAAATACCTTCAGGAACAGAACGTGTTTCTAAAACAACGATTGTCTTTTTGGTTAAATCTACAACCTGTTTTGCAGCCATAATTATATTCTTGTTATTGGGAAGAATAATAACGGTTTTAGCATTGATTGATTCAACTGCAGATAAGATGTCGTCAGTTGAGGGGTTCATTGTTTGTCCGCCCTTAATAACCTTATCAACACCCATATCAAGGAATATACTTTCTAAACCGTCGCCTGCGGCAACTGCTGCAAAGCCTACCTCTTTTTCGGGCTCAGCCGGTGCAGAAGGTGCATCACCCTCGTCGTGCTGATATTTCATATTGTCAATTTTGATATTGATGAGTTCGCCGATTTTTAATGCCTCTTCAATAACAAAACCGGGATTGTTTGTATGGATGTGAACTTTTACAACGTCATCATCGTCGATTACAACCATACAGTCGCCTTTTTTCTCGATTCTGTCACGGAAAAGAGCAACGGAAGATGATGCATGACTTTTGTTGATTAAAAATTCTGTGCAGTATAAAAACTTAATATCAACATTAGAAACTTTCTTTTCGATAGTTGTATTGACACTTGCTTGAGCATCAGTAAGCTCAATTATATTGCCGGTTTCTAAATATTCTAAAGCGCCCTCTAAAATATAAACAAGACCCTGACCGCCTGAATCCACAACTCCTGCAGCCTTAAGCTGGGGGAGAAGCTCAGGTGTGCGGGCAAGACTTGCCTGACCTGCAGTTGTAGCGATTCTTACTATTTCAACAATATCGCCTGTAGTACCCAATGCTGCAATCGCAGCATCAGCAGCGTCTCTTGCTACAGAAAGTATAGTGCCTTCCATAGGCTTCATTACAGCCTTGTATGCAGAAGCTACACCCTCTTTAAAGCATTCAGCTACGTCCTTGGCATCAATTGTAGAAAGACCTACAAGTCTTCTTGACATACCACGGAAAACCTGTGACAAAATTACACCTGAGTTACCGCGCGCGCCACGAAGGGAAGCTGATGCGATAGCAGACATGGTTTTATCTACAGATGTATAGTTGTTAGCCAAAATGTCCTTGGCGGCGGCAGATATTGTCATAGACATATTAGAACCTGTATCGCCGTCAGGAACAGGGAATACGTTCAAATCATTTAATATAATTTTATTGTTACAAAGCTTGTTTGCACCTGACAAGAAGGCGCGACTCAACACTTCGTAATCAGCAGAATATAACAAATTATTGCACCTCCGGATTAACTAACTCTAACGCCTTCAACATTAACATTTACGCTGCCTACTTTAAAGCCAGTAGCGTTTTCCACAGCGTATTTTACACTTTCGATGATACTTTCGCATGTTGCGTTGATATTTACGCCGTATTCAACTATAATGTGTAAATCCACACTGATTTTATCGTCAGCTGTTGTTACTTTTATACCTTTTGTGATAGCATCCCATTTTAATAGAGAAACGATGCTGTCTGAAGCGTTTTTGTATGCCATGCCTACAACACCGTAGCAATTTGACGTAGCTACGCCTGCAATTCTTGCAATGACATTTTCAGATACAACGATAGCGCCGTTTGCATTTTCTGTTTTAATAGCCATAAAATTCCGACCTTTCTGCCCGCGGTTATAGAGAAGTAATGAGGCATGCGAGCCTGCCACGATGTGATATGTACATCAGCACATAATTTACAAAAGTATTATACCATAAAAAAAACAAAAATGGAAGCAATTTTTGAAATAATTTTACAAAAAGATTACAGCACAGCAAAAATGCCGTGCTGTATCGCATTAGTGTCTGTTTTCAGACGGTGGGACTTTGTCTTTAAAAAGAATGGTAATTGACCAAAGTCCTGCAAGACCAACGAGACCAAAAATTATACGACTGGCAACAGAGAGCTGTCCGCCGAATAAATATCCCACAAGGTCAAGACCGAATAAACCAATTGACCCCCAGTTTAATGCCCCTATAATTACAAGGATTAAACAAATATTATCTAAGAGCTTCATAATAAAACCTTCCTCCCGCAGTATTTTAAAAGAAAGCGGCGGGTCACCTTCTTTTTATATGGGTAGTTTTTACGCATTTTTAACATATTATTCAAACAGTTTAAATATTATAAAATTGAGGTGATTTTATGCATAGAGCAGGAGAGTTAAAGCAAAAAGAAGTGATAAATATAAATGACGGTTGCAGCCTTGGTTATGTTTGTGATGTGGAGGTAAGTCTGTGCAAAGGAGAAATAGAAGCAATAGTAGTTCCGGGCAAAATGAAACTGTTTCATTTTAATAAAAAAGACGACCTTGTTATAAAGTGGTGTGATATCAAAGTTATCGGCGATGTTATATTGGTGGATTTACCATGTAAATGTTAAAAAGCGAGGGATTATCCCTCGCTTTTGTTTTCTATAAATGATTTTAATTTTTCAAAAGTGTAGTCACTTATGTCGTGTTCTACCTTGCAAGCATCTTCTTTAGCGGTGATTTCGTCCACGCCGAGCATAAGCAGAGCCTCCGTTATAACCTGGTGGCGCATATATACGCGCTCGGCAACTTTTAACCCTTTTTCCGTAAGGGAAAGATTACCATCAGATGATACGGTAATATAACCATTCTCACGAAAATGCTTCATAGCCACAGATACACTTGGCTTTGATACCATGAGCTCGTGAGCAACATCAATGCTTCTAACACTGCCTTTTTTATTTTTCAGTACGAGTATAGCCTCAAGATAATTTTCGGCTGACTCTTTGATAATCATAATAAGCACCTCTTAAAAAGTGATATGTTTATTTTATCATATATGCTGTTTTTAGTCAATAACCTTGTAACCCTGTGCAGTAACTGTATCTTTTAAAATCGCAACATCTACGTCTTTTGTCAGCTTAATTAAAGCTGTTTTATTGACGTGGCTGGGAATAACTTCTAAAACGCCGTCGACTTTTTCCAATGCTTCTTTTACTCTTGCTTCGCAGTGAGGACACATCATACCATCAATTTTTAATGTTATTTCCATATACTTTTTCTCCTTGAATTTTATCATTTTATCTTTTTTGGAATTTTTGATGTCTTTAAAATTTAGCCTGAGCGCATTTGTTACGACACAAAAGCTTGATAAACTCATAGCAGCCGCCGCAAACATAGGGTCAAGAGAAATGCCAAAAATGGGAATCAGCACTCCTGCAGCAACAGGAATACCGATTGTGTTATATATAAATGCCCAAAATAGATTTTCATAGATATTTTTTAATGTCATACGACCTAAACGTATCGCTGTTGCTACATCTAATATGCTGCTTTTTGTCAAAACGATATCAGCAGCATCAACAGCAATATCAGCACCTGCGCCGATAGCGATAGCTACATTTGATGAGGTTAATGCAGGGGCATCGTTTATGCCATCACCAACCATGGCAACTGTATCGCAAGTTTTTAATTTTTGTATTATTTCTTCTTTGCCTTGAGGGGTAATCGTAGCGTACACCTCGTCGATTCCCACATAGGAGGCTATGGCGTTTGCTGTGCGTTGGTTGTCACCGGTCAGCATCACAACTTTAATACCCATATTCTTTAGCTGACATATAGCGGCGCGGCTATCTTCCTTTATCTCATCCGCAACAGCAATTATACCTAAAAAGCTATTGTCTTTTGCAAAGAATAACGGAGTTTTTCCCTCTTGGGTTAATTTGTCAAATCCCATAGTCATATCTTCGGGAACAGTGCAAAATTTTGAAACGAAATCAAAATTTCCACCTACAACACGATGACCGTCGATGATAGCTTCAAGCCCATTTCCTGCATAAACTTTAAAGTCGGTGCTATCATAAGAAACTATGGACTTTTCCTTTGCATATTCGGTCACTGCAAGGGCCAAGGGGTGCTCGCTTTTCAATTCCAATGAGTATGCAAGAGGAAGCAATTCGTCGTCCTTTGATGTTATATCTGTAAGGTGGGGTTTTCCTTTTGTTATGGTGCCTGTTTTATCAAGAGCAACAACAGAAACTTTGCCTGCTTCTTCTAAGGCGGTAGCATTTTTAAAAAGTATTCCTGATTTCGCACCTACGCCACTTGCAACCATAATTGCAACGGGTGTTGCAAGTCCCAGAGCGCATGGACAACTGATAACCAATACAGATATTCCGCGTGCAAGAGAAAATCCTATATCATAATCTAATATGAGCCACACCAAAAAAGTCAAAATTGCAATAGTGATAACCACAGGTACAAATACGCCCGAAACCTTATCGGCCGCTTTTGCAATGGGCGCTTTTGTGGCAGATGCATCGGTGACGAGCTTTATAATTTGTGACAGGGTAGTGTCGTTTCCGACTTTTTCTGCTCGGCAGCGGACGTAGCCTGATTTGTTGATGGTAGCTGAGGTGACGTAATCGCCCTCTGATTTATCAGTTGGTATGCTTTCGCCGGTTATTGCTGATTCGTCAACTGCACAATGACCGGACAATACAACACCATCAGCAGGAAACGAAGCACCGGTTTTCACTATAAAAATATCACCGGGCATTATGTCTTTTATAGAGATTTCTCTTTCTTCGTTATTTACCTCAATTATGGCAGTTTTAGGTGCTAAATTCAGTAGCTTTTTTAATGCATTGGTTGTTTTTCCTTTTGAGTATGCTTCGAGCATTTTGCCTACGGTAATCAAAGCCAAAATCATCGCGGCTGATTCGAAGTAAAGCTCGTGCAATACGTGGTGATTGGCATTTGGCAAGACAACAGAAAAAAGCACGCATACACTATAAATAAATGCAGCACCGGAACCCAAAGCTACAAGTGAGTCCATATTTGGAGCACGTCTTACTAAAGCCTTAAAACCGCTTGTAAAGAATTTTCTGTTTATAATCATAACAATAACGGTGAGAATCAATTGTAATATGCCGAGTACTATGGGGCTTTGCGCAAGGAAATAGGGAAGTGGAAAGTTCCACATAACGTGTCCCATTGAAACGTACATTAAAATAGCAAGGAAAATAAGTGAAGAAATGAGGCGTTTTCTTAAAGTTGTAATTTCACCATCATGAATACCATTGTTGTTTTGCTCGTCGGAGTGTTTTACGGCGTCGTAGCCTGCGTTTTGCACGGCTTTTATGATATCATTATCTGTGGCTGTGCCTTTTATGGTCATAGAATTGGTGAGTAAATTTACAGAGCATTCAGTAACGCCCTCTAAATTTGATACTGCTTTTTCCACACGAGCAGAGCAGGCGGCACAACTCATACCAAAAATGTCAAACTGACGCATAAAAACCCTCCTTTTTCCCTTGAAATACTGTATTTAATATACCACAAAATAAAAAATAAATCAACAAACAAATTTCACATAAAAGTATTGACAAGTTTTGTCAGTTATGCTAAACTAACTATGGTTAGTCAAAACTAACTGCCAAAAATTCAGCAAATAGGAGTAAAAAGATGAGAACCTTAAAAGATGTTCCAATCGGAAAAACCGTAAAAGTAAAAAAGGTTACCGGCGAAGGTGCTATTAAGCGTCGCATTATGGATATGGGTATTACAAAGGGTGTAGACGTTTATGTGAGAAAGGTAGCACCACTTGGAGACCCTGTTGAAATTCAGGTGAGAGGGTACGAGCTTTCTTTGAGAAAAGCGGATGCCGATATGATAGAAGTTGAGTGATTTTTGGCGTTTGTTAGCGAGGCGATTTAGGAGGAATGACGTATGTCAATTAAAATAGCATTGGCGGGAAACCCCAATTCAGGCAAGACGACACTGTTTAATGCGCTGACCGGCTCTAATCAGTATGTTGGCAACTGGCCAGGTGTTACCGTCGAGAAAAAAGAAGGAAAATTAAAAGGAAATAAAGATGTAGATTTTGTTGACCTGCCGGGTGTATATTCGCTTTCGCCATATACTCTTGAGGAGGTAGTGGCAAGAAACTACCTTGTTGACGAATGTCCCGATGCGATTTTAAACATTGTTGACGGTACGAACTTAGAGAGAAATCTATATCTTACTACGCAGCTTGCGGAATTAGGCATTCCTGTTGTTGTAGCGATAAATATGATGGACGTTGTCACAAAAAACGGCGACAAGATAGATTTAGAAAAGCTTGGAGCAGGCATTGGTTGTAAAGTTGTAGAGATTTCCGCCCTTAAAGGAACAGGAATAGAGGAAGCGGCAAAAGAGGCAATAAATGCGGCACATCAGGAAAGACATACGCCTATGTTTTTCTTTTCCGCTATGGTTGAGCATGCAATAGCCCATATTGAAGAGGCAGCAGTTCATCACTTAGCCGAAGAAAAACAACGTTGGTATGCGGTAAAACTTTTTGAACGTGATGAGAAAGTTTTAAAAGAATTAAACTTGAGCGAAGAAAAAATATCTCACATAGAAAATGATATCAAAAAAGTTGAAGAAGCTTTAGACGATGATGCAGAAAGTATTATCATAAATGAAAGATATGAATACATAGCAAAAGTCCTTTCTACCTGCTACAAAAAAAGAAGTGTAGGCAAACTTTCCACGTCAAATAAAATTGACAGAATCGTAACTAACAGAATTTTGGCAATACCGATTTTTGTGGTTGCTATGTGGCTTGTATATACAATTTCTATCGGTACAGTAGGTATGTGGACAACGGACTTTATGAATGAAACCCTATTCGGTAATATAATAATTCCTGCTGTAACCTCAGGTCTTACTGCTATCGGTTGTGAGAGTTGGCTTATAAGCCTCATTGCAGATGGTATTGTAGGCGGTTGCGGAGCGGTTTTAGGATTTGTTCCCCAGATGGTAATCCTCTTTATGTTGTTATCTCTTTTGGAAGACTGTGGCTATATGTCACGAATTGCCTTTATAATGGATAAACTTTTCAGAAAGTTTGGTCTTTCCGGCAAATCTTTCATTCCGCTTTTAGTAGCGTCCGGTTGTGGCGTTCCCGGCGTTCTGGCATCGAGAACTATCGAACAGGACCGTGACCGAAAAATGACAATAATGACAACCTGCTTTATTCCCTGTGGTGCAAAAATGCCCTTGGTTGGATTGATTTCAGGCGCACTTTTCGGCAATAGCGCATGGATTGCTACAGCAGCGTACTTTATAGGTATAGGTGCGGTTGTTGTATCGGGCATCATTCTCAAAAAAACGAAACCCTTTTCGGGAGAAGCTTCACCTTTTGTAATGGAACTGCCCTCATACCACGCGCCTGTGGCAAGTAATGTATTCCGTGTGACCTTTGAGCGTGGCTGGTCATTTATAAAGCGTGCAGGTACTGTAATTTTGGCGGCAAGTATGATTATTTGGGTGCTTAACAGTCTTTCCTTTGACGGCGGATTTCACTATATCACAGATGTAAACGGCGGAGAATCAATCCTTGAATTCATTGGAAAAGGTGTTGCCTATATTTTTATTCCTTTAGGTTTTGGCAATTGGAGATATGCAGTTGCTACTATTTTGGGACTTGTAGCAAAAGAAGAAATTGTAGGCGTTTTTGGTACATTGTCAGAAATGCTTCCGGATGGAACGGTACTCTTTGACGGCAGTAAGTTGTCGGCGTTTTCATTTATGATATTTAACTTACTGTGCGCACCTTGTTTTGCGGCAATGGGTGCCATAAGACGTGAAATGAACAGTGCAAAATGGACAATCGGCGCGATTTCCTATATGTGCGTATTTGCTTATGCGATATCACTGATAGTTTATCAGTTAGGTACATATATTACGAGCGGTATTTTTTCAATTGGCACGATAGCGGCTTTGGTTGTTTTGTCAGTACTTATATATCTGCTTGTGAGAAAAAACAAATATACAAACAATCACCTGACTATGAAAAGTAAGGTGTCAATGTAAATAGGAGGCTACTATGAATCCTGCTACAATTATTGTATTTTTAATTGTAATTGCGGTATTTTCAGCAATTGTCATATCAGAAATAAAAAAGAAAAAAAGGGGAGGGTGTTCCTGCGGTTGTAGTAGCTGTGCAATGAAGGACTCCTGCCACACTAAAGAATAAAATCAAACACCAAAAAAGGATGTAGCGTTTCGCTACATCCTTTTTTATGAAACATATACAATAATTAGTTAGAAATTTCAACCAAGTCACTGCGAACGTATCCAGACATGCCGTTAGGACACAATACGTGGTACCAGATATATCCCTCGTAGTCGTAATCGTAGCTTCCGAGATAAGTCAACTCTGTGGTGTAATCGTTACGGTTGATGAAATAAATTACATCATAATCAGTACCTGCATATCTACGAACGTTAAGTCCGCCGGGTCTTGATTTTGTAAAACCAACGCCGTTGTGAATGCTTTTGTTAGGTACAGTTGTAGTGGTTTGCTTGCTTACAGACTTACATGTTACATTGCATGTTTCTGTATCAATGTCACCTCTGGAGTTTTCAAGCACTATTTCGTAGGTGTAATTGCTGTCGGGAGAGAGAGTATACATTGCACTCCATTCTTTCGGCTTACCTATGTCTTCTTTTGTGTATGTGCAAATCAATTCTTCGTTAATGTACAAAGAAGCTGTTTTCTTACCGTCAAAAATTGTTCCTGACAATGTAAAAACAGGATTTTCGCTGGAAACAACACTGTTGTAAGGAGAAACAGTAATCATAGGAGCTGTATCGCTTGCTGAACTTCTTTTGGAAGAAATAGCAATTGAAGTATAAACCACAGTACCCACGAGTAGAATAGTTCCCAACACTGCACTCAAAATAATAATGACAATTTTGCTTGCGTTGCTCTGCTTTACTTCTTTTTCATTTTCGTAACTCATAAAAAGCCCTCTTTTCTTAATTATTTGGTTTGTGTTTTATATATTTTACATAATATTCTTCATAACATCTGATGCCTTTGTTTTTCATATCTGTGCTCGTTTCGACACCAACATATCTCAAATGCCAGGGCTCATTTTCGTAGCCTGTTATGTATTCTATGTCGGTCCAATAACGGATGATAAATCCATACTTATAGCAATTATCACGCACCCATGGATATTCAGGAGTGTTAACAAATTCTCTTAAACCGTCTTTCGAACCGAAAACGTCTACTGCCAAACCTGTATGATGCTCACTGTATCCGGGTCTTGCACTGTAACGGTCTACGTTTTGCTGTGAATCTGTTGAAAGATATCTATTATATAGATTTCTTTGGTAATCCACAGTTCTAAAACCCGACACTGCCATCAATTTCAAACCATTGCTTGAAGCGGCATTTCTCATTCTTATAAAAGCTTCGCCT
This sequence comes from Congzhengia sp., assembly GCA_045591015.1. Lineage (GTDB taxonomy): Bacteria > Bacillota > Clostridia > UBA1381 > UBA9506 > Congzhengia. Next base: position 140,471 of record JAZNSC010000002.1, read on the forward strand.
GCGACTTTTCGTAACTTCTGTCCGTCGTATGTTCCAAGGTCAGGAGGCATATATCCTTCGGGAACGGCGTTGTACTTATTTACAAGTATAAGCGGGTCGTCGTAAGAAGAAACGGTTTCGGTGATTGAATGCCAGGGCTGATCGATATTTACGTTGGTTTGCCATACAACATCTTCAACCGAAAGTTCAGGATGCTTTTTGTGATATGCCTCATATCTGTCAAGTTTGTCGCTTTCGAAGTAATACAATGAATCGTATGGAAGAGAATATTCTCCTTTTGTTTCCGGCTTTTCTACTTTTTTATCTGTTGTTGGGGTCTTTGCTTTGCTTTTATCGGGGGCAAAAGCTGTAACTGCTTTTTCTTCGTTTTGTAATTCCCCTGATTCGCGAAGTGCATTGGAAATAACAACTGAAAATACTGAAGTAGAAATAACGATCAAACAAAGTAAGAGAAAAATATTTCTGCGTCTTCGTCTTCTTTCGCGTTCTCTTCGCCTTGCGATTATTCTTCGCCTTGACGGTGATTCGATAGAAGTATAATAATACTCTGGATCTGACATAAAAACACCCTTTTCTTTAGTCAAAGTACATAGACCTATTTTAGCATACTTTTTTCCAAAAAGCAACAGTTTTAGACAAATATTTAAGCATAAAAAAACATAAAAATCCCCACCTGACAGATGGGAATTTTTATGTCTAAAATTATTAAAGGTTAATTTACGTTATCTCATTCTATCTTTTAAAGCTCGGTCAATGTTACGTTTAGCATCTTTTTCAGCGATGGCCGCGCGTTTATCATAAGTTTTTTTACCACGTGCAAGCCCCAATTCGATTTTTACCTTGTTTCCGAGAAAATAAACAGATAACGGTATCAAAGAAACACCTATTTCCTGTGTTTTTCCAATCAATTTCATAATTTCCTTTTTATGAAGCAATAACTTTCTGGGGCGAAGTGGGTCTTTGTTAAAGATGTTTCCTTTTTCGTAGGGGCTTATATGCATACCCAGTAAGATAGCTTCACCTGTTTTGACAGAAACATAGCTATCTTTTAAATTTACCTGACCTGCTCTTATTGACTTTACTTCAGTACCAAAAAGCTCAATGCCTGCTTCGAATTTTTCGTCGATAAAGTAGTCGTGATATGCTTTTTTGTTATTGCTTATGATTTTTTTTGAACGAGTTTCCATAGATACTCCTTATAATTTACAAAAATGTGCCGTCGGTAACCCGACGGCACGTGTGTTAATTAGTCGATTTCGATTAAGCCGTAGCCGCCTTTCTTTCTGCGGTAAACGAGGTTCTTATCACCGGTCTTATCGTTTGTGAAGATAAAGAATTCGTGTCCGATAAGGTCAAGCTGCAATACTGCTTCTTCGGGAGACATAGGTTTTGTTTCAACAACCTTTGTTCTAACGATTTTTGAATCCTCATCGTCAATGGGAAGTGCAGGAATTCTGTCGAAGATAACAGTTTCTGTAAATTCCCTCTTCATTCTTTTTTCCATTCTGGTTTTGTTTTTACGGAGCTGGCGCTCTAAAACATCAACAGATGTGTCAATTGATACATACATATCGGGAGTAGCTTCTTCTACACGGATTATCAGATTACCTGAACGGATAGTAGCTTCAACAATCTGTTCGTCGCGCTGAACGCTTAATGTGACTATAGCTTCTGTCTCTTTAGAGAAGTACTTATCGAGCTTTGTATAAGCCTCTTCAACTCTCGCTTTAAGACCGTCTGTCAGTTCAATCTGCTTACCTGTAATTGTGATTTTCATAACCGTCACTCCTTTTCTTATGAGGAAAACACTAATGTATTTTCCTTTTGTAATTTTATTATACCATATATTGTTTAATTTTCCAAGCATTTTTTTTAATGTAACAAATAATTAATTTTTTGCCACATATAATTTACTGTAGAATTGGGAGGTAAAGCACTTTATGCGTAGATTTTTTATTGTTATTTTTTGTATGATTTTGATGATAAAACCGCAAGTTGTATCAGCAATCGGCGTATCAGCAGAATGTGCCTGCGTGATAGACGCTCTAACAGGAAGAATAATTTACGAAAAAAATATGAATAAAACTCATACAATGGCAAGCACCACAAAAATAATGACAGGTTTAGTTGCACTTGAAAATTCAAACCTTAATGATATTGTAACAGTGTCCGAAAACGCATCAGGCACAGAGGGCACGAGCCTTTATTTAAAAACCGGCCAAAAAGCTACGATGGAGGATTTATTGTACGGACTGATGCTGCAATCAGGCAATGATGCGGCTATTGCCATTGCGGAGGGAATAGTCGGTTCTGTAAGTGAATTTGCCGAACTTATGAATAAAAAGGCACAAGAAATAGGAGTTAAAAATTCATCATTTAAAAATCCTAATGGTCTTGATGAGGAGGGACATTTTACAACTGCTTATGATTTGGCTATGATAACTCGCGAGGCACTAAAAAATGAAAAATTTAAAGAGATTGTATCAACGAAATCAAAGCATATTTTAAACAATACACAAACCGTAACAAACCACAACAAAATGCTGCGTATATATGATGGGTGTATCGGCGTAAAGACCGGATTTACAAAAAAATCGGGCAGATGCCTAGTAACTGCTGCAGAACGAAACGGAGTGCGCGTTATTGCTGTCACGCTAAATGCGCCTGATGATTGGAACGACCATAGAAATATGCTTGATTTTGCTTTTTCTACGACTGAGAGTTTTCCTATAGTAGCAGAGGGAATGACAGTAAATACAGTTTCTGTAAGGTCAGGGGAGTCGCTGACTTTAGAATTGTGCGCTGACCGCAATGTTTATATTTCCGAGAATAAAGATGAGAAATTTAAAAATGTATCTGTAAAATGTAAAATCCCAAAAGAAGTCACAGCCCCAATCAAAAAAGGAGAAAAAATAGGAGAAATGACAGTATATTATAAAAACAAACCTTTAGAAACAGTTGAACTTTTGGCAGCAACAGATATAGCATATCAGGAAAACACAAAAAAGAAAATCTATGAAAATTTTAAAAAACTGCTTATTTTTGACAGTAAATAACATAGTATAAAAAACGCATCGGCTACATAGCCGATGCGTTTTGATTATTCAAAAGTATATTTTATTTCATCACTTAAAAATGAGAGTGTAAGAGGTTTTGATTGCTCGATACCGTAATTATAGGATTCGATAGAGCAGTTGCCCACGCTGCCTACATAGAGATATCTCACGCCGTTTTCGGTTTTGATTTCGCTCTTTTCTCCGGGGGAAACAACGAATACGTTTTTGTTTTGGTTTATCAAAATATTCATATAGTATTCCCAAACTATTTTTTCGTTTGCGTCCAGATTGTAAAACGGCGAATCTGTAACGAACACAATATTTTTCTCTTTTGTGTTATTGCAGATATTTATAATATTTGACCAGTTTGAAGAATCTGTAAGTCGTATAGAATTTGATGTTTTCGAAGAAAAAGTAACAATTTTGCTATTTTCGATTATTTCTTCTGAAAAAGCACTTGCGGTTTTATAATTTGTCAAATATCCCCATTTATCATATACAGAACCGATACAGTACAGATTGCTTTTTACAATTATTGATTCAATATATTTTTTATTCTGCAATATTCCTATTAAATTTTGGGGAGATTCGATGCTACCTGATAATGTAAGTGTTTTTCCGATGTTGATTTTGCCGTAAAAATCGTCATGTGATTTTATGTCGTTTTCGCGTATGTATTTTTCTGCATTTACTACAGCATTTGCGGTAAGACCTTTGTATTTTGCGCATACCGTGCCCGAAGCAGAGGTTTTTGATATTGTGTTCCCTGACATTGCAAGTGAATCTGAAACAACAAATTCCAACATTGATGCAGGAATCGGGGCACTGTGGCCGTTTCTATCGTATGCAGTAGCTGTAAAGGTAATATTCTTGTCAGTAGCGTCGGCAGATTCGGGAGAAATACTGATAGAGAATATATCTCCTAAAACTTGAACCTGAGCCGAAAGAGTTACGTCTTGATACGTAACATACACAGAATGTATGCCGGGAGTTTTGAAAGTTATATTATTGTTTTTTATTACTGCGTTTTTATCGGTTACTTTGATAGTGGCCTTGTCAACAGGTATTCTGTTGCAGTTTTTATCGTAAAAACCGTAAGATACAGTAACATTGTCGTCGCACAAAATGGTGTCTGCAGATATCGCGATTTTTCCGCCTTCGGGATTTGAAAGGGATTTGAGCGAAGATACAACACCTAATGCGTTAGAAACACTTCTTAATGATGTAGTGTTGTTTTCTACTTTTTGATTGCCGGTGATTTTGTCCTCAACAACCATAGTTGTACTTCCGCCGCCATCTAAATTCATTGCGGTATAACATCCGAGCTCTATCATCAGCTCTGCAAGAGTCTCTTGTGTAAAGCCGGGGCAATCGGTTTTTCTGCCATCAACAGTAACAAAAAATAGAGTATCACCTGAAGCGGAAACGCCCAGTGCAGTTCTTTGATTTTTGCCGGTTATATTGTTTGTAAAGTCACAGACCTTTCCATCTTTTACTATGAGAGTGTTTCCGCCGATGGACTCTTTTATATTTTCTATATCAGGAGACATAGTCACATCAACTCTTATTATATCTCCTGTTGCAAAATTCATGTTTAAAAAGCCATTAACGTTATAATTTGCAGTAAATACGGCGCCGCCTTCGGGAATTGCAACAGGCTCACCGCCCCAGGAAAATGCAGTCGTTTTGTATTTTCCGTCTCCAACGAGCTCTGCAGCCATAGCGTAGTTGCCGATAGGAATGTCAACGTCTTTGCCCCAAGCTGAAGTCAGCATTGTAATACCGCCTGTAGTTATTGGAACCTTGTTAATTTGATACAGTTCGCAGGACGAAAATTCAACCAAAGAAGTATTTTCAGCATAAAGTGTGCCGGTAAAAGTAAAGTAATCAAATATTGGGTGATTTTCTTCCGTTAATGCAAAGGACGAGAAATTATCTTTAGATGGTGTAGAGAGGAGTTCTCCGTCTGATATTGCCATACCAAGCGTATTTGTCTCGCCTGAAATCATATTGAAAAAATCGCCGTTTATTGCAGCTTTTGTACCGTATTGTTCAGCAAGCTGCTTGACTGTTTTTCGTTCGGATACACCGTTTTCGGGGGAGAGTACCTTTACTTCAATGTCTTGGTCGGTAAGGTCTATTTTTACCACGTCAATCCTTTGCCAGCCGCTATCAGTATATGTATCTGTACTTTCTAAAACAACGCCTTTCGTGAGTGTTTCCTGGGTTTTGTTTTCGTATATTTTTTCGGCGTTTACCTGTGTTGTCAGTAATAATGCTAAAAGTAAAAAAGTTATGATTTTCTTCATTTGATCACCTCATATAAACTATTATAACACACACCGGCAGAAAAGAAAAGGCTTGTTGACAAAAAAGTGACCAATGTGATATAATGTAATAAATTTGGGATAATATAGAAATGAGGAATTTTCTATGAATATTTGCGATATTTTTTCTAATTCTGTGATGGTGCTAAAAGGCTTTTTTAAAGGAGCAAAATTAAGCAAGCGCGGAAGCCTTTTAAGATGTGAAAAAGGCGTAAGAATTATGAAAAGAAACGGTAAGATTTCAGTAGGCAACAGAGTTTTGCTTCATAGATATGTAAAGCTTTCGGCATACGGCGGGAATATTGAAATAGGAGATAATACTTATATAGGTGACCGCACTGAGATACATTCAGGTGATAGTGTTAAAATCGGAAGCAATGTTAATATCTCATGGGATTGCAACATATTAGACCGAGATTACCATGGTTTTGAGTCAGAGACGGAAATTTGCAAACCTGTCACAATTTGTGACAACGTGTGGATAGGTTGCAGATGCCTTGTCTTAAAAGGTGTAACAATAGGAAAAGGCTCGATAGTGGCGGCGGGAAGCGTAGTAACAAAAGACGTACCGCCTAAATGCTTAGTAGGTGGAAATCCTGCAAAAATAATCAAAGAAAACGTATGGTGGAAGGCATAATATAGGAGCTGTTAATTTTGAAAAAAGAAAAAAACATTCTCTCGGCTGTAAGCCCTGTTTTAGTGATTACAATTATATCACGTCTTCTGTCGCTTTTAAGCGCTCAGATATATATGGCTCATTACGGTGTTGCAAACGAATACCTGAATATTTATTCTTACGTTATAAGCGTGCCAAATATTATTTTTACCTGTATCGGTACGGCTCTTGCAACAGTAGTAATTCCTATTTACGTAGGACATGTTTCTTTAGAACGTAAAGCGGAAGCCAAAAAATTTGCAGATAACATAATAACAATTTCCTTATTACTTACTCTTATATTGGTGCTGATAGGATTTGCGATTTCGCCAATTCTTCCGAAATTTACGGCATTTGCAGAAAACAAGGAATTATACTCATTCACTGTAAAAGCACTTATGATTATGTTTCCTGTAATGTTTTTTTACGCTCTTAACTTTATTTTCCAGGGAATGTTACAGGCCGTAGGCAGATACAAGTCGCCTGCTTTTGTAACTATTCCTTCGAGCTTGATAGTTATAGCGTACACGCTTTTGTTAGGTGACAAATTCGGAATAGCAGGACTTTTAGTTGCAACCTTGATAGGTCTTGCTATGCAAGCGATAATACTTATTCCGCCGCTCGGAAAAGAGGGCTACCGCTATAAACCTTATTTTGAAATAAAGCACCCCGATATTATAAAAGCAGGAAAAATGGCAGTTCCTACATTGGTAGGTGTTGGAGCATATCAGCTCAATATGCTATATAACGTGACAATGATAGCGCGATACGAGGGTATGGTAACCCTTCTTACTTATGTACAGAATATTACAGTACAAATGGTGCTAGCGCTTATCTTTTCTGTTACTGCGGTAATATACCCAAGACTTACTGCGAGTGCCTCAAAAGGCGATATGAACGAATATAAAACGACGCTTTCGGGAGTTTTGGCAAGTATCAGTTCGCTTTTGATACCTATGAGCTTTGGTTTTATTGGTGTAAGAAAAACTCTCCTTACACTCCTTGCCGGTTGGGGACAAATCACAGAGGGTGATATTGATAAAGCGGCAATCCTTTTGGCAGCATATTCCATAGGCATCTTGGGAATAGGACTAAAAGAAGTTTTGGACCGTGGACTATATGCCTTACAAAATACAAAAATAAGTGCGTATGTAGGTCTTCTTATAATGCTTGTTAATATATCTGTCAGCCTGGTGTTGATAAGATATTTAGGCGCTTATGGCATACCGCTTGCCTATAGCATAGCTTCACTGACAGGAATATGCGTATTGCTCTTTGCAATTAAGAAAAAAGTCGGCGCATACGCCAAGGGCCTTGGCACAACGATTGTTAAATGTATTATAGCAGCCTTGGTTATGCTTTTGGCTGTAGAATTATTAAATGCTGTTATACCTGACTCTGCAGAAATTGTTATGAGAGCGGTAAAGCTTTTTGTTCCGGTATTGGTGGGCGTAATTGTCTATGTAATAATGGCGTTTATTTTAAAAATTACACCTGTAACACAGGTAATATTTAAATTTTTGAAAAAAGATAACAAATAAAACGCAAGGAGAGAAGTGACGTGTCAGAATTGAAAGTTTTGTACCTTATAAATCACGCAGGAAAAGCAGGTACGGAAAAATATGTGTATAATCTTGTAAAGACCTACAACGGAAATAATACAAAATGTTATTTTGCATATTCCGAACCGGGACTCTTATCAGAACAAATGGAAGAAATGGGTATTGACTGTTTTCAGTTTGAAATGCGCCATCCTTTCGATTTGAAAGCGGCAAAAGAGCTGGCAGCATATTGTAAAGAAAATAAAATTGACGTTATCCATACTCAATACCCGAGAGAAAACTACATAGCTCTTCTTTCAAGGAAATACTATTCTGAAACAAGAGTCGTTTATACGTGTCATTTAACGCTCAAAACAAACTTTATATGGAAAATGACAAACAAAATAATGACAAAGCACAATCATAAAATCATTTCCGTATGCAACAAAGGAAAAGAGCTTTTGATAGGAAATGGTGTTCCGGCAGATAAGATTGTGGTTGTATTTAACGGTATTATACCCTATGAAAATGTCGAGAAAAATATAGATTACAGAAAACAGTTCGGAATAGACGAGGACACATTTGTGATAACAACACTTGCCAGATGTCACATGGCTAAAGGGCTTGAATATTTTACAGATAGTGTCTACGAGTTAAAGAAAATCACAGACAAAAAGTTTGTTGTTTTATATGTTGGTGACGGAGAACTATTCGATGATATAAAGGCACAAATCGAAAGCTTGGGTCTTACAAACGAAATCAAACAGTTAGGTTTCAGAAATGACAGTCAGGAAATTTTATCCATGAGCGACTTGTACGTAAATTCTGCAAGATGCTTTGAGGCTTTGTCTTTTGCTATTATAGAGGCTTTAAACCATGCACTTCCTGTTGTTGCTACAGATGTTGGTGGTAATGCAGACATAGTAAACGACGAAACAAACTGCGGTATTTTAGTAGATTTTGGCGACAAAAATGCTATGGCAGAAGCCATTAAAACAATGATAGAAGACAAAGAAAAGTATAAAGAATATTCAGAAAATGCTCTAAAGGCTGCCCATAACAGATTTAATCTTGAAGATTTATTAAAAGAAACATACAATTATTATTTTTAACATAAAGGAGAATAAAAATGGAAAAGAAAAAATTCAAATTTAACATAGTAGATGCAATTGTAGTTTTGGTTATCATTGCGGCAGTTGTTTTAGTTGGTATGAAATTTATATCAAATGACGCAGGTTCCGCCACAGGCGGCCAATACAAAATCAGCTTTTTCTGTGAAGAAGTTCCTTCTTTTGCTGCTGAAATGATAAAAGAGGGCGACTTTGTTACAGATGACGACAAGAATTCAGCTTTAGGTGTTGTAGAAGAATTTGAGGTTGGACCCTCAAGAACATACGCTGCAAACTCCGACGGACAGTTAAAATTAGCACCAAAGGAAGGATACAACAGTGTTTCTGTTTCTGCTGTGGTTGATGCACAGGAATTCCAGCACGGTATCATTGTTAATGCTGCAAAATACGGCGTCGGCCATTCTTTGACAATAAGAGTTGGACAAGCAAAAATCTTCGGCAGAGTATCTGGCCTTGAGAAAATAAAATAAACAAAAATAATCTTTGGTAAAAGTGGTGATTAGTATGATTACACAGTCACTGACTTGGTGGGCTTTGACAAAGGTTTTTCAATACCTTGTAAGCAGCGTAAAGGAAAGCTTTATCGTAAAAGCTGTTCTGTCGTTTTTTGATTGGATTAGCAGCACTGTGAGAAAAAGCAAAATTTACGAGTGGCTTGGCAAAGATATATTTACGGAAAAATATTATAAAAATTCTCTGTTTTACAGATTTTCAGATTTCATCTGGAACGGCATATTGAAGCTGATAAGAAAAATTCAACTTTTCTTCCGTAAAATTTTCAAAAACTCACTATGTCTTTATATATTCGATAAAATATCTTCCCAAAACAAAGTCACAATAGAAATTTTGATGGCTGTCTTTTTAGGGTTTATGTTTATATTGCCTCACGAAAGATGGAACAATCTTTACTTTGTAATTATGGCTGTTGTTTTTGGTTTTTGGGTTGTGATGCGACTTGCATCAGGAAAAACAAAAAGCCTGGGAACAAAGAAAATAGCGGTATCTTTAGTATCTTTTGTAGTTGCTATTGTTGTTAGCACAGTTACTGCTCTTGTGATTTCAGACGCAGTGAAATTTGCATTGTTCCTGATAGCATCTTTGATATTTTTATATTGCATATATCTTCTTCTTGACTCTAAGGAGAAGTTTTTACGATTTATTAAAATTCTTCTTGTTTTTGTAGGAATAACAGGTATATACGGTATTATACAGAGAATAAGAGGGGTAGAGATCAATCTCGAATTTGTGGACATTTATACAAATAACGGTATGCCGGGAAGAGTATTTTCTACTTTTTCCAATCCTAATAACTTTGCTCAATTGTTGTTGTTATTTATGCCGTTTTATGTGCCTGCAATTATTTTCTCCAAGAGAAAAACAGACAAGCTCTTGATGTTTTCCTTGCTCTGTGTGACGTTTGTAGCACTTGCTATGACATATTCACGATCTTGTTGGGTAGGAATTGCTTTGGCGGCAGTGCTATTCGTATGTATTTACGATAAGAGATTTATTATTCCTGCGGCGTTTTTGGTTATAATCGCAATTCCTTTCTTGCCAGAAACCATAACAAACAGAATATTTACTATCGGTTCGATGGAGGATACATCAAATTCCTATAGAATCTATATCTGGGAAAGCTGCTGGGAAATGATAAAGGATTTTGGAACAACAGGCCTCGGGTTAGGTCCTGCGTCATTCAGAGTAATGTACACGGGCTATGCTTCTCCTGTTGCGGTAACGGCACCCCATAGTCATATGCTTTATATTCAGCTTATACTTGAAATGGGCATACTGGGGGCGGTGTCGTTTTTAGCATTTATTTTTGCTCTTGTCAGGAAAGCGGCAGGCAGTATGAGAAATATGTCAAAAGAGCTAAAATGTTATACGGCTGCGGCAATCAGTGCACTTTTCGGTACAGCTTTCGTTTGTTGTGCAGAGTATATTTGGTTTTATCCCAGAATAATGTTTGCTTTTTGGATAATTCCCGGACTTATGCTTGCTTTGATAAGAAATTCTCAAAAAGGCGATATATAGTTTTGAAAGGATTCAGATATGAAGATACTACATTTGATATCCGGTGGAGATAGCGGGGGAGCGAAAACACATTTGTTTTCGCTCCTTGACAAGTTAAAAAACAAAGCGCAGGTACGCGTCGCTTGTCTTATAGACGGCATTTTTTATCAAGAATTGCAAGAACAAAACGTGGACAATGTACTGTTTGAACAAAAAAACAGATTTGATTTGTCTGTTGTAGACAACATTGCAAAGATGATAAACGACGAGGGCTTTGATGTTTTTCACGTGCATGGGGCAAGAGCTAATTTCGTAGCGGAATTTGTGATGAAAAAAATCAACGTTCCTACCGTTACAACTGTCCATAGCGATTACTTGCTTGACTTTGATGAGCCAATAAAGAAGATATTTTTTACTAATCTAAACAAGCGCGCTCTTAAAAAAATCCCATATCATATTGCAGTTTCTGACAATTTCAAAGATATGCTTATCGAAAGAGGTTTCAGACCAAATTCGATCTTTACTGTTTACAACGGTATGGATTTTTCAAAGGTGCCCGAAAAAATCACCTCAAAAATCGAATATGCCAAAAAGCACGGCTTTACCTACGACGAAAACAAAATATACATAGGCATAGCTGCGCGTTTTGATGTAGTAAAAGGTGTAGATGTGTTTATAAAAGCGGCCCGCGAAGTCTTAAAAAAACACAAAAACGTGGAGTTTTTAATCGCCGGAGATGGCGCAGAACGTGAAAAGCTCTTAAACCTTGCAGCCGAAAGTGAAAATAGCGAAAAAATAAGATTTTTAGGCTATGAAGACGAAATATATGCTTTCTGGAATATTATTGACATAAATTGCTTGACTTCGTTGTGTGAAAGCTTCCCGTATTCAATGCTTGAAGGCGCAGCCCTCGGAAAACCGATGGTAGCTTCTCGCGTAGGTGGCATACCGTCATTTATAATTGATGATGAGACAGGGTATCTTTTTGAAAGCGAAAACTATAACGAAATGGCAGAGAAACTGTGCCTATTGATAGAAAATAAAGAACTACTTAATGAAATGGGCGAAAACATTAAAAATCGTGCCGTGTCGCTTTTTTCCAGCGAAAAGTTTGCTGATACTCATATTGAGATTTACAACAGCTTAATTAAAGACTTTAAATCGGACAAAAAGTATGATTTTGCAATTTCCGGATATTATGGATTCAGAAACAATGGCGATGATGCGCTGTTGCTTGCACTTACAGGAGATTTGAAAAAAGAAAAGCCGGATTCCAGAATGGTTATATTATCTAATCGCCCGAAAGAAACGGCGCGAATCTATAGAATAGATTCTGTGCATAGGTTAAATCTGGCAAAAATCACATCAATTTTCAAAAAAACAAAGGTCCTGATATTTGGTGGTGGATCCCTTTTGCAAGATGAAACCAGCAGTAAATCTTTGTGGTACTATCTTTCTGTTATAACGCTTGCCAAAAAATACGGCGCAAAGGTTATGCAATTTGCAAACGGATTTGGTCCTATCAATAAAAAGTCTAATAGAAAAATCACTGCAAAAGTTATCAATAACTGTGTAGACGTTATTACAACACGTGATGGGGCATCGTTTAACAGAATGAAAGAGCTCAACATAAACAAAGATATTGTTTTAACCGCAGATCCCGCTATGCTTCTTTCAGGAATTAAGGATAAAGAAATTTCTAAACTTATGGCAAAAGAATGTATTCCTAATGATGATTACATTACCGTTGCTGTTAGAGAATGGAAGAAAAATTCACCCGGCTTTAACAAAGAAGTTGCAGACGCATTAAAAGAGTTTTCGCAAAAGCACAATTTAAATGTCTTATTTATACCTATGCAAAATCCCCATGATGTCAAGATTTCAAAGGAAATCAAAAAGCTGATAGGTGATAGAGCCTATGTTTTCGATGGAAATATTTCTATCAATGAAACGATTGGCGTAATAAGAAATTCCAAACTCAATGTAGCTATGCGACTTCACAGTATCATCTATTCTGTGGCGCAGGGAGTAAATACAGTGGCGCTTCGTTATGACCCGAAGATTGACGGATTTATGGAATACGTTGGCCTTGATTGTATTTGTGATGTGGAAAACATTACAGCAAATTCTCTTCTTGAAAATATGGAAAAGGGATATGCTTCCGAGGTAAACGAAAGATATACAGAGCTTCGCGAAAAAGCGAAATTTAACACATTAAAAGTGTTGGAATTATTAAAATAAGCTACTTTCATAATCAATATACGTATGTTATAAAATATACAATATTGTAAATAATACTAAAAAAGATATTCAGGAGGAAAACCTTTGAGTATATTAAATGGACTGTCGCCCGAAAGAGTGTTTTATTATTTTGAAGAAATATGTAATATTCCACACGGCTCGGGAAATACGGAAAAAATCGCGGAGTTTTGTGTTGATTTTGCAAAAAAACACAATCTTGCAGCAATAAAAGACAATGCAAATAACGTGGTAATATATAAAGACGGGACAAACGGTTATAAAAACTCTGTGCCTTTAATATTGCAAGGACATATTGATATGGTATGTCAAAAAACTCCTGAAACAGACATAAATTTTGAAACAGACGGACTGAAGCTCGTAGTTGATGGTGATTTCATAAAGGCAAAGGGCACAACCCTTGGTGCCGATAACGGAATTGCGGCGGCTATGATGCTCGCAATATTAGAAAGCAATGAGTTGACTCATCCGCCAATTGAGGCGCTATTTACATCCGATGAAGAAATCGGTATGATTGGTGCCAGAAAATTTGACACAAAACTCCTAAAAGGAAAGCGAATGATAAACCTTGATGTTGGACGTAGCTGTGAAGCGATAGTTTCCTGCGCCGGCGGAAGTGATGTTACAATTAACATTCCGATTACAAGAAAAATTGCTTGTGGCAAAAAACTTTCCTTATTGATTAAGGGGTTAAGCGGCGGTCATTCAGGCACTGCAATTAACGAAGGCAGAATAAATGCTAATATATTAGCCGGAAGATTATTAAACTATGCAAAAAAAATCTGCGATTTTGATATCATAGAAATCAACGGCGGAGATAAAGGAAATGCAATTCCTGTTTTGTGTAAGGCAGAATTAGTAGTTAATGAAAGCGAAACCTTTATTTCCAAAATGGAAGATTATTTCGATGTTGTAAAAGAAGAAAGTTCTGACAGCGAAGAAAATCTTTCTATTTCGATAAGAGTAGAAGAAGATGGAAACTTCAATGTAATTTCAAAAACAGACAGAGACAAAGTAATAAATTTCCTGCTTAATACACCCAACGGCGTAGTAGATATGAGTAAAAAAATAAATAATCTTGTAGAAACTTCTTTGAATTTAGGAATATTAGCTACAGCTGATGATAAAGTTTCTATGTTATTTGCACTAAGAAGCAGCAAGAAGACGGCGTTGGAATTTTTAGAAGAAAGACTGTGCGCTATGGCTGATTTTAATGAATGCTCAGTAGAAACATCGGGACATTATCCACCTTGGGAGTATGCGGAAAGGTCAGAAATACGCGAAAAGTATTTAGAATGCTACAAAAACAAATTTGGCACAGAGCCTGATATTGAAGCGGTACACGCAGGACTTGAATGCGGAGTTTTTGCATCAAAAATCGAAGATTTCGATTGCGTTTCAATAGGACCTGATATGTATGATATTCATACTGTCGATGAAAGACTTTCAATCAGCGGAACGAAGAATTTCTATGAATTTTTAACCTATTTTATTTCAAATATAAAATAACATTTTACATTATACAACAGGACGGAGAAGAATATGAAAAATCAAGAACAGTTTAAACCATACGTTCCTGCCGAAAAAATCACTCCTGAAATCACCATAACATCTATCATTATGGGTGTGCTTTTGGCTGTGGTTTTTGGTGCGGCTAATGCGTATTTAGGATTGAGAGTTGGTATGACGGTATCAGCCTCTATTCCTGCGGCAGTTATTTCTATGGGCGTAATCAGAGTGTTGTTACGCAAAAATTCAATTTTAGAAAGTAACGTCGTACAGACAATCGGCTCTGCCGGAGAATCTTTAGCAGCAGGTGCTATATTTACACTTCCTGCACTATTTTTGTGGGCCGCTGAGGGAAAAGCTGACAAACCGGGCATTTTAGAAATTACGTTAATTGCTTTAATAGGCGGTTTGCTTGGTGTTTTGTTTATGGTGCCATTAAGAAACGCTTTGATAGTTAAAGAACACGGTGTTTTGCCTTATCCTGAAGGAAGTGCCTGCGCAGAGGTTTTATTAGCAGGCGAAAAAGGAGGAGCAAATGCCTCTGTTGTCTTTGCAGGTATGGGTTTTGCTGCATTATTTAAATTTATTATTGACGGATTAAAAGCCGTAGCAGGCGAAATATCATTTCACGTAAAAGGCTTTGCCGGTGAAATCGGAACACAAATTTATCCTGCGGTAATGAGCGTAGGTTATATCTGCGGCGCCAGAATTTCATCGTATATGTTTGCAGGCGGCGTGTTGAGTTGGCTTGTTATTATTCCTTTGATTGTGCTCTTTGGTGAAAATGTTGTATTATATCCGGGCACAGCACCCATAGGTGAAATGTTTGCTGAAGGTGGAGCCGGCGCTATTTGGAGCTCCTACATAAGATATATAGGAGCTGGAGCACTGGCTGCAGGTGGTATTATAAGCCTTATTAAGTCTTTACCCTTGATAGTAACTACCTTTGGTGGTGCTATGAAGAGTATGTCAGGAGCAAAAAATATCTCTTCGGAACGTACAGCACAAGATATGAATATCAAAATTGTATTGATTGCAATTGCTATTTTGACACTTGCAGTATGGCTTATTCCTGCAATTCCTGTAAGCCTTTTAGGTGCTGTTATTGTGGTAGTGTTTGGATTCTTCTTTGCTACAGTTTCATCACGTATGGTAGGCCTTGTAGGAAGCTCCAATAACCCTGTTTCAGGTATGGCTATAGCAACACTTTTGATTGCAACGCTTATTCTCAAAGTAACAGGCGCATCAGGTATATCAGGTATGACAAGTGCCATTGCAATCGGCTCTATTATCTGTATTGTATCTGCTATAGCAGGTGATACATCACAGGATTTAAAAACAGGCTACCTCCTTGGCGCAACGCCAAAAAAACAACAGTTAGGCGAAGTTATAGGTGTAGTTGCTTCTGCATTTGCGATTGGTGGTACGCTGTATCTGTTAGACAGTGCATGGGGATTTGGCTCTGAAGAACTTGGTGCTCCTCAGGCTACATTGATGAAGCTTATTATTGAGGGCGTAATGGAAGGAAATCTTCCTTGGGCGCTCGTGTTTACAGGTGTATTTATTGCGGTTGTGGTTGAACTTATTGGTATTCCTGTTCTTCCTTTTGCGATAGGTGTATATCTTCCTGTTCAGCTCAATGCATGTATCATGGTTGGCGGTCTTATTCGTTTTGCGCTTGACAAATTAAAGAGAAACGACGAAGAAAAGAAAGCAATCGTAAATGATGGCATACTTTTCTGTTCTGGTATGATAGCAGGCGAGGGTCTTGTTGGTATTATTTTGGCACTCCTTGCAGTATTTGGTGTAAGCTCTGTAATTGATATTTCAGGTAACATCCCTGCTTCGGTTTCAAATATCGGCGGCCTGCTGCTGTTTGGTATTATAATTCTCACAGTGCTTAAATTCTCATTATGGAAGAAGAGAAAATAATTATGAAAAACAAAGTATCAGAAAATTTTCTTGAAAAAAAACCAGAAAGAAAAACAGGACTGATTTGGAACGAAGACGAAGAGGGAATAGTGACCTTAGAAATTGAAAACAAAGGCGTTATGAACCGTTTAGCTCAACGTTTTTTGAAAAAACCAAAAATAAGCTATATACATCTCGATGAGATGGGGAGCTTTATATGGAAAAATATAAACGGAGAAAAAACGATTCTTGAAATAGGTCCTGAATTTAAAGAAAAGTTCGGTGATAGAGCAGAACCTTTATATGAAAGACTTGCAAAGTACTTTCAAATCTTAAAGAGCTATAATTTTATAACATTTAATTAAAAAAGACTGTAGCGTGGATTACGCTACAGTCTTTTTTAGTTTAAGTCTAATCTGTTTTTAATTTTTCCGTCAAAAAATGCCACTATATTGTCATACACCTGTTCCATACAACGATTTCTCGCTTCAAATGACCCCCAAGCCATATGAGGTGTGAGGTATGCCTTTTTATTTCCTAAAAGTTTATAAAAAGGATGATTTTCTGAAAATGGCTCTTCGGAATAAACGTCAACGCCTATACCGCCTATTTTGTCACAAAGAACGGCATCAGCAAGTGCTTTCTCGTCTGTTACTGCACCGCGAGCAACGTTTATCAATACAGCATCTTTTTTCATTTTTGATATGAGTTTTTCGTCTATGATTCCTCTTGTCGCATCACTTAAGGGCAAATGTATCGAAATAACGTCTGAGTTTTCAAATATTTCATCAAGACTTACACAGTTATAATCGGGATCTGGTGTGCGTTTGTAGGCAAGAACTTCACAACCTAAAGCAGAGGCTGTTTTTGCTACTTGCTTTCCTATGGCGCCAAGCCCTACGACGCCCCAGGTTTTTTGATACAGTTCATGGTAAGCAGGGGAGAGCTTGTTTGCTACGCCGCTCTTTGTATAACTGCCGTCGTCTACGTAATCGGTAAAGCTCGACAACTTCATCGTAAGATTTAGCGCCATAGCAATTGTAAGCTGTGCCACATTGTGTGATGAGTAGCCTATAACATTACAAACTGCGATATTGTGCTTTTTACAATATGCAATATCCACGTTGTCATAACCGGTAGCGGTCAAACAAATAAGCTTTAAATTTTTAGCGTATGGAAGATTGCTTTCATTAAGCTTTAACTTGTTGACGATTATTACATCTGCATCACATATTACATCTTTTATTTGTTCTTGAGGTGTATTTTGATATATTGTTGTATCGCCTAAAGATTGAAAACGTGACAAATCAATATCGTCGCCGATTGTTTTAGCATCCAGATATACTATTTTCATAAGTACCTCCAAAAATTTACTATAATCATTTTAACACAAATGATTATATAGTTCAATAGAAAAAAGCGCAGATAAAAATCTGCGCTTTTTTGGCACGCCTGATGCGATTCGAACGCACTACCTACAGAGTCGGAGTCTGTCACTCTATCCAAATGAGCTACAGGCGCATATTAAGGCTTGCCATAAGCAAGCCTTAAATACTATATGTCTGTAATTTTGTAAGAAAGTGTCATTAAACTGTCACTTAAATGTACGTTTTCTACTGCCACGTCTTCCGGTACGTCCAGTTCAGTGTAAGAAAAATTCCAAAATCCCTTTACTCCCGAATCTACAAGGCGCTTTGTAACTGCCTGTATTTCACTTTTAGGTAGGGTAAGTACTGCAATGTTCACTTTGTTTTCTTTGCAAAAAGATTCTAAATGTTCAATATCGGTTACAGAAATATTTTTAATCTTCGTTCCGATTTTATTCGGATCGTTATCAAATATTCCGATTATTTGATAACCTCTTTTTTCTATACCGGTATAATTAGCAAGGGCGTGGCCCAGATTACCAGCGCCAACAATAATAAGAGAATAGCCTTTGTCAAGGCCTAATATTTCGCCGATTTTTACGTGCAAATGCTTTACATTATATCCGTATCCTTGCTGACCGAAATCGCCGAAACAATTAAAATCCTGTCTTATTTGTGATGCGGTAACACCCATCTTTCTGCTTAAGTCTGCAGAAGAAACTCTTGTTATACCAAGGTTCATTAAATCGCTTAAGTATCTGTAATACCTTGGAAGTCGTTTTACAACGACCATTGGAACTTGTGTTTCTGTTTTTTTCATCTTTTGTTTTGTTTATGAATGATTACTATTCTTCGCCCGAAAAACCAAAGCCGCAACGATAACAAAATGCTGCATCGGCTTCGTTGATCTCATCGCATTCCGGACACAATTTTTTATTCATGAGACCTATGGCTGATTCGTTCAAATCAGCTATTTTTTCGTAGAGAGCATCAATTCTTGTGATGATTTCCTCAATTTCAGAGGGATCAGCATCAACATTATCACGCTGAGACAAATATACAATCTCGCCTAAAAGTTTAAAATTAGCGTTTATATCTGATTTTGCGCTTGCGATTGCAAATTTCGTTTTGGAAATTTCTACCAAATCGCCCGATTTTCTAAAAACCTTGCCTGCTGTGCTTTTAAGCTCTGCTAAAAAATTCTCCATAAACTCAACCTCCTGTCATTAAAATTTTGGGCCTAATTGTGTACAATGTTATTATATCATATTTTTTTGAGAATGTAAAACAAAAAACGAAAACTTTTGCAAAAAAGAAAAAATACTTGTAAAATTAGGCGAAATATGATACTATATCTATATCTTTTTTGAAAAAGGAGTTATTGTATGAACGTGGGTTTGATTGAGGCATGTCGCGCTTTTGGCATCACAACTTCCGGTGTGACCTGCGGGAATGGACATATCAACAGCACATTTTTTGCAAAAAAAGGAGAAGAGGATTATATTCTTCAGCTCATTAACACTAATGTGTTCAAAAATCCTGTGGATATGATTACGAATATCAGAAAAATTACAAAACATATCAGGAAAAAGATAAAAGAAGAAGGCGGAAATCCAAATAGAGAAGTTATAAACCTTTTGAAATCCAACGAGGGAAGCTATGTCTTTTGCGCGCCTACGGGAGAAGCATATCGTGCGTACAAATTTGTAGATGACAGTATAACTCTCGAAGGAAATGCCACACCCGAAGAATTTTATCAGGCCGGTTATGGCTTTGGTAAATTTCAAAAATATCTCGAGGATTTTCCGGTTACTGAACTTGTAGAAACAATAGAAAACTTTCACAACACTCCATTGCGTGTAGAAAAGTTAAAAGAAACTATTAAAGAGGACAAGTTTGATAGAGTTAAGACTTGTGAGGACATCATCAATTATATTTTAAAATATGAAAAAGATGCAAATGTTGTTACAAAAGAATTAGAAAGTGGAGCTGTTCCTCTTCGCGTAACTCATAATGATACCAAACTTAATAACATTCTTTTTGATTCCAAAACAAAGAAAGCACTTTGTGTTATTGATCTTGACACCGTAATGCCAGGCTCTATGTTGTATGACTTTGGTGATGCTATAAGATATGGTGCAAGTACAGCGGCAGAGGACGAGGTGGACCTTGACAAGGTTTCTGTTGATTTAACCTTGTTTGAAAGCTTTGCAAGAGGCTTTGTTTCGCAACTTAAGACATCTATGACAAAGGCAGAAGCAGATTTAATGTCTTTTTCATCTAAGCTTATGACATACGAGTTAGTTGTCAGATTTTTAGATGACTATTTGTCAGGTGATTGCTATTTTAAAATCGGTTATCCCGGTCATAATATGATAAGAGCAAGAAACCAGATGAAAATATGTCAGGATATTGATTCAAAAATGCACGAGATGGACAAAATTATTAAAGATATTTTAAAATAACAGAGGCGCTCTATGATTAAAGAAAATCTCACTTTACTTACAGACTTTTATGAATTAACTATGGCAAACGGCTATTTTGAGCACGGTTTTCGTGATCGTATTGCCTATTTCGATATGTTTTTCAGACGAGTTCCCGATAATGGCGGCTTTGCTATTATGGCAGGTCTGGAACAGTTGATTGATTATCTTGAAAACTTGCATTTTAGCGATGAAGATATCGAATTTTTGAGAGAAAAAGGCATTTTTGACGAGAAATTTTTGGAGTATCTCAAAAATTTCAAATTCGAGTGTGATGTGTGGGCAATTCCGGAGGGAACACCTATATTTCCTCATGAGCCAATTGTAACAGTGAGAGGTCCTGTAATTCAGGCGCAATTTATAGAAACGATGATTTTGCTTACGATCAATCATCAGTCCCTAATTGCCACAAAGGCCAACAGAATTGTGAGAGCTGCAGAGGGCAGAGCCGTTATGGAATTCGGTTCTCGCCGTGCGCAAGGCTACAGTGGTGCAATTTTCGGTGCACGTGCTGCATATATTGCAGGATGTTGTGGTACTGCATGCACAATTTCTGAACGTGATGACGGCATACCTGCACTGGGCACTATGGCGCACAGTTGGGTGCAATTGTTTGATAGTGAATACGAAGCTTTCAAAGCCTATGCTGCTACTTATCCTGATTCTTGCACATTGTTGGTAGATACATATAATGTACTGAAATCAGGTGTGCCGAACGCAATCAAGGTTTTTGACGAAGTGTTAAAGCCTATGGGAAAAAGGCCAAAAGGAATAAGAATTGATTCAGGCGATATTGCTTATCTTTCAAAAAAAGCAAGAAAAATGTTAGATGCAGCAGGTTATACAGATTGTTTGATTACTGCGTCTAATTCTTTAGATGAGTACATTATAAGAGATACTCTTTTGCAAGGCGCAAAGATTGATTCCTTTGGTGTCGGCGAAAGGCTTATAACGTCGAAATCCGAACCTGTATTCGGCGGTGTATACAAACTTGCGGCTATCGACAAGAATGGCGAAATTGTACCAAAAATCAAAATCAGCGAAAACACAGAAAAAATCACAAATCCCGGTTTCAAAAAAGTTTACAGACTGTTTTCTGATGAGAGTGGAGAAGCTATAGCTGATGTAATAACACTTTTTGATGAAACAATTGACGAAGGTAAACCCTATGAAATATTTGACCCTGAGCATACATGGAAGAGAAAGACTATTACAAATTTCCATGCTGAATTGCTTACTGTTCAGATATATGAAAAAGGCAGAAAAATATACAACAACCCCAATGTTCATGAAATAAAGAAACATTGCGAAAAAGAGGTTGGCAGACTATGGGACGAAGTAAAGCGTTTTGAATTTCCTCATAAATATTATGTGGATTTGTCTCCCGAACTTTGGGATATGAAAGACAGCCTTTTGAAAAAACACTCCAAATAAATACACAAAACGTTCTTTATATCCTTCTTTTCACATATAGTAATTGTACAGGCCGTACATGACATGGGAAAAGAGGGATTTTTGTGATAGACCAACTGAAAAAAACTTTAAAAAATACAGTAAGAGTTAATTTAAAAGGGTACATTTTGATAATCTTTACATTTATATCCGGTGCGATATTATCAATGGTTTTAAATTTCGCCTACGAAAACGAAGTGGAAATGGACCTCTACCTTAAAGATTTTGTATTAAATGTGAAAAACTACAGTACCGACCCTATGGAAACGTTTGGTAATGCTATGGTCGGTTATATAAAATTTATAACACTGATGTTTTTGTTTTCATTGTGTGCTGTAGGCTATATCGGTACACTTGGGTATATATTTATCAAAGGATTTTCCTATGGCGCAGTAATTGGTTCTTTGTTTAACCTGTCTTTTTTAAAAGGAACTGCTTTTCTTTTTTGCGCGATTATTCCACATTCGATTATTGTCGTGCCTTGTTGTGTGGCATATTCGTTTTTGTGTGTAAAGAATTCACTCACGATAACAAAAGGAATAAAAGATATAAAAAATACAATAACAAAACCGTTCCTAACAGGCGTTTTAATACTTTTGCTCACGAGCACGGGAGCGCTTATACAAGCGTATTTAGAGCCTGTTTTTATACGGTTAATAAATTTTCATTAGGAGCATACTGATGATTAAATTGTTAGGTCAATATAAAACATATTTAAAGAACAACATTCTTCGAAAGAATACTGTAGATGCTTATTATTCTGATGCAGAGAAGTTTGTAGACTATCTCTTTGAAAAGAGAATCAAAGATGTAAAAAAAGTCGATAAAAAAACAATTTCTTCCTTTATAAAACGCTTGGAAAAAGAAGGAAAATCGGAGTCCACAATTGCAAGAAATATAGCTTCTATAAGATTTTTCTTTGAATACCTATTGTCTGTTAAATTGGTCAGTGTTAACATAGCATACAAGGTCAAACCGCCTAAAATTGAAAAAAACATTCCTGAAATTATTTCTTCTGAGGAAGTGTTGAGGTTTTTAGATGCGCCGTCCGGTGCAGACCCAAAATCTATAAGGGATAAAGCAATGCTTGAGCTGCTGTATGCAACGGGAATACGTGCTACGGAATTGATAGAATTAAATATCAACGATCTATATACAGACATTGGATATATAAGGTGCAAAAAGAACGGAACAGAGCGCATAGTTCCTTTGGGAAAACCCTCTATGGCAGCGCTTGAAAATTATATCAATGTAATTAGAAAAACGATAGTTAAAGAAAACGAGCAAGCACTCTTTGTGAATATGAAGGGTGAACGTATGACTCGTCAAGGCTTTTGGAAAATTGTAAAGCATTATGCAGAAATAACTGGTATCAAGACGAAGATAACACCGCACACCTTAAGACATTCATTTGCAGTGCATCTTTTAGAGAATGGAGCAGACCTTCATTCGATTCAAACTATGCTTGGGCATTCTGATATTTCATCAACTCAAATTTACGAGAAAGTAGTAAACAAAAAATTGCAGGATATATACTCAAAAGTTCACCCGAGAGCATAAATCGAGGCTTATGACTAAAGCATAAGCCTCGATTTTATTGTTTTTATGTAATTTGTTGGAGATTGCTTTTCGTACTGTTTGAATATTCGGCTGAAGTAATGTACGGAAGAAAAGCCGACAATGGAAGAAACCTCGGTGAAATTGTATTCGCCTTTTCTTAAAAGCTTCTTCGCCTCTTTGATTTTAAGTTTGTTTATATAAGAAATAACCGTTTCTCCGTATGCTGCACGAAATTTGGAGCACAGAGAAGTCTTGTTAGTGCCAAAAAGGAAACACAACTCTGAAAGATTGATTTTTTCCTTGAAATTTTCTTCTAAATAATGACGAATTTCATGGATTTTGTCATCGAAAATCTCGTCGTTTTCCTCGCTTGTGCCACTGGTTCTTGCGCGTATCAGTTCTATAAATAACGTTTCCATTTTTAACTTTATAAGTTGGTCGGCACCATAGGGAAAGTCCTTTTTCTTTTTCATATCTTTTTGGTTGGGAACGTCATAGGGAGGCAGAAATACATTTCTTCCTTCTTTTATTATTTCTGTAAGTAGCCTTTTTTGGTCATCAGTAAGCGTTATTGGTTGTTTTGAAAAAGAATCTAATTCATGAGCATTACACTCAAAGCCGATAATTATAACGTTAGATGCTTCATCTTCAGGACAGGTAAGTGAATGGGTTTCGTCGGCGGTGTGTATTAGCAACTGGTTTTCTTTTACTATACCTGTGTAGTTTTCGGATTCTGTCATAATAAAACCGCTGTCAACATATAAAAGCTCCCTGAAAGAGTGACGGTCTTTGAATGTGTGGTATTGCTTTATAAATTCGAAATAATGAATGTTTGCAATTTTTGTTACATCTAATGCTTTTTGAAATTTCTTTAATTTAAATTCCATGATATCACCCGTTAAAATGTTTGAAAATCCTCTGTTTTCATACATTTTAACACACTTTTTTTGAAAGTTCAAGGTATTGTATGAAATTAAACTGATTTAATATTGTGTAAAATGTATTTAATATTATCTAAATACAAATTTCAAAAAATAATGTATAATTAAATTAACTTTAAATTTTATGTAAAAGGAGAGGTTTTTATGTCAAGAATTTGTATCCCTGATTATGAGTACAAGGAAAGAGTAGCACGTGCTGCGAAACTTGTACAGGAAAAAGGTTTAGACGTTATGGTAGTATGTTCTACAGAATCAGACTATGCTAACGCAAGATATTTCAGTGGCTTCTGGCCATTGTTCGAACGTGCAGGTGTTGCTATCTCTGCAACAGGTGAAGCTGCACTTATGGTTGGTCCCGAGTGTATCATCTTTGCTCAGGACGTTGCAAAAATCGATAAGATTTTCTGTCTCCGTGAATTCAGAGAATCTGCTGACCCCTCATATCCTGAATTGCACGCTGACACATTCCGCGATGTATTCAAGGCTATCGGTGTAACAGGCGAAAACATCAAAATCGGTTTAGGTAGCTATGTTGAATGCACATTGCCTATCTACGAAGGCTTAAAAGAAAGCTTCCCCAATGCTGAAATCTCAAAATGTAACGAAATCATGGTTGAACTTCGTCAGATCAAGTCAGAAAACGAGCTCGCTTGTATTCAGGAAGGTTTCAGAATTGTTGACCTTGCTACAGATGAAGTTATCCGTAACTTAAAGCCCGGCGTTACAGAATTACAGATGGTTGGTATTGCACAGAAGGTTATCTACGAAGAAGGCGCAGAATACGAAGGTCTTCCTATGTATGTATTCAGTGAAAAATCAACAAGACATGCTATCAGCCGTTCAAGCTACAGAACAATCAACAAGGGCGACATCGTTCAGCTTAACTTATCAGCTAAAATCGACGGTTATTCACCCGCTATCGGCTTGCCCGTTGTTATGGGTAAATTAGAAGGCGAGAGAAGAAGAGTTATCGAATTCTGTAAAGAAGCTCACGACTGGACAGTTGACCAGATCAAAGCAGGTAAACTCGCTTCTTCAATCGCAAAAGAATTTTACAATATGTATGTAGAAAACGGCTTCAAAGATGGTTACGTTTACGGACCTTGTCATGGTACAGGTATGATCGAAGTTGAAGCTCCCTGGATGGAAACAATCTCTGACTACTTATTACAGCCCAACATGACATTCCAGGTTGATACATTTATCATGGGCGATGGCTTTGGTTGCAGATGGGAAAAAGGTATCTCTGTAACAGAAGATGGTTGCCACTCTATGACAGACTACTTGAAGAAGGGTATTATCGAACTCGACTTCTAATCAATCAAAAAGCGAAAATGCCTCTTATCATTCGGTAAGGGGCATTTGCTGAATATAAACAACGAAAGGAAGATTTAACTATGGCTATTGGAAAGAAAGTATGGATTATTCCTGATTGTGAACTTCCCCCTGCAGGCGAAGGTGTAGCAAAAGGACACGAGTCAGTAATTATTGTAAATGACACAAACACAGATGCAGAAATCGCTGTAAAGCTTTATTTTACAGATAAAGACGGATATGAAGATATTAAGTGGACTGTTAAAGCAGGTAGAGTACGTTGCTTCCGCACAAACAATATCGACGATATGTGTGGATTTGAAGTTCCTCTTGAAACACAGTACGCTATGAAATTAACATCAAATTGCGAAATCGTTGTACAGTACGGCAGACTTGACAACACACAGCCCAATCTTGCTTTCTATACAACACTTGCATATACAGAATGAGGTGTAAATTATGGAATTTAATATGAGTTTCCCCAGAGAACTTAACCGTGTTAACGAAAACAGAATCCCTGCAGTTATCTGCGGCGGTACTGTTGAATATCATGGCCCTCACTGCTCTTATGGTTGTGATACATTAGTAGCAGAAGGACTTATCAAAAAGTTGGCAGAAAAGAAAGAAATTATGATTATGCCTACTATCTATTACAGCCCCTCAAGCTATGCTGTAGCAGATGAAACAAGCGGCACAGTACATATTGAAGAAGATGTTTTCGAAGCATACCTTTTCCAGATTTTTACCAATATGCTTCACGCGGGACTTCGTAATATCTACGTTGTAATTCATCATCAGTTTGAGCAGGAAAATCTTATGCCTATGACACTTTCTTATATGAAAGCAGCAAAACGCGCTACTATGAGATATCTTGAAAAGACACAAGGTGTTGGCTGGTGGGGTAGCGAAAACTATGCTACATATTACGAAAATCTTGGCGGCGGCGACGATCCGTTTAGCTGGATTAAGGTTATTCCCACAATGAGCACAGAAGTACAGAATGCAACAGGTTACGACCATGCAGGAAAATACGAATGTTCTATTTTGATGTCGCTCTATCCCGATGCAGTAAAGCTTGAGCGTTTAGGTGATATCGACCACTGGTTTACAAAGAGCGCTGCAGAAGCATCTAAAGAAATCGGTGATGAAATGGTTGCTAAATCATTAGAATATCTCGAAAAGAAAATAGTGTGATAAAAGAAGGTAAAGATTATGAAGATAAATTTACAAAAAAACTTCTTTACAGAATCTAAAAAGACCTTTGCAGAGCATGGTGCATTTAAAATAGATGCGTTTCGCTATGCATCAGGCGTTGAAGCGTTTGAAATTTCAAATGAAAAATGTTCTTTCATATTCACACCCTTTAAAGGTCAGCAAATTTGGCATTTTTGCGTTGATGGAAAAGAAGTTTCAATGCAGACAACGGTCAAAGAACCTGTAAACACCATGACCTATCTTAAGAACTACGGTGGATTTTTGTACCATTGTGGCGTGATTTCATTTGGTGCGCCTGATGCAGAACACCCGCACCATGGCGAAATTCCCAATGAAATCTATGATAGTGCGTACGTTGATTTTGGTGAGGACGAAGGTGGAAAGTATATTCTTTTGGGCGGAGAAATCAATCACGATACTGCCTTTATAAGAAAGTATAGATTTGCACCTGAAATTAAGCTCTATGAAAACAGCAGCGTGTTCAAAATAAATGTATGTATTAAAAATCAGCGTGCATATCCTATGGAATATATGTACCTTTGTCACATCAACTTTAGACCTTTTGATGGAGCAAAACTTATATATAGTGCAGACAATAGTGCAGGAAGTGTAAAGATATATCGCCCTGACGAATGCTCTGATGAGCTTAATGCATATTTTGATGCTTTAGAAAAAGACCCCTCCATTATGGATGAGGTAGGAGCTAAAGGACAGGTATATGACCCTGAAATTTGCTTTGCGCTAAATTATAAAGGAGATGAAACAGGCAGAGCATATACACTCCAGTATATGGAAGATGGAGCGTGCTTTGTTTCTCATCCTGTCGATGTGTTATCTAATGGTGTTCGTTGGATTTCAAGAACCAATAACGAGCAGTCAATGGGTATGGTTTTACCTGCAACTGCTGAACATATTGGTTATGAAAATGCAAAGAATAACGGACAACTTAAAATAATCGAACCAAATGGGAAAGTTGAATTCTATATGGAAGCAGGTTACATCGGTGCAGAATGTGCAAAAGATGTAAAAGCAAAAATCGAAAAAATAATGAAATATTAAAAAAAGGCTGAAGCGTAATGCTTCAGCCTTTTATTTATTAGGATTAAAGGTTGCGTGTATGACTTTGCCAAGCACAAGTGCATCGCAGCCTTTTGAGGTTTTTTTGAACTTTTCTTGATTGTTGTCCGAAATTAAAGTAATAAATTTGTCAGAATAAGAAACTTTTCTAATGACGATTTTCTTTTCTGATTTTATAAGTACAGCTGCTATTCCGCCCTCTGACACGGGTTCGGAAGAAGCGTAAATTACGATACTTTTTTTATCAATTCCAAAGCTACTCATACAGTCATCGTACGCCATAACAGCGTAGCATTCCATATCGTTGTAAACCGGTATGGGAGAATAAAACTCGCTTTGGTAGTTATCGTTTTTGTATATAACTTCGGTATCCGATAGTTGTTTTCTAAAGAAAGATATAGGGTAAGAAATTTTAACATTTTCTTTCAGCACAACAGTAGGATTATCCAGAGGGCCATTAAGTAATTTCTCGGTAGGTATTTGAAAATAAGCTGCGATTTGTACCAAAATATCGCGTTTTGGTACAGATACTCCGGAAAGATAATTACTGACGGCAGATTTAGACAGATTCAAATTTTTGGCCAAGTCTACTTTGCGCATACCATTCTTTTCAAGAAGATATATTAAATTTTTGGAAAAAAACATTTTTTCTTCAGTTTTCATTTGTTTATCCTTTTATTTATTTGTTCTTCTTTTTTTGCTATGCTTAATTTTTTTGACGAGAATATAAAACACTAAAATACCCAAAGGTACTATAAACCAAACATTCACAAGATATGAAAATATTTGTTTTAAAATATTTCTGGAAACAGAACGGCTGGAGTAGAGGTCTGTTTCAGCTACGAGCTCGCCGTCATAATAAAACTTGGCAGTACCCAATACATCGCCCTCTTTAATGGGGGCGGTTATTTTATCGTTTATCTTGAATTCACTTTTTAAGAGCTCAGGCGTATATGTATCACGGGGAAGCAAGGCTTTTACGTCTTCTTTTGTTACTAAAACCAAATGGTCTTTTCCCAATGCCCAACGAACGTTGCAGGTTGATGCAATCTCTTCACCTTTTATGACTACGCGTACTCTATGATTTGTATAGGCATATTCAAAAAGTGTTTTTGTGTCGATATATGATTGATTATAGTTGGGTGATTTAAACACAACAGCGATTAAATCGAAATCGCTTCGAATTGCGCTGCCTACAAAACAGTAACCTGAATCGCTTGTGTGTCCTGCCTTGATACCATTAGCAAATCTGTACTGCAACGCGTAATCACTGCGCGGATTTATCATTGCGTTTCTTGTGCGGAAAATTCGCTCTTTTTTATATTTGTTTGTAGGTGGGATTGTCAATGATTTCAGGGTTGAAATTTCAGCGAAAGTTTCGTTAGACATAGCTTTTTTTGCAAGTATCGCCATATCGCGAGCTGTGGTGTAATGATTTTCGTCGTGATAACCATGCGTGTTACAAAAATGTGTGTTTTTCATTCCTAACTTTTTCGCTGTGGCGTTCATCAATTCCACAAACTTTTCGACTGAACCTGAAACTTCTTCTGCGATTACGTTAGCTGCATCGTTTGCAGAATGAATCATCATCGACTCTATGAGAAGTCTTGCGGATAGTTTTTCTCCTTCTGAAAGCCCCATATTAGCACCATCGCGTTCAATATTTAAAGCGGTAGCGCTTGCGGTTAATTCCTTGTCCAAATTTTTGATTTTTGTCAGCGCGAGATAGGCTGTCATGATTTTTGTAGTAGATGCAGGATACATACGCGCATCGGGGTTTTTCTCGTATAATATTGTATTTGTGGATGGGTTAATCAAAATAGCGCTTTCGGATTTGATTTCCGGTCCGTATGATACGAGATTTTGGTCTTCTATTTCTTTTTTTTCTTCGGCTTTTGTTTCAGCTTTTTTTTCGTCTGTTTTATTTTGCGCTTCGGTCTTTGCAGGCTCGGCGCCTTTTATACGAGAGTTGTCGTTTTCTGCAAATGTTGTGGTATATGTAAAGGAAATTGTCATCAAAGACGCCAGGAAGAATATAAAGATTTTTTTCATCATAATACTCCTAAAAAATATATTACTTACATTATATTACAAAAATGCTGAATGTTCAACAAAAATATATTTTTTTTCGTTTTTTATTTATTATAATTGACATATTACTAAAAATAATTTATAATAAATATATGTGAGTTTATATACTTGTATATAATTTTAACTTACATTATTTTACCAAAAGTAATACACTAGAAAGGGTATTAAATATGGAAAGAAAAATTCTTGTTGTTGATGATGAAAAACCAATAGTTGATATTTTGAAGTTTAATCTGGAGAAAGAAGGATTTGAAGTTTTAACAGCCGATAACGGCGTCAGTGCTTTAGAAACTGCATTATCACAAAATCCTGACCTTATTCTCTTAGACATTATGCTTCCTAAAATGGATGGTTTTGACGTGTGCAGAAAGGTACGCGAAAAGCTTAATGTTCCGATTATTATGATTACTGCACGCGACGAAGAAGTGGACAAAGTTTTAGGTCTTGAGCTGGGCGCTGATGACTACATTACAAAGCCCTTTTCAGTTCGCGAACTTATCGCCAGAGTAAAGGCTAATATGCGCAGAGTTTCTACTGATGTTGCATCAGATAATGATGATAAAATCAATGTCGGAGAAAACTTTATTATCAATGCAACCCGCTATGAAGCTGTTAAAAACGGTGAAGTTTTGGATTTGACATTGAGAGAATATGAACTTTTGAAGTTCTTGGTTACACAGCCTAACCGCATATTTACAAGAGAAGCTTTGCTTTCAAGTGTATGGGGCTATGAATTCTATGGTGATGTGAGAACAGTTGACGTAACAGTAAGACGTCTTCGTGAAAAAATAGAAGATGATTCAAGCAATCCCACATACATTCTTACAAAACGTGGAGTAGGGTATTATTTTAAAAAATAACTAAAAAAGGAACGAAAGATATGTTTAAAAGTTTACAGCTTAAACTGGTAACCATATTTGTACTTCTTGTGCTTGCAATAATGTTTGTTGCAGGCACATTTTTAGTACTTCGAGTAACTGATTTTTACTATTCAAGCTTTAACGATAAAATGACAACTTTCTTTAATGATGATTTTTTAGACGGTTTGTCAGACGTTAAAGACTTAAATCAAAAAGTAAAAAACAGCAGTAGTTCTATTGGCATCAGTGATTCGCGCAATTATTATATTGTAGATGTTGCTGACGGAAGTGTCCTTTATTCTTCCGGTGTTGCTGACAGAAACGTTTATGTTGATTCTAAAAACTACATAAAGGCTCTTTCGGGCGAAGTAGGAGTAAGCAAGGACATAAGTACTGCGTATGTTGATTTTGCTAAACCTATAGATGTAAACGGTGAAAAATATATCATCTACATAAAAGATACAAAGGAAGAGTTTAACACTACGATAACTCGAGTGATATTTATAATTTTAGAAACAATAATTGCCGGTGTTATCGTAGCAGTGATTGTAGGATTCTTCTTTGCAAGAACTATAACTACGCCTATTTCTAACTTGAGAAAAAGCGTAAAATTGATTTCGGATGGGGAACTTAAAACAAAGATTGAACCCTCAAAAGCAAAAAACGAAATAGGGCTATTAACCGAAAGCATACAGGAAATGTCTGAAAAACTTCAAAAAACAATTTCAGAAGTTTCCACAGAAAAAAACAAAATTGAAGCCGTTATTCAAAATATGACCGACGGTGTTATAGCATTTTCTAAAAACGGCAAGATAATTCATATAAATTCGACTGCCAAGAAAATGTTAAAAATCGAAAAAATAGAAAAACTTAAATTTGATAAAATTTTTGAAGAAATCGGCGCTGAAATTAAGATAGGGGACCTTCTTTACCTTGAGGGCAATCGTTCCTGTGAAGTGATGGTAAACCGTGACGATATTACTTTAAAAATCAATTTTGAAGTTTTTGATAACGAAAAAAATAAGACCGACGGTGTATTGGCGGTGCTTCACGATGTAACAAAACAAGAAAAACTTGATTTATCACGAAGAGAGTTTGTTGCTAATGTTTCTCATGAATTAAAAACACCTCTCACTACGGTTAAATCTCATGCTGAAACTCTGCTCGATATAATAGGCGACAACAAAACCGCTGAAACCTTTGCAAATACGATTCTAAATGAAACAGACAGAATGACAAGACTTGTTAAGGATTTATTGTTGATTTCGAGTCTGGAGGGGAAAATGGTACTTAACAAGACCACTTTTTCCTTGCATAATATGATAAATGACGTTGTTGCTACTATGTCGTTGGTTGCTAATGAAAAAGGACACAGATTGCAATTTGAAGCAGTTGGCGAGATACCTGATTTTTATGGTGATAGAGATAAGCTCGAACAGGTTCTTTATAATGTTATCTCAAATTCTATCAAATACACTCCGAACGGAGGAAAAATCACCATTAAAGCCGGAAAGCTTTACAGTGCATTTTTTGTAGAAGTAAAGGACAATGGCATAGGCATTCCTGAAAAAGACTTGGAAAGAATTTTTGAAAGATTTTACAGGGTAGACAAAGCCCGTAGCCGCGAACTTGGCGGTACGGGACTGGGGCTCTCTATTTCAAAAAGTATAATCGATGCTCATAACGGAACAATAAAGGTTGATAGTGAAGTAGGTAAGGGAACCAATGTAATCATATCATTGCCGGTTACAAAACCTAACAAAAAATAAGGAGAAAATTATGTTTGCAGATACCGCAAAAATTACCGTAAAATCAGGAAACGGCGGAAATGGACTTGTTTCCTTTCATAGAGAAAAGTACGTTGGAGGAGCAGGTCCTGACGGTGGTGACGGTGGCTGCGGCGGCGATATAGTTTTTGTTGTTGACAATCAAATGACGACGCTTTATGATTTTCGCCACAAAAGAACATATAAAGCAGGAAACGGCGAAGATGGCAAAGCAAAAAAATGCTTTGGCAAAAATGGCGAACACCTTTACATCAAAGTTCCTGCAGGAACGCTTATTAAAGATGCTGAAACAGGAAAAATCATAGCAGATTTGAAAAAAAGCGGCGATGAATTTGTTGCTGCAAAAGGCGGTAAGGGAGGCTTTGGCAACACACATTTTGCAACACCTACCCGTCAGGTTCCGAAATTCGCAAAGCCCGGTCAAAAGACAAATGAGCGTGAATTGATTTTAGAATTAAAACTTTTGGCAGATGTAGGCTTGGTTGGATTTCCTAATGTAGGAAAATCCACCCTTTTATCTGCTGTTAGTAGTGCAAGACCAAAAATTGCAAATTATCACTTTACTACACTTGAGCCCAATCTCGGTGTGGTAAGCACAAAAGACGCAGGTAACTTCGTAATGGCGGATATTCCCGGAATTATCGAGGGCGCAAATACCGGCATTGGACTTGGTCACGAATTTTTAAGACATATAGAAAGAACAAGACTTTTACTTCATATAGTAGACGTTTCAGGCACTGAGGGAAGAAATCCCATCGAAGATTTTGAAATTATCTGCAATGAAATGGAAAAATTCAACCCCGAACTCCCCAAGAAACCGCAAATTGTTATAGGTAATAAAATTGATGTGGTGTATGATGAGGGTGTAGTAAAGGAATTTGAAACAGCAATGAAAGAAAAAGGTCTTGAGGTACACTTCATTTCAGCTGCAGCACACAAAGGAACAAAAGAACTTATGAACATTGTTGCAGGAAAGCTAAAAGATATTCCTGTTCCTGAATTTGATGTAGAAGAAGATAATTTTGAAAGTATTAAAGAGCTTACCGACAATTTCCGCGTAGAAAAGAGAAATGACGGCTATTACGTAGAGGGAGATTTAATACTAAAAATTATAGGAAGTACCAATTTTGAAGATTATGAGTCGCTACAATTTTTTCAGAATGCACTCCGTTCAAACGGTATCGTTAAGGCATTAGAGGATGCCGGTATTGAAGAGGGAGATATCGTAAAAATGTATGACATTGAATTTGACTTCGTGTATTAGGAGAAAGATATGGATATCAAAGCATACGGAAAATTGAATCTTTCGTTAGATATCACCGGTATTCTTGATAACGGTTACCACAGTGTTTCTATGGTTATGCAGTCAGTAGAGCTTTGTGATATTGTGTCAATTGAAACAAATGATTCCGGAAAAATCTCTGTCATTACCGACAATGGTAATATCCCTGGTGGCGAAGAAAACATAGCATATAAAGCTTGCGAGCTTATGAAAAATGAATTTTCGCTTTCCTATGGTTTTGAAATAAAGATACAAAAACACATTCCTGTAGCCGGTGGTATGGCAGGCGGAAGCACCGATGCCGCTGCTGTGATAAACGGCATAAACCAATTGTGTGAGTTGGGCGCAGATAAAGAAACACTTATGGCTCTTGGTTTAAAATTAGGTGCAGATGTGCCGTTTTGTATTCAAAAGAAATGCGCACTTGCTGAAGGTATAGGAGAAAAGCTGACAAATATTAAAGGTTTGCCCACAAGTTTTTGCATTTTATTGGTAAATCCTAATATTTCTATAAGCACAAAAGATATTTATTCAAAAATTGATCAAAAAAGTATGTTTAACAGAGTAGATAATAAAACTTTGGTTTCTGCATTTGCAAGCGATGATTTTGACATTGCATTTTCTAATATGAAAAATGTTATGCAAGAGGTTACAAGTGAAATCTGTCCCGAAATAAATAATATAATCAAAAAACTCAAAGAAAATGGTGCAAAAGCGGCACTTATGAGTGGCAGTGGTGCTACGTGTTACGGAGTGTTTGATAATATTTCCGATGCCAAAATAGCACAAAAAGAATTTGGTGATTACTTTACTGCAATTACAAGACCGGTTGAATAAAGGAGAATGAATATGAAAAAATTCAAAAAAATCTTGGCGTTATGTTTAATATTTATTATGTCAATAGGCTGTATTGCCTGTGGAAAAGATGGAGGAGACGAAATGGAAAAACAATTTGTACAGATTGAAATGAAAGATGGTGGCAAAATAGTAATAGAATTACTGCCTGAATATGCACCTATGTCGGTGGAGTTTTTTACAGAACTTGTTGAAGATAAGTACTATGACGGTTTAGTATTCCACAGGGCAGTAGAGGGCTTTATGATTCAGGGTGGTTCTCCCAATGGCGACGGCATCGGCGGCTGCGGAAGAACTGTAAAAGGCGAATTCGCAAGCAATGGTATAGAAAACAATCTTTCTCATACAAGAGGCGTTGTGTCATTTGCCAGAACAAATGTAAAGGATTCTGCAAGCGGTCAGTTCTTTATTATGCACGATGACGGTACATTTTTAGACGGCAATTATGCAGCCTTTGGCAGAGTAGTAGAGGGTATGGAAGTAGTAGACGAAATTGCCACAAGTCCCGTATCAGGCGAATCCTTGATTGAAAAGCCGGTTATTAAATCCGTAAGAATACTTAAAAATTACAAGTAAAAACGCCCAAATAAGTATATTTTTTACAAAAATGAAAAAAATACTTGAACATTGGCATTATTTAGTGTATTATATATATGTTAATTAAATAACAATTTTAGGAGGAATTCTATTATGTCAGTAAAAGTTGCAATTAACGGTTTTGGCCGTATCGGTCGTCTCGCATTCAGACAGATGTTTGGTGCAGAAGGTTACGAAGTAGTAGCTATCAACGATTTAACAGATCCTAAGATGCTC
This sequence comes from Congzhengia sp., assembly GCA_045591015.1. Lineage (GTDB taxonomy): Bacteria > Bacillota > Clostridia > UBA1381 > UBA9506 > Congzhengia. The sequence continues at coordinate 175,969 of JAZNSC010000002.1, forward strand.
GCACACCTTCTTAAGTACGATTCATCACAGGGCAGATACGACGGCCATACAGTTGAAGCTGGCGAAAACTACATCGTAGTTGACGGCAAAAAAATCATCATTTATTCAGAACCCAAGGCTGCAGACCTTCCCTGGGGCGAAATCGGTGTTGACGTTGTTTTAGAATGCACAGGTTTCTACTGCTCAAAGGAAAAGTCACAGGCTCATATCGATGCAGGTGCTAAGAAAGTTGTTATTTCTGCTCCCGCAGGTAACGATCTTAAGACAATCGTTTACAGCGTAAACGAAGACACACTTACAGCTGATGACACAATCATCTCTGCTGCATCATGTACAACAAACTGCTTAGCTCCTATGGCTAAAGCATTAAACGATTACGCACCCATCCAGTCTGGTATCATGTCAACAATTCACGCATACACAGGCGACCAGATGATCTTAGACGGTCCCCACAGAAAAGGTGACTTAAGACGTGCAAGAGCTGGTGCTGTAAACATCGTTCCTAACTCAACAGGTGCTGCTAAAGCTATCGGTTTAGTTATTCCTGAACTCAACGGCAAACTCATCGGTTCAGCACAGCGTGTTCCTGTTCCCACAGGTTCAACAACAATCTTAACAGCTGTTGTTAAGGGTACAGACGTAACAAAAGAAGGCATCAACGCTGCTATGAAAGCTGCTGCTTCTGCTTCTTTTGGTTACAATGAAGAAGAAATCGTATCATCAGACGTTATCGGTATCACATATGGTTCATTATTTGATGCTACACAGACAATGGTATCAAAAGTTGCTGATGATTTATATGAAGTACAGGTTGTTTCTTGGTATGACAACGAAAACTCATACACAAGCCAGATGGTTAGAACAATCAAATACTTTGCTGAATTAAACTAATTTAACAAATTAAAGCACTCGGGAGTTTTCCCGGGTGCTTTTTATTTTTGCAAATTATGCTTGCTTATTTTGTATTATTATAATATAATATTGGCAAAGAGTGCATAATTATAAATATTTTGGAGATGGTGTCATTTGAAAATACTACTTATTGCAAATGAACAAAAAGATAAAGATTTTTACTTAGCGGAAGAAATCGTTCGCATTATCGGTTCTTCTGCTGTCGTTTATGTGTCAGACAAGAAAATATGCGAAAAACTTGCAAATGTAGAGTATTTGCCCGAAGAAAATTATCAGGATGCTGACGTATTCCTTGTTTTGGGAGGAGATGGCACATTGCTTTCTACATCTAAAACTGCAGCTACATACGGAATACCCGTTGTTGGTGTGAATTTGGGAAGATTGGGCTTTTTGTCTGAGATTGAAAAAGAAAATCTGGAAGAAGATATCAAAAAACTGATTTCCGGAGATTATAAAATTCAGGAACGTATGATGCTGTCGGCTGAAAATATCGACGGCAAAGATGTTTGCGCGTTAAATGATATTATTGTATCAAGAGAGGGTTCGTTCTTGAAGATATTGGAGTTTGACGTGTATTTAGACGATGAATTAGTTGATAATTTCAAAGGAGACGGAGTTATTATCTCAACACCTACCGGCTCTACGGCATATTCCTTATCAGCAGGTGGACCGATAGTAGACCCATCTATGAACGTTATTGTTATAACTCCTATTTGCCCTCACAAAATGTATTCAAGGACTATTGTGGTTTCAGGCGACAAAGTTGTAACTGTAAAAAATCGTTCTGAAGATGGTACAAAAGCAATAATTGCGGCAGATAGTCAGATTGTTGGTAAACTTGAAAATAGCGAATCTGTCAAGATTTGTGCTGCCGATGAGAGATTTAAACTTATAAGACTTCATGGTTTTAAGTTTTTCAGTGTATTACACGATAAACTCATTAAAAAGGAGAACTAAAATGAAATTAAGCAGACATTCAAAAATACTTGACCTTATTTCAAAATATAACATTGATACACAGGAAGAACTTGCAAGAAGATTGGCAGAAGATGGTTACAACGTAACCCAGGCGACTGTTTCAAGAGATATAAAGGATTTAAAACTCGTTAAGGTTTTAGACAACAGCGGAGTGTATAAATATGCCCAGAGCGGAGCAAAAGAAATTACTGCTTCTGACAAAAATCTCAATTCAATTCTTGTAAATTCTGTTATAAGAGTTGATTGCGCGGTAAATATCGTGGTAATAAAAACCCATTCTGGTATGGCGCAGGCAGTGGGCTATGTTATTGACTCTCACGGATTCGAGGAAATTCTCGGTTGTGTTGCGGGAGATGACACAATAATCTGTGTCACAAAAACAGAAAAAGCCGCAAATTATCTTGCAGATAAATTAAACCTGATGGTAAAAAGCTGATTTACGAAAGGAATGTTTAGATATGCTTTTTAATTTAAGCATAGAGAATGTTGCACTTATTAAAAAAGCAGATATAAATTTCTCTGATGGTTTCAGCGTATTAACCGGTGAAACAGGCGCAGGTAAATCAATACTTATCGGCTCTGTGAATATGCTTTTAGGCGAGCGTACCGGCAAGGAGGTTATACGCCACGAAGAAAACTATGCCTACGTAGAGGGGCTTTTTTACATAAATGATGATACGAAGAAAATTTTATATGAGCAAGATATAGAAGTTGACGAAGATAATTCTTTGATAGTTTCTCGAAAACTTATGGCGGATGGTAAAAATATTTGCAAAATAGGCGGAAAAACCGTACCTGTTGCAGTTTTGCGAGATTTAGGAAGAAATCTGATCAACGTCCACGGACAGCACGACAATCAAGCCTTATTGGACTCAAAATGCCATATTGATTTTTTAGATGCTTTTTGTAAAAGAGAAAACCAAGACCTTTTTACTCAATATAAAAACTCGTATTCCGAATTGACGAGCAAGAAAAACGAACTCGCGTCTTACAATATGGACGAAAACGAGAAAATGAGAAAAATCGATATTTTAGAGTTTGAAATCGATGAAATAACAAGTGCGAACATTGTACCGGGCGAAGAAGACGAACTTAAAGCGAAGAAAAACATCATAAAAAACAAAGAACATTTTACAAAAAACTGTGCAGCGGCGTTGTCTGTTCTTTATGAAAACGACGACGAAACAGCATATAATATGATTTCACAAGGGTTGCGCTTTATTGATAAAGTATCGGACGATAGTTTCGGCGAATTGTCAGAAAAGGTTAATGATATTCTATTCAGGCTCGAAGACGTTGTATCTGACATAAGACGTAAGCTCGATGAGGTTAATTTTGAAGATGTTTCTTTGGATGAAATAGAAGAAAGATTAGACATCATTTATCGCTTGAAGAGAAAATACGGCGAAAGCGAAGAGGCGATAATAGAGTACTGCGAAAAAGCACAAAAGGAGCTTGATGATATAACATTCTTTGATGAGAAAAAGGCAGAACTTGAAAAAGAAATAACAATTCTTGAAGAAAAAACATATAAACTTGCAGACAAAATAAGCAAAACAAGAAAACAAAACGCCCAAATGATTGAAAAAGAGATAAATTCACAACTTTCTGCTCTTAATATGGAGGGAGCGTGCTTTGGAGTTTTGTTTGAAGAAACTCAATTAAGTAAAGCAGGAATTGATGATGTTGAATTTTTGATTTCAACAAATAGAGGAGAGCCTCAAAAACCGCTTACAAAAATCATATCAGGCGGCGAATTGTCAAGAATAATGTTGGCTCTTAAAAATGTGTTGACGGACGGTGATGCTGCCGACACACTGATATTTGACGAAATTGATACGGGTATCAGCGGCGTAACTGCAGGAAAAGTAGGAATGAAACTTTCAGAAATAGCAAGTAAAAAGCAGGTTATTTGCGTAACGCATCTTCCACAGATTGCGTCACTTTCGGACAATCATTTTAAAATCGAAAAAATAACCGATGATGATAAAACTAATACCTACATCAAAGGCTTGAATGAAGAAGAAAAGATTTCTGAAATTGCCTATATGATAAGCGGCGATAAAAATTCACAAACATCACTGGCTCAAGCAAAAGAAATGATAAATAAAAGACTGTAGCGTTGCTACAGTCTTTTTATTTTAGTTGTTTTCGATTTTAATTACGATGGTTTGTTCTGCTTTCTCGCCGGGTTTTAAGAATTTTAATTTACCTTCGTTTCTTAAAACATCTCTGCCCACAGGTGTGCAGTTTCCGGGCTCAAGTCCTAAAACATATTCACCTGATTTCATCAGCTTCCATTCGGTAAATTCAGAAAGCTCGGAAACATCATAGTTTATAGATAAGCCAAAACCTAAATCGGGATTGTAAATTTTTGCAAAGCCTCTGTTCATATCATAGAAGAAACATTGTTCATCATAACCAACAACAGGAGCCTCCATAGTAAGTGCTTTTTCTATGTTGTTTTGAGCGTTTTCGTCTCTTCCTACAGATGATTTGCTATCAATTGTTATAACTGATCTTTCTGTTAAAAGTGGGTACCCCATATTCATGTGATAGAGAATCATGTAGGGCGCATCGTTGAAGTCGATGTTTTCTACAGTATCGTGAAGAGTGATTTCATTTTTATTAAGGGGACAAATATATTCGCGAGTAAGGAGATATTTTTTGCCACCTATCCTTGCATCGCGGACTGTAAGTTTGATATGCAGGTTTTCGCCATCGTTCCAGTAGCCGAAATTTTCAGCAGGACAGTGAGAAATAGTACCGTGCAGGGGTAAATCCTCGCCGTCGTCGTTGCAAGGTGAGCCTACTGCCGCAAAACCGCAAGTTGTAAAGAATCCTGCAGTAAAGGATTTTAAAAAACCGGGTCCATTATCATCGAAATATTCAGGAGATACATAACCGCAAGGGGCAAAAAAGCCTAAATTTACACCTTTATAATATAATCTTGATATGTCGCCTGCGCGGTCCAGCGATACGGTAAACATAAGTCCTTTTCCGTTGTTTACTTCTAAAAGTCTCATGCCGTCGCCTTTTCCGCCGACTAATCTGTGTTCTTCAATACTAAAAAGCTGTGATTCGTGTCCTATATATTTTTTCATAACTAAAACCTCCGTTTCATAAAAATCATATCACATTAGTTAAAATATGTCAATGAATGGTGGTGCCTAAAAATAGAAAAAAGAGGTAGAATATTTTTGTTTTTTCGTTGAAAAAAGTCCTTAAGTATGGTATACTTATTCTATATGTATGCGAAAATGAGGTGGTTTTTTGAAAAGACATAATACTCGTGCAGTAACAGTGGGAAAAATAGGGATTGGTGGGGAAAATCCAATATCAATTCAGTCAATGCTGAATTCTAAAAACGGCGATATAAAAGCAGCAATAGAGCAGACTGCAGCATTAAAAGATGCAGGCTGTGATATAGTGCGCCTTGCAGTGACAGATGATAAAAGTATTGAAGTAGTAAAAGCCCTAAAAAAAGAAATCGATATACCTTTAGTTGCAGACATTCAGTTTGATTATAAGATGGCACTTGCGTCTATCGAAAACGGAATTGATAAGGTTCGATTAAACCCCGGAAATATCGGTAACGAGAAAAAGGTTAAAGAAGTTGTTTCTGCGGCAAAAGGAAGAAACATTCCCATAAGAATAGGGGTAAATACCGGCTCTGTTTCTTTAGATATTGCAAAGCAGTATGGCAGATATAGCGCCGAAGGGTTAGTTTATGAGGCAACTCGTCACATAGATATTTTAGAAAAACTTAACTTTAATGACATTGTTGTTTCATTAAAAGCGTCGGACGTAAAAACTATGATTAGCGCATACAGACTAATGGCGGAAAAACACGATTACCCTTTACATCTGGGCGTGACGGAAGCAGGTCCTGCATATTCAGGAACGATAAAATCTGCAATCGGCATAGGTGCTCTTTTAGCAGATGGAATCGGCGATACAATCAGAGTATCGCTTACAGATAAGCCCGTAGAAGAAATCAAAGCAGCAAAAGAAATTTTAAAGGCTCTTGATTTACGCGATGGAGAGCCAAAACTTATATCTTGTCCTACCTGTTCAAGGTGCTCCGTCAACCTTATCGATATAGCAGCACAGGTTGAAAAAAGACTTCAAACCCTAAACAAATGCGTAACAGTTGCGGTAATGGGTTGTGTAGTAAATGGACCGGGTGAGGCATCAAATGCTGATATAGGTATCACAGGTGCAAACGGAGAAGGACTTATCTTCAAAGGTGGAAAAGTCATAAAGCGTGTACCTGAAGAAAAAATCGTAGATGAATTATTCGAAGAAATAGATAAAATGTTCTAGGGAGTCAAGAAATGTCGGATTTATTAGCTGAATTAGCAGGAGCCGAGTTTGCATCGCAATATGATGTAAATGTAGTTGGCTGTAAAATAAAAAAAGAAGATATGTCAATGAGCGTAGACGTTGAGTCTGACGCTTTTCCTTGCGTGCTTCCTTTTGCTAAGTTAAGAACTGCAATCCGCGCACGTTATGGAGTTTCAAAGATTTCATTTAACGTAAAATATATCGATTTTAAACTCACTAATGAGAACAAAGATGCTTTTTATGACAACGTAAGAGAATATGTATGTTACGTTGTACCCGATATGACAAAAATTCTTATTGGAAGCAGCGCAGAGCTTGAAAACGGAAAACTTTGCATTTTTGTACGTTTTGGCGGCATAGACACATTAAATAGCAAAAATATAGCCGCACTCATAAAAAAATACGTAAAGAAAAGCTTTTTAATTGACGTCGATGTTGAGTTTTCTTTAAAAGAAAAAGAAGATAGTAAACTTTTAGAGGAAATAGAAGAGTCAAAAAAAGCCTTTGCTGCCGAGGTTCCGGTGTTTGTTGAAGAAAAGGAACCTGTAAAGAAAAAAGAAACCGTCAAAATGGAAGAAAATAGCGAAGAAAAAGATAAAAATTTAATAATAGGTCGTGATTTTTCAGGCGAGGTAACCGCGCTTTCTGATATAACGGAATACAGCGGCAAGGTGGTTGTATCAGGTAAAATAATAGGAACAGAAACTAGAGAAACAAGAAACGGCAATCATATATTGTCTGTCTATATTACTGATGATACCGCCTCAATTACTTGTAAATGCTTTGTAAAACCTGATAAAATCAGTGACATATGTAGTGCACTTAAAGGTGCAAAAGCAATATCCGTAAAAGGCGATGCTGTATATGACCAATACGACCATGAGGTAACTGTAAAAATCGGCAGTCTGAAACTTTTAGATATTAAATCACGCAGTGACCAAGCAGAAACAAAGAGAGTAGAACTTCACGCTCATACAGTTATGTCTGCTATGGATTCTGTGGCAAAAACCGACGAACTCATCAAAACTGCGGCAAAGTGGGGACACAAGGCTATTGCTATAACCGACCATGGTGTTGTTCAGGCGTACCCGGACGCTTTTTCTGCAGGCCAAAAGAATGATATAAAAGTCATTTATGGTATGGAAGGTTACTTGATGGGCGATGACACAAAAATCGTCTACAACGAAAAAAATATGCCTTTATCAGGCGAATTTGTTGTATTTGATATTGAGACAACCGGACTTAAAGCAAGATTTAACGAACTCATTGAAGTTGCAGGTGTAAAGGTAAGCGGCGGAAAAATTGTAGACAAATTTTCAGAATTTGTAAAACCAAAAACATCGATTTCTGACCATATTACAGAACTTACGCGTATAACTAACGATATGGTGGCGAATGCCGATAGTGCTGAAAATGTATTAAAACGCTTTGTAGAATTTGCAAAGGGTTCGGTTCTTGTTGCGCATAATGCAAACTTTGACGTAGGATTTTTGAAAAGATATGCAGAAATTTTTAATATAGAATTTGATTTTTGCTATGTTGATACATTGGGCTTGAGCCGAAAACTCGTAACTAACATAAAAAGACATCGCTTGGACCGTGTTGCAAAAGCCCTAGGAATTCCTTTCGAGGGACACCACAGAGCTATAAATGATGCAGAGGTTACTGCAAAGATATTTTTAATGTTTGCCGATTCCTTGCTTCGCAAAGGTATTTCTAATGTAACAGAAATAAACAATGAATTGGCAGATGAGACAATAAAGCAATATACAGACCTGTATCATATCATTATACTCGTTAAAAATATGACCGGTCTTAAAAATCTGTACAAGCTTGTTTCAACATCTCATCTTGATAATTTCTACAGAAGACCAAGAATAACAAAAGAAATTTTAGAAGTACATAGAGAGGGGCTTATAATAGGAAGCGCCTGTGAAGCCGGAGAACTTTACAATGCCGTTTTGTCAGGAAAAACCACAAAAGAAATAGAAAATATAGCGAACTTTTATGATTATTTGGAAATTCAGCCACTTCGCAACAATGAATTTATGTTACGAAACGACACTGTGTCTTCGTTTGATGATTTAAAGGAAGTTAATAAAGAAATCGTAGCTTTAGGCGAAAAGTTAAACAAGCCTGTTGTTGCTACTTGTGACGTACACTTTATCAACCCTGAGGACTCTATTTTCCGTGAAGTCTTAATGGTGAGCCAGGAGTATGAAGATGCGGAATTTCAGCCGCCTCTATATCTTCGCACAACCGAAGAAATGCTTGATGAATTCAAGTATTTAGGCAGCAAAAAGGCTTATGAGGTAGTAGTTGAAAATACAAATTTAATTGCAGAGCAGATAGAAGATATACGTCCAATTCCAAAAGATACATACCCTCCCGAAATGCCGGGTGCAACAGAAGATATTCAAAGAATGTCCGACGAGCGTGCTCACGAGATTTATGGAGAGGTTTTACCTGATATAGTAAAACAAAGAATGGAAAAAGAGCTTGTTCCTATCATAAAGTATGGTTTTTCTGTTATGTATATGATAGCACAAAAGCTGGTTACCAAGTCCTTGAGCGATGGGTATCTGGTAGGCTCCAGAGGTTCTGTAGGTTCGTCTTTTATTGCATACCTGATAGGGATTACAGAGATAAACTCTTTGCCACCTCACTATATTTGTCCCGAGTGTAAGAATGTTGAATTTATTACAGACGGTTCTGTAAGCTGTGGGGCAGACCTTCCTGATAAAGATTGCCCTCAGTGTGGCCATAAATACAAAAAAGAGGGATATGATATTCCTTTTGAAACGTTTTTGGGCTTTGATGGTGATAAAGAGCCTGATATAGACTTAAACTTCTCAGGCGAATACCAAAGTGTAGCCCATAAATATACAGAAGAATTATTCGGTGTAGGACACGTTTATCGTGCGGGCACTATTGGTACTTTGGCTGAAAAAACTGCTTACGGGTATCTTAAAAAATATGCTGAAACAAAGAATATTTCTTTAAACAAAGCAGAAGAAATGCGCCTGTCCCAAGGAATAGTAGGCGTCAAAAGAACAACCGGTCAGCATCCGGGTGGCGTAATGATTGTGCCGAAGGCCAATGAAATATACGAGTTTTCACCTATTCAGCATCCTGCTAACGATAACGAAACAGACATCATAACAACACATTTTGACTATCATTCTATTAGCGGAAAACTCTTAAAGCTTGATATACTCGGACACGATGACCCGACTATGATAAGAATGCTTGAGGACTTAACTGGCCTTGATGCAAAGACTATTCCTATTGACGACAAGCCTACAATGAGCTTGTTTACTACAACAGAGGCTCTTGGAATTACTGCAGACGATATAGGAACGCCTGTGGGTACTTTTGCTGTACCTGAATTTGGTACAAGGTTTGTTCAACAGATGCTAATCGAAACAAAACCCACAACCTTTGGTGAATTGATAAGAATTTCAGGCTTATCACACGGAACTGATGTTTGGACTAATAATGCGCAGGAACTTGTACGTGACGGTGTCGCAAAGCTTCCTGAGGTTATTTGTACCCGTGATGATATTATGTTGTATTTATTGCTTCATAATCTGCCGCCTCTTGAGTCCTTTAAAATAATGGAGAAGGTTAGAAAAGGTAAAGGATTATCTCCTGAAGATGAAGCACTGATGCGCGAAAATGATGTACCTGAATGGTACATATCATCTTGTAAAAAAATCAAGTATATGTTCCCGAAGGCTCACGCTGCAGCGTATGTTACCATGGGCTTTAGAATAGCATATTTCAAAGTACATTATCCCATTGCGTTTTATATTGCATATTTTACAGTTCGTGCAACTGAATTTGATGCAGAGTTGATGCTACGCGGGAAGGAAAGGGTATCTACTGCAATAGCAGAGCTTAACTCGCTTCCTAATCCCACACAAAAAGAAAAAAACCTGATTACAATTTTAGAAGTTGTTAATGAAATGTATGCACGCGGAATTTCTCTTTTACCCGTTGATTTATACAAATCTGACGCAACCAAATTTATAGAAGAAGATGGGGCAATAAGACCTCCGTTAAACGCCATCAATGGTGTTTCCGATGCGGTAGGACAAGCTATTGTGGATGCGCGTAAAAGTGGGGGACCTTTTATATCTGCAGAGGACCTTATGAGACGTGCAAAAATAGGCAAGGCAGTTGTAGATAAACTTAAAGAATACGATGTTTTAGCAGATGTTCCTGATACAAACCAGATAACATTTTTTGACTTTTGATTTAGAGGAAGGGTATGGTTTTGTGCTGACAAAAAGACCTTTATTGTACATAACGTTGTCTTTTGTTATCGGTATGTACGCACTTTCTTTGTTTGATGTTGTTACAGTATGCGTTTTTTCCATAATTATTGCAATCATACTGACGATAATGTTGATTAGAAAATTCAGCATAAAGAATATCATTCTTCTTCTGATTTGCGTTGCTGTGTTTTCAGCGGGTTGCTTGTATTATGATGCTTCAAATGATATTAAAGGCAAAGACCTTTACAACTACAGGAACAAATATGTAACTTTAGAAGCTGAAGTAATAAAAAGACCTGTTATAACCGAAAACACTGTTTCGTTTGTTGGAAATGTAATATCTGTCGATGATAAAGGAAAAATCCTATATTGCGATGAAAATATACGCATTGCCCACTTTATCAATGACGGAGAAACAGACAATCTGCAAATTCCAAAATTAGGCGACATTGTTCTGGTCGGGACTGTGATTTCAGTTCCTGATGGACCTATGAATAGAGGCGGCTTCGATTATTCCAGATATCTTAAAAGTGATAATATATTTTTTCAAGGTGAAGCCAATTTTGAAAATCTCAAAATCAAAGACTCCAACTCACAGTCTCTTTTGTATAAATGGGAAAATTTCAGGAGTAAATGTATAGGATTTTTCGATAGTAGCTTCGAAGGAGAAGAGGGAGCAGTACTTAAAGCCTTTATTCTGGGAGATAAATCTTCTCTTACGCCTGAAATAAAAGAATCATTTTCAGGAAGTGGTTTATCTCACGTGCTTGCGGTATCTGGGTTACACGTGTCTGTTTTTATAGTTGCTCTTGCCGGTTTGCTTAAATTTTTTGGAGTTGCAAGAAAAAAGCAGATTGTCACAACGATACTATGCATTACGTTTTTTGTATTCTTTACCGGCGCTTCTGTTTCAGCTATTCGCGCAGGTGTTATGGGCGTATTGGCAATGAGTGCAAAAATTATATATAGAAAAGCAGATTCTATGACTGTGCTGTCAACTGTTGCTGCTATATTTTGTGTTACCAACCCACACGTGATTTACGATGCTTCGTTTATGCTTTCTTTTGGAGCGACGGCTAGTATTTTGCTTTTCTATGAAAGTATATCGAACTTCTTCCGTCCTATATACTCAAAGATGGACCGCGAAAAATACATATATAAGCATGTTAAAATATTTTTTGATGTGGTTTCAGTTGGATTAGCGGCACAGATTTTTGTTATACCGACTTTGGTATATCTTTTTAACGGATTTTCTGTTATGTCGGTGCTTGCTACAGTTATTATCAGCAACATTCTTTTGCCATTGCTTGTTTGTGGTATGCTGTTTTGTATGATGAGTTTTATTTCGTTTCAAGCTGCAGCACCATTTAGTGGTGCAATGTACCTTATGGCAAAATTCATAATTTCAGTTTCTGACTTTTTTGCAGGCTTTGATTTTTCGAAAGTTATCTTTGGCACAATTACTCCGTTTTTATTGTTGCTGTATTTTTGTGTAGTAGCTTTTTTATTATTTATAATACGAAAAGAAAAACTCAAAGCATTAGTTTCCATGGTTTCGGTAACTTGTCTTTTGGTTGTTTATTTGATAAACTCATTTTTAAATTATAATACGGCGCAAGTTTCATTCATCAATGTAGGTCAAGGAGACTGCGCGCTGATAAAAGCGCCGGGAAACTGTGATATTTTAATAGATGCAGGCGGATATGCACAGAATGAGACAATTGGCGAATTTGTGATATATCCGTATCTTGTAAAAAATGGCGTTTATGACATTGAATACGTGATGCTTTCCCATTTTCATTCGGACCACATAATAGGACTTATCGGCCTAATGGATAATATGAAGATAAAAAATATAATAATTCCCTGTGGTGTTGCAGACACCGACGAGGGACGAATTATGCTTAAAAAGGCTCGTCGTTTAAATATTCCGATTACTTACTTTTCTCATGGTGATTCGCTTATTGTAAACGAAAATATAAAAATAACAGCAATAGCTCCTGATAAAAAACAATTAGAAATTTCAAAAGACGAAAATGACAAATCGTTGATTGTAAGAATGGATTACGGAGAAAATTCTTTTCTCTTTACCGGTGACATAACTGCATCAGGCGAAAAATATCTTATGTATCATTACCCTGATATGCTGCCTGCTGATGTACTGAAAGTGGCACACCACGGGTCAAGCGAATCAAATTCTCCGGAATTTATAAAGGTCGTAAATCCAAAATTTGCGTATATACCAGTAGGGAAAAATTCTTACGGACACCCTCATACAGAAACTTTGGAACGATTAAATGATGTTGACACAGAGGTTTACCGAGCAGATATTCATCGTGATGTAACTTTTTATCTTGACCAAAAAGAGATAAAAGGTATAACTTACAATAATAAGTAGGAGGTTTTTATGAATTACGAAGAATTTAAAAAGTATATGAAAAGTGAAAATATTGATAAAAACATATTCCTGCTGTACGGAGATGAGGTCTTTTTAAGAAATCACGGTAAAAAAGCTCTGTTAGAGAGAATTTCTCCCGATGATATGGTAGAGTTCAATAAATTTGTATACAATGGAAAAAAGTACGATTTAATCTCTGTAAAAGAGGCTATTGATGCTTTGCCTGTTTTTTCTGACAGGAAACTGTTAGTTTTTAATAATTCGGGTGTTTTTTTGGTTTCGGGAAACGACTCTGCAACAAAAGAATACAAAACATTTTGGGAAGAAATAATAGATGAGATTCCTGAAGATGTTTACATCGTATTCGACGAAGCAAAGGTAGACAAAAGAAATGCGTTGTATAAAAAATTGGTAAAATCAGATTCAGCGATAGAGTTTTCATATTTGTCAGAAAATCAAATGATAAACTGGACGGTAGGTCTTTTTAAAACACTTGGAAAAGTAATAGGACCTCACGATGCGAAATACTTAATAGATATAACTCAAGAGGGTATGACATCAGTCAAACGTGAAGCGGAAAAAATTGCTGCATACACTCAGGGAAAAGTTGCAATAACCAGACAAGACATAAAAGACGTAACGGTTCCTGTAATAGAGAATAGAGTATTTGATATGGTAGATGCTATTCTTTCCAAAGATTCTGTTGCAGCACTTAAAATGCTCAATGATTTGTTAGAATTAAAAGAAGATGAGACAAAAATCTTGGGCGCGATATCATCAAATGTAAACAAACTGCTATCAGTTAAACTGATGCTTGATGAAAAGGTTGACAAAAGCATTATAGCATCAAAAGTAAAAATTCCACCTTTTATTGTAAATAAGTACACAACTTTGAGTGCAAAATATAAAGCAGAGGATTTAAAAAATCTCTTAACAAAGTGTGTAGAAACAGATAGAATTTTTAAGAGAACAAGAAGCGATAAAGCGGTAATTTTACAGAGCTTTATTGCGGATTTTACCTATAAAGAATAATTTCACAAAAAGTTCACAATTTAGCACTTGACTTTTCTTGGGTCAAGTGCTATTTTTATATTAGCACTCAAAGACGACGAGTGCTAATAACGAGGTGAAATTATGGAGCTTAACGAAAGAAAACGTAAAATCCTTAATACCATCATAGATGAATATATAACTTCTGCCGAGCCTATTGGTTCTCGTCATATTGCAAAACATGCAGACCTTGGTTTGTCCAGTGCTACAATAAGAAACGAGATGGCGGATTTGGAGGAGATGGGGTATTTAGAGCAACCTCATACTTCTGCCGGCAGAATACCATCTGATAAGGGCTACAGATTTTATGTAAATGAGCTTATGGGTGGATATGAAGCAACACAGCAAGATATTGATTTGTTAGCTGCTGCAATGACTGTAAAAATGAACCAGTTTGACAAAGTAATCAGACAGGTATCCACATTACTTTCGCAACTGACAAATTACACCGCGTTTTTGGTAACACCCGAAATGAAGCATGGAGCTATCAAAACAATAGAGCTTGTTCCGATTGACTCTATGTCGATGCTGATTATTTTAGTAACAAACGAAGGAATAATGAAAAATAAGCGTGTAGCTATTCCAAAAGGAGTAAATACTGAATATCTACCAAAGATATCCGCAATGCTTAAAGAAAAACTTTCAGGACTTTCACTAAATGAAATTGGCGTAAAAAAAATCAACGAAATCAAAACTGCACTTGGAATAAATGGAGAGCTGATTTTCCCTGTTTTGGAATTTATTTCAGAAATTATCGATGATATTCAAAAAGAAACCGAGGTTTACCTATCAGGTGTATCGAATATTTTCAATTTTCCCGAATACCGCGATATTGGAAAGGCTAGAGAGTTTATTGAGTTTTTAGATGATAAATCATCAATAACAAAAGCAGTTTCCGATATTGACGAGGATGACAATAAGGTTATTCATATTAAAATCGGTAAAGAAAATGACCTTGATTTTATGCAGAACTTAAGCTTGGTTACTGCAAATTACCACGTAGGAGACCGCACAATCGGTAGAATAGGAATTATAGGTCCGACGCGAATGAACTACTCAAAAGTAGTAGCAAACATAAACCAAATCTCTCAGTATCTTGAAAAATTGCTGAACGAGATTTATTTTGAAGATAACGGAGAGTGATACAGGTGGCTAAAAAAAGCAATAAAGAAGTTAATGAAAATTTAAATGAAGAAATAAAAGCCGAAGAAGTTGCCGAAGAAACTGTGGAAGAACCTGCAGAAACCGTAGAAAAGGAAAAGTATGATGAACTCTACGACAAGCACTTAAGACTTATGGCTGAATTTGAAAACTTCAAAAAAAGAACTCAGAAAGAAAAGGAAGAAATAAGTCAGTTTGTTACGGCAGATACAATTGAAAAACTGTTACCCGTATTAGACAACTTTGAAAGAGCAATTTCAAGTATAGAAGAAAAAAACACTTTTTCTGAAGGTGTAGAGATGGTTTACAAGCAGCTTGTTGAAATCTTTGAAAAAATAGGCGTCGAAGAAATCGAAAGCGTAGGAAAAGAGTTTGATCCGAATCTTCACAATGCAGTGATGCACGTTGAAGATGAAGAAGCAGGAACAAACGTGATTGTAGAGGAATTTATGAAAGGTTATAAATTCAAAGATAAAGTTATAAGATACTCAATGGTAAAGGTTGCAAACTAATTTAGTTAATTTTATTTGTTTTATATAGGAGGAAAAAATTATGGCAAAGATTATTGGTATTGACTTAGGTACAACAAACTCATGTGTAGCGGTTATGGAAGGCGGCGAAGCCGTTGTAATTCCTAATGCAGAGGGCGGAAGAACAACACCTTCAGTTGTAGGTTTTTCTAAAACAGGCGAGCGTTTAGTTGGTCAGGTAGCAAAAAGACAGGCAGTTACAAACCCTGACAAAACAATTATCTCTATAAAAAGAGAAATGGGTAACTCTACAAAAGTTCAGATTGATGACAAAAGCTATTCACCGCAAGAAATTTCAGCAATGATTTTACAGAAATTAAAGGCTGATGCAGAAAGCTATCTTGGCGAACCTGTAACACATGCTGTAATCACAGTTCCTGCATATTTTAACGATGCTCAGCGTCAGGCAACAAAAGACGCAGGCAAAATCGCAGGTCTTGAAGTACAGAGAATTATCAACGAGCCTACAGCAGCAGCGCTTGCTTATGGCCTTGACAAAGATAACGACCAGAAGATTATGGTATATGACCTGGGCGGTGGTACATTTGACGTATCAATTTTGGAACTTGGCGATGGTATTTTTGAAGTTTTAGCTACAAACGGTAACAACAAGCTCGGCGGTGATGACTTCGACCAGAGAATTATAGATTTTATGGCTGCAGAATTCCAGAAAGAAAACGGAATTGATTTAAAAGCAGCCAAAATGGCACTCCAGAGATTAAAGGAAGCTGCTGAAAAAGCAAAGATTGAGCTTTCCGGCGTAACATCAACAAATATCAATCTTCCCTTTATCACAGCAGACGCAACAGGTCCCAAGCACCTTGATATGACCTTAACACGCGCTAAATTTGATGAATTAACACATGATTTAGTTCAAGCAACAATGGAGCCCACAAGAAAAGCAATGGCAGATGCGAGTCTTTCTGCAAGCGATATTGATAAAGTATTATTAGTTGGTGGTTCATCACGTATTCCTGCAGTTCAGGAAGCTGTAAAGAGTATCACAGGCAAAGAACCTCACAAGGGCATTAACCCCGATGAATGTGTAGCATCAGGTGCTGCAATTCAGGGTGGTGTATTATCAGGCGACGTTAGTGGTATCGTTCTTTTAGACGTAACACCATTATCACTTGGTCTTGAAACATTAGGTGGCGTATTTACAAAGCTTATCGATAGAAACACAACAATTCCCGCGAAAAAGTCACAGATTTTCTCAACAGCAGCAGACGGACAGACAAGTGTTGAAGTTCACGTTTTACAGGGTGAAAGAGAATTTGCGGCTGACAACAAAACCTTGGGACGTTTCCACTTGGACGGTATTCCGTCAGCTCCCAGAGGTGTTCCGCAGATTGAAGTAACATTTGATATTGATGCTAACGGTATCGTTCACGTTTCTGCAAAAGATATGGGTACAGGACACGAACAGAATATCACAATTACTGCAAATACCAACCTTTCTGATGAAGAAATTGACAAGGCAGTAAAAGAAGCGGAACAGTTCGCAGCTGAAGACAAGAAAAAGAAAGAAGCTGTAGATATCAGAAACAACGCTGACACTTTAGTGTATCAGAGCGAAAAATCAATTGCAGAACTTGGTGACAAGCTCGATGCGGCTGATAAAACCGCTTTAGAGGGCTTAATCTCTGACCTTAAAGAAAAATTAAAGGGTGAAGATACAGAAGCAATTAAGGCTGCAACAGAAGAGCTTTCAAAAAAATTCTACGAAGTAAGCTCCAAAATTTATCAGGCAGCACAGGCAGCGCAACCCACAGAAGGTGCACCTGCAAATGATGCCGCTTCCGGTGATAATGTTGTAGATTCTGATTTTGAAGAAGTAGAATAATTTAAAATCCACATAAACCCATAGCTGATGCTATGGGTTTTAGGTGGTTAATAAAGGGTGAGACACATGGCAGACAAGCGAGATTTTTACGAAGTTTTAGGTGTAAGTAAAAGTGCCAGCGATGACGAAATAAAAAAAGCATACAGAAAATTAGCAAAAACGTATCATCCGGATTTGAATCCCGGTGATGCGTCGGCAGAGCAAAAATTCAAAGAAGTAAGCGAAGCATACGAAGTCTTATCAGATAAAGAAAAAAGAGCACGCTACGACCAATTTGGTCATGCAGGTGTTGATCCGAATTTTGGTGGTGGAGCAGGCGCAGGCGGTTTTGGCGGCTTCGGAGGCTTTGGCGGCTTTGACGTAGGTGATATCTTCAGCGAAATCTTTGGCGGAGGATTTTCCTCAAGAGGTAACACAAGACGTGGTCCTCAAAGAGGCTCTAATATTTCCACAGATGTTTCGATAACGTTCGAAGAGGCGGTTTTTGGTTGTGAAAAAGAGATAAACCTGTACAGAATAGAAACTTGTTCTGATTGTAACGGCTCCGGTGCAAAACCGGGAAGCAATGTTGCAACCTGTTCAGTTTGCGGAGGCAGTGGTCAAGTAGCAACAACTCAACGCACCATTTTAGGAAATATGCAGACTGTTACAACTTGTTCAGCCTGTGGTGGTAAGGGTAAAATCATAACCGAGCCTTGCCAGAAGTGTGCCGGAAAAGGAAGAGTAAAAAAATCCAAAAAAATCAAAGTTAAAATTCCGGCAGGCATTGATAATGGCCAGACAATTTCATTAAGTGGTCAGGGCAATGCAGGTGAGTTGGGAGCGCCGAGTGGTGATTTATTTGTAGCTGTGTATGTTAAGCCAAGCCCGATATTTGAGAGAAACGGTTATGATGTTTCTTACAAAATGGACATAAGCTTTACAGAAGCGGCGTTAGGCGCAACCGTAGAGGTTCCCACGTTAGACGGAAAAGTAAAATATGAAATCCCCGAGGGTACACAACCGGGAACTGTGTTCAGATTCAAAGGAAAGGGTATACCACACCTTAAACGAAGCGGACGCGGAGACCAGTATGTTATGGTTAATGTAACAGTTCCAAAGCACCTGAATTCTAAACAAAAAGAATTGTTAAGAGAATTTGCGGGTATTACTAATCAAAAAGGAAAGTCAAAATTTTTCGATAGAAAAAATTGATTTATTGGAGTGATATAATGTCAGCTTTACTTAAAGAAAACAAAAACGGTTGGGAAAACATAACTGATGCCGAAAAGACTGCTATATTTGATTTTTGCGAAGATTATAAGAATTTTATCGACAAAGCAAAAACAGAGCGCCTGGCGGCAAAAAAAGCAGTTGAAATAGCAAAATCTTATGGTTTTGTAGACTTAAATACAAAAGAAACACTTTCTTGTGGAGATAAGGTGTATTTTGTTAATCGTGAAAAATCAGTGTATCTTGCAATTATAGGCAAGGAAGATATAACAAACGGTATAAATTTTGTTGTTGCACATTTAGATGCGCCTCGTATTGATATAAAGTCAAATCCTTTATACGAAGACGGCGAAATGGCACTTTTAAAAACTCACTACTATGGCGGTGTAAGAAAATATCAGTGGGTATCACTTCCTTTGTCACTTATAGGTGTAGTATTTAAGAAAGATGGCACAAAGGTTGATATAAACATCGGCGAAGACGATAATGACCCCGTATTTTACATTACAGATTTAGCCCCTCACCTTGCTAAAAACCAGGCTCAAAAGAAAATGAGTGAATGTATCGAGGGAGAGAGTTTGAATATTATTATTGGCAGTACAACAGATGCTTGCGAAAAAGATAAATTCAAAACTTCGGTTATGAAGATTTTGAATGAAAAATACGGTATTACAGAAGATGATTTTTCCAGCGCTGAAATCGAAGCCGTTCCCAATGCAAAAGCACGTGATGTAGGCTTAGACAGAAGTATGATAGGCGCATACGCTCATGATGACAGAGTTTGTGCTTATACTGCCTTGATGGCGCTTTGTAATACAGAAAACCCGGAGAAAACTACAGCGTGTGTGCTTGTCGACAAAGAAGAAATTGGTTCTATGGGCAACACAGGTATGAAAAGCGCAAGCTTTGAATATGTAACTGCGACTCTGATTGCAAAAGCTAAAAAAGATTACAACGAATATATGAAGCTTACACTTTTTAAAAATTCTTGTTGCTTGTCAGCAGATGTTACAGCTGCATTTGACCCTAATTACCCCGAAGTGAACGACAAATACAATGCGGCGTTTATTGGTCATGGCATAACAATCAGCAAATATACAGGTTCAGGGGGAAAATACGATACATCAGATGCCAATGCAGAGTTTGTATCAAAAGTACGTAGTTGCTTTGAAGAAAACGGTGTTATGTGGCAGATGGGAGAACTTGGAAAGGTTGATGTAGGCGGCGGTGGTACAATCGCACAGTATATCGCAAATCTTAATGTTGATGTACTTGATTGCGGCACGGCGTTGCTATCGCTTCATGCGCCTGTTGAACTTGCATCGAAATTCGATATTTATATGAGTTATAAGGCGTATTGTGCCTTTTATAGTATGAAATAATTTAAAAATCCACAGACAAATCTGTGGATTTTTTCATAAGGAGATAAAATGATAATAAGAAACGCAACAAGTGCTGACATACCTCAACTTAAAAATCTTTGGCAGGTGTGCTTTGGCGACGAAATTGAATATATAGACCGTTTTTTTGATAGTCTTTTTGTACCTGAAAGTACAATTGTGGCGCAGGTAGACGAGCAGGTTGCAGGTGTAGTCTATCTGTTAGACGCAAAATACGGTAAAACACCTTTTAAATATGGTTATGCAATAGGAGTATTGCCTGAATATCGCGGGAAATCTATCTGCAAGAATATGCTTGATTATATCAAAGAATGGTCCCGAAAAAGCGGTTTTATCTTTGGGTTACACCCTGCAAACAAAAAGCTTGCGGAGTTTTATCAAAAAATCGGACTTTCTGAAATGTATAGTTTAAAGGAAGTAGATGGTACAGGCTTTTTATCAGATAATCTCTATGAATTAGAGCAGATTGACGCTGATGAAATGTACGTTTTGCGAAAAAACGCTTTTAATGATTTAGTAGAATGGGACGTGTCCGTGTTAGATTATATGATTAAAAGCGGAGAAGTCGTAAAGAAAATAACTTTACAAGGCAAAAGTATCTACTTTGTTATCAGAAAAAATGGTGAAACTGTAATCGTAAAAGAAACATCAGCAAATGAAAGTGAGATAATCGAGGTAAGTGAGAGTATAAAAAGATACTTTGGTGCTAAAAATATTAAATATACATTGTCAAGTGATAAGACTTTACAAGGCACGATAGAACCTTGTTTATACGGGTTTTCCGGCAAAAATGATAACGTGTATATGAATTTATTTTTAGATTGAGGTAAAGCATGAAAAGAGTATGTGACTCGTATGCAGAGCAGGTACAAATATTAACACAAGCGAATCTTAACGGCTACAATCGTTTGTTTGGCGGACAGCTTATGGAATGGATTGATATTGTTGCAGCAGTTGTAGCCAGGCGACACTCCGGTTGCAATGTAACTACCGCCCTTGTTGATTTGTTAGAGTTCAAAAAACCAGCTTATGCAAATGATACACTTCTCATATCAGGAAAAATCACATACGCAGGAAAAACTTCGATGGAAATAAAGGTAGAAACTTTTATTGAAGAATTATGCGGCGAACAAAAACTGATAAACACGGCATACGTTGTGATGGTGGCGCTGGATAATGAGGATAAACCAACTAAAATTCCCCGATTGTTATTACAAACAGAGGAGGAAAAAAGTGAATATGAAGCGGCGCTATTAAGACGAAAAAGAAGAGATGCATATAAAAAAGAGACCTCGTTATGAGGTCTCTTTTAATTTTTATAAAAGTTCGGGTGTTGCTGTACCGTTCATAATTTCTTCCATTGTAGGCATTTTAAATGTTTTGCCACCTTGTTCTGCTGAAAGGTGAGCCAAAAGTCCGGGAATTGCGATATTTAAACCAAATTCAAGTCCTAGTGCAGGTTCGCGGTCTTCTATGATACAATCAATAAAATCATTCATCATACGAAGGTCGCCGCCGCCGTGACCGAAGTCAGATTCGAAATTACCCATACCAACAGGAATTGTGATACTGTGATTTAAATTTGGAATTGAATGGATATCAGCAATTGTTCCTCTTTTATGAAAAGGACCAAAGCGTTCATTTTCTACCGAACCTTTTGTTCCATAGATAACAAAGTTATGACAACCGTTTGTCTTGTGAACTGCAAAACCACAGAAAATCTTCAAAATTGCGCCTTTTTTAGTTTTTGCAATAAGCATACCGTTGGGGTTTGCGGGACGGAATTTTTCGATAGGGTTGAAACCAGGTTCAAATCCTGTGATTTCTGTACAAGTGTCGCCCATAATGTAGAGAAGAGGGCCGATATCATGTGTGGGGTAGTGAATCGAAGGCATAAACGAACGCCATGTATGTACGATTTTTGCTTTATCAGGATCTTTATGCAGAACTGTTGAAGGATGAAGATAATCGGCTTCACCGCATACAATATCGCCTAAAAGACCATCTTCGTACATCTTTTTCCATGTCTGAATAAACTGCCAATAGCAGCAGTTTTCTGCTACCATAAATTTAGATTTTGGATTATCTTTAACTGCTTTTATTAGTATTCTTGCATCTTCGTAATTTTTGATGTTGGGAATTTCACATAAAACGTGTTTTCCGGCATATAACGCATCAGCTGAAATCACGCTGTGAGTATCGCGGTCTGTTGCGATAATTACTGCTTCTACATCAGTTTTCAACATTTCTTTATAATCTGTGAAAAAATCAGCATCTGTGATGTTGTGTTCTTTTTTGAGATACTCTTTGCAATCTTCTACTTTCTTTTCGTCGAGATCGCACATAGCCGTAATTTTAACATTTGTCTTGTTGTCGGAAAGAAAAGCCATCAGCAAATCGCGACCGCGCATGCTAAGACCTATAAAACCAACTTTAACAACTTTTTCCATAATTTATTACCACCTTTTTGTAATGTGTAATTAAATTATAAAAGAAAAAAGCGCAAATTTCTACAACTTTATTTTGAAAAACATGAATTATATTTTGATTTTTTGTATTCACTGGGAGTTTGACCGGTGAATTTTTTAAAAGTTTTGTTGAAACTTGTGGCATTGTTAAAACCACACATATTCAGAATTTCCGTTATGTTAAATTCATCATCATTCTTGGTTAAATAACTGATAGCACGTTCAACTCTTGCGTTTAGTATGTATTCCCACACTGTTTTTCCGGTCACCTTTTTAAAAATGGTGGAGAAGTATGTTTTGTTCATACTTGCAATGTGTGCTATTTCTTCCAAGGTCAGATTTTTGTCGAGGTTTTGATTTATGTACACCATGGTTTTTTCGATTTCTGCGCTATAAGGATTTATGTCTAATAAATTATCATGATATTTTGTTTTATTATACTGGATTAGATGTGCCAATAATAAAAACACGTAAGAATAGAGCACGTTTTTGTCTTTTGTATCTAAAAATTCGTTTTCTATATCAAGCAAAGTATTATGTATTTTTGAGGCTGTTTTGCTTTCAGCAGGAATCTTGAAGTCACCGGTGGAGGTTTTGTTAAACAGTTCTTTAAGGTCTTTTTTGATGAAAATTTTATACTCGTCAGTTATGAATGTGGTAAGGTCCAGCATTAATGACATAACGACTAAGGGCGCGTCGGAAACTATTGAGGCGATTCTATGAGGAATCATTGAATCAAAAAACAACACATCGCCTTCAAACACCTTGAAGTTTTTTTGATTTACTTCAACTGTAGCGCTTCCTTCTGCTACCAGAAAAACTTCTGCGAATTGATGTGAATGTACATCGTCATCGATTTGTGAAATTTCTTCGTGATAAAGACTCATAATCAAATTTTCTTTATTGGGCGAAAAAAACTGAAAATTGCCTTCTTCAGCAAACATTTTTCTAATCCTCCTGTTAAAGATTTAGTTGCAGTATCTCTGAAAAATTGTAGATATAATAATCTGTGATATTTTTGACTTCGTCTATATAATCCTGAGATGTTTCGTCAAACACACCACAGACTTTCATCTTTGCTTTTTTTGCGGTGGCGCAGGCATTAGGATTATCATCAAAAAACGAGATGTCTTCTGCAGAAACCCCCAGTTTATTTGTTATGATTTTGTAGAGATTGGGGTCTGTTTTTGTTGTACCGAAGTCATCGCAAGACCAAACATTAGAAAAAAGTTCCCAAATTCCCAATCTTTTAAGACAAGCATCAAGTGTTATGTGAGGACTTGCTGTTAGGATATTTAAGCTGTATCCGTTTGATTTGAGAGTTTTTAAAACATCTACTACGTTTTCTTTGGCAGGTATATTATATAAATACTCATCTAACATATATTTTCCCATTAAAGTTACGATTTCTTTTTCTGTCATCGGGACGCCGAGTTCGACAAAGTATTTAGCGGTGCCGATAGTCCCAAGGGGAGTAATTGTTTTTCCAATGGTACTGTCGTATTCTATGTTATTTTCATCAAGAATGCGCGTCATAACAGACAAATATATGGACATTGAATCTACCAATGTGCCGTCAAAATCAAACAAAAGAGTATTCATATAAATCATTCCTTTTCCCCTCAAAATGCTATTAAATATTATAACATAGAAAATATCAATATTCAATGATATTTTTCTTAAAAAAATGACCTTAAAACTTTACATTTTGCAAATATTGTAGTAAAATAAATATGTTATGTAAAATTGGTTATCGAAGAGGTGTTTTCATGAAATTATATAGAAATATTATAATTTTTGTAGTTGCGATTGCTGTTTTGGTAGGAGCTTTTATCGGGGTGTATTTTTTGATACCCGAAAACGAAGAAAAACCGATAGAAGAAACATCTGAAACAGAAATAGTTTCTGTTATGGAGGTAGATTCTGCATCTATTACAAAAATCGACATTAAGACAAAAGAAGAAGAGTACTCTGTTACAAAGAGTGGTGACAAGTGGCATTTGAGCAATGAAGAAGGGCTGAAGATTTCAGATTCAAAATTACAGTCGTTTTCATATATGTGCTCATCGATTTCTGCCACAAAAATAATGTCAGAAAAAGCAGAAGATGCCGAAAAATTTGGTTTTTCGGATACATCTAATTCTGTAACGATTCACTTATCTGACGGCAGCAAAAAGACTGTTTTAGTAGGAGATACAACTCTAGATGATGCAAATTCATATATTAAACTTTCAGATGAAAACACCATTTATTTAAAAAGTACTTACGGAGTAAGCAGCCTAATACCTGAGTATAAATCATTCGTTGACAAATCTTTGCTTTCGATTGATTTAAGCAATTTGTCATTACTTACTCACGTTTATATCGAAAAAGAAGGAAACACACCAATAAAGCTGGAATATACAGAAAAAGGAAACTCAAATGAATGGAAGATGATTTCGCCTGTGTATTCTGCAGTAAATGGTCAGGTGTTGTCCGACGATATCTTGACGCCTTTGGCTGAATATACGGCAACGGAAATAGCAGAAATACACGTAAAAAATCTTGCTCCTTATGGACTTGATACTCCTTATGCAACTTTTTCTATAGGTTACGACGGAAAAACCAGTGAACTGGTTTTTGGCGATGAATATGATAAATACAGGTTTGTTATGGTATCAGGCTTTGATACTGTCTATATGATAAAATCTTCGCAGGCTGACTTTTTAGATACGCCTTACCAAAACCTTATGAGCAGACTTATTCACGTTGAATATATTGACCAGGTTTCAAAGGTTGAAATAAAGTCAGGAACAACAAATATCGTTATGGAAATTGGTGATGATATTTACAAAATAAACGGAAAGGAAATTGAGAAATCAAAATTCTCAAAAGCATATCAGGCAGTTATAGGTATCAGTCTTGATAGCGTTGATTTATCATCTGTTCCTGCGGGCGCTTATGATGCAACTATTAAATATACAAAAACCGACGGCAGCACTGTAACTGTAGGATTTATACCTGTTAGTGAACGTAATTACCGTGCAGTTGTTGATGGCAAGGGTAATTGTATTACTGCTAAGAAAAATTTCACTGAGGCGGTTGAGTTTATTTTAAACAATGCCAAATAGGAGGCGAGAGCAATTAACAGAAATCAATTTAAACAAATTACAAAATCAAATGTGCTTTTGCCTGCGTTTATTTTCGACGACAAAAGTGATATATGTGAAAGCTTTTCTGCTCACATAGAAGCAGGTGCTAATGTAGTAGTTGCTCCGACTTATCTTTCCAATACAGAAAAAACAAAGAAAAAAATACTTGACAATACCGCAAAGACGGCAGGCGACAAGGTTTTTGTTGCAGGCGCAGTCTGGGCAAACAGAGAAAAAACTGTTTTTTCGGACGGAAAACTGACCTATGACACATATTATAAAATCATAAAAGAAGAAATAGAATTTATACACAGAACCCACCCTGTATCCTTTATGTTTTTGATGGGATTTGATACCTTAGCCGAGGCAAAATATGCGGTATATGCAGCAAAAGAGGCTTGTGATTTACCTATTTGCTTGTGCCTAGATTTTAAAGACGACACAGCACTGTCTGACGGATATGATATTCCCACAGCTGTAATTACACTCCAAAGTCTTGGAATAAGTGCGTTAGGTGTTATGGCTAACAATCCTGATGTTGTGGTAGATGTTTTACTTGATATGAAAGAATTTGCAGCAGTTCCTTTGTTTGCAATTCCTGATGCAAATGAGCATATAGCTCCTTTTGAGTTTGCAGAATATGTGCCGAGTTTTGTCAACAACAAGTGCATAATGGTTGCAGGCGGTAAAAACGCGGACGAGAGATTTACCGCAGAAATCGCAAAAGAGCTTTGGCAGGCAGAGCCATTTATGCCTGATTTTCCGCTTATCAATGCTATTTGCGGAAAAAACAATATTTATTTCATGGATTTTGAAAACAATGTCATAAGCAAAAATAAAGAGTTGCTGGAAATCAATTTAGACAATGCCAAAGACGAGGCAGAAATCGATAAAATTATACTTAAACTAAAAGAAGCAGGATTACCGCCTGTATGCTTTACATCAAAAGAATTGGGCGTATTAGAACGTGCGATGAAAGTATACCCCGGACGTGCAGGAATTCGTTCTGATGAATACGGAGAACTTTCTGCAAAAGAGTACGGCGCGATGATAATAAGTCAAGGAGAGCAGTAATATGTACGCATTACCGATAGCTAAACTAATAGAAGAATTTTCAAAATTACCCGGAATTGGCAAGCGTTCTGCGGAAAGATTAGCCTTTCATATCTTAAAACAACCCAAAGAAAATGTAGAACGTTTTTCAAAAGCATTGGTAGAGGCAAAGGAAAAAATCAAATTTTGTCCCGAATGTCAATCGTTAACTGATGATGTGCCTTGTGCTATATGTTCAAATCCCAAAAGAGATAAATCTGTAATTTGCGTTGTAGAAAACCCAAAAGACGTGATAGCTATGGAAAAAACAAAGGAATTTTCAGGCGTTTATCACGTTTTACATGGTGTTATTTCTCCGATTGATGGCATAGGTCCTGATGATATTAAAATCAAAGAACTTTTACTAAGAACAAAAGATAATGACGTAAAAGAAATCATCATGGCTACAAATCCTTCTATTGAGGGCGAAGCTACAGCTATGTATATTTCTAATTTGTTTAAAAATTTTGGCATTAAAGTTACAAGAATTGCCCACGGACTACCTGTTGGCGGCGAACTTGAGTATGCTGACGAAATAACACTTACGCGTGCATTAGAGGGAAGACACGAAATATAAGAGGTAAGAGTATGGAATTATTACCAAATGAAGTAATTGAAGATTTAGGCGAAGGTTTTAAAATAATACAAAACAAAACCATGTTTTGCTATGGGACAGATGCTGCAGCCCTTTCTGACTTTATAGTTGCAAAACCAAAAGAAAAGCTTATTGATTTATGTAGCGGAAACGGCATAATTCCAATACTTTTGTGTAAAAAAACAAGATGTTCAAACATCAAAGCCTTAGAAATCCAACAGGAAGTTTGCGAACTGGCAAAACGAAGTGTAATGCTAAACAACTTAACAGATAGAATAGAAGTAATTTGTGGTGATTTGCGCAATGTACAACAAAGTTTTTTATGCGGCAGTTTTGATGTTGTAACCTGCAATCCGCCCTATATGCCGCAAAATACAGGAAAAGTAAATGTTACAGAAAGTGTAAATATAGCAAGACACGAAATAATGTGTAATTTAGAAGACGTGATAAAAGCGGCTGCCTATTTGGTAAAAAACGGTGGAAGAGTGTATATGGTGCACCTTGCATCACGCCTTACAGATGCAATATATTTAATGAGAGAAAACAATTTAGAACCCAAAAGGCTTACTATGGTTTCTGCAAATCATGAAAGTGAGCCGTCTTTAATTTTGATTGAAGCACAAAAAGATAGAAAAAGCGGACTTTTAATAACGAAGCCCCTATACGTAAACATTTAGCGGAGGAAAAGATGAGTACTGATTACGGCGTTTTATATCTTGTAGCAACACCTATCGGAAACCTTGAAGATATCACATATCGTGCACTTAAGGTTTTGGGAGAGGTGGATTTAATTGCGGCTGAAGATACAAGACATACATTGAAACTTTTAAATCATTTTGAAATTCAAAAGCCGATGATAAGTTACTATGAACATAATATAAGAGAACGCGGCGAAAAAATAATTTCACGTATTAAAATGGGCGAAAATGTAGCATTGGTATCAGACGCCGGTACGCCTGCCATTTCTGACCCCGGAGAAGATTTGGTGAAATTGTGTATTGAAGAGGGGATTAGAGTAATTCCCGTTCCCGGTGCTGTAGCAGGTATAAATGCCTTAATTGCATCAGGTATCTCCACAAAGAGATTTTCTTTTGAGGGTTTTTTAAGTGTCAACAAAAAGAGCAGAATTGACCACCTTGAGTCAGTTCGCGACTCTCAATATACACTTATTTTTTACGAGGCACCTCATAAACTTTTAAACACTTTAAAAGATATGTTAAAATACTTCGGCAATAGAAAAATCACAGTAGCAAGGGAACTCACAAAAAAGTTTGAGGAGTTTTTATATACTGATATCGAAAACGCAATCTTGCATTTTGATGAAATTCAACCCAAAGGAGAATTCGTTATCATAGTTGAGGGTAACTTTTCCGAAGATAAAGCATCACCTTTTGATAATATGACAATTTTGGAGCATATTAACTATTATACAGAAGCAGGCTTTGATAAAAAAGAAGCGATGAAAAAAGTAGCTGCTGACAGGGGAATATCAAAGCGAGATGTTTATGCAGAAACAATCAAGGAGAATTAGAATGAGCAATGTTAAATGTTTTAATATAAAACAAGGTATAAATCTTTACCACATTCCTGAAAGTAAGTTTAAAACCAACTATATAAGCATAAATATTCATAACGAATTAAAAGAGGAAACTGCAGCAAAATGCGCACTTTTAAGCGATGTATTGGCACGCGGGTGCAAAAAATTCCCCACAGAAACTGATATCTCGCGCAACTTACAAGAACTGTACGGTTCTGCATTTACATCAGATGTAAGAAGAAAAGGTCAGGACCAGATTTTAAGCATAGGCGCAACTTGTGTAAATGACAAATTCCTGCCTGACGGTGAAGTGGTTTTTGAAAAGGTTTTGGAATTTTTGTTTGATGTATTACTTGAGCCAAAAGTTTCTAATGATTCCTTTGATGAAGTGTATGTGTCACAAGAAAAAATCAATCTTATAAATGATATAGAAGCCATGATAAACGACAAGCGCACATACTCCGTATGGCGTCTTACCGAGCTTATGTTTTCAGGAAAACCCTATTCCGTATATGAACTTGGAAGCGTAGAGCAGGTTAATAAAATTACTCCAAAAAGCTTGTACGAGTTTTATTCTGCCATGTTAAACGAGAGTCCTATTGACATTTTTGTGGTAGGAGATATAGATGTAAGTGGCGTTTTGGCTTATGTTGAGAAAAGACTCGAAGGTATTTCGCCTGCAAATCATACTTATCCAAAGAGTGAAATTTACGACGATAATCTAAACGCAAAAGAAGTGACGGAAACTTTTGATGTAACACAGGCAAAACTGTGTATGGGTTACAAAACATCTGTTGCTCCCTCAAGTAACGATTACTATGCACTTATGGTGGCGAATGGAATTTTGGGTGGAGGAGCACACAGTAAGCTTTTTAATGAAGTTCGCGAAAAATTGAGTCTTGCATACTATGCGGGGTCAAGACTATCAAGATATAATGGAACCTTAATCGTTTCGGCAGGTATAGAAAGCGCTAACAAAAATAGAGCAATAAATGAAATTGTCATTCAGGTAGACGCCCTCAAATGCGGCGAAATTTCTGACGAAGAATATAATGCAACTATTAAAAGCATCACATCATCAATCAGGGTGATTGGGGATAGCATAGGATACCTTTGCGACTATTACATCAGCAACACCATAACAGATACGGTTATAAGCCCTGAAGAGTTTGCTGCAAAAATAGAGGCTGTTACAAAAGAAGATGTTGTAAGAATTGCAAAAAATCTCGAATTAGAAATGATATATTTCCTTACAGGAAAAGAAAATGAGGAAAGATAATGGAATTTACAAAAAAGTATTACGACAAGTTTAAAGAAACCCTATATTTTGGTACTCATGAAAGTGGTCTTAGAGTGTATGTTATGCCAAAAGTCGGATACAGCAAATGCTATGCTGTAATAGGTACGAAATTTGGCTCTATTGACAGTATATTTACGGTTCATGGAGAGAATACAAAGACCATCTTACCTGATGGCGTGGCGCATTTTTTAGAGCATAAAATGTTTGAACAACCTGACGGTGGTAATGTGTTTGGCGAGTTTGCGAAGTACGGAGCAAATGCTAACGCGTTTACCAGCTTTAATATGACAGCATACCTTTTTGAGTGTACAGAACAACCTATAAAAAATCTTGAAATTTTGCTTGATTACGTATCGAAGCCATATTTTACAGACGAAAACGTAGCAAAAGAACAAGGAATTATCGGTCAGGAAATCAAAATGTATGACGATGATGCAGAGTGGAGATGTGCCATAAACCTCTTGGGTGCAATGTACAAAAATCATCCGGTTAAGAATGATATAGCAGGCTCTGTTGAATCTATTTCAAAAATTGACAAAGACCTCTTGTATAAGTGCTATAACAATTTTTACAATATGGCAAATATGGTGTTGTTTGTCATTGGCGATGTGGCAGCAGATGATGTGGGTAATTGCGTAGAAAAATCGATAAAAGACTATAAAATATTAGCAGAACTACCACTTCGTGACTACGGAGAAAAAGAGAACGGAGTAATAGAGCATACCGTTTCTCAAAAAATGGACGTTTCTGTACCGTCGTTCATGTTAGGTTTTAAAGATGTTGATACCGGTTATGACGGAGTAGAACTTTTGAAAAAATCAATTGAACTTTCTGTAATTTCGGAACTTGCATTTGGAAAAACAAGCAAGATTTATAACGAACTTGTTGAAAAAGGATTGATAATGGGTCTTTTAGAATACGATGCAGAGTGCGAAAAAAGTTACTGCCATATGTGTGTTTCCGGCGAAAGTAACAATCCCGAAGAAGTTCGCGATGTGATATTTAAAGGTTTAGAAGAATTTAAAGCTAAAGGTGTAAGCGAGGACGATTTCCAAAGACTCAAAAAAGCTTACATCGGTCGTTTTATCAAGCAGTTTGACCACATTACGTCGATTGCTCACGGATTTTTGGCAAATACTTTTAATAACATTGGTATTTTTGATTATGTTGATGTAATTTCGGAAATCACTATAGACGACATAAACAAAAGACTAAAAAGCTGTTTAGATAGCGAAATGTCAGTGCTTTCAATTATTTATCCTAAAAAAAGGTGATCTTATGGTAAATACAATATCTTTTCCAAAACTTGGAATAGGTCCTTTTAAAATACACGAGACGTTAGATGTTTTTGGTTTTAGCATACATTGGTATGGATTGATAATAGCAATAGGAATTTTAATTGCATTTTTGTTTGCGCTAAAAATATGCAATGAATACGACCTGACAAAAGACAATATAACAGATGTGCTTATTTATGGACTGCCCAGTTCGATAATTTGCGCAAGAATATATTATGTGATTTTTGAGTGGGAAACATATCGCAATAATTTTTGGGAAGTGTTTAAAATATGGGAGGGCGGTATAGCAATATACGGTGCTGTTATCGGTGCCTGCCTCTCTACATACATTTACTGTAAAGTAAAGAAAATCAACATTTGGAAAACTTTTGATATAGGCGCGTTAGGACTTTTAATCGGTCAAATCTTTGGCCGATGGGGAAACTTTGTAAATGGTGAAGCATTTGGTGCGCCTACATCATCTCTGTTAGGAATGAATATAGCAGAAATAGGCGAAAATATAGCATTTCATCCTACTTTTTTGTACGAATCTTTATGGAATGCATGTGTGTTTTTAATTTTGGTTTTAAGAAGAAAAAAGAGGACTTTTGATGGAGAAATATTTCTTTCGTATATTATTTTGTACGGGCTGGGACGTTTCTGGATTGAAGGCTTAAGAATGGATAGCCTATACCTTGGAAATATTAGAATTTCGCAGTTAGTGGCACTTCTTTGTGTGATTGTAGGAACTGTAATTTATATTGTTGTAAAACGTAAAAAAAAGGTTCTGTAGCGTTATGCTACAGAACCTTTCTTTAATAATCGATAGTAACTGCTTGATTATCAGCAAAGACTGTATCTACTGTGTTTCGTAATCTTTCAACTGTCAACCTGCCGTCGTATTGGTTTACACCATGTGATGCGGCGAGCTCATCAGTGTAATCTTTTAAAGGATATACTCTAAAGCCTCTTGAACTTGTATTGTAATGTGTTACGATTGGCATCAAAGAGCTTTCTTCTATATATACGTTATCGGCGTTTTCGCGGACAATTTTAACGGTAGCCAGACCGCCCAATAAGTTAGTTGCTTCTCTCTGGCGAGAAACATAATTACCCAACGAATAAAACACTAAAGTTTTATTACCGTTTTCGCTTTCTACCCATTCAACAGGCTCTAAAACATGAGGGTGTGAACCCATAATAAGGTCTGCACCGTGTTCGCACATTAAATTCGATAAATCTTGCTGGAATTGATTTTCAGTCAAAGAATATTCCGTGCCCCAATGCATAAACACAATGGTAAATTCTGCGTTTTCTTCGGCGATTTTTAAATCGTTAATTATTTTTTCTTCGTTTACGGTGTTTATAAGATATTCTTTGCCGGAAGGCTTTGGAATGCCGTTAGTACTGTCGGTATAATTTAACAGAGCAAACTTAATTCCGTTTTTTTCTAAATAAGTGATTTCGCTTTGAGCTTCTAAACTTTCGTTTATACCCAAAACAGTGACGTTGGGGTATTTTTTCCAAAATTCCAAGGTGTTTTCAACACCTCTTGCACCCTTGTCTAAAGTGTGATTTGTAGCGTGTAAAACAACATCAAACCCTGCTTTTTCGATTGAATCTCCTACCTCTTGGGGAGAGTTAAAGAGAGGATAACCTGAATAGCCAAGCTCTTTTCCTCCAAGGACTGTTTCTTGAACAATTACCGAGATGTCAGCGTCCTCAAAATGTGGCTTTAAGTCTTCGTACAAACTGTCAAAATTTAAATTTCCACTTCCGTCATTTGCGTTGCTCACAAGAGGCATATGTAAAAGGTTATCGCCTACCATAACCAAGGATACTTCTTTAGGTGGAAGAATTTCTTCTATTATTGTAACAGGAATGGATTTTTTGCTGGAAGTATGTCGAATTTTTGAGACTACTACACCTGAAGCAACAACAACTAATACCACAGCACAAGCCACTGCAATTTTTATAAATAGTGATATTCTTTTTTCTCTTCTTATTTTTGAATATTTTTGCAATTCGTTACCTCTTTTCTGCGATAATCACTCTGTTGAGCCCTGCAAGGTCTTGTATTGTTCGTATATTTTTAAATTCTTTTGTATTTTCAATTATTTTTGTCACGCTGTCTGCCTGATTATAACCGATTTCATAAGCAAGGATACCTCCTGAAACAAGCAATGACTTTGCATGTTCTGTGATTTTTCTGTAAAAAATCAAACCGTCATCACCGCCGTCTAACGCATACATCGGCTCATAGTCCTTTACATCATGAGAAAGAGTAGAGAGGACATTGTGTTCGATGTATGGAGGGTTTGAAACTATACAGTCAAATTTATCGCATAAATCCAATTTGTCCAAAACATCACATTTATATAATTTAAGTCTTTTGTCAACACTGTGTTTTTTTGCGTTTTTTAATGTTGTTTCAATACAAATGTCGTATTTGTCAACAGCAGAACACGTGGCTGATTTAAGATAGTAGAGAAGACTTACTGTTATTGCGCCGCTGCCTGTGCATAAATCTAAAATTTTCGAGTCTTTTTCATTAAAAATTGAAATTATATTTTCTACCAAAATCTCCGTATCAGGTCTGGGTATTAAGATACCCTCGGTTACGTCAAAATCCAAAGACATAAACTCGCGAACTTTTGTTATATAACTAACAGGCTCATTTTTCGCTCGGCGGTCTATGAGCTTAAAAAAGTCCTCGCAATCTTTTTTGGAAAGTTCATTATTTGCATTTACAACAAGAAAAACCCTGTCACACTTTAAGATATGGCAGAGTAAAATCTCACTGTCGAGCCTAGGCGTATCAATAGTTTTATTTTTTGATAAATTAGCTACTGCACAAGAAAGAGCAGTAGCTATTGTTATATTACCATTTATCGTCATTTTTATCACCGGTAAGAACTGCATTCATAGCAGCGATAGCAACTTCTATCTGGCTGTCGACAGGCTCGTTGGTTGTGATTTTTTGCAACCACATGCCGGGTGCACTGATAATATCAACCACAACACCTGAATGTCTGCCTGCAAATTTTATAATTTCGTATGAAATACCTGCAACAACAGGAAGAAGTAATAATCTTATAGCAACACGCAAAATGGGGTTTTCCGCCGAAATGAATGAAAATAGAATAATACTTACGATCATTACAATAATTAAAAAGCTTGTTCCACATCTGGGGTGTAAACGTTTTTGATTCTTAACGTTTTCAACGGTAAGCTCATCACCTGCTTCGTAACAAAAAATAGTTTTGTGTTCTGCACCGTGATACTGAAATACACGTTTAATATCTTTCATTTGGGAAACAAGTATAATATACAGTAAGAATATGAGAATTCTCACAATACCCTCAAAAAGGCTTGTGACAATCGGATTGATATCTACAAAGCTTCTTATCCACTCGATGAGTGTGGCGGGTAATATCAGAAATACACCGATGCTAAAGAGAAGTGCGATAACAACAGAAGAATATATGGCTACGTTAAGGGCTTTCTTTTCTTTTGCTTCTTTCTTTTTTAATTCATCTTCTGTCAGTTCTTCCTTTTTTACTTTATCTTCTTCCTCTTCAATCTCGAAGAACTCTGCTGAAAACATAAGCGCTTTTGTTCCTTCTACCAGTGATTCCACAAAGGAAAAGACACCTCTTAAAAATGGAATTTTATTTATTTTATACTTTGCCACAAAGGAATTTATAGGCTTTTTTTCTACAATTATTTCGCCGTCTGGTTTTCTTACGGCAACAGCTGATTCTTTTGGGCCGCGCATCATTACACCCTCTATAACAGCTTGTCCGCCTATGCTCGTGATATGGCAAACGGATTCTGAATTTTTCTTCATTTTAAAAAGACCCGCTTTCGCTAAAATTTCAAGAATATTTTATCACATTAA
Source organism: Congzhengia sp. (assembly GCA_045591015.1). GTDB lineage: Bacteria > Bacillota > Clostridia > UBA1381 > UBA9506 > Congzhengia. Next base: position 211,381 of record JAZNSC010000002.1, read on the forward strand.
ATAAGGAAATACAATTAAAATTTTATTAACTTTTGAAATAAAAGCGAATTTCGAGTCAATAATAAATTTGTAAGGAGGATATGTGATGCTAAATATAATTATGACAATAATTCAAATATGGCTTTTATGCATTATGGGAATGTATTTTAACTCAATGCTAAAAGCTCAAAAAAATGCAAAAAATTCAATGAGTAATGATGCGCCAAGGGAACTTGAAAAATTAAGAAGACTAGAAAGAATCTCGCTTTCTGAACCGCTATCAGAAAAAACAAGACCAGGCAATTTGACAGAAATTATAGGACAAGAAGACGGCATAAAAGCGCTCAAAGCTGCTCTGTGCGGTAAAAACCCTCAACATGTTATAATTTATGGACCTCCGGGGGTAGGCAAAACCGCAGCAGCAAGAACGGTATTAAAAGAAGCTTCAAAAAACGACATTTCGCCTTTTGAAAAAGGTGCAAAATTTATTGAAATGGACGCAACTACTTTGCGATTTGATGAAAGAGGTATTGCAGACCCGCTGATGGGCTCGGTGCATGATCCAATATACCAAGGAGCAGGTGCTTACGGTCCGGCCGGTATTCCACAGCCAAAATCCGGTGCTGTTACAAAGGCGCACGGCGGAATTCTTTTTATAGATGAAATCGGTGAGTTACATCCGGTACAGATGAATAAATTATTAAAAGTATTGGAAGATCGACGTGTCTTTTTCGAATCTGCATACTATTCACGCTCAAATAAAGAAATCCCCAGATATATTCACGAAATTTTTGAACATGGTATGCCTGCGGATTTCAGATTAGTTGCAGCTACAACAAGTATGCCTGAGGAACTTCCTCCTGCCTTAAGATCCAGATGTACCGAGATATTCTTTAAACCTTTATCAAAACAAGATGTGATAAAAATAGGTGAAAATGCTGCAAAAAAAGGCGGATTTTCTATTTGTGATGCAGCGGTAAGACTGATTTCAGAATATTGTGATAACGGTAGAGAAGCGGTCAATATGGTTCAAACAGCAGGGTCATTCGCCCAAATGGAAAAAAGAAGTGAAATTACTCAAGAAGATATAGAATGGGTAGCTGAATGTTCAAGATTTACAAGTTTAGGAAATACAAAAGTGGCTGATGGTGAAACAATAGGAAAAGTAAACGGACTTGCAGTTTTCGGGGCGTCAAGAGGGGCAGTCATGACAATTGAAGCGAAAGCTTATGAGTGTGAAAAGGGAAGAGGAGTTATCAAGGTCACAGGTGTAGTAGATAGTGAAACTATAGAGAGAAAAGGTCAAAAACTTACCAGAGACAGCACAGTAAAGGCATCTGTTGAAAATGTTTTGACTCTACTTGAGGAAAAATTCAACACAAATCCAAAAAATTATAATATACATTTAAATTTTCCCGGTGGAATGCCTGTGGATGGGCCGTCTGCCGGTGTCGCAATTTTTGTTGCATTGTATTCAGCAATCAATAATATCCCCGTGAGAAATGATATAGCATTTACAGGAGAGCTTTCGATTTTTGGAAATATATTGCCCGTAGGAGGCGTAAAAGAAAAAACAGAAGCAGCTCATAGTGCAGAAATTTCCAAAATTTATATACCAAAAGATAATGATAAAAAATACCTGCACACTATAGGCGTAAATATCACCCCTGTTGCTAATTTAAATGAAGTAATGAGCGAAGTGTTTAAAAATAAATATATAGAAGAAAGTAGCCCGATACAGCAAGGAAATGACATACTTTCCGCTGAGGGAATAAATTAAAAGAGAGTCTTAAAGACTCTCTTTTTTAAATAATTTCTTTTTTAATAGCAAATATGCAAATACCAGACATACTATTGTAGCGCCCCAGGAAACGACATAAGATGAGAATAACGTTTCCAAAGTTCTGTGTCTTGCAAATACTGTGAAAATCCATATTATTCTCACGCCGCAAACACCGAGGACAGATGTTAACATCGGGATTATACTTGAACCTATTCCCCTAATTGTTCCTACAAAGACCTCCATTACGCCGCATACAAAATACAAGAGGAGAATATATTTAAACCTGATCATTCCGTAGCTTATTGCAGCGGTATTACCGGGGGCGTAAATGCCAAGGAGCTGCTCGCCGAATACATACATTAAAATTCCACCTGAAACACCTATACCAATAACAAGGGCTAAAGATATGAGCAGTGTTTTATTTATTCTGTCATATTTTTTTGCTCCGAAATTTTGTCCGGCAAAGGATGTTGCCACATGACAGAATGTGTTCTGCGCGGTATATAAAAATCCCTCTATGTTAGATGCAGCAGAGTTTCCTGCCATAACGGTTGAACCGAATGAATTTATTGACGACTGAATTATAACATTCGATGTACTGAAAATAAAACTCTGTATGCCTACGGGCAGGCCTTTTTTAATCATTTCGGTAAGTGAAAACTTATCAATCATTAAAGAAGAAATGCTGATTTTTATATGACCATCTGTTGAAACAAGTGCAAATATAATAAATGCAGCAGAAACATATTGCGAGATAATTGTTGCGGTACCTACACCGGCTACGCCCATTTTAAATTGCAAAACAAACATCAGATTAAGAAGAACGTTTAAAATGCCGGAAATTGAAAAATAGAACAACGGTCTTTTTGTATCTCCGACAGTACGCATCAGGGCACTTCCGAAAGTCATCACCATAAAGGCAGGCATACCAAGAAAATATATTCTCATATATAATACGGATTGGTCAATTACATCAGCGGGTGAACCCATCAAAACTAATAAAGGACGGCATAAAATATTTCCTAAAATTGCAAGAAAAATACCCAAAATAATACTTGTGAGCATTGCTGTATGGCAGGCATCGTGTGCTTTTTGATAGTTTTTTGAGCCGATGAGTTGTGCTGCGACAACCGTTGCACCTACGGAAAGCCCAACAAAAACATTGACAATCAGGTTAATAAGGGATGAAGTAGAACCTACTGCTGCCAAAGCCGTATTTCCTACATATCTGCCAACTACTATAATGTCAACAGCGTTGTATAAAAGTTGCAAAATATTAGTAAGCATCAATGGAATGGCACATCTTACTATGCCTGAAAGAAGATTACCGTTACACATATCAATTTCGTATTTTCTTGCCATAAAAATCACGTCCCTGATAGTTTTCTCCTACTCATTATAACATATTAAATACAAATTTCTACAACTATTTTCAAAAACATTTAAATAATATTCTGTTTTTCTTGAAAAAACAATATTTTGATGCTAAAATAATTACATATGTTGAATTTGGAAGTGATTTTATGAAGAATATTTTAATTGTTGGACTTGGTTTAATAGGCGGCTCGTTAGCTAAAGCTTTGGCAGATTTTCCGGAATCTTGTGTGTACGGAATTGACATTGACGAAAAAACTCTGTCAATGGCTGAAGTAGATGGAGCCATTAAGAAAGGTTACACTGAGCCTAATGATATATTAAAGGATATGGACGTTGTTTTTTTATGCCTTACACCTAAAATGACTGTTGATTTTATCAATACAAACAAATTCAAAAAAGGCGCTCTGGTTACAGATGTGTGTGGTGTAAAAGGATATATATTTAAAAATATCACAAATAGCGATATAGATTTCATAGGTGGACACCCTATGGCAGGCAGAGAGTGCGGAGGGTATGAAAATTCACTCAAAACTCTATATAATGATGCAAATTACATAATAGTAAGAAAAGATTCAAACAAAGAAGAAAACATAGAATATCTGGAAAAAATCATAAAACATATTGGCTGTAAACACATAACTTATACTTCGATTGATGAACACGACGAAATGATTGCTTACACAAGTCAGCTTATGCACGTAGTTGCGGCTACGTTGTGTGACAATCAAATATTAGATCGTGCAGAGGCGTTTTCTGCAGGTTCTTTGAGGGATTGCACACGTGTTGCAAAATTGAATCCTGATATGTGGTCAGAGCTTTTTGTGGAAAATAAGGATGCTTTATCGCTTCAAATTAAGATTTTTACCGATAGTCTTAAAAAGATAGACGAAATGATAAAAAATGCAGATATTGACGGAATTAGGAAATTTCTGGAAAATACTTCGAATCGAAAATTAAGATATCTTGCAGAAAAAGAAAAATACGAAAAGCAGTAGGGAAGTGGCAAGAATTCTGTAGGACAACTTACCATTTATTCGTTTTAGCATAATATGTAGAAGAACGAATAAAGGAGGTAAAACACTATGTGTGACAGAGGTTTCTTTGGCAACGACAACAGCTGCTTATGGATTATCTTAATCATCGCTTTAGTAGTTTTCTGCGGTTGCGGTTGCAACGACTAATTAACTAAAAGTAAGCACCAATCAAAAAGATTGGTGCTTTTCTTTTTTAATCTTCTTTTGTTAAATCAGCTAAGGGGTTGCTATTTGCCGCCGTTCGCAGTTGTTCATCGTCTAAATGTGTGTAAATCTGCGTGGTAGAAAGATTAGTATGTCCCAACATTTCTTGCAACACCCTTACATCTACGTGACCGTACCTGTACATAAGGGTTGCGGCTGTATGACGGAGTTTATGAGCGGAATACTTTGTAGTATCTAAACCTGCAGCTTCTAAATGGAGCTTAACAACATGCTGAATAGTTTTTATGCTCATACGTTTTTTTAATCTGCTTAAAAATAACGCGTCTTTATCAGGGGCTTTAACACCTTCTTTGGGCCGTTCGTTTTGAATGTAATCGTCTATAGCTTTGCGACAGGCGTCGTTTAAGTATATAGTACGTTCCTTGCTACCTTTACCAAAAACGGTCAATTTGTCGTCTTTGATATTCCTTATATTTATACCGGCAAGCTCAGATAAGCGCAGCCCGCAGTTCAAAAAAAGCGTCAAAATAGCGTAATCACGGAGCTTATAGGTGCCATCAACACTATCTAAAAGCTGCTTGCTTTCTGATAAAGTGAGATATCTGGGAAGAACTTTAGGTATCTTTGGCGAATCTAATTCGGCGGCGGGGTTAGTTTCAACTAACTTCGCCTTTGTAACCATATATTTAAAGAAAGAACGCAGAGAAGATACTTTTCTTGCTCTGGAGTTGGCATTGTTAAGACGTTCACGAAGAGTATAGGAAAGATACTCATACAGGTCATGTAGCGTTATTTCCTCAATGAAGCTTACAGGAACATCTTTAATAGAAATTTCATCGAAATTTTCAATTTCAGCTTTTCCTTTTAATACTAACATATATCGAAGAAAAGTTCTGAGGTCAAAAAAATACTCATCAACAGTATTAGAAGATTTTCCTTTGATAGTTTCCATATAAGTAATAAAGTCACGAAGATAAAAAGGAGCGTCTTCTAAAAGCTTTCTGTTTTTCATATAAGCACATCCTTTATAATAGGAATAGATAACCAAAACGTATAAAAGGCTAATTTTCATAAAAAACGCACTTTAGCACATTTTAGCAGTATAAAGGCGTTTTTCGCCTACTCTCAATTATACAAAATTCTTATTTTGTATAATTGGGTATATTTAAATTATACCAGCTCTCTTCCGGTTTGTCAATGAAAAAGCATTATTTGTAATAAAAAAATAACAGAGTCAAAGTGACTCTGTTATACGCTTATTTAAAATTTAATAAGACCTCTGTATTTGTTCCATAGAAAATATCATCACGAAACGCCAATAATTTTAATAACGACTCCATTTCATTCCGTATTTGTTAAAAAGTTCAATTAATCGTATATCCTGGATTACACCATCGTCATAACTGAATGTAACGGCTTTCATTTTTTTGTTTGTCATATTTTTTCCCCCGATAAGAAAATAAGGACTAACAAAATGTTAGTCCTGTAATTTCTAAATGATTACGCAATAGCATTAAGCTTAAGTGCGAGCTGTGACTTCTTTCTTGAAGCTGTGTTCTTTTTGATGATACCCTTGGCAACTGCCTGGTCAATCTTCTTAACAGCAACTTTGAAAGCAGCTTCTGCTTCAGCCTTGTTACCGCCAGCTGCGATAACTTCGAACTTCTTAATGTATGTTCTCAATGCTGATTTAATCATGTGATTTCTTAAGGTTTTTGTTTCGATAACTTTAACTCTTTTTTTAGCTGATTTAATGTTCGGCAAATTTTTCACCTCCAACCAAACGTACTGACTTTATGTATTTTAACACATTTGTTTTGGAAATGCAACTATTTTTTTAATTTTTTTCGAAAAAAATAAAAATATTTAACCTAACTATTGACATTTATTATTTGATTAGGTTATAATATCACTTGTGATTTTGTCGCAGAGTAATTCCGCAACAAATTGAGAGGACGTAAATTAGTCTTCTCTGCACTTGGTAATCGCGGAAGGAGGGAAACAGTAAATGTCAGAAATCAGAATAAAAGATCATGAATCTTTAGATAGTGCTTTAAGACGTTTTAAGCGTTCTTGCGCGAAAGACGGTGTTTTATCAGAAATTAGAAAACGCGAACATTATGAAAAGCCCAGCGTTAAAAGAAAGAAAAAATCCGAAGCCGCAAGAAAAAGAAAGTTTAAATAAGATTAGAACTTATACCGACGCGTATCTCGCGTCGGTCTTTTTTTATATAAAAAAGGCGCAGAGTAACACTCTACCCTACGCCAAATCTATATAAACGACCAAAATTGGTCGGTTATAACATACTATGAAAATCGTAAAAATTTGGTGCAAATCCTAAAATGTTTTCTAAAGTGAGAGTTTCATTTTTTTTGAGTCTTTCTATAAGTATTTTTGTTTGCGACAAGGTTTTAAAAATATGTTCCTTATCTTTAAAAGATACGTCTTCTTTTAATTCGTTTATAGCAAGTTTTATTTTGTCTACATCCTCATGGTCGTTAAACATAGAAAGAATTATTTCACTTTTTGTCCATTTCTTTGAAAGTTTATTTATTTCTTTTTCGCAGTTGCTCCAGTCTTCGTTTTGAGCAAAATCTGATGTTGATTTTAAAATTTTGTTAAGTTCGTCGGTGGATTTATTTAAATACATTGAATAAGAAACTGCGCATAGAATAATAAAACCAAGCACAGCAATTGAAGTTATGAACGTTTTCAAACATTTTCCCTCTTTTGTATATAAAATTTTCCTGTTTCATTAACACCGGCGTAAAGAATATCGGAAATTTCTACTCCGTTTAGTTGTTTTTTTAGCCAGTTTTGATTTTTGTTGTACAAAATCAGTGCTTTTTTACTAACTTTTCCATCGCAAATAAACATAAAAGGCAGACCGAGGTTATTTTCTTGTTCTGTAATAGTTCTTTTCTTTAATATAACACTTAAATTTCCGCTTGTTTCGAGTATTCCGTATTTAATTTCTGTGATATCTATTTGACCTTGTGTACGTAGCATTTCCATTAAATCGTCAAAATTAAGTCGTTGTTTAGAAAGTTCTTTTTCTAATATTATGCCGTCTTTTATAATGACGATTGGTGTGCCTGACATTATTTTTCTAAAACGTCTGCTTTTTAATTCCGCAAAAGACATTATGGCTTCTGCTACTATTAAAGTAAGTATGGGAATTACTCCGTGTATAAGCGGTATTGACACGTGACCTAATGGTATTGTAGCAAGGTCGGAAATCATAAGGGTTATAACCAACTCTGTCGGCTCCAGTTGTCCTACCTGTCGCTTCCCCATTATTCTGACTGCTAAAATTACAAGAATATACGTAATCAGTGTGCGAATGAAAGAAATAAGCATATCAACCCACCTTGAAATTGATATGCTTATTATTTGCCTGAATTTTAAGTTTTATTTACTGAATTTGCTTGCGTATGTGTTGTTTACAATTTTTTCAAAAGGTGCGCGGGTATCAAGCTCTCCTGCCTCGGTCATAATGTCCTGTAATCTTTCAAAAGATTCTTTTGTCATAACAGGATTTGTCTTCCAAGCGTCAATAGACCTGTAGCGCTCGATTGATGAAGAAAGCATCTTTACATCTGTGTCAGGAAAAGAATCGACAATCAATTCTGCAATTTCATCAGCGGGGTGTTCCTCTACCCATTTCAAGCCTTTTGAAAGCGCCTTGACAAACTTTTTTATAATTTCTTCATTTTCAGCTATGTAGCTGGATTTTGCACAGTAAGCAGTATATGGAATATCACCCGTTTCTTCGCCAACTGATGCTAAAATATAACCTTTATTTTCTGCTTCTATCATTGATGCTGTAGGTTCAAAAAGTGTTACATATTCTGCATCGCTTCCGGAAAAAGCACCTGCCATAAGAGAAAATTGAATGCTGTCATCTAAATTAAGGTCAGTTTTAGGATGTATGCCTTTTTCTTTTAAAAGATATTCAAAAGTCATATACGGTACTCCACCGCGACGCCCGGGAATAACAGTCTTTCCTTTTAATTGATTCCAGTCGAATTTTTCTACTTTTTCTTTTCCTACTAAGAAAGAACCATCGCGTTGAGTCATTTGCGCAAAAACCTGTGGGTAGTCTTCTCTACCCTCGTTGTAAACGTAGATGGAAGCCTCAGGACCGCAAAAACCGATGTCGATTTGATTAGAAAGCAAAGCAGACATAACTTTATCGGCGCCTTGTAAATTTGATAATTCTATTTCAATTCCTTCGTCTTCAAAATAGCCTAATGCGATTGCTGCATATTGAGGTGCATAAAACACCGAATGAGTTACTTCTCCTAATCGTACTTTGACGGTTTTGTCGGGAGTCTCTGTCGTTTGAGTACCACACGCAACAAAAGTTAACGCAAGCACTGCGCACATACAGATTGATAAGATTTTTTTCATAATTACCTCCTGTTTTTAAGTGCTATTTTTTCAAAAATAAGCACTATCTTATATATTAAAGCTGCAAAAACAGCCAATATAATAACGCTTGCCATTACAAGGTCGAGCTTAAATACTTGCCCGCCGTAGACAATCAAATAACCAAGACCGGCCTTTGACACTAAAAATTCGCCGGCAATTACGCCAACTAACGATAGACCAAGGTTGATTTTTAGAGAATTTATGAGTGTTTTGATATTTGCCGGTAAAATGATTTTCAAAAAAACCTGATATTTTTTTGCACCGAATGTTTCTGCTGTTTTTATAATATCTGCGTCAGTGTTCTTAAAACCATTTAACAGCTCCATAACAGTTACTATCAAAGAAATAGCAAGCGCCATAACAATTATGGCTTTCATACCTGCTCCAACCCAAATAATGATTATGGGACCGAGAGCGATTTTTGGTAAGCTGTTTAAAATAACAAGATAAGGCTCGAAAATTTCCGAGCAGGTTTTAAACCACCATAATACCGAAGCAATAATCAAACCGAAAAATACACCGAGCAGAAAACCTACAATGGTTTCCGTACAGGTAATTCCTAAATGCAGCAACAAGTCATTAGAGGAAAGGTTTACAATTGTTTTAATTACCCGCGACGGCTGGCTTGTTATGAAAGAATCTATAATACCCAGATTTGCGCAAATTTCCCACAATAAAATAAGTATAATCAAAAGACCATACTGAACAGAAATAACGAGCACTTTTTTATGTTTAATTTTTGAAAGAAATTGTTCTCTTTCGCTTTTATTGGCTTTCACTCATATCCAACTCCCTCCATAACCTATCAAAATACATTCCAAATTCCGGGCTTTTTCTGCATAAAAGAGGTGTTCTGTTTTCTATGTCAGGAAAAACAATTTCGTGTATACTGCTTATTTTTGCAGGACGTTTTGAAAGAACAATAACCCTGTCTGCCATAGAAATTCCCTCCGGGATGTCGTGTGTTACCATAACTGTTGTCTTTTTCTCTTTTTTTATTATAGAATATACATCGTCGGTGACGGCAAGTCGTGTTTGGTAATCCAGTGCCGAAAACGCTTCGTCCAAAAGCAGAATTTCAGGTTTAGTAACTAAAGTCCTGATTAAAGCTGCCCTTTGGCGCATTCCTCCTGAAAGTTGCGACGGGTAGCTATTTCTAAATTCATACAGTCCATAGGTTTTCAAAAGCTTATCTACATATTCAAGATTTTCTTCTGTGACTCTGTGCTGAATTTCAAGTCCTAAAAGAATATTTTTGTATATGGTTCTCCAGGGAAGCAGGTTGTCGCTTTGGAGCATATAGCCGATTTTAGGGGTTATTCCTGAGGTTTTATTGCCGTCAATCAGTACTTCTCCACTGCTTGGTCTTAATATTCCGCAAATAATAGATAAAAGCGTCGATTTTCCACAGCCGGAGGGGCCGATAATCACAACAAATTCGCCCTCTTTGACCTGAAAAGATATATTTTCTATAGCGGTTACTTCACTGTTTATATCTTGATAATTCATAGTTATATTTTTAATTTCCAAAGAATCCATAATAGTCTCTCCTTTATTATCAATATATTAAAAGAGAAGATTTTTGTCACAAATATAAAACAAAAGAACCCGTTTATTTTACGGGTTCTTTTGTTTTCGGTTCTTCTATATGTTTGATTTTCTTTTTGTATTTTATAACATTTCCGTAGGATTTTAATATTTCTACTGAGCAAAAATATCTTTTTTTACAACGTCTGCAAATCTGACATGATACAAATTTACTCCCATTTAAAGACCAGTTATACCGCTTCCTTATGAGATGTCCACATTCAGGACAATGTATTTTAAATACTGTTTTGTCAATGTATTTACTATTTAAATCTGTAATTGGAACGTCTTTGAAAGATACTCCCTTTTTAGATGCATCCACTATGTATTTTTCGAGTTTTTTACAATCAAAAATTCGTGCAAATACTTTACCTGAAATTTCTGCGTCAATTAAGGCGTCGTGTAGTTTGTTTTCTTCGTATGGTATCGAAAGTGCGTCAGCCGCAGATTTAACACCTATTTGATTGTTGCCGTTAACCGACAAGGTGTTTGTAACATATCTTTGTACATCTACAAAGCTTTTTAGCATATCAAGCGGTAATGTTCTGTCGAAGTAAACACAGTTTTTGCGAAAAATATCTGCGTCTTGCGATCCCCATGACATAATAACAGCATCTGCACCTATAAAATCAATAAAGTCACGCGCTGCTTCGGAAAAAGGAACGCCCTCTGATTTAAGAATTTTGGTGGTAAGTCCTGTGAGTTTTTCGACGGTGGGTTCCATTCTCTTATATACGACAGGCTTGATATATCGATTAAAAGTGCCGATACATTCCATATTTTCGTTATATTTTACAGCACCTATCTGGATTATTTCATCAGCGCAGCGAACTTTGACAGCTCTAGTGAATCTATTCCATTCTAGGTCAAAAATTACATAATTCATAGTTACTCTTTTCGTTATTCGGAAATTTGCCAATCGATAGGAGCTTGTCCTAATGATTTTAGAATTTCGTTTATTTTAGAATAGTGACCACAACCTAAAAAACCACGTGATGCGGACAATGGGCTGGGATGTGCTGCCATTAAAACATAATGACGGCTGTTTGTGATAAGAGGAAGTTTATCTTGAGCGTTTTTTCCCCACAATACAAATATAACAGGCTCTTCTCTTTCGTTTAGATGTTGAATTACTTTATCTGTAAAAGTAATCCAACCGATATTTTTGTGGGAATTTGGCTCCCCTTCCCTGACGGTCAAAACTGTATTTAACAGAAGAACGCCTTGGTTAGCCCAATCGGTAAGACAGCCGTGCGAGGGCGCATCTATACCAAGGTCGCTTTTCAGTTCTTTGAACATATTTTTAAGTGATGGCGGTTTATCTACACCCTTTTGTACTGAAAAACATAAGCCGTGGGCCTGACCGGGACCGTGATATGGGTCTTGTCCCAATATAAGCACCTTAACATCTTCGTATGATGTATACTTTAGAGCATTGAAAATATTTTCCATCGCAGGATAAACAGTATGCGTTTTATATTCTAAAGCTAGTTTTTGGCGGAGAGCAATGTAATAATCCTTGGAAAATTCTTCGCCTAAAAGTTCGTCCCAACTGTTGTTAAACTTAACCATAACTACCTCTTTAAGAGTTTGTTTACTTCTTCAACAAAGGTATTGATATCTTTAAACTGTCTGTAAACAGAAGCAAAACGAACATAAGCAACTTCATCTATTTCAGGAAGACGTTCCATAACCATCTCGCCGATTCTCTGTGATGAGATTTCTCTTTCTAAAAGATTTTGTGTTGCAGATTCAATTTCGTTTACGATACGTTCCATATCAGATGTAGCAACAGGGCGTTTTTCGCAAGCGCGAATTATGCCGTTTAAGAGTTTTTCTCTGTCAAACATTTGACGAGAACCATCTTTTTTGATTACCATTAGAGGAATGGTTTCGATTTTTTCGTAGGTGGTAAAACGTTTTGCACAGTTTAAGCACTCTCTTCTTCTGCGTATTGCTTCACCTTCATCTGTGGGACGTGAGTCAATTACCTTGCTTTCTTCAAATTCGCAAAAAGGACATTTCATGATTATACCTCCGTATTGTTATAAAATTCATATATGTATTTTTTTCTTGTTCGCATTTCTTCGGCGCGATTTAAATATTCGCGAACATCTTTAACGTTGAAAATTCTTTCGATTCGGTCGCCTTTTACAAGCTTTGTAACGGCACCGACGCCTGCAGAAATAACAGAACGAATTTCCTCCATCATACAGATGTTGTATATTCCCTCTGTGTTGCCTTTGTAAAAACCAGTATTTTCAAGGTCGCCGAGAATGTTCTTTTGTCTGTATAAATAGTAGGGCTTATAGCCGTTTTCTTTGAGCTTTAAATGAGCGTAATCTATCATTTGGTCTACTGTGTTGTTTTCCGGCAAAGTATCGAATTCTTTGTTTTGATTAAGACGGGCAGCTCGTTTTATACTCATTGTATGTACGGTTATGTTTTCTGGATTGAGCTCAATTACCTTGTCAATGGTGTACATAAAATCCGAAAGACTTTCTTGCGGAAGTCCTGCAATAACGTCCATATTTATGCATTTAAAACCGGTTTCACGTGCCAAATTATACGCAGTATAAATCTGGTCTACCGAATGCTTTCTTCCTATTATAGACAGTGTTTTATCGTTCATAGATTGAGGGTTTATGCTGATTCTGTCTATATTGTGCTTTTTCATAACAGAAAGTTTGCTGTCGGTTATTGTGTCGGGTCTTCCTGCTTCTATTGTGAACTCTTTGCAGTTAGACAAATCAAAGGTATTCTCTATTTTATAAAGCAGATTGTCAAGTTCTATTGATAAGATTGAGGTTGGTGTTCCTCCGCCGATGTAAACACTTACAATCGAAAGCTGCAAGTCCTCAATTATAGTTTTTATAGTATCAAGCTCAAGGAAAAGTGCGTTTAAATAGGGTTCTATAAAGTCCTTCATTTCCGATACAGGCATCGATGCAAATGAACAATAGGCGCACCTTGAGGGGCAGAAAGGAATATCGATATACAAAGATGCTGCGTTTTGAGGAATTGAAGACATAACAGCCATTTCTGCTTTTGCTATAGAAAGCGATAAATCTATCTTTTTATCACTTACTTCGTATTCGGTTTTGAGTATTTTTCCTACCTCGTCTTCGGTCAAACCTGATGAGAGCATATTTACTACCCTTTTTACAGGTCTGATGCCTACTAATGTTCCCCAAGGGATTGTTTTTTCTTTATTCAAAATAGTCACCTTTGTCTTATCATTTTACCTATTAAAATATAAAAGGATTGTTTTCTTTTTCAAAGCCGATGGTTGTATTATCACCGTGACCTGGCAATACAACAACATCTTCAGGAAGTGTAAAAAGTTTGTTTTTTATACTTTTTACAAGTTCTGCCTGGTTTCCTGTTGCCAAATCACATCTGCCTACACCTGTGTAGAATAATGTGTCTCCTGAAACTAAAAGCTTTTCGCTTTCGCAGTACAGACACATACTTCCTGAGGTATGCCCCGGTGTTTCTATTACTTTAAAATCATAGTTACCACTTGTTATTACATCGTTTTCTTTTACATAAATATCGGCAGAAAGTTCAACAGGAGTTCTTGAATATCTGTCTGTGTAATTTACGGAAGAATTAAGCAAATTTTCTTTTTCGGATTGACAAGCGACGAGCTTTACACTTAGTTTTTCTATCAAACTTTCCACTGCCATAATATGGTCGAAATGACAGTGTGTTAAAAGGATGTATTTCGCGGCAATTTCTTCGTCGTTTAAAGTTTTGATGATGGATTCGGCATTGCTTCCCGGATCTACGATAATTGCTTCGTTTTTATCACCTAAAATATAGCAATTAACTCCCATTATGCCTACTGATTTCTTTATTTTAATCATATTATTCTGACCTTCGTTTGACATCGAATACTCCTTTGATGTTGTTTAGTTTTTTTGCTACTGTATCAAGCTCATTTTTAGAGTTGATTTCAAGCTTAATGCTAACGATAACAACGTTGTCCTTTGTGAATTTGGAATTTATTCCGGTTATAGAGATTTTAAGGTCAGATATAACGTTTGCCATTTCAGCAAGTAAACCTTTTCTGTCGTTTGCAAATATTTGAATCTCTGTAAAGTAAGAAGCCTTTTCAGCGCTCTCGTCTTCCCAATATACGTTGATAAGACGGTCTTTATCTTCGCTGTTTTCGCTGGAGATGATGTTTGGACAGTCTTTTCTATGTACACTCACTCCTCTGCCCCTTGTTATGTAGCCTATTATATCATCGCCGGGAACAGGACTGCAGCAACGTGAAAATCTTACCAAACAATCGTCTAAACCCTCTACAATTATACCGTTGTTAGAGGTTTTTTTGCGCTTTTGTTGGGTTTCGAGTATTGAAAGGTCAATATCAGGGTTTTCGGCTTTTAAAGCCTTGCGGTATTCTTCTTTTAGTCTACCTAAAACTTTATTTGCCGTTAAACCGCCGTAGCCTACTGCTGCATATATATCGTCGATTGAAGTAAATGTGTACTTTTTGCAAAGCATTTCAACCCATTCAGGTCTGAAAAGTTGACTGTGTGAGAGGTTTATACGTTTTAATTCTCTTTCTATCAGTTCTTTTCCGTGCTGAATATTTTCTTCTCTGCGCTCTTTTTTGAGCCATTGATTAATTTTTGACCTTGCTTGTGATGTTTTACAAAGCTTTAACCAGTCGCGACTCGGACCTTTAACGTTTGATGAGGTCATGACTTCTACTATATCGCCGTTTTGCAGGACATAATCAAGGGTACCTATTTTACCATTGACCTTAACACCTTGCATCTTACAACCAACTGCACTGTGAATAGAAAACGCAAAATCGATAGGTGTTGAGCCTGCAGGAAGATTGACGATATCTCCTCTCGGTGTAAACACGAAAACCTCATCGGCAAAAAGGTCTATTTTTAGAGTTCTCATAAAGTCGTCTGTATCAACGACAGAGTTCTGTATTTCCAAAAGTTGTCGAATCCATTCGAGTTTTGTATCGGCTTCTGTTTTTTTATCTGTACCTTCTTTGTATTGCCAATGGGCTGCGATACCGTATTCTGCGACACGGTGCATATCCCATGTTCTTATCTGAATTTCAAAAGGTGTACCGTTAGGACCTATAACTGTAGTGTGTAGTGATTGATACATATTTGGCTTCGGCATAGCAATATAGTCTTTGAATCTTCCCGGAATGGGATGATAAAGTTCGTGCACCATACCTAAAACCGCATAACATTCACTGATAGAATCAACAATAACGCGCACTGCAAAAAGGTCGTAGAGTTCATCAATTGACTTGTTTTGCGTAAACATTTTACGATATATACTATAAAAATGCTTAGCCCTACCTGTTATTTGTGATTTGATATTCATATCGGCAGTTTTTTCGCGAAGAGTGTCCATAATGTCGTTTATAAACTGTTCGCGCTCCTGCTTTTTAAGGTTTATCGATTCGGTTATTTCTTTGTATGCAATAGGGTCGATATAACGAAGTGATAAATCTTCTAATTCCCATTTGATTTTTGACATACCAAGTCTGTGAGCCAAAGCTGCGTACACTTCTAGTGTTTCGCGTGCTTTTTCGCGTTGTTTTGCCTCGGATTTTGCCGTTATTGTGCGCATATTATGTAAACGGTCAGCAAGTTTAATAAGTATAACTCTCACGTCTTTAGCCATGGCCAAAAGCATTTTTCTTATGTTTTCAACCTGCTGCTCTTCAGCGGTTGTATACTGGATTTTGCTGAGTTTTGTTACGCCGTCAACTATGATTGCAACGTTTTCGCCAAACTCTTCTTTTATGTAATCCAAAGTGTAGTCTGTGTCCTCTACTACATCGTGCAATAATGCACCCACTAAAGTGTCAGTGTCGAGTTCGAGATCTGCTAAAATATATGCAACCTCTAAAGGATGTGTAATATAAGGCTCGCCTGATACACGATTCTGTCCTTCATGAGCAGAATTAGCAAGATTATACGCTTTTTCCAACTTTTCGATATTTAATTTTGGGTTTACATCAAGCGCTCTTTGCTTTAATGCTTCAAAATCGTGCAAGGTGAAATTCATATACACACCTCCTTGTTAATTAGTGGATTTTTACATCTTTAAGTAAGACCTGGAGCTGACGCGCCCCGCGATAAATATTGATATCAATACTGAATGCGATGTCGATAGTATCATCAATTTTCAAAATATCTAAAAGTTCTCCCATATTAAAACCAACTGACTCAATACAGTATTCACCTGATGTAAGAATGAGTTTTATGTGCTTGCCGTCGCTTAAAGGTCTTATCTGAGAGATTTTTAAATCTTTTGTATAGAATAAGGGGCAAGCATTTCCCATGCCGTATGGCTCTAAAATTGAAAGCTTTTCAGCGGTATTCATATTGATATATGCCGGAGGCAATTCAGAATCGATGTAAAGAATTGGCATAAAGTCATCTTCGGTCAAAAGACCTTTTGCATAAGCATTGATTTCGTTTCTGAATTCGTCTATGTTCTCGGGCTTTATTGAAAGACCTGCAGCGAGGTCGTGTCCGCCGAATTTCTGCATAAGGTGACTTGAATTTTCAAGAGCCTTAAACAAGTTAAAAGAACGTATGCTTCGACCTGAACCTTTGCCGTTTTCTTCGTCTGTGCTTATAAGAATACAAGGTTTATTAAATCTTTCGGAAATTTTTGATGCAACAATACCGATTATTCCGTGATGCCAACCTTCATGGGCTAAAACAATTACAAAATCGTCCTTTATGGACGGTGTGGTTTCGATTATATTTAGCGCGTCTTCCAAAATGCTTATTTCTGTTTCCTGACGCTCACAGTTCTTGTCGTTTAAGATTTGAGCGTATCTTTTGGCGCTCATTTCATCTTTTGAAAGAAGTAATTCTACAGCACATCTGGGGTCTCCCATTCTGCCTGCTGCGTTTATTCTTGGAGCCAACATAAAGCCGATAGTTCCTGTCTGAACATCGGAAAGATTTATCTCAGCAACGTCTGCTAATGCTCTTATTCCGCGGTTGACAGTGTATTTTAAAAGTTCAAGTCCGCGCTTTACAATAATTCTGTTTTCGCCAACTAAAGGCATAACGTCAGCGATTGTACCGATTGCTACTAGGTCAATATATTCATCGATGAGTTCTCGCATATGAAAATGCATTTTAAGAGTTAGTGCCTGGAGCAATTTAAATGCTACACCTACACCTGCTAATCTCTTAAACGGGTATTGGCAATCGGGTTGCTTGGGATTTAAAAGACAGAAAGCATCAGGTGTTTCTTCTTTACATTCGTGATGGTCGGTAATTATGGTGTCTATGCCTAATTCTTTTGCATAGGCTATTTCTTTAACTGCTGTAATACCGCAGTCAACAGTAACAAGCAATGACACACCTGATGAGTGTATTTTGTCAATGGCGTCCATATTTATTCCATAGCCCTCTTCGTGTCTGTCAGGAATGTAATAAATAACATCTGCTCTGTGAGAACGGAGAAACTTAACCATAATTGCGGTAGATGTAATTCCGTCTACGTCGTAATCACCATATATGGCAATTTTTTCCCCATTGTTAATTGCATCAAGAATTCTTGATGTTGCTTTTTCCATTCCTAACATAAGGAAAGGATCCAATAAGGCGTCTTCAGACGGAGCTAAAAAATTGTCCGGCTCCGTAATTCCTCTATTCAACAAAATTGTCGCAATAACAGGCGCAATTTCGTACGTCTCGCTGATGTTTTTGACATCTTCAAGACTGTGTTCCTTATGCATATAAATCCATTTTTTCTTCTTCATTTAATGTAATCCTCATATTTCTTTGTACACCTATATCTAGTACAATTCTATCATAATAAATTGATTATACCACTTTTTACAGTTATATGCAACCTTTTTATTTACTTTTTTTATATAGTGGTTTATAATGATGATGTAATAAGCTTTTGGAGGCAATATGAAATTTCTTGTTTTTAGCGATAGTCACAAATATACAAACGGAATGGATAAAGCGATAGAGAAACATAAAGATATAACTCATATCATTCACTGTGGAGATGTAGCAGATGATTGTGAATATCTTGAAATGATTTACGGAAAAACTCATTCCTTGTGTTTTGTTTGTGGAAATAATGATTTTTTCTCATCCTACCCGCTTTCAAGATTGTTTAAATATGAAGGAAAAACCGTGTACATAACACACGGGCACAAGGAAAGGGTAAAAAGTTCACTCGATGCTCTATTTGTAACAGGCAAGAAAAATAATGCTGATATTTGCATTTTTGGACATACTCACGAACAACATTTCGAAGAAAGAGACGGAATAATACTTCTGAATCCAGGTTCCATAGGTTATATAAAAGAAAAGTATGCAATTATCGATGTTACAAAAGAAAATATTAAGATCGAGCTTCATAGAATTTAGAAAAGTATAAAACAGAAAACCACCGCCAAAACTTACGGTGGTTTTCTGTTTTTTTAATTTATAACAGTGTTTATTTTATTATTTGGTTGTAACATCTACAATAGAAGCACCGCCGGGTTGGAGTTTGAGTTGGAACTTGTGTTTTGCAGAATTGTTATAATTAAAACCAAACCTTGTATCGATATCTTCGACAAATTTTACAGGTAGCACCGGGTATTTACTTATTATTTCAACATTTTCAATATCCGTACTGCATTCAACAAGTGCGTGAGAATATCTGTCTTCATGTATTCCATAAAGATATAGTCTATACTTGTTATCACCTATTTTATATGCTCTATAGGGCACATTGCTCTTAAATATAGATTTATCCAAGCTCTTTAAAATCAAAGCGCAAGCACGTAAAAAGCACTCAGAAACTTTGCGGAATGGTATGTCATCCTGAAGCATTAAACGATGCTCTGTAATATTATCCATATCCAAATCTTTGCTATTATCCGGGACGCTCATAATTTCTTCGATTTCTTTTTCAAGTTCTGCATTGCTTTCTGCATTTAAAACAAATACTTTTAATGGGTACTCTGCATATCTGTCCTCGTACAAGAATTTTGCATCTAAACCCTCGGGGATATAGTCAGGCCCTGCGGTACACACCACTGCTCCACCTTTATATTTAGCTACATTACTTTTTTCTGTATCTGAAAGCAAATCAAAGTTTGGTATGAAAAGTGTATTGTTACAAAATTCAATATCTTCAGATCGAACAGAACCCCCAAAATGAACGCCAATTTCTGTAATTTTATGTAGTTGCCTGTGTACGGAACTGCGACGGGTTTTTATGTATTCTTCAAGTTGTTTTTCGTTAGCAGTGTCTGACCACACGACCACAGGTGTAATCAATTCCTTTGCAGTCATATCAAAGGCAATGTCCAGTCTGTCGTTTAGCCACTCCCATTCGGTTCGCTTCATTCCATCTCCCAGACATATCATCAAGCCATCCATGGCACGCTGTATACCGTTTTTACCACAAAACTGATAAGAGAACATTGTATAAGCATCTCGTTCGGCTTTGCATGGGGCGTGGCAGATTGTATCCCACTCCTCTGATGCGTCCTGAACACCCAAAAGGCACAAAAACTCACCGTCAGGAACCTGAGCTTTTGCTAATGGTATAATGCTCATATACCTATGGAAAAAAGACGGAAGCAACGATTCCATATAGATACCGGTTGGAACAATGTTGGGCATAACTGCATCAACACCTGCATCAAAAATGGTTTTTAAACTAAAGCCCATAAGATACATTGATTCAAACGGGTCTGTGCAATACATTCCTAGCACAATAACCTTTTTACCGATAGCATGTACTCTATCACATAATTTCTTGTAAAATACTCCCCAGCGCCAATCGTGAAATCTTAACCACTCTGCACGATGTTCTCTCCAAATCCAATCACCACGGCGATTTATTACATCAAAATCGTCATTACCGAAATCTTTTGCAATATCGTCCGGTAAATTAATGCCTGCATGGTTTATAAACTGTTCCACCATGTCTGTCGAGAAGTCACCATCATAGCGAGTATTAGTCAATGGACAAAATGCATCTGTAATATGAATGCCTTCAAAATCATAGTCTTGCAATGCTTCTACAAGTTTATCTATAAAGAAATCTTCGTAATATGTTCCATCTTTAAATCTCTTCAGGCAATGAAGCGTATGTAAATCATCTCTGCTTATATATCTGATTTCCGGATGGTCTGTTAACCACTCGTGGTGGTATGTATCCCACATATACGCACCAAAAATACTCATATAAACGCCTGAGCCTTTTAATTTCATATTTTTACAAAATGCACGAAGATCGTAGTTTGTCCATTCCTGTCTTTCTCTTTCTACATTACGCGGAACGCCGTAATATGAACAGTTATCAGGCGGAAGTACATATTCTTCATCCATCCCTTTGTGTTGATTAACAATATCAGGATGAAAAACAAGTGTACATATTCCTTCCGGGATAAATCCCGTTTGTTCCAGATATCTGGCTACACCTTTATCAGGGTCGTTTTTTTCTAATCCTAACAGTTGTAACCATATAAATCTCTTTTCACCATTGATGCTTCTTTTATCCATATATTAACCCCCTAGCGTATTTACTTTTTAATATATTATATCAAATGCGTTTAAAAATTCCATTAACTATTCTATCAAAATAATGTACTATAATATTGCGATAACATGATAACACTAAAATAAAAACAAGTCAACCACAGATGAGTTTGTATCTAATCCATTCTTATTAACTATTACTTTGCAAAAATCGACATCTTCTATACTTTGGAAGAGCCGAATAGTTTAGATGCCATCTTTATCTTGCTTATTTTTATATGCCGCAAAATACGACGCAATAACAACGCAGGCTACCGCGCCGATCTCTTTTAAATCAGGCACAATGCCGTTAATAAGCAGAGTGACAAAGGGTGTAAGAATGGGCTTTATAAAAAATGCTAGCGATGCCATAATAGCTCCGCCTTTTTCAATTGCCTTAAAATAACACGCGTAGCCAACTCCGGTAACCAAAAATCCGAGGTAACACAGTATGCTTATATTTTCCACTGAGATAGAAGGTAGAATATCCACGCCCATAACAAGCAGAACTACAAGAAGCATAAGACTTCCCGTAAGAAAAACAATACCCGTCTGCACTATGCCGCCGAATTTTTTCGTAAATTTCTGGGCGAGAATGGTATAAAAACTAAAACTTGAAGCGGCAAATACGCCGTATAGCACAGATTCTATATTTGTTCCCGACGAAAAATCCGCACAGGCAATCACGCCAACAACTCCTAAAATCAGTGCAATAATCTTATTGCTTGTCAATTTTTCTTTTAAAATAAGAATCGCAAACAAAATAGTGAAAATTGAATTAGACGAAAAAACGATTGCAATCAGCGAAGGAGATTCTGCTTTTTGCACGCCTATCTGCAGAGTTGTCATGCTGACACATATAAACAAAATTCCCAACGCAGTCATAACTCCAAAATCTTTCAAGCCTATATGTATTTTTTCTTTTTTAATCTTTACAACTGCAGGCGGCAGAAGTATTAGCGAACCTATAATAAACCGCCAGAATGTAATGGTGTACGGGTTTACTTCGCCTGCTATGAGTTTGCTCACTGGTTCTAACGTGACAAATAAAACTGCCGTTATAATAGCATACAAAATTCCTTTTTTCATTCTTTATTCCATTCCTTATCTTTAGATGCTATAAATTCATATATCATATTTGCAAAAATCCACTCTCCACAAGAATTTTGCTTATGAATATATGAGCAGTGTGTACTGTCTTTCATTACTCTGAAATCAAGTTTATCATCGCTGTATTCAAAATGTTTCAATGTTGAAACAAGTAAGTATGTCTGTTCCAATCGGTTTTCCATATCATTATCTGAAACAATTATCTGCATAGGTGCATAGTCTCTGTTTCCTACAATATGATAAAGCGGTGCTGCTTCGTCAACAATTACTCTTCTCGTGTCAATACCTCTTTCTCGGAGAATATTATAGTGAGTTGTTGGCTGACCTGCATCATGTAAATATCCGCCCAATTTATCTGCATCAATTCCATGGACAGCCAAATACTTTTTATCAAAACACAACATTTGTGAAAGATACCCTCCTGCAGACGATCCTCCAACAAAAATATTTGTTACCTTTCCGTAATCTTGCATATTGCTGTTCGCCCAAGCTACAACAGCTGCAGCATCCTCTATAAAATCCGGAAATACTGCTGTAGGATACATTCTGTAATCCGCAGAAATAACAGCAACTCCCTTATTGATTAGTGTTTCAATAAAATTCTGACCTTTTCTCTCGCCGGCTTCCAGACCGCCTCCATGAAAAAATATAAAAAGAGGAAAACTATCCGCATCAGGCAAATAAATATCCAGCATACATATATCCAAATCGGTTTTCTTATACGATATATTCTCAATTATTTTCATAAATATCACCTCAGTATTATTTTATCAAACTTTTACATTATAGTAAATAATACAATTGTATATAGTTGCTTTAATTTTAAATATATAGTATAATAGCAATAAAACAAAAGAAAGGTGCTACAAGAATGGAAATTTTGCAATTGAAATATTTCAGCCATGCAGCAAAGTCTGAAAATTTTTCACATACCGCGCAGCAATTTATGGTTCCTGCCCCAAGTATTTCAGCAAGCATAAAGAAACTTGAAAACGAAATAGGAGTGAAACTTTTCGATAGAACTGCCAATAAAATCAAACTTAATGAATATGGCAAGATATTATTGCAGGCTATTGATAAATCCGAAAAACTGTTTAAAAAAGCAAAAGCAGATATTTTTGATTTATCTCAGACTCCATTCGGAGAACTTAATATGCTTATTCTGACAAACAGGCAAAAAGCAACCGAGGTTATAGCAGAATTTAAAGCTAAATATCCAAAAATTTCTTTCAACATTAGACATCAAGGGCAAATTTGCCAGTCAAACATTAACGAATATGACATTATAATTACTGACCAAAATATAACTACTGACTGTTTTAATCAAAAATTTTGGTTGCGCGAGGAAGTTTTTCTTGCAGTTCATAAAGACAATCAATTATCAAAGAAAAATAGTGTTTCTGCAGATGAATTAAAATGCGAAAAATTTATTTGTATGTCAAAAGGAAGTAGTTTAAGGCATTGTTTAGATATGTTCATGCAACAAAGAGACTTGCATCCGGAAATTGCAATCGAATGTGACGATCCGCAATATATACGAAATTACTTAGAAATGGGACTAGGTGTCACATTCTTTCCGGGTATCTCGTGGAAAAACCAAATCAGTAATAACATCAAACTATTGAGAATTGATGATGGTCTGTATCGGAATTCCTATATATACACTAACAAATCAAGCTCCAATACGGTATGCTTGTTTTCTCAAATGTTGGAAATGAGATAACCAATCAAGTTTGGTACTCGCTATTAAAAAAAGTGAATGATTCAGATGACATCTGAATCATTCACTTCTATTGGCAGGGGCAGTAGGATTTGAACCCACGACAAACGGTTTTGGAGACCGCTGCTCTACCAGCTGAACTATACCCCTAAATATTAAATTTCCAACGAGTGAGAGTATATCACAATTCTTTCGCTCTGTCAAGATAAAAAATATATTTTTTAGGAGACATTTATGAATCAGGAACATATATCAAAGAAAACTACTATTATAATATGTATTATATGCGTACTTGTTATTACATTGTCGGGCGCTCTTCTGTTGAGTTTAGAAAATAAAAACAACTCTGTTATAATGAAATCGGATATGATTTCCGGCGAAAACGATGAGGTATTGATAACTGTAAATATCAATACTGCGCCGAAGGAAGAACTCATGCTATTAGATAATATTGGCGAAAGTAAAGCTGAAGCAATCATTGAATATAGAAACAGCAAACCTTTTTCAAAACCGGAAGACATCATGAGTGTTAAAGGTATAGGAATAAAGATTTACGAACGCATCAAAAATAACATCTCTGTAGAATAGGTGCTTATATTTTAAAAAAATCTCAAAAAACTGTTGACATTTATTAAAAAAACTGCTATAATCTCATTTGTTGACTGGGTGTGGCGCAGTTGGTAGCGTGCTTGAATGGGGTTCAAGAGGCCGGAGGTTCAAGTCCTCTCACTCAGACCAAAACCACCGAAAACATAGTGTTTTCGGTGGTTTTTTTCTATTTTTGCATAAAAAAAGCGTGCTTGATTTTTGACTAAAAAGAAAGGAATCAAGCGTTATGAAAAAGAACAAAATCACAATGGAATTATCGGTTACAGTCGAAAATGTATTTAACGACTTTATCCTATCCAAAAGGGCAAAAGGGTTAAGTGAGAAAACAATTTCGACATACAAACAGCACTTTTCCGCTATTTCAAAGCATTTGCAAATCAAGAGTGCTATTGACCAAATAAACAAGAGTTCACTTGAAGAAATGATTGCAAGTATGCGTGAGGCTGAACTTGCTCCCAATAGCATAAGAAGCTACACAAGAACTTTGAAATCTTTCTTCTCTTGGTGTAATGAAGAAAATATAACAATGCTGAATATCAAATTATACAAAGCGGAAGAAACTATAAAAGAAACATACACAGATGAAGAACTTAAAATATTACTCCAAAAGCCAAATATGCGTAAATGCAATTTTGCCGAGTATCGTAATTGGGTTGTTATAAATATACTTGTAAACAATGGTTGCCGTGCCGCAACTATTCGTAACATTCAAATACGTGACGTGGATTTGATAAATCGTGTAATTTACCTGCGGCACACTAAAAACAAAAAAACACAGGTAATTCCCCTGTGTGAAATATTGGTATCAACTTTAAAAGAGTATATGCGTATACGTGGCGGCAATGAAGAAGATTATTTGTTTCCGAATGAGTGTGGAGAACAGCTCACGGAGAACGGCTTGCGTTGTAGCATCGCCAAATACAACAAACGCCACGGAATCCAAAAGACAAGTATTCACGCATTCCGCCATACCTTTGCACGAAAATATCTTGTTGATTGCGGCGGCAACGCATTCACGCTACAACGGCTTTTGGGACATTCAACCCTTGATATGACAAAACATTATTGCGCTATATTTGATGCGGATATTGCAAAGAATTACGACAGTTTTTCTCCGCTTTCACAAATGAAATCCAATAGTACAAGAATAAGAATGCAACAATCACGATAATAACGAAATATAACGAAAAATAGCGGGAGAAATTTGCTCTCCCGCTATTTTTATAGAGTATTTAATATATCTTTGGTTTGTACACGACACACGTCAAATTTGCGGTAGTTGTTTTCTTTTGGAATTTGCGTGTTTAAGGAGGGTTTGTGTTTTCTGATATATTCGCCCTCTTTTATTCCTATTTCTTCTTTAACGGCGTTATATCCGCTCTGTTTTGCATAATATAAAACGTCAAAGTTTATTGAGTGACCTTTGCGTTGCGCTTCGGCTAATATTCGATATTTCAACTCTGATTGGCTTTTGATACCGACATAATGCTATGCAACACGTTTTAACATATTGTGGCTTTTACCAATATAAACAATATCGTTATCTATTTTAATGCAATAAATCCCCGCAAATTCGTATTTATCCGCAAGACCTTTGCGTTTCAGATAGTTATACATATTTGTTTCATAGTTTGGCATTAGAATATAAACTCCTTTTTTCTTTCCGCTTTTGGTACAGGGATTTTTATTATCTTCTCTTTTGGTATATAGATGTTTTCCGCTCCGTTTAATACACTATTATTTATCTCATTGTTATTTATAGAAAATTCTCTATTATTTATTTCTATTTCCTTTGTCGGTACATTTGGAACGGCTCGGTCTACACAGGACACGTCAGGCGGACATTCTTCAAAATTCAATCCGTCATTCGGCGTTTGAGTTGTGATAGCGGATTGAATGTTTGCGTGGCTCGGCTGCGGCGTTTCGTAAAAATTGTATTTGTTTCCACTCTCTTGAACAAGGTAGCCTTTATCAATTAACTTGATAAATTGGTCTTGATATGTTGAGCGTGGCATTCCTGTTGCCTGACGAACAGCGACAGGAGACAACGCAAGATTAAATCCGTCAGCATTTGCCGCAAGGTACATATAAAGCATTAAAGCGTGTGCACCTAAATCACGGGCAGCGGCTTGCCAATTCTGATTTTTTATACCGAGAAAGTCGGACTTTGCCGCCTCTCGGTGAATGTTGACTACTCTCTAATTTGGATATGTAATATTCGGCATAATTTTTCCTCCTTATTTACCAAGATTGTTAATTGTGTTTTGTAATTCTTTTATATTTGCAATAGCTTGTGCAATATCTGTTTTAATCGCTATGCGTGAAAGAACTTCATTTGCAATGCGGTCAATCATATTATCTGAAAGTAATTGACTTTTTATCATATCCTTTTGGAACTGATAGCGGAGCATAATATCTCCTGTTTTTTCTGTTGCCTCAAGCATTCTTTCGAAAACTGATTTCTATCTACTCATATTGATTTTTGCCTCCTTTTTCTCATATTTTTTGAAAGTTTTTATCTTTAACTTTCTATAATAATTATATCATATTTTTTTGAAAAAATCAAAGTAAGACCGTATGACGTTTAGCTTTCGTACAGTATGCGGCGGGGTATATTTCGGGAGATTAAAAAAGTCGCACCCCATACCGAAAAAAGCGAGGCTCTTACTCTTTTGGAACGGCTTTTGAATTTCACCGTCACCGTCAGATTTTGACAGATTTCTTATTGATTTTGTCAAATTCGGGCAGATTTTATAAAAATCAGTATTGAATATTACAAAATCACTTAAAATCAATGCTGATTTCTGTTGATTTCGATGAAATTCAAGAAAATCAGAGAAATTTTGCTAAAACTCTTGACAATATATATATATATAATTGTATGTGGGATTTTTGCAATTTGCACAAAATCTACACTTTTTTTATTTTTAGGAGGAAAAACAAATGAGAATTATCATCGACACAGAAAAGGAAAGAATTATTGTACCCGACAGCTTTTTTAATCAGATTGACAAAATGAATAAGGTGTTGGAAGAAAACGGAGCGGCAGACAAAAAGATTGATTATGTTCAGTACATAAAGGACGCATACGAAAAGGCAATTAAAAATGCTCCTATTCGTAAAGCAGATATTAAGAGATAATGGCTACTAAAGGAACAAGAGTAACACAGAAAGAAAAAGAAAAAATGTGGCAGTTATACCAACAACTCGGCTCGTTTACAAAGGTGGCAAAGAAAATGAGACGTAATCCCGATACCGTTTCAAGATATGTTCACGAATTTGAAGCGGCTGTTGGAGCGGCAAGTTACATTTTAAATCAAATGTAGAAAGGAATGATACTATGGACGAAAAAATACTGATACAGGGAGAAAAAGTTTTCAGCGAAAAACAGCTTAAATTGATGTTATTTGCATTAGGCGGAATTTCTGCGGCAATCGGAATTTTTTTAGAAATTCTTTGGTTGTTAGGTGATGTGTTATTTTATGGAATATTTTTCCCCTCAATATTTTTTGGTGATTTTAATTGGGTAGGTGGTTTTTTCATTCTCATAGGATTAGGATTGCTGTTAATAGGTTTACTATTATACTTATGGTGGTCAAAATACGAACTTACCATAACTGATAAACGAGTTTATGGTAAAGTTTTGTTTGGTATAAGAGTTGATTTACCGCTTGACTCAATTTCAGCTATTGGAACAAGTTTCTTTTGGGGCGTTGACTTCGGAACATCTTCTGGAAGAATACATTTTAAATTTATGAAAAATAAAAATGAAATTCACACTATGATAAGTAATTTATTGATTGAAAGACAAAAAACGAAGAAAACAACTAATGTAAAAAAAACAACACCAACGATATCAACAAGCAATGCAGACGAACTCAAAAAATTCAAAGAATTACTTGATAGCGGTGTTATAACACAAGAAGAATTTGATGCAAAGAAAAAACAGTTACTTGGTTTATAATACATACACGGAGCGGCAGACAATGACTGCTCCGTTTTTCTGTCTGTTCGTAAAGGTACACCTTTATAAACACATAAAAAGCACGTGTTTTCTCTGTTTGTAAAAGTTTTAAATAGATTTGCGAATATATTCGTAAAACACTTGACATTTACGAACGCTTGTGATATAATGAATACATAATCACAAAGGAGGTTTACAAACAATGGAAACACGTACATACTATTATGCAAGGGTGTCAAGCAAGGAACAAAACCTTGACAGACAAATTGAGGCTTTTAAGGCTCTTGGAGCAGATGAAAGGGACATTATCACCGACAAAGAAAGCGGAAAGGATTTGAACAGAACAGGCTATACGGCGTTGAAAAATGCAATGCTACGTAAAGGCGATACGCTTGTTCTAAAATCACTTGACAGACTTTCAAGAAACAAAACGGACATCAAAAACGAGTTGCAATTCTTTAAGGATAACGGCATACGTTTGAAAGTCATTGACTTACCAACAACAATGATGGACTTGCCGCAAGGTCAAGAATGGGTTTTTGAAATGGTAAACAACATTTTGATTGAGGTACTCGGCACTATTGCAGAACAGGAAAGAAAAACAATCAAAGCAAGACAGGCGGAAGGCATTGAGGCGGCAAAGAAAAACGGCAAGAAATTAGGACGTCCTGCACTCACTTATCCCGACAATTGGAAAACGGTTTATGCTGATTGGAAAGACGGAAAGATAACCGCAAAAACAGCAATGGAATTGACCGACATCAAAAGAACAAGTTTTTATAAGTTAGTAAATAGTATGAAATAAAACAAACAAATTCAAGTGCGTTGTTTTCGTGTGATTAAGATATACAAAGTGCCGAATTTTCGGCACTCAATGGGGTTCAAGAGGCCGGAGGTTCAAGTCCTCTCACTCAGACCAAAAAGAGTTGTACAGTAATGTACGGCTCTTTTTTTTGTTACTTTAAAAATTAAAAAGGACTTGAAGGGTCGGTAGTGAATGACTGCCAGTGGCAGTCAGAGCCGACCACAGCACCGTCCGCAGACGGGCAAGTCCTCTCACTCAGACCAAAAAGAGTTGTACAGTAATGTACGGCTCTTTTTTTGTTTATAAAAATTAGTAAAAGCAGGCATTTGCCTGCTTTTTTCTATATATTGTGTGTGATATACAATCTTTTGCCGCTCTGACAATAAAGTAATTTTTACCAAAAAATACGGATTTTTAAATCTGATTTTTAGTACATATTACTTCGCACTGTAAAAATATGGTTTTTGAATTTCTTTGTTTTAAATTTTTTCTTTGCTTTTTCTTTATTTTTTCTGTGTTTGCTATTGACAAAACCACAAAAATCCTTTATCATATATATTGTATAGATGTAAAAGGTGTAATTTGCGGAGGAAGGCTATGGAAAACACAAAAATTCGTATGATTTTCTGCGATGTGGACGGAACACTCATGCCACGTGGTGAAAAGCATATTTCCTCAAGTGTATTTTCCGCAATTGAAAAAGCAGTTTCTTCCAATATTATTGTTTGTATAGCAAGCGGAAGAAGTTATCCGGAGTTGAAGGAACTTTTTGCACCTGTAAAAGATAAAGTGATATTTATTTGCAACGACGGAGCTTTGGTTGTCAATTGTGAAAATATTCTTTACTCTTCTCCGCTTGATAAATCAATGGTACGCTGCATGTCTAAAACTTATAGTGCTGATTATAACGCTATGGTAATTTATGCCAAGGACTACATTTATTATCTTTCAAACAGTGATCAAAATATTTCCGGACAAAAAATAGAATCCGACAATATCGCAACTATACCGGGTAATATTTTTAAGGTAGCTTTTAAGGGATTGTCCGAAAGAGCGAAAATTAAGATTAACAATCTCGGCGTTAAAGCCGGCATATTAAACAAAGTATATAACGATCCTTATTGGACTGAATATATAAATTCATACACCGACAAAGGTGTAGCAACAGAATACTTGCAAAAACATTTCAAATGCTCTCCTGCCGAATGTGCAGCATTTGGCGATAATCTTAACGACATCGGAATGCTTCGCCAAGTACGAGTAAGTTTTGCGGTTGAAAACAGTAATGCAGAAGTGTTAAGAATGTGCAAGTATAAAACAAATAACGTATGTAATGAGATTCTAAATATAATCGAGAAAGGTGAACGCTATGAATAGTTACAAAATTTACGACGCACCAAAAACAGACAGAGTTGCACGTCTTGTTGACCGTCTTTTAGATGCAAAGCCGCAGTTAGAAAGTGAACGTGCTGTTTTGCTTACAGAGTCATATAAAAGCACAGAGGCTCTACCTATTATAAAAAGACGTTCGGCAGCTTTTGCTCATATATTAAAGAATATTTCTGTGACAATTCGTCCTGATGAGCTTATCGTAGGTACACCTACAGTAAATTCAAGAAGTTGTCAGACTTTCCCTGAGTACTCTTTTGAGTGGTTAGAGTCAGAATTTGATACAATAGCAAACAGAAGCGCTGACCAGTTCGATATTTCCGAAAAAGCAAAAGCAGACCTTCGCGAAGTTCATAAATACTGGAAAGGAAAATCCGTTTCAGAACTTGCCTTCTCTCTTATGGACGAGCAGACAAAAGCGGCTATGGAGCACAATATTTTCACTCCAGGTAACTATTTGTATGGTGGCGTTGGACATATTACGGTTAACTATGGCGAAGTTTTAGCAATTGGTTTTAACGGTATTTTTAAAAAGGCAAAAGAAGAACTTGCAAAGCACACTCTTACAGAACCTGATTTTAATGAACGTTGCGCATTTTTGGAAGCAGTAATCGAGTCTTGTGAAGCGGTTATTTATTTTGCTAATCGTTATGCTCTTTTGGCTGCAGAAGAAGCTAAAAAAGAAACAAACGAAACAAGAAAAGCAGAGTTGGTAAAAATTGCACAGAACTGCTCAAAGGTTCCTGCTAATGGTGCTGAAAACTTCTATGAAGCTTGCCAGTCTTTCTGGTTTGTACAGATGCTTATTCAGTTAGAAGGTAGCGGTCACTCTATTTCACCCGGACGTTTTGACCAGTATATGTATCCTTATTATAAGAAGGATTTAGATGCAGGTATAATCACTCCTGAATTTGCTCAGGAGCTTATCGATTGTATCTGGATTAAATTAAATGACACAAGTAAAGTTCGTGACGCAGGAACAGCAGAAGGTTTTGCAGGCTATAGCTTGTTCCAGAATCTTGTAGTTGGCGGACAGTCAGCATCAGGTATTGATTCTACAAATGACCTTTCATTTATGTGTATCAATGCTTCAATGCACACAATGCTCCCCCAGCCCTCGCTTTCAATCCGTATCTGGAATGGAACGCCCCACGACCTTATGATGAAAGCAGCGGAACTCACAAGAACAGGTATTGGTCTTCCTGCATATTACAATGACGAAGTTATCATTCCTGCTTTAGTTAACCGCGGACTCACATTAAATGATGCTTTAGATTATAACATTATCGGTTGTGTTGAACCTCAAAAAAGCGGTAAAACAGATGGTTGGCACGATGCGGCATTCTTTAATATGTGTCGTCCTATGGAAATGGTATTCTCTCAAGGCGTTGACAACGGCGTACAAATTGGTCCTAAAACCAAAGATGTAGCCGAAATGAAAACCTTTGATGAATTATATGATGCTTATAAAGAGCAGTCAAGTTACTTTATCGAACTTATGGTAAATTCAGATAATGCTATCGACGTTGCTCATATGAAAAAAGCACCTCTCCCCTTCCTTTCTTCAATGGTAGAAGATTGTATTGGCAGAGGCAAAGCAGTTCAGGAAGGTGGCGCTGTATATAACTTCACAGGTCCTCAAGGATTTGGTGTTGCAAATATGGCTGATGCCCTCTTTGCTATTAAGAAGTTAGTCTTCGAAGAAAAGAAATTTACACTTTCAGAACTCAAAGAAGCCATGGCTAATAACTTTGGCGAAGGTATTCCCGACAAGCAAATCCAGCAGATTGTTATAAATGTTGCATCGGAAATTGCACGCTCTGGCAAAAAAGTTGACGATGCTGCAATAGCAAGTATCGTACAGGCTGTAAAATCAGCAAGTGCAGACAATTCAAAATCCGGACAGTACAAAAAAATCCGTGAAATGATTGACGAAGTACCGAAATTCGGTAATGATATTCCCGAGGTTGATGCTTTTGCACGTGATGTAGCATACACATACACCAAACCTTTGGAAAAATACAAAAACCCCAGAGGCGGTATATATCAGGCGGGTCTTTACCCTGTTTCTGCAAACGTTCCGCTCGGAGCGCAGACGGGCGCAACGCCTGATGGTCGTTTAGCATACACTCCCGTTGCAGACGGCGTATCACCCTCGGCTGGTAAAGATGTAAACGGTCCTACTGCTTCATGTAACTCAGTTTCAACACTTGACCACCATATCGCGTCAAACGGTACGTTATTTAATATGAAGTTCCATCCATCAGCACTCAAAGGAACTTCAGGACTTGAGTCTTTCTGTGCTTTGGTACGTGGTTATTTTGACCGCAAAGGAAGTCACATTCAGTTTAACGTAGTTGACCGTGCAACACTTATTGATGCACAGAAAAATCCTGAAAAGTATAAAGGTTTAGTTGTTCGAGTTGCAGGTTACAGTGCTCTCTTTACAACACTTTCAAAATCACTTCAGGATGATATTATTAACAGAACAGAACAAGGAATGTAATATATGAACATTTACGATGTAAAAGGTAGAATATTTGACATTCAAAGATTCTCAGTTCATGACGGCCCCGGCATTAGAACAATTATATTTTTAAAAGGTTGCTTTTTAAGATGTAAATGGTGCTGTAATCCAGAATCCCAACGGTTTGATATCGAAGAGATGGAATTCGGCGGCAAGACCAAAATTGTAGGTCGTGATGTAACAGTCGGTGAAGTAATGGAAACCATCAAACGCGATATGCAATACTACAGGCGCTCCGGTGGTGGCGTTACCTTATCAGGCGGCGAATCTTTGGGTCAGCCCGAATTTGCAACTGCATTGCTTCAGGCTTGCAAAGAAAGCGGAATAAATACCGCAATGGAATCAACTGGTTTTGCAGACTTTAGTGTTATAGAAAAGTATCTTCCATACCTTGATTATTATCTTATGGATATTAAGCATACTAATTCTCAAAAACACGAGCAGTTCACCACAAGACCAAATGAATTGATTTTAGAAAATGCCAAAAAGATTGCAGAAAAAGCAAATAAACTAATCATAAGAGTTCCTGTTATTCCCACATTTAATGATACAGAAGAAGAAATACTCTCAATCGCAAGGTTTGCCGAAAACTTACCAAATGTGAACGAGATACATCTTCTCCCCTATCACAAATTCGGAATAGATAAATACAAAGGACTTGGCCGTACTTACGAACTTGAAAATCTAGTTCCTCCTACAGAAGAAAAAATGCAAAAACTTCTTGCGGCCGCTCAAAAAACCAGACTTCACTGTCAGATAGGAGGTTAAGTTATGAACGATGAAGCACTGCTCAATTTGAAAGACAAAACAAGAATTGTTCAGGAACTTGTTCCGGGTAAACAGATTACCATAGCACATATAATTGCAAACCCTGAAAAGATTCTTTACAAAAAGCTTGGTTTAGACCCGAATATTGACTATGCAAAGTCTGCCATCGGTGTAGTAACTATCTCTCCTGCGGAAACTGCAATTATTATTGCAGATATTGCAACCAAATCATCAGGGGCAGAAATCGGTTTTGTTGACCGCTTCAGCGGCACTTTAATTGTAACCGGTACGGTTTCTGAGGTCGAAGCGGCACTAAAGGCCTTATCCGAATACACACGTGATGTTTTAGGTTTTACCGTTTGTAACATCTCAAAGACCTGATATGAGTAAAAAAGAACTAAACATAAAAAAACTGATACTTATCGGACGCAGTGAAGCAGGTAAAACAACATTAACCCAAGCATTGCGCGGCGAGAATATCAAATATGAAAAAACCCAGGCTATCAGTTATTCGAATATACTGATAGACACACCCGGCGAATACATTCAATCAAGAGAATTTGGTGCAGCATTAGCACTCTATGCTTACGAATCCGACATCGTTGGACTATTAGCAAGCGCTACTGAACCCTATTCCCTATTCAGCCCGAATATAACCTGCATGACTACTCGCGAGGTTATCGGAATCGTCACAAAAATTGACCATCCCGAAGCAAATCCCCAGCGCGTAGAAAACTGGTTAAGGCTTGCAGGTTGTGAAAAAGTATTCCGTGTAAGCTCTGTTACAGGCGAAGGAATCGAAGAATTGATAAATTATTTATCAAAAAACAACAAAAACCAACAAAAACAAACATAAAACCACTTGACACAACATTTTATGTGTGCTATTATTTAATTGTAATAGAAGTAGTGTTTTATAAATTTAAAAATATATCAAAACAAAAAGGAGAAATGAACATGGTATCCGAATACGAAATCAAAAAACAGATTTGCGACATCGGTAAGAGAATCTATGACAGAGGCATGGTTGCTGCTAACGACGGTAACATCTCAGTTAAAATCTCTGACAATGAATTCTTATGCACACCTACAGGCGTAAGTAAGGGCTTTATGACACCTGAATACATCTGTAAGGTTGACGCTGATGGCAACGTAATCCAGGCGAACAAAGGTTTCAAACCCTCATCAGAAATCAAAATGCACATGAGAGTTTACAAAGAACGTCCCGACGTTCAGGCTGTTGTTCACGCTCATCCCATCTATGCAACAAGCTTTGCTATTGCAGGCATTCCGCTTACACAGCCCATTATGCCCGAAGCAGTTATTGCATTAGGTTGCGTTCCGATTGCTGAGTACGGCACACCTTCAACACACGAAATCCCCGACGCTGTTTCAAAGTACTTACAGTATTATGATGCTGTATTGCTTGAAAACCACGGCGCGCTTGCATATTCTGATTCATTGCTTGCTGCATACCACAAGATGGAATCTTTAGAGTTCTACGCTGAACTTCTCTTCTTGTCTAAGCAGTTAGGCGGTCCTCAGGAATTATCAAAGGAAAGAGTTGAAAAACTCTACGAAATCAGAAGACAGTTTGGTATGACAGGTAAGCATCCTGCTGATGTTTGCCCCAATGCTAAAGCAGGTCTTCCCAGCTGTCACGGCTGCACAGGCCACTGCTCTTCTTCATCAGATGGCGATTTAGTAGCAGAAATTACAAAAAAAGTTATTGCAGCTCTTGGCAAATAATTTCGGGAGGTCTCAAATATGAATGACCACGAAATTTCCAAGATTGTGGAAACTGTTATAGGTAATATTTCTGCAAAACCTGAAATGACTTTAACCCTTGCTAAAAAGTTGGCAGAAAAGGTTGAAGCTGAAGCCAAAAGAATAGGTGTAAATGCAGTGGTTGCTGTTTCAAACAGCGGTGCTCGCCCTGTTTTGGTGGAATGTATGGACGATTCTTACATTGCAAGTTACGATGTTGCTTTTAATAAAGCGTATACCGTTGTTGCACTTAAGATGTCTACCATTGAACTTAAGTCTTTAAGCCAACCAAATCAACCCCTTTACGGCATTCAATTTACCAACGACGGACAGATAGTAATCTTCGGAGGCGGTGTTCCTCTTAAGATTAACGGAAAAATCGTCGGCGGACTTGGTGTTTCGGGCGGTAGCGAGGAACAGGATACTTATCTTGCTGATTTCGGCGGAAAAGTATTCGAAGAATTAGTTAAATAAAATATTAAGATAGGAGTTCTGTTATGGCTATTAATTCAAATGATATTGAAGCAATTGTAAAACAAGTGCTCTCAAACATGCAGACAGAAGTTCCGCACAAATGTAACTGCTCTGATGGTGGCTCATGCAGCTGCAAATCAGGCGGCGAAATTCCCAAGACCTCAAGAGCAGCAATGCTTACCAGTCTCGAACATTACGATATTAAGGAATTCCCTATTCCTGAACTCGGCGATGACGATATTTTGGTAAAAGTTGAAGGTTGCGGTGTTTGTGGAACAGACGCTCACGAATTCAAGCGCGATCCTTTCGGTCTTATTCCTGTTGTTTTAGGACACGAAGGTACCGGTGAAATCGTTAAAATGGGCAAAAACGTTAAAGTTGACAGTGCAGGCAAAAAGCTCGCTGTTGGCGACAAGGTTGTAACATGTATGATTTTCAAGGATTGCCCTGAAATCACAATGTTTGACCTTAACAAGCAGAATGTTGGTGATGGCGCTGAAGTTTACGGACTTTTGCCCGACGATGACATTCATTTAAACGGCTGGTTCGCTGATTACATGGTAATCCGCGGCGGTTCAACAGTTTTCAACGTAAGCGACTTAAGTCTTGATATGAGGCTTTTAATCGAACCCAGTGCGGTTTTGATTCACGCTGTTGAAAGAGCAAAAGAAATCAACATTTTAAGATTTAACAGCAGAGTTGTTGTTCAGGGTTGCGGACCTATCGGTCTTTTGTGTATCGCTGTACTCCGCACACTCGGTATTGAAAACATTGTTGCAGTAGATGGCGAAGACAAGCGTCTTGCTTTCGCTGCAGAAATGGGAGCAACAAAATCTGTTAACTTTAAGAACTTTAACGGTGTTGAAGAATTGGCAAAAGGCGTGTACGATGCATTCGGCGGTCACTATGCTGACTTCGCTTTTCAGTGCACAGGCTCTCCTGTTGCTCATGCAAACATCTATAAGTTCATCAGAAAAGGTGGCGGCCTTTGCGAACTCGGCTTCTTCATCAACGGTGGAGATGCTACAATCAACCCCCACTTTGACATTTGTTCAAAGGAAATCACAACAGTTGGTTCATGGGTTTATACACTTCGTGATTACGCTACCACATTTGATTTCTTAAAACGAGCAAAAGGAATCGGTTTACCCTTAGAAAAACTTATAACACACCGCTTCCCGCTCTCACAAATAAATGAAGCACACGAAACAAACCTTAGAATGGAAGGTTTAAAAGTAGTTATTGTTAATGAATAATTATCAGGAGGAGTAAAAAATGGCTAAAGAAGCATTAGGAATGATCGAAACAAGAGGCTTAACAGCAGCAGTTGAAGCAGCTGATGCAATGGTTAAAGCAGCTGAAGTTGTACTTATCGGTACAGAAAAAATCGGTTCTGGTCTTGTAAGCGTTATGGTTCGCGGTGACGTAGGTGCAGTTAAAGCTGCTACAGAAGTTGGCGCAGAATGTGCTGCAAAACTTGGCGAACTCGTTGCAGTTCACGTTATTCCCAGACCTCACGCAGACGTTGAATCCATTTTACCTACACTTTAATTTAAAGCAGGTGAATTAAATGGCTGAAAAGAAAAAAAGCACTACTACTCCGGCAGCTAAAAAGACAGCTGCAAAGAGTACAACAAAAAGTGCAACAACAAAGAGTGCGGCAACAAAGCCTGCACCTAAAAAAACAACCGACACAGTGTCAGTTAATGAAAATTTAAATAATATCAAAAATGAAATTTCGAAAGGAGAAATTAAAATGTCACAGGAAGCATTAGGTATGGTAGAAACAAGAGGTTTAGTAGCAGCAATCGAAGCTGCAGATTCAATGTTAAAGGCTGCTAACGTTGTATTAGTAGGCACAGAAAAAATCGGTTCTGGTCTCGTAAGCGTTATGGTTCGCGGCGATGTAGGCGCTGTTAAATCAGCTGTAGAAGTTGGTTCTTCAAACGCTGCAAAACTTGGCGAACTCGTTGCTACACACG
Organism: Congzhengia sp.; assembly: GCA_045591015.1. GTDB lineage: Bacteria > Bacillota > Clostridia > UBA1381 > UBA9506 > Congzhengia. Next base: position 249,409 of record JAZNSC010000002.1, read on the forward strand.
TTATTCCCAGACCCCACAACGATGTTGAAAAGATTTTACCCGCTATTAAATAATAAATCTTTTCCAAAAGGTTATATCATACGTCGGGAGTTTATCTCCCGACGTAGGGTAACCCTTTAGTATTCCAATTATATTATAAGGAATGGTGTAAATTATGATCATCGGAAAAGTTACAGGAAATATCGTCTCAACACGCAAGAACGAAAAATTGCAGGGACAGAAACTCTTAGTAGTTGAAATTTTCGAATCAATCGATAAATGTAAATCAAAGATTATTGCTATCGATAACGTAGGCGCAGGTATTGGCGAAGTTGTTGTTGTTGCACAGGGCAGTGCTGCTCGTATAGGTTGCAACCTTGACAATTCACCGGTTGATGCTGCTATCGTAGGTATTGTAGATAACGGTTCAGAACTGGAGTTGTGATAAAATGAATCTTCAAGAGTTGAAACTCAAGATGCGCAATGCCGGTGTTGCAGGTGCAGGCGGTGCAGGTTTTCCGTCTTATGCAAAACTTAGCGACGCCGCTGATACCATTATCTTGAATTGCGCAGAATGTGAGCCCCTTTTAAAGCTTCACAGACAGGTTCTTGCAGAATATGCTTATGAAATTCTTTCTGCTTTGAACACAATAAAAGAAGCTACAGGTGCAAAAGAAGTTATTATTGCACTCAAAAAAACATATAAAGATGCAATCAACGCAGTTAATTCTGTTTTAGATAAATTTAATAATTTTAGTATGGCTTATTTGCCTGAAGTTTATCCAGCAGGAGACGAAGTGGTTACAATTTATGAAGCCACAGGAAGAATTGTTCCGCCCGGAAAACTTCCAATTCACGTTGGTGTTACTGTTTTTAACGTAGAGACAGTTTTAAATATCTATAACGCTATAACAAGCGATACACCGGTTACTCACTCTTACGTGACCATAACAGGTGCGGTAAATAATCCTATCACGGTAAAGGCTCCCTTGGGTATGAGTTTTAAAGAATTGATAAAACTTGCAGGTGGCACTTATCTTGATGAGTACAGTATAATTAACGGTGGTCCTATGATGGGCGCATTAGTTAGCGAAGTTGATACTGTAACCAAGACCACCACTGCTCTATTAGTTTTACCAAATAATCACCCTGTTATCGAAAAGAAAAAAACTCGTATTTCATTGAGTTTAAAACGTGCTATGGGTACATGTTGTCAGTGCAGAGCCTGCACCAGTACTTGTTCAAGAAATCTTTTGGGACATCCTATTGAGCCTCATGCCTTTATGAGAACTGCCACAAGTGGCGTTACAAAAGATTTGGCACCATTTTTAAATACTTTCTTCTGTTCAGGTTGTGGTATTTGTGAATTGTATTCTTGTCCTCAAGGATTATCTCCCAGGACATTGATTACAGAATATAAAATGGGACTAAGAAAGCACGGCGTACCAATGCCCACGGATTTAAAAGAACCCGTTGCAAATCCTCATCGTAAGATGAAACTTGTTCCTATTTCAAGACTTACAGCAAGATTGGGACTTTCAAAATATAACAATCCCGCACCTCTAACCGAAGAGGAAATTATTCCGAAAAAAATTCGTATCACATATAACCAAAATATCGGCGCACCTGCAAAAGCAGTTGTTAAGTCTGGCGATGTGGTAAAATGCGGTCAGGTTATAGCAGATGTGGACGAAAAAGCTCTCGGACTTCCCATCCACTCCTCTGTCGATGGCGTTGTAGTGGATGCCAATGAGCATTTTATTCTTATCAAAACTAATTAGTATCGAAAGGAAGATGTACAGTGAGTAAAGCTATCGGTATGGTAGAATATATAACCGTATCTGCCGGCGTTGTAGCAGCAGATACAATGGTAAAAACTGCCGATGTAGAAATAATCGAGGCTCAAACAGTATGTCCCGGTAAATATATTGTTATAATTTCGGGTGAACTTTCATCTGTAAGAGCTGCAGTTGACGCTTCAAAAGCAATGTTTGACGACAAACTCATAGATAGTTTTGTGCTTGGTAACCCACACGAATCTATTTTCTCGGCAATTTATGGTTCTTCAAATATTGGTGAGGTTGACGCTCTTGGCGTTTTAGAAACATATTCAGCCGCATCAATTATCGTTGCTGCAGATACAGCTGCTAAGACTGCTGCGGTTGACCTTATAGAATTAAGAATTGCAAAAGGTATGTGCGGTAAATCTTATATGTTCATAACAGGTAGCGTTTCTTCAGTAACTGCTGCTATCGAACGTACAAAGAGCCAGATTGAAGAAAATGGATTCTTCCTCGACAGCTCAATTATCGCAAAACCCGACGAAAAACTCTGGCAGACTTTAATTTAAGTAAGAAATTTCCTTACGGAATATGATACAACATAACGGAGGCTATTAAAATGGAAATGAATGAAACCTACATTAACCAAATAGTGCAGAAAGTAATCAAAAATTTAGAATCTGCAGAACCTACAGGCGACAGAAAGTTAAAAGGCGTATTTACAAATATGTCTGATGCTTTGGCGGCTGTTCAGGAAGCATACCTTTTCTACAAGGCTTATTCTGTAGAACAGAGAGAAAAAATGATAGCAAACATCAGAAAACTCACACTTGCTGAGGCTGAAAATATGGCAAAACTCGGCGTTGAAGAAACAGGTATGGGCAGAGTTTCTGACAAAATTATCAAACACCAGTTAGTTGCAAATAAAACACCCGGTACAGAAGACTTGACAACACAGGCTATGACCGGTGATGATGGTTTAACACTTGTTGAAATGGCTCCTTACGGCGTTATCGGAAGTATTACACCCTCTACAAACCCCAGTGAAACAGTTATCTGTAATGCTATCGGTATGATTGCAGGTGGTAACGGTGTTGTATTTAATCCCCACCCCAATGCTTGCAGAACAGCAAACTACGCAGTTGATCTTGTTAATCGTGCAATCGTTGAAGCAGGCGGTCCTGAAAATCTTGTTGTATCAGTTTATAAGCCCACAATGGATTCATCAAAAGAAATGATGGCGTCTCCCATTGTTAAGATGCTTGTTGCAACAGGTGGTCCCGGAGTTGTAAGAACACTTCTCTCTTCCGGCAAAAAAGCTATCGGCGCCGGCGCTGGTAACCCCCCTGTTATTGTTGACGACACTGCAGATATAGAAAAAGCAGCAAAAGATATTGTTTTAGGAGCAAGCTTTGACAACAATCTTCCCTGTATTGCTGAAAAAGAATGCTTTGCATTCTCAAACATTGCAGACAAACTCATCCACAATATGACAGAAAACGGCGCGTATTTCTTAAATGCTGAACAGGCGGAAAAGTTAAAAGGTATCGCACTAGTTGAAAAAGACGGAAAATATTCTATCAACAAAAAATGGGTAGGCAAAGATGCAGGCCTTTTCTTAAAAGAACTGGGCATTACATCTGACGCAAGACTTATAATCTGCGAAACAGACGAATTACACCCCTTTGTTCAGGTTGAAATGATGATGCCTATTCTTCCTATTGTTCGTGTCGAAACAATCGAAGAAGCTATAAAAATGGCAGTAAAAGCAGAACATGGCAACCGCCACACTGCTCATATTCATTCAAAGAACATTGACCACTTAACAGCATTTGCAAAAGCTGTAGAAACGACAATTTTTGTTAAGAATGCTCCATCGTATGCAGGTATCGGCGCAGGCGGTGAAGGTTATACAACCTTTACAATCGCAGGCCCAACAGGTGAAGGCTTAACAGCTGCACATTCATTTACAAGAGCAAGAAGATGCGTTATGGTTGACGGTCTTCGTATTGTATAATCCAAAATAAAGGACGGATATTATGAAAGCATTAGGTTTAGTTGAAGTATATAGTTTTACAACAGCTGTTTGTGTAGCTGATTTAATTGCTAAAACATCAGACGTTAAAATCATAGCTTTTGACAGAAACAGACCCAAAAGTGCAGACGCTCCTGCACCGCTGGTTATGGTTGTAAAGTTTGAAGGTGAAGTTGCAGCAGTTCGCGCTGCAGTTGATGCCGGCGTAGAATACACAAAAGCTGAAGGTAAATACATCGTTTCACACGTTATTCCCAACCCTGGTGAAGGCGTTGAAAAAATGGCTTACCGTTTAGATATCAACAAAGATAAATACAACAAAAAGCTCCCCAAGAGTTTTCTCGGCGTTGATTACGAAGCTCCCAAAAACAACAACGAGGCCATTGGTCTTTTAGAAGTTGAAGGTTTGGTTGCTTCTATCGAGGGTGCCGATGCTATGTTAAAGGCTGCAGATGTACATCTCATCCATAGTGAAAAGCGCCTTGGTGGTAGACTTGTTACATTTATTATCAGAGGAAATGTAGCAGCAGTGAAAGCTGCAATCGAAGCTGGCGAAGAATCAGCAAAAGCATTGGGCAAAATCTTTGGCAAAGCAGTTATTCCCCGCCCCCATGACGAAATAATCAAGTTTTTTGATATTGAAGAATAACTTTAAATAAAGCGAGTGTATTATTATGTATGATATTAAAGAAATAGCAGAAGCGGTTAAGGCTGCTGTTGCTGAATTTGAAGAAAATAGAGATAAAGTTACAATCGGTGTTTCTCAGCGTCATGTTCATTTATCTCGTAAAGATTTAGATATACTCTTTGGCGAGGGATTTGAGCTTACAAAGAAAAAAACACTTATGGGCAGAGAATTTGCGTCTGACCAGTTTGTAACTTTAGTAGGTCCTTCTTTGAAGTCTATTGAAAAAGTAAGAGTTTTAGGTCCTGTTAGAAAAGACACACAAGTTGAAATTTCAAAAACTGACACATTCATCTTAAAGGTAAGTCCTCCGGTTCGTCCGTCCGGTCAGATAAAAGATTCTGAAAGACTTGTGCTGGTTGGTCCTTGTGGCACAGTTTATCTTAATGAGGGTGTTATTATTGCTAATCGTCATATTCATTTAGACCCTGAATATGCTGCTGCTAATAACATCTCCGACAACGAGTACGTTGATGTAGTTGTAGAAGGTATTAAGCCTACAAGATTTTATGATGTTCAGGTTCGTGTACGTGATGATTTCAGATGCGAGATGCACATCGATACTGACGATGCCAACTCTACTCTTCTTCGTAACGGCGACAGAGTAAAAATTATTAAAAGAAAGTAACTGAGGTGACTAAATGTTTGCATTAGAGCGCCAGAAAATAATTTTAGAAAAATTGAATTTAGAAGGTGCTGTATGGGTAAGCAAACTCAGCACAGAGCTTGGAGTTACAGAAGAAACAATTAGACGTGACCTTGAAAAACTTGAGAATCAGGAGTCTTTGATTAGAACACATGGTGGAGCTGTTCCTGTATCTGATAGTTCTTACGAATTATCTTTGGAAAAGCGAAAACAAACAAACCTCGCCGCAAAAGAAAAGCTGGCAAAGGCTGCTGCTAATCATATTATTCCCGGTGATACGATTTTTCTCGACTCCTCTACTACAACTTTTTACATCGCAAAAGAAATAAAAAAACTTAAGAATATAACCGTTATAACAAACTCACTTCGCGTTATAAACGAACTATCAAATGTTGATACAATTAAGGTTATCGGCGTTGGTGGCGTTGTTAGTAACAACCAATCCACTGTTGGCTATATTGCAGAAAGCACAATAAAAAATAACTTCTTTGCTATTAAGTTCTTTTTCTCCAGTAAAGGTATTTCTGCTGAAAACGGAATACTTGAGAGCAATGAAAACGAATGTGCTATCAAAAAGCAAATGATTGCCAATTCCACGGAAAAGTATTACCTCTGTGACGCTTCAAAAATAGGAAGAGTTGGTTTTTACAAACTTTCTTCCATCGAAGATATAAACTTCATAATTACAGAAGCAAAGCTAGATGGTGATTATTTAGACAAGTTTAACGAATTTAATGTAAAATATATTTATGTAGAATAAATATTATAGAAAAACAGCTCGTAATCAGTTGATTACGAGCTGTTTTTTAATTATTTATAGGATTATAAAGCTAAAATTTCTGCTACACCTACAAGTTCGGGGTCAAGTGATTTGTGCATATTTAATCCCTCTAAAATATCAAAATCAATTATCTTGTCTTCTTTTACAGCAACAATTCTGTTACCTATTCCCATATTTAAGAGGTCAACTGCCGCAACACCCATTCTGCTTGCGGTAACTCTGTCCTTTACGGTAGGATTACCACCACGCTGAATATGGCCCAAAATTGTAGCTCTTGTTTCGATGCCTGTTTCTTCTTCTATGCGGCTAGCTATTTTGAGGGTGCTCATATTATCTTTTGAAACACCTTCTGCAACAATGATAAGATGCTGCTCTTTTCCACGCTTTATGCCTGCCTTGATTTCAGATAAAATATCACGTTTAAAATCAAAATCTTTTTCCGGAATAATGATCGCTTCAGCGCCGCAAGCAATACCAACGTTGGTTGCAATATAGCCGGCATCTCTGCCCATAACTTCTACTACAGAACAACGGTCGTGACTACGACATGTATCGCGTATTTTATCAATGGCATCTTGTACAGTATTTAAAGCAGTATCAAAACCTATTGTGTAATCAGTACAAGCAATATCGTTATCGATTGTACCGGGAACGCCAACGGTAGGAAGACCTGCCAAGCTCAAATCACGAGCACCGCGGAAAGAACCATCTCCGCCAATTACAACAAGTCCCTCTATACCTGCTTCTTGTGCGTTCAAAACTGCTTTTTGAACAGATTCCGGCATCTTAAATTCGGGACAACGAGCAGACTGCAAGACGGTGCCGCCTCTGTGAAGTATGTCAGAAACCGAACGGGCATCCATTTCTTGAAACAAACCTGCCAAAAGTCCAAAATAACCTTTTTTTACACCTATAACTTCCATGCCGACAGCAATGCCGGAACGAACAACAGCGCGAATGGCCGCATTCATACCGGGAGCATCGCCGCCGCTAGTTAAAACACCAATTCTTTTCATATATCTACAATACCTTTCTTCCACAAATTTAACCAACTTTAATCATCGTAGGCTGATAAGAATGATTTAATCAAAAAACTTAGAAATCAGTATTTTATGTCCTTCTTCGATTTCAGATTCAGGAAGCAAAATTTCAAAGCAACCATACAAGGAATCATTTTTTGAAGCTGCAGTACGAAGCTTTACAATAAGTCCTGCTTCACGAAGAAGCTCCATAACCTGATTTGCTGTATCTTTATTTTGAGTAATAAAAATTACAATCCACATAATTTATTCCTTTTTAAGCTATTCTTGGGATTTTATAACGCCGTGCTTGCAATATATAGTTGCATTGCCTTTGATTTTCATCGCAGAGGTCATTTCTGTAAATTCTGCGATGTAGACCTCACCTTTATCTAATTTTTCGGTGTGGTGGAATTTTGTGTCTCTACCACGCGTAAGGCCTATAATAGATACGCCGTCTTCTTCGGCTTTTACAACAACATATTCACCTGAACCGGTGTACTTTTCATCCATTATCTCACCTTATTTCTAATTTCTTCTGTAATATTAGCTATAAAAGCTTCTTTTGAAACTTGACCTAAATCACCCTCGCGTCTTGAACGGACAGCTACAGCGCCGGCTTCGATCTCTTTTTCGCCAACAATAAGCATATAAGGAACTTTTTCAAGCTGTGCTTCTCTGATTTTATAGCCTATTTTTTCATTTCTGTCGTCTACTTCAACCATTACACCATTAGAACGAAGAGCTTCTGCGTATTCTCTAGCATATTCTTTTTGCGCATCGGTTATAGGAAGAATTTTCGCCTGAACAGGAGCAAGCCATGTGGGGAATGCGCCTGCGTACTTCTCAATGAGGAGGGCTAATGTTCTTTCATAGCAACCGATAGATGTTCTGTGAATGATGTAGGGATTTTTCTTTGAGCCATCGCTATCGGTATATTCCATACCGAATTTTTCGGCTAACATCTGGTCAACTTGAATTGTAATAAGAGTATCTTCTTTTCCGAATACATTCTTAATCTGAATATCAAGTTTAGGACCGTAGAATGCAGCTTCGCCTATACCTATTTTGTAATCAAGGCCAAGATCGTCAAGGATTTTTTTCATTGTGTCTTGAGCTTCTGCCCATTGTTCATCTGTGCCGATATATTTTTCACGGTTGTCAGGATCCCACTGTGAGAATCTGTATGACACATCTTCATAAAGCCCCAATGTTTTTAACATATAGTTTGTCATTTCGAGGCATGCCTTAAATTCGTCCTCTAACTGATCAGGTCTGCACATCAAGTGACCTTCGGAAATTGTGAACTGACGAACACGGATAAGGCCGTGCATTTCGCCTGATGCTTCATTTCTGAAAAGTGTTGATGTTTCAGCATAACGAAGAGGTAAATCCCTGTAACTACGCATTTTTGAAAGATAAGCCTGATACTGGAAAGGACATGTCATAGGACGAAGTGCAAAAACTTCTTTGTCGCTTTCGGGGTCACCCATTACAAACATACCATCTAAATAATGGTCCCAGTGACCTGAAATTTTGTATAGGTCACTTTTTGCCATTAGAGGTGTTTTTGTACGGAGCCAACCGTGTGCTTCTTCATAATCCTCTACCCATCTTTGGAGTGTCTGTAAGATTTTTGTGCCTTTCGGGAGCATTACAGGCAAACCTTGACCGATTACATCAACTGTTGTAAATATATCAAGCTCGCGACCAAGTTTATTGTGGTCGCGTTTTCTTGCTTCTTCTTGAGCCGTCAAGAACTCTTCCATATCGGTTTTGTTCATAAATGCTGTGCCGTAGATTCTTTGGAGCATTTTGTTCTTTTCGTCGCCGCGCCAATAAGCACCTGCAGTACCTGTCAAGCAAAATGCCTTTACTTTGCTTGTTGAAGAAACGTGAGGTCCTGCACAAAGGTCAGTAAATTCACCTTGCTCATAGAAAGAAATTTCGGCATCTTCGGGTAAATCGCGAATCAACTCTACTTTATATATTTCGCCTTTTTCTTCAAAATATTTCAAAGCATCTTCTCTTGATTTTACAAACTTCTTGATAGGAAGATTTTCTTTTACTATTTTTTTCATTTCTGCCTCGATTTTGGTTAAAATCTCGGGCGTGAATGATGTTTCACAATCAATGTCGTAATAAAAACCATTTTCAATAGCAGGGCCAATAGCAAGCTTTGCATCAGGGTAAAGTCTTTTTACCGCCTGAGCAAGCACGTGAGAAGCAGTATGTCTTAACACATCCTTGCCTTTTTGGTCATCGAAAGTAAGGAAAGTGACATTGACGTCACTTTCGATTACTTCGCCCATTCCTAAAACTTTGCCACCAACATCTGCAGCCAAAGATGCGCGCATAAGCCCTTCACTGATATCTCCTGCGATAGCATAAAGCGGCTTTGGCTCGCTATATTCTAAAACTTTGCCGTCTTTTAATGTGATTTTCATAATTTCGCCTCCGATAGGAAATTATTCGTTGTCTTCTTTTTCGCCTTCTAATTCTGCGATAGCGTCTTTTCTTGAAAGACTGATTTTGCCGGTTTTTGAATCAACTTCCATAACTTTTACCATGATTTCATCGCCAACGTTAACAACGTCTTCTACTTTTGCAACTCTTCTGTTTTCAAGCTTTGAAATATGAACTAAACCTTCAACACCGGGAATGAATTCTACAAAAGCACCGAATGTTGTAACAGTGGTAACTGTGCCCTTGAAGATAGCGCCGATTTCAATGTTACCGCAGATTGCATTGATAATTTCCATAGCTTTGTTTGCCATTGCTTCATCACTTGTAGCAACGTAAATGGTACCATCATCTTCGATATCAATCTTTGTCTGTGTTTCTGCAATGATCTTCTGTATAACTTTACCGCCTGAACCGATAACGTCACGGATTTTATCTTTATCAATATGCATTGTGTAAATTTTAGGTGCATATTTTGAAAGCTCTGTGCGAGGTGCAGGAATTGCCTTTAAGATAACTTCGTCCAAGATGTAGTTTCTTGCTTCTTTTGTCTGTGCAAAAGCCTGCTTGATAATTTCGGGTGTTAAGCCGTCAATTTTGATGTCCATCTGAATAGCAGTAATACCTTCTTTTGTACCTGCTACTTTAAAGTCCATATCGCCGTAGAAATCTTCTACGCCCTGAATGTCTACCATTGTGATAAATCTTTCACCCTCTGTTACAAGACCTACTGAAATACCTGCGACAGGAGCCTTAATCGGAACACCTGCATCCATTAGAGCTAATGTGCTACCGCATACGCTGGCCTGAGATGTACTACCGTTAGAAGAAAGAACTTCTGATACAAGTCTTAATGCATAAGGGAATTCTTCTTCTGAGGGAATAACGGGCTCGAGCGCACGTTCTGCTAAAGCGCCGTGACCGATTTCGCGTCTGCCGGGGCCACGTGAGGGTCTTGTTTCGCCTACGCTGTATGAGGGGAAATTGTAGTGGTGAATGTATCTTTTCTCTGTTTCTGCATCGATGCCATCAAGCATCTGAGCTTCACCAACAGGACCGAGTGTTGCAATGGTTAATACCTGTGTCTGACCACGTGCAAAAAGTCCTGAACCGTGTGTTCTGGGAAGAATAGAAACTTCAGCACTCAAAGGTCTGATATCTGTGATACCACGACCGTCAACGCGCTTGCCCTCGTCTAAAATCCAACGACGAACAATGTATTTCATAAGTTTTTCTACTGCTTCTGTAATTTCTGCGCCGTTTTCTTCTTCTGAGTATCTGCCCTCTAAATGTGCATATAATTCTTCGTAGAAAACTTTCAAGTTTGCTTCGCGAACATTTTTATCGTCTGTATCGATAGCAATTTTGAGTTTTTCCATACCGAAGTCTTTGATGTCGTTATAGAGTTCCTCATCTACGACGTGAGGTTCGTATGTGATTTTTTCTTTGCCTACTTCAGCCTGAATTCCGGCAATAAAGTCGCATACTTTTTTGATTTCTTCGTGTGCCATCATAATAGCATCGAAAACAACGTCTTCTTTTACTTCTTTAGCACCTGCTTCAATCATAACAACCTTTTCTTTTGTACCTGCAACAGTTAAATAAAGGTCGCTCTTTTCTCTTTCAGCAAGTGTGGGGTTGATAACGAGTTGTCCGTCAACATAACCCATTACTACGCCACCGATAGGACCGTTCCACGGAATTTCTGAAATTGAAAGTGCAACTGATGTACCAATCATGGCTGCAACTTCAGGTGAATAGTCCTGATCAACTGACATTACTGTATTTACAACAGAAACGTCATTTCTTAAATCCTTGGGGAATAAAGGACGGATAGGTCTATCGATAACACGTGATGTTAAAACAGCCTTATCTGAAGGTTTGCCTTCACGTCTTGTAAATCCACCGGGGATTCTGCCTACTGAATAGAGTTTTTCCTCAAAGTCAACACTTAAAGGGAAAAAGTCAATTCCTTCTCTGGGTTTTGCTGCCATTGTAGCAGTTGATAATACGCAAGTTTCGCCATATCTTACCATTACTGCGCCACCGGCTAATTCTGCAAACTTGCCTGTTTCAATCTCTAAAGGTCTGCCTGCAAATTCTGTCTTAAAGCTTTTGTACATTTTTTTCAATACCTTTCTGCCCGCGCGATTTATTTTAAATACACCGAATTGCGGGCAAAACGGGTATTTTGTTTTGATCGCTTGGTAATAAGAAATAAGAAATAAACATCAAAATTTCGTCTTCTTGGTGCTTATCTCTTACATCTTAAAGCACCAAGCGTCTCAAAACGATAACATTATAACATAATAATAGGTAAAAATCAAGAAAATATTGTTAAAATAAGCCTTTGTTACACTAATTTAATTTTTCTGTTGCTATTTTAAAACTTATATGTTAAAATATAAGTTACGATATTATGAGCTGAGGTGTCTTTAAGTGGCAGAAAATAACCTTAAAAACTATATTTTAACTGCGATAATTATAGCAATTTTAACAGTGGCATCGGCTACCCTTTCCGGCGTCGTCGGGTTGTTGTTTTTTGTGTTGTTATCTGCGGTTATCGGTTATACTGTAACAAAACATCATTATTCATTAGTTTTAGTAAGTTGCGTGCTGACTATTGCTATATATGGTTTTTTTGCAAAGATGTTTTCTGCTTCGTTTTTCTCGCTGATTCCTATTATACTTTGCGGTATTTCGCTTGGTATAAGCCATAATATGAAGTTGTCCGAGTTTAAGACCCTTTGTGTTGTGGGTGTAATTAACGTATTTTATTTAGTTTTAAATATGAAATTTACAGGCATTGCAGAAACTTTAGAGGCTGACATTATGGACGTTCTTTCTTCTTCGTTTTCTCTATACGAAGGACAAATGTCGCAGGCAGATTTTAACACATTGACTTCTACGTTCCTATCTATGTTTATGACGTTTATGCCGAGCTTCATTATAATATTTTGTATGTGTTACAGCTTTTTGTTTTTATTGGCTTTTAAGTCAGTACTTAAGATTACAAAATCTGATATGTCACACTATGTTTCACTCTCACAGTGGCATGCAGAAAAAAGCTTGTGCGTTTTATTTGTTTTAATTACCGCCGTTGGCTTTATGTTGCCGGCAGGAAATATGTTTAGCGATGCAATTTTGAATGTTGTGTTCGTTTCCACATTTATATTTTTCTTATACGGCTTTTCATTGTTGAGTTTTCTTTTAAAGAAAAGAATGTCAAATAACCTTTTTAGAAAGGCACTTTTGATTTTGATTTTAACATTTACATTACCATTCTTCGGTTTACCGTATATTGCAATTTGCATCGGTGGCGTTTTGGATGGTTTTGTGGATTTTAGAAAAAAGTTTGAAAAATAATTCCTTTTTCGGAGGAACACTATGAATAATAATAAAAGCAAAAAAAATTATATAACCAACGACCTCTACGTTTTAGCATTTGTGATTTTAGGGGTAATTATGCTGTTTACCGATCTCTATTGGATTGGTATAGTTCAGCTTGCTTTGTCAGTTGTTATTTTGGCTATTAACTTAATTTTGCGATATTTTTCCGGCAAAAAAATCGCAGACATGATAGAAAAAGTAACCTTAAGCGCAAACAACAGCAATGACAGTTTACTTTCTTTTCCCTTGCCAATTGTTTTATTGGATTCAAAAAGCTCTGTTATATGGTACAATGCGGATTTTAAAGACTTATTCCCCGATGAAAATTTAAACGAATGTGCCTTTTCTGATTTATTTGAAAATTTCGAGTTGGCACTTTTGGGTGCCGATAATAAGTCAGGTGCAATTTTTGAATTAAAGCACAATGATAAGACATACAAGGTAATCTCAAACACACCGCAAAAAATGGCAGAATCCGGAGAAGCAATTACCCTTTTATATTTAGAGGACATTACTTCAATTACCGAATTACGCGAAAAATACGTTGCAGAAAAGGTATTTGCTTGCTTCGTGTCCGTTGACAATTACGACGAACTTATGGACTCTACCCCATCTGCTTCCGTTCCTCAACTTCAGGCCGAAATTTATAAAACTATTAACGATTGGGCCGAGGAAAATGAAGGTATTTTATTAAAATACGAAAAAGATAAATACTTTATTTTATTTGAATACAAACGCTTGGAAGGATTTATAAAAAACAAATTTGAAGTTCTTTCAAAAGTACGTGAAATAAACACAAAGAACACAATTCCTACTTCAATAAGCATCGGTATCGGTCTAAACGGAAAAACATTATCTGAAAATGACGACTTTGCCAAGGATGCTTTAAATATGGCATTGGGTCGTGGTGGAGATCAAGCAGTTATTAAAGATGCTGAACAATTCCGTTTCTACGGCAGCGCAACCAAAGAGCTTGAAAAAAGCACACGTGTTAAAGCCCGTGTGGTAAGTCATGCATTATCAGGTCTTATCAACAGTGCTGACAACGTAGTAGTATTAACTCACAAAAACGCAGACATCGATGGTGTTGGTGCAGCATTTGGTTTATTGAGAATTTGTCGTATTCACAATACCCCTCTGTCGATAGCTATGGAAACATACGACAAAACCGTTGCCAATGTTTTGGCAAAGATTGATAATTCCGAAGACTACGCAGGTTTAGTTATTTCAAACGAAGAAGCGAGATTTAAAATCACACCTAATACGCTTATCATTTTAGTTGACACGCATAAGTCTTCTTTGATTGAAGACCCTTCTCTTTTGGAAAATGCCAAGCAATTAGTTGTAATTGATCATCACAGAAGAACTACCGGTTTCGTTGATCATCCGTCTTTGGTATATCACGAGCCCTATGCATCATCAACCTGTGAAATGATTACTGAAATTCTTCAGTACACTTCCAATAAAATGTCACTTACAAAATTCGAAGCGGAAGCTCTGTACTCCGGTATTGTTGTAGATACAAAGAATTTTACATTTAAAACAGGTGTAAGAACCTTTGAAGCTGCTTCGTTTTTAAGAAAACAAGGCGTGGACACCATTGCAGTAAAGACGATTTTCCAACAGGATTTTGAGTCGTATATTAAGCGTTCTGAAATTATTAAAAATGCTAAAATTATCAAAAACAACATCGCAATAAGTGTTACCACATCTTTGCCGGATATCAGCAGTGCAGTTATTGCCCAGGCGGCTGATGAGTTGTTAAACATAAAGGGCGTTATTGCATCTTTTGTTATCTGTCAAAATAACAACCGCGTAAATATCAGCGGACGTTCATTAGGCGAAATAAACGTTCAGCTTATATTAGAAAAATTAGGTGGTGGCGGGCATTTGACAATAGCAGGAGCACAGCTTGAAAATATTGATGCTGATACTGCAAAAGATATGTTAGTTGAAGCTATCGAAAACTATTATTTAGACAACGCAAACTAAACTTTAGAAAGAGGTTTTAAGATATGAAAGTAATTTTAAAAGCCGACGTTAAAGGCCAAGGCAAAAAAGGCGATTTAATAAATGCATCTGACGGTTATGCGAAAAACTTTTTACTCCCCAAAGGACTTGCTGTTATCGCTGATAAAACAGCTATAAATGAGCTTGAAGGTAAAAAAAGTGCTGCTGCATACCATAAGAATCAAGAAGAGTTGAGAGCCAAGGAGCTCGCAGACAAACTCGACGGAAAAAAAGTAACATTTAAAGCCAAATCAGGAGAAAACGGCAAACTCTTTGGTTCTATTACTGCCCAAGATGTTGCAAACGAAATCAAAATGCAGCTTCATCTTGAAGTAGATAAAAAGAAATTGCAATTAGACAGTATCAAAACATTAGGAACTACCGAGGCTGTAATTAAAGTCTACCCGGGAATCAGTGCTAAAGTGAAAATAGAAGTTCTCCCGTTATAAAAAGTAAAACAAAAGGGGCTGTATTCATTATGGATATCCAGAACGAAAATTTAATACAAAGTGCAATGCCTCATAACAAGGAAGCAGAACAATCTGTTCTCGGTGCTATGCTTATAAACCGCGAGTGTGTTACAACTGCTTTTGAGAGTTTAAACGATGCAGATTTTTACATAGAAGCTAATAAAAAGATTTTTTTGGCTATGACTTCTTTGTTTAATAGGAATGCTCCTATTGACCTTGTTACTGTTTCTGACGAACTCAATTCTGTGTCTTCATTGGAGGCAGTAGGCGGAATTCAGTATTTGTCATACCTCGCTTCTACTCTGCCAACTACGGCGAATTTAGAGCAACATATTGACATCATACGTGAAAAGTCATTAAGAAGAAAGCTGGCAGAAGTCGCTCAAAAAATCAAAGACCAAAGTTTAGATGCTTCGGCTGACGCCAATGATGTTGCAGACATTGCAGGAAAGCTTATATTCGATGCTTTAGAAAATAAAAGCAGTGGTTTGCGTCACATAAAAGATATTTTGATTGATACGCACGATAACCTCACTGCTATTTATAATAACAAAGGTAAGCTTACAGGTGTTCCTACCGGCATTAAGACTCTTGATGCAGAGCTTAACGGTTTGCAGAAATCTGACCTTATAATCTTAGCCGCTCGTCCCAGTGTTGGTAAGACAAGCCTTGCACTTAACATTGCAGCAAATGCTGCAATCAAAGGTAATGTGCCTGTTGCAATATTCAGCCTTGAAATGTCAGGCCCACAGCTGGCATCAAGGATTATGAGCTCTGAAATGCTTATTGACAGCGCACATTTGCGTACAGGTGAACTTGATGATGATGATTGGGAAAAAATAGCTCTTGCCCTAAATTCATTAGGCAAAGCACCTATATACATAAACGAAAAAACAGCTGTTAAGGTTGCAGATATCAGAGCCGCTTGCAGGAGATTAAAAGCAGAATGCGGATTAGGCCTTATTGTAATCGACTACCTACAGTTGATGCAAGGCAATCGCGCTGAAAGCAGACAGCAGGAAGTTTCTGATATGTCACGTTCTTTGAAAATTCTTGCCAAAGAATTAGATGTGCCGATTCTTACCCTTTCACAGTTGTCACGTGCTTCTGAGAAACGAAGCGAAGACTCAAGTCCCAAACTTTCCGACCTTCGTGAATCCGGTTCTATCGAGCAGGATGCTGATATTGTTATGTTTTTATATAGAGAGGACAAAGACCCTGACAACAGAAATCTTGTAAAACTCAACATAGCTAAAAACAGAAGTGGTTCTTTGCGTACAATTGATCTTAAATTCCAAGGAGAATACACCAGATTTTTGGAGCTTGACAGCACTCATTAAATTTAAAGCAGGTTAAATCATGGAAAACAAAGTCTTGAAATTCATAAAAGAAAATAATTTGCTTGCAAAAGGTGACCGTATTATTTGCGCTGTTTCAGGCGGTGCAGATTCTGTTTGTATGCTTAATATTTTAAACGAATTAAAAGACGAATTCTCATTAACACTATACGTAGCTCATTTAAACCATAAACTTCGTGGTGATGATGCAGACAAGGACGAGGCATTTGTAGAATCTCTATCAAAAAAAATGGGACTTCCCTTTTACAGCAAGCAAGTTGATGTAAACGCTTTAGCCAAGCAACTAAAAATATCTTGCGAGGAAGCAGGTCGAACAGCCAGATACGCTTTTTTCAATGAGTTAAAAAAAGTCCTTGCCGCTAATAAAATCGCTACGGCACATAACACGGACGACAATATTGAAACTGTTTTAATGCGTCTTTTAAGAGGAACAGACCTAAAAGGCCTCTCGGGCATATCTGCGCATAACGATTTTGATGTAATAAGACCTATACTCTGCTTAAAACGCAAAGAAATTGAAGAGTATTTGGAGTGTAAAGGTCTTGACAATGTCACAGATTATACTAATTATGAGAATGTTTATTTAAGAAATAAAATCAGAAATAAGTTAATCCCCAACATTAAGGACGAATTTAACCCGAATTTTTCGGAGAGTTTTTACGCTAGTATCGAAAACTTTAATGATGCCAATAATTACATAGAAAAAGTTGTAGAAAACATATTTGAAAATATAGGAAAAACTGAACCTTACGGAATTAGTTTTAATGTTTGTGATTTGTTAAGTCAAGATATATATATTTTAAAACGTCTTGCAAAAAAAACTGTTTTTACGCTTACAGGAAAAAGCTTGACAAGCAGCATTACAAACATTATCTGTAACAATATAAGAGAAGGTTTTAAGACTTCAATATATGAAAATCTTGACTTTTACGTAATGTACAATAAAGCACATTTTGTAAGGATATCAAAACACGATAGCTACTCCTACAAAATATCAAAAAGCGGTATTTATAATATACCGGAACTACAAATGGTGATTCATATTACGGAAGGTACAGGAGATGTGTCATTTTCGGACAAAAATACGGTTTATTTTGACGCAAACAAGCTCCGCTTCCCTTTTACTGTAAGAAATAGAAAAAACGGCGATAAAATGAATCTTTCAAACTGCGGAAATAAAAAGATTAAGGAAATTTTTATTGATTCAAAAATTCCTTCGTTTTTAAGAAATAATTTTCCTGTATTTGAAAAAAACGAAAAAATCTTTTGGCTTGCCGGCGTAAGAGACGACGCGGACTTTCGTGCTTCACTTAATAATGCCGGTTATATAAAAATCTCGATACATAAGGAGGATGAACATGAAGAATGACATTAGAGAAGTTCTTTTTACCGAAAGTGAAATAAAGGATAAGATTTCGCAAATTGCCGAAAAGCTTAACAGTGACTACGAAAATGAAGAGGTTGTATTTGTTTGTGTTCTTAAGGGTTCTCTTCCCTTTTACGCAGATCTTGTACGCCTTGTGAATTTTCCTGTAACATTTGATATGATGTGCGTTTCAAGCTACGGCGCATCTACTGAAAGTTCAGGCACACTAAAAATCAAACTTGACTCAGGGGTTTCCTTTGAAGGTAAACACGTTTTGATTATAGAGGATATTTTAGATACAGGCAATACATTATATAATCTCTTTGAACATTTTAAAGATAAAAATGCTAAATCTATAAAGCTGTGTTGCTTGCTTGATAAGCCATCGAGACGCATACGTGATATAAAAGCAGATTATGTAGGATTTGAAATTCCCGATGAATTTGTTGTTGGTTACGGACTTGATTTTAACGAAAAATACAGACAACTACCCTACATCGGAATATTAAAACCTGAAGTTTATAGAAATAATTAACATTAAGTGAACAAATAAATTGTTCTATTGTCATACAAAATATTATATGATAAACTTATATGCAATAAAATATCAGAGGTGAAATTTTTTGAAAAATCCCAATAAAAGAAAATTTAACGGAATATGGTTCTACGCCATTCTTTTAGGTGTGATTGTTTTAATTTTCGGCGCGCTTAATCACCAACCGGGCGTAAAGCAGATACCCTATTCTGAATTGTTGACCTATATAAAATCCGGTCAGGTTACCGAAATGAAAATCGAAGAGCGTACAGCAACAATTACTCTTAAAGAGAAAGTTACAACGCCGAATTCAAACGTTAGAATGGCTCACATTCCGTCTATCAGCATACTCTATGCTAACGCCGGAGATGAAATTCAGGCACAACTTGACGATGGCAAATTAAAACTCGAAACACCTGCTCCTGAAGAATTTCCTTGGTGGGTTTCATTTTTACCATCGCTTTTGACTGTTGGTATTTTTATTGTTTTTTGGATTATTATTATGCGCCAGTCACAAGGCGGCGGCAAAGCAATGTCCTTCGGAAAAAGTACTGCTAAAATGTCACAGGGCGGCGAAACTCATATTACTTTCCGCGATGTAGCAGGTGCAGATGAAGAAAAAGAAGAATTAGAAGAAATAGTAGATTTTCTGCGCGATTCTTCTAAATTTATAGAATTAGGCGCAAGAATTCCCAAAGGCATATTACTCGTAGGACCTCCCGGAACAGGTAAAACATTACTTGCAAAAGCAGTTGCCGGCGAAGCAAAAGTTCCGTTCTTCTCAATAAGCGGCTCTGATTTTGTTGAAATGTTCGTAGGTGTAGGTGCATCACGTGTGCGTGATTTATTTGCTCAAGCAAAAACAAATTCTCCCAGCATTATCTTTATTGATGAAATTGATGCTGTAGGCAGACATCGTGGCGCAGGTCTTGGTGGCGGACACGATGAGCGCGAGCAGACACTTAATCAATTACTTGTTGAAATGGACGGTTTTGGCGTAAATGAGGGAATAATCATCATGGCTGCAACAAACAGACCGGACATCTTAGACCCTGCTCTTCTTCGTCCCGGACGTTTTGACAGACAAATCGTTGTTAACGCTCCTGATGCCAAAGGTCGTGAAGAAATTCTTAAAGTTCACTCAAGAGCAAAGCCTTTAGCAGATGATGTAAATCTTTCTGTTGTTGCGAAATCTACCGTTGGTTTTACCGGTGCTGACCTTGAAAACCTTATGAACGAAGCGGCTCTTTTAGCTGCTAAACTAGGTGATAAGAAAATCAAAATGAAATATATCGAAGATTCTGTAATTAAGGTAATTGCAGGTCCTGAAAAACGTTCAAAAGTTGTAAATGACAAAGAAAAGAAACTTGTTGCATACCACGAAGCAGGTCACGCTATCATACATCACGTATTGCCTAACTGTGACCCTGTTCACGAAATTTCTATCATTCAAAGAGGTCGTGCAGGTGGTTATACCTTGTCGCTTCCTACAGACGACAAAAACTACACATCTAAAAATGATATGCTTGACGATTTAGTTAGCCTTTTAGGTGGTAGAGTCGCAGAAAAGCTTGTCTTGAATGATATTTCAACCGGCGCTTCAAACGACATAGAAAGAGCCTCTAAAATCGCTCGTGATATGGTTACAAAGTATGGCATGAGCGATAAAATCGGACCTATTTCTTTCCGTTCAGAACAAGACGAAGTATTCCTCGGTATGAGTTATGCGAACTCTCGTTCTTACAGCGAAAAACTCGCTGCAGAAATTGACACAGAGGTTAAAGCTATCATTGATGATGCGTACGACCGTTGTACAAAAATATTGACAGAAAATATGCCAAAGCTTCATAATGTTGCTGCTGCTCTCTTTGAAAAAGAGAAAATCAACGCTGAAGAATTTATTGAAGCTTTTGAAAAAGATGAAAAGAAAGATATTTCACCCGAAGCTGAAATAAGCGAATAATAAAAAAACAGACTGTAGAAAAACTCTACAGTCTGTTTTTTATTTACATAACTCTGAAACAATCTGGTTGATAAGCTTACCGTCAGCTTTACCATTTAGTTCACCCATGGCAGCTTTCATTACTAAGCCTTTGTTTTTAGTAGCTAAAACATCAGCAAACTTCGATGTTATAATTTCTTTTATTTCCGCTTCCGTTAAAACTTTTGGAGCGTATTTTTCAACAATTTTGTATGTTGTGATGTATTCTGCCTTTAACTCTGCGCGTTCGTCGGGGCAAGTATCTATCTGCTCTTTGATGGATTTTAATTCTTTTGAAATAACTTTGTCAACTAAGCTATCAGGAATGTCATCTCTTACTCCTTCGTCGATAGCAACCTTTTTAACGGCGGCAATCAAAGACGAAACTGCATCTTTAGTGACCTTGTCCTTGTTTTTCATGGCAGCAACCATATCTTGTCGTAATGTTTCTATATTCATAAAATTCTCCTTAAAGTGTACCAAAAAGTCTATCTCCGGCGTCACCAAGACCGGGAACAATATAGCCTTTTTCGTTTAGTTTTTCATCTATTGTGCCAATAAAAAGTTCAATATCAGGATGTGCCTTCATAATCGCTTCTACGCCTTCGGGGGCTCCGATTATACACATAAGCTTTATTCGCTTTGCGCCTCTTTTTTTGATAAAATCAATAGCCGCTGCTGCGCTGCCGCCGGTTGCAAGCATAGGATCTAAAACTATAACCTGTCTTTCGCTTATATCAGGTGGGAGCTTGCAGTAATATTCTTTTGGCTCTAATGTGTCATGGTCGCGGTAAAGACCCACGTGGCCAACTTTTGCTGCAGGAATAATGCTCATCAAGGCATCTACCATTCCGAGGCCTGCACGAAGAATAGGAACTAATGCTACCTGTTTTGCTATGAATTTTCCTGTTGTTTCTGCTAAAGGCGTCTTGACGGGTGCTGATACCATGTCTAAGTCTCTTGTTGCCTCATAACCCATCAAAAGTGAAATTTCATATACGAGTTCACGAAAATCTTTAACGGACGTATTTTCGTTACGTATCATTGAAATTTTGTGTAAGATTAAGGGATGCGTCATTTCATGTACATTGTTGTTCATAATTATCCATAACCTTTCTGCTCTTTTTCGAGCTTTTTTTATAACAATTTAATTATATTATATTTTATATATTTTGTCCATAAAATTATTTTGAAAATATTTAAAAAAAATGTTGTTTTTTCAAAAAAATATGTTATAATTAAACTGTAAATTAAATATTTCATTTTTTTGAGTATCTTTATAGATATATTTTTAAAATGTGGGGTGTCGGACGCATAAGAACGATGTGTGTTCCGGCTTTTATTTTTGTTATCAACTTTTTATATAAAATTTTGAGTTTAGGAGGGTGATAAATGTCCAACGCTATCATTGAATTAAAAAACATTTCCAAAAGCTTTGGTAAAGAGGATATTCTTGAAAACTTCAGTGTCGAAATCGGCAGGCATGAGTTTGTTACCATTTTAGGTCCCAGCGGCTGCGGTAAAACCACCATGCTTCGTCTGATCGGCGGTTTTGAGACGCCTGATAACGGTCAAATATTTTTTGACGGAGAAGATATTACTACTCTTCCCCCTTATAAAAGACGTCTTAATACAGTTTTTCAAAAATATGCTCTTTTTCCGCATATGAACGTTTTTGATAACGTTGCTTTTGGCTTAACAATAAAGAAAATAGATAAAAAGACCATCGCTAAAAAAGTCAGCGAAATCTTAAATTTAGTTAATTTAAGTGGTTTTGAAAAAAGAAATATCGATTCTCTTTCAGGTGGTCAGCAGCAAAGAATTGCTATCGCTCGTGCTTTGGTAAACGAGCCCGAGGTGCTTCTTTTGGACGAACCCTTAGGTGCCCTTGATTTAAAGCTACGCCAAGAAATGCAATTAGAACTTAAAAAAATCCAGAAAAAATTAGGTATTACTTTTATATACGTTACTCACGACCAAGAAGAAGCCCTTACCATGTCCGATGAGATTATCGTTATGAACAATGGTAAAATTCAGCAAAAAGGTACTCCTATAGACATATATAACGAACCCAAAAATGCCTTTGTTGCAAGTTTTATCGGCGAGAGTAATATTATTGACGGCATAATGAAAGAGGACTTCTTGGTTGATTTTGCTGGTACTTCTTTTGAATGTTTAGATAAAGGCTTTGAAGAAAACGAGCTTGTAGACGTTGTAATTCGTCCCGAAGATATAAAATTCGACAAAGAAAAAGGCAAAATTTCAGGAATCGTAAATTCTGTTGTATTTAAAGGCGTTCACTATGAAATGCACATAAATGCCGCAAATTATGACTGGATTGTACATTCTACCACCATGGAACCTGCAGGAAGTACGGTTTATCTGGACTTCTACCCCAATGACATCCATATTATGAAAAAGGAGAGCTGACTATGAACAGACGTTGGTACTCAGCACCCTACATAGTATGGTCGCTGATATTCATTGTAGTTCCTATATTGATGGTTGCGTTTTATGGTCTTACTGTACAATCTGATGACGGAAGCTTTATGTTTTCTTTGGAAAACTTCAAAAAGTTCTTTACTCCTTTATATTTAGGAGTTTTGTGGCGTTCTGCTTTATACGCGGCAATCAGTACTGTTATATGCCTTATTTTAGGATATCCCGCTGCACTGATTTTGTCATCTAAAGATTTAAAGCACAAAAGTGTAATGATGTTTTTAATCGTTATTCCCATGTGGATGAATTTGCTTTTGCGTACATACTCTTGGTTGACGCTTTTAGAAAACGAAGGTCTTATAAATCAGTTCCTGCGATTTATCGGAATTTTAGGCAGCGAAGAATATATTCAGTTTTTATACGGCGAAGGCGCTGTAATTTTCGGTATGGTATATAATTTTCTTCCGTTTATGATATTGCCTATATATTCTGTTATTTCTAAGATGGACTACTCTATCATAAACGCAGCAGAAGATTTAGGAGCAAATAAATTTAATGTATTCAAAAAAGTTATTTTTCCATTGAGTATGCCCGGTATTTCATCCGGTATTACCATGGTATTTATTCCTGCTATTACTACATTTGCAATTTCCAGTATTTTAAGCGGAAATAATGTCAATCTTTTGGGAAACGTAATAGAAAAACAATTTGGCATTGGCGGAGATTGGAACTTCGGCTCTACTATGTCCTTGATTCTTATGATACTGATACTTCTCAGTATGCTTGTTATGCCTGATTCAGAAAAAGAATCGCAAGGAGGTATGATAATATGAAATCAAGACTCAAAAGACTTTATCTCTACCTCATTTTGCTGTTTTTGTACGCACCAATTATTATTTTGATGATTTATTCCTTTAATGAGTCAAAATACCGCGTATGGACAGGTTTTTCGTTTAAATGGTATATTGAACTGTTTCAAGACGGTCAGATTATGTCCGCTCTGTATAACACTATTTTGGTTGCAGTTGTTTCATCAGTGCTGTCCACTATCATCGGTACTGCAGCTGCAATCGGAATTCATTCTTTAAAGAAATGGCAGCGCACAACCGTTATGAATGTTACGATGCTTCCTGTGTTAAATCCTGACATCGTAACAGGTATAGCTTTAATGCTTTTGTTCTTTATGGCAAAGCTTCCTACCGGAAGACTGACCCTCATACTAGCACATATGGCGTTTTCTATACCTTATGTGATACTTTCTGTTTTGCCTAAACTTAGTCAGGCTGACAACAGAACCTATGAAGCTGCTCTTGATTTGGGCGCACCGCCTGCACTTGCTACAATGAAAGTAACAATACCTGAAATTATGCCCGGTGTTATTACGGGATTTTTGATGGCATTTACGCTTTCTATTGATGATTTTATTATAAGTTATTTTACTACCGGTCCCGGTGTGGAAAATTTATCAATACTAATCTACAATGCGGCGAAAAAAGGTGTAAGTCCCTCTATCAATGCTCTTTCCGCTCTTATGTTTGCAGTTATATTGTTACTTTTGATAGTAATAAACATAAGAACTCACAAAGAAACCGAAGAAAAAGTATAATTAAACACAAAGGAGTAATGATGAAATGAAAAAAACACTGTCTTTACTTTTAGTATTTTTATTGTGTGCATCACTATTTGCCGCATGTGGTACTGATCCTTCTAAAGTTATAAGAGTATATAATGCTTCTGAATATATCGGCGAAGGTGTTATAGAACAATTCGAAGCAGCTACAGGCTATAAAGTAATTTACAGCGAATTTGCTTCAAATGAAGATATGTATACAAAGCTCAAAACTACTTCGTATGATGTTTTGATACCTTCTGACTATATGATTGATAAGCTTGTTAAGGAAGACCTTTTACAGCCTTTGGATTTTAATAATATTCCCAATTACCAGTATATAAACGAAACTTTTAAGAGTCCTTATTATGATGCAGAAAACAAATACTCTGTTCCGTATATGTGGTCTACTGTTGGCATTCTTTACGACAGCACTAAGGTAAAAGAAGATGTTAAAGATATGTCTGTTATGTGGAATCCTCAATATGAAGGCAAACTCTTTATGCTCGACAGCGTCAGAGATTCTATCGGTATGACGTTGAAAAAACTCGGATACTCTGTTAACACAACAAATGATAAAGAATTAGAAGAAGCAAAAAACGAACTTTTAGCGCAGCGTCCATTGATTTTGGGTTACGTAACAGACGAAGTTAAAGATAAAATTATTTCCGGCGAAGGCGCATTAGGACTGGTTTATTCCGGCGAAGCAGGAAAAGCTATGGCTGAAAAAGAAACATTAAGATATGCAATTCCTGAAAATGGTACTATCTACTGTGTAGATGCTATGGTTGTTCCTAAAAATGCTCAAAATAAGCTTGGTGCTGAAAGCTTTATCAACTTTATGCACAAGCCTGAAATTGCAGCTAAAAATGCACTTGATACTTACTATGGAATTACAAACGTAGAGGGTTTAGAACTTCTTCCTGATGAAATAAAGAACAACAAAGGACTTTACCCTGACAGTGATATTATAGGTAAAAGCGAAATGCTTCGCAGCGAGGGAGATATCAACCAAAAATATCTTGAAATCTGGAACCAGATAACTGCCGCTTATTGATATGAGTAATTTTTATGAAAATAAAGTTTTCCTCGCACCAATGGCAGGAATAACCGACCTACCCTTTCGCACTTTGTGCAAAGAATACGGCGCAGACCTTGTGGTATCTGAAATGATAAGTTCAAGAGGTTTGCATTACAAAGACAAAAAAACCGCAGAACTTCTAAGAACAAACGAAACAGAAGATCCTTTAATAGTTCAGTTGTTTGGAAACGAACCTGAAATAATGGCAGAGGCCGCTAAAATTTTAGAGGATTCGGGAGTTAAATATTTAGATATAAATATGGGCTGCCCTGCTCCTAAGATTGTAAAAAACGGAGACGGTTGTGCTCTTATGCGCGATGAAGTTTTAGCAGGAAAAGTTGCTGAAGCTGTTGTGAAATCAGTTTCTATTCCTGTAAGCGTTAAATTTCGTTCCGGATGGGATGAAAACAATATTAACGCTGTATCCTTTGCAAAAATCATGGAAAATTCAGGAGTTTCAGCCGTTACTGTTCACGGAAGAACCAAAGAGCAATTTTATTCCGGCAAAGCGAATTACGACATCATTCACGCAGTGAAAGAAGCCGTAAAAATCCCTGTAATTGCAAATGGTGACGTGGTAAGTGGCGCTACTGCCGTAGAAATACTTCAAAAAACCGGCTGTAGCAGTTTAATGGTTGGTAGAGGCGTTCTCGGCAATCCTTTTATTTTCAAAGAAATCAAGGCCGTTTTTGGGGGTAATTCCCCTGCTGATGTGACTATACAGGACAAACAAAACACGTTACTTAGACACATTGACCTGATGGAAGAATATAAGCCTGAAAGAATCGGCGTTCCCGAAATGAGAAAGCATTTTGCTTGGTATTTAAAAGGCGTTAGAGATTCTGCAAAGTTAAAGAACCATGCATTTGCTACTAAAACATATACCGAGATGAGAAAATTAGCAAAAGAAATCAAATAAAAAAAGAACACGGTGTACGTGTTCTTTTTTTTATTGTATAGCACTACAGATATTGTCAACGCAATCCGAAAGATTTTCTTCGTTTAATACGCAAATATCTGCATATTTCAAATACAGTGGGTGACGCTCTTTATACATATCATATAATTTTTCGGGATTGTCTTTTAGAAGAGGTCTTTTCTCTGCATTTAGGGTTTTTAATATACTTTCTACAGAGCGATTCAGGTATATTACCGTTCCTGTATCTTTGAGATATTTCATATTTTCAGGATTTAACACTACTCCTCCGCCGGTTGAAATTATAGTGTTTTCATAATTTTCACTGATGTGTTTTACCGCTTCTGTTTCAAGAGAGCGAAAATAATCCGAGCCATTTTTTTCAAAAATTTCCGAGATGCTCATTCCATTTTTTTCTTCTATGAAAGCATCAATATCTAAAAAAGCTTTTTTAAGTCTGTACGACAATGCTTTACCAATAGTTGTTTTGCCTGCGCCCGACATACCTATTAAAACAATATTTTTATTCATAGTTTTGCCTCTACTTGTTGATTTGTGATTTATAGTTTCCCAAAACCGTAAACTCTGCTCCAAGACTCTTTACTTGAGATATGGTTGATGCAACATTTTCATCAGTAAGGTTTCCCTCAAAATCAATGTGAAAAACGTACTCGAAATTTCTTTCTTTTAACGGACGTGATTCAATATGGGAAATGTTTATTGAATTTTGAGCAAAAACAGCCAACACATCACAAAGAGCACCACTTTTGTGTCGAGTTGTGAACACGACACTTATTTTATCACATGTGTCGTCAACAGTTAATTTGTTGGAAACTATAACAAATCTTGTGCTGTTAGATGTATTTTCGTTTATATTTTCTTTTAGTACTTTTAAGCCGTAAGTTTCTGCCGCAAGCTTGCTTGCAATGGCAGCTTTGGTTTTATCTTTGCTTTCTGATACTAATTTTGCAGCGTAGGCAGTATTATCAAGAGGAATATGCTTAACGCCCTGTAACTTTTCCAAAAATGTCTTACTCTGCAAAAAGCCCTGACTGTGAGAATACACTTCTTTTATGTCCGACAATTCACAATCCTCTGTTCCCGAAAGACAGTGATTTATACTTATGCTTATTTCGCCTGCAATACAGAGATTGTGTGAAATCAAAAGGTCTAATGTATCAGCAACGGCTCCTGATGAGTTATTTTCAAAGGGCAAAACACCATAATTTACGTCGCCTTTTGATACTAATTCCGCAACATCATTAAAGGTTTCTACGTTTACTATTTTTTCTACATCAGGAAAGAATGTCTTCAATGCTTCTCCGCTGTAAGAGCCGGCAATCCCGGGGTATGCAACGGTAAGATTTTTGTCTGAAAACATTGCTCGAGCATACTTTTCGTTATTAGCATTTTTAACGATTGTAGCCTGAAGGCCGCGTGATATACGCATTACGTTTTCAAAAAAATCAGCCGCATACTTTTTGTATTCAAGATTCTTAATCTGCCCACATCTTTTTGCAAGAATTGCTTTTTCTCTTTCTGCAACAAAAATTTCCATATTTTTTTCAGCTTTATATTCGCCGACTTTTTTTGCGACGTCCATACGCTTTTCAAAAAGTGTGGTAAATTTTTTGTCTATTTTATCAATTTGTTTTCTGTATTTATCAAGCATACGTTTTTGCCTCCAGAACCATATCAAGTACGGAAATAGCCAAAGCTGCTTCAACAACAGGAACTGCGCGCTGAACGATGCACGGGTCATGACGTCCTGCAATTTGTGTTTTGATGTTTTCTTTTGTATTGTAGTTGACTGTTTCCTGCTCTAAAGATATTGATGGAGTTGGCTTAACCGCTACAGAAAGCACAACAGGCATTCCGTTTGTGATTCCGCCATTTATACCGCCGTTGTTATTGGTTTTAGTTGTTATTGATTCTCCATCTGTTACGAAACTATCATTTGCCTGACTTCCAAGCATTTTTGAAAATTCACAGCCTACGCCAAATTCTATAGATTTTACCGCAGGAATCGAAAACATCATAGACGAGATTCTACTTTCTACAGAATCAAAGAACGGAGAGCCTATACCTGCTTTTATTCCGCAAATAACTGCTTCTACACTTCCACCTATGGAATCGCCGTTTTGCTTTGCTGAAAGTATCTCACCCTCTGCCGCATTTTTAGCTTTATCGCACAAAAACGGTAATGTTTCGTATTTTAATTTTTCAAGAGAGGAAACGTCAGGCGATACCATATCAACGGCTTTATCGCTTATATTTCCTATATTTTTAATATGTGAATAAATTTTGATATTTTCATTTTTTAGTATTTGTTTTGCTATTGCTCCGGCAAATACTATCGGGGCTGTGAGTCTTCCCGAAAAATGTCCGCCGCCGCGGTAATCATTAAAATCGTTATAACGTATTTTGCCTGTGTAATCCGCGTGAGACGGTCTTAAAACATCAGGGTTGTAATCGCTTGATTTGGTATTGTTATTTCTTATAACTGCACAAATTGGAGTTCCTGTGGTTTTTCCGTTAAAAAAGCCACTTAATATTTCAGGAAGATCGCTTTCGGCTCTCGAAGTTGAAAAAGCATTTTTTCCCGGTGCTCGTCTTGACATTTCAAATAAAATTTCATCCATATCAAGTTCAACACCTGACGGAACACCGTCTAAAACTACGCCTATAGCCGCAGAATGCGATTCTCCGAACAGGCTTATTCTAAAAATCTTTCCATAACTATTAGACATACTCTATTTCCCCTCCCAATTCACGAAACTTTTCCCAGAAATTTTCATAGGATTTTTTAACACTATCAGCGCCGTGTATTATAACATCTCCTGATGCTACTGTAGACGCTATCGCCATCGACATAGCGATTCTGTGGTCGTTATGACTATCCACTTCTCCACCTGTTAATTTGGTTTTGCCGTAAATAATCAGCGAATCTTCTTTTTCTTCGATTTTTGCACCGAGTTTTGTTAACTCATTAGTAATAGCAGAAAGTCTGTCGCTTTCTTTGATTCTTAATCTTTTCGCACCTACAATATGAGTCGTACCCTCTGTCTGTGTTGCCAGAGCTGTCATTATGGGTACAAGGTCAGGAATCTGGCTCACATCAATTGTGTGTTCCTGCTTGTTTTCTTTTAGTTTTTCTATTACATTGATAATTTCACGGTCACCCTGAGAAGAATTTTTATTTAAACCCTCGATGGTTGTATTACTTCCCATGGCATTAGCAACGAAATAAAATGCAGCCTGTGAATAATCGCCCTCTACTGATAAATCAATGGCTTTACCACACTGACCACCTTTAATGTAGAAGTGTCTTAAATCGTCACTTTTTTCGATAATAATGCCAAAATTTGACAACATTTCCAAAGTCATTTCAACATAACCTGCAGACTCTAATGGTGTAGTTATAAATATTTCACTATCATCTTCTAACATAGATAAGCCATAAATCAAACCTGTTATATACTGCGAACTGACATCACCTGAAAGTTTGTATATTCCGCTTGATAATTTTCCCGAGAAAAATATCTTGTCATCTTCTTTTTTATAAGAAATTCCCTTTTCGTCGAATATTCTGTAATAATCGTCAAGAGGACGCTCTAATAATCGCCCTCTACCTGTAACAGCAAACTCCCCACCTATTGCCAGTGCAATCGGAATTATAAATCGAAGTGTGGAACCTGACTCGTTACAGTCGATCAGTTCTCCGTTAAGGGATTTACCTTTACAGATTCCGTTTACAGTTACACTATCATCAGACACTACTGCATCTGCGCCTAAAACGCAAATCGCAGAAAGCGTCGCTAAAATATCTTGACTGTATGACAAATTTGAAATTTTACTTTTTCCCGAAGCAAGCGCTGCGCTCAAAATAGCGCGGTGCGCCACACTTTTTGATGGTGGCGCACACACGATTCCATTGAGTTTTTTCGGGGTGATTTTAACGCAATTGTACATATAATCACCAATTATCTTAAGGTTACACCTAATTTTTCCGAA
The DNA here is from genome assembly GCA_045591015.1 of Congzhengia sp. GTDB lineage: Bacteria > Bacillota > Clostridia > UBA1381 > UBA9506 > Congzhengia. The sequence goes on from JAZNSC010000002.1 coordinate 279,967, forward strand.
AGTTCTTTTAAGATACTCTCAATAATAGGATTGATATCATCATCAACCAAAGTTTTGTTTTCATCACGGAATACAATTGAGTATGCCATAGATTTTTTGTTTTCAGGAATTTGGTTTCCTTTGTACACGTCGAAGAGTGTCAAAGATTCAAAAATATTGCCTGACTTCTTTTTGATAATGTTTTCAATCTGTGCTGCCAAAACCGTATCATCAGCAATGAGAGCAAGGTCTCTCTGTGATGCAGGGTATTTGGGAAGTTTTTTGTAAGTTTTTTCGGTTTTTGCTAAACTTAACATATCTTCAAAGTCAATTTCAGCAACATACACATCAGATGAAACTCCGTAGTTTTCAGCAACAGCGGGATGAATCTGTCCAAGTGTACCGATTATCTTACCGCCTGCAGAAAGATTTGCGCATCTTCCCGGATGGAATGTAGAATTATTCTTTTCGGGGTCAAAAGAGCGCTTCATAATGCCCAAATCATCAAGCATGGTTTCAACTATACCCTTTAAATCGTAGTAATCACAATCGCCGAACATACCGATTGTCACCACTCTTCTTTCTTCAGGTAAATCTTCACCCTCTTTGGGTATATAGATTTTTCCAAGTTCAAAAAGTCTTACCTTTTCTGCTTTGAAGTTTTCGTTTCTTGATACAACTTCCATCATTGATGCGATAGCAGTTGTACGCATAATTGAATTTTCTACGCCTAAAGGATTAGTAATTACTACAGTATTTCTCTTGTCGCTGTCTTTAGGCATATTGAGCCTGTCAAAGATATTGGGATTTGTAAAACTAAACACCAATGTTTCGTATAGTCCGCAGCCAACTAAAGTATTTTTCACTCTGTCTTCTATCTGCTGAGAATATGTTTTTACACCAACGGTTGTATCTCCGTCCATAAGAGTCGAGGGAATCTTGTCGTAGCCGTACATACGAACAACTTCTTCTGCTATATCATTAAAACAGAGAACGTCGGGGCGATATGTGGGAACTGTGATTTCATCACCGTCAATTTTGAAACCAAGTGCTGTTAAGGTTTCTGCCATTACATCTTTAGGAACAGAAAAACCGATAAATTCGTTTATTTTTTCAGGCTCAAACTTGATTTTTACTGTTTCGGGTTTTGTGCCGTAAACGTCAATAATGCCATCGACTACTTCGCCACAGCCGAGTTCTTCTACGAGTTCACAAGCACGCATTACTGCAGGCAATGTATTTTCTGTGTCGAGTCCTTTTTCGTATCTTGATGAACTTTCTGTACGAAGACCGAGTTTTTTAGCGGTAATACGTACAGATGAGCCTAAAAACGTAGCAGATTCAAACAATACTGTTTTGGTGTCTTCTCTTACTTCTGAGTTTTCGCCACCCATTACACCTGCAACCGCAACAGGTTTTTTACCGTCGCAAATCATAAGCATAGAGCTATCTAAAGTATGTTCTGCTCCGTCTAAGGTTGTCATTTTTTCGCCGTCTTTTGCGAGTCTTACGTTGATTTCTCCACCCTCAAGATAAGACATATCAAATGAGTGCATGGGCTGACCATATTCTAATAAAATGTAGTTTGTAATATCTACAATGTTATTGATGGAACGAATACCGCAAGACTGTAGTCTTTTTACCATCCACGCAGGAGACGGACCAATTTTAACATTTTTAATCATTTTTGCTGTATAACGTTTACAGAGTTTAGGTTCTTCAACGTTAATTTTCATGTATTTATTGATGTCGTCACCAGAACCTTTTACAACAGGCTCGTGTACGTTAAAAGGTCTGTTGAATGTAACGGCAGTTTCACGAGCAAGACCGATTACGCTAAAGCAATCAGGACGGTTTGATGTGATTTCAAACTCAACAACAGGGTTGTCAAGACCAAATACTTCTTTGATGTCCTTACCTAAAGGAAGTCCGTCTTCTAAAATAAGAATTCCGTATTCAGCATCAGGAAAATCTTCCTGTGTCATACCGATTTCTTCGTATGAACAAAGCATACCGTTTGACTCGACGCCACGTAGCTTTCCTTTCTTGATTTTTGTGCCGTCAGGAAGCAATGCTCCGTCCTTTGCAACAGGAACAGTTTGTCCTGGTTTTACATTGTCTGCACCTGTTACAATCTGCAGAATTTCTGTGCCTACATCAAGCATACAGATTTTGAGTTTGTCTGCATCGGGATGCTTTTCTACACTTAAAATTTTACCTGTAACAATGTTTTGTATTTTGTCGCCTATGTTTTCAATGCCCTCTACTTTAGAACCAGACATTGTCAAGGCGTGATTATATTCTTCAGGTGTGATACCTGACATATCTGTATAATCAGATAACCAACTTAATGGTAATTTCATATCAATAACCTCTCTTCCGTAAACTTAGAACTGTTTCAAAAATCTAATGTCGTTTTCGTACAAATGACGCATATCGTCGATGTTCATTCTTCTCATAACAATACGTTCAAGGCCTAAACCGAAAGCAAAGCCGCTGTATTCGTTAGGGTCAATGTTGCAACGACGGAGAACGTCAGGATGCACCATACCGGCACCAAGAATTTCGATAAAGCCTTCGCCTTTACATACGCGGCAACCTTTTCCGCCACAAACAAAGCAAGATACGTCAACTTCAGCACTTGGCTCTGTAAACGGGAAATGATGGGGACGAAGTCTGATTTTTGCATCTTGGCCGTAGAGAGATTTAATAAACTGCTCAAGAGTTCCTTTTAAATCTGCCATTGTAACGCCCTTATCTACCACAAGTCCCTCAATCTGATGGAAAACAGGTGAATGTGTAGCATCAACAGAGTCACTTCTGTAAACTCTGCCGGGAGCTATGATTCTGATAGGAGGTTTTGCGTGTTCCATTACACGAATCTGCATAGGAGATGTCTGTGTACGTAAAACTACATTATCACTTACATAAAATGTGTCCTGTGTATCACGTGCAGGGTGTTCCTTGTGAATGTTGAGTGCCTCAAAGTTGTAATAATCAAGCTCAACATCAGGACCCTCTGCAATTGAAAATCCCATACCTAAAAATATATTCTTAACCTCATCTAATACCTTTGTAATAGGATGAAGTCCGCCAATTTCAGGCTTTTTGCCTGCCATTGTAACGTCAATAACTTCATTTTTGAGTTTCTCTTCACGTGCAGCTGCAGCGAGAGCTTCTTTTCTTTCTGAAATAGCGTTTTCAATTGCCTCGCGTACTTCGTTTGCCAAAGCGCCGATTACAGGGCGTTCTTCTGCAGATAAACTACCCATTTGACGAAGTACTTGTGTTAATTCGCCTTTTTTTCCGAGCACAGAGATTCTTACTTCTTCTAAATCCTGTAAGGAAGTAAGTGTTGCCAATTTTTCTTCTGCTGACTTTCTGATTGCCAACAACTGTTCTTTCATAAATTTTAAAACCTTTCTGCTCACCGAATCTTTCTGTCGGGACGTGAGCGATTCCTGACAGTTTACGGGACAATAAAAAAGATGTCTGTCCCATAAAGGGACGGACATCTGTAAAATCCGCGGTACCACCCAATTTCTCTTGAATTACAAGAGCACTCATCATATGCCTTACGGGCACTACTCGTCATACCCTACTGGTAAGTTCAGGTACGAAACTCCGAAGTGAAATTTCGCCTTACGCCTTAACCGAATTTCCTTTCAGCCGATGAGAAATTCTCTCTTTGGTGGTGTTTGCGAGGTTACTTTGCTTCATCATAGTATTTAAAATATTCATTTTGTCCTATTCTAACATATTTTTATAAATATTTCAAGTATTTATTTAAAAATTATTTTTACAAACTTTTTATGTTTTTTTCTATTTTTTTGTTGACTTAAACCCAATAAAAATATATAATAATTGTATGCGATTTTAAAGGAGGCAGACAAATGAAAAAAAGTATTGCGAAATTAGCAATCGCCCTACTTCTTATTGCCGTATCCGTTAGTGTCGTACTTGGAGGTATGAACATTAACTTATTTGGTTACGACATCAAATACCCTAACGCCTTAGATGAAAATTGGGGCATCAGACAGGGTCTTGATTTGGTAGGCGGTTCTGTTATCACATACGAAGCACAAACTGAATCTGCTACTGAAGAACAGATGCAATCAGTTGAAAATGTATTAAGAAACAGACTTGACGCTTTAGGTTATAGCGAAGCTACTACTTCACGCCAGGGCGAAAAGAAAATAAGAATTGAAATCCCTTCAATCCAGGATCCGAAAGAAGCAGTTGACACTTTAGGCCAGACAGCTGTTTTAACTTTTAAGGATTCAGATGGTAATACTGTTTTAGAAGCAAAGGACGTAGATTCTGCTACAGCAGCATACGGTCCTGTAGACGAAACAGAGGTTTCTGTTTATTATGTAAAACTTAAGCTCAAAAAGTCAGGTGTTGATAAGTTCTATCAGGCTACACAAGTAGCAGCAACAAAACCTCAGGGTTCAAACTACATTGCTATTATGCTTGATGAAAATGTTATCAGTCAGCCATCGGTTAAACAGGCTATCGATTCACAAGAATGTATTATTTCAGGTGGATTTACCGACGCATCAGAAACAGGCGAGCTTGCAGCTCTAATCAATTCCGGTAATCTCCCCTTCTCTATTAAAGATGTAGAATTGAGTTCTATCGGACCCACACTTGGTGAAGAAGCGTTAAAGACCAGCTTGATTGCAGCAGGTATCGGTATTCTTGTTATTTTGTTGTTTATGCTTGTAATATACAGACTTCCCGGTTTGGTTGCTGACATTGCGCTTTTAGCTTATATTGCAATCGTTGTATACATTATGACATTATTCCGTATCAACTTAAGCCTTGCCGGAATTGCCGGTGTTATCCTTTCAATAGGTATGGCAGTTGACGCAAACGTTATTATATTTGAGCGTATTAAGGAAGAATTAAAGCTCGGTAAAACCGTAAAAGCTTCTGTAACCTCAGGCTTTAACAGAGCCTTTCTTGCAATTATCGACGCAAACATCACAACTATCATTGCAGCAGTTGTACTCTACATCTTCGGTACAGGTACAATTCAGGGCTTTGCTGTAACACTTGCAATCGGTACTGTTGTTAGTATGTTTACAGCAATATTTATTACCAAGTACCTTTTGAATCTTGTTGTAAATTTAAAAATCAAGAACGTTGCTTGGTATGGCGTTAACAAGAAAAAGGAGGTAACAGAATAATGTTAAATATAGTAGAAAAAGCAAAAATTTATTTTCTGGTACCCCTCGTTATTGTTTTAATTGGTGTTATCTTTTTCTTTACCAGTGGCGGTTTTGTACAGGACGTAGACTTTGCCGGTGGTATGACAATGTATGTTGACATGGGTAAAAAGGTAGATTTAGACAAAGTTGCAGACGTTGTTAAAAAAGCTGATGCTTCTATCACAACACCCAAAGTTTTAAACTCTGATGATAATGTTATTATCATTCAGACTACACCTATCGAGCGTAATGTAAGAGACAAAATCATCGATGCCTTATGTGAAAAATACGAAATAGAAAGAACAGCCGTTTTACAAGTAGAAGACGTTACAGCTACAATGGGTGCTGAACTTCGCTCACAGGCATTACGTGCGGCTTTAATTGCTTGTCTTTTGATGCTTGTATACATCACAATTAGATTTGAATTTTTCACTGGTATTTCAGCTGTTATCTGTCTTATTCACGACGTGCTGATAATGCTCTCGTTCTATGTAATTTTCAGAATCCCGATAAATGCAAACTTTATCGCTGCAATGCTTACGATTATCGGTTACTCAATCAACAATACAATCGTTATATTTGACCGTGTACGTGAAAATCAAGGCAAAGCAACAAGAGATTTGAAAGTATTAGTAAATACCAGTGTTTCACAGACATTGAAGCGTTCTATTTATACAACCATAACAACAATCGTTCCTGTTGTTCTTCTGTATATTTTAGGCGTTGACTCAATCAAAGACTTCGCACTTCCCCTTATGGTAGGTTTACTTGCCGGAACGTATTCAAGTATATTCCTTGCAGGTTCAGTATGGGCAGGATTTAAGTCATTAAGCAAACAGAAAAAGCTCGCTAAAAAGCTTCGTGCTTAAATTTTAAAGGCAGAACTTAATGTTCTGCCTTTTCTTTTGTCAAAAAAAGAGACTGCAGAAAACTCTGCAGTCTCTTAATTTTTTTAATTAGCCTTCGTATGCTTCTTTGTCGCAAATAACAATTACATCGTTGTGCATATTGAGCATAGTTGCAGGACAAGATGTGGAAATCTCACCTGATAAGAGTTTTTTCAATGCTGCACTCTTGCCTTTTCCGTTGATTAAGATAAGAATTTTTCTTGATTTCATAATAGATGCCATACCCATTGTCAATGACTTTGTAGGAACATCTTTGATATCAGCAAAAAATCTTGCGTTTGCATCGATTGTATCATCAGTAAGTGATGTAACATGTGTGCCGGAGATAAGATTTTCATCAGGCTCATTAAAAGCGATGTGACCGTTTCTGCCGATGCCTAAAAGTTGAAGGTCGATTCCGCCGTGTTCGTCGATGTGCTTATCATAATCTGCACATTCTTTTTCGGGATCTGCTACTTCGCCGTTTAATACGTGGATACGTTCTTCGGGTATGTTGATGTAGTTAAAGAGATTGTCGTGCATAAAATAATAATAACTCTGGTCGTTATCTCTCTTTATGGGGTAATATTCATCGAGATTAAAGGTCGTTACATCTTTAAAATCAATTTCTTCTTTTTTGTACATATCAACAAGTTCGTTATAAGCACCAACGGGTGTTGAGCCTGTTGCAAGCCCGAGTACGCAATTAGGTTTCATGTGTACCTGTGCAGCTATGATTTTTGCTGCTTCTTTTGACATTTCTTCGTAAGTGTTACATACAATTACTCGCATAAATCACTCATCCTTTTCTATATATTTGATTAAATTTGAACAATATAATTATACAACTACACAATAGAAAAATCAAGATGTTTTTTTAGTCATATATTGACAATAAAATAGCCTGCATTACTGCAGGCTCTCCCACTCTTCATATAAAGAAAGTATCTTTTCGTTTAACTCATCAATTTCTTCGGTTATTTTAGCACATTCAAGGTAATCCGATACCACATCAGGTGCATTAAGCTTTTCTTCTAATTGAGATATTTTTTCCTCTGTTAGGGCTATTTCGTTTTCCAGTTTTTCTATCTTGTTTTTTCGTTTGCGCTCATCCGAGGCAATTTTTTTCTGTGTTAGATAATCTTCCTTGTCGCTCGATGTTTGTTTCGTATATTCTTTTGGCAATTCAGGGGTGATTTTTGCGCTTTTTTCGAGAAAATATGAATAATTGCCACTGTAGTTTTCTATTTTCTTTTTATTTAATCTCATTATTCGATTCGAAAGCTTATTTATAAAGTATCTGTCGTGAGAAATCGCAAAAATTGTTCCGGGATAATCACAAAGAGCATCTTCTAATACTTCCCGTGATCTTATATCAAGGTGATTGGTAGGTTCGTCTAAAAGCAAGAAATTTGCACGCTTCAACATTAGCTTCAAAAGCATCAGTCGCGCTCTTTCTCCACCTGACAATTCCGATATGAACTTAAAAGCATCATCAGCCTTAAACAGAAAACCTGCCAATGCGTTCCTCACATCTGTAATTGTTAATTCAGGAAAACTATCTGCTACTTCATCAAACAATGTTTTTGAATAATCAAGCGTTGATTGCGTCTGATCGAAGTATCCTATATCAACGCTGCTGCCTAATCTTATCTCTCCGCTGTCTTGCTTTTCTGCGCCTAAAATCAATTTAAACAGCGTCGTTTTTCCGCAGCCGTTATCACCTAATAAAAACACACGTTCTTTTCGTCTTATAAGAAAATCTATATTAGAAAACAATGTGTTATTATCAAAGGATTTAGAGAGGTTTTTGACCTCTAAAACTTCATTTCCGCCTGTTCTTGTGATTTCGAATCGAGGCTTGATGTTGTCAAGCTCCTCTTTTGGCAAAACTAATGTTTCTTTGAGTCTGTCAACAGATTTCTGTTTGCTCTCAGCAGTCTTTATATTTCTTTCTCTGTTCCAACGTTTTTGCTGTTCTATTATTCCTTCGATGCGCTTTATTTCGCGCATTGTATTTTCGTATTTTCTTTCCAGATATTTCTCGTTTTCTTCTTTTAATGTCAAATATTTAGAATAGTTGCCATCATAAGTCGTTAAATGTTGATATTCAAGCTCGTAGGTTTTGTTTGTTACTTTATCTAAAAAATATCTGTCATGAGATATAACAATAAACGCACCTTTGTAATTTGCAAGAAAATTTTCGAGCCATTCTACAGATGCGATATCAAGATGGTTTGTAGGCTCGTCCAAAAGCAACAGATTAGAACCGCCTAATAAAATTTTACAGAGGCACACTCTCGTTTTTTGACCGCCGCTTAAAGATGAAAAAGGTTTATTTAAGTCATCTTCGGAAAAACCAAGACCCAAAAGACAGGCTTTTGTCAAATTTTTATAGGTGTAGCCGTCTTTTTCTCTGTATTCTTCGTTCAAACGATGGAGTTTGTCGGCGTTTTCTTCTGCATTGCCTAAGTTTGCTTCAATATTTCCTGTGAGCTCCAACATCTTATCTTCTATATCTTTAAGATGAGAAAACACTGTCAATACTTCATCGTAAACACACAGTTCTGAATTTATGCCTGCGTGTTGTTCAAGATATGCGATGTTTGTTTCTTTTGAAAAAAAGATATCTCCTCCATCAGGTGTATTTCCGTCTAATATCATTTTAAATAAAGTCGTTTTTCCTGTTCCGTTTGCACCGATGAGTCCTATTTTGTCGTGGTTTTCTACAGAAAATGATACATTTTCAAAAAGACATCTTTCTCCAAAATATTTATTTACTTTAGATAAACTAAGTAAGCTCATTTTAAACCTCTACTGTTTCAATACCATCTACCGCTTCTTGTACAAGTCTGTCAAAATCTAAAAGACGTTCTGACTTTTTAATATTTTCAAGTTTAGGCTTTGTTAATGGGTGTTTTGGTGTAAATATAGTACAACAATCCTCATAAGGAAGTGTTGATGTTTCAAATGTGTCTATCTGTCTTGCTATGGTTATAATTTCTTCTTTATCCATGCCGATTACGGGACGAAATACCGGCATTTTTACAATTTCATTAGTTACATACATAGCTTCTACAGTCTGGCTTGCTACCTGACCAATGCTTTCGCCTGTAACAAGAGCTTTTGCACCGTTTTTTTCAGCCACTTTTTCAGCGATTGCCATCATAAATCTTCTCATGATAATTGTAAGCTGTTCTGATGGACATTTTTCTTTGATTTCAAGCTGAATGTCTGTAAATGGAACTACATGAACTTTCATGCCGCCTGTATATTTTCCTAAAAGCTTTGCCAACGTCAAAACCTTATCTTTTGCGCGTTCGCTTGTATATGGGTGTGAAAAGAAATGAACAGATTCAAGACCAAGTCCACGCTTTGCACACATATAACCTGCCACAGGGCTGTCTATACCACCGGACAGAAGAAGCATGCCCTTGGAATTTGAGCCTACAGGCATACCGCCAAGGCCCTTTTCACGTTTACAGTATACGTAGATGTTTGTTTCTCTCACTTCAGCAGTAACGATTTTTTCAGGGTTTTTAACATCTACTGTTAAATTTGGGAAGCTTTCAAACAAGTAGCCACCTAACTCCATACAGATTTCAGGAGATGTCATATGGTACTTTTTATCAGCGCGTTTTGCTTCTACCTTAAATGTTTTGGCGTTTTCTAATTCTTCTTTTAGGCATTCTTTTGCCTGTTCTTTTAATTCTTCAAAGTCCTTTGATAAAACGTAAGCCTTGATAATAGCAACAATACCAAAAACTTTCTTTAGACTTTCTACCGCATCATCAATTACGGCAGGGTCTGCCATATCAATATAGATAGTCGCCTGAGCACGCCAAACCTCTGCCTTGTTAGGTCTTAATGCCCCTTTTATATTCTTAATAAGTAAATCTTCAAAGGAATGTCTGTTTAATCCCTTTAAAATTATTTCACCATATTTTACTAATATTATCTGTTTCATATTTATTCTCCTATTGATGTTTTGCCTGAATGGAATCTCTGTTTTTGCAAACATACATTATTCGCTCGCTCACTTTTGTCGCTTGGTTTTCTGTAAAGTCGTCTAACTTTTCAAGTACTTCAAAACCATTTATTTTAAGCGTATTTTCGATTTCTTCTTCTGAGTATACCCGTTCTGTATGAGTTTCGTCAAATCGCGTATAACTATCATTTTCCTTTACAAAAAACGTAAGATAAAAATCACAGAGCTTCTCGTCTTCGCAGTAATTATTTTCCCAAATATAGAAAATGTCATCAGTGTCAAATGTAAAGATATTATCTGCAAGCACGTTTTTGAACTTATACTCTGTATTTATATCAAAAATCAGCAGACCGTCCGGCTCTAAATAGTTGTTGCAGAGCTTTATCACTTCGTTAAGACTTTCTTCGTCCAAAACATAGTTTAAGCTATCAAGGCAACATACTATTGTACCTACCGTTCCGTAGAGCTCAAGCTCCTCCATGGATTGATTTAAAAACAACACATCAGGACATTTAGCGCGCGCGATATTTAACATTTCAGCAGAAGCGTCAGCGCCTATCAGCTCGTAACCTTTTTCCATAAGCTCCGCCGTAAGCGTGCCTGTTCCACAGGCAAGGTCCAAAACAAGCTTATTAGATATCTTATGCTTCTGTATTCTTTTATCTATAATATCTGCTATTTTATTGTAGGGTACGTCAGTCATAAGGCTGTCGTATATTTCTGCAAATTTACTGTAAGCACTCATTTTAGTTGTCCTTTTTTACTTCTTCCCAATACTTCTTTATTGCGTTTTCGTTTTTATTCTCAGAAGGATTGTAGTATTTTCTTCCGCGAAGTTTTTCGGGAAGATAGTCTTGCTTCACGTAATTGTGTTTATAATTGTGAGGATATTTATATTCTATACCGTGTCCGAGTTTCTGTGCTCCGCTGTAATGAGCATCCTTTAGATGTGGCGGAACTTCTCCGGCGTCGCCTGAACTAATGTCTGCTAATGCTTCATCAATTGCACAAATTACAGAATTGGATTTTGGTGCAGTAGCAAGTACAAGTACCGCTTGCGCAAGAGGAATTCTCGCTTCGGGAAAACCCAACTGTAACGCACTGTCTACACAAGACTTAACAATAGTTGCCGCCATAGGATATGCAAGGCCTATATCTTCCGACGCAATAACCATAAGACGTCTGGTAATAGATGCAATATCACCTGCTTCTATTAGCCGAGCAAGATAATGAAGTGCGGCATCAGGGTCACTGCCTCTGATTGACTTTTGGAAACCTGATAATACATCATAGTGGCTATCACCGTCACGGTCATGCCTAAAAGCTTTTTTTGAAGCCGCTTGCTCTACCATCGGTATGTCAATTTTTATAGTCCCGTCAGCTGTAACAGCTGACGCCTTTACACATAGTTCTAATGTATTTAACGACTTTCTTACGTCTCCTCCGCTAGTTTGTGCTATGGCAGAAAGAGCGTTTTTTTCGAACTTAATCTTTGTTGATAATTCTTTTTCTAATATTTTAACGCCGCGTTTTACCGCCTTTTCAACATCTTCTTTTTCTAAGGGCTTAAATTCAAAAACAGAAGAACGGCTTAAAATCGCATTATATACATAAAAGTAGGGATTTTCCGTAGTACTTGCAATCAAAGTCACAGAACCGTTTTCTATAACTTCAAGTAAAGACTGCTGCTGCTTTTTGTTGAAGTTTTGTATTTCGTCTAAATACAGCAATATGCCATTTTCACTGCCTATTGAGCCAATATCTGCTATAATCGCCTTAATGTCCGATACAGATGCATTAGTAGCGTTTAGCTTATAGAGGCGCTTTTTGCACATTTTTGCTGCAATATTCGCCATTGTGGTTTTTCCCGTACCTGACGGTCCGTAGAAAATCATATTTGAAATATTTCCTGATTTAATTATTTTATAAAGGAGCTTATCAGGAGCAATCAGATGTGATTGTCCCACGAAATCCTCTAATTTTTCAGGCCTTATTCTGTCTGCTAACGGACTAGTCATTTTACCACCCCAGTTTTAAAAAAGGTCTGCCAACACATCGTTTACAGACCTTTTATTGTTTATTATTTCTTTTTTGTAGCGATTACAACCTTACGATTAGGTTCTTCGCCGATACTGTATGTTTCTACATCAGAATTAGACTGTAATGTTGCGTGAATAATTCTTCTTTCATTAGAATGCATAGGCTCTAAAGTAATTTTCTTTCCTGTGCGAAGAACTGTCGATGCAAGGTTCTTTGCAAGCTTGATTAAAGTCTGCTCACGTCTTGCTCTGTAGTTTTCAACGTCTAAAATTACTTTAACATAATCTACATCGCCTTTATTTACGCAAAGGTTTGTCAAATGCTCTAAAGCATCTAATGTATCTCCGCGTTTGCCGATAACAATACCTAAATTATCGCCAATTAAGTTGATTTTCATTACTTTTCCTTCACGTTTGATATCAAAGTCTACCTTCATACCCATAGTAAAGAAAACATCATCTAAAAAGCTTTTTGCACGTCCTTCCAAATCAACGTCGGCAGTAACGCGTACAACAGCTTCTTTAGCACCAATACCAAAAATGCCTTTGCTGCCTGAATCAAGCACTTCAACTTTTACGTTGCTTCTGTCAAGTTTCAGCTCAGCGATGGCTATCTCTATCGCTTCATCAACGGTTTTTGCCGTGATCTCTACGCTTTTACTCATATTTAACTACCTTTCTATTTCTTTTTCTTTTTACGCTCTCTAAAGTGCTTTTCATCTGCATCTGCAAGCACCGGCATATCAACATTTAAAGTCTTATTTAAAATATACATCTGGGCAATCTGGAACAAGTTTGAAATAGTCCAATAAACACCTAAACCTGCAGGCAAAGTGATTGCAAACCAAGCGGTCATAAAGGGGAAAATTACATTCATTGTCTTCATGCTGCCTGCCGCCTGAGGATTTGAATTTGAACCGCTGATTTTTGAAGAAATCAACGATACAAGATATGTTGTACCACCTGCTAGAATCGGAATTAAAGCATATTGCCAATTTTCCATGATAAAGTTAAAAGAAGGTGTTACTGATAAATCAAAACCAAAGAAATTGAAATTAACAACATCAGAAGAATCTACAAGTCCGTTAAGCTTATCTAAGTTTTCTCCAAGCTTTCGTGAAGCTTCAATCTGGTTGATGCTAAAATCAAATTTTTCACCCATAATGATTTTGCCAACTTCTATTACTTTTTCTTTACTAAGCATCATAACATAGCTCATGGGTTTTCTGATGATGTTGTAAAGACCAATCAATACAGGGAACTGAATTAGCATAGGGAAACAGCCACCCATAGGGTTAACGCCTGCTTCCTGATATAACTTCATTGTTTCCTGGCTCAACTTTTCTTTGTCTTGGCCGTATTTTTCCTGAAGTTTTGCAAGTCTGGGTTGCAATGCTTGAGTTTTCTTCATTGATTTTTGCTGCTTGATGTTAAGCGGCACTAAAATCAATTTTATTATAAGCGTGAACAAAATAATTGTCCAACCATAGTTTCCTACAAAGCTATAGATACCGCGAAACAGGTATCCCAAAGGAACGTTAATAATATCAAAAACTGAATTCAAGTTTTTCCTCCTTACGTACAAAAGGCTTAATTTTCTTTATCTACAGGATCGTAACCACCCTTGGAAAAGGGATTACATCGAAGTATTCTCCAAATTGCCATAGCAGTACCTTTAATCACACCTTTTTTCTCTATCGCTTCAATGGCGTAAGCAGAACAGGTAGGATAAAATCTGCAACAAGGCTTCTTTAAAGGAGATATTTTTTTCTGATAAAATCTAATCAAAGAAATTAAAACCTTTTTCATAAACAAACAAATACACAGAACTATTTGATAAGTCCTGCTCGATCCAGCATAGAAAAAACAATCCTTGAAGCATCGCCATATGAATCAGTATCTAAACTTCCCTCTTTTGCAGTAATAATGATGTCGTAGCCGATTTTGATTCTGTCCTCAAAAAGTCTGTAGCTTTCTTTGAGTAACCTACGCAATCTGTTACGTTTAACTGCTTTAGCGAGTTTTTTGCCTACTTTGAAACCAAGTCTGTTTATTTCCAAGCCGTTGGGTAAATAATATAATGTGAAAAATTTGTGGTATGTTCTTTTTCCAAGTCTATATACTTTTAAATATTGCTCATTTTTGTTTAAGCTGATTGTTCTTTTCATAATACCTGATTATGAATAAAGTCGCTTGAGCATGCCCAAGCGACCAAATGTTCATAAATTAAACTTATGCAGATAAAACTTTTCTGCCCTTCAGTCTTCTTCTGGCTAAAACCTTTCTACCAGAGCGAGTGCTCATTCTGTTTCTGAAGCCATGATCTTTCTTTCTTTTTCTTCTATTAGGCTGATATGTTCTAAGCAAAGTGCTACACCTCCTGATTTTCTAATAAAGCACACCACAAAATAACTACGTATTCCTAAAATATTATACATAAATTATTGATGGTTGTCAATACTTTTTTTAATATTTTCTGTTTATGAATAAAAATTTAATTTTGTTGTTTTTTTACTTGTTATGAGTGTTAATGTCTGTTATAATAAAAGAAATGTATTATTTTTTATTACATATAACATATTTGGAGGATTTTTTATGCGCATTGATTTATCGTGCCCTGTTGAAAATCGCGGCACAATCGTCAAAACAAACTCTGAAACCGGTGAACAATACCTCTTATTGAAACTTTTGAACATAAGCGAAAAAGTCATCACTTCGGTAACATTTAACGTGGAGGCATACGATGCAAACGGCGCGTTAATTGATACGTTGCCGGTTGTTTTTGATGAGCTTTCTGCATTACCTAAAGAACTATTTGCAGAAAACAAGGCTATTCCCTTAACGGAAGTTCCCGAAGCTAAAAATTTTGTGATTAACTTTTTAAAAGTTACTTTCGAAGACGAAGAAGCTTATGAGCCTTCAGGTGATAACACTGTATTCGTATCAAACTCCGAAGCATCTGTAGACGATGTAATAGCACTTCGTACTCTTGCTCCTGATGCTGTTTGTTTCGCTCAAGAAACAGACAGTCACTGGAAATGTGTATGCGGAAGACCTAATTTTGTAGACTCTGAAAGTTGTGTACGTTGCGGTCGCAACAAATCAGAAACGCTCACAAAATTTTCCTCAATGGAAACTCTCGATTCAACCATTGCCGAACTCGCAGCCGAAGAAGAAGCCAGACTCGCCGAATTAGAAAAGCTCGCCGATGAAGAATTAACTGCCAAAAAAGAAAAAAGAAAAAAAATCTTAACTAAGGTATGTATAGTTATCATAATTTTAGCTGCTCTTGTCGGATTGTTTTTTGTCGGTCGCGTCGTTTATTATAACATTGCCGGAAACAGCGCGCTAAAGAGTGGCGATTACGAAACAGCCTATAGCTATTTTTCCAAATCCGGCAGTAAGAAAATTAACGAAGTTACAGATTTTGTACGCGGAAATAGCAATTCTAACCTTTTAGCAGGTGGCCTTTCTGCTGAAGACGAGGAGAATTTATACTTCCTTGCTTATGATAATAACACCTATGCGCAAAATCTTATCAAAGAAAACAAAAAAACCAAAGAAACTGCCATTATGACCGATGCCGCTGCAGGTGGTCTCTGTGTTTCTAAAGATTATGTTTATTATATCGATATGGATTACACCGTTAGCAGAATAACAAAAGACGGCAAAAAAATCGAAAAAGTGTTAGATAAAGAGGTTACTTATATAAACCTTATCGGAAATGACCTTTACTACATTCAGTTAGATTATGACAACCCTAACAATTTAACACCTGAACAATGTCAGGCTTTAGCATCACAAGGTCAAATGGAATCAATGTATTGTTTGCACAGATATAATGTAGACACAAAGAAAGACGCTTTAATTTCTAAAGAAGGAATGCAGACCTGCTTTATTGGAAGCGACAAAATTTATTTTGTTACAGACGGCGAAGATGTATGGGAGTCAAACCACTTAATGTCTATGTCATTAGATGGCAAAGATTTAAAAACGATAGTCGACACTCCTGTATATGGAGCTATTGAAAAGGACGGTTTCATCTATTATATAGAAGTATACAATTCTTCATACAAAGGAAAAGATGTTAACTCGTCAGATTTAATGAGTTGTAAAATCATCAAATTAAATCCTGAAAACGGAAAAAAAGAAGAAATTTTACCGGAATATATGGCAATTTCTATCAACGAACGTGACGGCAAATTATATGTTTTATATACCGACCGCAATGCCTATATGAGTTATGCCAGCGGCGAGTCAACCGAAATCCCTGACTATGTTCTCAGTTCTTACGATTTGAAGACAGGCTCAACAAAACAGCTTGTAACAGGCGACGTCTACACTTACAATGTTATGAAAGATGATATTTTCTGTATAATCAGCTCCAGCGGTGTATGCAGAATGAAAACTGACGGTACAGAATTTAGCGCGGTTACCGCAGACGGAACTCCTGCTCCGACAGTAGCGGAAGAATCCGAAGAATCTGAAGCCGCTTCCGGCGAAGAAAATGCTCAATAAGGTATAAATATTTTGTATGAGGTCAATACTGATATTAACCTCACAAAATACAAATAACCTTTTTAAAAAAAGAAGAACTGAAAGATTTACTTTTCTTTCGGTTCTTCTTTTATGTTGAATAACTTGTATGCGTTTTTCCAATATATTTTTTCGTATTCTTCCTTGGTCAATCTTAATTTCTTAAGACATTCCATTTCAAACTTATGAGAGGACAACGGGTAATCCGTACCAAAAAGTATTTTATCAGCGCCATGCGCTCTTATGATTCTCTTTGCTTCTTTTGGCTCTAAAAACCTTACAGAGCTCGATGTGTCAAAATACACATTCTTACCAAACAGATACTCTTCTGCTTCGTCCCACTCGCTATAACCGCCCATATGAGCAGCAATAAATGTAATTTCAGGAAAAGCATCCATAACGCGGGACAAACGCTTTGGAGATGACGCATCACTGTTCTTATCACCAACATGAATCAAAACAGGGAGTTTGTCGTCTATTTTTTCGAACATTTTCATGGCCTTTTCTTCGTCTATTTTAAATCCTTGAAAAATAGGGTGAAACTTCAAGCCTGAAAGTCCAAGTTCGATTATACGGTCAATTTCGGCTTCGATATTGTCATAATCAGGGTGCAATGTTCCTAATCCTATTGTATTTTCGCTGATTAAACCTGATACATAGTTGTTTATCAGTTCAACCTGTGTTGGTTTAGTTGCAGTAGCGCAAAGAACGAGCTTGTCTATATTGTTTTCTTTGGCACTATCTAAAATATGAACTAATCTTCCGTCAGCCACCGAATCAATACCGTAGTATTTTACCAGGTTTTCAGTTGCTTTTATCGCTATTTTTTCATCAAAGGCGTGCGCATGCACGTCCACAATTCTTTTTGCCATAATATCACCAAAATTTATGGGCGCTGAATTCAGCGCCCAAATTTTAATTATCTCTGTACTCTGCCTGAACCGTCTCCGCCAACGAGGTTTTCTACATCTTTTCTTGAAACAAGGTTGAAATCTCCGGGGATTGTGTGCTTTAATGCAGATGCCGCAACGCCAAATTCTAAAGCGTCTTTGAAGTTTTTGCCGTCAAGGAAACCGCAAATTGTACCGCCTGCAAAACTGTCACCGCCACCTACACGGTCAACGATTGGCGCTATTCTGTATTCTCTTGAATGGTAGAATTCTTTTGTATCTCTTGAGTAGATACAAGCAGACCAACCATTATCAGATGCACTGTGGCTTACGCGAAGTGAACTGATAACATATTCAAAATTGAATTTATCAACCATCTGTTTGAAGATATCTTCGTAACCGGCAAGTTCCAAATCGCCGCTTGTAACGTCGGTATTTCCGGGTTTGAAGCCTAATACTTTTTCTGCATCTTCTTCATTACCGATACATACGTCAACGTACTGCATAAGATTTGTCATAATCTTCTGTGCCTTTTCGCTTGACCAGAGTTTTTTGCGGAAGTTAAGGTCAACAGAAACCTTAACGCCGTGTTTCTTTGCGGCTTTCAACGCTACTTCTGTAAGTTCTGCAGCTGCATCACTTACAGCAGGTGTGATACCTGTAAAGTGGAACCAATCAGCGTCAGCAAATATAGCATCAAAATCAAAATCTTCGGCAACTGCTGTTGAAATTGAAGAATGAGCTCTGTCATATACTACGTTAGATGCACGCATAGCTGCACCTGTTTCTAAAAAGTATATGCCTAATCTTTCTCCGCCTTTTGCGATGTGTTTTGTGCAAACATTATGCTTACGAAGTGCAGCCACTGCACACTCACCTATCGGGTTATCAGGAACTTTTGTAACGAATGATGCATTGTGACCGTAGTTTGCAAGTGATACTGCAACATTAGCTTCGCCACCACCGTAGCATACATCAAATTCGTCTGCCTGAATGAATTTTTCGTTTCCGGGTGTTGATAATCTTAACATTATTTCACCCATTGTTATAACTTTTGCCATTTTACTTTTCCATCCTTTCAAGGGCTTCTTTTACAAAGAAACTTCCACCTATTGCTGCAATTTTATCAAAAGCAAGAAATTCGTCAATATTGCTTCTGTCTACACCGCCTGTGGGGATAAATTTGATTTGCGGAAATGGTGCGGCTAATGCTTTTAACGCCGCCAATCCACCGTAAATATTTGCAGGGAAGAATTTAACTGTTGTAATGCCTAAATCTAACGCCTGCATTATCTCGGTAGGTGTAACGCAACCGGGATAATAAGGAACGTCGTTTTCTTTACATATCTTTGCAACAGCAACAGATAATCCGGGAGAAACGATGAATTTCGCACCGGCTTCAAGTGCTGCTTCACACTGCTCTGCGTTGATTACTGTTCCTGCACCGATATTCATTTCGGGATATTTTTCGTTAGCAAGCTTGATTGCTTCTGCAGCGCAGGCTGTTCTGAATGTAATTTCTGCACAGTTTATGTCGTTTGCTTTTAATGCAGGAAGAATTTTATCAACTTCTTCAAGTTCTTTTATAACTACTACAGGAATATATTTATCCATTTTAATCACCTATTAACCTTCAATAATTTTCTTTGTATCGCGAGCGATAGTTAATTCTTCATCTGTGGGAACAATGAATACTTTTACCTTTGAGGCAGCTGTTGAAATTTCTGCTTCTTCGCCTCTTACCTTGTTCTTTTCAAGGTCGATTTCAATTCCCATAAATTCATGGTTTGAAAGAATCTTACCGCGTGTGTCTGCACTGTTTTCACCAACACCGCCGGCAAATGTAATAACGTCTACGCCACCCATGATTGATGCGTATCTGCCGATGTAGCCTTTTACACTGTGAATGAACATATCGAGTGCTAATGCTGCTCTTTCGTTTCCGTCAGCCGCTGCAGCGTCTAAATCACGGAAGTCTGATGATACACCGGAAACACCTAAAACGCCTGATTTTTTGTTTAAGATGCTGTCAACTTCTTCTGCTGAAATTCCTTCGTTTTTAACTAAGAAAGGAATGATAGCAGGGTCGATAGAGCCTGAACGTGTACCCATTACAAGACCTTCTAAAGGAGTAAGACCCATTGATGTATCTACTACTTTTCCGCCGTCTACTGCTGCAATTGAGGATCCGTTACCTAAATGGCATGTGATAATTTTTAAGTCTTCGATAGGTTTTCCCATCATCTCTGCAACTCTGTGTGAAACATAGTTGTGTGATGTACCGTGGAAACCGTATCTTCTGATTTTGTACTTTTCGTAGTATTCGTAAGGAATACCGTACATGTATGATTTTGCGGGCATTGTCTGATGGAAAGCCGTGTCAAATACACCTACATTAGGAACGCCGGGCATCGCTTCTTCACAAGCCGAAACACCTGTAAGGTTAGCAGGATTGTGAAGCGGCGCTAAAGGATTACATTCTTCAACTGCTTTTTTAACTTCGTCTGTAATAAGTACACTACCGCTAAAGAACTCTCCGCCGTGTACTAATCTGTGACCGACTGCTGAAATTTCACTCATATCAGCGATTACGCCGTGGTCTTTATCTGTTAATGCATCAAGTACCAACTTAATAGCAACGCTGTGGTTAGGCATATCTTTTTCGATAACAACCTTGTCAGCGTTTTCAGGTGTATGTGTAAGTTTTGAACCATCAATACCGATTCTTTCGCACAGACCTTTTGCCATAACTAACTCTGTGTCCATATCGATGAGCTTATATTTTAATGATGAGCTACCTGCGTTTATAACTAAAACTTTCATTATTTACTACCTCTCTTATTTATTATCTTGCGCCTGAGCCTGAACACATGTGATAGCACAAACGCCTACGATGTCTTCTGCAGAGCAACCGCGTGATAAGTCGTTACAGGGCTTTGCGATACCCTGTGTAATAGGACCATAGGCTTCAGCCTTTGCAAGACGCTGTGTAAGTTTATATGCGATGTTGCCAACGTTCAAATCAGGGAAAACAAGTACATTTGCTTTACCTGCAACAGGTGAACCGGGTGCTTTTGATGCGCCGATTTCAGGAACAATGGCAGCGTCCGCCTGAAGTTCGCCATCAAGCATTAAATCAGGACGTTTTTCTTTTGCAAGTTTTGTTGCAAGTTGCATTTTATCGACAAGTTCACTCTTTGCACTGCCGTATGAAGAATATGAAAGCATTGCAATAACAGGGTCAGCCTCAACAAGAGCCTTGAAAGAACCTGCTGATGAAATAGCGATTTCAGAAACTGCATCTGCATCGGGGTTTTCATTAAGACCACTGTCTGCGTAAATAAAAGTACCATTGTGACCATATTCGCAATCAGGAACAACCATTACGAAGAATGCACTTACTAATTTTGTTCCGGGAGCTGTCTTTAATATCTGAAGACAAGGTCTTAATACGTTAGATGTTGAGTTTACAGCACCTGCAACCTGACCATCTGCATAACCGAGTTTAACCATCATAACGCCGAAGTACAGAGCATTACCCATTGTCTCGTAAGCTTTTTCAGGTGTCATACCTTTGTCTTTTCTCATCTCATAGAATTTGTCTGCAAATTCCTGACGTTTTTCGTCTGTTTCGGGGTCTAAAACTTTCGCTGCTGAAATATCTAATCCAACCGCGAGTTCTGCAACCTTTTCTTTGTTACCTAAAATGATAAGGTCTGCAATCCCCTCTTTTAATATCATATCAGCGGCTTTTATTGTGCGGATGTCCTCGCCCTCTGCTAATACGATTGTTTTTTTGTCCATTTTTGCACGTTCTTTGATTCTGTCTAAGAACTTACTCATTTTTGTGCGCCTCCTATGTTGTATAAAAATTTTTTAATTAACCAATTTGTGTGCCGTCGGCAATTTCTTTATCTAAAGTTAAAAGTGACAAGTTCTTTTTGTCGCTTGCGGCCAATATCATACCCTCAGATAAAACCCCACGGAGCTTTACAGGTTTTAAGTTTGTAACTACTGCAACTGTTTTTCCTACAAATTCTTCAGGTGGGTAGAATTTTGCAATGCCTGAAACAATCTGCTTTACAGAGTCGCCGATTTTTATTTTAGAAACCAAAAGCTTATCCGCGCCCTCAATATACTGAGATTCTAAAACCTTACCTACTTTTATTTCAACTTTTGCAAAATCTTCGATTGAAATGAGGTTTTCGGGTTCTTTTACCTCTTCTACTTCGGGTTTTTCAAGGCTTTTTTCGATTTCTTCCATTTTCTTTGCTTCGTCAAGACGAATAAATAGAGGTGTTGCTGTTCCTACTTTATCTCCCGCTACTGTTTTGCCGAAAGTATCAAGCGAGCTCCAGGCAGTTTCTTTTGCATTTATTTGCTCAAAAATGCTTTTTGCAGTCTCTGGCATAAAGGGTTGAAGCAATACAGCGATAAATCTAATGGATTCGATTAAATTATATAAAACACCGCCAAGGCGTTCTTTCTGCGCTTCGTCTTTAGCTAACGCCCAGGGCATTGTTTCGTCGATGTATTTGTTAGAACGACGTGCAAGAGTCATAATTTCTTCTAAAGCGTCTGATGTTTTGTACTCGTTCATTTTTGCCGTAACTGCCTTTGCAGAAAAAATCGCAATTTCTTTTAATTCATCGTCAAATTCTCCTGCAAATTCAGGTTGAATAACACCATCAAAATATTTATTAACCATAGAAACTGTACGATTGACAAGGTTTCCTACAGTATTTGCAAGGTCGGCATTATAACGCGAAATGATATTTTCGTATGTGATTGTGCCGTCTTGTGCGTAAGGCATTTCTTTTAAGAGATAATAACGTATGGCATCAACGCCAAAGAGGTCCGCCAAATCATCGGCATACATTACGTTGCCTTTTGATTTACTCATTTTGTCATTTCCTGATAACAACCAAGGATGTCCAAATACTTGCTTCGGTAATGGTAAATCCAAAGCCATTAAGAATATAGGCCAATAAATCGTGTGGAAACGAAGTATATCTTTACCTATGATGTGAACATCTGCAGGCCAATACTTTTTCATCAGCTCTGATGGTTCTTTTTCAGGGTCGTAGCCTAATGCATTTATATAGTTAGAGAGTGCATCAACCCAAACATAAATAACGTGTCCGGGGTCAAATTCAACGGGAACACCCCAGGTGAACGATGTTCTTGATACGCACAAATCCTGAAGACCGGGTTTTAAGAAATTGTTTACCATTTCTTTTTTGCGGCTTTCCGGCTGTATAAATTCAGGGTTTTCTTCAATATGCTTCATCAAAGCATCCTGATATTTACTCATTTTAAAGAAGTATGCTTCTTCTTTTGTTTTCTTAACAGGTCGTCCACAATCAGGACAGCATCCGTCAACTAACTGGGTTTCTGTGAAGAACGACTCGCAAGGTACACAGTACCAGCCTTCGTATTCACTCTTATAGATATCGCCCTGGTCATAGAGTTTCTTGAAAATATGCTGTACGCTCTTCTCGTGGTAATCGTCTGTTGTTCTTATAAATTTATCGTAGTCAGCACCCATTAAGTCCCAGATTTTTTTGATTTCGCCTGCCACATTATCAACATATTGTTTAGGTGTAATGCCTGCTTTCTCTGCTTCTTCCTGGATTTTCTGACCGTGTTCATCTGTTCCGGTTAAGAAAAACACATCATAGCCCATCTGCTTTTTAAATCTTGCTATAGCATCGGTGAAAACTATCTCGAAAGTATTTCCTATATGAGGTTTTCTCGATGTATAGGCTATGGCTGTGGTTATATAAAATTTTTCCTTACCCATATCTTTGCCTCCATTACATTATTACTTGTATAATATCATATCACTTTTTTTATCAATTTAAAAGACTTTTTTGGAAAAAAAATAACTTTTTTCTAAAAAAACACATAATAACCATTTATTGTGAGCAAAATACATAAAAATACTTAAAAAGGAGACTTGAAATGTCAAATATACGAACTGATTTAGCACTGGAAACCCACGAACTTGTAAAAGGTAATGATCTGTCTTTTGCGGGAGTATCTCAATACGACAAATCAACAAAAGATATAAAAATTACTCACATAGCGATAGAAAACGAAGAAGCAGCTCAAAAATTAGGAAAGCCCCAAGGGAACTATATAACATTAGAAACGAATGATTTAAGGTTTATTGATAAAAAACAGTATGAAAAGCTATGCAGGCAAATTGCTGACGAAATAAAAGAGCTTATACCTGACGATATAGAAAAACCGATATTGGTGGCAGGACTTGGAAATCGCGCGATTACTTCTGACTCTTTAGGCCCTGAGGTTGTTGATAGGCTCATAATCACAAGACATCTTTTTTCCCAGGCACCTGAAATTTTGACTAATAACTACTCTTCCGTGTGTGCTATTGCACCCGGAGTCCTCGGAATAACAGGAATAGAAACTGTAGAAATAATTTCTGCTATATGTGAAAAGGTGAAACCCTCTTGTCTTATCGTTATTGATGCTTTGGCTGCACGAAGTATCGACAGAATTACAAATACTATACAAATCTGTGACACGGGTATAAATCCCGGTGCAGGTGTAGGAAACAACAGACGCGAAATTTCTCAAAAAACACTTGGTATACCTGTTATCGCAATCGGCGTTCCCACAGTAGTAGATGCCGCTACAATAACAGAAGACACACTGAACGCAGTTTTTGAAAATCTGGCAGAAAAACTACCTCTTGATGAGATTCTTCGTTCAGGAAAAATATCAAAGGAAATTTTAAACTTCACCACTACTCCAAAAGAAATAGATATCCTAATCAAAAAATGTGCTGAAGTCGTAGCAAATGGTATTAACTTTGCGCTTCATGACAACATCACATTTGAAGATATAGAAATTTTTACAAATTAAAAAGACGGGCGATGCCCGTCTTTTTATATTTTCACAATCTTAATTTCATTAAAATATTTGTCCACCAATTCTTTTGACACATAGCCCGTTTCATAAAATTGAGTGTTTGCGATACCACACGCCATACCGAGCTTTATAGCATCAGAGATGCTCATGCCACGACTCAAGCCCGTTGCAATACCACCAACTGTACTATCTCCAGAGCCAACGGAATTTTTAACCTCAACAACAGGAATTGTAAACTTGTAGTAGCTTTTTCCGTCGTAGGCTATCGCACCATCTTTTCCTAAAGTAACTATAGGAAGCGCTATACCCTTTTGGTACATATCAAAAAGCGCATTTTTAATATCTTCATCACCCTCGATATTTCTGCCTGTTAACATAGCGAGTTCATCTTTATTAGGAGATACCATATAGGGTTTTTCTTTAATGACATTTTCTAATAATTTTCCACTTGTGTCTACAATGATTTTTTTGTCATTTTCTTTTGCGATTTTTACGAGCTTGTTATAAAAGTCACTGTCAACACCCTTGGGAACACTGCCTGATGCACAGATTATGTCGTAATTTTTTATCTCATTACGAAAATTTTCAAAAAACTTTTCTTGCTCATCAGTAGTTACCTCAGGACCTGCCTCTAAAATTTCGCCCGATTTTCCTGATTTATCAGAGATATTAACACATCTTCTTGTTTCACCAGAAACTTGTGTGTAGAGATTTATAATACCTGATTTTTCAGTTCCTTTTTCGATAAAATCACCATTGCTTCCGCCTATAAACCCCATTGAAGCAGTTTCTTCTCCAAGGATTTTTGCAACTCGGGCAACGTTTAAACCTTTACCGCCTGCTGTTGCAGTCATTTTATAGGGTCTGTGAACATCGCCCATTTTGAATTCATCTACAAAATAAACAACATCAACCGCAGGATTAGGTGTAATTGTCAATATCATAATCAATCATTTCCTTCGCTGTAAATCAGAATTTTACCGCCGACTGAGGACGGCTCTTTATACATTATAAACGCATCTTTGATATTTTTCAAGTTGAACTTTTTGAAAATAAGTTCTTCGTCAAATTTTAACTGTCCTGTTTTGAAAAAGTGAGCAACCAATTCCCATTCTTCTCCCGGGAAAGGTGACGAATAACTCATCCAAGAGCCTGTAAGGTAAAACTCTTTTCTGTTCATTTTTTCCCATTGAGATGGTGTAAAAGTTAAGTCGTTGTGAGGAGTACCGATACAACAGATAGTCGCTTTATTCGCTGCAATGTCAAAGGCCTGCAAAATAGTCGCACCCTGCCCTGCTGTTTCAAATACATAATCGTATTTTGAGTCAGTTATTTTATCATTCTTGGTATTTACTACAAAATCTGCCCCGAGTTTTTTCGCAAGGGATAATCTTTTGTCTGAAATATCAAAAACAGTTACAGTTTTTGCTCCAAAAATTTTTGCCCACTGCATTGTGAAAAGTCCTATTGTTCCTCCACCTAAAATTGCTACATCTTTTCCGCTTGTATATTTTGCGCACTTGATACCATGTAAAGCCACAGTTGCAGGCTCAAAAAACGCCCCTTTTTCAAAGCTTACAGAATCATCAAACTTTACCACATTTTGAGCAGGAAGCTTTACGAATTCTGCAAAACTCCCCTGAATACGCGAGCCTACAAATGTATAATTTTTACACAGTGAAAAATTGCCGTTCTGACAATCTTTACACTTCATACAAGGAATCAAAGGAACACCAGAAACACGGTCACCTACATTAAGATTTTCTACGCCCTCGCCCACTTTGGTAATTTCTCCTGAAAATTCGTGTCCTAAGATTATAGGATAGTAATGAGCACCATTATGAAGAACTCTTGGTACGTCACTTCCGCACACGCCTGAAACTTTTACCTTTACGAGTACTTCCCCTGCCGACACTTCCGGTGTAGGAACATCTTCATATCTTATATCTTCATTTGCATACAATACTCCGGCTTTCATATCATTTCCTCCGATTTAAAGTTCATTTGCAAGATTAGTGCCATTGCAAAGTCTTATTTTTTCTCTTACTACTTCTTTTACGGCTTTTTTTGCATTTCCCATATAATTTCTTGGGTCGTTTTCTTTGGGATTATTTGCAAAAGCTTCCTTGATTGCCGCTGCCATGGGGTTTTTCAATTCTGTTGCTATATTTATTTTTGAGATGCCGCGTTTTAAACTCTCTTTTATCTGCATATCAGGAACACCTGATGCTCCATGTAAAATCAGCGGTAAATTTACGATTTTTCTGATTTCACTCAATCTTTCAAAATCAAGTTTGGGTTCTCCCTTATACTCGCCATGGGCTGTTCCTATTGCAATTGCAAGCATATCTATTCCTGTTCTGTCTACAAAATCCTTTGCTTCTTCAGGAACAGTAAATGTAGCTTCTCTTTCATCGATAGCAAGGTCATCCTCTACGCCACCGATTTTACCGAGTTCTCCCTCAACGGCTACATTAAAGTCTTTTGCATAGTTTACAACTTTTTTTACCATTTCTATATTTTCTTCATAGGGCAGGTGCGCTGTATCTATCATCACTGATGTGTAACCATACTTGATGCATTCTACGATTGTATCGTATGATGTGCAATGGTCAACATGCAAAGCTATCGGAATATCGTACATATCGGACGCCGTTTTTACAATCGAAGCAATATACGGAATTCCTGCAAATTTTAATGTTCCGGGCGTCGTTTGTATAATAACCGGACAATTTTCCTCTGCTGCGCCTTCTGCAACTGCTTGAATTGTTTCTAAATTGTGCACGTTGAAGGACGCAATTGCCACGCCTTTTTCTTGCGCTTTTTTGATAAAACTCATTGGATTTACTAAAGCCATAAATACACCTCTTATATATTGACATTAAAGTTTTTATTTGTTAAGATAAGTGTATCACTTTCTCAATTTTTTTCAATATGTGTTAAAAATTTTGATGATTTCTCATTTTTTATCAAAGGAAGTATTGATATGGTACAGAAAGAAAGACTCGATACAATAATCGACCTAATAAAGAAAAATGGCTTTGTTACGGTAAAATATTTAACCGCCGAATTGCATTACAGCACCGCAACAATCAACAGGGATTTAAATATTTTAGAAAACATGAAACTCATACGCAGAATCTACGGCGGCGCAGAACTTGCAGAGCAAAAAAATACATCTCTTTATTTTAGATACCAGAAAATGCGCCCTGCTAAAAACAAAATAGGAAAACTCGCTGCAGATTTTGTTTCTGACGGTGATGTTTTGTTTATCGACTGCTCCACAACTGCTCAATATATAGGCAAATATATAATTGGAAAGAAAAACCTTACAGTTATAACCAACAATATTTCTCTTGCTTCTTTTTTGAGCGAATATGATATAGAGGTTATCATTCTTGGCGGAAAAATTATGGAGCCTCCCTCTATGGTATACAGCAGAGAGACAGTAGAAAATGCGCGAAAATACGGCGCTGATAAGTTGTTTTTTTCTGCAGGAGCAATTACGCCTGACGGAAAAATTTCAGGTAGCGATTTTGATGAACATAGTCTCTTTATTCGCGCGATGATGGAAAACTCTACTAAAAAGTATCTGCTTGTAGACCACGAAAAAGTCAAAGACAAATGCAAAAACTATCTTGGAGATTTAAGCGAAATCGATATGGTTATTTGCGACTTTGATTTTCCTAACGAAACAAAAGTAAAATACCAAAACACTATATTTACAAAAATATAAAGAACTCCGCTTGGGAGTTCTTTAATTTATGCTTTTTTTAATTTTGCAAAGGACGCCATCAGGGATTTTGTTCCTACTTCATCAAAAACGATTTCTAATTTTATGTCGCTACCTGACGGAGTTGCAGATAAAATCATACCCTTACCAAATTTTCTGTGCAATACCATATCGCCGGGCTTAAAGTCAAATGTGACAGTGCTTTCGACGGGTTTAGATTCTGCTTTTTTACGCTCGAATAATTTATCAAACATCTCACTCTGTGAACTTTTGACACCTTGTGCAAATGTCGATGTTTTCGGCTGTTCTATTGCGTTTATGTATTTTGCAGGTATTTCATTTAGAAATCTTGATGCTTTGCTGTATGTAGATCCGCCATACATCGATCTTCTATCGGCATAAGTAAGATATAGTTCTTGTTTTGCTCTTGTGATGCCTACATAACAAAGGCGTCTTTCTTCTTCTATCTCTTCTTCTGAATACATAGAACGTTGACTGGGAAAAAGTCCGTCCTCCATACCGCACATAAAAACAACAGGAAATTCAAGACCTTTTGCCGAGTGAAGCGTCATAAGCACTACGCTGTCTTGCTCTTCGTCGTAATTATCAACGTCAGCAATTAGCGCTGTACCCTCTAAAAACTCTGATAAGGTCGGCTCATCTGTTGACTTCTCGTACTCGTGTGCAGATACTATAAATTCCTGAATATTCTCAATTCGTGTTTGGTTTTCTACAGTATTTTCTGCGGTCAACATCTGTGAATAGCCTGATTTGTAATAAAGTTTTTCCAAAATTTCCGACGGACTTGTCATATCGGCAGTGTTTCTAATTTCTTCAATCAGAGAAACAAACTCGCCTAATTTTGCCACAACTTTAGAAAGTTCAGCGAACTTGTCGGCGTTTTTCATAACTTCAAACATACTTACATTGTTTTGAGCCGCAATTGATGCTACTTTTTCTACTGTTGTAACGCCTATTTTTCTTGACGGCTCGTTTACAATTCTAATCAAAGAAATATTATCGTTCGGATTAAAAACAAGTCTTAAATACGCCAGCATGTCTTTGATTTCTTTTCTATCATAGAACCTGAGTCCCGCCAAGACGCGATACGGAATCCCAAAGCCCGAAAGAGTTGTTTCAAGTACACGTGACTGTGCGTTTGTTCTGTAAAGAATCGCTATATCGGAGTGTTTCCTATTTTCTTCGGTTGCCTTGGTTATAGTTTTTGCTATATATTCTGCTTCTTCATATTCGTTATTTGCCTCAAATAACGTGATTTTTTCGCCTGAACCATTGCTTGTCCAGAGTTCTTTTCCCTTACGGGAAATATTGTTCGCTATTACATTGTTTGCCGCATCTAATATGTTCTGCGTTGAGCGATAATTCTGTTCTAGTTTAATAACGCGAGCATTTTCGTAATCGCTCTCGAAGTCTAAAATATTATTTATGTTCGCACCGCGGAACTTATAAATACTCTGGTCATCATCACCGACAACACAGATGTTTTTATATTTTCCTGCAAGCATACTGGTAAGTATGTACTGGGCGTTGTTAGTGTCCTGATACTCGTCTACAAAAACATATTTAAATTTATCTTGATAGTAATCTAGCGCCTCGCTATCACAAGATAAAAGTTTTACCGTAAGTGTAATAATGTCATCAAAATCTAAAGCATTTGCTTCGAAAAGCCTCTGTTGATAGATTTTATAACACTCGCCTATTTGAGTTTTGCGCAAATCGCCCAGATGCGCCGCCATATAAACATCAGGCTCAAAAAGGTTATCTTTTGCCGCAGAAATTTCAGCAAGAACGTTTTTGGGCGGAAAAACTTTCTCGTCCATTTTAAGTTCTTTCATACATCTTTTTATGAGAGTTTTCTGGTCGGCAGAATCGTAAATCAAAAAATCTTGCTGATAACCAAGTCTAGTTATGTATTTGCGCAGAATTTTCATGCAAATTGAGTGAAATGTTCCAATCCATATTCCTTCACTGCTTTCGCCCAAAATTGCCTCCACACGGCTTTTTAATTCATTAGCCGCCTTGTTCGTAAAGGTGATTGCTAGTATTCTGTAAGGTGCTGCGAGATTCTGCTCTAATATGTAAGCAATCTTATTTACTACAACAGTTGTCTTGCCTGAGCCTGCACCAGCAAGGACTAAAAGTGGACCATCGGTAGTAACAATCGCTTCTTTTTGTCTTTCGTTAAATTTATCTAAATTCATATTTCTTCCTCAATAATTTTCTTCATTATATCTATGGCGCGCTCTGAAATTTTGGTATATCTTTCGCGTTTGTTTTTTATACGCTCGGGGTAACTTTCAATAATACCAAAATTTATATTCATAGGCTGAAAATCAGCACCATTGAACTCAGAAATATAGTGTGAAAGCGCACCTGTTGCCGTGGTTTTAGGAAAATCTATGGGTTCTTTTCCTAAGATTTTACGAGCGGCCGCAATACCTGCAACAATGCCTGAAGATGCTGATTCCACGTACCCTTCAACACCTGTCATCTGTCCTGCAAAATATAGTCCGGGTCTTTTTATTGACTCGTAGTTGCTTGTCAGTGTTCCGGGCGAATGTATGTAGGTGTTTCTGTGCATTACACCAAATCGCGCAAATTCCGCATTCTCAAGACCGGGTATCATAGAAAACACTCTTTTTTGTTCGGGAAATTTAAGGTGTGTTTGAAATCCAACTATATTATAAAGCGTACCCTCGGCGTTATCTTGTCTTAACTGTACTACCGCATAGTAACTCTCATTAGTTTCGGGATGATTAAGACCAACAGGCTTTAAAGGACCAAAAGTCAGTGTGTCTTCACCTCGTTTTGCCATAACCTCAACAGGCATACAGCCCTCGAACACTTTATCGTTTTCGAATTCCTTTAACTCTGCCGTTTCAGCAGAAATCAAAGCCTCATAAAAAGCTTTGTATTCTTCTTTGTCCATAGGACAATTTATGTAGTCCGCCGTTCCTTTATCGTATCTGGCTTTTCTGTAAACTTTAGATTTATCTATCGATTCATACGTAACAATAGGTGCTGCCGCATCGTAAAAATACATATAATTGTTTCCTAAAAAATCACCTATATCTTTAGATAACTCATCACTTGTCAAAGGCCCTGTTGCAATAATTACTATTTCATCATCAGGGATTTTAGTAATTTCTTCGTCGACAACTGTTATGTAGGGATTTTGTTTGATTTTGTCAGTCATCATCTGGGCAAAACCAACTCTGTCAACGGCCAGCGCTCCACCAGCAGGAACTCGGGTTTCATCTGCACATTCTGTAACCAAAGAGCCTAAAAGACGCATTTCTGCCTTTAAGAGTCCTGCCCCGTTTTCTAATGTATCTGCTCTTAATGAATTTGAGCATACAAGTTCACCCAGCAAATCAAGATGATGTGCCGGGGTCTTTTTTTTAGGTTTCATTTCATACATTGTAACCTGTATTTTATTTTTAGCTAATTGCCAAGCGGCCTCACAACCTGCAAGTCCGCCACCTATAACTGTTGCTCTCATTTGTTATTTCCTTTATGCATTGCTTTGTATTTTTCTATCATTTTTACGGGATTGTAAGCACGCTTTGCATATCTCATACCCTCAACGCCCATATCTTCTTCGCGATTTATATACTTATAACCGCCCCATTCGTTTTTGCAAAAATCACGGTTAATTACATTAAATGCGCCTCTGTAATCTATGTCTGCAAACTCAATAAGAACGTGTGCCATATCATCTGTGATAGCTTCTCCGCCTGTAAAGGCAACAAGCTTTCCATCGACTCTCAACCCTGCACAGACGGCGTTTAGCTTGTCCATATTCTCTAAAAACATCAATGTTGCTTTTTGTGAACTTCCAGTGTCGTGATTTATCTGACCTGACTCCCATTTAAAGAAAAGCTCTTTTATTTCATCAATATTTTCAATGCTTAGCCTCTCATACTTATACTCGTATTGCTTCAAAAATGCATTTAAATGATTTCTTTTTTGTTGGTATTTATTTCCTTTAAGATTTATTAAATCTTCGGTCAAATACACATAATCTGCACTATTCTCATCAGAACTTATAGCAAATTCTTCAGGGAAAACTCGTTCCAATTCATTTGCCTGCTGTTCATCCATAAGTATAAAAACAGGCTTTTCCATAAATTTATATGCCTTTTTTGCGGCTTCTACTCTGTTGCCGTCACCGTAAGGGTACGAACAAACACAACCGTTTTTTCCGCAAAAAACTAAAATTAAGCAATCATCTGCTATGGCGTATTTAATACGTCCGTCAAATGACCACGTATAGAGCGTTGTGAAGCTTAATGTTGAATTTTCACTTTTACCAATGTACTTTAAAAACAATTCTCTGTCATCTAAAGTTATTTCTTTTAAATTTAGCATTTCCTACCTCAAATTTTAAAATCTGACAAAAGTTCGCTTATCTCGTCATATAATTTTTTATGGTCTAACGATACATCGTTAAATATTTCAAAGGCAAGCACACCTTGCAGTATCAGCATACCAAGGCCATTTATGATTTTTGCTCCTCTTTTTTCCGCTTCTTTTAAAAATACAGTTTTTCTGGGATTATATATAATGTCGCAACAAACAACACTCTCATCAATAATCTCCATAAAATCACAGGGATTTTTGTCAAGATGAGGATACATACCAAGAGGCGTAGTATTTATTATAATATCATAGCGTTTTTCTTTATCTATTTCTGCATAAAATTTCGTATCACTATATTTTTTTACCATATCGCCGATTATATGTATTTTTTCTTTTGTTCTCGCTGTCATAGAGATTGATTTTGCACCATATTCTGCTAACTTATAACAAATAGAGCGTGCAGAACCACCTGCTCCAAGCACGAGAATATCTTTTCCCTGTATCTTACAATTTTCTAAAATCAACGAACGGCAAAAACCATCACCATCTGTATTATAACCTAACCATTTTCCTGATTTATTTACTATGGTATTTACCGAATTCATACGAACGGCATCGTCTTTTATCTCGTCTAAATCTTTCATGATTTCGATTTTATGAGGTGCGGTTATGTTAAAGCCTGATGCTTCGTTTTTCTTCATTGCTTCTATAGTTGTATGTAATTTTTCGGGCGCAACATCAAACACCTGATATGTCATATCAATCCCGCATTTTTTTGCAATGTAATCATGCATTTTAGGAGAAAGTGTATGTTCTATCGGCGTTCCGATTATTCCAAAAAGTTTTGTGTTTTCAGATTTCATAAATATCACCTTGATTTACTTTACCGGTGCAATAAAGCTTATAATTTTACCTACAAAAAATACTATATCGTTTGATTTTTCGATTGCTATTCTTTTACCTGCAGCTTTTCCGCCGATTGTTAATGCCGCTACAAGCGCTGTCATAATCGTAGTCAGAATAAAATTGCCTATATTTATTCCTGAAGCTATAATCATTGCTACAATAACGGTTGTAGCACTACCGGAAATAATGCCGACTATATCGCCAATTACGTCATTACAAAAAGAGCCCACACGGTCTGCACTGCGTATTAGTCTTACTGCTTCCTTTGCTCCTCTTATCTTCTGGGAAGAAAGAGAATGAAAAGGAATTTCATTGGCAGATGTTACTGCTACACCTATTATATCAAACAATATGCCTATCAAAACAAATACAATTAAAATAACAAAAGCCATGGCAAGATTAACATTACTCATAAGTCCCGCCTGTATCATCTGAAGCAATGCAGAAATGACGAACGTTATGAGTATAACTGTAATAACCCACCTACGGCCCTTTTTTTCTTTTTCTTTTTTCTTGTTTATGCTTTTTTTGTCCCTACTATCGTCAGACAACTTCTACACCAACCTTTTGTGATAATAAATAAAAATAGGTGGCAATACAATGGGTAAATTTTGCGGTTTAGGTCCGGTAGGATTTCCCGAAGAACTACTGAAATGTCGCCATAACAGCCGTTTCCATTTAAAGCTCGTCCTGCATGGTTTCCCAATGCAGAACCGGATCACCACTTAAATCCACACTACAATCCCCAAAGTATCTCAAAAGAACAGCCTAGAGGTTTTCCCAAACAGTCACGTATGCTCTTATCCTCTTTTGCAGTTATAATTTCAAGAAGCAATAACTAAATAACTTTGGCCGAAATTATTTAGTTTTAACAACTATCCGCCATAACCACTCAAGGCAGGCTACGCTGTCCCCAGCACTCATGCAAACGACTTTTGCTGCAATCGCACCAAGCAACAGGTTTAACCCTGTTTCGTACCTTAGTAAGTCCTCAAGAAAATTAGAAAAGCAGATAAAGCACAAGAACAGGTCTCCACGGAAGAGGGGTCGTCATTCGCATGCCATTGCAAAGCGCCCCTAAACCTTAACTTCCAGCACCAACCCCCGACTGGGCGTCGAAAGCAAGCACCAGAAACTTCATCGATGTGCCCTTTAACGGATTTTTAGGCCCGTCCTGGGAGCAAACAGATCTGACTAGGATACTGCACCACCTAGATTTATTAACTTTTATTGTTGTAAATCAACAACGTAAATATAACATACTTTATAAAAATAGTAAAGTATATTTTATAATTTTAACAAAAATTTAAACATCAATTATTACGGTCTAATAAGAACTTGGAAAGTTCCATTAAAAACTCTGCATTATCGCCGTAGCGTTCCAATGTTTCTATAGCTTTTTGTGTGTAGTCTACAAGAAGCTGTTCTGCTTGTTCAACGCCGTAAATGCTTACAAAAGTTGACTTTTCGAGTTGAGAATCCATGCCTACTTTTTTGCCTAAATCTTCTTCGTTTCCGACTACGTCTAAAATGTCATCTTTAATCTGGAATGCAATACCTAAATATCTTGCAAATTCTTCCATCGAAACAAGGTCTTCTTTGTCACCGCCGCCGACGAGCGCGCCGATTTTTGCCGATGCCATAATTAAAGCTGCAGTCTTGTGAAGATGCATTGTCATTAAAGTCACTGCATCAATGGTTTTACCTTCTGATTCTATATCAATAACCTGACCACCTATCATGCCGTCAGCACCTGATGCTGTAGCAAGCTCGCTCATAGCCGCCAAAGTCATATTAGGAGATACGGTTGAGTTTTTAAGCATAGTTTCAAAGGCAAAATTCAACAGTGCATCACCTGCTAAAACCGCCATAGCTTCACCGAATACCTTGTGATTTGTAGGTTTTCCGCGACGCAAGTCATCGTTATCCATACAAGGTAAATCATCGTGAATCAATGAATATGTATGTATCATCTCAATAGCACACGCAAAAGGCATTACAGTTTCTCTTTGCTCGCCCATCAACTCGGCAACCGCCATCATAAGCACAGGTCTTATGCGCTTACCACCTGCGTGAAGACTATAATTCATTGCTTTGTATAGGTTTGCCTGAAGGCATTCCTTTTCTTCCAAATAGGACGAAAGACTTTTGTTAACTTCTATAATGCGTTCTTCAAACTCTTTTAAAAAATCCATTATTCGTCCTCCTCTGTATCATTTTTTGATTCCGATTCGGTCAGGACTTTGATTTTTTGCTCTGCATTATCTAAAACACTGTGACATTCACTTGCAAGCTTTACTCCCTGTTCAAAAAGCTTAACCGCTTCTTCCAATGTGCATTCGCCGTCCTCTAATGTCTTGACAATATTTTCAAGTTCGGTGATTGATTCTTCGAATGTTTTATTTTTTGCCATCAGTAGCACCTCCCGATGAATTTTCTCTCATATAATAAAATAAGTATTGTTGGGCATAACCCGCCAAATCTGAAAACTTGTTTTTCGCAAATTCATGAATAGGCATATCATCTATTTCGTTGCTATAAAGGGTTCCAATTGACCTTTTTACCCATACGTCAACAGGAAAAGTCTCACGCCTTCTGTTTCCAAACAATAATATACAATCAGCAACCTTATTTCCTATGCCTTTAATCTTTAAGAGCTCTTTTTTTGCGTCACTAGTAGTTGCATTTTTAATTTTTTCTAAATCTACTTCTCCCGATGAAATTTTAGCAAATGCATCTTCTAAATAAGCGTCTCTGTAGCCTGCTCGAAGAAAAGAAAGGTCCTCTTTTTTTATTTCTTTCATTCGTTCTATTTCGGGAAAAGAATAATATGTATCATTAAAAGCAGATATTTTCTCGCCGTATTTTTTAGAAAGTCTTTCGATGATTCCTTGTATGCGCGGTATGTTGTTATTGGCAGAAATTATAAACGAAACTATACTTTCCCAAAGGTCTTGATTTAAAAGCCTTATACCGCCGCCGAATTCAGTTGCTTTTCTTAAGTGAGCATCCTTTGACAGAGTCTTTTTTATTTCTGAGTAATCTGTATCAAGGTCAAAATAATCATACCAAATGTCTGAAAAATCTTCATCAGTTGTGTTTTTGATTATTATTTTGTCAGAAGCACCAGAAACATTTATTACTTTACCTTTTGCCACGATTGTATAACTTCCGTCTTTCTCTTCTTTAAAGCGAAAACATTGACCACATTCAAAAATATGCTTTGGAACGAAGTCGTCACTATAGCCTTTTATTTCAACATACTTTTCCACTTTTTACTCCTTTAATCAGGTCTTCCTGTGAGCTTTCCCTCTTCTAAAAGGCCCGCGTAGTCAAGTTGACGCAAAGCTTCATACAAAACAATCGCAACTGAATTTGAAAGGTTTAACGACCTCGAATCCTGTGTCATAGGAATTCTTATACATTTGTCGTAGTTTTCCTTTAACAGTGGCTCAGGAAGTCCGCGTGTTTCTTTGCCAAAAAACAAATAATCTCCGTCAGAAAAGCTTACATCGGAATGTCTGTGCTTTGCCTTTGTAGAGCAAAAATAATAGTTACCGGGACATTTCTTGAAAAAATCCTCTAAATTCTCGTAATATCTAATATCAAGTTCGTACCAATAATCCAGTCCTGCACGTTTTAGTTTTTTATCGTCAATTTCAAATCCCATTGGTTTTATAATATGTAAAACGCTTCCTGTAGCCTTACAGGTACGTGCGATGTTTCCCGTATTCTGCGGAATTTCAGGCTCTACCAAAACTATATTCATCGACATATTTATTCCTCGTTTTCGTCATCTAAAATAAAATCATATACATAATCCCAGAAGGTTTCTGCACCTTCTTGATTATTTACGGAAAAAGGTATTAAAATATCGCCCTCTTCCATATTTAACTCGTCAATTATCATTTCCATATTTTTTTCAAGTGCCACTTTTCCGAGTTTGTCGGATTTTGTAGCAAAAACAACCAATTGACCGCCCGAACGTCTTATAGCATCTGCCATATCTTTGTCATCATTAGTAGGTTTATGGCGGCAATCAACAAGCAAAATAACCTGCTGAAGCTGACGACGATAAGAAAGATAATCCCCAATAATTGCTGTCATATTCTTTCTTTCGCCGTGGCTTGCCTGAGCATAGCCGTAACCCGGAAGATCAACAAGCATAAGTTTGTCGTCAATGTTGTAAAAATTTATTGTTACGGTTTTGCCCGGCTTTGAGCTTACGCGAGCAAAGTTTTTTCTGTTCAGTATTTTATTTATCATAGAAGATTTGCCGACATTTGACCTGCCGATAAAAGCCACTTCCGGCATAGATGTTACCGGATAGTGTTCTTTTTTTACGGCAGAAAGCAAAAATTCAGCCTTATGAACATTTACCTTCATATTTTTTCCTCTTTCTATATGAGTGCGATTTTTAAAACGTCATTCATATTACGTGCAAGTACAATATCAACATTTGACTTTACAACATCTTCAAGTTCGTCGATATCTTTTTTGTTTTCAACAGGAATTACAACAGTCTTTATACCTGCCTGATATGCTGCCAGAGTTTTTTCACGGAGTCCACCTATGGGAAGTACTCGACCTCTTATCGTAACCTCTCCTGTCATTGCGACTTTGTGATTTACAGCTTTTTCAGTTAATGCTGATACAAGCGCCGTTGCTATAGTAATACCTGCTGACGGACCATCTTTGGGAGTTGCTCCTTCAGGCACATGAATATGGATGTCGCAATTTTTGTAAAATTCAGAATTTTCAATGCCGAGTTTTTTTGAATTTGAGCGCACATAACTTACGGCAGCTTTTGCTGACTCTTTCATAACATCGCCAAGTTGTCCCGTTAATTCAAGATTTCCGCTTCCGTCCATTATGTTTACCTCAACAGACAGAGTATCTCCGCCAACTTGTGTCCAAGCAAGTCCTGTCACTACACCTATTTCGTCTTTTTTTGTGGCAATTTCATCAGAGAAAATCTCTTTACCTAAAAATTCCTCCAAATTTTTGCTTGTAACATTTACTTTTGTTTCAGGATTATCAACTATTTTAAGAGCTGATTTTCTCAACACATTGGCAATTTTGCGCTCTAACGCACGAACACCTGCTTCTTTTGTATAGTGGGAAATTATGCTCTTTATAGCTGTGTCGTTTATTGAAACATTTTTCTTTGTCAATCCGTGTTTTTTTAATTGTTTATCAAGAAGATGTTTTTTGGCAATATGGAATTTTTCCTCCGAGGTATAACCGGGAATTTCGATTATTTCCATTCTGTCCAAAAGAGGTCTCGGAATTGTATCTAAAGTGTTTGCTGTTGCAATAAACAAAACATTCGACAAATCGAAATCAACTTCCATGAAATGGTCACGGAATTTGGTGTTTTGTTCAGCATCAAGCACTTCTAAAAGCGCCGCTGCAGGGTCACCTCTATAGTCAGATGCCATTTTGTCAATTTCGTCAAAAAGCATCAAGGGGTTATTTGTACCCGCTTGTTTTAAAGCTGTGATGATTCTTCCGGGCATAGAACCAATGTAGGTTCTTCTGTGGCCACGAATGTCCGCCTCGTCACGAATACCACCCAGAGAGATTCTGGCATAGCTTCTACCCATGCTCTCTGCAATTGATTTTGCAATAGAAGTCTTACCAACACCTGGAGGTCCCACAAGACAAAGTATTGGTCCCGCCATAGAGCCTGTAATTTTTTTAACCGCTAAATACTCCATTACGCGTTCTTTTACTTCTTTTAAGCCATAATGGTCGCGATCTAAAACCTCTTTTGCATTGCTTACTTCTAATGTATCTTTAGTGAAATTGTTCCAAGGAAGGTCACAAATCCACTCAAGATAGGTTCTTATAACATTTGCATCGGGATTATTTACCGACATTTTAGCGAGACGGGAAAGCTCTTTTTCGCATTTTTCTACTATGTTTTCAGGGAGATCCAGCTTTTCTATTTTTTCTCTGTATTCGTCTACCTCAAACTCTCCTCCATCATCGCCAAGCTCCTGATGAATAACTTTCAACTGTTCACGCAGGAAATATTCTTTTTGGTTTTGATCTATATTCTTTTTTACTTTGCGATCTATGTTTGTGTCAACTTCTGCTATTTGTATTTCACGCATCAAAAGCTCAAGCAGTCGTTCAGCACGTTCTTTTGTGCCTATAATATTTAAAATTTCCTGCTTATCCGAAAGCTTAAAGGGCATATTCGAAGCGATACTGTCGATTAGTCTTGCAGTATCTTCGGTGTTTTCTAATGATAAAACAAAATCACTGCTGATTCTGTTATTATAATCACGATAATTCATAAACTCGTCAATAAGCTTACGACGTAACGCTTCACTTTCGACGGTTGTTTCGTCGTAATCATCATTTTCGATTTCGTTTACTACTGATACGAAATAAGGACTCGTTTTTACTACTTCATAAAGCCTTGCTCTTTTTATGCCCTCAACAAGAACGCGTACAGTATTGTTGGGCATTTTAACAACCTGACTAATTTTACAAATTGTGCCGATTTCTTCAAGATCAATCGCCTTTGGATTCTCTATGGCAGGGTCAGTTTGTGCCGTTACAAAAGCAAGTTGCTTATTTACCATAGCGTTTTCAAGTGCTAAAAGGGATTTTTCGCGCACAACATCAAAATGTATAAGTGTATTCGGAAA
This sequence comes from Congzhengia sp., assembly GCA_045591015.1. Classification (GTDB taxonomy): domain Bacteria; phylum Bacillota; class Clostridia; order UBA1381; family UBA9506; genus Congzhengia. The sequence continues at coordinate 320,080 of JAZNSC010000002.1, forward strand.
AACCACAAGGCCACGTACGGGCAAAGTGGGTAAAGTTGCCGTTTGTATGATTTTAGCTTGTTCCATTGCTACCTCCGGGATTATAAATCACCAAAAACGCTCCAAACGTCTTTGTTTTTATCAGTTACCAAAATTTCAATACTATTTTCGAATTCTTTTTCGAGAATTTCTTTTAAGTATTGACAAAAGATAATTTCTGCATTGTAATGCGGAATCTCAATTAACGTGATATCGTTTTCGTATGCGTATCTTGCGTGTTGGTACTTGATATCACCGGAAACATAAAGGTCAGCGCCCATTTCCTTTGCATCATATACAAATTCTGCGCCGCCGCCATTACATACTGCAATGCGCTTGATAACTCTGTTTTTATCACCAACATATCTTAAGTTGGAAATATCAAACTCGCCTCTTACGCTATTAAGAATATCTTCTAACGTTGCCGCCTCGCATAAATCTGCTATTCTTCCAATGCCGTTTTCGCTATCACCTGACAAGGCTTCTCTGTTTTTGGTTTTTATTATCTTGTCCAAAAACAAGTCGCATAAGCCAAATTTTACGCTGTCAAAATTTGTATGTACAGAAACTAAAGATATGTCATTTTTGATTAAAGTCATTAGAGTTTTAGAAACTGCATCGTCAGATACAACTCTCTTTAATGCTTTAAATATTAGGGGATGATGAGAAATTACAAGGTCGCAATTCTTGCTTTTTGCATCATTTATAACTTCCTTATCTGCATCTAATGTTATGAGCACTCTATTTATTTCTTTATCCTTATCACCTACCAAAAGTCCTACATTGTCATAGCTTTCTGCAAAATCAAAAGGTGCAAAGGAATCCAAAAAATCAACTATTTTATTAAGTTTTACCATTTTGCACACTCCTCTTTAATTTTTCTTAATTCACAAAGCAAAAACATAAAATGTTCCGCTCTTTTTTTAGCTTCTTGGTTTTGTGTATTTTTAATAGAATTGACTGCTTTTTCAAATTCGTAGATTTTGCCGTCTAAATATTCAGACAAAAATCTATCGCGGTTTTCTATAAGGCGTTTTCCTATATAAAAATCAATTTCGCCGTCTATTTTCATTGTGCCGGGCACTGCAGAAATAATGGCATAGATTTTTTCCCCTTCTTTTGCAAGGCGCTCATCGTCTATACTGAATCCATTTTCCGACAGGTATTTTCTTGTTTCTTCAATAGCCGTCATCGGTTGTAATACATATCGTTTTACTGATGTTAAACGACGTGCATCGCTATCTAAAATATTATTTATTAAAATTCCGCCCATACCTGCTATTACCACGGTATCAGCTTCGTGGTTTTTTAATTTTTTAAGACCATCTGAAAGTCTTGTTTTGATTTTGTCTTGCAAGGAAAATTTATTTATATTTTCCTCTGCTCGCATAAGCGGACCCTCATTTATATCCATTGCAATAGCGCTTCTTGCATTTCCCGACAAAACCAAATGTACAGGCACGTAGGCGTGGTCAGTTCCAATATCTGCGATTTTGTCAGCATTTTTCACCAATTTAGCCACTGCAAGCAGTCTTGGTGTCATATATGAACTAATATTCAAAAGCGCCCACTTCCTCTATTTAATAATATAATTTAGTATATCATACTTTAAAAAAAGTGTCAATAAACCAAATTTTTTCTTTACTTTTTTGCTTTGTTGTGTTATTATATAGCAGAAATCGTGAATTTCAAGGAGTGAATGCAATGTTTAACAGCAAACCACTTCCCCACGCTTGGGACGAACTGGTACAACAGCTTACCTATATGCCGGCTATTGTGAAAACAATAGAAAAAATATATGATATAAGCTGGTCGATGACTGCTAATCGTCACGACCATTTCGAAATGGTATACATCAAAAAAGGCAGTGCCGTTTTTCAGGTAGAAGGTATTGATGTCAATATGCCTCCTCATTCTATTATCATTATAAAGCCCGGAAAATCTCATAAATTCGTAGTAAAATCCGACGTGTGCGAACTTATCGTATTGAGTTTTACTTTTAACTCACAAAAAAACGACTCTGATAACCACGTGTCATTTACCGATTTTGTGGAATATATAGAGGACGACGCATCGGGTGATTATCTGTTCCTCTCTTTAAACAAGAAAAATGATATTGTTCACGTTTTAAACAGAATTTCAAGAGAACAGATAAAACCACAAGTATGGGGAGATTTTTTGAGCTGTCTTTTGATCATCGAGCTTTTTGTTCTGCTTTCAAGAACATTGAAGCAAGAACTTGAGCAAAGTTCTAAAAATCGCAATCTTAAGCTTCATGAACTTTTGAGCATCGCAAAAGAATACATTGATAATAACTACGACAAGGATTTGACATTGTCACAGGTAGCAAAGTATATTTATTTGTCAGACAGCTATTTTGCACATTCTTTTAAGGACAAGTTTGGCATAAGTCCAAAAAGTTACATTTTAAAGGTAAGAATTGAAGCCGCAAAAGAATTTCTTAAGAGTACCGACACCAAGGTTGCTGACGTTGCAAAAATTGTAGGTTTTTCAAGCCAACAAAGATTTAACGATATTTTTAAAAAGCACGAAGGCGTTACACCGCTTAACTACAGGCAAAAATGTAAGCAAGAAAGGCTGAATTACACAGAATATCCTCAAACTATAAATAACGAAATATAGAAAAAAGACTGCGGGCAAAAACCCACAGTCTTTTACTTTTAGTAGTCTTTTCTGTTGTCGTAGTTGTTCTGATTATTTTTGTTTTCGTTTTTGTTCTGGTTCTGATTCTGATTCTGGTTGTTCTTGTTTTCGTTTCTGTTTTGGTTCTGATTGTTGTTTTTGTTCTCGTTTCGGTTCTGGTTCTTATTATCCATAAATTCCTCCATGAGTTTTAATTTTTTTGAGCTATTGCTCACAAAAATATTATCTCCCGAAACTAAAACTTTATACTCTATTTATTTTTATCGTTAAACAAAATTACATCAACAAAATCTTCATTTGTTTTTGTGCGAACAAGATTATTTATTAGATTTTCTACTACTTCCTGAGTAGTTCTGTTGGAAAGGTCTTTTCTTATGGACCACACTGCTTCAAGCTCTTTATCTTTTTGAAGCAATTCTTCTTTTCTCGTGCCTGATTTGTTGATATCAATGGCAGGAAAAATTCTCTTTTCTTGTAATTTTCTGTCAAGATGAAGCTCCATATTGCCTGTGCCTTTGAACTCTTCAAAAATTACATCGTCCATACGGCTTCCTGTCTCAACGAGTGCCGTTGCTAAAATTGTTAAACTTCCGCCATTTTCTATGTTTCGAGCTGCACCGAAGAATTTCTTTGGCTTGTGAAGTGCCGCAGGGTCAAGACCGCCGGACAAGGTTCTTCCTGACGGAGGAACGGTTAGATTGTAAGCCCTTGCAAGTCTTGTTATTGAGTCGAGCAATACTACGACGTCCTTGTTTTGCTCAACTAAACGCTGTGCGCGTTCAAGCACAATTTCTGCCACTTTTGCATGATGTTCAGGCACTTGGTCAAAAGTAGAATAAACAACGTCACCTTTTATAGAACGCTTCATATCTGTTACTTCCTCGGGTCTTTCGTCAATCAAAAGAACAATCAAGGTGACATCGGGATGATTTTCCTCTATGCTGTTAGCAATATTTTTTAAAAGTGTTGTTTTTCCTGCTTTTGGCGGCGCAACTATCAACCCTCTCTGTCCTTTTCCTATCGGCGCAAGTAAATCCACCAATCTCATAGCATAATCTTGCTGTTTTGCGGCGAGATGAATGCGTTCTTCCGGAAAAATCGGCGTCAAATATTCAAAGGGTTTTCTTCGTATTGCCTTATCAGGTGTATCATCATTTACATATTGCACATAAATTAAAGCAGGAAATTTTTCCTCTTCTTTTGGTGCTCTTGCAATGCCTGTAACCTTGTCGCCTGTCTTTAAATTAAATCTTCTTATTTGCGTAGGCGAAACATAAACGTCTTTTGGTGTGGATAGGTAATTCTCTCCTCTTAAAAATCCAAAACCATTATCAGGAAGCACCTCTAAAACTCCTGTAACGATATTGTCGCCTTCGTTTATTGTTAAGTTGTCTTGTTTTTTTGTTTCTTTAGTATTTTGTGCTTCAATCTCCTCGATTAAAGCATCTTTTTTAAGCTTGGTAAAATTTTTGATACCAAGTGTTTTTGCAATTTCGCGTAATTCAGAAATTTTTTTAGAAGATAAATCCATAAATTGCCTCCGATATAAAATTTTTAAAATGTGATTTGGAAAGTTAAAAGAAAAAAATAATAAAGGTACCGCAGCAGGAAAACCTGCTGCGGTTTAAGATAAAAATTAGTTGATTTTATAAGTAAATCCAAATTTGTCTTCTACAACACCCTTCTGGATGCCTGTGATTGTATCGTATAAGAACTGTGAAACCTTGCCGATTTCGTTGTTGTTGATAACCATTTTTTCGCCCTTGTAGCAAAGTTCACCAACAGGAGAAATAACAGCAGCCGTTCCTGTACCAAACACTTCTTCAAGCTTGCCTGCTCTGTATGCTTCAAGAATTTCATCGATAGAGATGCGTCTTTCAGATGCTTTATAGCCGTAAGCTGTCAAAACTTTTAAAACTGAATCTCTCGTAATACCGGGTAAAATGCTGCCGTTTAATTCAGGTGTTACTACTTCATCGCCGATTTTAAAGAAGATGTTCATAGCGCCTACTTCTTCGATGTATTTTCTTTCTACACCATCAAGCCATAAAACCTGTGAGTAGCCTTTTTCTTCTGAAACTGCCTGAGCTTTTAAGCTTGCAGCGTAATTACCTGCTGTTTTAGCATAACCCATACCACCGCGTACTGCACGAACGTAGTCGTCTTCTACCCAGATTTTTACGGGAGCTAATCCATCTTTATAGTATGAACCAACAGGACTTAAAATAACCACAAATTTATATGTATTTGAAGGATGTACGCCTAAAGCATTGTCCGTACCAAAAATAAATGGACGAATGTAAAGTGATGTACCTTCACCTTCAGGAATCCAATCCTGATCTATTAAAACTAATTCCTTGATTGCTTCAACTGCAAATTCTTCATCAATCTGAGGAATACAAAGTCTGTCGTTAGACTGGTTAATTCTTGCCATGTTTTTTTCAGGTCTGTATAAGAATATTTCACCATTTTGGCCTTTGTATGCTTTTAATCCTTCGAATATAGCCTGACCGTAGTGAAGTGTTGTACATGAGGGGTCAATAGAAAAGGGTCCATAAGGCATAATCTGAGGGTCATGCCAGCCTTTTTCTGTGCTGTATTCCATTACAAACATGTGGTCTGTAAAAATTTTGCCAAAGCCAAGTGATGCTGCATCAGGTTTAGTTTTGGGAGTAGTTGTTTTTGTTACTTTGATTTCCATTTCTTAATCCTCCAATAAAAAATTCAAGTGAAATTATAACATATATCTTGTTTTGTGTCAATCTTTATGCACGAAATCCAAAAAAACGTTATTATTATACATTATTTTAGCAAATTCCGATTGTTTTACCGCCCGTGCGGCAAAATTATCTGATTTTAACTGTGCGCTTACTGTTATTACTGCCAACAATAAATAAATCACTAAAAATCCTCTGACAAACCCAAATAACATTCCCAGCAATTTATCGCTCCACCCAATTAGCGGCAGTTTCTTTAAAAAGCCCGCCAGCAAAACAACGAGAAAAATCAAAAGACGCGCAACCAAAAACACCAGCAACATACTGATAATTTTCACTGCAGAGTCGGCGGTTGTTTTTGCTATTGTGTATGCAATATTTTCTTTTGTAGCATCTGCTTTTTTTTGCATTTCTTGCAAAAAGCTTTTGGGGAGATTTAGCTTGCCTGCGCCGTAGTCAGATATTTTGTTACTTTCGTTAATAGGTTCTTCTGTGTGTGAAATGACATTTTCATATACATGCTCGTATACGGGAGTTTCCTTTATAAAATTTTCTATATGGGGATACAGTGTTATAGCCAGTATCAAAGAAAGCACAATCGAAACAACACCGGTTATAGTTTTTAAAAAACCTTTTTTGTGCCCAAAATACACAGACAAAATCATTACGATAAGTATCAAAAGGTCAACATAGTTAATGCTCATACGATGTCTCCTTAATTTATATTAAAAAGATACGCACCATGCGCAGTAAATCCTACTGCCTTTGAAGAATTTTCAATAAAACATAAATCCTCTATGTCAACACCGGGATCTATTAAGCTTTTTTCTCTGCCCTTGTAAGAAACTATACTGATCAAGCCGCCGCGGTCTACTGCGATTACATCGTCCGCTATGTCTAAATAGTTTATATCATAGTTATGCTCATATGTTCCACGCTTTTTGCCGGATTCGGTATATGCTTCAATGTTATATCTTTTTCCCGTTAGAGTAGATTCCAAAAACGCCATAACTATACCTTGATTGTTTACCTCATACGTTATAACTGATTTTTCGCTGTATGGGATTTCGCTCTTTTTGTCTCCTGACGCTTTGTATATCAATGTTCTTGCATCGCCTACACAGTACACGTAATTTCCGTTTACTGTAAGTGAAGAAAACAGTTCCTCTTCATAAGCGTCAGAGGTCAAAACTTCAGATTTTGAAATATTGTAGAAATTCAAAACGCTTTTCATTACGCCATCTTTGGTATCAATAGAAGATATAATTACGTTCTTATTATTATCTGCGATAACTGCATCTAAAACAAGCATATTGCCTGAATTCCACACGAAAATTTCCTCACCTTTTGCGTTATATGCAGTTACGTAACGTTTTCCCATATCGCCTTCTGTAACTGCAACACAGTATCCTGATTTATTTACTGAAAAATTCTTTATTTTGCTTTTTGTTACAATTTCTTTTTTTATTTCTGTGCCTGATACAACATACAGATTGTTGCCGTCCATATCGCCTACAGCTACAAACTTGCCTGAAGATTTCGGAATGGAGTTTGCTGTACTTATAGAAAGTTCCGCTTTGTTTTCGCCATTGTTGTTTGCAACTATAATCTTATCTGTACCAACAAAATAAATATACTTATCTGTAACAATGTGATTGTATGTGTTTTTGCTATCTAAAGTTACTTCAATTTCATGGCTTTTCTTTTGGCTTGCTTCCGAAAGCGCCGGTGGTTTATAACCAAAAAACTCTACTGCCACTTCGCGAGCTACAAACAAAAGCACCAATATTATTGCCACCAAAATGACTGAGATTATAATTTTTTTAAAGATTGTATTTTTCACTTTGCGCCCTCCTTTAGTACTCTATTTCATAAAGCATAAGCCCCTCCGGAGGTGCTGTTATGCCTGCTTTTTTTCGTTCTTTTGACATTATTATATCAGGAATATCTGCTGCCTTTAAATAGCCACGACCTGCACTTAGTATTGTTCCCGCTATAATTCTTACCATATTATATAAAAAGCCGTCACCGCAGATTTTTAAGGTTATAATGTCGTCTTCTTTTGTTAAACCGCATTCATATATTGTGCGCTCGAATGTCTTTGCCTGACCGCCCTTTGACATAAATGCCGAAAAGTCGTGTTTACCTAAAAAATGTTCGGGGCATTTTTTCATTTCTTCGTAGTCAAGGGGATAACGGAATCTCCAAACGTACGGCTTTTTGAACACGTCTCCATAGGGAGATGTGTCTATTCTGTATATGTAGGTTTTTGATTTTGCGCTGTAACGAGAATGAAAATCTTCGTCGCAGTTTTCAATAGATTTAACTCTTATTCCCTCAGGAAGAACAGCATTTACACCAAGAAGCAATCTATCGTTTTCAATATCAGTATCAAAAAATGAGTGTGCTACATAGTTCATAGCATGCACGCCTGCATCAGTACGAGAAGCACCTACCATTTCAACAGGTTGTCTTAAAATTGTAGCAAACGCTTTCTCCACTTCCTCTTGGACAGTCACGGCGTTTTTTTGTATCTGCCAGCCTGAGAAGTCAGTTCCGTTATACATAAGGGTTATTTTATGATTCTGGCTCATACTGCCTCCAAATTAAATAATAAAATCAAGAAAAATCACGCACATAAAAAACAAAATGAAGCAAACAGAAGCTATTATATCTTTATAAGAAAATTTGATTTCTTTCATTCTTGTTCTTCCGTCGCCACCCATATAGCAGCGGCTTTCCATCGCAATAGCCAAATCATCAGCACGTCTGAATGCGCTGATAAAAAGCGGCACAAGCATAGGAATAAGAGCTTTTGCACGTTTAAATATTGAGCCCGTGTCAAAGGACGCTCCTCTTGCCTGCTGGGCTTTTATGATTTTGTCTGTTTCTTCGATTAAAGTCGGAATAAACTTAATCGCAATACTCATCATCATCGATAATTCATGAGTAGGAAAACCGATTTTTGATAACGGCTTAAACAGCTTCTCTATTCCATCTGTCAGTGCCATAGGCGATGTAGTATAGGTAAGTGCACTACTTCCGATAATCAAAAGTATCAGTCGTACTGCCATCTTCGTTGCCACAATAAGTCCTTCTACAGTAATACCAATCGAATAGCCGAAAATCGGAAAATCTTTACCATCGGTTAAAAACATATTGAGCAATGCCGTAAAAATGATAATATAAAGAATCGGCTTTAATCCTTTAATGTACGTCTTTATCGGCACTTTCGACACTATCATGATAACCAATGTAAAAGCTACCATAACCGCGTAGCTCTCAAAGGTTTGTGCCATAAATATTGCCACAATATCTAAAACAAAAATCAGAATTTTCGTTCTCGGGTCAAGCTTATGAATAAAGGAATCCAACGGAAAATACTGACCGAGAGTGATATCTTTAAGCATTTTGGTCAGCCTCCTTTACCCTATTAAAATATGAAATTATCTCATTCTTTGCAGCTTCTACAGTATAGATGTTTGCATTTATATCAAGACCGCGAGAAACAAGTTCATCAATCAAAACGCTGATTTGAGGAACGTTTAAGCCTATGTTTCTTAACTCTTTGCCTTTAGAAAATACCTCATCTACAGTTCCGTCAGCATAGACTTTTCCCTCGTTCATAACAATGAGTCTATCAACTAATTTAGCCACATCTTCCATAGAATGAGAAACCAAAATCACAGTCATTTTTCCCTGTGAGTGAATTGCTTTTATCTGTGACAAAATATCTTCTCTTCCTGCAGGGTCAAGTCCTGCTGTAGGTTCGTCAAGCACCAAAATATTTGGTTCCATAGCAATGACTCCTGCTATTGCCACACGTCTTTTTTGTCCTCCTGATAAATCAAAGGGCGATTTATCTAAAACATCAGGTGAAAGTCCTACAGTAAGGGCCGCCTCTTTTACACGTCTGTCAATCTCGGTTTTATCCAAACCAAGATTCGACGGACCATAAGCTATATCTTTATAGACAGTTTCTTCAAAGAGCTGATGCTCCGGATACTGAAATACAAGCCCCACGTCGCAACGAAGTTTTTTTAGTTCTTCACCCTTTTGTGCGGTATCGCGTCCGTTTATTATAACTTTGCCTGAATTGGGCTTTATGAGTCCGTTTAAATGCTGAACAAGTGTAGATTTACCGGAGCCTGTATGGCCAATCAAACCTACAAACTCACCGTCTGCTATCTCTATATTCACATTGTCTAAAGCCTTTTTTTCAAAAGGACTTCCGGGCATATAAACATATTCAAGGTTTTCGATTTTAATTGCCACCGTTTACGCTCCTAACATAGTCCAAAATTCTGTCTGCACATTCCTGTACTGTCAGAACATCATAATCAATATCAATTCCTGATTTGTTGAGTTCATACATAAACTCTGTTACCTGAGGAACATCAAGTCCAAGGTTTTTTAATAATTCAACCTGAGAAAAGACCTTCTTCGGTACATCATCTATTACAATTTTTCCGTCGTCCATTACTACTACGCGGTCAGCAAGTGCTGCTTCGTCCATATAGTGAGTTATTAAAACAACGGTCATATTTTCTTGAGCTTTGAGCTTTAAGATTGTTTCCATAACCTCTGCTCTTCCCATAGGGTCAAGCATTGCAGTAGGCTCGTCCATCACTATACATTCGGGATGCATAGCAATAGCACCGGCAATAGCGACACGTTGCTTCTGTCCGCCTGACAAAAGATGTGGTGCGTGACGTCTGTATCTGTACATATCAACAGTTTTTAAGGCATCGTCCACTCTCTTTCGTATTTCTGCGGAGGGCACTCCTAAATTTTCAGGAGCAAAGGCAACGTCTTCTTCCACTACGTTTGCTACTATCTGGTTATCGGGATTTTGGAAAACCATACCTACTTTTTTTCGTATTTCCCAAAGAAGTTCTTCGTCTTTGGTATTCATACCGCTAACATATATGTTTCCGCCCAAAGGTGTCAGGAGTCCATTCATATGCTTTGCAAGTGTGGATTTTCCACAGCCGTTGTGTCCTAAAACTGCTACAAACTCGCCCTTTTTTATTTCTATATTTAGATTGTCCAAAACTGCATCAATCTTTTTTACTCCGTTATCATAGGAGTACAATAAGTTCTCTGCTTTTATCATTTTATCACCTTATTTGTCCATTGCCGTGAATTATAAATTTCAATGTTGTCAGTTCTCGAAGACCTAACGGGCCTCTTGCGTGGAGTTTCTGCGTACTGATGCCGATTTCTGCTCCAAAACCGTACTCAAATCCGTCTGTAAATCGGGTTGATGCGTTTACATAAACTGCCGCAGAATCTACTTCATTCAGGAACTTTTCGGCGCATTTTCTGCACTTTGTAATTATAGACTCCGAATGTTGCGTGCTGTTTTCGTTTATATGTTTTATCGCCTCGTCTACACCATTTACAATTTTAATTGAGATTTTATAATCAAGGTATTCTGTCTTATAATCTTCCTCTGTTGCAGGATTTATTCCCTTTAAAATCTTTTGCGTTTTTTCGCAACCAAAAATTTCTACGTTGTGCTTCTTTAATCGCTCATATATAACAGGAAGCGCTGTTTTAGCGATTTCTTCATCAACAAGCAAAGATTCAGCCGCATTACAAACCGACACGCGAGATGTCTTTGCGTTTTCTACTATGTCTGCCGCCATATCAACATCTGCTGATTTCTCAACATAAATGTGGCAATTTCCTGTGCCTGTTTCTATAACAGGGATTGTGGCAGTATTTACAACTGTTTTAATAAGACCTGCGCCACCTCTGGGAATCAATACGTCAATGTATTCGTTAAGGCGCATCATTTCCGTTGCTACTTCACGGGAAGTATCTGATACCAAGGAAATTGCATCTTCTGTGATTCCTGCTTTTTTTAGTGCTTGTCTCATAATTTTTGCAAGTATTATGTTGGAATTTATTGCTTCTTTTCCACCGCGAAGAATACAAGCATTTGACGTCTTAAGACAAAGCACAGCCGCATCCACCGTTACATTGGGTCTTGCTTCAAAAATAATACCAATTACACCCAGCGGAACTCTTTTTCTTGAAATTTCAAGTCCGTTAGGGCGAACAGTAGTATCAACGATTTCGCCAACAGGGTCAGGAAGAGTTGCAACCTGTCGCACCGACTCTGCAATCTGCTCTATTCTTTCTTTTGTGAGCCTAAGTCTATCTGCAAAGGATGATTTTTCCTCGCTTAAAGTATCTAAGTCTTTTTTGTTTTCTTGTAAAATTATATCTGTATTTTTTATCAGTTCATCAGCAATAGCAAGTAAAACGGCATTTTTTTCCTGGCTTTTGAGTTTAATCAGTTCTCTGCTTGCAGCTTTTGCTGTTTTTCCGATTGATATTAAATCGTACATTGTTTCGCCTTCTTTATTTTTGTGATATAAATCTTGTGCAGGTAGCGGTGCCGTCTAAAATATCATAGATGATTTTGGGGTCTTTTCCGTTGGCGATTACCATTTCTATTCCTGCGTTCATAGCGGATTTTGCTGCAATGAGCTTTGTTACCATACCGCCGGTGCCGCGGGACGTTCCCTCTCCGCCTGCTGACTCCATAACTTCATCTGTGATTTCATAAACTTCCGTTACGAGTTTAGCATCCGAATATTTGGCAGGATTTTTATCATACAATCCATCAATATCGGAAAGTATAATTAAAATATCTGCATCAATTAACTCTGCCACAACATCCGACAATGTGTCATTATCGCCGAATTTGATTTCTGCAGTAGATATTACGTCGTTTTCATTTATAATCGGCACTACACCCCACTCAAAAAGAGTGTTAAAGGCGTTTATAGCATTTGCGCGGCGCTCTTCGTTGTCTAAAATGTTTTTTGTAAGAAGAAGTTGGGCCGTGTCTTTTCCGTATTCTGAAAAGAACTTACCGTAAAGGCTCATCAATTCACTTTGACCTACAGCAGAGGCTGCCTGCTTTGCAGAGGTTTCTTTTGGCCTTTTGGCAAAACCGAGTTTACTCATACCCACAGCAATAGCACCACTGGTAACTAAAGCCACCTCACAACCACTATGGCAAAGGTCAGAAATCACCTGAGATAAGAGTTCGATTTGCCTTATGTTAATCTTTCCTGTATCGTAGGTCAGTGACGATGTACCAACCTTTATTACTATTCTTTTTTTATCTGCCATTGTTTTGCCTCCTGACAAAATTACTACAAGTATATCATTATCAAGATATTATAATATATTTAAGTAGAAATGTCAATAAAATTACTGTCTTAATCGGTCTTAAAAATACTTGTTTTCACGATATTTTTCATATTTTATACTTTTTTTGAAAAAAATAAAAAAAGTACTTGCAAAATGGTTTTCTTTGTGGTATAGTATTTAAGGCAAAAATACGCACACGCAATGATTCAAAAGGCGGTGCCAATCTTGGTTCCTTTTGAATATGACTTGTGTGGAGGATTGCAAATAAAACCGGAGGTGACTTAAATGTCAGTAATTTCAATGAAACAACTGCTCGAAGCAGGCGTCCATTTCGGACATCAGACAAGAAGATGGAACCCCAAAATGGCTGAGTACATCTTCACAGAAAGAAACGGTATCTACATCTCCGACTTGCAGAAAACCGTTAAGAAAATCGAGGAAGCTTACGCTTTCGTTAAGGAAGTAGCTGAATCAGGTAAGGAAGTTCTCTTTGTTGGTACAAAGAAGCAGGCTCAGGATTCTATCAAAGAAGAAGCTGAACGTGTAGGTATGTACTGGGTTAACGCTCGTTGGCTCGGCGGTATGCTCACAAACTTCAAAACAATCAAAAAGAGAATCGAAAGATTAGAACAACTCACAAAGATGGAAGAAGACGGCACATTCGATCTTCTCCCCAAGAAAGAAGTTATCAACTTAAAAGCAGAACGTGACAAGCTCGAAAAATATCTTGGCGGTATCAAAGATATGAAGAAGCTTCCCGGCGCTTTATTCGTTGTTGACCCCAGAAAAGAAAAAATTGCTATCGAAGAAGCAAAGAAACTCGGTATTCCCGTTGTTGCTATCGTTGACACAAACTGTGATCCCGAGGATGTTGATTACGTAATCCCCGGCAACGATGATGCTATTCGTGCCGTAAAACTTATCGCTTCTACAATTGCTAACGCTATTATCGAAGGCAACCAGGGTGCAGATGCTCTTCCCCCTGTTGTAGAAGAAGAAAACGCTGAAGAAATCAGCGAATAATCATTTTTGGAGGTAATAATCATGGCTTTTACAGCTGCTGATGTTAAAACTTTAAGAGAAATCACAGGCTGCGGTATGATGGATTGTAAAAAAGCCCTCACAGCTACAGACGGTGATCAGGAAAAAGCTATAGAATTTTTAAGAGAAAAAGGTCTTGCAACTGCTGAAAAGAAATCAGGCAGAGTTGCTGCTGACGGTATCGTATATGCAAACGTTGAAAACGGCGTTGGCGTAGTTTTAGAAGTTAACTCTGAAACAGACTTCGTTGCAAAGAACGACGAATTCTTACAGTTCGTTGCAGACGTTGCAAAGCAGATTAACACAAACAACCCCGCTGACGTTGATGCTCTCTTAGCAGAAGACTTCATCGCAGGCGAAGGTTCAGTTAAAGATGCTTTAGTAAACAAAATCGCTACAATCGGCGAAAACATGTCAATCAGAAGATTTGCTCGTTTCGACGGTATTGTTGAAACATACATCCACGCTGGTGGTAAAATCGGTGTTATGGTTAAGTTTGAAGTGGCTGACAGCGCTAAAGCTGAAGCACCTGAATTCAAAGAATTCGCACGTGACGTTGCAATGCAGATTGCGGCTTTCAACGCTCAGTACTTAAACCGCGATGCAGTTCCCGCTGACGTAGTTGCTAAAGAAACAGAAATCTTAATGGCTCAGGCTATGAACGAAGGCAAACCCGCTAACATCGCTGAAAAGATGGTTGCTGGTCGTATCAACAAGTACTTCAAGGAAATCTGTCTTGTTGACCAGGCGTTCATCAAAGATGACGAATTAACAGTTTCAAAATATGCAGATACAGTAGCAAAAGCATTAGGAACAGAAATCAAAATCGTTGACTTCGTAAGATTTGAAAAAGGCGAAGGCATCGAAAAGAAAGAAGACAACTTTGCTGAAGAAGTTGCAAGCATGGTTAAATAATTCTTTTTTAAAATTAACAATATAACCTCCGGAACACTCTTCCGGAGGTTTATTTGTATAAGGAGGTACGATAATGGTTGCAGCAATTATATGTGAATACAATCCCTTTCACAACGGACACAAATATCAGATAGATACTGTAAAAAAAGATGCAGATGCCGTTATCTGCCTTATGAGTGGCAGTTTCGTGCAAAGAGGTGCACCTGCTGTATACGACAAATGGACAAGGGCAAAGGACGCCATTGATTGCGGTGCTGATTTAGTCTTGGAGTTACCCGTTGTCTACTCCGCTCAATCTGCACAAAGATTTGCACAAGGTGCCGTAAAACTTCTTGACAAATTAAATGTCGTGGACTTTTTGTCCTTTGGTAGTGAGTGCGGCGATATTGATAGTTTAAAAGAATGTGCTGCAATATTAAATACTTCTCGGTTTGCATCTCTTCTTGAAGATAAACTAAAATCAGGTATTAGCTACCCTGCCGCAAGGTCCGAAATATTTAAAGAGCACTACCCTCATCTTGACGAAGAACTTATCAGCAACCCAAACAACATACTGGCGATAGAATATATCAACGCACTGACAGAAATCGATAGTAATATTGTTCCGAAGACGATTAGGAGAAATTTTGATTTTGCCTCGGCTTCTTCAATTCGTCAGTTTATTGATGAGGAGAAAGACGTTTCTGCATTAGTTCCTACTGAAGTGAGAAAAACTTATGATAAATGCGTCTTTGACAACCTTGTTCTGTATCATTTTAGAAAAGAAAGCTCTGAAGCTTTACAGAAAATTTGTGATATGAGCGAAGGACTTGAAAACAAATTTAAAAAAGCTTCACAGTCAGCAACCACCGCAGACGAGCTCGCTGACTCTGTAAAGTCAAAACGCTATACACGTACAAGAATTGACCGTATCGTAGTAAATTCACTACTTGGAATAGAAGATTCTCATACAAAACTTTCGCCTCAATACGCACGAGTTTTGGCGTTTAACACTCGCGGAAAGGTGATACTGTCAGATATAAAAAAGAACTCTTCACTACCAATTATCACAAAAGTGGCTGACGCTAATATTACAGGCCCTGACTTTGATATTATGTTCAGCAAGGATTTGTTGGCTACAGATATTTATTCGATTTTAACCGGTAAATCGGCAGGACAGGATTTTTTGACGTCCCCTGTATATAAAAAATAGAGAAAGCGATAAATGCTTTCTCTATTTTTTATACTCTATTTCTTCAAAGACTTTTTCGATTGTTTCAAAAAGTTGTGTGTTCTTTATATTTTCGCTATTCTTTACTATTATTTTTTCAGGGGCTAAAGTAATTAAAATACTTATCAGCAAATCATCAAAGCTGATACTTTTAGTTTCCTCAGCGTTTGCAAATTCCATAACACATTTTTGGGTTATGTCTTCTTTGTTCTCGTTTAGAATTTGATAACTGCCGTCTTTCTTCGCGCAGATATAAGCGACTTTGGGACGATTATCTTGCACCGCGACAAAATACCGCAAAAGTTCTATAAAATCCTCATACTCACGATTTAAATAATATATATCTACAAGTTCATCTGCCAGTCTGTTGAGCATTTTTTTATATTCAAAAAAACGAAAACTCACCAGACCCTCAACATTTCCGGTGGAATTTTCCCTGAAATACCTTTTGAGAATCTTTTTCACGAAGCTTACTCGCTCACTAAAATTTTCCTCATCTTTTAATTTTATAATTTCCCCTATAGCAAAAGCTGGAATTTCAGGGTAATTCTTTTTGATGATACGCTTTAAAATCTTATTTTCATATTTTTTAATTATATATTGAGATAAATTTTCGATATATTTGTCAAAAACCTCATCGTCGCTCAAATCTATAACTGCATAGGTTCTTTTTTTGTCACTAAAAACCGTCTTTATCGGGAATTCTCTTTCGGAAATTATATGCTCTTTTGAAAGAGTTTTGTCATTTTGAAAACTTAATCTTATCAAGTTATTCAAAAATTTCACCTCATCGAATTCATTTTCCGAGAATATTATCTGCTGTTTTTTAAATTAAATACAAAGAAAAGTGCCAACATCAGTAAGAGGAAAATCTTTTATGTAAGAAATTTTGCAAAAATTTCTGATTTTTTCAAAATCGGGATGAGCGCTAACATCGCCAAAAAAGGTCAAAACGCCATCTATTTCGCCTGTTGCACCGCCAATAAATCCACAGTCGTAACCTGCAAGCTCAACGTAGCCCGGTGTTATTTTCAGTGCATTTACGCCATATTTTACAAGTTCATTATAAATACCGTCATCTGCTGTTATTATGCCTTCTTTTGCTACAGCACAAGAGCATTTTGCGTAGCCTTGATTTACATTTATCAACTTAATGCCTTGTCTTTCCAATTCATCTTTTACGACAGAATCTAAAAACTCTTCTTTTCCTAATGCTATATCTTGATACACCATTACATTATATGCGATATCGTATGGGTAGTGAGAAAGAAGTTCGGTTTTGCCTTTTATGAGATTTTTTCCGAAAATATTTTTGTAGTAATCGTAACTTTCGGGACAACTAATGAATGTATCTCCTATTTTACACAAAGACATATCCGGATGATACGCTACCGGCTCTGCTATTTTTTCGCAGCAAAAGGACGGTATTATCTCATATTTACTTCCCCACTGTTTTTGGGCGTTTTTTTCGTATCTTGCATCTATGATTATTTTTTTCATTTTTATCACCAAATACATTTTATCAATTAACATAAAAAACTGCAAGAGAAAAATCTCTTGCAGTTTTTTAATTACCTAATATCATATACTGTTTTAATTTTTAACTGTTTTTCGAGTTCTTCGAATGACAAGTCAGTTTCTGCTGTTATCACATAAGGCTTGTCGTTTGTAATATCAAAATAGTTGTCCGAAAGTACAATGTCGCTATCTACAAAATCAACAAAAACACTTTTTGTGAAGCAGTTTGATGTAAATGAAAATTCTGCCTTATTTCCGTTCTTTTTGATAGAAACTTTGACATCAGGCTTCTGCCATTCGTAATGTTTGGGTGGAACTAACATTTCCGTCTGGCGCATAATGAAATCGCCATTTTCATCATAAAAGTCTGCATAACAGTACGTCTCGTAAGGATTGTCAAATATCATATCAAACTTATAAACCTCACTTGATACTAACGACGCTACACTAACATCAAATTCTTTTGATTCAAGTACAGTAAAGTCATTTTTGCAAATATTGAGTTTTACCTTACCTTTGAACTCTTTCATTGTTTCGTTGATAATATTGACGCCTACTTTTTCATCTTCACGGAAAATTATCATTAAAACAGGCGCATAGAATTTTCTTGCCATATAGTGAAGAGCTTTGAATCTGCCGTAATAGTCAATACTTGACCAGGATGCTACGGGCCAACAGTCGTTTAACTGCCAGTAGATTGAACCTTTACAGCATTCTCTGATTTTTCTGAAATATTCTACGCCATATTTTATCGCTTCACCCTGCAAGAGTTGTGAAGCATATACCAAATCTTCAAATTTCTGCGGATAGAGATAATTCGCAGATAAGTAGGTTAGAATTTTCTGGTTACCGCTTAAGCATTTCTGATGATTTTCCATTACGCGCGAGAAAGCGTTCTGGTCTTTTTCTTCGCAGAAACTATTGATAGTTTTCATTGACGGAAAACTTTCAAATCCATATTCAGAACAGAAGCGGAACATATGCTTTCTGTATTCTGTAAATGGTACGCCGCCGTGCCATACTTCCCAATAATGCTTGTCGCCGTCATCATCTGCCTGCGTTCTGTCAAATCCACCGCCGGAGCTGGGGCTTGAGGGCCAGTAGAATGTCTGAGGCATATAGTCTAGTGCCGCTTTTGCCAGCAAGTTTTCATAGAGTTCTATATACTCTGTAGCATACTGCATACTATCGCCCCAACCTTTTATATATATGCCTTCTTCACATTCGTTGTTACCGCAGATAAGACCAATACAAGCGTGATGGCGGAAGCGTTTCATATTGCAGATCGCTTCTTCCATGAAGTTTTCTTTCATATCTTCTGTGAGCCATATTGCAGAGCAAGCTACCATAAAGTCCTGCCATACCAGCATACCACATTCATCACAATATTCATAGAAATAATCCCGGGGATAGTAACCACCGCCCCATACTCTTATACAGTTATGGTTCGCAAAAATTGCCGCATCTACTGATCTTTTGATAACATCGTCTGTTATACGGGAAAATATATTGTCATCAGGTATGTAGTTGCCACCCATAGCAAAAATCTTCACGCCGTTTACCACGAATGTGAACTCCCTGCCGTATTTATCTCTTTCACGAGCAACATCTATTGTACGGAGACCGATTTTTTTGTTTAGTTTGTCTATGAGTTTACCATCTTTATCGAGAGTTATTTCCAAATCATAAAGATTCTGCTCGCCGTAACCCCTTACCCACCAAAGGCGTGGATTTTCGATCGTTACATCTGCTTTTCCGTCGATGAGCTTTATTTTTTTGCCATCGATTTCAGCAAAAATCTCAACATCTTCGCAATGCTTTGTATTTACGATAATTTCAAGGTCTACTTTACCATCTTTATGGTATTGTAAAACTTCAAAATCTTCGATTTTATCTACATCGTAGGCAAAAATTTCCACAGGACCTGAAATACCCATATCTGGGAGCTTCGGACCCCAGTCCCAACCAAACATACAGGTGGGTTTTCTCAGATGAGATGCGCCGGGAATGGCATCAGTTGTTGTAAACAGAAAATGTCTGTGGTTCATTTCTGTAATATATTTTATGGGCGAACGGAATATTAACTCCAATGTGTTTTCGCCATTTTTAAGTAAACTTTTCACATTGTAGTTGAATACTATGTGCATATTCATAGTTTTGTCGATGAATTGACCATTTAAATATATTTCGCAGATTGTATCAAGCCCCGAAAAATTAAGTTCGACATAATCACGACCTAAAATTTCATCATCAACATTGAAAATCGCTTCAAATTCACAATCTTTTTCGGAAAGTTTTGTAGCTTCCAACTCATTAAGACCGTAAAAGGGGTCAGGAATGAGTTTTTGCTCCAAAAGTACGCTGTACATAGAGCAAGGTGCGCAACATTTGATTTTGCCGTAGTTTTCATACGACATAATAAAATCTTTTATTACCATAACACATCATCCTCTCAAAAATGATTTCATTTTTACTATAACACATTTTTTATCACAAAAAATAACCTAATCTACATAAAATGTAGCATTTTTTATGATTTTTCATTGTATTATATTGCATTTTTTATTATCGGATGGTAAAATTATTACAAAGAGGTGAGAAGATGGCAGAAATGAGAAACACCCTTGAGGGTATGATAGGATCAAAAAAAATATCATCAGAAGAACACACAATATCCCACGACTACCCTCTCCACTGGCACGAATACTATGAAATTGAATACATAGTATCGGGACACGGTGTGTATGTTATTGATGGGATTGAATATGAATTTTCGCCCAACAGTTTGATTTTTGTTACACCCGTTGACTTTACATCGATTAAGCACGCAGGCGAAGATATCGAGATTATAAATATATCTTTTTCTGAAGACTGGATAAGCGAAAAGGTTATAAACTCTGTTTCTAACCACGCTGTTGTACACAATTTTTACCCATATTTGTGTAAAAAAATCCACGAGGAATTGTCTTCCAACGAAAAGTTTTCTTCTATAAATGTGCGATTTTTGCTCGGTTCTGTACTGATAGAAACGATGAGGAAATCCGTGACAAAAGAAAAGACTCTTTCATACAGCAAAAACTCAGTGGTTTCTGATATGCTCACCTTTGTTCATTCTCATTTTCGTGATAACCCTACTCTTTCAGATCTTTCAGAACACACAGGGCTTTCGCCCAACTATCTGAGTAAAATATTTCACTCACATGTCGGAATGACTTTTAAGGCTTATACAAATGAATTAAAACTCAAATACGCATCAGTACTTTTAAAGCAGACCGATGCAGATGTGAGCGATGTATGTTTTTCATGCGGGTTTAATACCTTTGCTCATTTTTTCAGAGCATTCCGGGAAAAATACGGCACTACCCCGAAAAATTACAGAAAACTAAACGAAAATAATTAAAGGAGAGATAAATATGGTATATGTTTTTTTAGCAGACGGATTCGAAGAAATCGAGGCGTTGGGAACTGTAGATATCTTACGTCGAAGTGAACTTGAAGTTAAGACCGTTTCTATCAATGAAACCCTTGAAGTTTGCGGAACGCACGGAATAAAGGTATTTGCAGATATATTAACCGAAGATGTATGCGAAGATGATGTGGAAGCAATCGTTTTGCCCGGTGGTATGCCCGGTGCTGACAATCTCGAAAACTGCAAATTTGTAACGGATTTAGTTTCAAAATGTGCAAAAGAGGGAAAAATCATTGCGGCTATCTGTGCTGCTCCAAAAGTTCCCGGTGTTTTAGGACTTTTGTCAGGTGTAAAAGCCACCTGTTACCCCGGTTTTGAGGCGCGACTTTTTAGTGCAAAACTTTCAAACAAAAGGCTTGTACACGACAAAAACTTCATCACTGCAAAGGGCGCAGGCGTAACACATGAATTTGCCGTAGAAATCGCTACCACATTAAAGAAAGGCATTCAGGCAAAACGTGCAGTAAAAGGAATGTTTTACTAAATTTAATAATAATATAGATAACAACTGATTATATGAAAGGATTTCACTATGAAAAAGTTGTTATCTTTATTTTTGTGTGTAGTTTTTGCCACATCATTGACCATTACAGTTTCGGCAGAAAATCCCGCACTTGAACTTTCCGCAAAGTCAGCGCTTCTTATGGAGGCCTCAACCGGAAAAATACTGTTTGAGAAAAATTCCCACGAGGCTTTGCCACCTGCATCTGTCACTAAAATTATGACTATGCTACTGGTTATGGAAGCCCTGGACAATGGACAATTTACCCTTGATGATATGGTAAGTGTTTCCCCATTTGCTGCATCTATGGGCGGCTCGCAGGTTTTTTTGGAAGAAAATGAGCAGATGAGCGTTCACGATATGCTAAAGGCAGTTGCAGTTGCCTCAGGAAATGATGCAGCGGTAGCCTTGGCTGAATTTACCGCAGGATCACACGATGCTTTTGTAACTAAAATGAACGCTCGTGCAAAAGAACTCGGTATGAAAGACACAAGTTTTATAAATTGTAACGGTTTGGACGAAGCAAGTCATGTAACTTCTGCTCACGATATTGCGGTAATGTCTCGCGAGCTTATGAAACACCCAAAGATATTTGAATACACTACCATCTGGATGGATTCTCTCCGTGACGGTGCTTTTGGGTTAGTGAATACCAATAAACTCGTGCGCTTTTATCAAGGTGCAACAGGACTCAAAACTGGCTCTACAAGTGTGGCGGGTTTTTGTATTTCTGCCACGGCAAAGCGAGACAATATGGATTTGATTGCCGTTGTGATGGGCTCGCCCACCTCTAAAGAAAGGTTTGCAGATGCAACAAAAATGTTAGATTACGGTTTTGCTACTTACACCATCGCCAACTCTTTAGTTACTAAAGACGAATTGGCGGACATATATGTCAAAAAAGGATTAAAGCCTAACCTTTCCATTGCGCTCGAAGATGGTTTTAGTATGTTGATAGAAAAATCAAAGCTCGGAAGCATTGAAAAGAAAATCACACTTCCTGAATCAATCAATGCACCTATCAGGAAAAATCAAAAAATCGGTTTGGTTGAATTTTTTGCAGACGAAAAATCTATCGGTAAATGCGAAATAATATCAAAAGAAGATATAAAAGCACTAAATCCCTGGGGGATGCTAATGAAAATATCATCGCATTATTTCTATGGCAGAAAAAATTAAAAGCAGGCATAGCCTGCTTTTAATTTTGCTTCTTTACTATTTTATAGTCGTCACCATCACGAAAATAGGGACATTTTTTGTACTTTGATGACATAATTCTCATCATTTCGTCTTCGTCTATATTTACATCGCACACGTAGGTTTCAAATTCTTCGTCGTATGTGTAGTTTACACAGTTTTCGCAAATTATATCTGTCATAGTTCCTCCTAGCAACCGCAGGTAAAATACCCCTCAAGGTCAAGTACAAACATTTCGTTATCTTCCTTGAATCTTAACATTTTATACAAACTCTTCATTTCATCGTTATCGCCGTAAACTGTCTTAATACCGCGCAAATCTGCCAGATTTAACAAAGATTTCAGTATGCCGAGTTTTAACGTGAGTTCGTCCTCTTTAGTAAGTAAAAAATTCATATATACTTTATCAACACGAAGTTCTAGTGTGCCGACACCCAGATACTCCTCTCCGTCTTTTGCACACATTACAATTTTCTCTGCTAAATTTTCGTTGCAATTCATTTCCTGCAAAAAAACATTTAGATTATCGTTTAATTCCTCTTTTATTATTGTGAGCATCTTTTTCACCGCCTTGTAAAAGATTCACTTCCGCCTCTGTCAGTTCGCGCCATTTCCCCTTGGGAAGATTACCCAAAGTCACACCGCCGATACTCACGCGGCGCAACTTTATCACAGGAAAACCGATTGCTTCGCACATTTTTCTGATTTGTCTGTTCTTGCCCTCTGAAATTGTGATGTTTAGTTGAGTTGTTCTCTCTCTTGTGTCTGCAATTTCTACCTTGGCAGGCTTTGTCATATAGCCGTCAATCAAAACACCCTGGCGAAGTTTCATAACGTGTCCTATATCGGGATTTCCGTCAACAATTGCGTGATATTTTTTGGGGACATGTTTGGTGGGATGGGTAAGGTTGTATGCGAAATCTCCATCATTTGTCAAAAGCAAAAGTCCCTCACTGTCATAGTCAAGTCTACCGACTGGATAAAGTCGTGCATCGACATCCGACACAAGTTCTAAAACGGTTTTTCTGTCGAATTCGTCCTTTGCTGTTGTGACGTAGCCCTTTGGCTTGTTGAGCATAATATAATAAAGCTTTCTCTCGGGCATTATGCGTTCCCCGTCCAAAAAAACCTTGTCATTATCTATATCAACTTTTGTTCCCAACTCACGTACAGTTTTTTGATTTACCTTTACCCTGCCCTCAAGTATGATGTTCTCCGCTTCTCTTCGCGATGCAACACCGCAACGTGCCATGAATTTTTGTAATCTTTCGGGAGTTGCCATAATTTCCTCCGTTTAGTTTTTTCGTATTTATCTTAACCGAGAATTTCTAAAAGCGCCTGTTTTTCACTTTCTGTGAGGCCGTTTTTAAATCTTTCTAAAATGATATTAACCTGCTCAACAGTCAGATTATCATTTGCACCAAAGATATCGCCATAACCTATCATTATGCCGTTTTCGATGCAGAATTTTATTTCTTTTGCATTCCATTCAGACAAATCACTATATTGCCCTTTATAAATTGCCTGGTCTACGGATTTAAAATCAAAAAAGTCCTGAGCTCTATAAATCATGCAAGCAAGTTCTGCTCTTGTGATATTATCATTAAGGTTTAATTTATTGTCGGTATAACCGAGTAAAATTTTATTTTCTATAGCTTTAGCAGCATTTGCTTTTCTCTCATCACTGAAATTGACAATATCGCCATAATTTTCAACCGTTGCTAAATTTGCGTCAATATCCTTTAGTGAAGAGTTGTCGAGGATAAGCTTTATTGCCATTTCTCTTGATGCGTAGGTTTTTGGTACAAAAGCCTCTTCGTAGCTTTTGGCTGTTTCAAGCTCGGCTTTATAATAATATGTGCCCTCGTTGTGAAGAAGCAAATTCATATCTTCAACTTTTGCTCTGTCTGAAAATTCATATTGAAATTCTAAATATTTACCATCTTCTGAAAGTTTTATATTACTGGGCGAAGCATTTGAGTAAAAATTGATTCTCGGAACATTGGCGCTAAACAGATATTCTTCACCACTGTGATTTATAAACTTTATCATAGGGCCGGAATGGTGCGGCGCACCGGATATATGATATACAAAAACAGTTCCGTATTCGGTTTTGATTGTTTCTTCTATATTGATAGTATCGTTGTCGGTAAATTCTTTTATCTTTTTCTTGTAGTCAGAAAGAGGATTTTTTATATATCCGTACTTCATTGTGTCATAGTCAAGTACAGGAAGCAAACCACAAGAAAAATTCCTCGACCTGACTTCTCCATTGAGTTTGCAGATGGGCTCGCCCTCAAAGTCATACAGCCATCTTTGGTCATTTTCGTCCACTACAAAAAATACTCCCTCGAAAAGCTCGTCAACATTCTTATACACCGGTTCAAAAACTATATTGCCGTCCATATCCATATAACCAAATCTGTCCTCATATTGAGCGTACGGTGTGCTTATCTTTATATATTCATTATCAGAAGTCCAAATGTTGCACCTTGTTCCATCTTTAAAGGAATGAAGCACCTCACCGTTTTTATTGATGACCTCTGTACCATGTATAACTGCAACATTGCCAAAAATCTCTACCGAATGATACGTGTCCTGATGTATCTGTTTTCCGCTTTTGTTATACAAGCTTATTAAACCTGTGTTGGCGTTATACGCTCTGACGAAATTTCCTTTTCCTGTTATGTTAGTGTATTTTTTTGTGTCAAAATCCACCAAATTGCCTGTATATTCAAGAGCTTTATACTGTCCGTCTGCTATTGTTACCACATCGTAATTCTTAAAGTTTTCTGCAGCCCACAAGGAGTCGGCAGGATAAATAGTGTTGCCGTATTTATCTATGTAACCAAATTTACCTGCAGTATATGTGCCATAGGCGCTCAAAATTCCTCCACCGCCGGTCATAGAAATTCCCTTGTAAAAACCATATACATACTCGTATATCGGCGGAATAACTTCTTCGCCTTTGGAGTTCATATAGCCAAATTTTTTGTTTCTGCTTATTCTTATAAAATCGGTACTGTCATCGCCGTCGTCGTAATCATTATTGAGAAAATAGTAGTTTTTTTCTCTGGTTTTCGGATGAGTGTCAACATAAGCATCGTAGATATAGTCCGTTAATTGATTTCCCTTGCTATCAAAAAATGCCGCCATATCATTAGAATCAAGAGCCATAATAAGACCGTTTCTGCGAATGTGAAACATCGTGCCATCAAAGCCAAAAACCTTTTCGCCATTAACGTTTATAACGCCTGTATTTCCGTTTTGGTCAGTAACCTGAGCTATGCCATATTCATTAAAGGTTCCGGCATCAGAGTATACTGGAGGTATTTGGTATTCAACACTGATTTCGTTTGCGTAGGAAACGCTAGTCGATAAAACAATAATTGCTGTAAGTACAAAAACAAATAAGGTTTTTTTCATCTTATACCACCTCTTCATCAATTACTTTTATTTAGTATTTTTTCTAACTCTTTCATATCTTTGTCTGAAATTTCGGCTTGTTTGTTGCCTTTTCTTACTTCGCTGCAAGCTACAAGGATATTGTATGTGTCATCATCATAAGTAATTGCGTAATCTATGATTCCGTCACAGGGCTCGTCTATGTATTTTGAATATTTAAGTAAACCCGTAACAAAATCCACATCTGCCTTTTCTGAAATTTGAAATGTATTACCTGTTCCAAGCTCTTTAACATCTAAAATCACATTTGTTGGCTTTTCGTATTTCATAAACCAACTGCCCATTTTGACGCCGATGTTATTTTCATAGGGTTCATCGGGGTAAACGCCCACATATCGGATGACTTTATATCCCAGCCCCAAATATGTAACCTTACCGCCATCCTGACTTACAATCTTTATACAGCATTCAGGCTCGTGCCCTGTGGAAACATTGGCTGTGTCAATGTACTTTGTGATTATACTCACAACAAAGAGAACAAGCAAAATCGCGATTGTAATCAAAAGACCTTTTTTCTTCATTCAGGACACCTCCAAATTCAAGTTTAACGGGATTTTTTACCACTGATGAATTCGCTGTGTGTAATTATTTTATCATACTTCTTCTTCTCTTTCAATACAATACTCAAATTTTCAGCTATTGCAGTTGACAATGCGCTTTGATTAGTGATAAAATATTTTTGTTAAATATGTGAAAGGACTGATTTTATGGCATTTAGACGTGCTGATATACTTTTACCGAAATTTGCAAAGGACAGCGACAAAATGAGTAAATGGAGTGTAGTTGCTTGTGACCAGTACACCTCCGAGCCTGACTATTGGAATCAGGTCAGCGATATTACAAAAGGTGCGATGTCTGCGCTCTTTTTAACTGTACCTGAAATTTATCTTAACGATAAAGACATCGACGAAAGAATTAAAAATACAAACGCCACAATGGAAGAATACATAAAAAGCGATGCTTTTGATGAGTATAAAAACTCTTATATTTTTGTAGAAAGAACTCTCAAAAATGGCGTCAAACGTCTTGGTGTTGTAGGTATGGTGGACCTTGAGGAATACGACTACTCTCCGGATTCAAAAACTAAAATCCGTGCAACAGAGGGCACTGTAGTATCAAGAATTCCGCCCAGATTAAAAGTTCGTCAGGATGCTCCTATTGAGCTTCCTCACATTATGCTCTTAATCGACGACGACAAGTGCGATATAATTGAGTCCAACGAAAAGATAACAGATACTTTCCAGAAGATATACGACTTTGACCTTATGCAAGATTCAGGTCACATCACAGGCTATAAGATGTCCGATGCTGCAGCAGATGAGTTAGACAAAAAACTTGTTGCACTTTCTGATATTGATAGTTTTAATAAAAAATACGGCGTATGTGAAGCATCTCCCCTGGTATACGCCATGGGCGACGGCAACCATTCTTTAGCCACTGCAAAAACCTACTACGAAAACCTAAAAAAAGAAATCGGCGATGCAGCAAAGGAAACTCCTGCAAGATACGCTCTTTGCGAGCTTGTGAATTTGCACGATAAGTCATTGGTTTTTGAGGCTATTCACAGAGTTGTGTTCGATGCAGACGGCGATGCATTTTTAAAAGCATTAGAGCAAGAATATTCAGTAAGTTACGAAGATAACGCATGCGGCCAGACATTTATGTATGTACACAACGGCGAGCAGAAAAAAGTTACCGTTACAAATCCCACTGAATATCTTACCGTTGCAACCTTACAAAAGGCACTTGATGAATTCATAGCAAAAAACGGCGGCGAAATCGATTATATTCACGGTGGGGACGTTGTTGTTAGCCTATCACGCGGCAACAATTTCGGTATCATTCTTGAATCTATGGACAAATCCGACCTGTATAAATCAGTAATATTAGATGGTGCACTACCCCGAAAAACCTTCTCAATGGGTGATGCCTGCGATAAGCGTTTTTATATTGAAGCAAGAAAGATTAGATAAAAAAATCCGGGCGTATTACATAAAATACGCCCTTGTTTTTTGATTTTTTTAAAATTGAAATTTTCTTCTTGACAATGTTCGCTTATTTTGCTATAATAATCAAGGTATTTGAATATAGTACTTATGTGGCCCGTTGGTCAAGCGGTTAAGACACCGCCCTTTCACGGCGGTAACACGAGTTCGAGTCTCGTACGGGTCACCATAAGGGCCTTTAGCTCAGCTGGTTAGAGCAACCGGCTCATAACCGGTAGGTCCCGGGTTCGAGTCCCTGAAGGCCCACCAAA
>JAZNSC010000003.1:0-200410 GCA_045591015.1 Congzhengia sp.
AAAAATAATGGTAAGGAGAGTTGATTTTATGGATGATGTTATTATGGATAAGGTGTCAAAAGCATTAGCGCCTATAAATGCGTATGCGGATGCACTGTACGGGGTTAGAGAAGAAATTTGCATAGTAAAAGAGTTTTTGGACTCACGCTACTTAAAAGAGAAAAATCCAGAAACAAAGGTGGTATTGAGCTTGGCTATAAGAAGACTTCGTGAGCAGATTGATAATCTTGATAGAATCAGGGGTAATCTTCTTCCTGACGTGCAGACAGCAACAATGAACTTTGCTTCGGTAGTAATCAAAGATGCAATAAGTGAAATTAACAAAATAGAAAATAAGGAAATTGTGTAGAGATTAGAAATCGGCAAATGCCGATTCCAAGAAGAACAGCAGTATGTGGGTGTTATAATCAAAATGTAGCCGAAAGCCGGTTCCACCTTCCGGCTACATTATAAAATAAATTTATATATAAAGGAGTAGAAGTTTTATGGAAAATTTTAAAAATTTCAATTTTTTATGGGTTGTAGATGTTGGTGATAAAAAGATTCATGATGGTTGCAAAGATTGTATGTCTCTCTACGGACGATGTAATGAGGCTGAAAAGTTGTTTAATGATAAGTATGTTTTATCACCTTTTTTGCCTTTTTCAGGTAGTAGAGAAGCATCTGATTGGCGTTATATGGAAAAACCTTTGAATTTTCCTTTGAAGTGTTTTCACAATGATAGATATCATCATTGTGGTTTTACCGTATATGGTTGTGAACATTGTGATATTACATATGAGGCAATTGATGCTCCTATGTATGATTATTATGGTGAAGATTGTCCTATTTGTGGGTCATCACCGGAGTTTTTAGCTCAAAAAAACTTATATTATAATAAGTATTATTTAGAGCCTCTATATTGTCATAATTGTGAAATTGTATATTCAGAAAGATACAATATCGTAGATCATTTTGTTCAATATAATAATAAGTGTCCTCATTGTGGTGAACTTGGGGATTATTTGTGCAGAACAGTTGACGAGATGTACTATCCTCGTCCGCAAGTTCAAATAGAGATGGATGAAGAAGACTTAGAGACTATGTATTACACTTATCATCCGTATTTTGTAAATGAAGAAGATTGGGTTGATGAATGGACTGAAGATATCTTCAAAAATGCGCATATGTCTGAAAGTGATATTAAAGAAGCACTTACGCTTGTAGAAAGTATATATGTAGATAAATGAGACAGAAAAGGAGTAGAGATTATATGAAAAAACTTAGTGTATTAGATGGTGTAAAAGTAAAGGCTGATAACGCCGGTGAAAAAAAGCTGTTGAGTGGTTGTAAGTTTTGTATTGAAACTTTCGGGAAATGTTGTGAAGCAGAAAAAATGTATAATCATATTTCTGTTCTATCTGCATATTCTCCTTATTATCATGGCAGCAAACTTATTGTAAAAGATCCTAAAGAGCCTTTGGAGTTTCCTTTATGGTGTTTTAGAAATTTTGCAGCTGAAGTGTTGTATTGTGAAAAATGCGATGTTTCGTATAAATCAAGATATAATACTGATACAAAGGATTACGACATAAGCTGTCCTATTTGCGGTAGCAATGCAGATATGTCTAACACTCACGAAATAATAGGTGCATATTGTACTGACTGTGGATTTGTTTTCTTGGAAAGTTATTTAATAAGAAATAACAAACTGTTTGGTTATAAGAACTGCCCCTGTTGTGGCCAAAAAGGAGAATATATATTAGGAATGCTTTATGAACTGTATCCGGGACTGTATCCAGATGCATATCTATATACAAATGACAATGATCCTAACGCATGGCTTAGTACATATTATGACGAACTTGTTGGTTTCTACGATGAAGATTGTACAAGTGCTGACGACTTTTTTAATGAACCTAAACTATCTAAGGCTGATATAAAAGAAGCTTTGGCACTTGCAGAGAGTATATATGAAGTTAAATAATAGAAAAAAGGAGTAGAAGTTATATGAAAAAAGTTGATAGTTTAAAAAATAGTGGTGTAAATGTTATGGCGGATAACGCCGGTGAAAAAAAGAAGATTTTGGATGGTTGCAAGTTTTGTATGGAAAAACGTGGGTGCAAGTGTGATAAAGCAGAAGAGTTGTTTGATCAGCCTTCAATTTTATCACCTTATTCACCAGATAATTGGGTTAAAGCAAGTGAGTTCATTTCAGAAAAGCCATTGAACTTTCCTTTGAAGTGCTACGAGTATGGTCCTGCCTTTCTTAGATACTGTGAGGACTGTCAGATAGTGTATAAAAAAAGGTGGTACTTCACAGATGATGGTACGTTAGAGGACCTATATTGCGGCACTTTGGGTGACATATGCCCTCATTGTGGCAAGTTGGGTACTCCCGTAAGCGACTTATATCAAGCAGCCTATGGTCCATACCTTGAAAAAGACTATTATTACACCGGTTTCTATACTCCTTGTCCTTATGAGAAAGGTCTTGGTTGCACATCTGCATACACTGAAAATTGCGGGAAAGATTGTTTCTACCATCCATTTCATATACATAGTAGTGAAACTGAGGAAGAGTATGATGTACTAGCAGGATACTATAATGAAATTGAGGCTGAGTATGATGAATTTGAGGGGCTTGATCCTTGGGAAATGGATGAAATATTGAAAGAAAGAGCCTTAAAAGAGGAGCTTGCCAGGTGCTATGATGAGATGGCTGGTTGTTTTATTGAAGATAAAGAAGACTTTGAGCGCCCCTGTATGTATTATGAAGATGTAAGTCTTTATGATATTGAAGACGTAAGAAAACTTACTAATATCGTATATGTAAATCAACCTCATATGTCCAAGAATGAGATTATGGTTGCTCTGGATCTTGTAGAGAGTATATTTTGTGGCAATCAGCACCCAACAGACGAAGAAAACTATCAAAGAAATGTTGAGTTCTTTTGTAGTTATGAAGCTGACGACGCATATAGACTTACACCCTGTTACGGTAATTGTGATGGTATGTGTGAGTTGTGTCCGATTG
Source organism: Congzhengia sp. (assembly GCA_045591015.1). Classification (GTDB taxonomy): domain Bacteria; phylum Bacillota; class Clostridia; order UBA1381; family UBA9506; genus Congzhengia. Next base: position 3,017 of record JAZNSC010000003.1, read on the forward strand.
ACGGACGCGAAAAAGAATATGTATTTAAGAATATTGAAGAAAGGCTTAATTATGCAAAAGCAAGTTTACCATATATAAAAGAGCAACTTTTTAGTTTATATGCAGAACTACTTGATATATCTTTGATTTTAAATCAAACGATTAATGGTGATTTTAATAAGGTGGTCTCTCTTATCCGCAAAATATGTATACGTATGGATGAAAAAGATGCAGACAACCTTGTTGCTCTTGTGGTAAGTTTATTTGAAACAGCAAAAGCACTTGCAAGAGTGGATACATCTTATATGAGGGCAAAAGATTATATTGAGGTGAATACAATTTGAAATTGACAAAAGAAGAAATAGTGGGTATAAAAATACACCACTATCTCGTAAAAAATTTATACATACCTTTGGGGGGAGATGAGTTTGAAAAGCTATAAAAGATTTTAATTGACATCAAAAATAGCGTGTTGGCTCATCCGGCTCAACCAAAATAAATTTTACACTTCAAAATGAGTGACAGGGTTATAAAAAAGCCCTGTCATTTTCTGTGTAAAAACCTTAAAAATGGCCTCGTTAAGCGGCTTCGGAGATGTTGCATTGTGAATTTGCGTCCAAAACGCATTTCTTGCCCATTAAAACGACCTGTATCGCATTTTTCATACCCAGCCCAAGAAAAGATACCCGTGAAACATAAAAGGGTTTTTAAGGGTGTTTTTGTCCATTTCGGAGTTTTAGAGATGTAATGTCAAAGTATCTCAAGCCCGTACAACAAGCGGGTTTGCGGATATTGACATCAAATTTTAACCAGATGATGTCAATCGTCTTCGTGAACTTTCACCAGACTTTAAAAACTTTTTAAAAAGGCCTTGGCAAATATCTTCTTTCGCGGTAAGCTACGGTCACGTTGATGTCAAAGAAAGAATATAAGGAGTGAAACTTAATGGCAAATAGTATTTTCAAGAAAATCGGTGGTATGTTCACGGCGCAGCAAACAGATACGCCTCCTCTTCCTGCTACCGATACTCAAAAGAAAGAAAAAGTGGTAAAAGCAAAGAAACGCAATGAGAGAAGCTACGAGCGATACCGTGGTAAGGGGCATTGTAAGTCAATGTCATATTACGTGCCTGATTACATTTTAAAAGCATTGGAACTTAAAAAATCAAGAGATGGCGTTAGTAAATCAGACTTGGTTGTAGAAGGGTTAAAGTATGTCCTCTCTGCCGAAATAAAAGAACTAAAAGAAAAAGGAGAAATTTCATTATGAGACACGGAATGACTGACGAACAGTTAATTGAGGAAATACAGAAGAATCTTTTGGGACCGGAAGATACATTTTTATTCGGCTGTAAACAATGCGGTAACTGTTGCCGTAACCGAGAAGAACTTATAACAGTTACGGGTTATGACATATACAACATAGCCAAGGCTATGGGTGTAACAGCCGCCGAAGCTGCTATGAAGTATTGCACCATATCTCCCGGACAGACCTCTGCTCTGCCTGTGGCGCACCTTAAGGAGCGACTTGACGGTTCTTGCTCTCTTTTAAGGAAAGGGTTATGCATGGTTCAGAAAGACAAGCCTATCGTGTGTCGTCTTTACCCAATAGGCAGATACTACGACGGTAAAGAGCAACGTTATTTCAGACAAGGCGCAGGAACCTGCACCGGACACGGACAGGAAATCAAGTTGAAAGCTTGGCTTGAAGAGTTTAATATCCCTGCTCTTGACGAAGCAAGTGTTCTCTGGGGTAAATTTATATTTGCAGCATCTCTCTATGCAAGGAACTTAAAGGAAAAGCGTAAAGCTGAAGAATATGTGGACTTCTTTAAGGATGCAGGGTTAGCCTTTTATATGAGATATGACCTTACATTTCCGGTAGAAGAAAATATCAAAAATAATATAAAGTGGCTTGAAGAAAAACACAAAGGGTTTAAGGTTAAATAAAATAATCGGAGTTGGATCACATTTTCAGATCCAACTCCTTTTTTTAAAAGTATAACAGTTTAGGGTGTTTTTGATGCATATATAACTCCGAAAAAATACAGTATTTTTAACAGGTAAGGTTATCCTACTAATGACAAGAAAATAAAAAATTTTATTTTTTTTGAAAATGGTCTTTTGTTGTCATTACTCTAATCTCTACAGATGAGGCGTTTTATTTATGCATAAATCGCTACAGAAAACGCTATTATTAATGAGGGGTAATTTCATGATATAATAATTTAAGTTCTTCCTTTATTAATAATATAGTAATAACATAATAATACAACGTGACCGTACCGTTTATCGTACACCTAAAAGAAATTTGGTCAAAGGCCTTGGCTTTAAAGAAGATATCCGATATGATGAAGGCGGTATGCCTTCATGGTATATACATCAAGTTAAGGATGTGAAGTTATGTTTAGAGATTTAGAGCAAATACTATCTATGGTAGCCAAGAGCAAAAAGGTTAAAGATGAAAAGACTTGGGTAGATAAGATACTTAAACATTGTGAAATACATTCAGATTATCTGCACTTCGTAAATCTGAGGTCAAACCCAAAGATGTGGTTTGGTGTATCGGATGCAAAGTTTGAGTGCCAACCCTTCATCCTCTTTCGGCAATTTAAGAATAATGATGAAGTAAAAGAAGTCCGAGAGTTTGAGATTTACACCTTTGAAAAACTAAATGACGCCGTATTTATAGAGCTTATGGAAGATAGCTTTTGCAGCCACTATGATATTATGGAAGATTTCAGGATTTTCTTCAATAATCGTGAGATTAATTTCGGATTGGAGCTTGCCGGCGGAGAGCCGGCAAAACTCGGAGATTTTAATGACTTGTCTGAGGGTTATTCAATAATAACGGATTTATATAAGGTGACAATCAAGGGCTTTGAAGATTATACCACCTACTGCGATAGTGAAGATCTGTTAGAGCTCACCCTAACAAACTTAAATGGGTATATGAAAATAAATGATAATAAATCAACAGCTGATCGTGTGGTCTTTGATTCGCCGGTAGTAACCGTGTGGAAATCGGGTAAGCCTGTACCGTTTGAAATGTACAAGGATGGTCAAGGGTATCACATAAAACTCCTATAATAAACAAATAAGGAACTGTCATTACAGGCAGTTCCTTATTTGTTGGCCAAGTTCTTAACTAAATTTTCAACCATTTCAAGCTGTTCATCATCCAGCTTTTTCAAGTATTCATTTATCTTATTAAGTTTAGTCGGGTTATTGTTATCAAAATCAAAGAACTCACTAAGCGTAATACCAAGATACTCACAGATATAAATAATACCCGCAAGTGATGGTGCGCCTTGATTTGTCTCAATGTGATTTATATAATTAACGTTTTGTCCGATTCCTAAACTCATTTCTCTTTGTGACACGCCCTTTTTCGTTCTTAACTGTGCCAATCGAAGAGCAAAATCTTTTTCTTCCATACACTTTCACCTCTCATACAATATTATAAGGTATAAAAGGTTGTAAAATACACGGTAAAGAGGTGTATTTGTATTGTGTTACACCTTTATATGTGATATAATTATTAAAATGCCATTTTATAAGTGATATTTTCCTTGTTTTGGTTCTTTTGATATAATAAAGTTATAATTTGAAGAAAAAAGAGGTGTAAACGTGATAGTTATAGTATGCGTAGATGATAATTTAGGAATGATGTTCAATAATCGCCGGCAAAGCCGGGATATTGAAGTAATAAAGAAAATTGTAGAGCTTACCAATGGCAGTTGGCTTTGGATGAATAAATACTCGTATGAGCTTTTTGCGGAATTGGGCTGTACTAATATTAATGTAGATAGTGGTTTTCTCTCGGAAACTGCTAACGGAGAATACTGTTTCGTAGAGAATACCGATTTAGAGCCGTATGAGAAATGGGTAGAAAAAATAATTATTTACCGTTGGAATACAGTTTATCCGTCAGATCGTGAGTTAGATATTGATTTGAAATCTTGGCAGTTAATAGAGAACTCAGATTTTGTGGGTAAATCACATGAGATAATAACTATGGAGGTATATAGCAAATGAAGAAAATAACTTCGGTAGTAGCGTTGCTACTATCTATTTTACTTATCCTATCAGGGTGCAACACAACGGAAGCTCCTGTTACAAATAACGAAATCACTAAAAACGAAATTGTTGAAACAGTTGAGCCATCTTCGGTATCGGATGAAACCAATACCGAAACAGAACAGGAACCACCACAGATTACGGAAACAAAATTTAATTTAAGTAGTATTCCAGCTTATAGTGGTAAAGCGTATGTTGCGGTAAATAACAACATCCCATATTTCACAGAATCAGAACATAGAACAACATCCTTTGAGCAGTATGCACCACTTGACAGTCTTGGTCGCTGTGGTGTAGCCTTTGCTAATATCGGTACAGATATTATGCCTACGGAAGAGCGTGGCTCTATCGGTATGGTAAAGCCAACGGGATGGCATACCGTTAAATATGATAATGTTGACGGTAAGTATTTGTATAATCGGTGTCATCTGATTGGGTATCAGCTTTCGGGTGAAAATGCAAACGAACAAAATCTGATTACAGGTACCAGATATATGAATATGGATGGTATGTTACCATTTGAAAATATGGTTGCAGACTATGTTGAAGAAACAAACAACCATGTTCTTTACAGAGTAACCCCCATATTTGATGGTAACAACCTGCTTGCATCAGGCGTGCTTATGGAAGGGTTTTCTATGGAAGATAACGGCGCCGGAATATGCTTTAATGTGTTCTGCTACAATGTTCAACCGGGTATTAAAATCAATTATGCCAATGGTAATAGCGAGTTAGAGAGCCAACCAAAAGAAGAAACAACTCCCGCAGTAGTCGCACCAAAAGAAGAAACACAAACAGAACCTTCAGCACCAACCACTACATACATAGCCAATAAAAACACAAAGAAATTTCATTATCCCTACTGCCATAGCGTAGATCAGATGAAGGAGAAAAACAAACGTTATTTGACCTGCACTCGTAGTGAAGCTATTTCGCAAGGTTACAGTCCTTGTGGAAATTGTAATCCGTAATTTTATGATTTATCCCTAATAATATTCTATCGGGTGGATAGTGTAAAATATTAAATAAGGAGTTGTTCCGTCAGAACAACTCCTTATCTTATGCCATTTTATTTATTAATCAAATCTTTAACCAAGGTTGCTATCGTATCAAGCTGTTTGTCGTTTAAGTGTTTCAAATCTTCTATAATGCCCTTTAACTTTTCGGGATTTTCTACATCCATATCAAAAAACTCACTTGGTGTTATGTTAAGATAATCACATATATAGAATATTCCTGATAACGATGGTAATGATTTACCAGATTCGATATTGTTAATGTATCCGGGATTTTGAGAAATATCAATACTCATTTCGCGAGCTGACACGCCTTTTTTAGTTCTGAGCATGGCAAGTCGTAGTGCAAAATCTTTTTCATCCATAGTATCACCGCCTTTTATTATATTTTAACCCATACACACTTATTTTCTGTTAGATGACAGCCGTAATTTGTGTTGATATATTGGTTTATAGATGTTATAATAATATTATATGATAGAAATAAACCAATATATACATGGAGGTCAACAATGAACGAAGAAGAATTAAGAAAGCACAGATGTTGTTTTACCGGGCACAGACCGGAGAAACTTCACCTTCCCGAAGATAAAATAAAAGAACTTTTGAGTACAGCAATAAAACAAGCCATACACGACGGTTTTACAACCTTTATATCGGGCATGGCTCGTGGTATAGATATATGGGCTGCGAAGCTTGTGCTTGAAGAACGGAAAAATAATGATGCAATAAAATTGGTATGTGCATCTCCTCTTGTTGGGTTTGAGCGTTCTTGGAATGAACAAGAGAAACAGACCTATTGCTCCATTATCGAAAAAGCTGATTACGTGAAATATGTATCGGATCATTATTTTAGAGCTTGCTTTCAGATTAGAAATGAATGGATGGTAGATAGGTCAAATCGTGTTATCGCCGTTTTTAACGGTGAAAAAGGCGGTACACTCAACACCATTAATTATGCAAAAAGAAAAAATGTTGAAGTTATAAATCTGCTGTAAAAATGCCAAATCATTGACAACTCTATTATAAATTTAAATATTAGTGGTAAAATTAGTATCAAAAGGAGTTGTCGTAATATGAAAAAAATAACTGAAAAAATAATAGCAAAATTTAAAGAATACTTGATATGTGAAGAAAAGTCTCAGGCAACCGTTGATAAATATATTAGAGATGTAATATTTTTTATGAATTGGTTGAACGGCGAATGTATTTCAAAGTCTGTGGTATTAAAATACAAGCAGGAGCTCACCGAAAAGTATGCTCCTGCAAGTGTTAATGCTACACTATCATCTTTGAATAGTTACTTTATATATAATGAGTGGTATGACTGCAAGGTTAAAGCCTTAAAAATACAGCGCCAGATATTTGCAAACAAGGACAAAGAGCTCACCAAAGGAGAATATGAACGGTTATTGACGGCGGCACAGCAACGTAAGAACCAACAACTGTATTATTTGATGCAAACCATTTGCGGATGTGGTATTCGCGTGTCGGAATTAAAACACATAACTTATCAATCTCTTGTAGCCGGTAAAGCAATAATAAATTGCAAAGGCAAAATGCGAGTGGTAATATTACAAAAAGACCTTTGCCGTATGCTGATAGACTATGCAAAATCCCAGAACATTAAAGAGGGATCTATATTCGTAACGAAAACGGGTAATCCGTTAGATCGTAGTAACATATGGAAAATGTTAAAGGGCTTATGTGAAAGTGCTGGGGTTTCAAAAGACAAGGTATTCCCGCATAATTTTCGTCATTTGTTTGCCAGGACGTATTACAGCTTACAGAAGGACATAGTAAGACTTGCCGATATACTTGGTCATTCCAATGTAAATACTACTCGTATATATACAACCGAAGCCGGAGATGTGCATAGAAAACACCTACAAAAGTTAGGTCTGCTTCGGTGTTAAAAAAACACCACATAATCTGCATTATGTGGTAACGCTTACATGAGGATAATCCAATCGAGCATATATGCTATGCTTAATACGGACCTTTATTGTAAAAAAGCACAACGACGAATAAACCAATGACGTTATATTGGGCATTGGTTTTTGTTGTTGTGTTCGTTTTTTATGCAGATTGCTATTTTTTGTAAAAAAATATCTAAATATGTCCCAAATCATTGACATCAACGCTTAAATATGATATAATTTTATGCGATAAAATATGTAAATTTGTCAAAACACTACATAATGCAGATTATGTGGTAACTACTTAAAGTATCCCGAAGGTGAGCATAGTGCAAGATAGTTCAAATATGAGAAGAAATATAGAAGCGTTTCAAAATTGTGTGCGTGGATTAAGTGAAGGATTATCAGGAGCTTCAGGAATATGGAAGGACGAAAAATACCATCAAATCTCTGAAGCTTTTTCTAATGTAGCAAACAATTCTAAATCTGTAATTGAAAACGGTTCAAAATGCTGCTCTGCCTTTGATAATTTTATGAGTATTGCTAACGAAAAATATTGAGGTGAGATAAATGGCAGCAGATGTTTCAGTTGAAGCATTGGAAAAAGTTAAAGATTCAGCACAACAGTTTGGTGAAAGTGTTGCTAAAATCTCAGCAGACATTGTAAGTCAAAACGAAACTGCAATGGATGATTGTAAAAATGCAATTATTGATGCTAAAAAAGACTTAGATGCTGTTATTAAAACAATTCAGGCTCTTGACCAACAAATATATGCAAAAGCTTCTGAAATATCTCACGCAAATAACGAGATTGCTAATTTGAAAAATCAAATCGCATCATTTCAAAGCAAATTGGCTGCTATTGAAAGCCGTATCGCAATGTTGGAAAATCAAAGAGCACAGTTGCAGGCACAATTAAGCGATACTGATGACGAAGAAAGAAAAAAGCAGATTCAACAACAAATAAACGAAGTTCAAAGAGCAATATCAAATTGTCATGCAGAAGAAAGCGAACTTCGGGGCAAGGTAAGTACAGCTAAATATCAGATTGAAGAATTACAATCTAAAATTTCTAGTTTAAAGGCTGAAATGGCTAAACTTGAACAAGAAAGAGATAGAGAAAAAGTCAGAAAAGATAAAATGGCTGATAAGTTGGAACGTATGTCAAGGTCGTTCTCAACATTAAGTGCTGATCTAAATGAATATACAAACGCAGTAAAAAAGTTTGAAAGCAAATCAGCATCTAATGTAGATGCAAATGTATCTGCTATTGATAAATGTATTTCTGCCATAGAAAGTTACCTTGCAGTTAATCTTGCTTCATCAATGGGTGGAGGCTCTATGTTCAACCCCATTGGAGGTACTAATATGGGTGGCGGTGGTTCTTCAGGCGGCTCATTTTCGGGTTCCTTTTTCGTTCCTTTTTCGAGTGGTTCTACCTCATCAGGCGATGGAGCGACGGGAAATGGTGTTATGCAAGGAAATGGAGATTCTATTATGTTCTCCGGGAGTGGCGGTTCTGATGGCGGAGTGTTAGGTGGCTCAAATGGTGCAAGTGGCGGTTTTTCACCTTCGTCAGCAGATAGCATATTTGGAAATAGTCCGTTAGCAGGTGCTACTCAACAAAATGGTGCAATAAGAGCAAGTGATTTTGCAAGTGGCGGATTTGGCGGTAGTTCTCCATTATCAGGACAAGGCGGTTCAGGTCACAATACTCAATCATATAACTCGTTCAGCAGTTATACACCTTCTTCCAATGCCGGATCATCTGGTAATGTTGGAGCAGTAAGAGCAAGCGATTTAAGACCTTCAACAGAACAGATGGCAAGACTAGAAGTTAGAGATTATGGAGAACAATGGAGCAGTTCTTTATCTAGAGAAGCTACTTCATCAATTAGAGAATATACGGGTGGATGCTATACAAACATCAATGGTGTTTTAAGAGGAAATCAATCTCAATATACAAACGGTAATGACCGAAGGGCAAGCTTGATAGAAAGTGCATTATCTACATCTTCTATACCTTGCGATTGTGTGTTATATAGAGGAACTTCAGCGGAAGCTCTTGGAGGACTACAAGGTTTATCGAATGATGCTTTGGTAGGACATACGATACACGATGCGGGTTTCATGAGTACAAGCTTTAATGTTGATACTGCAAGTTCATTTGCTGATGGAGTTTTGTTAGAAATTACAGCTCCAAGTGGCACTTCAGGTGCTTATATAGGTGGATGTGCTAATGTTAATGAAGGCGAAGTTCTATTTAACAGAGGACAAACTATGCAAATCACAAGTGCTAGAACAGAAACTATTAACGAAAGAACAGTTAGAAGAATAGGCGTTACAATTATATGATGTTAATGAACAATAGTTCTCAACATACAAAATAAAATACACAAGGAGGTATGGCTATGGCAGGCGGTGTTGCAACAGGTAGTTCGTATTTACAAAGCGGAATCAAAGTGTGTGATGTTTGTGTATCATCTTTATCTCAGGCATCTTCTTCCCTGAACTCAGGTTATCAATCTGCAGGTTCAGGATGGAAAGACGAACAGTATGCTCGTTTAGGGCAGATTGTAGGTGATTGTTGTCAAGCATTGACAAAACCGATTTCAAGCTTAAATGATTGCAGAGCAAGTTTGGAAAAGCTTCTCGCAGCAGTTCAGGAATACGAATCACAGAGTTTATAAGGAGGTGTTATTATGGCAGTAAAAGCATCAGCTGAAGTCATAAGACAAATGCAGGCAAGCATTAGAAACACAATTAAACAGATTGAAACCATCAATCAGCACATCAATTCAGGACTTAACACGGGCGAATGGCAAGATTCAAAATCTGCTGAATATGTTGGCTTAATGAAAAATGTTGCAAGTTTAACATCTTCTCCATTAGATACGTTGCAAGCGGCATTGCCTAAGCTCGAAAAGTTGGCACAAGCGTTAGATAATTATAATAGCGTTAGAATTGGTTAATTAAAAATTTAGGAGGATTTTTATCATGGAAGAAAACAAAACATTTGAGGCGCCAACCTTTACGCCTCCCACACCTACATTCACCCCACCGAAACATGAAGGACCTTGTTGTTATTATCACAAGGACGAACCCGCAGTTTCAAGTTGTGCAAGATGCGGTAAGCATCTTTGCGATGATTGTCACGATTCTTATCAGGTAACAATCGGCGAATATGCAGGAAAAGCATTATGCTATGATTGTTGTCAGTTGTTAGTTCAGGAAAATGTTCAGGAATTAACCAAAAACAAAAACAAGATTAAATTTCAGTTTATCATTTCACTTATCGGTATCGTTATCGGTTTCATAATGGGATTCTCAGTAGGTATCGAGTCTGACTTTGGCACAGCTCTTGTTTGCGGACTTATCTACGGCGGTATCGGCGGTGTATTCTTAAGTGCGTTAAAAGCATTTTTCTCATTGGCTTGGGATGCAATTAAAATTGCATTCTCCGGACAGTTTGGTATATTGACAATTATATCTATTATATGGCAACTGCTCGTTATAACAGTAAAATGTTTCATAACAACAGTAAGCAACACTATTTACTACATTAAGTATTTGAAAGAAACATCAGGCTTCATTGAATCCGATACTGCTGCACTTCAGCAGATGAAAGACTATATGGAATATACTCTTATTCGTAGTCAGAACAAGGGCGTTGACCTTGAAACATTGATGAATGATGAAAGCAAGCTTGCTGATAATAGCTTCGCTCGTATGGTTCAGTCACAGGGTGAAGAATCTGCTGAAGCATCTATCAGACAGTGTGTTGCTTCTATCAATGAAAACGGTGAAATCATTAGAAGTTTTGCTGCTTAAATATAACAATAAAGAAATTATATACGGAGGTACATAACAATGGATAACAACGATGCAATCGCTGCAAGAAGAAGAGCATTAGCAGAAGCACTCAGAACGGGTGAACCCGTTGTTGTTACTGCTTCAGGTGAAGTTGAAAAGAAAGAGGATGCTGAAGAACAAGGATTAGCAGGTATTCAGGTTCCCGATGGAAAATTAGCATAAGGAGGGGTTCAAATGGCTTATTATTGGTATCAGAGCGATCCCCAACTTTATCAGATGGAAGTCGCTGCTATGAAAAAATTCTTCCCCTCATTTACCATAAACCAATTACAGGATGGTTCAGGTAGATTATATTGGAGAGGTAAAGTTCAGCCTACGGGTGAAGGCGGTATGGTATGGGATATTATGCTCATATACAAAAACACTCATCCGAAAGTGTTGAGCGATACAGAATACGGTGGAACAGTTCAAATACTTCCCGTTAGTCCTAGACTCAAGGATATTGCACAACAGATGATGCCTTTATTAGAGCAGACCTACGGCTCTTATGATAATTGCGTTAAGAGAGGTTTTGGATTAGGTTTGCCCCACATATATAGAGATAACTTTGGCAGACAAGAAGAATACTTTATTTGTACTGCCGATCCTAAATACTTTAAAGGCGATAAAACTCAATCTACCTCTGCTGCATCAGCTTTAAGTTGGGCTTGTAAGTGGATAATTCTCTGTGAGATGTGGATGAATGGAGAAATAAGCGATGATGTTGCCTTAGAAGGCAATTATTAAACTATCTGAGCATTCAAACTTTCTTACAAACGAGAGAGTTTGAATGCTTATTTGTTTAGATAGGAGGTAACAATTTATGAAGGTTGTTTTTTCAAATCGAGCATACGCTTCCATTTTAGCTGAAACAACAGAGAAAATCAAAACCGAAACGGGTGGCTTGTTTTTAGGAAAAGTAATTGATGATACATGGTATGTAGTAGAAGCTATTGATCCCGGTCCAAAATCAATTTTTGAGGTTGCTTATTTTGAGTATGACCAAAAATACACGCAACATCTTATAAATAAGATTGCAAATCTATACAACGAAAAACTTGAGTTGATAGGTTTATGGCACAGACATCCCGGCTCATTTGACCAATTTTCATCAACAGATGATGGAACAAATTCAAAATATGCTTCTATGAGAAAATGTGGTGCAATTTCGGCATTAGTAAATGTTGATCCTAAATTCAGATTGACAGTTTATCATGTTAATAGACCTTGCCGGTACTCCACTATCTCTTATGATGTAGGAGATAATTTGATTCCTGATGAATTGCTTGCATATAAATCACCTGACAGATTTATGGATTTAATGGATAAAATTATGCTCGGTTCAGGCAATGGAAGAAATCGTGTTTCAGACAAGTATCGTGTAACAAGAAGTTTGGCATCATTTATGGATATTGTAGTTCCTTATATGGAAGATAAAATTTGTACTGATGTTGAAACTAACAATTTGGCAAGTTCCGAAGAAACACAAGACGAGCTAATGGATGCAATTATTGAAGATATTACTTTCTTTGCCGAAGAATTAGGTGTTGAAGTTGCTATAACATTAGATGAAAACTATATGACAATATATCAGGAAACTGTCGATAAAACCACAAAGCTATATTTTATGGTATCAATCGTTAAAGAATCTGTTGTAATGTCTTATGAAGATAAGTGTTACTTGTATCATAGCGGTATGCTTAAAGAAATGATGATTAAAGCAGCTCAGGAAAAAGCAAAAGAAACTGCTGAAGAAACAATAAAAAGAAACAAACCGAACGGTATGGTAGATGCCGTGAGAAAAATTATTAAGTTGAACAGAAACGAGGAATAAACTATGGAAATTAAAATACCAAAAAATTTTTTTGGCGAAGAAATAGAATTGACCGTGTTTATCTCTGAAGAACAACTGCACGAAGAAAATTGCAACAAACTGTATGGCAAATATTTTGAATCAACCGGAATATTTAACATATTCCCCACAGAACTTTCAGAACGTGGCGAATATCTCGGAGAAGTTCTAAGTAATGGCAGTTCTCCTTGTTCGGATGGGTTTTGCGGTATAAGAACAGACGATGGCATAGATTTTTATTTCAACGAGAAGAAATTAAATGTTGAATCTTACGGCTTATATCAAAGCATCTTTTCAAGAAACAAAGGTATTCTTGAAACAGATGTAATGAAGCAAAAGAGAGTTGTTATCTTGGGATGCGGTTCCGTAGGTAGTCTTGTTGCAATGGAATTAGCAAGAGCCGGAGTTGAAAATTTTGTATTAGCTGATGCAGATATAATCGAATACCATAATATTTGCAGACATCAGTGCGGTATTGAAGATGTTGGAGATTTGAAAGTTAATGCTCTCAAAAGAAAACTTAAAAACATCAATCCAAAAGTTAATGTAATCACTTTTGAAGGTATCGTACAGAACTTACCAAAAGATATACTCGATGAATTCTGCGTTCCCCACGAAACAATATTTGTAGGTTGTGCGGATAATAGAATTGCTGATGTATATACAAACAGAATCAGCATATACTATCAGGCTTCTTTTATATCTATTGGCTTTTGGGAAAGAGCTTATGCCGGAGAAATTTTCTATCACATCCCCGGTAGAGGTATGCCTTGCTATGAATGTGCTTTAGGCGATGGCGGAAATCTTTCAGGAAGAGTTCAGGCAAACCATCACATTTATTCAAATCAGGAAAATGTTGAAGGAATCAAGTTTGAACCCGGTATTTCTGTTGATATTAACTTTATTACAAGTATCGGTATAAAGCTGATTATTGACATTCTTAACTCTACTAACGAAGGATATATTCCTCGTCTTTTAGATAATTTGAAACAATATACTCTGATTTGCAACACAAGCAATCCTAAAATCGGCGGCGAAATGGTTGAGATTTTCAGCTATCCGTTGCAGGTTACTACATCTTTGGTAGTTGGATTTGGCAGTTCATGTAAGGAAACTTGCAAATACGAATTAGAGAAAAAAGAGGAAAACTAAGAAATATGCCTATTTAGGAGAAAGGACTATTGATATGCAACCTATTAGACAAGATGACATTTTTGCGTTGATTGCTGAGATTAACGCATTTGCAGATAATTCAGAAAACTTAATAAATGCAACGCAAAAAAAGAATAAAAGTGATAGAGAAGCACTCCTAAATAGGCATAGTGTAACTTTATCACAGATGGAGAAACAGTATAAAGCTCATTGTGATGCTGTTTCTACAAAATCAAGAACAACTATCGCAGATGCGAAGAAAATACTTTCTGAAATCGAAAAATTAGAAACAAAATTACGCTCTGTTGATAAATACTTTGAGAAAACTATTACAAAAAAGCAAGAAGGCTTAAAAGAAGTTACAAGTGAAAAATACAACGATGCCGAAGATTATTTTGCAACATTAGATAAGATTAAAAAAGATTATAATACATTGATGCACAAGTATTCTGATGATATTCTCCCGGCAATAATAAATGGCTTGAATTATATGTTTTCAAGCAAAAGAAAAAAAGACTACGAAGAACTTATTGTACTGAAAAATACTGTAAGAGCTTTTGTTGAGGAAATCGAAAAAGAATTACCTCCTATAACAAATGAAAATCTTGCAAATCTCAAAAACGATTATTTTGAGAAACTTGGTGCAACAAAAGAACAACAAAGACGAGAAGTTGAAGATTTCGACAACAGATACTCCGCTTCTCTTGATGATTTAGCAAATAAAATGTGTGCTGCATTGGAAGAAATACTTCCCGATGGGTTTGTTGATTACCTTTATGTTTTGATGCACAATCAGCGTTCCGTACACGCAAAAGTAAATTCAGGTAGTGAAATAGTTGACGGTGTTATGAGTATGACTTATGTTGATTATCCCGTTGATCTTTTCGTACAATCCCCAATCGTTGCTTCACTCATTAAAGATAAATGTCAAAAAATATTATATGACAATGGCATAAGATTCCCAATCATTATGTCAACGGAAGATTCTCCGACTTGGATGGTAGTAAACGATAACACGAACACTTCAATCGTTCATAACTTTACCCATTCATTGATGTTTGGTATGCTTTCAACTGTTCCGGTTGCTAAGCTTGAATTTTCTGTTATTGATCCTGAAAACAGAGGTAATAGTATATCTGCTTATTTTGATGCAAAGAAAAAAATGCCCGAATTATTCTCGGATAAGATTTGCATAAGCAGAGAGGACACTATTTCCAAAATCAATGCTCTTAATGAGTATATTGAAGATATTTTGCAGGACAAATTAGGAAACCAATATGAGAATATTTTTGAATACGCAAAAGACCACGAAGATTATGATTATAAGGTTAAACCTTTAATCATATATGATTTCCCAAAATCTTTTGATGAACAAAGCATTGCGGGATTGCGTAATATCATAAGAAATGGTCGCAGATGCGGAATTATAACTCTTATCACCTATACTTCTGATAATGACGGTGGTATGCGTTCAACAGAATTTCTCAATAGTCTTAAGTCCATTGAAGAATTATCAAAAATAGTTCGTCAAAACAATGAAAGCTTTATTTTGAATGGATTACCCATTCTCTATAATCCTATGCCTGAAAAACTTGAATTTAGTCAGTTCTTCGGCAAATATATGTTGATTTTTGAAGGTATTCAGAATCGTGGTATTGCTTTCTCGCCAATGGTTAAGAAGCTCATTGAAAGCAAAGACGAGGGTGATTTAGAAAGACATATCAATTACATCGGCGGCGTGATTGAAGATTATAATTCTTCTTATGCAGTAGTTCCGAGTGTTGACAAAGTATTTGAAGAAAACCTCATATTGGGTACTGTTCATTACCCTGCAGATGTTTTCTCAGATAGTGTTTGTTTTGACAAAATCAAGAATGCCTTTGGCAAAGGAAATCAGATTGCTTTACCTTTGATGATAAACCTGAAGAATCCTTTCAACTTATTGTTAAAGTGTAACGAAAACAATATGAGCGATATGGTTTCTTTCACACATCATATTATTTGGTCGATGCTTACATATATGCCAATATCTAAAGCAAACATCTGTGTTTTCGATGCTGAACAAAGAGGTAACAGTATTGTACCTTTCTTGGATTTCAGAAAGAAAATGCCTGATATATTTGACCAACAGATATACACCAACCAAGAAGCGGTATATGACAAGCTTAGAAAATTAAACACACAGATTGATGAATTTATACAGGAAAAGCTCGGCAATAGATATGAGGATATTATTGATTATAATATCAATACACCAAAACGAGCAGAAACAGTAACATTATTGGTGCTTTATGATTTCCCAAGTGCATTTGATGGAAGAACTGTTGATTTGCTTACTAACATATTGAGAAACGGTAGCAAATGCGGAATATACACCATTATTTGTCATAATGAAAATGTTAGTTACTCAAAATACGATAGCATTGATGAAAAATTAGAAGTTATAGCAAAATTCGCTTTAACATTAGATTATAAAGATCATAAGTTATTGCTTCAGCCATACAATCTTCAGGTAGAAACACCGAGTTTACCTGATTATTCTACAACCGACAATTTCATAACAGAATATTGTGATAGATACGAAATTCTTAAAAAGCAAGGATTGTCATTCGTAGATATACTTGATAGAGATTTATTTGAAAGAGATTCGTCTAAAGAATTGACTATACCGATAGGTATTGGTGACGGAGATTCTATCGTCAGCCTTTCTTTAGGTACGGGTTCTTCTCATCACGCACTTATTGCGGGTGCTACGGGTTCGGGTAAATCAACATTATTACATACTCTCATAATGAGTAGTATGCTCCATTATAGTCCGGAACAATTACACTTGTATCTTATGGACTTTAAGAGTGGTACTGAATTTAAGGTTTATGAGTCTGTTAAGATACCTCATATTCAGTTGCTTGCATTAGATGCTATGCAGGAATTTGGAGAAAGTATCTTGGAAAATCTCGTTCAAGAAATGGAAAGACGAGGTTCCGTATTTAAGAGTGTTGGACAAACAAGCTTAAAGGGTTATGTGCAAGCAACAGGACAACCAATGCCGAGAATTATGGTTATAATGGACGAATTCCAAATCTTGTTCAATGATGCTTCTAACCGTAAAGTTGCTAATAACTGTGCTGAACTTGCAAAGCGAATTGTAACAGAAGGTCGTGCATTTGGTATCCATTTGTTAATGGCCACACAATCCACAAAGGTTATAAATGACCTTACCCTTTCAAGAGGTACTATTGAGCAAATGCGTATTCGTATTGGCTTAAAATGTGGTGAAGATGATGCTAGATATTTGTTTACTGATAGAAACGATGTAAAAGCTCTGAACATGATGAAAGGTCCGATAGGAACTGCAGTTATGAATTTAGAGTATATGGAATCAGACAATATCGGTTTAAGAGCAGCTTATTGTGATGATAAGACACAAGAAGAATATCTGAAACAAATTAGCGAAAAGTTCAAAGATATGCCATATACATTGCAAACCTTCGAGGGCGGAAGAACTGTTGCACTTCTTGACTTCTTTAACAACGAAAATATTACTCTTACAAATGAACTTCCGGTGAAGATTCACATGGGTACACTTATTAAAGTTGCACCTCCATTCAATGTTGTTATTGACAGAAAACGCAAACACAACTTACTTGTTTGTGGAGCAAATGAATATATGTCAAATAACATCACTAATTCATATATGCTTTCAGCGTTACTTAATACTAACACAGAGGTATATTGCATAGATGGTGATGTATTGGTTGAAGATAATGTATCAGCCGATGTATATTCTGCATTCTCTCTGTTTGCAGGAAGATTTAAGACTGCAAATGACAGAGGTGACATTATAAGAATAATCAACGAAGTTTACGAAAAGTATTTAGAACGCAAAAAGCAGAACAATACAGATATAACCTTCGTTGTAATCAAGAATTTGCAGTTCTTGGATATTGTTAAATCAATGCTTAATGGTGATAGAATTAACGAAGCTGAATACCTGCCACAGCAAGAGGAAGTAGTTGTTCAGGAACCTGCACCACAAGAAGAAGGTGGATTTAACGATCCGTTTGCAGCAATTCTTAATATGAAGATTGGCGATAGTTCACCGTCTGATAGCAATTCAAATACAAATGTAACAGAAAAGCTTCTGAAACTTTTAGAAGATGGCAGCGGCTATGGAATAAACTTTGTATTGAGTTCTATTGAATTCCAAACAGTAAAAGAATCAATGTTCTTTGGAGAAAGAACTATTACTAAATTCCCTGAAAAAATTATATTCTCTTTAAACAACACAGAAGCGGATAGCTTGATTGATAACATTTCTGTTGCAAGTTTAAGAGATAATACGGTTTATTATACGGATGGTATTAAGAATACATTCCAATTAAAGCCGTATGTTATGCCTTCAGGAATAGAACTTAAAACTTTCGTTTCTGAAAGTATGAATTAAAGGTTTTCGACCTAAAGAAAAGGGTGATTACATTTGAGTTATGTTAATGTCGATCCAAAACAAGTTACCAACCTATATATGGACTGTATGACATACTTGCAGATAGTTAAACAGTCTAAGAGTGACCTTTACAATCAGCTCTCAAGCATTTCTATGGATTGGAATGATAATAAATATGTCCAATTACAAGATTTAGTTACAGAGTGTGTATCAAGCCTTAATAAGCCTGTTGCAGATGTCGAAAGAATTTCACAAGGTCTTGCAAAACTCTTAAATGCTTTAAGTGAATATGAAGCAAATGGATTTGCAAATGGCGGTGTAAATTCTACTTCTACCTCATCTGGAGGTAATTCGTTTTGGAATTCGTGTTGCGGAGTTAGAATCAATAGTCACCCTTTGTCTTTGGGGTATCGAGGTATCCTTAATAAAAGATACAAAAATTCAGAAGAAAGTGTCAGAATGGCATTTGAGAAATTTGTAAATTCTCTTGTTGTTCAAGAAACGGCACTTCCTTATGGTGAAACACCGCATTATACCTCCGGTTATCCTGACCATCCAAGAGGTGTGTACTATAATGCAAACGATGATACAACAAATGCAAGAGGTGAAGGTTCTACTTTCTTTCACGAAATAGGACACATGGTTGATAATGCAGCAACCGGCTATCAAGGTAACATTTCTAATAATACATTATTTGCAAATGCTTTAATACAAGATGCTCAGGATTGGCTCAACTATTATAATTCACATTCTCCTGAAGATAGAAATGCACTCGATGAAGTTCTGTTCAGAGATTCTTCTCATTCATTTTCTGACTTAATAGATGGCTTGACGGGCGGAAGATTGTCGGGACGGTATGGACATGGTGGAATGTATTGGTCAAGAGAAGGTAGCTTGCAAGCAGAAGCATTCGCACATTTTTTTGAAGCATCTATGGGAAGTGAAGAAAAATTAGAGCTACTACGAAATGCGTTCCCAAATGCTTATGGTATCTTTCTTGATATGATTAACAGTATTAACGGAACATCCGATGATACAAATATTAGAAATCAAATATTACTGCGGAGGTAAATTATGAATAATGAATCAAAAGCTTTCTTTGATAATTTAATTAAACAAACAAAAGAAGCTCCATCGACAAACAACGAATTAAGAACTCTTTTTACTGCTTTCAAAGAAAAGTTTGGAGAGAGTGTACCAACGGAAATGTTACCCGTTGGAATTACTGATGAAAAACTAGCTGAAGCAATAAAAAAATGCTTGGCAGATGGAGAAAATAAGATTTTTGAAATATTGAATGTCACTATTCGGGAAGATGTTTTATATTAAAGTTAAATGACGTGTACTTTATAACAAGGGGTGATCGAATTGGATATGTGGCACCGTATAGGCAAAATTTTTAGGTTATCAAATTTAGGAACATTTATATTTTTCTTACTAAACATAGGACTTCTCTTATTGATATTTTGTCCTCAAGGAATCACAAGTGATGTTGCTATTCCCTTGCTAATCTGCTATTTTGCAACCGTGCTTATAAGTCTATCGCCTATTGGTGAATATACTTTAGCTGCTATGGCGGGAGCAAGAGAAATTAAAAGAAAAGATATTAAAATCAGGCTTATTCCGTTGCTTGAAATCGTTTTTAATAAAGCAAAACAGAAAACACCTTCAATGGTTAATTCTTTGAATTTGAAAATAATCTATGACGATTCTCCAAATGCCTTTGCTATTGGAAGAAAAACTATTTGTGTCACAAGCGGATTGTTGAATCTTTCGGATGAGTTAATTATCGGTGTGTTAGCTCACGAAGTCGGTCACATCGCAAACAGGCACTCGGAAATACAACTTCTCATAGGTGGAGCAAATCTATTCATAACGGGATTTATAATGTTACTGAAGATATTATGTTGGGCAATCGCAGGCATTATGAGCTTGCTTGCCATAGGAACAAAAAATTTCTTTGTTGGCATTTTAATTGCTGCTTGTGGATTTATGTACACCGGATTATTGTGGTTATGGGTAAAGTTTTGCAAATTATTCCTTATGTGGTCTATGCGTAAAAACGAGTATATTGCAGATGAATATGCAATGGAGCTTGGATATGGATATGAATTAGCTTTTGTGTTGGATAACAATATGATGACATTGCCCGAAAATGGTCTTATCAAGGCTTTATATTCCACGCATCCAAGCAACGATGACCGTATTGCAAGATTGCAAGACTTCGGAGTGAATTATTCAAGATATTAAATTATGAAAAAGTTTATTATATTATTATTGTCATTGGTAATTTTAATAATTGCTGAATTAGCATTTTTTACTACTATTTCCCCGGTATGTCAAAAGGAAGTGGTTTTTTCTGATGCACAAAATAATAAAATAGACTTTGAAAATTTGGAAAATAAATATGATTCATCACTACCGGGATTGACAACTTCTTTTTTAGAGGTTACAAATGATAATGTAAATGAGTTAAAGAAATATTCGTATATAGGCACTCTAATACTCAAGGATATTTCCTTTGATACATATTCACAACTCAATGAAATACGTGTGTATCAGTTAAATGCCGAAAATGTAAGCAATTTCGACATATCAATAATTGATAAAACAAGATTACAATCTTTAAGCTTGAACAACACAACTTTGAAACAAAGTAGCGATTTAAAGCATTATAAAGATTTGAAATATTTATATCTGAAGAACCTATCAATTGATTTGGATTTTATCACTAATGCTCATGGCATATTAACATTCTCAAGCATTAGCTGTGATATAAAAGATTATAGCACTATTGGTAAATTAACAGAATTAACGAATCTTCAAATTTGTGATTGTGAAATTGATGATGTATCTTGGATAAGTAACTGTAATAAGTTAGAATATTTAGATGTATGCAGAACAAACATTTCTGATGTAGCTTTTATTAAAAAGCTGAACAAGCTATCATCTATAACATTAAACAGAAATAAATTATCAGGTTCCTTTGATTTGTCAGCCTTTGATGACCTGAGGTATCTTGATATTAGCTATAACAGAATAAATGCCGTAGAAATCGAAAATATTGAAAATATGTCTTTTATAAACTTGTCTTATAATCACATAGATTATCTTTCGGAAAATATTATAAAACAAGCTGAAATTATAAAAGATAAAGATATAACCCCGTCAATAAATGTGTTCTGTAACCCATTAAAAAACAACGATAAGCTAAATAATAAAGTGTTTATGTTTCGTAATGAAAAAGGGATAGAATTTTCTTGCGAGGAACACCAAAAGTATATAAGCAAAGTAAAAAGCATAATTTCTGAAAATGTCGATATGAATTGGTCAGATGCAGAAAAAGCTATTGCACTTTTTAACTATATTAAGAACAATGCTGAATATGACCACGAACTTCCGGAAAACGATCCTCCGCCCTTTAACCATATTAGTCATACTGAATATGGAGCTATAATTAACGAAGTAGCAGTTTGTGATGGATTTTCTTATGCTTATCGTGATTTACTTCATCAGGTTGGTGTAGATGCAATAGTTTATCATGGTGATTGGTCATCAACAACAGACGGTTCTTCTCACGCATGGAGCTTGGTAAAGATTGATGGTAAATATTATCACTGTGACCTTACTTGGGAAGTCGGATTGGCAGGATATGTTGAAGAATTAAGAAATTTTGGAATGTCAGATAAAACAATGCTTGACAAGTCATATATACTACTTGATAAATCAGCTCCGAAATGTTTATCTGATATGGATGAAACAATGATAAATAACACACTTATTAAAGTAAAAAGCTTTAGAAAGACGGGTGAATAAATGAAACACAAAGAATGGATAATTAGGTCAATCAGTTTATTGCTTGGTATTGTAATTGGTATAGCAGCAACTATTGGTGTATGGTACTATAAAGAGAATTATCAATTCAAATTGTTTCCGAGTAGTCAATCTGAAGTAAAAGCTTTTGAGGATAATGATTTTTGGGATAAGGTTGTTTTTCATTTTGAAAAGGAAGGTAGTATATTCCTAAACAACTATTACAGTATTTATAATTATTATCTGCTATATGATTACCTTGACCAAAATTTACTTCCGTACTATGAAGAATATGGTTACAACACAATTATTTATAGCGGTTTAACAAGTGGTAATAAAATGGCAGAAGCATATTGTGTTGATAAGTGTACTGAATTATACGGTGATGAAAAACTGAATGTATCACAACTGTCTAAAGCGTTAAATGAAATAAAAATAGATGAAAAAATAATGACGGATAACGAAGAAGAACCTGAATACATAAAGTTAGCAAATGAACGATTAGAAATTGCTAAAACAATATTCTCCGGCAGTTTTGACCATGACAAAGTAATTAAAAGTGATAACGGAGATAGAATTGTTTGGATTGCAAGTTCCTTTTATGGAAATTATAAAATGCGTATCCTTGATAATGGTCAATACTACACTTTAGAACAAGAACTCTATAATTTGCCAAGCAATATGAAATTCTTAGATAACTCTGTTTTGCTTTGGGAATACAAAGATGAGTATTCACAAGATGTTCAATTTATAAGTTTTTCAGAAAAAATAACCGTAACTGATTTAGAGGAATCTATTCAAATTTTTCTGAATGAAAAAAATGATTCAGAAGAATATGTATATGCAGATAAGATTAAATTTATTGGTAGTGATAAGTACGTAGTAAGCGGAGAATGTGAATATAATGGCGAAGTACATACTTTTACGATAGACACTCGAAAAGGTAAAATAATCTCACTTGAAACCATCAAATAATATATGAAGGAATATTATACTATGAAGATAGTATGGACTACCATAGTCGGAATATTTATTATTAGCTTAATTGTAGCTATAACTCATAATACTAAAGAATAAAATACATAGTATTTCATTTGGATACCACCTCTCCTTCGGGAGCAAGGTGGTATCTTTTTTTTATGTTTGAAATGACAGCATTAAGAAACATAAATAAAATTTGAAAACACATATAAAATCCGATTTTGACATCTACGGCTCCAGAAAAGGTAATAAAAGTGATGGTTAAAAATTTCGGATTTTTATAATAGTTTTTCAGGAGGTGAAATTGTTAAGTTATAGGATCGGAGGTGAGTTGTTATGATAAATTTCGATACATTAAGACTTGCTGTTTATATGGCTGAGGAGTTTAGAGCCGGAAGATATGGGTTTATTCTATTTAATCCAGAGCTTAAAGTGTTTGGTCTTATAGGACCTTTTAAGAAAAATGAAAAATATATGTTTACTCCAAATGCAGCAACGTATAGTTTTATTGTGGTGGACAATAAAATTGGTGCTTATCAAGAGGTAAAGACAATGTTTGCTTTGGGTTTATTTGAACCTGTAGAAGTAGGTAAAATTTATAGTTATTAAAAAGGAGATTTTTAACCATCCATTTTTAATTAAGGTGGTTTTGTATATGTTAGTAACATTTAGTATCAATCCGATTATGACACCGGAGAAATTGAAAAAAGTTGATAAGTTAGTGAGTGAAATAACTGACTATAACAGAGAGTATCTTTCGGATGCGTTCTTAAAGATAATGGGTTGTGAAGACCAGAAATATGTTTCCTTAAATAATATAGATAAAAAAGGCGGAAAATTTGAAAAGCTCAATGCTCTCAGACATCCTACATATTCTTTCGAGGAAATGGTTGAAAATTATGATGATGTATATAGCTTTGATATAGCAACAGAGGATTCCTTTGAAGATGAAGTCATCTTAGAGTGTGATACAGATAATCTTGTTAAAGAATTTTTAGATTTGCGTGAAAATCTGTTTTTAAGAGAAGGGTTTGATATATGGAGATTGTTAGAGCTGTCTTTGTATTACGGAGATCGTATTGCTACAATACAATTTGCAGATCGTATTAGAGATTTGGGCTATGTTGATTTTTTTACCTACCTTTTGCAAAGTGATAAGGCAATCAAAAAAATTAAAGATATGTTGAGTTAATGGGTTAAAAGTCAAATTTGCGTTTTTTGAAAAAATATTTTTGGACACGTGTATAAAAATAAGACATGTGTCACGTCTTTCGCTACAGAAATAAATATTATTCTATGAAGGACGTGATAAGAATGTTTAGTGTGAAAAAAGATCATATACTCGGCACTGCTCTTTCCTTAAACCTTTATAACAAACTTGTATATATTGCAGGCGAGAAAAAGATGAGCATATCCGAGGTGGTATTATTGTCAGTTGCAATGCAACTTTCTCGCACCGGTGTTGAAATCCCTAAGGCAGAAAAAACATCGGAACAGAAAAAGATTATCACTGTAAGAACCTCAGAGGGTTTAACAAAGATGGTTGATAAGGCAGCAAAAGAACTTGGTTGCAGTAAGAGCAGGTATATCGCTGTTGCTCTCAATGAAGGGTTAAATTATGTAAGTTTGAGGTGATTTCAGATGGAGAGTATATTCAAAGCGTTGTCACGAGAGTATAACGCAGTAAAAGACAGTCAAGATGAAAATTTGCAGGATAAGAAAGAATTGCTACGTGAACTTGTTGATTATGTGAACTCAATGAAGTGGTTATCCCGTACTCCTGCCAAAAAGAAGATTTCCTTCTTTATTAAAAGCGGCTATGACTACGATGCTTTTTGCGCCGAATTTAATATTTCTTATGAGGCGGCAAAAAACTCGGTGAAATGGGCATCAAAGCAGTTAAAAGCAAAGATTGGTGAGCATACATTGGAACTTATCAGAGATGGATATATAAAAGAAGCTTCTGATGCTTTCTATGTGGGTACCGGGCAAATATCGAGAGAAAATCTATTTCTATCTGATATAGCAAAAGTTTTGCCGGAGAGCAAATTTTCTGCGGCATACGACTTGCAAGACTGCTTAACAGAGTTGGTGTATCTCCGTAAGATCAGTCTGGACTATATAGAAAAGCACGCCCGAAAGGTGGACAAGAATAAACTGGCTTATCTCCTCTCTCTTATTGAGGGTAGGTCTCGTAAGGCGATGTGGTTAAGACCTTACATTATAGATATGCTTATGGGTTATATGAAAATTGAAGATTTGTTGTTAGCAGAAGAAAAAATTAAAGAAGAAAAAAATATTTATTAGGAGTGTGAGTACTATGGCTAAAGCTAAGACAACAGTAGAAATAGTAACGGAGTATTTTCAAGGTATTAGATACTACGAGGATGACGACAAATTGATCGTTATTCTTCCAGAGGGGTTAAAGGAAAAGAAAAGTGACCTCGATGATGGTGATTTGAATATGAAGTTGGTTATGGATGATTTGAAAGATATTGAATTTCTTTGCATTTTTACTGCTCCAAAAGCGGCAAAAGAAGTGTTGGTGTTAAGATCTGAGGATGCAAAAGGCTTTGATAGTTAAATTATGTAAGTTATATGTGGTTATACATAGTTATTGGTGATTGGTTGTTGATATTAGTGGTTATTGAAATTTGATTTATAAAAGAGTTGTCATTTTTATAAAACGGCACGGTGTTTCATGAAACCCTTATCCGTTTTATAAAACCGGCTCCGGTTTCATAAAAGTTAGTGCAGATTTATAAAATTAAGAAGGGTTGTGTTTTATATGGAAAAGAATGTTATTTGTAGAGAAAAAGATTTTTTATCTGATATTTCAGGGGTTGTTTCTCCAAGCTTAACAAAAAGGCTTGATTGGGTTGGAAAAAATATTGATAATTTCACCTCGTCTTATCGTATGTATAATGCAGGTGAAATGTTTATTCAAGTTTCTCCTTTTGCTGTTGTTTCATCAATAGCGAAATTGGTGTATCCTTATATCCCAGATGAAAGATATATTACTTCTGTAATTTTTTGTGATAGTTTGGCTATGGTGAAAGATTATATAGAAGACAAGGTCATAAATGCTCCTGTAAGTCATTCAGTACAGGTAGACTTGTTTGCTTTTAATGGCAAGTTTTTTGAAAAGGTGCCTTACTCTATGGGTTACTATGAAAAAACGACGCCAGAAGTGAATTTCAGTTGTGGTTTGGAGGATGTTGGAAAGGTGTTTGACTTTGAAAGCACCGTAAAAAGAAAACTTATTGAAGAACCTCTCGTAGATGAACTCTTTGATACAGATAAGAAATTGTTCATTGATGTTCCTTGTTTTTGGGAACTTTACTACGGAAGTAAATCCGGGTATAACACCGATCACGAATCGGAAATATTAAACCTTAAAAACTTGGAAACAGTCCTTGAAGAAGCTACAATAATGATGCTGGAACACGAGGACATCACACAAGTCACCGTAGAGAATTTGTGGTATAAAGTTTTGCTTACTATTGAAAACAAAGTAGATATATTGAAAGATGCTGAAGATTGGTGTGAAGCTTTGGATGCGCTAAAAAGCGCTGTCAAAGCAGAAATTACATTGAATTATTAATGCGAACTGTCCGAAAACTTACATAATTACTGGTCTTTTTCTACTCCTATCCAAGATTGTTACGTGTAAGTTTTAAGCGACAGTTACTCAACGCATTTTTAATTATCGCTGCCGAGCAGAGAAAAATTGTTGCCATAATGAACCTGCTCGGTGGCGATTAAATAAAAAAGAGAGTTAAGTGTAAGTTTGATAGTTTTGAAATGATTTATATTTATTAAAGGTTAATTGAGATTAAGGGGTTCAGGTGGTTTTAGAGATTTGAAACCCCTTTTATTTTGCAAAATTTAATAGAGATTTAGGAGTGTGAGCACTATGAAAAATATTAAAGTTAAAGAATTGTTAGAGCTTTTTGCATCAGTTATGATAAACAATAAAAACAGATTTTTTAGTAATAAAGTTATAGATATAGTTCCGTTATCGGAGCAGACAAAATGGGTAAAGAAGTATGAATGTAACGTACAGGCAAATAAGAATGGGTATAAAATTTCAACGGCATCCGGTTCAGTTAAAGAGGTTCCAAGATACAGGTTCTTTCTTCTATATGATGCACCACCTGTAAACGAAGTACTGAAAGTAGATGATGAATTGGATTATTACTCCGAGGGGTTTAATACCTACAAAGAGTTAAAAGATAGAGTTGAGGACGGCAATTTTAACGCCGGACACTTCGCTGTGTTTTTAAGGGATTATGAAGGCTATAAAAATGTCAGCTTCAAGGCTGAATACGACGAAGAATGGGACAGGTGGACAGACTTCTCAATACCTTGCTTAGGTGAAATTTTCGATGTGGAAACTGTTTATAGTGGCGATGAAAGTACTAAAACTACGGGCGCCTATTATGCAGGTATATTTTCTTCTCCATCGGATCTGGAAAACTTCATTCAGGAAACTCGCATATTTGACAAGATGATGAAGCACAAAGCGTTTGAAACCAATGGTAAGTTTAAATATGAAGAACGAAATTTCACGTTCAAGATTGAATACGATGATGTTGTTGCATCCTATTCTTCCGTTGAGCGTGACGAAAACGGTAATCATATACTCTTGCAGCACTGCAAGGATGAGACTGAAAGAGAAAGGTTAAAGAAATTATAATGATTTGGTTACAGGACGATATGACTTTATATTTAGGAGTTGATCGTTATGAAAAAAGATAGAACATTAATTGATATTAACGGAGTTAAAAAGTTTAATAAGTTTGAGGATATACAAGAACTTCTATACGAAGCTTTCGAGTTCGGATATAAAAGTGGTTATAATGCTCATATTGAAGAGGTTCGTTTGATCAATGAAATGGAAAGTGCTTATGAACATGGTTATTATGATGGTGATAGAACGAATGAGCTTTCTGATTGTAGTGAAAATAAAGAAGATGTAGTTGATAAAGCATATAGTATAGGTTATGAAGAAGGATACGACGAGGGGTATGCTCAAGGACACAAAAAGGAATATTTATCAAGGCTTGAGGATGAAGAATCTTGTGAAGAAGAATGGTGTGAATGCAGACAACTGGGGTATTTAGCGGGCATGGATTCCGGTTATATTTCTGGGTATCGCGACTGTCTACTTTCTAAACCTTGTTTTATAAAAAATGAGGAAATTGAACTTTTACAGAAATTGAAAAAGAGATAATGCCACAGTTCACCGGGCGTTATCGTTATAAAGTGCCTAAAAAGTTACATAATTATCGTGCAAAAGTGAGAAAAAGCTTTTTGCACGATTTTTTCTTTAAAAAGGCCTTGGCTTTAGCTGAAGAATGCGGTATCATCACAGCTGACCATTCTCAAAAAGTCCTTGGGTTTAGTTGAATAATTCAAAAGCAGGCACAACCACTTTTTAAGAATATACTTTCAGGGCGTTTCTCATATTATATTTATTTATACTTTTTAAGAATATGTTGAAATGACAATGTTTTCATAATGTTTCATTTATGAAGTGCTTAATAAATTGCATAATGCGGAGGTGGTTTGATGAAGGTAAAAGACTTGGTGGAGTTCTATTGCTCTACGATTTGTCCGGTGCCGTTACACATTTTTAAGAAAGGTGCTGTCGAGTGTGTAATCCACAGGGATAAGTCGATAGTGGTTTTTGGAACAGACGGAGAGTTCCACTATCTATATGCTGATCCATTCAAACAAGAAAAAGAAAAGGTTTACTATTGGGCAAAGCGGTTTGAGGGAGATAACTTTGAAGATGCTTACGCCGTTGAAATCCCGGAGGGCTATTGGGTGTATGAATACTCAACAATGGTAAATTTCTACGAGTTCCGATGGTTTGAAACTTTGGAGCAAGCGCAAGATTACTATGACGGTCAGAAGTTTGAAAAAGACAGTCTGCTTTTCGACAAGGCAATATTGTATATCGGCAACGACAGAAAAGACTGCATTGTTTACGAAGAAAGGAGTTAATATGCTAAGGGTAAAAGATTTGTTAAAAGCTATTTTGGTTGAAGAAGGAATACAGGATCAGGACGCATATCTTGAAGGGCGGATTTTAGACTGTGTAATTGAAGTGTCAGATGAGCGCATAGTTCTAACACACGGTACTCCTTTCCCAGCGGATATGGCATGTCTTGATAACATAGTTCTTTATGGTGCGTGGGTGTATAGCTTTAACGAAAGTGAACTATGTCATACCTTCGAGTACCGTAAAGACGTGCAGGCTGCATACATACTGTATAAGGAATTGAAAGATGATGAAGATTGTTCCGACATTAAAGTTATGTTTGCCTCTTCTTTGTCGGATGAAATTTACGAAGTGGTTATAAAGGTTGGTGATCCAAGTGATTAAATACAGAGTTTCGGCTATTATTAGGGCTGAAGAAGATTATCGAGACGAGGAACTTTGGAAAAGGTTTGGGTATAAACAGAAAAAGCCATATATAAGTGACGATGGTATTGTGGCATATAAGATAACAGCGGGCTTGTATATCTTCTATATTTCACAGATTGTATATGACCAAGGTGTATCTTTGGGTATTATAGAGCCGGTAGATAGCAATGTTGTCTTTGTTGATTTTAGCGATATGCTTTGTAGCCGTGGCTTGGTGTGTTATCACCGTATCGGGTATGCTCTGGAACATAGCACTCCTGGTTATTTAAAGTCTGAACTTGAACGTGTAAACTCCGAGGGACAGATTTTGCAGGTGGTTCAATACCACTGCCATTGGTGGAAAAACGAAAAAAGGCTTGAACATCCGCTACTTACCTACGTGGGTGAAGTTGTGGTAGATTTAGAAAACCGAAAAATACTTAAAAATACGGTAGATAAAACCCTTCCTTTCAAGGAGCGTCAGTTCATCTCACCGTTATATCGAGTGGATACCTATGATGAGCTGCTTGATGCTCTTGTGAGTGAGCAAGACCGAAGTTTCTGCAACTCTCGGCATATAATTGACAAATTTGCCGACACAGACTTTTACTCCACAGACCATTTTCTCACTCGACAAGACAAGTATGAGTTTACATATTCAAGGGAAGGAAGTGAAATCTGATGGGGAATTTCTACGCATACCATAGAACGAGTACGGTCTCGCAATGTGAGGACCGAGGTATATTATTAATAAATACCTTCTGTAAAGAGCGTGGTATAACTTTGGCACACGACATTTTTGTAGATAAAATGTCAGGTAAAACTTTTGATCGTCCTTATTATAAAACGCTTAAAGAAGCAATCCTTCGCCCATCTGATACGATAATTTTCGCAGAACTGGACAGGATGGGCAGAGATTATTCTATGCTCGCCAAAGAAATGGCATTTTACCGCGAAAATAATATCCGCGTGATGATATTAGAAATACCAACCACAACCATTGATATTGATTTTGAATCGCCAATGCACAAAATGTTGTTTGATTGTATACAGAACCTGACGCTCGACTTGCTAAGTGTTTTCGCCGATATAGAGACCACGAAACGTGCCGAGAGACAACGCACAGGTCTTCTCGCCCTTAAAGAACGAGGCGAATGGGACAAAATGGGAAGACCTCACGCTTGTAAATGGGATAAGTTTACGGAAACGTTTGAGAGAGTTCTACAAGGTACATTAAAGCCTTTTGATGCAATAAGAGAACTCGAAATTTCTGTGCCTACATATTATCGGTACAAAAAGCAGTACGAACAAGAACATCCAAAACCGGCGGTGAGCAGTTAATATGGATGAGGAATACGAAGGCTGGACTTTTGCTCAAAAAGCTGCTTTTAACTGTTGCATAGACTATCTGGTAATGCTCATAGAGAAATACGGAAAAGAAGTTTTGGATGAGATTTCTGAAAAGGAAGACAATAGCCAGCTATAACAACTAAAAAATAAAGTCGCAAATATTTAATCGACAAACCATTCAACTACAACGTTTTCGGGGTTTACATCTTAAATATTTTGCGATTTTTTTAATCTTATTTATTTTATATCAAACTTTAATGCTCTACGAATATTTAAGTGACAAAAAACAACATTTTTTATTATGACATCATTGCCAATAAGCTTCATTTATGATATAATATATTATAAAGAAGAATTAGTGGGTAAGTGATTATGTATATAAAAGGCGTTAGAAAGCAAAAGGGCACTTCTAAATTCTCATATCGAATTCACTGCATCCTTCCCGATGGAAATAAAGTTGCCATTGAGAAGGGTTCTTTTGTCACGCCGGAAGAAGCAAGTGCCGCACGTAAAGAAAAGCTTGTAGAACTTACAACGCAAGAGTGTGATAATGCATCCATTTTATTTGATGCCGTCTTTGAAGAGTATATGCTTACTATTTATGATAAGCCGAGCTTACAAAAGAAATATTACGGGTATTATAACTCATACCTAAAAGACAAAATGGATCGTGTTTTTATCGGAGAGTGTTTACCGATACTGAAATCGTTACAAAGACGCTTTTGCAGTAGTAAGGTTTCTGATAATCGCTCACCCGATAGACAGATTTATATTTCTTCTACCTACCTGCAAGGGTTAAAGGAGCTACTTTATAGAGTGTTTGACTTTGCTTACAATAAAAAGTATATCAAAAATCACCCTATGTATCAGTTGGAAGATTGGACAGCTTATAAGAAAAAGGACAATTCATATATAGAACCGCTTTTCGCTTATCTTGGAAATAAGTATAAAATTTTGCCTGATATAACAAAGTTCTTCCCGGAAGAGATTGATGTTTTTATCGACGCCTTTGCAGGTAGTGCGGTCGTTGGGATAAATGTTAATGCTAACAAAGTAATCATAAACGAGCCTAATCATTTTCTTTTGAATATGTATAAAGCATTACATGCCACTCCTCCAGAAGATGCTTGGAATATGC
Source organism: Congzhengia sp. (assembly GCA_045591015.1). GTDB lineage: Bacteria > Bacillota > Clostridia > UBA1381 > UBA9506 > Congzhengia. The sequence continues at coordinate 35,007 of JAZNSC010000003.1, forward strand.
TTATGGAAATTGTAGAGAAATACGATTTAAGAAAAGATAACGAAGAAGGGTATTATACTTGCAGAAACGATTATAATGCAATACCCCAGGAAGAACGTGAAACAAAATACTGGTATTGGGGACTATGCCTTGTTTACCATAGCTTCAATCGTTCAACGGTGCAGCATAACCTCAAAGGTGAATATAATGCACCTTTCGGACATAACAAAGTCAACTTGCCATTGGCAAAAAGAAAATTTCTCGCTTTTGCAAATAAACTCTATCAGGGTTCATATATTTTTACCGATATTAACTACAATGAAGTTCCGGTTGATAAAAGCTCGTTCATATATCTTGATCCTCCATACCTGATAACAACGGCAACTTATAATAAGTTCTGGGATGAAGAAAAAGAGATTGGGTTATATTCGTATTTAGAGCAATGCACAGAAAACGGTATTAAGTGGGCTTTGTCCAATGTTCTCAGTAATAATGGTATAGAAAATCGACTGTTGCGAAGTTGGATAAAAGAGATGCGAGCAAAATACGATAATATTCACCTATATTATTTTGAGAGTGATTATACCCACTCCAACTTCCGCCGTAAAAACCGTGGGCGTACGGTAGAGATATTGCTTACAGATTATTAATGCATATAAATCATAACACAGTTCACGAAATATATCGTGTATTCGTTTCAAGATTTTTCAGCGTGGGTATTGCGTAATTAATAAAAATATGGTATAATATAATTAATCGAAGGACACGAAATGTATCTTTCAGAGTCCGGGTACGACAGGTATCGTGACCATATCAAAAATGTGAGTCCACGTTGAGATTGCAACAGTTCACGTGATTTATTTCAATGCGGCATCAAAGTTGGCATCGAGGGGTTTCTTGGCATCATACAAGATGCAAAAGTCCTTGTATTTCAAGGGGAAATTGATATGTTCAATTTGATATGAAGTACACCGAAGCTCGACACGGACGTGGTTTAGAAGGCCTTTTAAAGAGATATTTTAAATAAGAATAAAACGTTGAAATTTAGGGGTTGAGCAATGCTCAACCCCTTGTTTTGTGTACCTTTCAGGTTCGTGAAAAAAGCCTTCCCCTTGAGGGGAAGGTGGGTTTTGCAAAGCAAAACTCGGATGAGGTGGAAAATTGTGTATTGTAAAAAGCAAATGATAACGGCAACAAGTTGCCTACACCTCACCACCGTCTGCGACGGAGCCTCTCCTCAAGGAGAAGCCTTTCTTCAAATTCACGATGCCCTAATTTTAAGCAAAAATTGACCTAAATTTCTCAAAATTAACACCAAACTGGCATCGAACTGGCATTTTTGAAGAAAATTTTGAACGAAAAAATTACAACTGTCATCAAAATGCCAGTTTGAGTCTTGAAAGCCTTGTGAGGTAGGGTTTTGAGAGACTTTTTACATTTTAATTTTTGGGAATATATTGTAAAATAATAGGCGTTGTGATATAATTAAAAATGGAGGGATGAAAATGAAAAGACTTTTATCATTAACATTAGTTATAATATTGTTGTTTAGCGCAATATCATTAAATGTAGCAGCATCAAACATGCCATCTGATTGGGCTTTAATTGAAATTAATAATGCTAAAAATGCAGGAATAATTACAACTGCAATAACAAGAAATTATCAAAAGGACATAACTCGCGAGGAGTTTTGTGAATTGGTTGTTAAGTTATATGAAAAACTTACAAATCAAACAGCAACAGCTGGAGCAGATATGTTTGATGATACAGATAATCAGGAAGTATTAAAAGCATATAGTCTTGGGATTGTTAAAGGTGTTTCAAGTAATGAATTTGCACCTTATAATAATATCACTCGTCAAGAAATATGTGTAATGCTTACAAGATGTATAGACATGGCGATTGATGGTTCTGATATAACTTCCTTTACCACCAATTCCTTTGCTGACAGAAGTAAAATTGCTAATTGGGCGGTAGATTCTGTCGACTATGCTTTTGATAACAACATTATAAAAGGTATTGGTGAAAATAAAATAGACCCTCTTGGCAATACCACTTGTGAACAGGCCATATTATTAGCATACAGAATTTTTGCTAATAAGAACAATCTTATTATTTTTGACAATTTAGAAGAAGAAGATTTAGAAGAATTGTTTTCTATAAAAGTAAAAATCAACACTTCTGTCGAAGAATATACAAATGACGAAGGGAAAATAAATATCAATTCACTTGATACAGTTATAAATAAGGTTGCAGATGTTTCAAAAGAATTAAAGGAAAACAATGAAATTTTAGATTACAACAAAGATGAAAATACTGTTTGGTTAAGACTTAATAGTGGTTTGCAATTTGTTTATGTGCCTGAAATCGAAGGGTATGATTTGGGTGGAAATAATATATCTATAATGACCTATCAACCCTTTAACAGTGATTATGGTACAGAACGTCCTGACAGTGGAGATATGGAAAGAGGAATTGAAGCAACTGACGGTAGTGCACAAAACATATCAAACAAGTTTAGTAAGTATCATTTTACACAAAACTATGATGATGGACAAGTTACGCTTGATTCATTAAAACAAATAGGAAGCAACCAAATTATACTGTGGCATGGACATGGAGGGTATAATTCAAGCATACATTCATTTTTAGGCATTGGTGAGCAGTTAGACGAAACCAAATTTTTATGGGATCCTGTATATTATATCAAAAATATAAAGTATACAGGAGATTATTTAAGCGGCAGAATTGTATGTTTATCAAGTGGAAATATAGGTGTTACTTCGAAGTTTTTCACAAAATACTTGCCACAGATGAGCAACACACTTGTATATTTAGGGACTTGCGAGTCTGCACACGATTCTGTTTTAGTAGATAGTTTTATAAATAAAGGTGCAACAACAGTTATCGGTAATTCAGCAACGATCTATACACAATATAATCAAAAAATGATAAAATCAACTTGTGATGGTTTAATGATGAAAAATTCCAATTCACAATACAATACAATACTTGAAGCACAGAATTACGCAAAATCATTGCATGGTAATACAGATGGAAGCGAATATGGTGCAACTCCTATTATATTTGGAAACCAATCATTGAGATTATCGTATGAAATAGATGACAAACCACAGACAGATATCCCAAATGAAGACGATGTTGCCCAGCCTGAACCAAATCATTTGAATCTAAATGTTTATCAAAAGGCCATTGATGCAGGGTCTTATTCATCTGCGGCAATTCAAAAAGATGGAAGTCTGTGGATTTGGGGAAGAGGGCTATACAATTATAACGGAGGAGATACGCAAAGACTAGTGCCAGAAAAGGTTATTGAAAATGATGTCACATCTGTTAGTGTTGGTGATGGACATATTGCTATTGTTAAAAACGACGGAAGTCTTTGGACTTGGGGACATAACGAATATGGACAGTTAGGATATCCTACAACAACCTATATCAAACAAACTGATACACCTAAAAAGGTTATGGACGATGTCGCAATGGTTTCAACAGGAGGATATCACACATTAATATTAAAGAAAGATGGAACTCTTTGGGGATGTGGAAACAATGACCATTATGAATTAGGACAAGAAAACGGAGAAACTGAATATAGTCATCCAGTCTTTATTATGGATAACATTGTATTTACATCTGGTGGCTATTTGCGTTCTTTTGCAATAAAAAGCGATGGCAGTCTTTGGGCGTGGGGGCATAATGAAAATGGAATGTTAGGAAAAGAAACAGAGAGTGATTATATTTTTCGTCCAACAAAAATAATGGAAAACATAGCATATGTAAGTTCTGACAGAGGTTTTCATTCCATTGCAATAAAAGATAATGGAGATGCTTATTTGTTTGGTGAATATCCTACATTTATTGATGGAGAAGAAATAAAAATAGAAGTTGACAATAAACTTATAATGAGAGATGTAAAAATGGCAACTTGTGGAGATATGATAGCACTATTAAAAACAGATGGAACTGTATGGGTTTGTGATTACCATAATCTTACACCTCAAAAGATATTAGATAATATTGTTTCAATAAGCAGTTTTTCATCAACATTTTTAGCAGTATCTTCAGATGGGGGTCTTTGGAGTTGGGGAGATTCGAACGAGGATGGAGCCCTTGGCACAGGGACAACAGAAGGGTCAAAGATACCTATAAAAATTTTAGAGAACGTACGTTGAAAACTAGTGGTACAATTTTTAACGCTTTAATGTTTATAAAATGCAAAATTCCCCTTGAAATCTCAACCTTAAACTGATAATATCATTTTGATTTTATGTAACTGGCATCGAAACTGGCATTGGGGATAAATTTAGCACTTTTGAAAATGCCTGAAACCCTTGATGTATCAAGGAAAAACTGATATAATCAAATTGATTGCAAGAATGCCGAAGCAAGACACGGACGTGGTCTTGAAGGACTTTTAAAGAGATATTTTAAATAAGAACAAAACAAAACGGAGCGGCTTTATACCGCTCCGTAAATTATTATTTCTTTTCGTATGTTACTTCAAGACCCTTATCAGGATGATATGTCCAAGACACTCTGTATTTTTTGTTTTCTTCACTTCTGCGTCCCATCAATGAAGTTGTTTCAAGCATATCGGAATATACGTAGCTTGCAAATCCCAATTCTGAATTTACATAGCGAATTGCTTCTAATGCCTTGTCCTGTGCTTGTTGATTTAGCGAATCTAGAACGTATTTATCTACATTTGTACCTTCATATGGACATGTGTCGATACAAAAATAATTATCACCAGATGAAATCTGACCAGCAATCTGAAGAGCTTCACTTTCTACTTTTTCAAATTTAGAAGGAATAGCAATTGCCAAAACGATGGCAATAATTGCAACAAGAGCAACCGCACAAATAATAAGCTGGTTTTTAGTGAGTTTTTTTCTTGGTTCAGCAGGAACGTCTCCATCGACCTCTGTCGGTGTAGCGTTATAGGCTTCCGCAGGTGCTTCTTCTACAGGTGTTTCTACCTGGGGTTCTGTGGTGTCAAAATTTTCGTTTTCTTCCATCAATTTTTCTTCATTAACATTCTGTTCGTTCATAATAAGTTTTCCTACCTTTCTGTAGTTGATATATACAGTATAGCACACTATTTTTTGGAACTCAAGGAAATTTACGTAATTTGTAAATTTTTGCCGTATATCGCCAATAAATTGCTATATTTCTATTATGCGTAATCTAAAAATATATTGTAAAATAATGTGTGGTGTGATATGATCATTAAAGGTTCATAAATATTTTAGTGGGCATTGTTATGAAGAAATTTTTCCTTGCAATCCCCAACCTTAAACTGACAATAATTTTGAATGTATGTAACCGGCATTGGTGGTAAATTTGGCACTTTTGAAAAACCTTGTAAGTCTTGATATATCAAGAAAAAATTGATATAATAAAGTAGGAATAAAAAAATAAAGGAAAGTAAAAGACAATTAAATAATACGTTCACAACAAAAGGAGATGACACTATGTTTTGTTACAACTGTGGAAGCGGATTAAAGGAAGGCTCGAAATTTTGCCATATTTGCGGTGCAAGATTAGATAGTATATCAAAAAGCACTCCTCCAACACCTGCTGTAAGACCAAAATGCGACGAGCAGCTATGCCCGGCGTGCAATAGAATTTTTTCGAAATATTCCCATATATGCCCTCATTGTGGTCATAGAAAAACAAGCACTTCTGCACCTGAACAGAGGGAAATCGAAAGAGAAAAGAAATGGCCCTGCGATAATTGCGGCTTTTCTAACAACGCCAATGCAAAAGAATGTGCTAATTGCGGCACTTCAAAACCAACAACATTGCGCAAGTCTTACGATTATAACGATTTTTCTTATAGCGGATTTTCAAAAGTATGGTTTTGGATTCAGCTGATATCAAATGCTTTTGCCGGACTTTTGTGGTTTGTTGTCGGAATTATGCTGTTAGGATTAGAGGGAAGCTTACCGGGCTCTGCCTTTGGTGTGGGATTTGTATGCATTTTACTGAGCGTTATGTTTGGTATTTTAATGAGCAAAAAAAACAAGGCAAGCGCCGGAATTTTAATCGGTATAAATATTTTAAGCCAAATTTTGATGCTTTCATTTATGAGCACATTGTATGAAACGCTTGGAGCTTATTCTAACGTGTCGAATGATTTTTCGATGTTTATTGGCGCTATCGCTAACACTACAATAACCTTGGTCCTTGTTTTAAAAGATTGGAAAAACTTAAGATAAGAGTAATAACACAAAATATAATTCTGCAAGTATCATTACAAGAATGAAAAAGCACGACATGGCAGAGGTTAGAGTGACTCTTAAAGAGATATAAAAATTTAAAGGGGTTGAGCATCGCTCAACCCCTTGTTATTATCTAAATTATTTTTTTATAGTTCTACGACACATCAGTGACTATATGCATGATATAATTTTCGTTTTCTATTTTTGTTTTTTTGAAGCTGTCGGAGAGGGAGTTTATTTTATCAAATCCCGTAATACCGGTGCCGATACATTTAAAATATGCTTCCTTAATAGTCCAAATTTCAAAAAATCTGCGGAGGTATTCCGGGTTTTTATCATCGCAAAAGTCTGATTCTGTGGGTGTATGACCAAAAATATAAAGAAGCTCTTCTTCAATACAAAGCTTTTTTGAAAGCTTTAGGGAAACAGGGCGGATAACCTCGATGTCAACTCCCACAACAGAATCCGAAACTGCCACAGCCACAATGTTTTCGCTATGGCTTATATTAAAATGAAGAGGAGAGTTTTTGCAATGGAGCTTTCCGTTTTCATCAGCAAAAATATCAAAGGATTCAGGAGAGTTACCTGTAATTTCACAGAGCAGCTCACGGGTCAGCCACTCGCCTGCCAGAGTGCATTTTTTTGACGTTTCGCCTTTAAATCTTTTGATCTTTGCCTTTCGGCTGTCGTTCATGCAGAAAAAACTTTTTTTGTACTCCTCATCGGGCATATCGGAGATGTTTTTTATAACGTATTTAATCATATCAAAAATCCTTTTATATACACAATTCGACAGAATTTTATTGCAATCAATATCGTATTGTGATAATATATAAATACTAAATTACTCGGCATAAAACCCGAGCAGGCATTCCATATATTCTCCCAATTCTGCGTCGGGCATAGTATAAAGGGAATGTTTCGCATCTTCAAATACTTTGTATTTGCACCCCAATAGCTTTGCAAGCTTTAGCTGGTGCTTCGGGTTGACAGAGGTATCTTTTCCCGCAATGAGAATAAATACTTCTGATGTTACATTTTTGATTGCTTTTTTGTTAAGTAACTTCTCAACAACGGTAATCGCCTCGTAATTCCAGCGGTTTGTGCCGTGTGAATTGCGGTATTTTGGATTGTTTATTCGACTGTCCAGATTATATTTAAATCGGTTATAGCAGGCATCGTTGCTTCGCTCCAGCTTAACGTTGGGGTCGAAGTCCTTTGAAAATTTAAACCTTGCATTCCAGCCGAATTTCTTTGCTTCGTTTTTAAGTAATATCTTTAGCATGAATTTTGGAAGCGGCGGTGTGAAAGGATAAATCATAGGGGCAGACAGCAGTGTTTTGCTGATGTTGTTTTTGCGGCTGGAAATATAAAGCTGCGCAATCGCGCCACCCATTGACTGGGCAAACAAGTACAAAGGAGCGCCGTCGCCATTTGGCGTGACGATATCTTTGATATATGTGTCCAAATCCGAAACATAGTGCTCGAAGCTTTCGACGTGTGTGAGCTCTGTATTGTCGCTGTAGCGATGGGATAGACCGTGGTCTCTCACATCGTACAAAAACACGTTGTAGCCCATATTCATAAAGTACCACGTCATTTCGTAGTATTTTTTCAAAAACTCTGTGTAGCCGTGGACTATGACGATATTAGCCTTTGGGTTTTTAACCTTAAAAAATTCATAATACATTTTTGTATCATCAAAGGACGAAAAGTAACCACGGGTCCCACAGCGGTCTAACGTGTCTGTGATTTCGGTTATTTTTGTATAGAAATCACCATCTTTTATAATGTTATATTTGTAAGTAGGTTCAAATAGCATATTGCCAATCACTCCTTGTGGTTTGTGTTTAAATGATAGTAGGATTGAGGTGATAGTAGTGTCAGACTCAGAAAAGAGAAAGAAGCTTCTTGATAAGGTCACCAAGGGTGTCACAACCGGTGTGGCCGTATACGTTGCTGTTTCTATGCTTTCGACAAAGGTCATTCACGATTATGTTTTCAAAAGATATGATGCCGAAAACGAGCAGGAGTTTTCCGCTGCTGCCGAAAAAATGGTACTGAACAAATGTGCGTATGTGTACCCCTGTGATGACCATAGTCTGGAAGGCGTTTTATACACAAAAGACGATAACCAATGCGGATTGATTATATTGGTTCCCGGCTTTAATGCAGAAAGCGTAGAATATGAAAGCGTAATCTATTCCTTCTTATATGAGGGTTTTGACGTATTTACCTTTGACCCTACAGGACACGGCAACAGCGAGGGAGAAAATTCTGTGGGATTTCCTCAAATCATAAAGGATATCGACGCTACCATGAGCTTTTTAAAGGGCGAAGATAATTTCGGTTATAAAAATATCTTTATGTTCGGACACAGCAGAGGCGGTTATGGTGTGTGCTGTACCATGAACTCCTATAAGGACATTACCGCTGTTGTATCTGTAAACGGGGTAAATACTTCTATGGACGCCATAATGGCGTATGCCACCAAATATGTTGGCGGTATTGCTTACGGAAATTACCCGTTTTTGAGTTTGTACCAAAGCAAGATTTTCGGACACGAGCTGTCAAATAGCTCCGCAACAGAAGCTGTCAACAAAGCAAAGGTGCCCGTTTTGATAGTGCAGTCCGAAAACGATGAAAGCATTCCAAAGGATAAATATTCAATTTATTCTCATCGAGACAAGGTGAGCTCGAAAAATGTCAAATTTATGCTTTACAGCAAAGAAAACAACGATGGGCATACATCAATTTTGTATGACGATAAAGGAATGCCCAACTTTGATATAATCAGACAAGTATCTGAATTTTATAAAGAAAAATCTAACAGCAAGGAAAAAAGCCATGAAAAACATAGTAATAATCCCAGCGTATAAACCGGATAATGCACTTGTTGCACTTGTTGATGAGCTGTGCTCAAAGGACTTGGGCGTCATAGTTGTCAACGACGGAAGCGGTGCGGGCTACAAAGAAATATTCGAAACCGTATCCCACAAAGCTGAAGTTGTAAATCTCATTTATAACACAGGAAAAGGCGGAGCTCTAAAAGCAGGAATCACAACACTGATGGAAAAATATCCCGACTGCGAGCATTTTGTTACGGCGGATGCTGACGGACAGCATAAGTGCGAGGATATTATTCGTGTTTTCCGTGAGCTTGAGCTTGGGGCTAAGTTTGTTTTGACAGTAAGGCAATTCCGCGAAAACATTCCTCTGCGTTCAAAAATCGGCAACAACCTCTCAAGGTACGTATATACTATTTTAAACGGTCATTATTTTATTGACAACCAATCCGGCCTGCGTGGCTTTTCTATAGAAAACGCGGAGTGGCTGGTGCGTGTCAGCGGTTACAAATACGATTACGAAATGAACGTGCTTTATCATGCTGACAAGCAAGGAATTCAAATAACAACAATCCCAATTGAAGCACTGTATATTGACAACAATTCCTCATCGCATTTTAATCCGATTAAGGACACCTGCAGAATCTACGCCAGACTTTTTTACAGTGCGCGTATCACCTTTGCATCATGGCTTATAATGGAGCAGATGTTGTTGCTTGCATCAATATTTTTGGGCTATGATGCTCTGCAGATAGTTATCCCTCTCATTGGTGCAACGGGAGTTGGATTTAATGTTATTCTCAATAAGTTTGTTGTATTTAGAAAATTTCGCTACAAGGACTTAATGCGAACGGTTATATATACTCTGTTGCGATTTGTCGGGTACAGCATCGGGGTGTATGCATTTAAATATATTATGCCGATAGTTCCCTTATTTATTTCATTTAACCTTATGGTTATAATTCTTATTCCGGCAGAATATCTGGTACATAAATTTTTATATATATCAAAGTACAACGATATCGTCAGAGATAAATAATGAAAATCCGGTGCAGAAATGCTGCACCGGATTTTTTTATAAAAACAATTTGATTTAGCATCTGCTTTATTAAATTTTTAAACTTTTTTAATTCTGTAAAGATAACATTGCATCGGCAATTTTCTTTGAAAGGTTTCTGCTTTCTACGTTCGAAAGCAAATTCACGCATGAATATGCAGTACCCTCGGTAGCGCAACCATGCATTTTTATAACGGTCTTTGCTGCTCCCAGGAAAACGGCACCGCCGCGGTCGTTAAAGGCAAAGGTCTGATAAATCTTTTCCTTTATTTGCTCGTACTCGGCAAAGTCAGTACCGACGGATTCAATAATAGATAAAGCCGCCAAACCTGCGGATTCGGTATTCTTAAGAAGAATATTTCCCGTAAAACCATCGGTAACAATTACATCGGCTTCGGAATTAACAAGATTGTTGCCCTCGATATTGCCGATGAAGTTTATAGGCAGAGCCTCAATAAGAGGATAAGCTTCTTTTACCAAGGTGTTGCCCTTGTGAGGCGAATGTCCGACAGACATCAAAGCGACTTTGGGGTTTTCGATGCCCTCCAGACTTTGCATAAATGCATTTCCCATAACTGCATACCTTTTTAAATCCTCAGGTGTGCAATCAGTATTCGCGCCGCAATCTACAAGACATACCATGCCGTCTTTTTTGCAGGGAATAGCCGTTGCAAGTGCAGGCGTGCGTAAGCCCGAAACAAGACCGAGTCTGAAAATCGTTCCCACAAGTAACGCGCCGGTATTTCCTGCGCTTATCATACCCACAACATCGTCATTTTTTTTGAGATAGTCCAAAGACATTACCATAGATGTGTTGTCAGCATTCTTAAACACATAGGTAGGTAGAGCGTCGTCAGGGACAAATTCTTCGGTATGTAGAATATCTATTCGGCTCGTGTCGGCGTCGTTTTCTTTTAGGAGCTTTTCAATATCGGAAGTTACACCCGTAAAAATCAATGCTATGTGGGGATTTTCTTTCATTGCTCGCAAAGCGCCGGTAACAATCGGAACACATCCGTTGTCTGAGCCCAGAGTATCTATTATAATTTTTTTCATAAATGCTATCGTTCCCTTTTAAAAGTTATTATTCAACGGCGATATAATAATCGTATATCTTCTGACCGCCGCATATTGCTCCGCATTCAATGTCGGGCAAGAAATCTTCTATGGCGCAGATAAGCTCCTGAACCTCGTCTTCAGAAACGCTTTCGCCGTAGAAAATAGTAATAACAGCTTTTCTTTTTATATCAGGCAAGCATTCCAAAAGCTTTAAAACAGCATCGTTCTTGTGGTCTGATGTGCATAAAACCTGACCGTCTGCAATGCCCATATATTTGTCTTTTTCTATTTTAATGCCATTAAGAGTAGCATCGTGAACTGCTTTTGTAATGCTGACAGAAGTCACAGCATCAAGTCCTGCGGTCATATCAGCTATAAAAGAGTCAATATCGCTTGCCCAGGTATTCATCATCGAAAGTGCAGAATAGCCCTCGGCAATGGATTTCGTTTTAAGAACGCGAACATCACAGCCATCGTACATATCAGCCGCCTGCATAGCAGTTGCGTAGATGTTTGAGTTATTTGGCAAAACAACGATATGCTCTGCGTTTAACGAGGCAAAAGCATCCAGAAAATCCTGTGCTGACGGGTTTTGTGTCTGACCGCCCTCGATGATTCGGTTTGCGCCGATTTCAGCGAAGTAGTTTTTGAGTCCGTCGCCCATTGCAACAGCGATAATCGCGTATTTTATTTTTTCTGTGTTGTTAGGCTTGTCCTGATTTAGCTCGTTGTGCTGAACAGACATATTTTCTATCTTAACAGATATAAACTCACCGTAGTTTCTCGCAAAAGCCAAGGCTTTTTCGGGGGTGAAGGTATGTACGTGCACTTTTACAATGTCATCATCCAAAACAGCAACAATAGAGTCGCCGATTGTTTCCATATAGTCAATAACGTTTTTGATAGAGAATGCGGCGATGTTGGTTTTTGAATTCATAAGCTGAAGAATGAATTCAGTGCAGTATCCGTATTCCAGCACACTGTCAGGACCAAAAGCATGACCTGATGACAAAACGATTTCGCTTTCGCGCTGGCTGTCAGCCTCGATGGTTTCGCCGTTTAAGTATGCCCAGATACCCTCTACGAAATATATCATTCCCATTCCGCCGCTGTCAACAACACCTGCTTCTTTTAAAACGGGAAGAAGATTAGGCGTGTTTTGAAGACTGGCTTTCATTTTGTTGATTATAAATTTAAATAAGTCGTTGAAGTTATCGAAATCTTCGGCTTCTTGTAATGCCTCGTATGGCTCACGCAAAACGGTAAGCATTGTTCCCTCAACAGGGTTGGGAACTGCGCTATATGCACTCTCGACGCCGTGCTTCATCATTTCTTTTACGTTTGAAACAGAAAGAACGGTCTTTCCTGAAGCACCCTGCGCCCAACCGCGAATGTATTGAGATAAAATAACACCTGAATTACCTCTTGCGGCAAGGAGAACAGATTTTGAAAATTGCTTCATCATAGAAGATGTATCCTCAAAATCCTCGGGATTTACGGAAATGCCACCCATTAAGGTTTTAACCATATTTGTACCTGTATCTCCGTCAGGAACGGGGAATACGTTTAAATCATTTACTTGTTCTTCCATTAAAACCAGATTTCTGTATCCGTTTGCCAGCATATTGTACAGAAATTCTGAATTGATTTGTTTAACACTCATTTTACTCGTTTCCACCTGTGACAGTTACTTCCTCTCCGTAGCAAAAGGCAATAATAGTTCCGGGACCAACGCAGGAACCTACGATAGGACCTATTGTTCCGATTATAACCTCATCAAATGGTACTGCTTCTAAAATAACCTCACTGAGCTTCTGTGCTTCTTCAGGACAGTCAGCATGAGTAACGAAGAGGTACTTTTTGTCGGTTTTGTCTACGATTTCTGATATGTGCTGAGCAATTCTGGCTTTTGCGTTAGCAGCGCCCTTAATTTTTTCTATGGCGTAATTCTGACCTTTTTTGTCAGAAATAATAATAGGCTTAATTCCAAACATATTTCCGAAGAAAGCGTTTGATGCTTTGATTCTGCCTGCGCGCTTTAAGTAATTAAGGTTTTCAACAGTACCAAACTGGTTAACCTTAAGCTTGTTTTCCTCTATGTAAGAAGCAGTTTCCTCAAGAGATTTTCCCTCGGCTCTAAGCTGAGAAGCGCGGATAAGCATATAGCCCTGACCAAGAGAGCTGCAAAGAGAATCTATGCAGACAATCTTTCTTTCGGGGTATTCAGCCTCAAGCTCTTTTGCAATAATGAGTGCCAAGTTAACAGAACCTGACAAAGCAGAAGAGCAGGCAATGTAGAGAATATCCTTGCCCTGGTCAAGATAGCTTTTGAATTTTTTTGTGTATTCTTCGCGGGGAACCTGTGTTGTTAAAATGCGCTTACCGTCGCGCATAATATTATAAAAATCAGAAACACTGTGGTTTTCCCAGTCTAAAGATGCGTCATATTCAACGCCGTCTACAACATAGTTCATACGAACATAATCTATATCATATTTATCACGCAGTTCTTTACTAAGGTCTGATGTGGAATCTGCAATAATTACAAAATTGTTCATTGGTAATATCTCCGTTCTATTATGCTTTTTTTAAGATTTTTTCCATGGTTTCGCGCTCGATGACCTCGCCCTCTGAAATCGGGTCGCCAAGATAGTAAACAGCGCAAAGTCCGGGGCCAATGGATGAGCCGCAGGACATGCCGATGGGGTTTATTATGATATCCTTTGGATTTAATGTTTCGCGTATTTTTTCAGCAAGGAAAAGCGCACTGTCTTCCCTGTTTGAATGGCCGATGAAAATTATCTGCTCTTCGGGGTTTTTAATAGTTTGTGCAACATACTTTAGGGTAGCTTCCAATGCAGCCTGTTTTCCCTTGGTTTTGCCTATAACAGCGGCAAGTCCATTGCGGCTGAAATCCGCAAAAGAATTTACGCCGACTAAAGTTCCGAAAAACGCCTGGAAATTTGTAATACGTCCGGTTTTAACGCAAAAGAATAAATCGTTAAGCGGGCCAATCTGGTGTATGGAATGTTTGATTTCGTTTAAATATTCGGCAGTTTCAGTAATAGATGCGCCCTCATCACGCTTCTTGCAGGCAAGTGTAATGAGTAGGCCCTCGGCGGAAGAATATCTCAACGAGTCAATACAAATGATTTTGCGTTCGGGATATTTTTCCATAAGGTCATTTGCCGCATTTTGAACAACCTGAAATGTTCCTGAAATTCCTGTTGAAAGGGAAATGCTCAATACATCTCTTCCCGCTTGAAGTAGAGGTTCCATAACGGATATGATTTCCCCCACAGAGGGAGTTGCCGTTTTATACAAAACCTTTCGTCCGCGCATGGAGTTATAGTATTCTTCGGGGGTTATATTTTCCCAATCAATGTCAGCAAAAATCTGCGAACCGTCAGGCGGATAGACTATACCTCTGATAATGCCGTCTATACCAAAACGCTCTCTTAATTCTTTTGTCATATCACACGAAGAGTCTGAAATAATTGCAAAATTATCTATGATAATACACTCCTTTCAAATCATGGTAAGAGTATATCATAATTTATGACAAAATTCAACAAAAAAACAACAAAAAGTAGTGCATTTTACAAATATCTGTGGTATAATACTGCATGTACAATATTAGGAGGTGGAGATATGCCGTCCGGGTTATTGATTTTGCTTATTGTTATAGCGTTTTTGGCGGTTTCGGGCTTGGCTATTATGCTATATATTACATACCCTATATCAAAAAGAGTCTACGAGGAGCAGCTCGTCAGAACAGATGCTGCGAAGTGGGGACGTGTATGCTCTGCTCCCGAAAATGAAGAGCAGAAAGCCATGTGGGAAGAAGGAATCAAATGGGGCGACGCCCACAAGGAATATATGGAGGAAGTTTCCGTTAGAAGCGGAGATTTAAAGTTATATGGAGAGTATTATGATTTTGGCGGCGACAGATGTGTAATCATTTTGCCCGGCAGATGTGAATCTTTAATATATTCCTATTATTTTGCCAAGGCCTATAGAGAAAAGGGCATAAACGTTTTGGTTATTGACTCCAGATGCCACGGCAAAAGCGACGGCAAATACTCAACCATCGGCGTTTACGAGTCGGAAGACGTAAAGGTCTGGATGGATTTTATAACTAAAGAAAAAAACGTAAACAAATTCTGGTTTCACGGGATTTGCATTGGCGGTTCGGCTGCTTTGTTTACAGCTCTTGACGAAAAGTACGCACAAAAAATTCAGGGAATTGTCCTTGAGGGGTGCTTTGTTAATTTCAGAGAGTCCTTCAAGCAGCATATGATTGCAATAAAGAAACCTATATTTCCAGTGCTGGACCTTGTTATGTTGAATATCCGGCGCTATGCAGGAGTCAATGTATGCGCAAAAACACCTATGAAAGCTGTCAAAAAAATCTACTGTCCCGTTTTATTTCTTTTTGGCAAGCAGGACATTTTCTCTCTGCCAAAGAAAAGCCAGAAGCTTTTTAATGCCTGTGCTTCAAAGGACAAAAAGCTCGTATGGTTTGATAAGGGCGGACATTCCCACCTAAGAATCAATAATATAGAAAAATACGATAATGAAATCAAGGAATTTATAAGTAACTATGAAGAAAAAACAAAATAAGCAAGCTTTTTTCACTATTGATGTGGAGAGGTTTGTGGACACAGAGTGCGTATATAAATCAGGTCAGCCTGTTAAGCAAACTATGCTTGACGGGCTTGAGCGATATATAGAGCTGTTAGAAAAACACGACATAAAAGCCACCCTGTTTGTTTTGAGCGATTTAGCAGACGAGATTAAGGAAAAGCTCCAGAAATTTATCAAAAACGGACACAAGATAGCCTTACACGGCAAGCGTCACGTTCCGCCTGCACTGATGGATAATGAACAGTTTGAGCAGCAGATTCTTCAGGCAAAAAACAAGCTTGAGGAAATGTTTGACGTTACGGTGGTAGGTTATCGCGCACCGTGCTTTAGTATCGACAGGGAAAAGCTTGATATATTGGAAAATTTGGGATTTAAATACGACTCAAGCCGAATGGAGTTTTCGGCTGCCAATTATAACGAGTATATGGATATGAAAGGCTTCGAAAAAATCGATACCGAAATTTTCAGAAAAGACGATTTTTATGAATTCGGCATATCCACCCAGAAAATTTTCGGCAAGAAATTTCCCGTTTCAGGCGGCGGATATTTGCGTATATCCAATTGGTGGTTTGCCTGCTCAATGCTGAAAAAACGCCTAAAGAAAAACGACAGCTATGTGTTTTATTCTCACCCCTTTGAATTGTCAAAGGAAAAACACCCCCGAATTAAGCACATGAATATAAGGGACCAATATTATATAAATGCGGGGATTTTTTCATATCCGTATAAAATTGAATACATTATAAAGAAATTAAAAAAATACGGATACAGCTTCCACACATTTGAGGACGTTATCGACAAAAAAATCACCGTTTAAAAACGGTGATTTTTTTTAAAAGCCGAGTTTAATAGTAAAAATAGCGGCAAGGAAAATTTTGTGTTTTCCTTGCCGTTTTGTTATTCGTTGAGCTGTTTTCTGATTTTTGCACGAACGTCATCAAGAAACGATTTTCTTTCGCCCATATAACATTCGTGTGCAAAATGCTCACAGTTATTATTCAAAATATTGTAGCCTTTTTCACCTAGTCTTGAGGTTGCGTTTTCCACTATTTTTTCCGGTGAATAGCGCTTTTTCTTCTCGGCGCGGTCAGGCTCTGCGCACTCAACAAACTCGCCGCTTGAAAAGGTCTGTATATCTGTGGAGATTACAGCGATTTCATCAGGTGGGGTGTTGCCATTGTCAGGCAAACCAAACTGAATAACATTGCCCTCATCAACAAAAATGCCGTAATGATGATAAAATTTCACCTTGACACGTATCATATCTCCGTATACGGGAGTTTTGTCCAGCCAATTCACTATGCTTGCACCTTGCTCTCTATAATATCTATAACATCTTTGACAGTAGAAATCTTCGGAAAGTCATCGTTGGAGAAGTCTATAGAATATTTTTCCTCTAAAACCATTGCCATATAAAGAAAGGAAATGGAGTTCATTCCGATATCTTTTCTTAAATCAGAATCCTCGTTAAAGTCGGAAACATCAATTTCCTGACCGAAAATTTTTATAAACATTTCTTTTAATTCTTCAACTGTTACCATATTAAGACCTCCGTGATTCTTCGTATATTTTTTTGCATTCTGACATTTTTTCCATAACTGTATTGGCGAATCGGTCTATATCTTTTAAACCGGGGAAAGGGTTTTCGCAAAAAAACTCAAGTGGTTCGCCGATAACAATGCAACGCTTATCGCCTTTTTTTTCTTTATTGTGTATATAACAGGGAACAATAGGTGCTTTGGCACGCATTGCCATAAGGATTATGCCGGATTTGATAGTGTTCATATCATCTTCGGTGCTGATAGCGCCCTGGGGAAATATCGCCAGAGTATGCCCTTGAGAGACAACCTTTACTGCTTTTGTGATTGATTCGATGTCGCATATATTTCGGTTGATTTCTATACAGCCGAGCCCCTTTAGAAGCGCTTTAGTCAATTTGTTTTTCATAACTGATTCTGCAGCAAGGTAAAACATTCGCCTATACCAGAAGCAGAGGCACAAAAGCAAGGGGTCTATCATACAAGTATGGTTTGCGGCAATAAACATACCGCCTCTTAATTTCTTTTTTGCGTTATCGTTTACATATATTTTTTTAACATGAAAAAAAAGCGGAACTGCAGAGCAACAAATGCGGGCAAAGTCCATAGGAAAATGCCTCAAATTAAAAAGCTTTGCTTTTTTTCCTTTTGTTTTTTCATTTGGCATCTTTTTTTTCAAGCCTCTTTTCCAACTCTGATTTCAAAGCGAGATTTTTTTCTTCGAGGATTTTTGCAAGTCGTGATAAATCCTCGTCGGTGACGTTTTCGGAATTTACATAATCTCTGATATAAATTTCCTCGCCGATTACAACGTGTGCTCGCTTAAACAAGCCGTAATTTCCGTCTGTGTAAACGGGAATGATAGGAGCATCGGTTCTCAGTGCAACCAGAACTATTCCCGGCTTGTAGGGAAATTGTTTGCCCTTTACAGGCAGACGTCCCTGGGGAAAAATCCCTACGACACCGTCGTTATCAAGAATTTTTAAGCTTTCTTCGACGAATGAAAAGTTGCAGACATCTCTATCTACAAATATTCCGCCGATTTTATACAAAAACCAAGAAAATAGCTTTCCCTTATTAAACAAAACCTCTGCTATCAAAAAATGCATATTGCGAAAATAAAACAGAAAAACATAAAGAGGAAAGTCCAAAAGGGACGTGTGGTTTGACATTAAAATCGCTTTTTTGGGAAGAAGCTTTTTTGAATTGTTTTTTACTCTATAAACCTTTGGCTTAAAGAAAATCAATCCGGGGATAATGCCTGTTAGTTTGACAAATCCTAAAACCAAGGGATTTAGCTTACTTGATTTGCTCATAATTAAATATGCCTTTCGATGTATTGACAAAATTCATGGATAGTATAACACAAAACACCCTTTTCCGGAGCAGAAACAGAAAATTCCTCGGAAAGAGCCGTAAGGATTGCAAAGTACTGCATACTGTCTGCGTCCAAATCGAGCATCACATGAGCGTGTATGTCGATAGTTTCAGCGGGTATATTCAATGTATCTGCAACGATTTTTGTAACTGCAACAAGCATTTCCTCGCTGTAGGTCACATCAAAACTTGCAGGTTCTGTGTTGTTTTTAAAATCAGAGAGCGCAATGTTGCCGTTTTCTATTGCGCGAGCAACATAGCTTCGGCTGACTTTGACAGCAGTTGCGGAGCAGAGATTGTCTGTTGTTGAGTATATTTTTTGCACTCGCGACGTTATGGGCAGAGTTTCGTTTGTTGAGATAATTTTATCATATAGTGCGTTTCTTTTTGCGCTTGACATATATTTATTCAACTGAACTATCATAGAAACATTTTTTTTGCCGTCGCTTTCAAGACCTAAAATACAAAAGTTTTCAGCATCGCTCATGTCAAAATTTTGCTCTATAACATCGGGGTTGATATTCTCGCCGCTTTCGCCGATAATCATATCACCGATGCGACCCTTAATAAAATAGTTGCCGTCCACAGCTTCCATAATGTCCCCTGTATTAAACCAGCTGTCCATAGGCTGAACTTCGCCGTTTATCAATAATTTACTGCATATAGAAGACCCTTTTACATTTAAAATGCCATCTTTATCGATTTTATATTCCACAGAGGCAAAGGGTGCACCTATTGAGTTTTGGTTTTTGTGTTTTGGGCGTGTGCGCAGCTCTACAGAGGTTATGCCGATTTCGCTCATACCGTAGCCGTTGTGGAGATTGTAGCCGATTCCGTTTATAAGCTCAAGGGCCGATTTTCTGATATAGCTTCCGCCGGAAATACAGAAGCGAACGCTTTGACCGAAGAGCTGGTCTGTAACCTCGCTCATTATCTTTTGAGACAGGCGCATACCTGCATTAGGGAACAGATTTTGTATAAAGGTACAGAATTTCATTCCCTTTTGTAGTTTTTTAAGCTTTTTATCGCCGTCGGAACGCACTTTTTTCAAAATAGAGTTTTCTATTGTGTGCCAAAGCATAGGAACCGCAAAAATGTGCGTTACCTCGTGCTTTCTGCAAGTTTTCAAAATAGTATCGGGAGAGTAGTTTTTCATAAAAACTATAGTTTGCCCGAAAAATGTAAACCAAAAATACACCGCAATCAAACCGAAAATATGATAAAAAGGCAGAAAAGCGAGATTCTTGATTCTGTCTTTATAGGGAGTTACAATTTCCGGATATTTGCCCATAAAATATTTCACATTGAGAATTTGCGAGGAAAGTCTTTCGCCGCTGTAGAAGCATACAGTTTCTTTTAGTGTGGTTGCCGAAGTGGAGAGCGCTATCTCGTTTTCAAATTCGCCGGAAAAACGGTCCGTGGTCTTAAGAGTTGAAACATCAATAAATTCGCCATCTAACTCCGTTTTTTCATTTCCGATAATATATTTTATATCGAGTGTTTTTAAAATGGAGTTTACCATTGAACGAGGGTGGCGGCAATTAACAAGGTAAGGCTTGTTTCCGCTTCTTAAAATTGCCCAAAACGCAACAATCCAGTGGACTGAATTTTCCATTTCGATAGCAACGTAGCTATGAGTTGCGCCGATTTTGTTGTAAAGTGCGCAGGAGGCTTCTTCGATGCGCCGGCGAATTTCACAGTAGGTGTATGAGTTAATTCGAAAGCCATCTGTGTCCTCGGCGATTATTCCCTCGTTTCCAAATGTTATACTATATAAAGCTTCAAAATCCATTTTTGAGTTTTCAAGGATTGAAGTGTTTTTTAAAATCAATTTCTTTAATTGACGGTCCATTTTTTAACCTCTTTTTTCAGGAGAATTTCATTCTACACAATTAGACATATTATAACATAATTCCCTAAAAAAATCAATAAAAAAACCCCGTAAAAACGGGATTTTTTTGATATGTATTTAGAAATATTATTAAAATCTGTCGATTAAATAAAATAATGTTGCCGCTAACATTCCAAGTGCTGCAAAAGAAGTGATTTTTCCAACAAGGGCCAAAGCCTTAAGAGCGCGTGCTCTAAAGGACTGAACAACACCAACGATAAAAGCAGGTGTCTGGAAAATTGAACATACAACAAAAGCCGCTATAGCTTCATCAAATTCAAAATAAGAAGCTTCTGTTGCGAAAATAAACGCATAAAGTGCAAAAATTAGAGCAATAATACCCATTATGAAGCCTACAATGGCAGGACCGTTACTGGGAACATAGTTGTCCAATACTTTGCCTTCGTATGCAGGGGCTGAATACGCAGGCGCTTCGTATGTAGGAGCTGCAGGCGCTTCGTATGTGGGAGCTACAGGTGTTGCAGGAGCCTCAAATGACTCGGGAGCGTGGAAAGCTGATACCTCCGGCTGAACTTCTGCTTTGGGTTCTTCCTGAAGTACTATGGAATCGCTGCCGCAAAGACTACAAAAATTACAGTGGGCATCATAGGTCTGACCGCACTTTGAACAAATATACATAATTTTTCCTCCTAAAATTTGGTTAACCAAAACGGTTGATGACAAAATTATACCATAGTATTATTCCACATTCAAGAGTTTTTGGCGCATATTGCAAAAAAATGTATATTTTCCCCGAATTTGTGTTTTTTGAGAAGATATATTGACATATCAGAATGCTTTAAAATCTTGACAATACAGGTGAAAATTGTTATAATTACATTAATTACAGAAGCGTCAGAATATGATGCTGAAATATTTAAAATAAAATCAAGAAAAGAGGCGCGAAAATGGAAAAATTTGTTTGTCCCTGTGGTTATGTTTATGATCCTGAAGTAGGTGATCCTGATAACGGCGTCGCTCCCGGCACAGTTTGGGAAGACGTACCGGAGGATTGGGTTTGCCCCGTTTGCGGTCTTGGAAAAGACGCATTCGAAAAAGAATAAAAAACGTAATTTTAATAAAATTTTTGGGCATAATAAAGCCGTGCAATCTTGCACGGCTTTATGTTTTAAAGGAGGTAAAATTATGAAAAAACCAGTTGCAATCATTACAACAATACTTGCATCACTTTTGCTCTTGGCAGGGTGTATGGGTATGGGTGATAACAATACCACATCGCCCGGAACCAACGATACAAATACGGCGGACAACAAAAATGACACAAATATGCAAGAAAATAACAACGACACAAATATGACAAGCGGCATTACAAAGGACCCTATGGGCGAAAATCAAAACCACACCACAGGTGATATGACAGTAGATACAGGAAACTTCATAGGCGAAGAAAAAGCAAAAGAAATGGCTCTTTCAAAAGCGGGAATAACAGCCGACGGAGTAAAATTTGAAAAAGTCGATTTGGAATTCGACGACGGCGTATGGGTATATGAGGTTGACTTTATGAAAGATAATGATGAATATGACGTAAAGGTAAAAGCCGATGACGGAATGATATTCGACTACGAAAAAAATTAAAAAAATAGTCTGTAGCATTGTGCTACAGACTATTTTTATTAAGCATTATCATAAATATCTATAAGATATCTTGCTAACTTAACGCAATATTTATCGTAATCAAGCTTTATAGCCTCAGGGATTCTTTCGTCCATAAGCTCGTAGTTGAAATTACCCTTAAAGCCGATTTCTTTTAAGGTTTTCATAACGTCGGGCCAGGGCATATTTCCACCGTAGGGCTCCCTGTGATAATCGGCATTGTGGCAATTATCGTGAAGATGAATCATAGAAATTCGAGGACCTTGCGCTCTTAATACGTCTAAAATATGAGCTTCGAAGGTTGCGCCGTAGTTAGCATGTCCCAAGTCAAGACAATGACCTACGTTATAGCCATCAGCGCGAAGAATGTCGCAAGCCGCATTTACATATTCAATGGGAAAGCCGCAAGCGTTTTCAATCGTAACGCCGATAGAGGAGATGTTGGCTGCGTCCATAAGCTTTTTCACGTATGCAACGGTTTTGTCAATTGCGCCCTCATCTAAAGATAAGTGAATATGAGCAACTGCCCATTTTGCGCCCATATATTCAGATGCCTCTAATGCCTTAACCGTAGTTTCAAAAAAGTGCTGCTGACGGGGATTAGTTTCATCTGCATAGTCAAAATTATAGGGCAGGTGTGTGGTGTCTGCCACCATATTGTATTTTTTTAATTTGTCCTTATATACATCTAAAGTTTTTTTCCAGTCGCCGTCAAGGATTGTGTCACGGGGAATGGAATCGATACCCTCTTGGTAGATAGTGTTGCAAAAACTGATGTCGATACCGTCATATCCAAGCTCTGCAAGGTAATCAAGGTCCTTTAATTGTGAAACTTTAGTTAAAAGCATAGTCATAGCCTCCTGTTAGTTTGGTAAAATAATTTTTATTGCTTTGTGGCAATTTTTTATGATTTCTGTGGGGTTTGACTCGAAACACTCACCGTCTAAAGACCATTGAATAGGTGTGTCACATTCGACTTTGATTTCTTTTGCGCGGAAGAAGCTGATTGATGGATTTTCGAAGTCGTTGGTATTCAAAGAAACCACGATATTATTTAGCTCCATAATATTTTTGGGGTATTTAATCAAAAGAACCTCAAATTCGCCGTCTGACATATCGACCTTGGCGCTGTCAAGCTTGATAATTCCCGCGATAGATGTGGAATTGGCGATGGCGCCCAGTGCATATTCACCGGAAAAAACCTTGCCCGTTTCGGTGGTAAGTGTGAGATTGATGGGTTTTAAGTAGGGAAGCTCCTTCATACCCTCTAACACATAGGCAAAATGCCCCAGAGCGTTTTTCATATTTTGAGGGGTTGCGTATGAGCTCTGTGTAAAAGCACCAAAAGAAGCAACGTATGAAAAATAAGTGTTGCCGAATTTTCCTACATCAAAGGCTGTAGCAGAGCCAGAAATGATGTTTTGTGTGGCCTTTTTTACGTTTTTTGAAACTCCAACAGAAGTAGCAAAATCGTTGGTTGTTCCACTGGGAATGTAACCTATGGGAATATCGAGATTTGCTTCCATCATGCCGTTGATAATGTCATTTAGCGTGCCGTCTCCGCCTGCGCAAATAACTATATCATTATGAGGAGCAGCGAGCTTAACTATCTTCTGGGCAGAGCCTTTACCCGAGGTGCAGCGAATGTCAAGTTCATATCCTGCGTCCTTGAGCATCTGAACGATTTCTCCGAAATGGCGAATAAAAGCCATTTTGCCCGATATTGGATTTATAATCATTAAAGCTTTCATACTAAAACTTCCTTGTATATTGATTATTGTGAATATATATTATTAGTGAATGGTTTAGATGCCACCTTATCGGTGAAGTTTTGAACTAAAGTTCAAAGTGAAGTTGCTTTTAGCAGTGAAGTTTTTGTATCCGCAAAAGTGAAGTTAAGTTTGCCCACTTCGGCTTTTAGCCGAAACTTCACCTTCGAAGAAAACTTCACTCAATTTATTGAACTTCACTTGCCGTCAGGCAAACTTAGATAATGAATTCACTACGTGAATTCATTATACCACAAAGGTTGTCATTTTTCAACACCCGTTCAGCAAAAAATAGTACAAATCTCAACACAAATCCGACAAAATACATTCAGCAGTAACTATTGACAACCCCAATACTATGTGATAAAATTCTATTAACTTAATAAATCAAAGGCTAAGACGAAGAATGTCAGGCAAATGAAGTTCCAGAGAGTCAACGGTTGGTGTGAGTTGATAACGGAGGTTGCCACGACTCTCACTTCCGAGCTGAAGGTGCGAAAATTTTAGTAGTTCCTTTCGTGTATGCTACGTCAGTGCAGAGGAATTGATAGATTCCGTAAGTGGTATTGATTTAATCAATGCAATTTGAGTGGTACCGCGAGTGTAATTTTTACACCCGTCTCAAAATCATCATTTTGGGATGGGTGTTTTTTTAACCCTCTCAAAGAAAAAGAAAGAGGTAATAAACTATGATGGACAACACAAAGTACGGCATCGGGTATTTCCCGCCGCCGAAAAAATGCTCAAAATGGGTAGAAAAAGAATATATCGACAAGGCTCCTGTATGGTGTAGCGTAGATATGCGCGACGGTAATCAGAGCCTGGTTATTCCTATGAGTTTAGAGGAAAAGTTAGAGTTTTACAAACTCTTGGTGAAAATTGGCTTTAAGGAAATTGAAGTAGGATTTCCTGCAGCGTCTGAGACAGAGTACGAATTCTTGCGCACACTTATCGACAACGATATGATACCCGACGATGTGACGGTTCAGGTTCTTACCCAGTGCCGCGAGCATATTATACGTAAGACCTTTGATGCCTGCAAGGGCGCACCCAGTGCGATTATTCACTTTTATAATTCAGTGAGTGTAGCACAGCGAGAGCAGGTTTTTAGAAAATCAAGAGAAGAAATCAAAAAAATTGCCGTAGAGGGAGCAAGATTAGTCAAAAAACTTGCCAATGAATACGAGGGCAATTTCAGGTTTGAATATTCTCCCGAGAGTTTCACAGGTACCGAGCCCGAGTATGCTTTAGAGGTGTGCAATGCGGTGCTTGACGTTTTAGAGCCGTCGGAGGACAACAACGTCATCATAAATTTACCTGTAACAGTTGAAATGAGTTTGCCTCACGTGTATGCAAGTCAGGTAGAATATATGAGCGAAAACTTAAAATACCGCGAGCACGTAACTCTGTCACTCCACCCTCACAATGACCGTGGAACAGGCGTTGCAGACACAGAGCTTGCGCTTTTAGCAGGGGCTGACCGTGTTGAGGGTACACTTTTTGGCAACGGCGAGAGAACAGGTAACGTTGACATTGTAACTCTTGCTATGAATATGTATTCTCACGGCGTTGACCCGAAACTTGATTTTTCCGATATGCCGAGCCTGGTTGAAACTTACGAAAAATGCACCAGAATGCACGTATACGAGCGAAGCCCCTACGCAGGAGCGCTTGTTTTTGCGGCATTCTCCGGCAGTCATCAGGATGCTATCGCCAAGGGTATGCGCTATCGCGAGGAGCAAGGTCTCCATCAATGGAATGTACCCTATATTCCCATTGACCCTCACGACATCAACCGCACCTACGATGCGGACGTAATAAGAGTAAATTCTCAAAGCGGCAAGGGTGGAATTGCATATATTCTGGAGCAGAGCTACGGCTACATTATGCCTCCCAAAATGCGAGAGGATTTCAGTTATTTGTGTAAGAGCGTTTCTGACCACGAGCACAAGGAATTAAAGCCCGACGAGGTTTTAGATATATTCAAGAGTCATTACTTTATAAACGATTCTGCAATCACTATTTCCGATATTCATTTCTATCGTAAGGACAAAATGGTAGAAACGGAAATCACATTTTTGGAAAACGGCAAGGAACTGATGGTTTGTGCTTCCGGTAACGGTTCTTTGGACGCTGTCAGCAGCGCACTTAAGGCGTACACAGGCAAAACCTACACACTTCAGGAATATTCCGAACACAGTATGCAGGAGCAGGGCTCAAAATCAGTTGCGGCGGCATATATAGGAATTACTGACGAAAGCGGAAAAATGTACTGGGGCGTAGGTACAAATACCGATATTATTTACGCCGGTGCAGATGCTTTGATTTCTGCATTTAATAATATGAATAAGGAGATGTAAGCTATGGGAATGACGATGACTCAAAAGATTTTGGCGCATCACGCTAATCTTGATACGGTCGCACCGGGCCAGCTTATAGAAGCAACGCTCGATGTTGTTCTCGGAAATGATATAACCACACCCGTTGCTATTAACGAATTCAAAAAAGCCGGGTTTACTCAAGTTTTTGACAAAGACAAAATCGCAATAGTCTTAGACCACTTTGTTCCAAATAAGGACATCAAAGCAGCAGAACAGTCCAAGGCGTGCCGTGAATTTGCCTGTGCCCATTGTATGAGCCATTTCTATGATGTGGGCAAGATGGGTATCGAGCACGCGCTTCTTCCCGAGCAGGGAGTAGTTACGGCAGGGGATTGCATCATTGGTGCTGACTCTCACACCTGTACTTATGGGGCGCTTGGGGCTTTTTCCACAGGCGTGGGAAGTACAGATATGGCGGCGGCTATGGCGACGGGCAAGACCTGGTTTCGCGTGCCCTCGGCTATAAAGTTTAACCTGACGGGTAAATTGCCCAAAAACTGTAGCGGCAAGGACCTGATACTTACCATCATCGGCAAAATCGGCGTAGACGGCGCCCTTTACAAAAGTATGGAATTTACAGGGGACGGCGTTGCGAGCCTTTCTATGGATGATAGACTTTGCATCTGCAATATGGCAATAGAAGCAGGCGCAAAAAACGGAATTTTCCCCGTTGACGATGTAACAAAAGAATATATGCAAGGAAGATGCGAAAGGACACCCGTGGTGTATGAAGCGGACAACGATGCCGAATATGACGAAACCTACGATATAGATTTATCGAAAATCGTTCCCACTGTGAGCTGTCCTCATCTTCCTGAAAACACTCGTGATGCAAAAGATTTGTCCGATATCAAAATCGACCAGGTGGTAATCGGCAGTTGCACCAACGGCAGAATGGAAGATATGACCGCGGCGTATGAAATCTTAAAAGGCAATAAGGTAGCCTCGGGCGTAAGATGTATTATCATTCCTGCCACAATGGAAATTTATCGGGAATGTATTGAGCGCGGCTACGTTACGGCATTTATCGATGCAGGGGCGGTGGTATCTACACCTACCTGTGGCCCGTGTCTTGGCGGTTATATGGGAATTTTGGCAGCGGGAGAGACCTGTATTGCCACCACCAACAGAAACTTCGTAGGCAGAATGGGACACGTAGACAGCAAGGTCTACCTTGCAAGCCCTCAGACTGCCGCAGCAAGTGCGATAGCAGGCGTGATTACCGCACCAAAGGAGGTAGAATAATGAACACCAAAGGAAAAGTATTCAAATACGGCGACAACGTGGACACAGACGTAATAATTCCTGCTCGTTATTTAAATACCTCCGATGCAGAAGAACTTGCCCGTCATTGTATGGAAGATATAGATAAGACTTTTGTAGAAAAAGTTTCTGCGGGCGACGTTATAGTTGCAGGGTGGAACTTCGGTTGTGGCTCGTCTCGTGAGCACGCGCCGTTAGTTATCAAAACCTGCAAAACAGGTTGTGTAATAGCCAAAAGTTTTGCAAGAATTTTTTATAGAAACGCAATAAACATAGGACTTCCCATCTTGGAATGTCCTGAGGCGGCGGACGATATCGGCGCAAGCGATGAGGTATATGTAGACTTTACCACGGGTGAAATCAAAAACCTCACCACAGGCAAAACATATCAGGCACAGCCTTTTCCTGAATTTATTCAGAATATAATTACTGCAGGCGGATTACTTGCATCAATCGGAGGCGCAAAATGAACAAAAATATTGCAGTAATAAAAGGCGACGGCATAGGCCCCGAGATTATAAATCAGGCGCTTTTGGTCCTTGATAAAATAGCAGAGGTGTACGGACACACCTTTACATACACCGATGTAGATATGGGCGGCATAGCCATTGACAAGTGGGGAGAGCCATTGCCTGACGCGATGCTTAAAAAATGTATCGATGCCGACAGCGTGCTGCTTGGTGCCGTAGGCGGAGAAAAGTGGAACGATGTTCCCGGACATTTGCGCCCTGAAAAAGGCTTATTAAAGCTACGCGCAGGAATGGGTGTTTACTCCAACAACCGCCCTGCAAAAATCTGGCCCCAACTTGCAAAAAGTTCACCCTTGAAGCAAGAGATAGTAGACCGCGGTATTGACTTTATAATTGTACGTGAACTTATTGGCGGTATTTACTTCGGCGGCCACGAAACGAAAACCGATAACGGACAAGAGGTTGCAACCGACATACTCACATACACAGAAGCCGAAATCGAAAGAATAGCAAAAATCGGCTTTGAAACGGCAATGAAAAGAAACAAAAAACTCTGCTCAGTAGAAAAGAGCAACGTCCTTGATTCGAGCCGTTTGTGGAAAAAGGTAGTTCACAGAGTGGCTAAAGACTTCCCCGAGGTAGAGCTTGCCGATATGCTGGTAGACAACTGTGCTATGCAGATAGTAAAAGACCCCTCACAGTTTGACGTAATAGTGACAGAGAATATGTTCGGTGATATACTCTCTGACGAGGCATCACAAATAACAGGCTCAATCGGTATGATACCCTCATCAAGTTTAGGAGCAGATACCCGCGGCGTATATGAGCCAATTCACGGCTCGGCGCCTGACATTGCAGGCATGGATTTAGCCAACCCCATAGGCACAATTCTCTCTGCGGCTATGATGCTAAAATACAGTTTCGGCATGAACGCCGAAGCCCAAAAAATCGAGGACGCAGTATCAGCCGTCTTAGACGAAGGCTACCGCACAAAAGACATCGCAACAGAGGGCGACACCATTATCGGTTGTAGCGAAATGGGACAGCGAATAATAGAAAAAATATAAAAATAAGGCTATAGAAAAAAGCGCAGACCACACAAGGCAAAGAAAAAGCCTCCCTTGTGTAAAGGGAGGAGGGTTGCGAAGCAACTCGAAGGGATTGTAAACAAATTATGGAAGAAATTCGAGTTTTCGAATTTCTTCTTTTTTATTGCCTTGTGTTTCGAACAAACTTCACCTCTTGGCGTACCTTTGTACGCCTTCGGGTAACCCTTCGGTTCAGTTTGCCCAATCTGCATCTTTTTTCGTCAGCCTGTCATAAAAAGCACAAAAGAAAGACACTCGGCATTGCCGAGTGTCTTCATATAGTTTAAAACAACTTCTTGTTTTGAACGTTTATGCGCCTAAACACAAGCCGTAGGCGAAGAGAATTGGGATGCAGAATTGGCAGTCTGAACCCGAAGTAATATATAGATATTACGAGAGGTAAAGAATGCCAATAATCAAAAATATAAATTCAAAGGAACACCCTCTGGGGTGTTCCTTCTTTCTTTAACATATTCTTATTTTTGATGGTCTGCACCTAATTCACAAGCCTATTTAATCTCGGGTAGTGATGCTGCTGCTACCGACTGTCCCACACGACGTGCTTTTTCGTCAGGAATGTGGAGCTGAATTTTCTTGCTGAGCTCGGGGAACTCAGTCTTTAATACCTCGTTTGCCTTGTCAAGAAGTATCACACCGCCGTCTCCGCTTGTTACTCTACCCATGATAAGCACGTGCTTGATGTCATAGAATGTTGAGTAGTATGCGATTGTGTAGCCGAAGTAAGCGCCAATTGTTTCATAAATATCAGCGGCACGGCTGTCGCCCTCTTCCATGAGCTTTTGTACTACCTTGAGTTTTTCGGCAGGAGAGAGGCTTTCCTCAAGCTCAATACCTGCAGCGGGGGCAAGCTTAATTACAGCATCCTGTGAAAAATACTTAACGCCGCAACCATAGTCGCCGCTCCATTCGTCAACCATTGCGTCCTTATTAAAGTCAACGGGAACGAATGCAAGCTCATTTAACCAGCCTGTTATGTTGCCGTTTCCGTCAACATAGCCTGCGGCCTCACTTGTACCCATAGCAACGCCGAGAACGTTGTTGTCCTCTAAGCTCATAGCGCCGGCCAGCGCTGTAACGTCGCCGTCATTTGCAACTTCTACAGGAACGTCGCCGATTTCTTTTGCTACGTTTATGTACATATTTTTAACTGTCTTTTCGAAGTCCTCGTCGGAAACCTTGATAAAGAGAGACGCCACCATGATTTTGTTGTTGATATATACGCCTGCAGAGGAAACGCCGATAGCATCAACTCTGGGCATATGAGATGCCGCTGTTTTCATAGCGGAGAGAATTCCCTCGTAGTGATACATGGGGTCGGTCTGGAGTTTCGGATGCCATACAACCTCTTCTGAGTAAACTGTTTCGCCATCAACAACTGCTGAAACCTTACGGTCGCTGCCGCCTGCATCAAAGCCGATACGACAACCGTCTAAGTGTCTGCCTACAGGAGCCGAAACTGCATATTCCTTGGGGGCGTCGGCAACGTTTTCAACATAAATTACTTCAAAAGGTTTTTCGTATACTCTTGACATAAAGTTTACATCAAATTCTCTTGCGCCGCCTGCTTTATAATCTGCATCGATTTTGTCAAAAAGCACCTTTGAGCCGGCAACAAATACCTTGTAGCCACCGTAAACCCAAAGAAGAGTTTTGATTATTCTTTCTGCGATTTCGTAATTTTCTTCATCGTGGCCTGTGCCGTCGGCAAAAATATCAAGGTTGAATGTAGCAGTGAATTTGTCGTTTCTTTCTACTGCGATTATTACTTTTTGAGAGTTTTCTTTTGCCACTGCTGTTTTGAAGTCTGCCAATACTTTAGCCATAGGTAAAAACTGAGGATCAAGTTTTGCTTTTATCATAGAAATCTATCCTTTCCTGTGTCCTGACATTGCGGACAATTTATTTTGTTTTTATGATTACGGTTCTCGTTGTACCGTCCCAGTCAACATCTGCACCGAAACTCTGCGCTACAAATCGTGCAGGAACCATAGTTCTTGAATTTATAATCATTGCAGGGGCGTCGAGGGTTTGCGTCTCGCCGTTTACGGTTGGCGTAGTGCTGTCAATAGTAAGAACAACTACTGTATCGCCTTTTGTGGCGGTAACTGTTCTTATGGCACCGTTCCACTCGACTTCTGCATTGAGTGCCTCAAAAATTGCACGCAAAGGAACTAAAGTTCTGTCATTTACAATGGTGGGAAGCTGGTCAAAATATACTTTCTTTCCGTCGAGACGCACTGAAATGCAGTAAGGTTTAGAGAGTTTTACGAGACCGTATTTACCGCCTTTTTTTGCAATACACACATCTTCGTAGTAAAATCCTGTAAGGTCTAATTCTGCATTAACTGGTGTGATATTTCCTACTTCATCAACTATGGCTGAACCTGAAGCAGTCTTAATCACTGCAACTCCGCTGTGGAAATTACCTGCATCTATTACTGAAATGGGGGCAAGGAGATTTTCGCCCATGGCATTTTTATATGTAACAGTTTTTATTTTGTCGAAACTACCTTCGATTGTTTTTGATATAGTTTCCATGATTTCAGGTTCGTAGGTCATTTCATTTGTTGAAAAGAAGCTTTCAACATCAGAAATGAATGAACCGTCTTCTTTTAAAATTCTGATCTTTTCATATTCTTTTACAATGGCATAATGGGCTCCGTCGCTGTATTCGGCAAATGATGATGCGGTCATATCTTTTGTATTAAAAGGACCGAATACTGTATTGCCTGATGCATCCATAAATCCACTCTCGCCACCTTTGACGTAAGCAAAGTAAGGAGCGCCTGTGGAAGCAGGATTTCCGATATAATCATATACGGGGTCAACTACCCAGACGATAGGGTCTTCTGCTGAAATATTTACACTGCACAGACTGAACAAAAGCAGGAAAACGCATAAAACTGATATGATTTTTTTCATAATTTTTCCCTCCTACTTTCCGATGTAACCTGTTGTAACACGACAACGGTTAGCGTCTGTAACTTCTATAAAGAATCCTACTGCACCTGCAGGTAATGTGGCGGTGATTGAGCCTTTGTTTATTTTTGCTTCGGCGTAGCCCCATACAGTATTGTTAACACCCTTTTCGCAAAGGATTCCCGATTGTGTATAAAGCATTCGTGCACTTCTGATGGGTGCTTCCGATTCGTACTGAACAGTAACAGAAGAACCTGAAACCTTGGGTTTTTTAAGGTTTGGAAGTGAGGGTCCGCCGTTTAATACGCTGTCAAAGAAAGGAACAAGTTCGCGGATGCTTCCGTTAGTGCCGAATCCTGTATCAGGGTCGTGAGGAAGTCTCGTTATTATAAGTGAATAGCCGTCTGTGGCGTCTTTGCTCTTTGTGGTAGATGCTACATCAAAATATGTGTCGTTTGTGCCGTTTACCCAGAAGGTCTTTACACCTGCTTTTTTTGCATTTTCAAAAGAGTGACGGCCGTCCCACTTGCTTACGGTTTTAAGCTGAGCCTTGTTTTCATCGAGGTATCCGCTTCCGTAAACTGCTGCAGCTGCTTTGAATCTTGTATCAAGACCTATGGTCATAGACATAACGATGCCGCCCCATGAAAGACCTAAAATACCGATGTGGTCGCGCTTTACTTCGGGAAGAGAGTTTAAGAGATTATAAGAAAGGGATGCTGACGAAATTACATGGTACGCCCACTGGTCAGCTTCGGGGATGTTTTTGTTTTGCTCATCGCCGATACCTGCGGTTTTTCTGGGGCCTTTTGTATAGTTAATACTTTCACCTGTGGGGTAGGTATTATCGGATGAGGATGAACCCTCAACGCAATAATATGAAATAGCGGCATAACCTTTTGATACCCAGAATTTAACCGCAGGGAGATTTGCCTGTCCGCTGCCGCCGTGTACCAATACAATAGCAGGAACGGGATTTTCAGCAGAGGCACCTTCAGGGATTCCAAGGTACGCAAATACCTGTGTAGGAAGGCCCTTGTATTCCATACCATTGAAAAGGATGCCTTTTATATTGCCGTTGTCCATTTGTGTCAGTACGTCGTACTGTGCAGGACGCTCTTTTGCATCCTGAGTGTTTTTCATATATCGTGAGATTTTGCTCTTTGCATTATAGAGTTCTGCGGCAACTAAGTTTGATGCAAATATTGCCCCCTGCTCATTAAAATGAGCATAATCTGTAAGGGAATTTTTTGCAAATTCAGAAACTGTACCGCTTTGTTCTTTCTGTGAGTTTGTGTTCCACGTAATAAAGAGAGAATTGTAAACGGTTTTTACATTCATGTCGTTTTCTTTGCCGTTAGCATCAAGAAACAGCTTTCTCATTGCACCGTTCAGATCACATACTGTAGCTCCGAATATGTCTGCACATTTTTTAACGGCACTTGTCATAGGGTTTAAAAGATTGTTAACTGCTATATTTCCGCCAACTGCGGCAGGTGTAACAAAAACCGCCTCTGCGCCGCATTTTTTGATATCTGCGCCGTACTTAAGGAGTGATTTTAAATAGAAAGCATCACTTCGCAAATCGTAACTGTCGGCACCGAATGATACCATCACAAAATCGTCAGCTGTGAGTTTGTCTGTAACTTCTTTCCAGTAACCTTTTTCTATAAAAGAACTCATAGTTTCATTGTGACGGGCAAGGTTTACTACATTTATATCTTTGGTTACATCTTTGATATATGCACCCCATCCCTGTGCAGGATACATATCTTCTCCGTATTCTGCAACGATACCGTCACCAATGATGTAGAGTGTGGGAGTAACAGATGACGATACTGTCATTACCATACAAGTTGATAACATGATGACGGTCAAGAGTATAGAAAAAAGTCGTATTTTCATAATTTACACCCTTTCATATACAGTTTTGCCCCCTAAAACGGTAGACAAAACATTGAATTCTTCGTCTATAATAATTAAATCTGCGCGCTTGCCCTCGTCAATTGAACCGATTTTGTCATCTTCTTTAATTGCTTTTGCAGGGTTTAATGATGCACAGTTAACAGCGTCAAAAAGTTCCAATTCTGAATTCTTGTAAAGGTTATAAACTGCCTTGTTAAGAGTCAGTACACTTCCTGCAATTGTGCCGTCGGGCATCAGGCACTTGATGCCTTCTTTATGTACTGGCTGACCGCCTAATGTGTAGTCGCCATCAGGCATACCGCCTGCACGGATGCAGTCTGTGATAAGAACGAGTTTGTCGCCTTTGATTTTTGAAACTAATTTAAATAAGCCTTTGTCAACGTGGAATGTATCTGCGATTAACTCACAACTTACTCGCTCGTCCGAAAGTGCCGCGCCTACCACGCCGGGGTTTCTGTGGGCAAGGGCAGTCATCGCGTTAAATAAGTGTGTAGTGTGGCGTGCGCCTGCCTCAATTCCTGCATTTGCTTCTTCATAGGTGGCGTTGGTGTGGCCTATTGAAATTAAGATATCACTCATTTCGGAAACTTTCTCAATGCATTCAATACCACCCTCAACCTCGGGTGCGATTGTTACTAATTTTATGATGTCTTTGTTTTCTAAAATAAAGTCCGCATCAGGTGTTAAGATATGTTCTTCCGCCTGAGCGCCTTTCTTGGCAGGGTTTATAAATGGACCCTCGCTGTTTACACCGAGAACACGGGCGCCGCAGTAGTCCTCCCTCGCCTTTAATTCTCTTGCAGTGTCAAAGGCCGCTAAAATTTCTGCCTTTGATACAGTCATAGTGGTGGGACACCAAGAGGTAACGCCGTTTTCTATAATTCCGCGCGCCATTTTTTCCAAGCCCTCTGTTATGCCGTCGGACACGTCAGCGCCGAGATACCCGTGAATGTGAACATCCACAAGACCGGGAGCGATGTAGTTTCCTTTGGCGTCAATTACTTCGTAATCGGTTAAATTTATTTCATTTTGTGGTAGGATTTTCTCGATTTTTTCGTCAAAAATGATTGCAAGACCGTCTTTGATGCTGTCAGAAAAA
Source organism: Congzhengia sp. (assembly GCA_045591015.1). Lineage (GTDB taxonomy): Bacteria > Bacillota > Clostridia > UBA1381 > UBA9506 > Congzhengia. The sequence goes on from JAZNSC010000003.1 coordinate 70,199, forward strand.
ATAACCTTACCGTTTATCAAGCACTTCATATTTTTTACCTCCGTAACTATTATTCTCTTAATTAAAATTTTAACATACTTTGCCAAAACAGTCAACAAATTGTTGAGGTTTTTAACAAAGTTTTAATGTAAGTATTTGTGGTGGGTCAAAACGAGAAATCACAAAAAGTTGGTAGCGAGAGTGAACCGTCGCGAACGCGTTTACAAGAGAGTAGGTAAACCGAGCGTGACTTTTTGTGAAAGAGGAGAAGCAAGGAAGCGGGCGGATGACTTTTTTGTATAAAAAAGTCGAAGCAAAGCGGACTTTGCTACGACGAGGTGCGGATGACAGGACTTGCCCTCCTGCGGGCGGTGCGGTGGTCGGCTCTGACTTCCACTGGAAGTCATTCACTCCCGACCCTTCAAGTCCTGCTATCCTTTTGAATAAAAAAACACAGACACACCATAAAGGTATGTCTGTATTTTTGGTGCGGATAACAGGACTTGAACCTGCACGTCGGAGACACCAGATCCTAATGCTTTATACACCTCGGTGAAGAAATAAAATTCTTCATCGGAGGTGTATTTTTTATAAAATATTTTTTGAACAACCAATATAAATTGAGCAATCAATTTATTATGCCAAATCAGATTATGCAAATAGATTTGAGTGCAACAGCATTGGCAATATATTTTTATCTCAGGTATATCGAGGACAGAGAAACTTATGAATGCTATCCGAGCTACAAAACTATCGGCAAGGCTCTTAAAATCAAAAGCAAAACTACAGTTGCGAAATTTGTTCGAGAGCTTGAAGATAAGTGTCTTATCTACACCGAGCCGACAGAAGTGATTTTGAAAAATGGCAAGAAGCAGAATGGTAATTTGAAATATACCATCAGGCCAATTCAGGATGCAGTTGATTATTTTCATCAAAAGCAGATGGAAAAATTTCAGGAAGACCTGGCTTGTGAGAATGCCAAAAGGTTACTTGAAGAATATGATAAAAAGCATCCTATGTGGAGCGCAATCAGGAAATGATTAACAAAAGCAAATACCGCGTGATTTATTACGATGAAAACTATCTATCACCACGCCGTTGAACTCTCCGCAGTTGATACCGCAGTAGGCTTTTACGAAAAGATAGGCTTTGAAGCTTCGGGCGACTATTATACCGAGGCAGGAGCGCCTCATATCTATATGAAAAAGACAATTTAAGAGAATAAAGTGTAGTTATTGTTACAATAACTGCACTTTTTTTGTTGCCATAAATACATAAATATAGGAAAAAAGTGTCAAAAGGCTTGAAATGTGCAAAGATTGGTGGTATACTAATATTTATACAGAATATCTGTATGCATTTGTATAACTTAAACATGCGGAGATGAAGTTATGACAACAAACAAAATTTTCAAAAGAAAAAACAATAACATATTATTTGCAGTAATTGCAAGCGTTCTTTTGCTTTTGATTTTTTCGTTGATGATGATGAACGTGTATAATCAGGAGGAAGAGGAATGCTATGAAACCCTGCACGTTCAGACGAAGCAGTTTAAAGATGATATTACTCAGCAGATACAGTCTGACAGCGAGTCTTTAGGCCTTGTTGCCAATCTTACAGGCGAACTTTATAAAACAGGTAAAAATATGCAACTTGTTTTTGATTCATATGAACCTACGGGCTTTATTTCCAATGTGGGAATTTTTCAACCTGACAACACCTTTATTACAAAAAAAGGCGTTTTGGATTTTAACGGCATATTGTCTTATGCCGAAGAAGTGCAAAAAGGCGAATACATAAGCGGACGAGTAACAGACGTAACAAATAGTGCTCTTGAAATCATCAGAATAGCAAAACCCGTTGTAGTAAATGGCAGAACCGTTGCTATTTTATACGGCTCTATCAATTTAGATACATTGAGAAAACGTTATCTTGAGTCGGTTTACGACCTTGATGCGCAACTTTTTATATACGAAACAAGAAACGGCAATTTTATCATTGATACCATCGCCACAGACCTTGGCAATGTAAAAATGCTGAAAGACAGAAAATACGACGAAGGTTATTCCTATTTAGAGTTAGTAACAGAAGATAGGGGCTATACCGTTTTTGAATCAGCTGTATGGAACGAAAAACTCTATATGCACTACTCAGAAATGGAAATCGCCGACTGGAAAATTATGCTTGCAAGACGCGAGAGCCACGTATTCCAGAAGGCTCGTTATATTTTAAGCATAATGTTTACATCCTTCCTATTTGTAGGAATTGTACTTATACTTTATTTCCTATATCTTTTCCATAAAGAAAAAACAAAGAAGCATATTACTGCTGAAGGCTCACAGATAAGAAAACTTCTTCTTGATATCAACCAGCAGGAAGGAAATATTAAAGATGCCCTTGAAAAAATAACAAAGCTTTCAAAGGCAAGGTCTGCCGTTTATGTGGATACAGATGGTGAAGATTACAACTTCATCTTGCCAATTTATGCAGAAAGACTGCTTTCGGGCGACGAAAGAAATTATTTCATATCCGAAATTTTAGGATATGCTGCAGAGCTTAGGATCGCGCGAAAAAAGAGCGTTGATGTAATTTCAATAAAAGCAAACCAACAGCTTTTAAAATCAAATCCAAAATTCCATGATTTTTTGGTAAATCACGAAATGAACGAAATTGTTTTTGCATCTGTTACAGACAAAAACAATCATATGAGTGCACTATGTGTCTTAAATCCCAAAAATGCAGAAAATGCAAAAACCTTGCTTTATGATATTGCGGTATGTTTCTCTATTGCGATTTACAACAAAAAGCACCTAAACAGAACAGAGATTGCTGCAACAACAGATTCACTTACAGGTCTTTTGAATCGCGTAACTTATAAAAAAGACATTGTGACCTTTGATGAGGAAAGATGTGAGAATTTCGCTTGCGTTTATATAGACGTCAACGAACTTCATCTGAGAAACAACAGATATGGTCACGCTGCCGGCGACGAAATGCTCATCTACATAGCAAACACCTTAAAAGAAGTGTTCTACGGTCATTACATCTATCGTATGGGCGGCGATGAGTTTTTGGTATTTATCAAAGACACAGACACCGAGTCGGTTAAAAATATGATTAACCAGACAGAAGAAAGACTTTTGCCTATGGACTATCACGTGGCAATTGGTATGTCATACAGAAGTCAAAACACCAATACAGAAGATATGGTAACAGATGCTGAAAAGAGAATGTATGATGCTAAGGCGAGATATTATCAAAATAAAGATATCAAGATAGTTTCCAAATCAGATATCGACGAATATGATATTATCAGAACAGGAAACGAAGAAATAGATGCACTTTTGGATGTTTTAAAATACAATTGCCACGGTGTCTACAAGGTATCGTTAAAAACTGATGAGGCACACCGTATTTTGATGCCGTCATATCTTGGCTACCACGAAACAGAAGCCTCTTTTACCAGGGTATATACGAAATACGTGGAAAATTTCGCAAATCCTGACTTCCACAGAGCGCTTTTGAGTTTCTTAAATTACGATGCACTGTCAGCGCAGATGATGGACGGAAACATCCCGAGAATTATATACAAAAAGACAAACGGCGAAGATGTAATGCTCAGTGTTTATCCGATTTCCGACCATACTCAAGAAATAGATTCTACTTTCTGGTTCTTTGAGAAAAAGTAAATATATTTGGCAAAATCGTCGAAAGGCGATGACGCAAAGCGAGAGGCTAAGGTTATTATAATAACTATGCTCGTTCGGCTGCACTACTTTATCATCCTTGCGTTTAGGTGTATTTGTTGTGCAGCCTTTTCTTTGTAAATAAAAGATTTAGAAAAATCAATATGCTATTGGTGGTGAAAAAATGGCACAGAAAATTTTTAAACTAACAAAGACATTTTTTGAAGAAAGACAGATGGTAAAAAATATTATGAAGGGCTTTAAAAGAGAAGAGTTTAAACCTCACTTTCAATTTATAGTAGATGCAAAGACAAAGAAAATAGCATCCGCAGAAGCTCTTTCAAGGTGGGAAAGCATAAAAAACGGACTAACTGCACCCGGCAAATATATTGGCATTATGGAAAAAAACGGACTAATTTCAAAGCACGATTTTTATATGTTTGAAATGGTTTGTCGTCAGTTGGAAGAATGGAACAACACTGAGTTCTCGGATATTATGATTTCATGCAACTTTACAAGAATAACACTTTCTGAAACGAACTTTGCACAAAAGGTAAAAGAAATTTCGGATAAGTACACCTTTGATAGGTCACTTCTATGTATCGAAATTATTGAAGATGTTTTAGAAGATAATATCAATTATGCTATTTCAAATATAGAAAGCTGTAAAAAGCTTGGGTTCACAATAGCTCTTGACGATTTAGGAAGCGGTTATGCGACTATTGCAAATTTATGTGATTACCCCATTGATATTGTAAAAATTGATAGAGAGATTCTCTTAAAGGCAGTCGATGAGCGTGGAAAAGCCATTTTTAGAGGGATAGTTGAGTTTGCTCATAAATTAAATCTTAAAACAGTATGTGAAGGTGTTGAAACAGAGGAGCAAAATCAATTTGTTATCGAATCAAATTGCGACTACATTCAGGGATTTTATTATTATAAGCCTTCTTCGAAGGAAGAGGTTGAAAAAATATTGAACACAAAATAGAGCGTTTGAGGTGGGATATTATGCTCAGAAAATATCATACAGTAATTGTTATATTAAATTTATGGCGACTAATTCCGGTATATTTACTCGCAAAATGTTGCAAACACAAAGAAAATGTCACGGAAGACTTTGCGGCATATCGCAAAATTTACATCGAAAAATCCTGTGGTAATTTGATAGATTTTGGCGAGATTTTAGTTTGGCATAAAGCGTCAAGAAATGTTTTGCTTAACAGATTGCACAGAAATCCGCTGTCTTATCTTATAGCAAGAATTTTGTTTAAGCCATTAGATAGCCTATATATCAATATGCCGCCTGAGGCTTTGGGTGGTGGGCTTAATTTTCAGCACGGCTTTGCCACTATTATAGCGGCAAAGAGTATAGGAAAAAATTGCAGAATCAGCCAACAAGTAACGATTGGGTACAATGGAGAGGAAAACCCTGTCATTGGCGATGATGTCACAGTATGTGCAGGAGCAATTATTATAGGTGGTGTAACTGTTGGTGACGGTGCAATTATCGGTGCCGGAGCTGTGGTTACAAATGATGTGGTTCCTAACGCAGTAGTAGGTGGAGTTCCTGCAAAAGTTATTCGTTATCGGGGTATTGATGAATAGTTAAATAACAATATGGAGGCTTTGTTATGTACATAAAAGAAGATACAATAACAAATTTAACAGAAAAACAGAAAGTTGACAATGTACTTAGAAAAATGAACAGCAAAAACAAAAAGAGATTTTGGATTTGTAAGCGAATATTTGACTGTAGCTTTTCTACACTGGCATTGATTATTTTTGCACTTCCTATGGCTATAATTGCCTTAATTATTTTTTTGGGTGATGGGTATAATCCAATATTTGCACAAGAACGAATTACAAGGTTTGGCAAGCCTTTTAAAATGTATAAGTTTAGAACAATGGTAAAAGATGCAGATAAAATGCTTAATTCGCTTCTTGATGACAATGAAATGGATGGTCCTGTTTTTAAAATTAAAGAGGACCCAAGAATTACAAGATTTGGAAAGTTTCTAAGAGCAACAAGCCTCGATGAAATACCACAATTTTTCAACGTATTAAAGGGTGATATGGCACTTATCGGTCCAAGACCACCCCTTCCAAGAGAGGTTGAGCAATATTCGGAATACCACAAAATTCGTTTGGTTGTGACACCGGGGATTACTTGTATTTGGCAAACACACCCAAAGCGAAATAGCGTTTCGTTTGAAGAATGGGTGGATATGGATATTGACTATGTATTGAATAGAACATTTTGGCTTGATATAAAGATTATATTTAAGACAGTTTACGTTATGTTTTGTAAAGAAGGCGAATAAATTGGAGAAAAAAATGAAAATTGCAATGATAGGTCATAAAGATTTTCCGTCAAGGTCAGGCGGAGTTGAGGTTGTTGTTTATGAGCTGTCAACCCGTTTGGCAAAATTGGGCGAGGAAGTTACAGTATATAACCGAACAACAAAATGGTTTACAAAAAACTCTAATGTAGAAGGCGTTAAAACCCGCCCTGCCCCAACCTTTAAAAAGGAAAGCCTTAATGCAATGGTTTCCTCGTTTACAGGGGCGATAAAAGCCACCTTTAAAAAATATGATATCCTGCATTTTCACGCAATCGGGCCATCAGCTATGCTCTTCTTCCCACATTTTCTTGGCAAGAAAACCGTTGCTACGGTTCACGGCCTTGATTGGCAGAGGGATAAATGGGGATTTCTGGCTTCCACCTATTTGAAGTTCGGCGAAAAAATGGCAGCAAAGTATGCAGATGCAGTTATCGTTCTTTCCGAAGTTAATAAGGAATATTTTAAAGAAAAATATAATAGAGATACTGTTCTTATAAAAAATGCGATTACTCCTGTTAGAGAGCTTGAGGCAAACATTATAAAAAAAGATTACGGCTTGGATAAAAATGATTACATATTATATTTGGGAAGATTAACACCTGAAAAAGGCATAAAGGATTTAATAGAAGCCTTTAAAGAAATCGATACCGATAAAAAGCTTATTATTGCTGGAGATGATAAGCCCACAAAATATGTTGATGAAATAAAGGAAATCGCAAAAGATGATAACAGAATTAAGTTTGTAGGGGCTGTGTCAGGTGAAAAATTAGAGGAGCTTTACTCAAATGCTCTACTTTATGTACTTCCAAGCAGAATCGAAGGTTTAGCACTTACATTACTTGAGGCAATGTCATGTGGAACAAGATGCCTTGTGAGTGATATTCCTGAAAACACAAGCGTTACACTTGAATTTGGTGATACCTTTAAATGTAGCGATGTCAGCGATTTAAGAAATAACTTAATTCGCATATTAGATGAGGATGGCGACTACACAAAAAAGGAAGAACAAATAGCATATATTAAAGAAAATTACAGCTATGAGCGTGTTGTTAAAGAAACTAAAGCGGTGTATAATGCCGTATTAAATAGCTAGGTTTTAGGTGGTGAATTTATGAAAAACAAAATAAAATATTTATTTACACAAAAGAAAAGCATTAAAACAAGACTGGCACTTATTCTTACAGCGTGTGTAATGGTTTTTATTGCGATATTTATTGCCCTTGTTGGAATAAATTTAATAACAAATCTATCCTTTAATGAAACCTTTTATAATGTTAACTCCATCAAGGTAAAGGATACTATAAGAGTGATACAGCTTTCTGATTTGCATAACAGTAAATACGGAAAAGATAACAAAAAACTTACAGAAAGAGTCAAAGAGCTTGAGCCTGACCTTATTGTTGCAACAGGTGACATTCTTCACAGAAGAGATAAAAAGCAAGATGTAGCTTATAATCTTTTAAAAGAATTAACACTTATTGCACCGACATACTTTGTTTATGGAAACAACGAATGGGCTCTTGATTATGATTTTGACTCAACCCTAAAAGACCTGGAAAAAGTCAGTGGACAATCGAAAGATAATCACGATTTAGACAAATTACTTGATGATGTAGCCTCAAATGGAATAAGAAAAGAGCTTGAAAAAATCGGCGTGAGGGTTTTGCAGAACGAAATGGAATCTATAGAAGTAGATGGCGGCATGGTTGATATATACGGCTTATTTACATCAAATCCATCAGCGTTCTGGCATTATGTAGGCAAAGATTATGAGAGGTTTATGTATGAGGACACGCATCACGTTAAGATTTTCTTATCACATGAGCCTTATGTGTACGAAACATACAAGGAAGAACAATGGGGCGATTTAGTGCTCTGTGGTCATACTCACGGCGGACTTTCTGTCCTTCCGTTGGTTGGCTCCTTGTGGGAACAAACACACGGCCTGTTCCCCGAAAAAACAGGGCACCCTCGCTATGTGAGAGGTAGATACGATGTGTCCGGCACAAGCCTTATAGTAAGCCGTGGTTTATCAAACAAAGATTTAATTAGAATAAACAACAAGCCGGAGCTGGTAATTGTTGATATAGGCAGATAAAAAGGAAATGAGGTGTATAAATTGAGTCCAACATTAATAAAACTAATTTTTGCTTTTATTGTATGCGTAATATTTGCTATCGTAATAGTAAAGCTTTTCAGAAGAGCCAAATATTATAGTCTTGAAACAATAAAGGGTTATTTTTTCAAAAAATCAATAATCAGACCAGTGTCTTTCCTTATATGTTTAGTATATTTTTTGCTCTTGATGACAAGTCTTATGCTTGCTCCTTCCTTTGCTTCCATCAAGGTATCACTAAACTATGCAGAAGCATCAAAGGGCCAGAATATGAACGGCACAAGATATAATATGTCAGAAATACTTTGTGATGACGTTTTAGAGCGTACCATTAAGAAAGGTGCATTTAAAAATGTAACTGTAGATCAGTTAAAGGAAACCCTCGTTGTATATCCAACGGTGTCAGGCAGTGCTACTGACAAAACAATGTATCACGTTTCTACAGAATTCCAAATCGACTATATACCAAGTAAGGATACATATCATATCGATGGTGAAAAGTTTTTGCCGCTTTTATCAGATTGTTACAGAGAATTTCTTATAGACAGCTATGCAGATAACTTAGACACAATTTCTGTGAACATAAAGCCTGAAGAAGATTTTAAGGATTTAGGTTACTTTGATATTTGCAATTATCTCTCTATGGAAGCAGAAATTCTTGAAAACTATATGACAAAACTTGCAAGAGAAAACAGCAGTTTTATCGCATCAAACGGACAAACCTTTAATTCTGTTGCATCAAAATTATACAAGCTTCGTTCTACAAGAATTGCAGACGATTTATATGCAATGATAGTAAATACAGGCGTATCTAAAAGCAATACTACGGATATAAAAAGCCTTCAATACGAAGTTAAATTATTAGAGTTTGAAAAGCAAAAAACAGAGGCAGGCAGAGATATATCACGAGAAGCTGTAGAAATGTATAAAGAAGCTATGGCGAGAATCGTACTTGTTCCAACGGTAAATGACAGAGGCGAGTTCTATATGGGACAAACAAAGATAGGACTTGACGAGCTTACCGAAGAAAGCGCAAATTACAGTACAGATACAGCATCTTTAGGAAGACAAATTGAGGATAAAAAGAATATTATTGCATCCATTATGGCAGGAAATGGTGCTAAAACCAATGAATCGATTGATACTCTTATAGTACAAATATCTGATGCAATAAACGAGTATTCACAAGAAGCATCACAGGTGGCTTTAGAATACAGCAACAAGAAAATGAACCAGTGTGTGACAGGTGTTATGTATCCAAAGTCACATAAAAAGGATTTGGCAATAAGCCTTATTTTAAGCTTTGGAATGTTTATAGCACTCACAAGCCTTATTGCTACAAATCAAATCCCCAAAAGAGAAACTGAGAAATACTTTGTAAAAACAGACGAAGAAGATATTAAAACAAGCAGAGAGGAGGCTAATGTATGAAGAATTTTGAAATAACCAGGTATATAAAAAAGTTTTTGCCATTTATTATAATTTTTTGTATTTTAGCTACCCTGTTTGTAAATATGTTTTTTCAAAATAGGCAAACCTATTATGCTGAGGCAGTTATTCGCTTTGAGGACCCTTTGGCAGTTGAGGGCAAGACTCCATCAGGTGAAAGGCTTGATATCAGTGAGGTGAAATCTTCGGCGGTTATGACGAAGGTAATCGAGAATTTAAAGCTTGATGTCAATGAATATTCTATTGATGATTTGATTTCAAGAACAAACGCCTATGAGGTTTTAGATCCTGACGAAGCCGCACTAAAAGAATCAATGATAGATGAAGCTATGGAATACGAAAAGGAGCCTAATGTATTTATCATTTCTTTTTCAGCAAGAGCCGGCGAGGGCCGCGGATTTGCAAGAAGTATTTTGGATGAAATTTTAGATGTCTATTTTGCAGAATACTCCGAAAAATATATTAACAGTGAAATTACAACTACCTCACTCACCGAAATCTACAATGCAGATTATGACTATATTGAAATGATGGAAATCGTTTCATCACAAGTTGCAGACACACTTGAGGTTTTACAGGACAGAGGTGCAAGCAATCAGGATTTTCGTGCGGCTTCAACAGGAAAATCTTTTATGGATTTATACACCGAGCTACATTATATAGATAGTGTTTATACCTCAAGACTCAACGCAACTATTTTAGAATATCAGATTACCAAAAACAAAGAGGTTTTGATTTCTTCGTTTGAAGAGAGAATCAGGCAAAACACTCTAAATATCGGAATGAGTGAAGATTCACTTAAGGATTATCTAAAGCTTATTGAGCAATATGTTAGGAAGATGACAGCTTCCGGAAATACAGACATTACATATGAATATATACTTGATGAACTCTATGACGATTACGGAACTGACGAAAACGGAAATGTAATTGCAAGACCAGACCAGACAGTAACCTATGACGAGTTAATATACGGCTGGAGAAACTTTAGCCTTGATAAGCAAAAAGCCATTATTGATACAGCTTATGCAAACTATATCATTGATACTTTTAGCAAGTGTTATGAGGGTGGCAAATGTAGTGCAGATATAACACAATCTTGTATGATGGCATCAAATAGCGATTACGAAGCAGTTAAAACAAAGCTCGAGGGCGAAATTAAAATAATGGTTGACTCTTTAGTCAAAATCTATGATGAGATCGAAAAGACGAATATAGAGTATAATGAGTATATCGGTGCGGCTAACATTTCAACTCTTTCTTCATCAACTGTTAAGGAAGGATTAAATGTTACTCTCTATACCTTAATTGCGGCGTTATTCTTCCTTGTTATTTGCTGTGGCGGTGCAATTCTTCTTGGAAGATTTGAAGATATTATGAGGTACGCTCTATATACCGACCACATGACAGGGTTTGATAACAGAACTTCGTTCGATAATTATATGAAGAAGAATAATGGCAAAATGCTTGAAAACGGCACATACTGTATGATTCTAAACCTGAAAAATCACATTTCAATTAACAAAGAATTTGGCAGAGATATGGGTGACAGTGTAATGAAACTCATTGCTGATGTGATTCGTAATGTGTTTGGTAAAATGAAATTCAAGCCTGTCTATAACGGAAATGGTCAGTTCATTGTTATAGTTGAGAAATCAGACCTTGTTTCAGTTGAATACATTATGTCAAGACTCTCTCTTTTAATTGACGAAAGAGAAGTATTTGCCGAAGGCGACATTATATACGATATTGGACTTTCTGAATCGGGCAAAGAAAAAGCTCGTTCAATAAGAACTCTTCTTACAATGGCAAATAAGAACAAAATCGAAGTTGTTTCCAAAGGAAGAAATACTCAAGAATAAGAAAACAAATTGAATTTTAGAAAGGGGGCAAAACAAAGTGAAGGCAGTTATTCATAAGATAGCAGAAAATATACTTGCAATTTATTTCATAGCGCTGGGCGTTATGATGCATTATTTCGTAGAAGATATGACTTATATCGGCGGTATCGGAATAAGCTTTAGGCATATATTTGCACTTGTTATTGTTTTCTCAACGGCGATAATCTTTTTGGTAAAGCCAAACATTTCTCGCGGAATTGTTTCCTTGAAATCTGCCTTAGTTATGTCTGCCCCCATAGTAGTTATGCTTACTGCCTCACTTTTGATTTGGGCAGTAAATTTAACAGAAACTGATATGATGATGAGAGGTGTATCACTTTACTTCGTATTCATAAATAATACCACAGCTGCATTTGCCGGAATTTGCTTTTTGTATTTGTTCGGCAAAAAAGGAATGTGGTATTATATGGCATCTATCCTTATAGCAAATCTCGCCCTTATCGGACAGATTATGCTTGAAGGTGGAGTTGTAACATATATGATAGAATATGTTATCAAGGTTCTGTCTTTTGCAGGCGATTCACGTGATGTTGTCGGCAAGGCCGAAATCCATGAGCTATCTTTCTGCACAGGTATCAGCTTCCTTTATATGTTGTTTGTTTTTGACAGAAAAAAACTTCTGCATTGGATTTTGCTCATATTAAGCTTTTTCTGCTTTACTTCGGCTATTAAGCGTATTGCAGTGCTTGGAATTGGCGTTGCTATCGTTTTGTGGTGGATATTTAGTTTGATTAAAAAAAGAACCTCTCACAAGACGGTTATGAAGCTGATTGCTATATTAAATATTCTTATGATAATATTTTTGATTTTATATGTAGGAATCATTAAAAGTGGTCTGTTTGAGGTGTTGGAAAACGCAGGCCTTGAAACAAGCGGCAGAGCCAAAATCTACAATTCTGTTGATGGCTACTATGAATTTTCTCCTTCGTATTTTGGAAAAGGAATGGGCTGGCTTCCCTATCAATTATCCGAGGTTGTTGATATTGGAGTAAAAAGTGTCCACAATGACTTTTTGCAATTTTACATTGACCTTGGCTTTTGGGGTTATATTATTTGGCTATTTAGTTTTATTTCACTCAGGACCTCGTTTTTTGGAAGAGATGGCGATACGAGTAGCGGGATACTAATGTTTTTGGTAATTGTGTTTATGGTTGTCGTCTCTCTTACGGATAATACGATGAACTACCCATTGTTCAATGGTGCAGTAGCCATATTTGTGACAGGCTATTCTTTCGAAGAAAAAGTAAGAGCTGATGAAATGAAGAGGTTTTCGTATATTTCAGAGGAAAACAGAGAGAGGTAAAAGTGCATGAAAATTTTGATGGTTAATAAATTCTTATATGCAAGAGGCGGAGCAGAAACCTATATGCTTAAAGTAGGTGCATTTTTAGAAAGCCTTGGCCACGATGTGCAATATTTCGGTATGCAAGATGCACAAAATACCGTTGGAAACAGAATAGATGAATACACAAGTAATATGGACTTTCACGAAAAAAGATTTTCGAGATTTTTATATCCATTCAACATTCTATATTCTCGTGAAGCATATAAAAAAATTACAACAGTTTTAGAGGATTTTAATCCTGATATTGTTCATTTTAATAACATAAATTTTCAGTTAACTCCCTCAATTATAGATGCAGTTTATAAAAAGAAGATACCGATGATTATGACAGTCCACGATTATCAAATGATTTGTCCTAATCATTCACTATATAACATCAAAGATAAAAAAATCTGTGAAAAATGTATTCACGGGAATTTATTTTATTGTATCAAGGGAAAGTGCATACATTCCTCCACAGTAAAAAGTATATTAGGTACTATAGAAGGATTTTTATATCGAATTCGCAATAATTATAAAAAAATTGATTTATATATCTGCCCAAGTAAATTTTTGGAAAGCAGACTTTTGCTTAGCAGACCAAAGGTTTATAAAGGCAAAACAAAGGTAATGTGCAACTATGCAAAAATTCCTGATTTAACAGAGATAGAAAAGATAAGCAAAATCGAAAAGAAAGACTATGTTTTGTTTGCAGGAAGATTGTCCAAGGAAAAAGGTGTGGAAGTTTTGGCTGAAACTGCAAAACTTTTGCCGGATATCCAATTTGTTGTAGCAGGAGATGGACCTGACAAGAAGGTATTAGAAAACATCAAAAATGTTCATCTTAAAGGCTTTGTAAGCGGAAATGAATTTTTCCGTTTGATTGCCGAAGCAAAGTTTGAAGTAGTACCTTCCATTTGTTATGAAAATTGTCCCATTTCTATACTAGAAGCACAGGCAATGGGAACACCGGTTGTAACAGCAGGTGTTGGTGGAATGGCAGAGCTTGTAGAAGATGGTATCACAGGTCTTCATGTTAAGCCAATGACCGCAGAGGCACTTGCTGAAACGATTTCACAGCTTTTAAATAATGATGAAAAGTTAAATGAACTTACAGAAAATTGCATTAAAAAAGCAGACGAAATTGTCACTTTAGAAAATTACACAAGAGAATTATTTGAAACATATACAAAAATTATAAGAGGCAAGTAATATGAAAATTAGTGTTATTGTACCTGTGTATAATAAAGAAAAATACCTAGAACGATGTGTTAAGTCACTACTTTCGCAAACTTATGAAAATATTGAGATTGTATTGGTAAACGATGGTTCAACAGATAATAGTGGAATTCTTTGCGATAAACTTAAAAGTGAGGATACACGAATCAGGGTTATACATAAAGAAAATGGCGGTTTATCATCTGCAAGAAATGCAGGAATAAAAGTGGCAACCGGAGATTATGTAGGCTTTGTGGATAGCGATGATTCGGTAGATGAAAACATGTATGAATCCCTTTTGAATTCAGCAAAAAAATACGATGCAGATATAGCTCTTTGTGGTTCAAAGGTAATTGGCGGCAAAATGTTTCAAACAGACGGGCTTGCTGCTACATACCACACATTTGAAAAAGAAACAGTTTTTGAAACCAAAGATGACATAAAGAAACTGGCACTCGGGATATTAGGTGCCCCTCTTGAAGTTTTTGAGGATTCAGAGTATGGTACTTCTGTTTGTAAAAACATATATAAAACTTCTCTTATAAAAGAACATAACTTAGAGTTCTTATCTGAAAGAATATATGGCTCAGAGGACCTTTTGTTTATGATAGACTTTGTGTTATGTGCAAAAAAGGCTGTAGGAGTTCCCGGCGCATTTTATAATTATTATTTTATCAGTAATTCTCTGTCAAATACCCGAAAGGCTGACGGATTTGAAAGAATTGTTCTCTTAAATGAAACTATCTGTAAAAGACTTAGTGAAAAAATGCCTTATGATCAATATATTTTTAGTGCAGACAGACATCTTTTGTCAAGTGCAAGAGCAATGACTATTCAAGAAGTAATTTATGCGCAAAATAATCCTGATGAAAAGAAATACCTAAAGCCACGGCTTCGTGATATTTGCGGCCACCAAAATGTAAGAAATGCATTTAAAAGATTTCCTTATAGAAAGCTATCTCTAATGCAAGCGATTTTTGCCTTCAGTCTAAAATATCGTTTGGTAGGACTGCAAATTCTGTTAGTAAAGCTACGCAGTAAAATATAATGTGGGAGTAATGTATATGAAATTTTCGGTTGTTGTGCCTGTATACAAGGTTGAAGAATATATAAATGAGTGTGTAGATAGTATTTTGAATCAATCATTTGATGATTTTGAAGTAATTTTGGTTGACGATGGTTCGCCTGATAACTGCGGTAAAATTTGTGATGAATATGCAAAAAAAGATGAAAGAGTTAGGGTTATCCACAAGGAAAACGGGGGCCTTGTTTCGGCAAGACAAGCAGGGATTAAAATTGCTCGGGGTGAATATATCGTCAATGTAGATAGCGATGATTACATAGATAAGGATATGCTAAAAAATTCCGATGAAATTATAAATTCCTATTCTCCGGATGCTATTTATTTTTCAATGATGAATTTTAAGGGCCAAAAAAGATGGACTTTTGATGAGTGCATTAAAGAAGGCTTTTACGATGAAAAGGATATAAAAGAAAAAATATATCCCTATGCCCTACTTAGTGCAGATATGCAAAACCTTAATTATCTTGTAACGGTTAAGGTTGTAAAAAGAGAAATTTTAGAGCCTATACAATTATCGGTGAGCTGTGCAATAAGCTACGCAGAGGATGTTGCATGTTCGGTTCCGATGATTGCAAGCATAAAGAGCCTTTATGTTTCAATAAAGCCAATGTACAACTACCGACACAGAACTACATCTATGTCTAATAAGCTTAATATAAAGTGGTTAGATAGTGTTAATGAGTGTATCTGCGGACTTGATAAGGTATGCTCTGATAGAAATGGGTTTGCTGAACAAATCGACAGATATACCATATTTATAACATTTGTGATTTTAAATATCGCCGTAAGAGCAAAGAGGCATGATGCTATACCGGAAATAGCAAAAAAAGTTTATGAGTATAACTTTATTGATAGATTTAAAAGGGCAAAATTTACTAAAATTACTATTAAAACGAAGATTTCATATATTCTTATGAAACGAGGTAATTTTAAACTTACATACAATTTTTTGAAAATGTGCAATCTTATCAAAACCAGTAAATAAAGGAAGCTTAGCTATGAATAAACCTATAATTTCTGTGATTATGTCGGTCTATAACGGCGAAGAGTTTTTAAGAGAAACTATGGACTCAATATTGAAACAGACATTTAAAAACTTTGAACTAATTGTAATTGATGACTGCTCTACAGATAGTTCACTTAATATACTGCAAGATTATGCAAATAGTGATGAACGAATTAAAATTTTACACAACGAAAAGAATATCAGGCTTCAGGCTTCTTTAAATCGTGGGATAGATGCGGCTTGCGGTGAATTTATAGCCCGAGTGGATGCTGACGATGTTATGAGAGTTGACAGGCTTGAAAAGCAATATAAATTTATGAAAAAGCACTCCCATCTTTCGATGTCTGCTTGTAAGTTTTATTGGTATATTGATGGCGAAATTGTGACTAATCCAATGATACAAAGATTAGATAGCGCATCTGTTAACGCACGATTACTATTTTCAAACCCCATTTGTCATCCGTGCGTGATTATGAAGACAGAAGTAGCAAAAAAAATGAAATACGATACAGATTTTACTTGCAGTGAAGATTTAGAGCTTTGGACTCGTATGGTGCTTAACAAGAATAAAATAGCCATTCAGAGAGAAAGAATGATGCTATATCGTATACATAAAAATCAGATAACCCAAAATTCATCAGAGGCCCAAGCTGTGCAGCACAGAAAAATTATGAGTAAATTTTATAAGTCTGTGTTGTTTGAACTATCGAATGACGAGCTTGATTTCTTAACAAAGGGAATTTATTTTTTAGAAGAGCCCGATCTTAATAAATTGTCTACATTTTTGAAAAAGGTGCAGGATAGAAACAAAGAATCAAAGTTTTTTACCAATAATTCAGTAAAATATGCGTGTTTTGAAGTGCTTTCTCAGTACAGAAGAAAAGGCTTAAATGTAAAGAAACAGTTATTGGATTTGGGAATTTGTTTTTTGATTTTCGAATTTGCCATAAGGACTTTTGAAAATCTATATGAGCGTATAACGCGAAAGAAAACGAAGGTTAAATTTGCTAAAGCAATGAAAAGAGGTGGCCTTTTGTGACGGCAATAATCATAGGAATGGTTGTTTTAATAGTTTTACTCATACTTGGAGCATATTTACTGTTTAGCCATGCTATTAAAAACGATAATGAAAAATTTATTTCTATATCAAATCTTTCTCAAGCAAGAAAGGTTTACAATCAAACGGATAACGCAAATAGATCCATCATCTATGTTGATATGAAATTTGATGCATTAAAGGATGTCCACAGCAAAACGGAGATTGGGCGAGCTATTGATTTTTGTAATATAAATCTTTTGAATACTGTGAAAAAAGGTTTGGGACAGGTTATTGCTCTTATAGAAGACAGTAGCTTTGTTGTGGTTGGTAATCTTACATCAGATGAGTTTACTCGCCTATGCGAATATTTTTACGATGAAATTTCAAAATATATTGTTCAAAACAGGCTATCAGAAACACCTGTTGTCAAGTTTGGAATGTACACGCCGAGAGATTCTGCCGTAAAATTTGAAGAGGCGGTGGTCAATGCCAAGCAAACATACAGATATGCAATAGCAAGTGGTAAGGATTATGCAATTTGTGATAACGAAACACTTTATAGCTTTGAAGAAACAAAACAATTGGAGCAGTATATTGTAAATGCAATAGATACAAACGAGTTTCATATTATGATGCAGCCTTATATCGAGGCGAAAACAGGTAAGATTTCGGGCTGTGAGGTTCTTGCAAGACTAAAGCATCCTATCTGTGGTTTAGTTATGCCGGGCATTTTTCTTGAGGTCATAACTCGCAAAAAGCTCAATGTTCAGTTTGATTTTTGTATATTTGAAAAATGCTGTCAGTGGATCAGCTCGAGAACAAAGGATGAACTTGCCGGCAGAGTTGTTTCATGTAATTTTTCAAGAAAAACAATATCTCACGGCGAGTTTGCAAACAGGGTGATTGAACTGATAGAAAAGTACAAGGTTCCAACAGAGAATCTTGCTATTGAGTTCACTGAATCCGAGGAAGAAACAAATAAACCTGTCGTAATAAAAAACCTTACAACATTAAAAGAACATGGGCTATCAATATATTTAGATGATTATGGTTCAGGAATTACATCCTATGATGATTTTCTTAATTATCCTGTAAACCTTATAAAAATTGACAGAGATATACTTTATAGCGCAAATACACAAACTGGAAAAACTGTATTTGAAAATATCGTAGCTTTGGCACAAAAGCTTGATATTGCACTTTTGTGTGAGGGCGCCGAAACAGAAGAACAGGTTGAGTTTTTGAAGAAGTCTAATGTTAAATACATTCAAGGATTTTACTATTATATGCCTATGGAATCGTATGAATGTAGTAACTTGTTTAAAGAAAATACAAAGTAAAGGAGAAAACTGATGGCGGAAAACAATATTTCGAAAAAGAATTATGTAATTAGAAATGTTATTTCGAATTTATTGTACCAAGTTGTGGTAATAGTAATGGGTCTAATCATCCCAAGACTATACCTTGAGAACTTTGGTAGCGAAGTTAATGGCTTGGTATCTACCGTCAAGCAGGTTTTTGTGTATTTAATGCTTTTAGAAGCAGGGGTTGGTCTTGCTTCCCAACAAGCATTATACAAGCCAATCGCGACAGATGATAAGGACAAGATAAACGGAATTTTATCTGCAACAAAAGTTCACTATAACAGAACAGGATTTTTATATGCTGCACTTACGATGATATTCGCTATAGGGTATCCCTTTGTTATATCAACCAACCTTCCGAAAAGCACATGCTTTTTGATTGTATTATTTTACGGACTTCCTGCGGTTATTAGCTTTTTTGTGCAAGGTAAATATCGTATTTTACTTGAGGGAACGGGAAAAGGATATATCCTTACAACATTTTCGACAATAATGGTTTTGGTAAATTCCATATTAAAGATTATTCTTTTGGTGTTTACAAACAACCTTCTGCTTGTTCAGTCCCTTTATTGTTTAGAACATATTTTGCAGATGTTTCTTGTGATTTGGTATGTCAAAAAGCATTACCCGTGGGTTAAATTAAATGTTAAGCCTGATATTGCCGCTATATCACAGAAAAACTCTGTGCTGCTTCATCAAATATCCGGAATGATATTTAATAACACAGATGCTATTTTAATTTCCATGTTCTGTGGCTTTAAAGTAGTTAGTGTATATATGATTTATCTGATGTTTTTTCAGTATATAGATACGTTTATAACAGCGATATCAACAAGCTATACATATAAGCTCGGGCAAATATATCAGACAGAAAAAGAGAAATTCAAAAGATATTTTGATGCATACGAGGCGGTTTTTATAACAGCCATATTTATAGTATTTACACTCATGGCAACCTTCCTTTTACCTATTATAGAGCTTTATACAAAAGGCATCACAGATATAGACTACTATAACCCTATGCTGCTTGTTTTGTTTGCTGTTATGAAGCTTTTAACCAACAGTAAAATACCCTGCAACGATGTTTTAAACTTTGAAGGCGTGTTTGAAAAGACTCGTCATCACGCAGTTATAGAAGCGGTTTTAAATGTTACGGTTTCGGTTGTCGCAATCAACCTTTGGGGTATTATAGGCGGAATTATTGGTACCATTGCAGCACTTTTATATCGCGGAAATATGATGATTTATTACGCAAATAAGAAAATCCTATCAAGAAGCCTTATAAAGACATATCGAAAATATATCGTGAATTTCACATTGTTTATTATAATTCTTATAGTCTTAGGCGTAAGCTCAGGTGCATCAACCTCTTTTGTAGGAGTGGTATTAAAATGTATTATGCATGCTCTATGGGTTGCACCTTTGTATATTATCGTAAATTTGATAATTGAAAAAGAAACTATAGCCACTATTAAGGAATTAGGAAGGAGTATTCGAAAATGAGCATACCAAAGAAAATTCATTATTGTTGGTTTGGTAAAAATTCCTTGCCTAAATCCGTAGAAAAGTGTATTAACTCCTGGAAAAAATTCTGTCCCGATTATGAGATTATAAGATGGGACGAGGATAACTTTGATGTATCTGATAACCTATACGCAAAACAGGCTTTAGAAAACAAGAAATATGCCTTTGTAAGTGATTATGCAAGGCTAAAAATTCTGTATGATAATGGGGGAATATATTTAGACACTGATGTTGAACTGATAAAGTCGTTAGATGACCTATTAACATATAGTGGATACATGGGCTTTGAAAAAGGCAAGTTTATAAGTGAAAATGAAAGAATTTTCGAGATGGCAAGCGGTTTGGGAATGGGAGCCGAGCCAAAAAACGAGATTGTTTTTGCAATGCTTTCTGACTATGACAATATACCGTTTGTGGATAAAACCGGAAATTTTGACACGCTACCTTGTCCGCGTCGCAATACTTTGGCATTAAAAAAGCTTGGGTTTATCACAAATGGTGAAATGCAGGTTATAGATAATTTTTGCATTTTGCCACCTGAATATCTTTCTCCAAAGGATTTTGTTACAAGAAAAATCACAATTACAAAAAATACATATTCCATTCATCACTATGATGGAAGTTATCTTACCAAAAAAGATAAATTTGATATGCTTATTGCTAGGTTTTATACATCAAAATTGTTTGAATTTTTAAAAAAGATAAAAAGAAGCATTATTAAAAAATAGATTGCGAGGGAACAGAATGCCGGAAAATATTATAAACTTAATAAAAACAAAAGTGAAAAGGCAGTGGGTAATTTGCTTTGTGTCCGTGATTATCTTTGGTCTTATAGCACATCTTTATAGATTTATGAATTTAGAGCCCAATTGGGATGCCATTGTTTATAGATATGATGAACTTAATATGACACACATAGGTAGAATTTTTTCTAAAATATCCTGTATGTTTACATCTTTCTACGACCTGCCTTGGATTAACGGACTTGTTTCCCTTGTATTTATTGCACTTGCTTCAGTAGTAATATGTGAGCTTTTCAAACTCAAAAACAAAATCTCATATGTTTTAATTTCAGGACTTTTGGTAACATTTCCTACGGTTGCATCTACTTTTGCGTTTTCATATACTGCAGATGGATATTTCATGGCTCTTTTTGCAAGTATTCTTGCTGTGTTTCTGGTAGATAAAAAGGGTATATTAAAAAACATTCTCGGAATCTTACTTATGACATTTGCTCTTGGAGTATATCAGGCATACATAACTGTTAGCGTAATGCTGATTTTGGTATATCTTTTGAATCTTACTGTATTTCAAAAAGAATCCCTTAGCATTATAACAAAAAAGCTGGTAAAATTCCTAATTTCAGGCATTATAGCAGCCGGACTATATTGGATTATAGTTAAGGTATATATGCTTGTTTCAGGAAGTGCATTGACTGAATATCAAGGCGCACAGGAAGCCTTTAATCTTACAAATATAAATATCCCTGCGGCAATCATTAATTGTCTGTATATGTTTAAGGAATATTACTTTGACTTTTCTCATGGTGTTACATTGTTTACCGTGCTGAATATTTTAATGTTTGTAATCATTGGCGTCTGTGGTATTGCTTCTGTTCTAAGAAAAGAAAAGAATGCGGTAGGCAGGGCTTTATATGCGGCATTATTTGTAGCTGTTATGCCCTTCGGAGCAAGAGCGCTTTTCTTTATCGACAGCAATATGGATTATCACAACCTGACACTCATGAGTAGTGTTTTATTTCCTATACTGATGGTGCTTTTCTATGAAAAACTAACATTTAATAAAAAAAGTCTAAATTTTGTTAAACAGTGGTCCATTTTTATTGTTGCATCACTTATGATATATAACTTTACATTGATTGCAAATATCAGCTATCACACAATGCAACTTTCTTATGAAAAATCCTTTAGCGTTGCAACTCGTATAACAGATAGAATAGAGCAAACCGAAGGAATAGAAAATTGTGATAAGATATCTGTTATCGGCACCCTTTCCGGTAGTGAAGAATATTCTTTTGATATGACCCCTGATATGACGGGGTTTACAAAAGGACTTATATTAAGAGAAACTGACGAGATTATTGCCGACCAATTTGTACTCAGCACCTATCTTCGAGAATACACAGGATTGGATCTTGAAAACGCTACAGAAGAAGATACGAAGTTAATTGAACAAAGTGAGGATTTTAAAAATATGACGCCTTGGCCTACAAAGGGAGCTATTAAAGTTAAGGGCGACACAGTAATTGTTTATTTAGGAAAATAAGAAATTGAGGTATTTACTATGAGTGATAAAAAATTTCAGTTGTTGTTTCAGTATATAATGAAGAACAATCACTGCGTAACTTTTATTCTGCAGCCTTACCGGTTTTGGAAAATATAGCTTGGGATTATGAACTTATATTTGTTAATGACGGTAGCACAGATAACAGCAGAATGATTTTGGGTAGCTTTGCAAACGAAAATAAGAAGGTTAAGGTTCTTAACTTTTCAAGAAATTTTGGGCACGAAGCCGCAATGATAGCAGGGATTGACCACTCAACAGGTGACGGAATTGTGTGTATGGATGCAGACCTTCAGCATCCGCCGGAGATTATACCGGAAATAATTCAAAAGTTTGATGATGGCTTTGAAATCATTTCAATGGTAAGACGTTCAAGAAAAAAAGAAAGCTTATTGAGAAAACTTCCTGCAGTGGCTTTTTATAAGATTTTAAATATGCTTTCTCCAATTAAGTTTGAAAACAACTCTTCTGATTTCTTTGCATTTTCAAAGAGAGTTGCAACGATTTTAAAGAAGGATTACAGAGAAAATGTCAGATACCTTCGAGGATTTGTGCAAAGTGTAGGCTTCAAGAAAACAACGCTTTCCTTCGAAGCGCAAGAAAGAGCCTTTGGTGAAAGCAAATATAATTTGGCGAAGCTTATAAAGTTTTCTATGGCAACGATTTGCAGTTTTTCGGATATGCCGTTAAAGCTTGGCATCTATTCAGGTCTTGTTGTTGCTTTGTTTGGTGTGATTCTTATGATATACACCATTATTGAAAAAATCATTCACGGTGCACCAAGTGGTTATTCAACCATAATCGTTGCAATGAGCTTTATGTTTGGCATTGTGCTTTGCGTAATCGGAATTATTGGTCAATATATCTCAGTGTTGTTTAGTGAAATTAAAAACAGACCCATATATATACTGGATGACACGAAGAATCTTGAGGAAAAGCAGGAGAATGAACGTTGAGATTTATAGATAAGAAAGCATTAAAATTTGTTATAGTCGGCATTATAAATACCATAGTCGGGACAAGCGTAATGTTTTTGCTTTACAATTTTGCGGGGGTTAATTATTGGATTTCATCTGCCTCTAATTATATCGTTGGCAGTATTGTAAGCTATGTTTTAAACAAGTATTTCACGTTTAACAACAAAGAGAAGTCTGTATGGCAGGTGGTTAAGTTTGTAATAAATATTTCCTTGTGCTATTTATTAGCCTATGGAATAGCAAAACCTGTTGTAGGATGGATTTTATCTCCATTATCGGTGTCTATCAAGGAAAATCTTGCCATGCTTGTGGGAATGGGATTGTTTGTTATATTTAATTATGTAGGTCAAAGATATTTTGTTTTTAAAGAGGAAAATAAATAGCCTGATTTTTAAGAAGGGAGGAAATTGGCTTGAAGGACAAACTCGAAAAAATCATATTGCCGTGCTTTTTAAGTTTACTTCTTTCGATTATAATATCAAGCATAATAGATTATTATGTTGTTATGTGTGGGTTTGGACTTAAAAGCTATATGTTTCTGGGGCTTATTGCACTTTTATTTGTTGTGTTTTTCTTTGTTCCCTTCTTGAAAAAAAGATTAGTAAAAGCCTTAATTTTAACACTTATAGTAATCATCTTGCTGACGGTTAGCGGCAGATTTGCGTTAGATATCTTTAGAAAAAATGCAGAATACATTTATGAAGATAACAATAAAAATGACTTTTTCACAAATCACAAGGTTATGATAATTGTCCCACATCAGGATGATGATATAAACCTTCTCGGAAGTAGTGTAAAGCATTATTTGAATAATGGTAGTGAACTCTATGTCGTCTTTACAACCAATGGAGATTATTATGATAATGCAGAGATTAGGTATCAAGAGGTAATTAAATACTATGAGGATTTAGGAGTTTCGGAAAGTAATATTATATTTTTAGGTTATGGCGATTCGTGGGACAAGAGTGGCCCTCACATTTATAATGCGAAGTCAGGTCAAATTGTTAAATCTTATAACGGGAAAGTAAAAACCTATGGCACAAAAACTCACCCAAGCTATAATGGCGAAAAAGATTATACCATCGAAAACTATCTGTCGGATATAGAAAGTGTTATTTTAGAATATAGACCTGATGTAATATTTTGCAATGATTATGATTGCCACGAAGATCACAGGGCAACAAGTCTGGCTTTTGAAAAGGTTATGGGGAAAATCTTAAAGGAAAATATAAATTACAAGCCAATCGTCTACAAGGGGTATGCTTATGCTACAGCCTGGTGGGGAACGGAGGATTTTTATTCCCTAAATTCCCTTTCTACGAAAAATGCTTATAACGAACCTGAAAAGCACCATTTTGTTGAAATTTATGAATGGAATAATAGAGTAAGAATTCCTGTTATGGGAAGCGGATTATCAAGGAGTATTTTTGGAACAGATGACTACAGAGCTCTACTTTCGCACGAATCACAAAATGCAACAGAGCATATTTTCGGAATATGCAGTAGTGATAAAGTATTTTGGAAACGAAGAACAGACTCAATATGTTATACTTGTAATGTTAAAGTAACTTCCGGAAATAAAGAATTTTTAAATGATTTTATGCTTTATGAAAGCAGAGATGTTTCAAATCATGAATATAATCCTTATGATGGTGTGTGGACACCTGATGACAAGCAAAAGGAAGCGGTTTTTTCATTTGATAATGCCAAATATATTGATAAAATCGCACTTTATGACAACCCATCTGTAGAGGATAATGTGCTTGAGGCCACAATAGTTTTTGATGACGGAACTAAAATTAAAACAGGAATGCTTAACAAAAAAGGAATTGCAACAGAAATTCCGGTAAACAAGGACAATGTAAGCGTATTTACAATCAAAATAGAAAAAACAGAAGGTGAAAACGCAGGACTTACAGAGGTTGAAGCGTTTGAGAAGGAAGAATCTTACGAAGGCTCTTTTATAACATTTATGGACAAAGATGAAAACTTTGCCTATGATTATATTATTGAGAAAGATGGCTCACAAGTTTTTGAAATATATTCATATGGGCGTGTACCCGATATTACAAAGGAAAATTATGATTTAACTTGTGATAATAAAAATTGCACAGCAGAATGGGTAGATACTTTAATTAGAATTACTTGCCCTATTGGTGAGAAATGCACTGTAACACTACTCAGCAAAGATGGTGAACTGTCAAGTGCCTTTAGCGTAAGGAATCCTAGTTCGTTTGTGAGATTTTATATGATTTATGGGCAAAAACTCGAATCAACATTATATCAAAAATCTGTTCAGGATAGATTTTCACTTGTTAGACTATGTAAAAGAGTTTTCGGGATATAGATAATATATGATGTATATTTGAAATAATTAGATTATAACGAAATCCTTCGTAGACTTTGCAAAACTTCTGTGGTATGTTTGTGTTGCCGAAAGCTAGAATAAACATATCAAGGAGTTGAAAATTATGAAGAAAAAAATTTTATGTACGGTACTTGCGGCGGTGATGCTAATGTCACAGACGGCATCGGCGGCACTATGGAAAATTAACAGGCACCAGATTGTATTTGACAATGAGCTTGGGATCAGAGGTTTCATCACACTGAGGTTTGCAACCGAAACAGGAAGCTACATAAGGCCTGTAACAAGATTGTACGGCACGAAAATTAGTCTTGAAGAATATGTGCCTACAAGAGAGGGTTACACCTTCGCAGGATGGTTTACCGATCCAAGAACCAAACAGAATCAGGTAACAGAATTCACATTCACAAGGCACGATGTAGTCTATGCAAAATGGGAAAAGGTTAGGTTTGAAACTGATATAAACGAAATTATGCAAAAAGACCAATGTTACCTCACCGATGAGGAACGAAAAATCAGGACAGAACATATTAAAGAACAAAACAAGACATACATAGACGGCTTCGGCTATGCTGCCACAAGTAAAACAAAAATAATCGTAGTAGACTCAGACGGAGATATAAACAAAATGGTCGGCGAAATGAATTAAATAAACCTAAAACGGAGGATAGGCACAAGCCTATCCTCCTCGCTGTTTAAAATCGATTTTGAGGGCTGGTTGCAAAGGCTCGCTAAGGGGTTTTGAGCACAAACTATCGCAGGTAGGGTAATTACACCCTATCTGCTTTTTGCTGCAAAATAAGGCGCAAAGTTCCGAAGGAAGAGCAATACAGACATGAAAATTTTGCACCTATAATAATTCCAAAGGAAATATGGGATAAGGTACAAAATCTCATAAATGCAAAGAATGAGAAAAATGTCAGAGCATCAAGCGGCAAGCCATACCACAGATATACAGGGTTATTAAAGTGCGGAGATTGCGGATGCACATTCGTGGCAAAAATTCGCAGATGGCGAGATAAACCTGAAAGGGTTGAGTATGTCTGTAATGGGTACCACCGATACAAAGGCTACTGTACATCGCACAGAATTCAGGAGTCAGACTTGGATGCATTAGTCTACAGGGAAATATTAAGACTGAAATCCGAGTCGGAAAAGAATTGGAATGCCATAGAAGCAGATGTAAAAAAGTGGCTTCGAAATAAAGCAGGAACCGAAAGACAAATAGCTGATATGAGAACTGCCATATCAAACCTTGAAACAGATATTGAAAACATATTGATGGAACGAATCAACGACAAGGAAAACAGAGATGCTTATGACCGATTGCTTGTGAAGAAAAGGTCACAAATAGACGAGCTTAAGGTTAAGATAAATGAACTTGCAAACCTTGAAGAGACAATCAAGAAACGCAGAAAAGGAATCAAGGAAAACATCAATATGCTTGACAACATTGTAGCCGAGGGAGCAATAAGCAATACGAACTTAAGACTACTGATACAGGAAATTCAAATTCTGGATGTAGGAAATAATGAAATTGCTGTAGTCGTAGTGCTAAACGGACAGTTCAATGAATATGGTGAGGTCTTTGATGAAAACGGCGGTGTAGAGCTTGCACATAATGGTGACTACAAGCCTGTAGCTATAAAAACTGCATAAGAAAAGTAAAAGTGCTTATGGTTTGATTACCATAAGCACTTTGAAATTTGGTGCGGATAACAGGACTTGAACCTGCATGAAATTGCTTTCATACGGACCTGAACCGTACGCGTCTGCCAATTCCGCCATATCCGCAAATTGTATTATTTAGTTTATTTAAAGTCGGAATAGGCTAGACGCGTTCGCGAGACAGTTTGCGGTGCCCGAAATCCAGAGATTTCGACCGCTTCACCTTCTCACGCTCGCTGTATCTGCCACCGGCAGCGCTCGTGTTTGAAGCTACCAATTCCGCCATATCCGCAGGTATATTAAACTGAAAATGTAAAATTGAAAATGGAAAGTTACTTTGAAGATTTTACGATGCTTGTTATCGACAAAAGTCGTCGACTTTTGTCGACTTGCTTATTTTACCATAGAAACTTTTCTTTGTCAATTTTTATTTGAGATATCTTTTCCTGCCAGATAGTCATAAAATTCCAAGATAATGCATTTTGCCTTGAGAGGAAGAAACGTTATATCTACTTCTGTTATATTGTTGATGATTTTTTTGATTTTTTGCATATCTTGCAGGCATTCTGCGTTTTGGACAGAAAGGGAAATTGTGCTTCTTCCCATCAGATAATCGATGCTAACATCAAAAAAATCCGCAAATGCCCGTATGGTTTCATTGTCAGGTTGACGGTTTCCCAATTCGTAGTTAGAAATGCAGCTTCTGGTGGTGTTTAGCACCTTTGCAAGTTCTTCTTGTGTGTAACCGTTTTGCTTTCTTAATGATTTCAATTTTTTTCCAAAGGTTTCTGTTATATTTTCCATAGTATGTGCTCCTTTTACCTTATAAAATCAGTATATCAATACTGAAAACGTATTTCAATATGTTTCATATTGTTCCACAAAACGTGACAAAAATCCCTTTTGTAAGTTACAGATTTCTTGACAGAGGTTTTTCGGAGTGATAAAATAAAAATAAGGAATATTTTTCATAATTAAGCAAAAAATATCCAAAAAGAATAATCACCCCAACATCATAAATATAATAAATGTAGGCAAGATTTTAGCGTTTGGAGGAATTATGAATAAAAATATAATACTTGTAGGTTTTATGGGCACCGGCAAGACCACAGTGGGCAGACGTGTTGCAGGAAAGCTCAATATGGATTTTTATGATACAGATGAATATATCAAAAAGTGCGAGAATATGTCTGTTGCAGATGTTTTGACAAAAAAAGGCGCAAAATACTTCGAGGGAGCACAGCGTTTTGCGGTGCAGAATTTGTGCGAAAACACAAACTCTTTAATCGCAACGGGCGGCTCCACACTTTCTGACCCTGTGTGCAGAAACTTGTTGTTTTGCGACAATTTGACGGTGTGGCTTCGGGCAAAACCCGAAACGATATGCCAAAACCTAAAAAACTCATACAACAAGCGCGCAGAACTTTCGGGCAAATCCACAGAGGAAATAATCGAAATACTAAAACAATACGAAAAGGACTACGAAAAAAGCGACATCGTAATTGATGTTGATGATAATACAAACCGCGATATTGACGCAGTTTGCGACAAAGTGGTAGAAAAAATAAAAGAATATACAAAGGAGAACTGACAATGAATGATTGCATTTTTTGTAAAATTATAAAGGGAGAAATTTCTTCACAGAAAGTTTATGAGGACGAACTGGTGTATGCTTTTCGCGATATTGCACCGGCAGCACCTACACATATTTTGATTGTTCCCAAGGAACACATCTGCTGTGCCAATAAGTTAGAAGAAAGCCACAAAGAGCTTCTCGGTCACATCATCTTAACGGCCAAAAAAATCGCCCAAGCAGAGGGCGTAGCAGATGAGGGCTATCGCATTATAAACAACTGCGGCGAAAACGCAGGACAGACAGTGTTCCATCTGCATTTTCACTTGCTGGCAGGCGACAAATTCGAAAATTTAGTATGAGGTGAGTGATATGTTTAAAATAGGATGTCACCTCTCTGCATCAAAGGGTTTTTTAAATATGGGAAAAGTGGCAGCATCTATCGGCGCCAACACCTTTCAGTTTTTTACCAGAAACCCCAGAGGCGGCGCGGCAAAAGAGTTGGACCCTGCTGATATCAGCGCGTATTTAGAATATTCTGCGGAAAATAATATCGACGTAATCTTAGCTCATGCTCCGTATACCTTAAATATTTGTTCTGCTGATGCAGGCATTCGCGAATTTGCGAAGAATACTTTCAAAGATGATATCAGCCGTATGGAGGCTGTCCCCGGAAATCTTTACAATTTCCACCCGGGAAGCCACGTGGGACAAGGTTCAGATATAGGCATAACCATGATAGCAGATGCCTTAAATGAAATTTTATACCCCGAGATGACCACAACAGTACTTTTAGAAACCATGTCAGGCAAAGGTTCCGAGGTGGGAAGGAATTTTTACGAATTAAAGGCGATAATAGATAAAGTCGAGCAAAAGGACAAGCTGGGTGTGTGTCTTGACACCTGCCATGTGTACGATGCAGGATATGATATTGTAAATGATTTAGACGGAGTGCTTCGTGAGTTTGATGAAATCGTTGGCATAGATAAGCTCCGCGCCATACACATAAATGACTCCAAAAACCCTTTTGAAAGTCATAAGGACAGACACGAGGTTATCGGCGGCGGCTCTATCGGTACAGAGGCCTTTAGTCGCATTATCAACCACCCGACACTTCGCGATTTGCCATTTTATTTAGAAACCCCTAACGAGCTTGACGGCTATAAAAAAGAAATCGAAATGCTTAAGAATTTACGAAAATAGGAAGGTCTATGAAAGAAAAATCTCTACTTAAAAGACTAACTGAATACAAAGCCACGCCCTTTCATATGCCCGGTCACAAAAGGGCAATGAAGAAAAGCATAATCCCATACAGCATAGACATTACTGAGGTAGATGGCTTTGACAATCTACATAATATGCAAGGCGTGTTAAAAGATGTTGCCGACAGGGCTCGCGGTATATATAAGGCGGTTTCTTCTTACCCCTTGGTAAACGGCTCCACCTGCGGAATACTTGCGGCCATATATTCTGCGACGCGAGAGAATAAAAAAATACTCATCGCGCGAAATTGTCACAAGTCCGTATATAATGCGGCAGAAATTTTAGACCTTGAGGCTCATTACTTGTTGCCTGAGGCTGATGAGTTTGGAATTTATGGCAAGATTTCAGCACAGACAGTTGCAGAATTGCTTGATGGTAATGCCATCGGCTGTGTGGTTATCACATCTCCCACATACGAGGGTGTGATGTCAGATGTGGCTTCTATATATGAGGTGTGCAAGGAGCGAGGAGCATTCCTGATAGTCGACAGTGCTCACGGGGGCCATTTTTTCGACCACGCTGCGCCACACTGCGATATGTGTGTTGTGAGTCTTCACAAGACCTTGCCCTCACTTACTCAGACGGCACTTTTAAACGTATGCTCAGGACGAGTTGACACAGATTTGGTGCGCCATGCTCTTTCTATATTCGAAACATCAAGTCCCAGCTATGTGCTGCTTGCATCAATTGACGAGTGCTTGCGGTATATAAAGAAAAACAAAGACAAGCTTATGTCTTTTTACAAAAATCTTGACTGTTTCTATGAGCGATGTAAGTCTTTAAAAAATATAGAAGTATCATACTATGACGATAAATCAAAGATAATCATTAAAGGTCAAGGGGAAAAAATCGCAGAAAAGCTTCGCGGAGAAAAAATCGAGCCCGAAATGGTAGCACCTGACTTTGTTTTGGCTTTGGCAACCCTTATGGACACGAAAAAAACCTTGAAAAAATTGCAAAAAGCACTTTTAAAAATTGATAAAACTATGGACGAAAGAACACCCTCGTGCATAGCACCCGACAACATACCGCAAAAAAAATTAAGTGCAAAAGAGGCACTTTCTCTGGCGGGTGAGTATATTGACATATCAGACAGCGAGGGAAGAGTGAGCCTTGAATATGTATGGGCATATCCACCGGGAGTGCCGATTTTAGTTCCGGGAGAGGAAATTTCTGATGAAATTATAGATTATATAAAATCAAGAAACGACCTATACAGTACCCGCGGACAGCTGCCGAAAATTTACACCAAAGAGCTGTAAAGAATTAAGAAAACATTTTT
The DNA here is from genome assembly GCA_045591015.1 of Congzhengia sp. GTDB lineage: Bacteria > Bacillota > Clostridia > UBA1381 > UBA9506 > Congzhengia. Next base: position 101,663 of record JAZNSC010000003.1, read on the forward strand.
AATCAGCAACAGAATATTTTTTAAAATAAAATGCAAAAATATTATGGTAAATTTTATATATTTATGATATACTGATTTTAGCATTTATTAAGGAGTGAACAGCATGTTTATTACTGATGATATCAAGTATATTGGTGTTAATGACCACGACATTGACTTATTTGAGGGACAGTTTGCAGTTCCTGATGGTATGGCGTACAATTCCTATGCAATAATTGACGAAAAAATCGCAATTATGGACACGGTGGACGCTAGGTTTTCTCATCAGTGGCTTGATAATATACAAAACGCACTGGGCGAAAGAAAGCCTGATTATCTGATAGTTCAACATATGGAGCCCGACCATTCGGCTAATATCTTAAACTTCACAAAGGCGTACCCCGATGCAAAAATCGTATCATCAAAAAAAGCTTTTGTAATGATGAAGAATTTCTTCGGTAAGGATTTTTCCGACATTGCCGTAGAGGTAGCAGAGGGCGACACTCTTACATTGGGCAAGCACACACTTACCTTTGTGGCGGCACCTATGGTGCACTGGCCCGAGGTTATAGTGACCTATGACAGCACAGATAAGGTGCTCTTTTCTGCTGATGGTTTTGGAAAATTCGGCGCGCTCGACACCGATGACGAGTGGGCGTGCGAGGCAAGACGTTACTACTTTGGCATCGTAGGAAAATACGGCGCACAGGTGCAGGCGTTACTCAAAAAAGCCGCAGGACTTGATATTTCCGTTATCTGTCCTTTGCACGGACCAGTTCTTTCAGAGAATTTAGGCTACTACCTCAACCTTTACAACACTTGGTCCTCATATGAGGCAGAGAGCGAGGGCATAATGATTGCCTATACCTCTGTTTACGGCAACACAAAGAAAGCAGTAATGCAGTTGGCAGAAAAATTAAAATCAAACGGCTGTCCCAAGGTTGTGGTAAACGATTTAGCAAGATGCGACAAGCACGAAGCAATAGAAGATGCTTTTCGTTACAATAAAATAGTTTTTGCAACAACCACCTACAATGCAGAACTTTTCCCATATATGCGTGAGTTCATTGCGGAGCTCGTTGAGAGAAACTTCCGCAATAAAACAGTAGCATTTATCGAAAACGGCTCTTGGGCGCCCTTGGCTACCAAGGTGATGAAAGAATCTTTAGAAAAGTGCAAAAACTTAAAATACTGTGACACATCAGTTACCATAATGTCAGCACTTTCGGAAGAAAGCAATAACTCACTTAACGATTTGGCAGAAGAACTCTGCAGTGACTATAAAGAACAGCAGACAGAAACGGCAAATAAAAACGACCTGTCGGCTCTCTTTAATATCGGCTACGGACTTTATGTCATCACATCAAACGACGGCAAGCGCGACAACGGCCTTATCGTAAATACTGTAACTCAGGTAACAAACACACCCAACAGAATAGCAGTTACAATAAATAAAGACAACTACTCTCACCACACAATAAAGCAAACAGGCAAAATGAATATCAACTGTCTGTCAGTGGACGCTCCTTTTTCCGTGTTTGAGCTTTTTGGCTTTAAAAGTGGCAGAAATGTAGATAAGTTTGAAGAATTCCCCCGTCTTTACAGTGACAACGGACTTGTATTTTTGCCAAAATATATCAACTCATTTATGTCTTTAGAGGTTGAGCAGTATGTGGACTTAGGCACACACGGAATGTTCATCTGCTCAATTACAGAGTCAAGAGTCATAAACGATACAGAAACAATGACTTACACGTTCTACCAGAACAATGTAAAGCCCAAACCGAAAACCGAGGGCAAAAAAGGCTATGTATGTAAAATCTGCGGTTACGTTTACGAGGGCGATGTATTGCCCCAGGACTTTATTTGTCCTTTATGTAAGCACGGAGCTGCTGATTTTGAAGAAATAAAATAATTTTTGGAGGAGTTTATATGTCAAAGTACACAGGAACACAAACAGAAAAAAATCTTATGGCTGCCTTTTCAGGCGAATCAGAGGCAAGAAACAAATACACCTACTTTGCATCAGTTGCAAAAAAAGCAGGTTTTGAGCAGATAGCGGCGCTTTTCTTAAAAACCGCTGACAACGAAAAAGAACACGCAAAACTCTGGTTCAAAGAATTAGAGGGTATCGGCGACACAGCACAGAACTTAGTTTCTGCCGCAAACGGCGAAAATTATGAGTGGACCGATATGTATGCAGGTTTTGCTGAAACTGCAGAAAAAGAGGGCTTTACAGATTTAGCAAGAAAATTCAGACTTGTGGCAGAAGTAGAAAAACACCACGAGGAACGTTATCGCGCACTTCTTAAGAACATCGAAACACAGGAAGTGTTCAAAAAGAGCGATGTTAAAGTATGGGAATGCCGCAACTGTGGTCACATCGTTGTTGGTATGGCTGCCCCTGAAGTTTGTCCTACCTGCAATCATCCCCAGGCCTACTTTGAAATTCACGCAGAAAATTACTAATATTTATTTTTTCCCGCACATATTGTGCGGGAAAAATTTTAATGAAAGGAGCAAGTTATGGAGTTACTGTTATTGACGGCACTGGGCGTAGGCGGAGCCACGGTTTTTGGTGCTGTGATTGGCTTTATATTCAAAAAAATATCTCACAAATTTACCGATATCGTCCTTTCCTTTGCGGCAGGCGTCATGCTTTCGGCGGCGGTGATTGGACTTATTATGCCGTCTTTGGAGAATGCCGGAAAATTTGGCATCGTGGTGACGGTAATAGGTATTTTTGCAGGTGTTATAGTGCTCAACATGATAGACAAGCTTGTTCCTCATATGCATAAACTTGTAGGAGCAGACAAAGAGCCTCACAAAAACGAGGGACTCTCCAAGGTTCTGCTCTTTGTTACGGCAATCGCCATACATAATCTCCCCGAGGGTATTGCGGCAGGTGTGGGCTTTGGCTCCGAGGACACCACTCAAGCCTTACTCATTGCGGGGGGTATAGCACTCCAGAACATCCCCGAGGGCATGGTAATCATAGGACCAATGCTCGCAGCAGGAATAACACCAAGAAGAACCTTTGTATGTGCACTCGTCACAGGACTTGTAGAGGTGGTCGGAGCATTTATAGGGTACTTTGCGGTAAATGTTGCCACGTTTATTTTGCCTTTTGCACTCGCTTTTGCAGGTGGCACAATGCTTTACGTTGTCAGTGACGAAATGATACCCGAAACTCACTCCCACGGAAACGAGCGAGCGGCTACATACGCACTGCTGGTCGGCTTTTGCGTGATGCTGGTGTTTGATGTGTTGCTGGGATGATAAAAAATTGAAAATTGAAAATGAAGAAAGAAGCGCTAATATGAATACAATCGAAAAAATGAAAACTACATATACTGAAGCATTGCTTGACGGTTTTGTTCCCTATTGGATAGATATGTTTGATGATGACGGAGCCATATTAAACTGCATTGCCGAAGATAAAACAATCCTTTCCTACGACAGATATATATGGTCACAAGGAAGAGCCCTCTGGACTTTTTCTGCCATTTATAATCGTATAAAAAAGGACGAAAAGTTCTTACGCCGTGCAGATGGATTGTTTTCATATCTTTCCAAGATAGGTCCGGGACAAGACGGAAAATGGAACTATCTCTATGATAAAGATGGTAATATGTTAGAAAATGACATAAGCATATATGTAGACGGCTTTGTGTTAGCAGGCTTGACTGAATATTACATTGCCACAAAGAGCGAAAAAGCCAAAGAAATGGCAATAGCAATATACGAAAACACCAAGAAGAGACTTGAAACCCCCGGCTCATATTTTGTTGCGCCTTACGTTATTCCCGAGGGAATGAAAACCCACGGCGTAAATATGATATTTAGTTTTTTCTACTATAATCTCGGCAAGGCCATAGATAGACAAGACATATGCGACTACGGTGTAATGCTTGCCGACGAGGTTATCGATAAATTCTACAGCACAGAGAGAGAGGTACTCTGCGAGTTTATACATATAGACGGCAAATACCGTGACACCTCTATGGAAAGAGCCTGTGTGCCGGGCCACGTTATAGAGTGTATGTGGTTTTTGATTTCCATATATGAGGAATTAAATGATGACGAAAAAATCAAAAAATGCTGCCATATTATAAAGCAGCATATTGACTATGGCTGGGACAAGGAAAAAGGCGGAATGATTCTCGCCTTTGATATTAAGGGCATCAAGCCCTGCTTCTGGCAAAAGGAATCCTATAAGCCGTGGTGGGTGCAAATAGAGGCACTTGTTTCAACGGCCTATGCGTACAAGCACACAAAGGATGCATATTTTATGGAAATGCACAAAAAGATATTTGACTTCGCCTTTGCCCATTACCCAAACGGCTACGGCGATTGGATAAACTGGCTCGATAACGACGGAAATGTTGCAGACAGTGCCGCACTTCCCGTAAAAGACCCGTTCCACTTGCCCCGCGGTTTGATTTATCTTTCAAAATTGTTTGAAGACGAAACAATATTAAACTATAACTATAATTAAAAAATCACTCATAAGCAACCAATTGACCCTGAAGGAAGGTACACAAATGCTAAAAAGATTTATAAGTTATTACAAACCCCATAAAAAGATGCTCGCGCTCGATATGCTTGCGGCGCTCATGATATCAATAATCGGCATGGTGTACCCTATTGTGACAAACAAGATGCTCAATATCTATATTCCCAACAAAATGTACAAAACTATCGTAATTGCAGGAATATGCGTGCTTGTCTTGTATGTAATCAGGCTTCTTTTGCGCTATTTTGTTCAGTATTACGGTCACATTATCGGTGTAAAAATGCAGTCGCAAATGAGAAAGGACTTGTTTTCGCATCTTCAGAAACTACCTTATTCCTTTTACGATAACAACGAAACAGGCAAAATTATGACCCGAATTACAAGCGACCTTTTTGAAGTGTGTGAACTTGCTCACCACGGCCCTGAAAATCTTTTGATATCTTCGACGATGATTATTCTTTCGTTTTTTTACTTGGGGACAATTGATTGGATTCTGACATTTATAATTTTTATATGTGTTCCTATTTTGGTTGTTGTTACATTTCATTACCGCAGACAAATGAAGAGGGCATTCGACGACCGCAGAAAAAGCAACGCAGTAATCAACGCGTCTGTGGAAAGCAGTATAACGGGCATCAGAGTGACCAAGGCTTACACAAACGCCAAGGAGGAAATAAAAAAATTCGAAAAAGGTGACCGTCAGTTTGTGGACTCTTCTAAAGACGCCTATTCTGCCATGGCGAAGTTTCATTCTTCCACAACATTTATAACAGATATTTTTAATGTAATCATTTTGATTGCAGGCGGTTTGTTTTTGTATAGCGGCAGAATTTCGTTCGGTGATTATTCCACCTTTATCGTGTCGGTCAACCTTTTTATCAACCCCGTGACAACACTGATAGGTTTTATGGAGCAGTTCCAGAATGGTGTAAGTGGTTTTAAACGTTTTGTTGAAATTATGGAGGAGCCGGCAGAAGCAAACAGCCCCAACGCAGAAGAACTCAAAAACGTGGAGGGAACCATTGAATTTAAAAATGTTTCGTACTTTTACGAATCTTCAAAAGAAGTTCTCCATAATGTGAATATAAAAATAGAAAAAGGAAAAAAACTTGCTCTCGTAGGTCCATCAGGCGGCGGCAAGACGACCATTTGTCACTTGCTTCCTAATTTTTATAAATTAAACCCCGATGGCGGCGAAATTTTAATAGACGGCAAAAATATTCAGAGTTTGACGCTGGACTCGGTCCGCAGAAGTATCGGCATTGTTCAGCAGGACGTTTTTCTTTTTTCGGGAAGTATCAAGGACAATATTCTCTATGGCAGACCCGATGCAACTGACGAAGAAGTCATAGAAGCCGCAAAAAAAGCAAATATTCACGAATATATCAAAGGCTTAAAAAACGGCTACGATACCGAAATAGGCGAACGTGGTGTCAAACTTTCGGGCGGACAAAAGCAAAGAATAAGCATAGCAAGAGTATTTTTAAAGGACCCTGCTATTTTGATACTTGACGAGGCAACAAGCGCCCTCGACAACACAACAGAGGTGCTTATTCAAAAGGCCCTGGATGACCTTTGCAAAGGAAGAACAACCTTAGTTGTAGCCCATCGTCTTTCCACCATCAGAAACGCCGACGAAATTGTTGTGGTATCAGACGGTGAAATCATCGAGCGAGGAACGCACGAAGAACTTATGCAAAATGAGGGTATGTATAAGGGATTATATTCGCTTATTAACTGACGGATTTTCAAAAACGGACACTCCCCAAAAGAGACGATATTTTTTACGGGACAAACCTAGAGGTTATCGGACAATAAAAAGGGTGGTTAATTTGGTAAATAACGAGATAATAAAAAAACTCCAAATAATTACAGATAGGTTAATGATTGTATTGTATCTCCACCTATCTCATCAATATCGACAAACGTATCGCCAAATTCCGTCTTGACATCTTCTAAAAACTGTGATATCTCATAGGTGTAGGCAACACTACTTGCAAGGGCAACGTTATTTTTAGCGACCCGAGCCTGAGGTGTGCCTACTTTTTTGCATTACTGCAGCCTAATGCATACCTCAAAAAGCTCCAGGACGAAAACAATATGACCGAGCTTATGGTATGTCAGGAAGAGTTAAAAACCGCCCCCTTTGGCGATGTATGGGAGCAATACCTGAAAAACGAGGGTGTCGAGAGCGAATATTTGCCGAAAGTCCAAAAATACGAAGAGAAAATTTTGGCGATAAGAAAATAAAACCATAACTTTCAACTTTACATTATTAAAAAAGAGTGAGCAAGGCTCACTCTTTTTTAATTTATATACCGCACATTTTCTTCTGTTTCAAGGGGGTAGGTTATCAGGGTATCTTTTGACAAGTCCTCATTCTTCAGGCACACGGCAGAGATTTGTCTATTGTTATAAGTGGTAAAAAAGCAAATTTTGTCCTTTAAATCATAGCAAGAAGAGTACAGAGTAAATTCGTACTTATCGCCCACCTTTACACAGCCCTTTTGCTGCTCCACAGAGGACAAAATATGAAAAAACTGGGACAAATTATCATCATAAGAATTAAGCAGAGTAAAGGCAGCCTTAACAAACCTTGACGCAGACGATAAATCCCCCGGCAAGCCCATACCGCCCATACCGCGACTGTAGGGGACGAGGTTGATTTTTTTGCTCATTCGGTTTTCGGGTTCATTGCTTGTTGTATGCATATAATTTGCAAGGGTAGTCAAATGGTAGTCGTAGGTTGGGTTGTTGGTAAGTATATCTACGGGGTTATCGTAGATTTTAAGTCCTGACTTTAGCGGCTCTACGACTATGGAGGAGTTTTCGTCTGCTATCATCCAGTGGAGTGGCGATATGGGGTATTTTTCGCTGAAATGGATTTGGGCTATCGTGATGTCCTCGCATAATTCTTTTGCCTCCTGGACCGTTTTGCATTTTCCCAAAACATAAGGAATAAACTCAAAGGGTGCAATGGATTTCGTGTTTTTTTGAGGTGGCGGAAAGTAAGCGTTATCAGGAAAATTAAGCCCTGCCATACACAGACCTTTTTCGTTCATGGCATCGTAATACAGAGGGTAGCCCTCCGACACTGTGCCTACGCCAATCATCGAAAAATGCTTATGGCAGGGGAAAAGTTTGCGAAAATTAAAGGGGTATCGGGAGGGAGTAATAATTACAGATTCTCCAAAGGAAATTTCAAGGTCTAAATTTCTGCCGAAATATGAATTTGTGCGGATTGCAGTACACATTTTTATCACCTGTATAAATTCTGCCCGAAATACGAAAAAAATACTCCCATTCTATTGACTATACAGGCAAATTTTTATATAATGGCAAAAGAGGTGAGGAGAATGAAGCTTTTTATCGCATCAGACATACACGGAAGTGAATATTTCGCCAAAAAAATGGTCGCAGCCTACAAGAACGAAGCGGCGGACAAACTGCTTCTTTTGGGGGACATTTTGTATCACGGCCCCAGAAATGACTTGCCTCGCGACTATAACCCCAAGGCAGTAATTTCCCTTTTGAACGAGTTAAAGGACGAGATAATCGCAGTGCGCGGAAATTGCGACGCCGAGGTAGACCAGATGGTGCTTGATTTTTCTATTACGGCAGACTACAAGATGATTTATGAAAGAGATATCAACATCTGCGCAACTCACGGTCACGTTTATAACGAAGACAGGCTCCCCGACGAGCGAGTAGATGTTCTTCTTTGCGGTCATACTCATATACCAAAAAAAGTGAAATATAAAACCTTTACATATATAAATCCCGGCTCGGTTTCCATACCAAAAGAGGACAGCCATCACGGTTATATGATTTTTGAAGACGGCAAATTTATATGGAAAGATTTTGACGGAAACGAAGTTGCAATTAAGGAGGAAGAAAATGAATTCTAAAACTAAGAAGCTGGTATTTGCTTCGCTTTTTGCATCACTCACTTGCGTTGCTACGATGATTATAAAAATACCCTCACCCATTGGGGGCTATATGAATTTGGGCGATAGCATTGTGCTTTTGTCGGGATGGCTCCTGGGACCTTACGGCATTGCGGCAGCGGCAGTAGGCTCTTGCCTTGCAGATATTTTTTCGGGTTTTGCCATATACGCCCCTGTGACTTTTGTTATAAAAGGACTTATGGCGTTCATTGCACATAAAATGAAAAAGAAGATTTTCATCGGCGCATTGATTGCAGAACTTATAATGGCAGTAGGCTATTATGTGTTTGACGGATTTATGTACGAATTTTACGCATCCCTTGCCAATATTCCTATGAATTTAATACAGGGCGCATTGGGAATAATTGTAGGTGTGATACTTTTAAAAATCTTTCAAAAAAGTAAAATAAATTTCTAAAAGCGGGTGCAACGCACCCGTTTTTTAATTTATTATAAACAAAATACCAATGTAATTGACACAAGACGACACTTTTGATACAATATAATAGAAATTTTTATGAGGAGAGTTTACTATGGAGTGCAGATTTTGTGGTAAAAAAATAAAAAAAGACAGTAATGTCTGCGATTATTGCGGAAAAGAGGTCACAGAAGGTCTGGGCACAGACGAGTTGATAGATGCTATGCCCGAGCTTCACGACGAATTTGACAATATTTCCAAAATGCAGGCAAAGGATAAAAAGAAAAAAGCAAGAAAAGAAAACCGCGAAAAGAACAAAGGAAAAAGATGGCGAGTTGCCATTGCAATATCGTTGGTGGTTGTAATTGTTGCAGGTGTTGTGGTAGGTATGCTGTATTTGAAAGGCAAAAATGCCGAGCCTGAAGAAGTTGCACCTACAACGTCAGCTATCGACGGCGGTGTCGTTACAACATTTAGAGACGGCAGCTTCACAGATATTCTTATAACCGACGAAATAACTGCCAAAGAAGCATTAAAGGCAGGTCAGGAAACTCTGGGCTTTATAGATGCAGAAGAAGAATATGAGTTGGACAAAAAAATAGAGTTCGGCGATATGGCATATTACCGTTTCCGTCAGATGTATCAGGGGATTCCTGTTTATGGCGGTGAAATTGTAATTGCCGCACGCAAAAGCGGTGAGGCTGTGGCATTTAATGGCTCTTATGTAACAACCAAAGGATTAACCGCAAAACAAACCATCAACAAAGCAACCGCAGGAAATGCGATTGTAGGTTATGTGAACAAAATGCCTGATGATTATGCGGTAGTTCAGGGTGTGAACATGACCGATGTGCAAAAAGTTGTAGTTAACACAGATGAAAAAACCTACCTTGCATATATGGCAAACGTTTCCGGCTACAACAGACTTGATGAGTATAACGCCTTTGATGTTTTTGTAGATGCTGTGGGTGGTAACGGAATCGGTGCTATTGCCACATCAAGCTTTGAAAATAAAACATCAGTAAAAACAACCGTAAAAGCAAATGCAAAGACAGATGTAAAAACCACTGTAGAAGAAGTCACAGATGAGACAATCCAAGAAGAATCTCAAGCAGGGCTTGAAGAAAACTACATCTACGAATTAGCAACAGTAAACGATAAGTTTAAGTGGAATGACGAAAGCAATACAACTGCAGAAGAAAAGCTGCTTATAGCAGACATCGAAGCAGGAAATACTTCGCCTTATATCACAAGTGTAAAAACAGCCGTAGACAGAGCATACTATTTCTTTGATGGCACATACGGCTACAAAGGTCTTGACGGCCAAGGCGGAAAATTTAAAGTCTATGTAAATTCCAACGAATATATTTCCGACAAAATTCCCACAGGAAGCGCACTTTATAACAACGGTAAGCTTATGTTCTTCCGTGAGGATTTGACACAGGGCGAGATTGATTACAATTCAGTAGTTCACGAGTATGCCCACGGCGTAATGCAACATATAGCAGGACTTTCGGGAACAAAGGAATTAAATGAAAATGCAGCTATAGCAGAGGGCTTGGCAGATGTTTTTGCAGAGTTGGCAGAAATCAAGCAAAACGGCTCTGCGGATTGGATGCATGGGGAAAGAAATTTGAGAAGCCCCGGCGATGGATATTATACCTATGCTTCTGATGATATTGTAATCTCTGATATAAAAGACTGCTATGCATACAGCACAATAGTTTCTCATATGGCAAGCTATATGTACGACGGAATACAAAATGCAGATGTTTTATGTGAATATTGGTTTAATGTTTTAAATCTTACCACAAAGCATACAAACTTCCAGGAACTCAATAGTATAATGCAAGTAGTTGCAGAGTCAATGTATGGTGCAGGCCGACTCGACGAAAACGGTATGAAGACTGTGGTTGTAGGCGTAGGAATATTGACGCGTGCGCAAAGCCCACAAAGTGAACCTGCAGGCGTAGGCGTAGTAGAATAATGATAAAATAAAAAAGAGGCGTATGCCTCTTTTTTATTTTATTCTAATACTAAATAATCCTGTGTAATATCCGCAGAAACTTCGGTTTTTACTTTTACTCCTGAATCTTTCAACTTTCTCAAGAGTATGTTCATATCGTGAATAATATAGCCTGTGTCGTCCTTTTCGTAGTCGGTTATGAGCTCTGTCACAATAGCTTCGTTTTCTGCTGTTATTTCAATTGTGGCTTTTGTAAAGTATTCCAAATCAACCTCGGAAAAAAGCGAGGGAACAGAAGGATTCGTTGTGTTTTCAGCATCTTCTGTTACTATCGGCTCATCTGCAAGCGGCGGAACACGGGAGGGTGTGTCTTTTGTTAAAGATGTGTCCTTTTTTGGAGGTTCAGGTGTGACAGCCTCGATTTTTCTTGGGGTAGCGCTTGCTTTTTCGGAAACTTCAGGCGAGGGGATTTCGTTTTCTGCAATTTCTGTATGTGATGAAAGTGAGATTTCATCAATGGTAGTGTCGGGTTTATTCAAGCCGTTAAAACCCACAACAGAAATAGCCACTACCGCGGCAACTGCAACGCCTGAGGAGATACGTTTTAAGTACAAAGCACGTTTTATGCGCTTTTGCGCATTTAATTCTTTTGCCTTTTCTATGATTTTTTGTCTCATACCCGAAGGTACTGAAATTTCAGGCAGCTCCTTGGTTTTTGCCATTACAGCTGACATAAAGTCAAGCTCTTTTTGACAAGCAGGACAGTTCTTTATATGTTCTTCGACTAAGAGATTTTCTTCGTTGTCTAATATATTGTCAAGGTAAAGGGGTATTAAGTTTAGTATTTCTTTACAGTTTGGGGCATTCATTGCTTCGCTCCTTTCTACCTATTTTGACGAATTTTTATAGAAAAAGTTCCTTGTTTTCTTCTAATAATTTACCAAGCGCCTGCCTTGCACGGCTGAGCCTTGATTTTACCGTACCTAGGGAAACATCAAGCACTTTAGCAATATTTTCGTATTCCATTCCGTTTATATCACGAAGCACGATAACTGCGCGATGCTCGTCGGAAAGTTGCGACAGTGCCGCATCCAAAGCTTTCATCGCATCTTTTTTCTGAAAGGCTTCATAAGGACCGGGGGTGGTATCTTCGATGGGTAATTCATATTCGTCCTCTTCATCGCTCTGCTGATTTATGCTGACTTGAGCAGGTGCTTTTGATTTTTTTCTCAAAGCATCAAGGCAAACGTTGTTAAGAATGGTAAAAAACCAAGTAGAGAACGAGGATTTTTGATGGAAAGTATGAATTTTATCAAAAACCTTTAAAAATGCCTCCTGCACTGCATCCTCTGCGTCATGAGAGTCCTTTAGCATACGATAGGCAAAATTTATGGCACGCACCTCATAGAGATGCACTAATTCTTCAAAAGCCTCAAGGTCGCCTTTTTTCACTTTTTCGATTAAGTTGTCCATAAATTTCACCCTCTTTCCTAACAAAAAGCGATTGTAAATTCTTACAATCGCCTGTTTGTATTTTTACCATATATTATTTTACTATTCAAATAATGAATCGTCGTTTTCAATCCATTCTGAAACATCGATGGTACGATAGTCGTTTTCTGTATCTCGGATTATAACTTTTTCGATGCCTGCATTTATAATTGCGCGCTTACACATAGAGCAACTGTTAGTGCCTGACATAAGCTCGCCATTTGCTCCGCTTACACAAGCAAGGTAGAGTGTTGCGCCTATCATTTCGCGACGGGGTGCAGATATTATACAGTTCTGCTCGGCGTGAACAGAACGACAAAGCTCATAACGTTCGCCGGAGGGAATATTCATTTCCTCTCTTATGCAACGTCCCAAATCGATACAGTTTTTTCTGCCTCTGGGCGCACCGTTAAAGCCTGTTGAGATGATTTCGTCGTTTTTTACGATGATGGCACCGTAACAACGGCGAAGGCAAGTGCTGCGCTCTGCAACAGTTTGGGCAATATCTAAATAATAATTGATTTTATCACGTCTGTTACTCATAATTTAACCCTCTAACTCGGTTATTTTGTTGACTCTCGACTCGTGTCTGCCGCCCTCAAATTCTTCTGCCATATAAGCATCGAGAATGCTTTTTGCAAGGTCGGGACCTGTTACTCTTCCGCCAAATGCCAACATATTTGCGTTGTTGTGACGTTTGGTCATAGCGGCTGAATATTCGTTTGAAACAAGAGCACAACGAATACCCCTTACCTTGTTGGCAGCCATTGAAATGCCAATACCTGTTCCACAAACCAATATGCCCCAGCTACATTCGCCCTGAGTGATTTTTTCACAGGCTGCTTTTGCAATGTCGGGGTAGTCAACAGAAGCGGTGTCGTATGTACCTACATCGCATACGTCATAGTCCTTTTTGATAAGGTAATCTTTTAAAATTTCTTTTAATTCAAAGCCGCCGTGGTCAGCGCCTATTACAATTTTCATTGCTTTTCCTCCGATTTATGCTTTTCGTCGTATTCGCGCTCTGCTTGAGATTTTCTCAAGTACATAGGCGCAAATACGCATGATGTACCTGTTTGGTTTAAAATAGCTTTTTTGTAGCCGATATTGGCAATGTGAGATGCTCTTATAACATCATGAATATCATCAGCAAAACTTGCGTTGTCTAAAGCAGCCAACATGTCGTAATTTGCCCTTGTGCCGTCGCCTGTAAATATGACTTTTTTTCCCTTTGCGAATGATACGATTTCTTCAACGGTCATAACGCAGGGCGCAAGGATTTCAGTGTCGTTGTCATAGGCTGCTGTGTAGCACTCGCCCTCTCTTGCAAATATAAGGGGCATTACAATTCCGTCAAAATGCTTTACATCTTCTGCAAGAGCCTCAAGAGAATTTACCGCAACGCAGGGCTTATCTAATGTGTCGGCGATACCTCGCAGTGTGGCAGCGCCAATTCTGACTCCTGTAAAGGAGCCGGGGCCGATACCGCAGGCAAACACATCTATATCTGAAAATGTAAGCCCCACATCAGAGAGCATAGCCTCCACCATAGGAAGCATTTTTACAGAGTGGGTTTTGTTTTGGTTTTGCGTATATTCACATAATAGTTTTCCGTCTTCGATTACCGCAGCACATGCAGCAGTGGAAGATGAGTCAATCCCGAGAACTATCATAATTTCTCCTTAAATTGTTGTAGTGATTGTTCTTTCAGTAAAGCTGTCCTTTGAAAATCTCACTTCAATTCGCTTTTTTGGTAGTGAATTGGGTATATTTTCAGGCCATTCGATTATACATATTCCGCCGCTTGTCAGATACTCCTCAAAGCCGATTTCTATGAGTTCGTCTTCGTCTTCGATACGATACATATCAAAGTGATACACGGGAAACTGTCCTCCGTCATATTCATTTACTACAGTAAATGTCGGGCTGGTAGCGTATTCACACGCACCGAGAGCCCGACATAATCCGTTTGTAAATACAGTTTTTCCCACGCCCATTTCTCCAAACAGACAGATAACGTCTCCGGGAGAAACTTTTAAGGCGAATTCTCTGGCAATTTTTTCCGTATCTTCAGCAGAAAAAGATTTAAATTCTGTCATTAGGCCGCAGGGTTACCGGGTTTAATTACGGGCGCCGGAGCAGGTGACGGAGAGGGTTCAGGTGCCGGAGCCGGTGCCGGAGCCGGTGCGGGAGCCGGAGTGGGTTCGGGTGTTGGAGCCGGAGAGGGTTCGGGTGTTGGAGCCGGAGGAGGAGTTTCTCCACTGGGAGGTACCACTTCCGGAGGTACTATTTCCGGTTCTTTCGGCGGCTTTGGTGCTACTGACGGTTGATATACAGATGGGTCATTACCCAAAACATCCACGGGTTTAATGTCCGGTGTTTTATTATCTTCAACAACATCGCTTTGAATTTCGTCAAAGTCCTCTTCGAAATCAGGTGTTTCTGTTCCGTATTCTTGAGGCTCTTCGTTGCGGTCTAAAATAATTTCGGTTATTTTTGCAGATGTAAAGAATAGCGCAATCAAAACCAAAATTGCAATTATTATCTTGGCGACTTTTGGGAAGGTACGAGGTTCTTTTTCTGATTCTAACTCTTCTTCGTCAAAATCCTCCGAGAAATCAAAATACTCGCCCTCTGCTTCGTTGATTTCCGGAGCTTCTTCCGTTAAGTCTGCATCCTCGCTCAAATCTTCGTCAAAATTTTCGTTAGGATTTTCGTAGATTATTTCTTCGTTGTTTTCTTCAAGGAAGTCTTCTGCAAATCTTCTGCCTGTTCTTTTCATATTGTATCCTCCTGTCTGTTTTCCAAAACAATAATATCTCTACAAGTTTATTGTAACATAAACATTCTTCAAAGTAAAGGAAAATTTAGTTTAGTATAGTACGTACACAAATGTCCTCTTTTCTCTTTACGCGACCGCTTTTTACATAGAGAGTTCCCATTTCGAGCTCGGTGGAGTAGTTTTTGATATAGGCTACCGTGTTGTAGTTTCTCACGTCGAACTCATGCACTCCTGCATCTACCACTGTAGATGTGCCGTTTCTGTATACCATAAGTGTTCCTGATTTAAAGGAATCATCATACTGGTCAAAGTAGAAAAACGCACCGTCTACAAGTTGAAATTCTGTGTGCGAGCTGTCGGACAGATGGTTGTATTTTCCCTCTGTATAAAGGCCTATGCCGTCCCCTGAAAAAACAGTGACAATTGACGAATCCTTTTTATCAACATAAAAATCAGAAATATTACTTTTGATAACTGTTCTGCCCTTTAGTGCTTTGTTAGCTATTTCGTATCTTATCAAGTCACCGATGGCGCCGTTTACATTTTCTGTGCAGTAGAGGTATTTTGAATCCTGCGAGATTATAATTTTTTCGGGGAATTCCTCAAATGCAATGTAGGGTGTGCGGCCTTTTTTCAACAGTTTTATATCTGTGTCCATTTTTATTGACAGTGATAGCTCTACGGATTCTGTTACCTGGTCGAGAGTTTCGATAGAGCTGATGTTGCTTTTGTATATATCAGTGTCGTAGCTTTTATAAAGAATTATGTCTTTGTTTGTGTTGTCACTGTATGCAAGATATGGAGATTCCAAGTAAGTGTCAACTCGTTTGCGAGTATCTCTGTTGCATAAATACAGAGAATATACAGGAACAGACACTGAGTTTTCTTCGTAGTATTTTCGGATTTTGTCGCGATGCTGCTTTTGCTCGTATTGGGTCAATGCTTCCTTGTAGCTTTCTGCATCAAAAAGTGAAACTCCGCTCGTTTTTTTGATAAAGTCTTCTGTCTTTGGCATTTTGAGCTTTGCGTCGGCGATAGACATATCATCATCAAAAATATCAGTAAATGATTTTTCGTACATTTCCTCTGTAGTAAAATATACAAAATCATCAACCATAATGGCATCAATGACGTTTTGCGCCAAGGGCTTGGGCTCTTTGTTTTCTTCTTTTTTGTAAAGGACGGAATCCTTTAAGTAGTAGATAACAGTATAAGTGGTTTTTGGGGAGATGAGCTTTTCGATGTTTGTATCGATTAAGGTAGCTTCATCACCTTTTTTTGTGCCGCAGACGTATATAGAGCCGTCTGTATCTTTCATAAATGTTATCTTGTCACCTTTTTTATTAAGATAATATTTCGAAACATCGTCTGCTATCGGGTGTGTTTTTTTAGTGTCTGCTATATAGAGGTTGCCCTCTTTTCGATATGCCACTGTTTTGCCCGTTGATGTTGCTTTAAAATCGGAAACATCCGTATCTAAAACGCGCGCATCCGAAAGGATGTTTTCATCGTCTGAGAGTTTGCGCACATAGAGATTCTGCACGCCTTTATCGTCATCCTCTGCAAGATACAAAAACACAGTTCCCTTGTCTGCGATTTTTAACTCGTCGTCAGTGGGGTCGTTGATAGTTTCTAATTTAAAATCAACATTTTTTGTATTTTTGAGAGTAATGTCAGATAGCTTTTGGTAAACTAACGGCTGTCGTGATTTGTCGAAGGTAACTGTGGGCAGATACCTTTCGGTTGCTTCTTTGTAGCCTATGTAGCTTGCAGCACATATAGTAATAACGATTACAATGTAAATCACAAGCTTTAAGGTGTTGAATTTTTGCTTTTTCTTGTAGTTTTTTGGTATATCAAATGAGTCGTTTTCCAAAAATTCTGCCGACATTATCTCACCTCCTGAAAACTAATTTAAATAAAGTATATATTTAAGCTGTAAAAATGTCAAGGCTTGTATATTGCTATGATTTTTTCGGCGCATTTTATGCCATCTACAGCGGCACTCATAATGCCACCGGCGTAGCCTGCGCCCTCGCCTGCAGGCATAAGACCGAATATACTTTCACTCATACCATCATCCCGCCTCAAAATCCTGACAGGTGCAGAGGTTCTTGTCTCAACACCGGTCAAGACCGTGTCACGATTGGCAAAGCCGAGGATTTTTTTATCAAAGGATGAAAAACTCTTCTTCATAAAGGCATTAAATTCAGGCAAAAAGAGTTTATTTAAATCATAAAACTCATAACCCCGTGTTACACTTGGGGTTACCCTGTCTAATTTTTTGGTAACATTTCCGTCAATGTAATCTCCCAAGGTCTGTACGGGAGAGGAGTAGTTGCTGCCGCCTGCAAGGAAGGCGCGTTTTTCTAAATCTCTTTGAAAAGCGATGCCGTCCAAAGGATTTGCGCCAAAATCCTTTTCGCTAACATTTATACATATAGCGCTATTGGAATTTTTGTTATCTCTCGCGCGATTGCTCATGCCGTTAACTGCCACCATGCCCTCTTCCGATGATGCCGTAACTACTGTTCCGCCGGGGCACATACAGAAGCTGTAGCAGCCGCGGTCACCCTCGCGTAATGAGAGCTTGTAGCTTGCAGCACCCAAGCGAGGGTCTCCTGCAAAATCGCCATAGAGTGATGCATCTATATCTTCCTGCAGATGCTCACAACGTACACCCACAGAAAAGGTTTTGGGTATCATTTTTACGTCGTGTGAATAGAGCATACTGTAGGTATCTCGTGCACTGTGACCGATGGCAAATACTGCCACATCACAGGGGATTTCACTTTTGTCGGAAAGCACTAATGATTTAAGCTTTCCGTTTTTTATATTTATATCGCATACCTTTGTGTTAAAAAGAATTTCTCCGCCCAAAGATATGATTTCTTCACGAATTGATTTAACGATATTTTTTAATATATCGGTGCCGATATGGGGAAGTGCTGAATAGAGAATGTCTTCAGGTGCACCGTGGCGGACAAAATCTGAAAGAATACCATCAATCAACGCATCTCCCGTTCTGCAGGTAAGCTTGCCGTCGGAAAAAGTACCTGCACCGCCCTCGCCAAACTGCACGTTGGTTTCTGTATCAAGAGAATCCCCTTGCCAAAATGCAGTTACCTTTTTTGTACGGGTATCAACGTCAGCGCCGCGCTCTATCACAATGGGGCAAAAACCCTCTTTTGCTAACGTCAGAGCACAAAACATACCGCAAGGACCAAATCCTACCACAACAGGTCTGTGGTTAAGGGGAGTATTTCCATGAACGACCTGTTCTCTTTGAGTGATTTCGACCTGTGTTATATTATCTGTTGTGGTAACGGGCTGGTTCGTTTCTATCAAAAGAGAATATATGAAGTTCACGGACTTATGTCGTGCATCGATTGATTTTTTTAAAATTTTTTTAGATAAAATATGAGAGGGCTTTAAGCCCATAAGCCTTTGTGCATGCGAAAAAACTTCGTCGTGGGACGAAGTTATGGGCATTTTTAAATTTGCGACTTTGTAAAACATATTTTACCCTCACACAAATTCACATAAAACTGTATTTGAAAGGCGCAGGCCCTCTTTTGTAAAGCGGAGCATATCGCCGTCTTTTTCCAGTAAACCTAATTCAAGGTATTTTTTTATGGGTTCAGAAAACTCATAGTAAAACGTTGAGCCAAAGCGGCTTTTAAAATCTTTTTCCGATACGCCCTCGTTTTTGCGAAGCCCCAAAAACATAAACTCGCTCATCTGGTCCTTTAAGGAAACGGCGGTTACGTCGTATTTTTTCAAAGGAGCACTGATATATGCGTCAAGGTCATAGGAATTTGAATATCGCTGACCGTTGTAGTAGGAGTGGGCAGAAACACCGCAGCCGATGTACTCGGTTGCGTTCCAGTATTTTAAGTTATGGCACGATTTCGCCCCACTTTTTGCAAAATTTGAAATC
Source organism: Congzhengia sp. (assembly GCA_045591015.1). Taxonomy (GTDB): domain Bacteria; phylum Bacillota; class Clostridia; order UBA1381; family UBA9506; genus Congzhengia. Next base: position 120,702 of record JAZNSC010000003.1, read on the forward strand.
TCATACTGACGATAGCCTGATTTTTCCAAAATATCACATGCGAGATTATACATTTCTATTTCTTGATTTTCGTTAGGAAGTGTGACTTTTCGCGACTTCACACTCTCATAAAGAGGAGTGCTCTCCTCTAAAATAAGGCTGTAGCAGGAAATGTGATTTACCCCTGCAGAAACAGCGGAAATCAAAGTGTTTTTTAAGGTTTCTGCGGTTTGATTGGGAATGCCAAACATCAAATCCACGCTTATATTTTTAAAGCCCGCAAGTTTAGCATCAACTATAGCGGAAACTGCATCGTGAGAAGAATGAATTCTTCCGATTGAGGCAAGTTCGGTGTCGTTAAAGGATTGCACACCGATGCTGAGTCGGTTTATGCCTGCATCTTTCAACGTTTTTAATTTTTCGTAGTTACAGGTGGCGGGGTTGCATTCCATTGTTATTTCTGCATCTTCCGTCACATCAAAATAACGGAAAATATTTTCCAACAGAAGCACCAGCGTATCTGTAGGCAAAGAGCTGGGTGTGCCGCCGCCGATGTAGACAGTATCAACACGCTCGCCTCGGTAGATTTTTAGCTCTTCGATTAAAGCCGCAAGATACTCTCCTGCACGGTGGTAACAATCCGAAAAGGACACAAAATCACAATATTCACATTTTTTAATACAAAAAGGTATATGAATATATAGTCCTTTCATAATTTACACCTACTCATCGAGTTTTAAAACAGACATAAATGCTTCCTGGGGAACTTCAACAGAGCCTACCTGACGCATTCTCTTCTTTCCCTCTTTTTGCTTTTCTAAGAGTTTTTTCTTACGTGTAATGTCGCCGCCGTAACACTTGCCAAGAACGTCTTTTCTCATAGCTTTTACTGTTTCTCTTGCTATGATTTTTGTTCCTATTGCCGCCTGGATGGGAATTTCAAAAAGTTGACGGGGAATACTTTCTTTTAATTTTTCTGCGATTCTTCTTCCGCGGGCGTAGGCTTTTTCCGAATGCACAATAAATGAAAGGGCATCCACCATATCGCCGTTTAATAAGATATCGAGTTTTACGAGTTTTGACTGTTTGTAGCCTGAAAGTTCATAGTCAAAGGATGCATAACCTTTTGATTTTGACTTTAGCGAATCAAAAAAGTCGTATATAATTTCGTTAAGCGGAAGTTCGTAATGAAGTTGCGCTCGAGTTGAATCAATATAGGTTGTATTTTTATAAATGCCTCGCCTGTCCTGACAAAGCTCCATAATGTTTCCGATAAATTCTGTGGGGCACATAATGTCGGCATTTACCATAGGCTCTTCCATATAGTCTATTTCGCTACCGTCGGGCAGGTTAGAGGGGTTAGAAATTTCTAACATCTCTCCGTTAGTTTTCTTAACTTTGTAGATTACGCCGGGGGCTGTGGTTACAAGGTCCAGATTATATTCGCGCTCAAGTCGTTCCTGTATGATTTCCATATGCAAAAGTCCCAAAAATCCGCAACGAAAACCAAAGCCCAAAGCAACTGATGTTTCAGGCTCATAGGAAAGTGAAGCGTCGTTTAATTGCAACTTCGCCAGAGCATCACGCAGGTCGCCGTACTTTGCACCGTCTGCAGGGTACACACCGCAGTAAACCATAGGATTTACCTGCTTGTAACCGGGCAGAGCCTCAGGGGCTTTTCTGTTTGCGAGGGTTATCGTGTCACCTACACGGGTGTCAGATACGCTCTTGATTGCGGCAGTTAAGTACCCAACCTCGCCTGATGATACCTTGTTGCTCTTTAAAAAGCCGTTGGGGTTTAAGTAACCTACCTCCACCACGTCAAACTCAGCACCTGTTGCCATCAGGTGAATTCTGTCTCCTGCTTTGACACTGCCGTCAAATACACGAAAATATATGATTACACCTTTATATGCATCATAGACGCTGTCGAAGATAAGCGCCTTTAGGGGTGCTGATTCGTCGCCTTTTGGCTCGGGGATAACCTCCACTATCTGCTCTAAAACCGACTCGATATTTATGCCGTTTTTAGCAGAAATCTGAGGTGCATCCTCTGCAGGGATGCCGATTACGTTTTCGATTTCTTCGATTACCATCTCGGGGTGTGCCGCAGGTAAGTCGATTTTGTTGATGACGGGCATAATCTCTAAATTGTGGTCTAATGCAAGATAGGTGTTGGCCAGAGTCTGTGCCTCTATACCCTGGGATGCATCCACTACTAAAATCGCACCCTCGCAGGCAGCGAGGGATCTTGAAACCTCGTAGTTAAAGTCAACGTGCCCGGGGGTATCTATTAAATTGAGTACATATTCTTCTCCGTCATTTGCCTTATAAAGAAGCCTTACAGCACGGGCCTTTATGGTAATACCGCGCTCGCGCTCAAGGTCCATATTATCAAGCACCTGGCTTTCCATTTCGCGCTCGGTCATAGTGCCTGTTTTTTCAAGCAAACGGTCAGCAAGGGTAGACTTGCCGTGGTCAATATGGGCAATGATAGAAAAGTTACGAATGTTTTTTTTGTCCATTTGTTTCTCCGATTTTTATGGATTATTTTACAACGATATTAACTAACTTACCGGGTACACAGATAACCTTTAATACCTGTTTTCCCTCGATTAAAGCAACAATTTTTTCGTTTTCAAGTGCTACTTTTTCCATTTCTTCGCGAGAAATGTTAGCAGGAATCATAATCTTGTCTTTAACCTTGCCGTTAATCTGCGCTACAATCTCAACTGTATCATCAACGCATTTTGCTTCGTCAAATTCGGGCCATGTGGTTTCATTCAAGCAGCCGCCGAAGTTTGCTCTTTCCCACATTTCTTCTGTCAGGTGGGGAGCAGCAGGGTTTAAGAGTGTGATAAATGTCTTTAACTCGCCACGTGTGATTGAACCTTTTTTGTTGATGTCGTTGATTAAAGCCATCAATGTAGCAATTGCGGTGTTAAACTTCATTTTATCGTAATCGTCTGTTACTTTTTTGATAGTTTTGTGCATTGCTTTTTCTAAATCTGCGCTGTAGCCCTCTTCATCTGTTAAGATTTCCTGAAGATTCCATACGCGCTCAATAAAGCGGAAGCAACCCTTAACGCCGTTTATAGACCAAGGTGTAGACTGGTCAAAAGCACCGATAAACATTTCATAAGTTCTGAATGTGTCCGCACCAAAGCCCTCAACCATATCATCGGGGTTTACAACGTTTCCGCGTGATTTTGACATTTTTTCGCCGTTTTCGCCCAGAATCATACCGTGTGAGGTACGTTTTGCATAGGGTTCGGGAGTAGAAACAACGCCAATATCATATAAGAACTTGTGCCAGAATCTTGAGTACAAAAGGTGGAGTGTGGTGTGTTCCATACCGCCGTTGTACCAGTCAACAGGCAACCAGTAGTTAAGTTTTTCTGTTGCTGCGATTGCAGAATCATTTTCGGGGTCAATGTATCTTAAGAAATACCATGATGAACCTGCCCACTGAGGCATTGTGTCGGTCTCGCGTTTGGCGGGAGCACCGCAATGAGGACAAGTGGTATTTACCCAGTCGGTCATCTTAGCCAAAGGTGATTCGCCGTTTTCGCCGGGTTCGAAGTTATCAGTTTCGGGAAGTGTCAAGGGGAGTTGGTCTTCCGGGAGAGGCACCCAACCGCACTTTTCACAGAATACGAGCGGAATAGGTTCGCCCCAGTATCTCTGGCGTGAGAATACCCAGTCACGGAGTTTGTAGTTAATCTTTTTCTTGCCGATTCCTTTTTCTGATAAATATTCTATCATTTTGGCAATGGCGTCTTTAACTTCTAAACCATTTAAGAATTCAGAATTTATCATTTTGCCTGAATAGATGTCAGTAAATGCTGCTTCCTGAACATTTTCTCCGCCTGCAACAACTTCGATGATGGGGAGATTGAATTTCTTTGCAAATTCCCAGTCACGGTCGTCATGAGCAGGTACTGCCATAATTGCGCCAGTGCCGTAACTTGTCAATACATAGTCTGAAATAAATATCGGGATTTCTTTGTTATTTACGGGGTTGATAGCGGTGAGACCGTCTAATTTTACGCCTGTCTTTTCTTTTGAAAGTTCTGTTCTTTCAAATTCTGACTTTTTGGCAGCCTCAACCTGATATGCACGAACTTCGTCGATGTTTTTGATTTTGTCGGCATGGCGAGATAAAATTTCGTGTTCAGGAGATACAACCATATATGTTGCGCCAAAAAGTGTATCTGCGCGTGTTGTGTAAACTGTTAAGATGTCGTCAATACCTGAAACTTTAAAGTCAACTTCTGCGCCTTCTGATTTGCCAATCCAGTTTTTCTGCTGAATTTTAACTTTTTCGATATAATCAAGGTCTTCTAAATCTGAAATTAAGCGTTCTGCATATTCTGTGATTTTGAGCATCCACTGGCTCTTATTTTTCTGCACAACTTCGCTACCGCAACGTTCACAAACGCCGTTTACAACTTCTTCGTTTGCAAGACCTACCTTACAGCTTGTGCACCAGTTGATGGGCATTTCCTGTTTGTAGGCAAGACCGCGCTTAAAGAGTTGTAAGAAAATCCACTGTGTCCACTTGTAGTAGCGGGGGTCTGTGGTTGAAACTTCCTTTGTCCAGTCGAAAGAAAAACCAATGCTCTGTAACTGGCGCTTGAAGTTAGCGATGTTGTTTTCTGTAACAATTGCAGGGTGGATTTTATTTTTTATAGCAAAGTTTTCCGTAGGAAGACCAAAAGCGTCCCAACCCATAGGGTATAAAACGTTGTAGCCCTCAAGACGTCTTTTTCTTGCGATAATATCTAATGCGGTGTAACTTCTGGGGTGACCTACGTGAAGACCCTGACCTGAGGGGTAAGGGAATTCTACAAGACCGTAGAACTTGGGTAAGGTAAGGTCATCCTTTGCCGCGAATGTGTTATCTTTGTACCATTTGTCCTGCCATTTTTTTTCGATTTGTTTAAAATTATATTCCATTTTGAACCTCCGATTAGTCTAATAATTTATTTATGTCAATGTCAATAGCGTCGCTCCACAGTTTATCAAGACCGTAGAACTCACGCATTTCTTTGTAAAAAATATGAATGATAACATCGCCGAAATCAAGCAGCAGCCATTCCGTTCCGCCGCGTCCCTCACGGGAGAGGGGATGTATGCCGACTTTAGCAAATTCGTCTTCCAGATAATCTGCAAGCGCCTTTACCTGTGTAGAAGAGCCTGCTGAGCAAATTACAAAGTAATCTGCCAGAATTGTTAAGTCAGATACTTTAATACAACTTATGTCATCGGCTTTTCTTTTATCTAAAACTCTGACAGCCAGAGCTGCTTTTTCGAAAGAATTGTCCATATCCATTATATTTTCCTCCTTGCGAAGTTTTTCTCTTATAAATCGCTCTGCTTCAATAGTTTGATTGTGCAGAATGTGTCCTTTTCTGTTGGTGTGGGCAATGGTAAGACCAAATCCGAAAAGTAGCGCGCGGTCAAGATTTTCAAAACACAACTTCCGCAGTTCCGATAAACCCTCGAACTCTTTTCTGTTTGGCTCGATGATGTCGGAAAGATAGAGAATCTTTTCCATAGTGGTCATTTTTTCTTTGCCCAATGTGTGATAGCGGATTGCGTCTAAAATTTCAGGGTCCGCAACACCAAATTCGTGCTCTGCCAGATACGCTCCCAGCTCCGCGTGCAAAAGTCCTAATTCTTTTTCCTTGACCTCGTCTAAAGGAATTTCGAATTCTTTACACATTTTGAGCTGCTCAGTGTGGGGAATCTGCTTTGCACAGTCGTGCAGGAGTGCCGCGATTTCCGTTTTTTCTTCGTCAGCACCAAAGATTTTAGCCATTTTTACTGCCGTTTCCACAACACCTAAAGAGTGGGTGTATCTATGGTCAGTAAGCATAGTTTTTAATTTTTCGGTCATCTGTTGTTTAGTCATACTGACTCCTTGGGGTATAGTCTGTTTTTTTTGATATAGTCGTAAACTCCCTGGGGGAGGTCTTCTTCTGTCAGGTTTTCTCGCAAGTTCGTTGATGATAAATCGTAGGCGAAATTTTTCAAAAAGATGAATGCCGATAAATCATCATCAGCATCAAAATTTTTAAAATAATCACTTTCTGAAACTCCCGGTCTCGGCACTACGATAAATTTACACAGAGTGAGAAGTTTTTTGTAATTTTTCCAAAAAGGAAAATCACGAAGAGAATCTGCGCCTATTATAAAAAATACCTCATCATCTGGGTAAAGTTTTTTAAAATGCTCGATGGTAATGTATGAGTAGTTGGGCTTTTTGTTGTTTGTGTCGTAGTCGGAGACACAAAAGCGGGGGTGATTCGCCGTTGCAAGTTTCGTCATTTCAAAACGATGTAGTTTATCTGTTTTGTGGACGTCTTGCTTATGAGGGGGATTTCCTGCAGGCAAAAAGATAACCTTGTCCAAAGAAAACTCGGACAAAACTTTTTTTGCAAGTTCCATATGACCTTTGTGTGGCGGGTCAAAGGTTCCGCCAAAAAGACCGATTCTTCCCATAACTGCTCCTTTTATTTTATCACGATAGTGCGCTTTTTCTCATCATCCGACTGACGGTACAAAACGACCTTTCTTCCGATTGTCTGCACAGGAATTGCGCCCAATAAATCAGAAAGTTCGTCGCTTGCTTCTCTTGGTGAGAGTTCGCAATTTTCAAGTACGTGTAATTTTATAAGTTCGCGAGCGTTTAAGGCATCATGAAGCTGCTTGACTAAATTGTCCGAAATGCCCTCTTTTCCGATTTGGAAAATCGACGGAACTTTATTTGCAAGGGAGCGAAGATATGCTCTTTGCTTTCCTGTGATATTGTCTTTTGTTATCATATTTTTGCCTCTTTTTTATTTTGAAAATTGAAAGGGCCCGACACAACAAGCCTATTCTATAATATTATACCTCGAAGCGATAAAAAAGTCAAACAATTATCGTTAAAAATTGCAAGAAATTTGTTGCATTTTCCGAGCAGTAATGATAGAATAAAATAGCGAGAAATTACACAGGAGGACGCCATGGGATTTGTTCATTTACATACTCATACGGAGTACAGTTTTTTAGACGGCGAATGTCGTATTAAAGAACTTGTTTTAAGAGCAAAAGAACTTAATATGAAAGCCCTTGCAATAACCGACCACGGCAATATGTGCGGTGTTATTGAATTTTACAAAGAGTGCAATGCCCAGGGCATAAAACCTCTTATCGGTTGCGAGGTGTACGTTGCCGCCAATGATATGAACGAAAAAAACCACGACAACGGCAACACCACACACCATTTGGTGCTTCTCGCCAAGGACAACGACGGCTACAAAAATTTGACCAAAATTGTGTCAAAGGGCTGGATGGACGGCTTTTATTATAAACCCAGAGTGGATTTTTCTGTGATAAAGGAGTACCACGAGGGGTTAATTTGCTTGTCTGCATGCTTAGCAGGCGAAATTCCACAGGCGATTATCAAGGATGAGGACGCCCACGCCCGTAAACTTGTGGAGAGATATTTAGACCTTTTTGGCAAAGAAAATTTCTATCTTGAAATACAAAACCATGGCATTACAGAACAGAAAAAAGCCAACGCAGGAGTAATGCGACTTGCCAATGATTATGGCATCGGTCTTGTTGCCACCAACGACGTTCACTATATAGAAAAAGCAGATGCCAAGTATCAGGATTTACTGATGTGTATTCAGACCAACAGAAAAGTGGCTGATACCGACCGTATGGCGTTTGAAACAGATGAATTTTACCTAAAAAGCGAAGAAGAAATGAAAGAACTCTTCGGCGCTGTTCCCGAATCTCTTTCCAACACAGAAAAAATAGCAGAAAAGTGTAACGTAGACTTTGAGTTTGGCGTGCTGAAACTCCCCCAATACGATGTACCGAAAGAGTATGACTCCTACTCGTACTTAAAGGAACTTTGCGAAAAAGGTTTAGAGAAGCGCTACGGCGAAAACGCAGAGGCAAAAGAACGCCTTTACTTCGAACTTGACGTAATCAAAAATATGGGTTACGTTGATTACTTCCTTATTGTTTGGGACTTTATAAAGTATGCCAAGGACAGCGGCATCCCCGTAGGTCCGGGCAGAGGCTCTGCTGCAGGAAGTATTGTAAGTTATTGCTTGGAAATTACAAACATTGACCCTATAAGATTCGGGCTTATTTTCGAGCGATTCCTAAACCCTGAGCGTGTATCTATGCCCGATATCGACGTAGACTTTTGCAATGAAGACAGACAGCGCGTTATAGATTATGTTGTAGAAAAATACGGCAGAGAGCGAGTTTGCCAGATTATCACTTTCAACAAAATGAAGGCAAAGAACGCAATCCGTGATGTAGGCAGAGTATTGGACGTGTCTTATGCTGATACAGATGCAATTGCCAAGATGATTCCCTTTGACCTTAGAATGACCATAGAAAAGGCACTTGACACAAATCCTGAACTAAAAGCGAAGTACGATACTGACGCGACGGCTCGCGAACTTATCGATGACGCCATAAAATTAGAGGGGCTCATCCGAAATGCAGGCACACACGCGGCAGGCGTAGTTATAGCAAAAGAACCCGTAACGGAATATCTTCCCTTGCAGAAAAACGATGACGTTGTAATTACACAGTTCCCCAAGGACACGGTCGAAGAGTTGGGCCTCTTAAAGATGGACTTCTTGGGACTTCGTAATCTTGGTATCATTAAGGATGCTATAAATATAGTACGCGCATCAACAGGCGAAGAAATAAATATTGACGAAATAAATTTAGCCGAGCCGGGAGTATACCAGATGATAGGCCGCGGCGAAACAGAGGGCGTATTCCAGTTAGAAAGTGCCGGTATGAAGCAATTTATGAAGGAATTAAAGCCTGAAAGTATAGAAGATATAATTGCAGGTATTTCACTTTATCGCCCGGGACCTATGGACCAGATTCCAAGGTACGTGGCAAATAAAGAAAATCCCGACCAAGTAAAATACAAGCACGAAATCTTAGAGCCTATTTTAGATGTTACCTACGGCTGTATGGTATATCAGGAGCAGGTTATGGAGATTGTGCGAAAGATGGGCGGCTACTCATTAGGACGTGCCGACCTTGTTCGCCGTGCCATGAGTAAGAAAAAAGAAGACGTAATGATAGCCGAGCGCAAAAACTTCATCCACGGCATCACCGACGATGACGGCAACGTACTTGTTGATGGTGCTGTAAGACGTGGTGTGAGTGAAGCAGTAGCAAACCAGATTTTTGATGAAATGATGGACTTTGCGCAGTATGCCTTTAACAAATCTCACGCGGCGGCGTATGCTTTTGTAACATATCAGACGGCATACCTTAAGCATTTTTACCCTGCACAGTATATGGCGGCTCTGCTTTCGTCGGTGCTTGACAGTCCCGAAAAGGTTGCCAAGTACTCTCAGGAAACCACTCGTCAGGGAATTAAAATTCTGCCCCCTGACATAAATGAAAGTATTGCAGGCTTTGCCGTAAAGGGTAAAGACATCCGCTTTGGCCTCGCCGTTATCAAAAATGTAGGCGTAGGCTGTGTAGACGGCATAGTAAAAGAAAGAGAAGAAAACGGACCCTTTAAAGACTACAAAGATTTTGCAAAGCGCTCGATGAAACTGGGTGTAACCAAGAGAGTTCACGAGTACTTAATCAAGGCAGGTGCTTTTGATTCATTAGGCGAGAGTCGTTCGCGACTTTTAGCAGAGTTTGAGGGTATCATAGACTCCCTTGCTGATGATATGAAGCGAAACCTGGAGGGTCAAATTAACCTTTTTGGTGATGAGGGCTTTTTTGCGGTGGAAGAGGAAAAATATATTCCCGAACTTTCTCAAAAGGAACTCTTAAAATTTGAAAAAGAAAGCATCGGTTACTATATTTCTGGCCACCCCTTAAAAGAATTTGTGGAAGAAATAGAGGAGATTTCCACCATATCCTTTGCAGATTTTATAAGCAGCGGCGATGAAGAAATAGGCACAAACACATTTACAGACGGTATGAGCGTTCAGGTTTGTGTGCTTGTTTCATCAATTAAGTCCAAGGTTACAAGAAACAATAAGCTGATGGCATTTGTGACTGCAGAAGATTTAACGGCGCAAGCAGAAATCATCGTGTTCCCCACAGTATTTGACAGATGCAGAAAATACTTAGAGGAAGATGCGGCGCTGATTGTTACAGGTAAATTAAGTCTCAAAGAAGACGAAGAGCCAAAAATCATCTGCGATATGGTAGAGCCTTTGACTCGCGGAGCAAAACCCTCGGTGCCAAAGGCGGTAATTCCTGAAGTTTCAAAGGAATTAAAGCAAACAAACACCAAAAAACTCTATCTTAAATTTTCTATAGGAAAAGACTATCTTTTAGAAAGAGTTACCCAAGTTTTAAAAGAAAAATGCGGCAAAACCCCTGTGCTGATTTATAAAGAAGAAACCAAAAAGACTTCTATGGCGCCGCCGCACTTGTGGGCAGATGCCACGGACGAATTGATTTGGGAATTAAAAGAAATCTTAGGCGATAAAAACGTAGTACTAAAATAATCGGAGAGAAAAATGGCAACAAAACTAAAAGGAAATATCATATTATTTATTACGGCAATTATCTGGGGCGTGTCCTTTGTGTCCCAAAGTGTAGGAATGGAGTACATCGAGCCCAACACCTTTATGGGAATACGTACCTTAATGGGCGGACTTGCACTTTTGCCCGTGATATCGATAATAGACGAAAATAAGAAAAAACAAGGCACCTACAAAAAAACCAATATGAAAAAGCTCTTAAAATACGGCGGAATCTGTGGTGTGTTTTTGTGCGTGGCACAGACACTTCAGACCTACGGTCTACAAACCACCACAACGGCAAAGAGTGGATTTTTGACGGCTCTTTACATAATATTTGTAGCGATTATCGGACTTTTTGTAGGCAAAAGACTGAACTTCAAGATGATATTGGGCATACTTACTGCAGTTTTGGGAATGTATTTTCTGTGTATGTTCGGCGAGCGTGCCGACTTTAACGTTGGCGACGTTTTGACCATTATATGTGCGCTGTTTTTTGCAGGACAGATTTTATGTATAGATAAATTCGTATCGGATATTGACGGATTGAAGCTTTCCTGCACACAGTTTTTGGTGGCAGGTACTATAAATGCAATTTTGATGTTCATATTGGAAACGCCTGAAATTGATGCTATTATGAGCTGCTCTACGGCACTCCTTTATTCAGGACTTATGTCCTGTGGTGTGGCATACACCTTGCAGGTAGTGGGTCAGCGCTATGCAGAGCCTACCACAGCATCGATTATTATGTCGTTAGAATCGGTATTTGCGGCAATTGCAGGTTGGCTGATTTTAGGACAGAATATGAGCATATCTCAGATTGCAGGTTGTGTACTGATGTTTGCAGCAATAGTGTTGGTTCAACTACCTGATAAGAAGATATAGAAACAAAAAAGTCCTCGGATTTACCGAGAACTTTTTTTTATGACTTTGAAAAAGATTTTTATTTTTCAACTGTTACCCAATCAGCAAGAAATTTTTCAATTCCTGCATCTGTGAGAGGATGATGTAGCATCTGCTCAATTACTTTGTAGGGAACTGTTGCAATGTGGCTGCCTGATAGCGCCGCATCTGTTACGTGAATGGGTGTTCTTATTGATGCTGCGATGATTTCAGTTTTTATATCGTGCAACACAAAGATATTTGCGATTTGCTCTATTAACTCCATACCTGTTCTGCCTATATCGTCAAGTCTTCCTACAAAGGGACTTACATAGGTTGCCCCTGCTCTTGCGGCAAGAAGTGCCTGGGATGCAGAGAAGATAAGGGTTACATTTGTTTTTATACCCTTTTGAGATAGGTATTTCACTGCCTTTAAGCCCTCTGCGCACATAGGAATTTTAATCACGAGGTTGGGGGTGTTGATTTTTGCTACGAGTTCTTCTGCCTCTTTTATCATTTTGTCAGCCTCAAGGGAGATTACCTCTGCGCTTATGGGGCCATTTACGATTTTTGTGATTTCCTTTACTACTTCGATAAAGTCGCGACCTTCTTTGGCAATGAGCGAGGGGTTAGTGGTAACGCCTGCGATTATGCCTAAGTCGTTTGCTTTTTTGATTTCTTCCACGTTGGCTGTGTCGATGAAAAGTTTCATAGTATATCTCCTTAAAATTATTTACTCTTGACAATAAAATCATTTTATCATATAATCAAGAAAAATCAATAATGGCGAAAAAATTTAAAAATAATCAACTTTAATCAAGAGGTGATTTTGTGTATCAGCAGGAACGAATGGACGAAATAATTAAAATTTTAAAACTCACACACTATGCCACAGTGGACTATCTGGTGGAGCAAATAAGATACAGTCCTGCAAGCATTCGCCGCGATTTAGTGCTTTTGGAAAAGCAAGGCTTGGTCAAGCGCACCTATGGTGGAGTAGAAATAAACGAAGAAAACGCAACTCCCTTTAAATTCCGCCAGCACAGTAAAAAACAAGAAAAAAACAAAATCGCACAAATTGCGTCAACTTTGATCAAGGACGGCGATATTGTTTTTGTTGACGGGTCTACCACTACACAGTACCTTGGTCATTATCTCACCGCCAAGAAAAATATATGCGTAATTACAAATAATATGATGTTGGCATCCTATCTTCACGAAAACGGAGTGGAGTCTTACTGCACCGGTGGACTTGTGACCGAATCCCCCGGAACACTGTCCGGAATGATTACTGCCAAGGTTTTTTCCTCATTTCAGGCAGATATTATGTTTTTTTCTACAGACGGAATTGATGATAAAGGAACAATAACCATAAAACCCGAGGGCTACTATATGCACAACCGCGCAATGATAGAAAACGCAAAGAAGCGCGTCTATATGTGCAGTAGCGATAAAGTAGGAAGAAGTGTAAAAATCGTTCAATGCACATTAGACGAGGTAGACTATTTTATAAGCGACAAGGAAATGAGCATTGAACTAAAAGAAAAATATAAAAATACAGAATTTATAAAAGCATAAAAAACAGGCTGTAGCGTGCGCTACAGCCTGTAACTTTTTAATTATTATACAATACCCTGAGCAAGCATTGCTTCTGCTACTCTTAAGAAACCTGCGATGTTAGCACCTGCGATGAGGTTGTCTTCCATGCCGTATTCTTTAGCAGCACTGCTTACGTTCTTGTAGATTGTTTTCATGATGCCGTGGAGCTTTTCGTCAACTTCTTCAGCAGACCAAGAAAGTCTCATTGAGTTCTGGCTCATTTCCAATGCTGAAACAGCAACACCGCCGGCATTAACTGCTTTTGACGGAGCAACAACAACATCGTTTGCCTTGAAGTATTCAATTGCTTCTGCTGTTGTGGGCATATTAGCAACTTCTATGTAGTACTTTGTGCCGTTAGCAACAATTTTCTTTGCATCTTCTAACTGTACTTCGTTCTGTGTTGCGCAAGGCATAACAACGTCAACCTTAACACCCGAGGGCTTTTCGCCGGGGAAGAACTTTGCACCGAATTTATCAGCATAATCCTGAACCTTGTCACGTCCTGATGAACGCATTGTGAGCATGTATGCTGCTTTTTCTTCTGTGATGCCGTCTTCGTCGTAAACGTAACCGTCAGGACCTGAAATTGTAAGAACTTTACCGCCTAACTGGTTAATCTTTAATACTGCACCCCAAGCAACGTTACCGAAGCCTGAAACTGCAAATGTCTTACCTTTAACGCCTTCGCCGTATCTTGCTAACACTTCGTCGCAGAAATAAACAGCGCCGTAACCTGTAGCTTCAGGACGGATTAAGCTGCCGCCGTAAGAAAGGCCCTTGCCTGTCAATACTGCGTTTTCGAAGTTGTTGCAGATTCTTTTGTACTGACCGAAGAGGTAACCGATTTCTCTTGCGCCAACGCCGATGTCACCTGCGGGAACGTCAACGTGTGAGCCGATGTGACGAGAAAGTTCTGTCATAAATGACTGACAGAATCTCATGATTTCGCCGTCAGACTTGCCTCTGGGGTCAAAGTCAGAACCACCCTTACCGCCGCCGATAGGAAGACCTGTTAAAGCGTTTTTAAAAATCTGTTCAAAGCCTAAAAATTTGATGATACCGATGTAAACTGAAGGATGGAAACGAAGACCGCCCTTGTAAGGTCCGATTGCACTGTTAAACTGTACACGATAACCTCTGTTTACCTGAACTGTGCCGTTGTCGTCAACCCAGGGAACACGGAACATAATTGCTCTTTCGGGTTCAACGATACTTTCTACAATACCTTTTTCCTGAAGCTCGGGGCGAGCATCTACAACAGGCTCGATAGACTCTAAAACTTCTTCTACAGCCTGTAAGAATTCGGGCTCTGATGAGCTTCTGCGCTTAACTGTTTCTAAAACGTCAAGCAAATACTTGTTTTTAATCATTTTTATCACTACCCCTAAAAAATATAGAATAGCTTATAGCTTGGAGCTGGAGATGGGACTTGAACCCACGACCTGCTGATTACGAATCAGCTGCGCTACCAACTGTGCCACTCCAGCAGGAAACTACAAGCACCTTGATATTATACTATAAGTGAATTTATGTTGTCAATAAAAAATAGTAATTTTATTACATTTAAAACGAATTGCAAACACTACGAAAAATCGCTTGACAATGGAGTTTTTGGGATTTATAATTTAAAATGAGCAAATATCATTCAAGGAGAAAAAACATGAAACGAACAAAGCTAATTAACAGAATACTCCCCAATTATACCAAGGGGGAGGAAATTTTTAATATGTCAACCCATATAGTAGGCGGAGGAATAGGCGTTGTGGCGCTGGTTTTGTGCGTTGTTTTTGCGGCAATTCGCGGCAATGTCTACGGTGTTGTAGGTGGTGCGATTTACGGTGCCACAATGATTGTTTTATACACGATGTCAAGTATATACCACGGTTTACGACCACACTTGACGGCAAAAAAAGTTTTTCAGGTTATAGACCACTGCTCTATATTTTTGCTGATAGCAGGTACATATACACCGATTTGCTTAAGTCCCATCAGAGAAATGTATCCGGCACTTGGCTGGACTATTTTCGGTATAATCTGGGGCATTGCGGTTTTGGGAATTGTGCTCAACTCTATAGATTTGGAAAAGTACAAGGTGTTTTCAATGATATGCTATCTGGGTATGGGCTGGTGTATAATTGCAGCGGCAAAGCCCGCCTGGAACGCAGTAGGAGCCCGGGGAATGTGGCTTTTAATTGCAGGTGGGATTTTTTATACAGTTGGTGCAGTATTTTACGGCTTTGGTCATAAAAAAAGATATATTCACTCGGTTTTCCATATATTTGTAGTACTGGGAAGCCTTATGCATTTTTTGAGCATATTGCTTTATATGCTTTAAGGAGGAAATATGAACTACGCAATTGTAGATACAGGCTCAAATACAATCAGAATGTCTATATATGATGTAGAGGGTGAATCTTTTTGCGAAATCTTTACAGAGGCAATCTTTGCAAATCTTGCCTCCCATATCAAAGACGGCAAAATCACAGATACGGGAATAGACGTATGTGCCGACGCTTTGCTTGCCCACGAAAAAACTGCAAAGAAGCACGATGCAGAAGTTTACGCATTTGCCACCGCGGCAATAAGAAACGCCAAAAACTCGCATGAAGCAATAGAAAAGATAAAAGAAAAAACAGGCATTACCATGGAAATTTTGTCAGGTGATGACGAGGGAATATTGAGCTTTTTGGGGGCTTATGAGGATTTTGGCATAAAGAACGGTGTGATGGCAGACGTAGGTGGAGGCAGTAGTGAGATAATTGCATTTTCTAACGGACAGCCAACGCGCATTCATTCTGTACCTTGGGGGTCGCTAAAATCATATAAGGGATTCGTGTCGGGAGAGATTCCGACGTTCTCTGAGGTAGAAAAAATAAAATCAGAAATCACAAAGCACCTAAAGGATACTATGGACGGAATAAATGCCGAGGATTTGTGCCTTGTAGGTGGTGGCGTGCGCATTGCAAGAAAGCTCTCCCAGATGTTTTTGGGAAGTGGCGACTTAAATCAGGAATCCATCGACAAAATGATTGAGATTTTTATAAATGACCCTGAAATTATGAAAATTTTCGAAGAAGTTTCTCCCAAGAGAAAATATACAATTATTCCCGGACTTGCCATTTATTCGGCAATAGGGGAGTTTTTTGGCACAGACAAAATATACATTTCAGACAAAGGAATAAAAGAGGGTTACCTGAAAATGAGAGTAATTCATTAAATTTAATACTATTGTTACGTTTTTTTAATATATTGATGATACAATTATAGTAGCCTGATAGGCAATATATTCGAAAGAAGGTATTACAATGAAAAAATGCACCATCATTTCTTTAATACTCATTTCGGCCATTATCGTTATGACAGGATGCTCTTTTGGAGGGCGCGAGGTTTCAACGGAAAACACCGCCTCCGTGTATTATATTGAGGGTGACGGCACAGAGCTTATAGAGGCAGAGGTAAGTCTTCCTGATGGTTCAAAGCGCGAGCAGATAGAATATCTGGTGGAAAAATTGCTCACACCTCCTGCCGGATTAAAAAGTCCACTCTGTGACGGCACAGAGCTGATTTCTGCCACTGTTAAAGATGAAATTGCAATCGTTGACTTTACAAAAGAATTTTCCGATAAGGATGATTTGAGGAATGCGTTAGCTCCTGCAGCAGTTGCAAAAACCTTGTGTTCTTTGGATTATGTTTCAGGTGTAAGCATTTTAGTTGAGGGCGAAGCGGCGTTAGGTGTCGATGGAAAAGCACTTGGAGTTATAATGGAAAGCGACATAATAAATACAACCGCATCAAAGGACAACGCCGAAACCACACTCACCCTTTATTTTATTGACGAAATGGGCGAGGGGCTCACTATTGAGCGCAGAAAAGTAGAGGTTCCTGCAGCAGGCGCAGTAGAGAAAGTTGTTGTAGATGAGTTGGTAAAAGGACCAAAAACAGATGGTTGTATAGCTACAATACCGAATGAAACAAAGGTTTTGTCAGTTGAAACAAAAAACAATGTATGCTTTGTAAATCTTTCAAAAGAATTTGTCACAAAGCACCAGGGCGGCTCATCAGGTGAATTGTTTACTGTATATTCAATAGTAAATTCATTGACAGAGCTCGGCACAGTCAGCTCGGTACAGTTCCTGATAGAAGGGGAAAAACGTGATGAGTACTTACATCTGGTATTTAACGAGCCGATAATTCGCGATACAAGTATGGTTATAGAAAAGTAAAAAATGTGCTAAAAAGGCACTCGGTGTACCGAGTGCCTTTGTTTTTTATTCTTTATTTAAAAACTTGTTTTGAATGGTTGTGCGCTAAATTCATCGGTCTCTTAGGGGTTTAATCTATTTGGGCCTCTGAATATAAACATTGCATCTTTGATATGAAGTCCTAACAACAACATGGTAAGTCTGTCTATACCGATACCAAATCCGCCGTGAGGAGGACAACCGTAACGGAAGAATTCGAGGTAGAACTTAACGTCTTCTGCCAAGCCTTTTTCCTCTGCCTGTTTCTTTAAGATATCGTATCTGTGCTCACGCTGTGCGCCTGTTGTGATTTCTACGCCGCGCCAGATAAGGTCATAACCCAAAGGCATACCTTTTTCGTCTCTCATGTGGTAGAAGGCTCTCTTCTCTGCATCGAAATCTGTTACGAATAAGAACTCATGGTCGTAATGTTTCTTTACCCATTCAAAACTCAAGCGTTCTGCTTCTGTTGTAAGGTCGCCTTTTTCAGAATCGGGTACTGTGTAGCCAAAATCTTCTTCCAAGCCGCGATAGAGTTCAGCCAGTGTCACTGTGGGGAAAGGAAGCTTGGGAACAACAACGGGAATACCGAACATTTCTTCGATTTCCGCGCCGTATTTTTCTGATACCTTGCCGAGCGCATAAGTCAAAAGTTCTGCTTCCAACTGCATTACGTCACGATAATCGTTTATATAGCTGAATTCAAGGTCAAAGCCAGTGAATTCTGTTGTGTGCTTGCTGGTGTAGGATTTTTCTGCACGGAAAACAGGTCCTACTTCAAAGATTTTTTCAAATCCGCTTGCCATAGCCATCTGCTTGTAGAACTGGGGGCTCTGTGCAAGGTATGCGTTTCTGTCGAAGTATTTTACCTCAAAAACATCAGAACCACTTTCTGATGCTGTGCCGATGAGTTTGGGTGAGTGAATTTCGATAAAGTCTTTTTCTATTAAGAATTCACGCATAGCGCCAACGAATGCTGTCTGCACCTTGAACATAAGCTGATTTTCGTCTGTTCTTAAGTCAATCCAACGAAAGTCAATTCTCTGGTCAATTGAAGAACGCTCAACTGCCTGCTTTTTCTTGGTGGCGGGAATTTCTTTTCTTGTAATGGGGAGTGCATCTGCGATGCTTTCTACTATTAACTCGTCGGGAAGAATTTCGATTCCGCCCATTTTTACATATTCGTTTTCGATTACTTTACCGATAACTGTGATTACAGAATCACCTGTTAAGGTTTCTAAAGCGCCCTCCATTTCGGGGTGCGCTTCTTTTTCTACTGTTACCTGAATTTTGCCTGTAATGTCCTTTAATATGATGAATGCCATAGCCTTGCTGTTACGAAAATTTTCAACAAAGCCCTGAACTTTTACGGTTTCTCCAATATTATTTTTGATGTCTTTTACGTAAGTTCTTGTCATTTTTCATCCTCCGTAAGTTTTTTACAATACTTATATCATTATAACACTATTTCCGAGATTTTGTCAATAAAAAAGGAAGCAATTCGTGTTGCTCGAATTGCTTCTGTAATTTATAAACAATATTTGTTTTGAATTGTGTGGTCTGCACATTTTGCTACAGCCACTTATATTTCGTTTTGTGATGCCATAGGCACGTTGTTTTCGGCGAGGACTTTTTCTGTTTTTGCTTCGTCCTCTGTAGCCAGTACCATCAATGCTTTGCCCTCTGTTCTGCCCAAGAATGCATACATATATTCGATGCTGATTTCAGCGCTCTTCAAAACTGAAAGAACAGATGCAAGACCGCCTGAACGGTCATCCAAATACACCGCCACAACGTCTGTGATTTTTGCAATAACACCTACATCGTTCAATGCTTTCTTGGCTGCATTAGCATCGTCTACTATTACACGGAGCACGCCGTAGTTTTCTGCTTCTGCCAAAGAGAGAGCACGAAGATTGATGTTTGCCTTTGACAAGGTGTCTACAATTGCTTCAAGTCTTCCGAATTTGTTTTCAACGAAAATAGAAAGTTGTTTAATAAACATACACGTCACTCCTTATTTTAATTTTCTCTTATCGATAACGCGCTTTGCTTTACCCTCTGAGCGTTCGATTGATTTGGGGTTTACAAGGCATACCTTAGGACCGATGCCAAGCATAGAACGTAGCTTTTCGGTAATTGCTTTTTCAACAGATGAAATCTTCTTGATTGAGCCATCAGCAAAGAGCTCTTCGCTCATTTCAACATTTACCTGGAAGGTATCGGTGTTGTTTTCGCGGTCAACGATAATCTGATAGTTAGGTGTAACGTCGCCACCGATTTTTAGGAGCACTTCCTCAATCTGTGAGGGGAATACGTTAACACCACGAATGATAAGCATATCGTCTGTTCTGCCCTGGGGTTTTTTCATTCTTACGTGAGTTCTTCCGCACTTGCATTTTTCGTAATTTAGTGAGCAGATATCACGTGTTCTGTAACGAATAAGGGGGAAGCCCTCTTTTGTGATTGTGGTAAATACCAGCTCGCCCCATTCGCCCTCGGGAAGTACTTCGCCTGTGTCGGGGTCGATAATTTCAGGGATGAAATGGTCTTCACAAACGTGCATACCGCACTGATATTCACATTCGTAAGAAACACCGGGTCCCATAATTTCAGAAAGACCGTAAATATCGTAAGCCTTTAAGCCGAGTTTTTCTTCAATCTGCGCTCTCATTTCTTCTGTCCAGGGTTCTGCACCGAAGATACCTGCTTTTAATTTCAACTGGTCCTTTAAGCCCATTTCTTCAATTGTTTCGCCCAGATACATAGCGTATGAGGGTGTACAGCAAAGAACAGTTGAGCCAAAGTCAATCATTGTCTGGATTTGTCTTTGTGTGTTACCTGCAGAAATCGGAATAGCGGTAGCGCCTATTCTTACTGCGCCGTCGTGAGCACCGAAACCGCCGGTAAAGAGTCCTAAACCATAGCCAACGTGAACGAAAGAGTTTTCGTCGTTGCCTGTTGCAATAAGCATTCTGGCAAAGCAATCTGCCCACATAGATAAGTCATTATCTGTATAGCCTACAACGATTTGCTTACCTGTTGTACCGGATGACGCGTGAACACGTCTGATGTCCTTCATAGGTACTGCAAATAAGCCGTAGGGGTAGTAGTCACGAAGGTCCTGTTTGTAGGAAAATGGGAGTTTGTGCAAATCCTCCACACCCTTGATATCGTCGGGTGTTAAGCCTAATTCGTCCATTCTTTTTCTAAAAAGCTCAACACGTTCGTACATTCTTTTTACCTGATTACACAAACGCTCGCTCTGGAGTTTGGTCAGTTCTTCACGGGGCATAGCCTCGTATTCTTCCTGCCACATTTTCATTTTCTTCACCTCTTAAAATTAGATGTTATAACCTAAGTCAAATGCCTTTAAGTTTACGTCCAAAAACTTTTCAGGCACGGTTGTTTTTATTGTTTCAACCCATTTTTCGTAAGGAATATCGGTTGATTTTGCCATTACGCCAATTAAAACTACGTTTACGGCTTTGATATTTCCGGCTTCGCGCGCCGCCGAGAGTGCATCAATTACCTTGATATCGGCTTTTTCTGCGATTTTTTCTGCGATGTTTTCGGGGTACTCTGCTGCCCCTGTGATTACGGGCATGGGGTCAATTTGTTGGCCGTTTACGATGATTTTTCCGCCTGCTTTTAAATAGGGCAGAGCGCGATACGCTTCTAACAGCTCAAAAGCCAGAATGATATCAGCCTCGCCTCTGTCTATAATGGGAGAATAAACTTTCTCACCGTATTTTACATAAGTAACAACGCTGCCGCCTCGCTGGCTCATACCGTGAACCTCAGAAACCTTAACGTCGTAGCCCTCGTTTATAACTGTATTTCCTAAAATTCTGCTGGCAAGAAGGGTACCCTGACCGCCAACGCCAACTATCATAATGTTTTTAGTCACGATTATTCCTCCTTACTCTTCTTTTTCGATTGCACCAAAGGGGCAAACGTTTATACAAAGTCCGCAACCGTTACACTGCGTTGCATCGATTACGACTTTATTGTCTTTTACTGTGATTGCGGGGCAACCTAATTTCATACACATTTTGCAGTTTTTACAAGCGTCTGTAATTTTGCAATGTCCTGTGTATTTAACGCCCT
The DNA here is from genome assembly GCA_045591015.1 of Congzhengia sp. Lineage (GTDB taxonomy): Bacteria > Bacillota > Clostridia > UBA1381 > UBA9506 > Congzhengia. The sequence continues at coordinate 142,048 of JAZNSC010000003.1, forward strand.
TTAAGAGAGCGCAAGGACGCTGTGCAATGATAACAGAGGGTTCGTCTCTTTCTGTTTCTTCTTTTACAACTCGCTCAAACTCTTTTACATCAAAGGGGTCAGCCACTACAACGTGTTCAATACCAACAGCACGTGCCAAAGCAATCAAATCAACCTGCTTTGTTGCTTCGCCGCGGATTGTTTTGCCTGTGGTGGGGTTTTCCTGATGGCCCGTCATACCTGTGATGGAGTTGTCAAGGATGATTACTGTGTTATTGCCTTTGTTATATACAATGTCAACAAGCCCCGTAATACCTGAATGCATAAAGGTTGAGTCACCGATAACGGAAACTAACTTTTTGTTGAACTCCTCGCCTCTTGCCTTTGCCATACCGTGAGCTGCAGAAACTGATGCACCCATACAGATTGTTGTGTCAACAGACTGCAGGGGAGCCACTGCGCCCAATGTATAACAACCGATATCACCGGACACCACAAGACCGAGCTTTTTGAGCACATAGAATGTACCTCTGTGGGGACAACCTGCACACATAACGGGCGGACGAACGGGAATTGCTTCGCCGATTTCGGCACACTCGGGGGCATCTGCACCCAAAACTGCCTTTTTAATCATGGCAGGTGTGTACTCGCCCAAAAGGGTAAAGGCATCTTTTCCGATAACTTTTACGCCAAGTGCCTTTATGTGGTTTTCGATAACGGGGTCAAGTTCTTCTATAACGTAAAGTTTTGTGTGTTTTTTTGCAAAGTCGATAATTTTCTTTTCGGGCAAGGGGTATACCATACCGAGCTTTAAGTAGTCAACCTTATCACCTAAAGCCTCTTTTGCATACATATATGCAATACCTGCAGAAATTACGCCGATTTTGCTTTTGTTGTTTTCTACTGTGTTGAGTTCTGTGGTTTCTGCAAATTCGGCGAGGGACGCCATTCTGTCTTCCACCACAACGTGACGGCGGATTGCATTTGCAGGCATCATAACGTACTTGCCGATATTTTTTTCATAAGGCTTTAACTCTACGTCCTCGCGGTCACAAAGGTTTACCATACTCTGTGAGTGTGAAACACGTGTTGAAAGTCTTATAAATACAGGAGTATCGAATTTTTCGGACAAAGAAAATGCCTCTTTTGTAAATTCTTTACATTCTGATGAGTCTGCAGGCTCAAGCATCATAATTTTAGATGCTTTAGCGTAGTGACGTGAGTCCTGCTCGTTTTGTGATGAGTGCATACCGGGGTCGTCTGCAACGCAGAAAACCAAACCGCCGTTTACACCGGAATAGCTTACGGTAAACACCGGGTCAGCCATAACGTTTAAGCCTACGTGCTTCATACAGCTCATAGCTCGTGCGCCGGCAATTGATGCACCGATTGCAACCTCGCCTGCCACCTTTTCGTTAGGCGACCATTCTGCGTATATTTCGTCGTATTTTACAATTTCCTCAGTAATTTCGGTGCTGGGGGTGCCGGGGTATGATGCTACCACGCCTACGCCCGCTTCATAAGCACCGCGTGCTACTGCGGCATTGCCAAGCATTAGTTTTTTCATATTTGTTACCTACCTATGTGTATAAGATTATACCTATATTATGACATTAAATGACATCATAATCAAGTAAAACATTAGATTATTTGATTTCGTTCTGCTGCGCTACTACGCTTTCGCCACAGTAAATCTGGCGAAGTTTGGGTTTTTCGATTTTGCCTGTGGGGTTTCTGGGCACATCTGCAAAAATAATTTTGTGGGGACGCTTATACCTTGGCATATCGAGACAGAAATCCTGAACGTCCTCTTCTGTTAGAGTCATACCCTCTTTTACCTGAATGATAGCCGCTGCAATTTCGCCAAGACGAGCATCGGGAAGACCGATAACAGCAACGTCTGAAATCGCATCGTTCTTTCTTAAGAAGTCCTCAATCTGTACGGGGTATAAGTTTTCGCCACCTGAAATGATAACGTCTTTCTTTCTGTCAACAAGGTATATAAATCCGTCAGCGTCCTCCTGCGCCATATCTCCCGTAAAGAGCCAGCCGTCAGCCAAAACGTCGTTTGTGGCTTTTTCGTCTTTATAGTAGCAGGTCATAACACCGGGGCCCTTAACTGCAAGTTCGCCAACCTGACCTTTAGCCACTTCTTGTCTGTTTTCGTCCACGATTTTAGTTTCCCAACCGAAGCCTGCTTTACCTATTGCGCCTACCTTGTGCTCGTTTTCAACGCCAAGGTGTACACAACCGGGGCCGATTGATTCAGAAAGACCATAGTTTGTATCGTAGGCGTGATTGGGGAAGAGGCTCTTCCAGCGCTTAATAAGGCTGGGAGGTACGGGTTGTGCACCGATGTGCATCAGGCGCCATTGAGATAAGTTATAGTTTGCAAGGTCTATTTCACCGCGGTCAATAGCATCTAATATATCCTGCGCCCACGGCACCAAAAGCCACACGATAGAGCAGCTTTCCTCTGATGCTACCTTTAAAATCCACTCGGGCTTGATACCCTTTAGTAAGACTGCCTTACCGCCAACTAAAAAGCTACCGAACCAGTGCATTTTCGCGCCTGTGTGATATAGAGGCGGAATGCACAAGAACACATCGTCTTTGGTTTGTCCGTGGTGTGCCTGCTCCGTCATAGCGGCGTGAGTTAAGCTCTGGTGCTTATGTAAAATCGCCTTAGGAAAGCCTGTAGTACCCGATGAGAAATAAATCGCCGCATCGTCTTGGTCTGTGAGCTTGATGTGGGGTGATTTTGACGAGCAGTATGATGTAAGCTCATCGTAGCTTTCTGCAAATGAGGGACAATCCTCGCCTAAGTAAAGCCACATCTTTACGTGCTTAACTCTTGAGTGAATTCCCTCAATACGACCTGTAAATTCAGGTCCGAAAATAATAATATCAGAATCAGACAAGTCAAGACAGTACTTGATTTCGTCTGCTGTATAGCGGTAGTTTAAGGGCACCGCTAATGCACCTGCCTTTAATGCGCCGAAATACACGGGCAACCACTCAAGGCAGTTCATAAGGAGTATCGCAACCTTATCGCCGCGCTTTACACCTCTTGAGAGCAAAAAGTTTGCAAAACGGTTTGCGCGCTTATTAAACTCGCTCCAGGTGATTTCCTTTCTGTAAACCTCGCGGGTGTTACTTTCAATCAACGCATATTCACGCCAGGTTGTGAGCATCTGATTTTCGTGCTTGGGGTTGATTTCCACCAATGCCACATCGTTGGGGTAAAAGTCTGCGTTTTTTTGTAAAATGTCTGTGATAGGCATAATATTTTTCCTTTCCCAAAAAGCGACATAAGAGTATAGGGTAACCTATACTCTTTGTCTTAATTTCATATATTTGTTAAAATTATTCGCCAAGTGATTCTTTAGCATCTACGGTTACCTTTTTATTGTAACATGAAAACATCCCTTCTACAACATTTTTTTGTAGTTTCGGTGTAATCCATGAAACAACGGGAACGATTATGAGTCCGCCGAGCATTGCGATAACACCGCAGTTGATGGGAGATTGCAAGATAGCAGGGAACAAGGGCTTTGCTACCATGTTCAAAATCATAATTCCGGCGCCAAATATAAAGCTTGCCCAAACTGATGATTTTGTGGTTTTTTTCCAGTATAATCCAAAGAGGAAGGGAGCCAAGAACGCACCTGCTAAAGCACCCCAGGAAATACCCATCATCTGTGCGATAGCGGTGAGCTTATCCTTATTGATTGCGATAACTGCAGAAATTACAATAAATACCACAATCAAAAGTCTCATAATAAGCACCTGCTTTTTCTCGGACATATTCTTTATAACGTGTCCTTTTAAGAAGTCAAGTGTCAAGGTTGAACTTGATGCCAATACCAATGAAGAAAGTGTTGACATTGAAGCAGATAATACCAAAACGATAACAATAGCAATCAAAATCTCGGGAAGTCCGTCAAGCATTGTAGGAATTACAGCATCAAAGCCACCCACAATTGAGCCGTCAGCGGCAAATGAAAGTTTATCTGTAAAGAGTCTTCCGAAGCCACCCAAGAAGTAGCAACCGCCTGCAACCACAAGGGCAAATATTGTCGAAATAATTGTACCTTTGTTTATATCTTTTTCGCTCTTTATAGCGTAGAATTTCTGTACCATCTGAGGAAGTCCCCATGTACCTAATGATGTAAGAATAACTACAAACATCAAGTTCAGCGGGTCAGGACCAAAGAATGAGTTAAACGCACCGGGAACACCGTTTTCTGCTTCAATCTGAGCCAGACCGTTTAATGATTCTATAAATCCGCCGTTTACATTTAATACTGCGGCGATTATAGCCACTATACCGCCCAGCATGATAATACCCTGAATGAAGTCGTTGATTGCAGTTGCCATATAGCCCCCTGCAATAACGTAGATACCTGTTAAGACAGCCATAACGATTACGCAGGTTGAGTAGTCAATCTGGGGAAACGCCATATCAAAAAGTCTTGAAAGACCGTTGTAAAGTGACGCTGTGTAGGGAATTAAGAAAATAAATACAAGAATAGATGCGGCAATCTTTAATGCAGAACTATTAAATCTTTTGCCGAAGAATTCAGGCATTGTAGCAGAGCCCAGATGCTGTGTCATAAGGCGAGTTCTTCTGCCTAAGATAACCCAAGCCATCAAAGAGCCGATAACGGCATTTCCTATACCAATCCAGGTAGAGGCAATACCAAACTTCCAGCCGAACTGACCGGCGTAGCCTACGAAAATTACGGCAGAGAAGTAAGATGTACCGTAGGCAAAGGCTGTAAGCCAAGGACCAACGGAACGACCACCCAAAACGAAGCCGTTTACGTCTGTTGAGTGTTTTCTGCAGTAAAGACCAACAGCAACCATAACTGCAAAGAAGATAACAAGTAAACCGATTTTTAACAAAGTATCCATTCTTAAAAATCATCCTTTCTGTGATTTGGGCGGAAATAAAAAAATCCCGCCCTCAAGATTTTAATCCAGAGGACGAGAAATACTCTCGTGGTACCACCTCGGTTCGCCCTTATCTCACGGTAAGAGCCTTGTCGGGTACTTACATACCCTAGTTCTGTTACGGGAACGCCCGTCGCAGCCTACTAACAAATTTTCGGTGCGCAGCTCGCGAAATGTATTCAACCTACCGTAGCCAATGTCTTGCAGCAACCGACATCTCTCTTAAAGCACTCGGGTAAGCCTACTTGTTTTCGGTCATAACCTTTACTATGAAGTTAAGTTGATTTTAACACAACACATTTTTAAAATCAAGCATTTTTAATGTATTTTTTAACGGAAGCAAAAAACGTGAAACTAGACAGCAAAAAACGTGTATATTGACAAGATTGTATAATATTTGATATAATATGCACAGATGTGCAAAGTACGAAGGCGGTAGATAATTATGAAGCTTTCTTTGGTAGTGCCCTGTTATAACGAAGAGGGCAATGTAGAGAGGTTTTTAGAAGAAACCAAAAAAACATTTAAAAATGATATAGATTACGAAGTAGTTTTTGTAAATGACGGAAGCCGTGATAAAACAGGCGCGATCTTAAAAAAACTCTATCAGGAAAACGAAGCACTTATGCAGGTGGTATCATTTAGCCGTAACTTCGGCAAAGAAGCCGCAATGTATGCGGGACTCTCAGCATCTGTCGGCGACGTTGTGTGTATAATAGATGCAGACTTACAGCAGCGCCCCGAGGTAGTACTTACGATGCTTGATATCTTAAATGAAAAAGAAGACATCGACTGTGTAACAGCATATCAAAAAAAGCGCCGCGAGGGAAAAGTAATATCTTGCATCAAATCCTGCTTTTATAAGGTAATAAATAAAATCTCCGACGTAGATTTTGTAAACGGAGCATCGGATTTTCGCCTGATGCGTCGCACTATGGTAGATGCCATACTTTCTATGACGGAATACCACAGATTTTCCAAGGGAATATTCAGCTGGGTAGGCTTTAACACAGAATACATACCCTACGAAGTAGCACAAAGGGAATCAGGAGAAACCAAGTGGAATACTAAAAATCTCTTTAAATACGCCGTAGAGGGCGTAATAGCTTTTTCTACTGCACCCTTGAGGTTATCTACTTATATCGGGTTTTTATCTTCGGTTGTTTCTGTTATATATTTGATTGTTGTAGTAATTCAGAAGCTGTTTTGGGGAATTGATGTTCCCGGTTATGCTACGATAGTAGTTTTGGTACTGCTTTTAGGCGGACTGCAGCTCTTCTGTCTGGGAGTTTTGGGTGAATATATGGCGAAAATGTATATTCAGGCAAAAAACAGACCTGTCTACATAATAAAAGAACATTTAAAGAGTGATAAAGATGATATTAAAGCATAAAGAGTTTATATTATATACATTGTTTGGCATCGGCACAACTGTTGTAAATTTTGTGGTGTATTGGGCGATGCTGAACCTTATCGGACATGAGCACTATCTTTTTGCAAATGTAGTGGCATGGCTTCTATCGGTAATCTATGCGTTTATTACCAATAAGTTGTATGTGTTCAAATCAAAGGCTAAAGGTTTTAAATCAGTGTCAAAAGAGGCTTTAGAGTTTGGCGGAGCAAGGGCTTTGAGCCTTGTGTTTGAAGAGATAGGACTATTTTTATTTTTGGACCTTGCATCTGTCAACGACTACGTTTTGCATCTTGGAATTATAAGCATTTCAGGTCCTATGCTCATAAAACTTCTTCTGGCAGTGTTTGTTATAATATCAAACTATTTCTTTAGTAAATTCATAATATTTAAAAACAAAGACAAGCAGTCATAGATTGCTTGTCTTTTTGAAAGGAAATTCCATGAAAAAGCTAATTGCAATTCTAAAAAAAGACATACTTTTAGATATAGCGATACTGCTTGCGGCGGCATCGTGCTTTTTTGTGCCGCCTGACAGAGAATATATTTCCTACATAAATCTGCCTGTTTTAGTGCTTCTTTATTGCCTTATGGTAGTGGTGGCAGGCTTTGATGCAGGTGGGTTGTTTGAAGTGTTAAAAGAAAAGCTAAAGACAAGGATAAAAAGCGAAAAAGCACTTATGATTTCACTGTGTGCAGTTTGCTTTTTGGCGTCAGCGCTAATTACTAATGATGTAGCGCTAATAACTTTCGTGCCTTTTTCTATAGCAATGATGAAAAAGCAAAAGAGTTCATCTGTTATATTCTTGGTAGTTATGGAAACCGTTGCTGCGAATTTGGGAAGCTTGATTACACCTATAGGAAATCCACAGAATCTTTACCTTTATACCAATTACGAAATGAATATAGGCGAATTTTTTAAAATCACTCTGCCTCTTGGCTTGGTGTGTGCGGCTCTGATAGCTGTGGTGCTGATATTTCGAAAAAACGACCCCCTTGAATATGAAAGCAATAGAGAAAATGTAAAAATTTCCCGCAAATTTGTGGCTGTGTTTTCGCTGCTTTTCATTGTGTGTATCTTGTCTGTTTTAGATGTTATATCGTGCTATATCACACTGGTATTAGTTCTTTTGGTGACAGTTTTTGTTGACCGCAAACTTACCCTAAAAGCAGACTTTATACTGCTTCTGACCTTTGTATTTTTCTTTATTTTTGCGGGGAATATGGCAAGAATTCCCGTGATTTATGACTTTATAAAATCAGCGCTTAGTGTCAACGAGGTAGCGGTATCAGCGGCTATCTCACAGGTTGTAAGTAATGTGCCTGCGGCTACTATGCTGTCGGCATTTACCGATAACGCCAAGAACTTAATCCTCGGCACCAATATAGGTGGCCTTGGAACGATAATCGCCTCAATGGCAAGCCTGATTTCATATCGTTTTATAGCCAAAGAAGAACGAATAAATAAGGGAAAATATATATTAGTTTTTACGCTTTACAATGTCTTGATGCTAGTGATATTGCTACTGTTATTCGCATAAAACTCTGTTGTGCAAGACTGAGAGAAAATTGTTCAGAATGGACGAATGAAACCACGGGATTTAACCGTGGCAGTTGCCCGACGGCGTATGTGTATACGCCGAGGGTTTCAGTCGTTCATAATCAAAAACATAAAATAAAAGGAACACCAGATTGGTGTTCCTTCTTTTTATTATAACTTTGTTTTTGATGTTCTGGGCAATTTTAGCCAGTCTCTTACTCAGTAGTGTAGTTATCAAAGTACCCCTGTATCCACACAATAGGTGTACCCTTATCACCTGAACCTGAGGTAAGGTCACAGAGTGAACCGATAAGGTCTGTGAGTCTTCTGGGTGTTGTACCCTCTGATACCATCTGACCTACTAAGTTATCGTCTTTTTCTACGATTTTTTTCTTGATGGCTTCTTTTAATGCATCACCCGAAAGGTCTGCAAAATCATTATCTGCAAGATATTTTAATTTAAGCTCGTTGGGTGTTCCCTCTAAACCGGCAGTATATGCAGGAGAAACAACCGGGTCAGCAAGCTCCCAGATTTTGCCTACAGGGTCTTTGAATGCGCCGTCGCCGTAAACCATAACCTCGATTTTTTTGCCTGTTGCTTCATATAACTTTGCAGAAATAGCATCAACAACGGGCTGACAGTTACGGGGGAAGAGCTTAACGGAATCCTCTGTTGCTTTGTTTGAGCCTAAAAGACCGTAGTTTTCGTTATAACCTGAACCATCAACAGATGCGTTCATAATATCGTCAAGACCTAAGATGATTTCGCCGCCGGAAGCCTTCAGAATTCTTTTTGTGCGCTGTCTTGTGTGAATATCACAGCAAAGAACGTTCTTTGTGTAGTTTAAGATAGCCTTGGGGTTGTTTGCAAATATTACTTCAACTTCAGCACCGCATTCGCGAATGAGGTTTTCGTAATATTCTACGTAATCAACACCTGTAAATGTGTGTTTTTCATAACCGAAAAGTTCACGGTATTTTGCCAATGTCAAAACGTCTGTATAGGGGTCAACGCCCTTGTCGTCAACGGCATCTAAACTGATTAAGTGGTTACCCACCTCGTCAGAGGGGTAAGAAAGCATAAGTACTACTTTCTTTACGCCTTTTGCTATACCGCGAAGACATATAGCGAAGCGGTTTCTTGAAAGAATGGGGAATATAACGCCCACTGTACCGCCACCGAATTTTGTGTTTACATCTTTTGCAATGTTTTCAACTGAAGCGTAGTTACCCTGTGCGCGAGCTACAATCGCTTCTGTCATAGCAACAACGTCACGGTCACAAAATTCGATACCGTCTTCCTTTGCTGCTTCTAAAACTGATGATGCTACGATTTCAACGATGTCGTCGCCCTGCTTGATAATGGGAGCACGAACACCTCTTGATACTGTACCAATCATTCTGCTCATATAAATCAACTCCTTTGAGTATAAAAATCATACAACAATTTATTCTAACACAAATGTTACAACATTTCAACTTTTTTTAATCAACAATTTCAGATTTTTTTGTATCTATCAATTTGTCTTTTATAGTTTTTAAAAAATCCGTATCTGTTTCTTTTATGTTGTATTCTTCGATTGTGGCTTTTACCAAGGCTTCGGTCTTTACTACGTCATCATAAAAGTTTTTAGCCGACATTCTGTAGGCGCCGCTGCCGAAGACTATAAGCTGCTCTAAATTATCGGAAGTTGCAACGGTTACCTTGTAATTTTTTGAAAGTTCTTTTGCGCATTTTTCGATGTAGGCGTCGGCTGTTTGGGCTTCTTTTGTGTAGACAACGGTTAGGTTGTGAACCTTTTCCACCTCGCCTGTGTTTCCCTTTACCTTGTAAGCGTCAAATACGATGATAATCTCGCAATTTTTAAAGATTTTATAGGTTACCATTCGCTCGATTAAGGCATTTCTTGCATCTTCTAAATTTTCGCAAGCGATTTTTTTCAATTCCTCCCAAGCAAAGATGATGTTGTAGCCGTCAATTAAGAGATACTCTTTGTCGTATTTTTTCTTAAAATTAACTTTTTCGGGAAGCACATCTTTTTTGGTATGAAGAGCGCGGTGGGGGATTTTTGTTTCTACCTTGCCGTAGGTACTTTCAAAAATCTTCAAAAGTTCTGCATCAGTCGAGCCGATAGAGCGTTGAGCGTGGGATGTTTCAGTCACGGCTTTTTTAGGCTTCATTACATTGTCCAGATGCATATAGTCAGGTACTTCAGACCAATGAACTACAAACCCCGCACCGTGGTCACAAAAAACAGAATCTGCGGTATTTTCTATGTCGTTTTCAGGCTCATAACCGATTTTCTCTATCACTTTTTCGGCATCGTGACAAGGGCCGTAGCCTCCAAAAACAACAGAGATTTTTCCCTCGCCGTGAGTGTAGGCGAGCAACTCCCTGCTGTAATTCCTGATAGAAGCCGCCGCTACCTTGCCTGATATTTTTGTGAGATTTCCTCTTGTTTCGGGCAGTGAAAACGTGGCGCCAAACTGGTCAAGGTCGGTCATTGCCCGTCCCACGTTTTCCTTTGGCACTTCCAAAGTAAAATCAAAATAAGGCTCAAGCAAAACACACTCGGCATTCATAAGAGCACAACGAACAGCACGATAAGTTGCCTGACGGAAGTCGCCGCCCTCGGTGTGCTTATTGTGTGCGCGACCAGTTTTTAGTGTGATTTTTATATCGGTAATGGCAGAGCCTGTAAGCACCCCTACATGCTGCTTTTCCATAAGGTGTGTCAAGATTAGCCTCTGCCAGTTTTTATCTAAAATGTCCTCACTGCAGTCGGTAGCAAATTGCATTCCCGAGCCCTCGGGGAGAGGTTCGAGCAACAGATGCACCTCTGCATAATGGCGAAGTGGTTCAAAGTGACCTACGCCATAAGAGGGGAATTTTATGGTTTCTTTATATACGATGCCGCTTTCTATAAAATCCACATCCATATCAAAGCGGCTTTTTATCAAATGGCGCAATACCTCAAGCTGTATTTCGCCCATAAGCTTTAGCTGTATTTCCTGGAGTTTTTCGCTCCACACTATGTTAAGTTGGGTTTCTTCCTGCTCTAAGACTTTAAACTTTACCATTGCAGAGGGCGCGTCAACGCCCTGTGGCAACACCACCCGATAAGAAAATACGGGAGTTGCAGAAAGGCTTTTGGTGTTTTCTTCTATACCTAACCCCTGACCTGAAAATGTGTTGGTAAGTCCCGTTACGGCACAGACCATACCCGAATGGGCAATGTCGCAGGAAGAGTATTTTTCCCCTGAATATATGCGGATTTCGTTTACCTTTTCGCCGAGGATTTCTTCTTTTACCCGTAGACTGCCGCCGGTAATTTTCATAAAAGTGAGGCGCTGATTTTTGTCATCAGTTGCAATTTTAAAAACCCTTGCACCAAAACACTCATGGGCAGACTTTTGCTTGATGAGGGTGCATATTGCTTTTAAGAATTTTTCCACGCCCTCCATTTTAAGAGCAGAGCCCGAAAATACGGGGAAAATATGACGTTTTGCGATGGCATCGCTAACGTGCGATGTATCAATTTTTGACGTTTCCAGATAACTTTGCATAATAAACTCATCGCATACGGCGATGTTTTCGCACATAGTGTTGGGGTTGCTGTCGCAAAAATCCACAATGTTTCCTGAAAGTTCTTGCTTTAAATCATTTAAAACTTCATCTTTTTGAGCGTTGGCTAAATCCAACTTATTTATAAAAATAAAGGTGGGAATTTTGTGAGAATTAAGCATCTGCCACAGAGTTTTTGTGTGACTTTGCACGCCGTCGGTAGCAGAAATCACCAAAATAGCATAATCTAAAACACCAAGGGTGCGCTCTGCTTCTGCTGCAAAATCTGCATGCCCCGGAGTGTCCAGAAGAGTGATTTCGGTATCGTCAAAGGAAAGGAGAGCCTGCTTTGAAAAAACAGTAATACCGCGAGAGCGCTCGATTTCGTTAGTGTCCAAAAAAGTGTCGCGAGAGTCCACTCTGCCCAGTTTTCTTATTTCGCCCGAAACGTACAAAAGCCCCTCGGACAAGGTGGTTTTGCCTGCGTCTACGTGAGCAAAAATCCCAACTGTAACCCTTTTCACAAAGATTCCTCCTTTCGTTATTTTACCTTACAATTTTACCATATTATCTGTTTGATGTCTATATAAAATCAAATTTAACTTGCAAAAGCATGGGGATTTTGGTATGATAAAATTACAAATTTAAAAAGGTGGTATGAAAAATGATTACAGGAATAGAGCATACAGCGATTTATGCCAAAGACACAAAAAAATTAGCAGATTGGTACGCAGAACTTCTCGACGGAAAAATAGTATACAGCAACAGTAATGACGTGCATTTTGTTGCCTTTGCTGACGGCAGTATGATAGAGTTTTGCCCTTGCAAAAACACATTCGACGCTCCCGAATTTGAAGATTCAGGTATGAGACATATTGCTTTTTCTGTGGACGATTTTTACGAAGCATCATCAAAAATCAGAGCATCAAAGGCACCAATCGAAAGAGACACAGCAATCTCCTCCAGTGGCGTAAAGACTATGTTTTTCAGGGACCCCGAGGGTAATATAATCCATATTATTTCACGCACAAATCCTCTTGTATAAAATCGGGAGAGTAATATGGAGTTTAAAATTTTAAACGATATCAATGAAGAAATAAAGGACCTCCGCACAAGGACGTTCATTATCGGACGTGGAGTGCCTGCTGAAATCGAAATAGACGGAAAAGACCCATACCTTTTGCATTTTTGCTTGTATGATGAGGGGAAACTGTCAGCATATCTTCGAGCAGAGGAGATTGGCGACATGCTTCACATCGGCAGAGTTTGTGTAGAGGAAAATATACGAAAACAAGGCTACGGCAGACGCCTTTTGGAGTATTTACTCTCCTATGCAAAAGAAAAGGGCTTTCACGCCGTTGAACTCTCCGCAGTTGATACCGCAGTAGGCTTTTACGAAAAGATGGGTTTTGAAGCTTCGGGCGACTATTATACCGAGGCTGGAGCGCCTCATATTTATATGTTAAAAAAATTATAAAAAGTGTGTGTCATGCGACACACACTTTTTTGATTATATAATTTCTGAAATGTATTTTACTATGTGTTCATCATTTGAGCAGATTATTTTGTCTGCTAAATTCTTGATATTCTCACAGGCATTGCTTGGTGCCAAAGCAAGTGCGGCATCAGTTAGCATCGTGCAGTCGTTGTTGCCGTCGCCGCAGGCTACAGTGTCTTTTTGTGATATGCCGAGTTTTTCGGCTAATGCCAATAATGCCTTTCCTTTGCCTGAATTTATGCTGCATACTTCAAAGGCGTACCCTTCGGGGAATGACTCCATAAGGAGAACATCGCCCATTTCGGTGAGGTGTTTTTTTGATTTTTCCCATTCGTTCTTATTCTTAAAAAACAACGTAAAAACCTCTATGTTATCAAGGGTGCGACAGTAGTCGGTAAGGTTCTCTATTTGGTTAGCAAATTCCGCTATTATTTTTTTGTGATTGTGCCACACGGTGTAGTCGCGGTAAATTTCCTCGGTTTGCTGATTTATATCGGCAAAGCATTCCCCATTATAACGAAAGGCAATATGCACATCACAGGGGGCGACAATGTCGAGGACCTTATTTGAAACTGCCTTTGACATACACAAAAGTATATGCTCGCCCGTTTCTTTATCATAAACCCCTGCGCCGTTTGAGTAAATAAAATACCTGATGTTAAGATTTTCCATCAACTCTTTAGGAATTTCGGAAATTGTCCTGCCTGTCGCCGGCACAAAGAAAACACCGCGCTTAAAAAGTTCCTTTATGGCGTTTGAGTTTTCTTTGCTGATATTCGAATTGCTGTCAAGCAAGGTGCCGTCTAAGTCGCAGGCTATAATTTTATAATTTGACATATTTTGCTCCTTTTTAAGAAATGTGCTCCTTTGCCGATTTTGCGTCACTCACTTCTGTCATGTCCGAGGGGCATTTGCCGAAATGTTTTTTGTATGCCCTGAAAAAAGCCGAGTAGTCGGAAAATCCGCACTTGATACACACTTCGGTTGCTTTTCCGCCGGCGTATATTTCCTGCCTTGCAAGTGCCAGGCGCTTTGCGGTTATGTATTTTTTTGGCGTTATCTTAAGATGCTTCATAAACAAATGATGAAGATGGCTTTTTGTGATAAACAACTGACTGCATATATCGTCGATGCTCTCAATGGTCAAAAGATTTTCATCAATGTACTCAAGGGCACGATACATAAGGGGATTGGTCTCGGTGTACTTGCTTTCCTGATTTTCGTTGACTTCGATAACAATATTGTAAAAAATCTCCTCAATCAGATTTGCAAGCATTTTTTTTAAATCCTCGCCCTGAAGTTTTTTGCAGTAAAAGTCCATCTTGTTGAAAATATTGATGATATTTACATTGTCCTTAAAATTTATAACGTTTACATCTGTGGGGATTTTTTCGTAGATGTTATACAAAAGTTTTTTTTCGTCGTATAAAATATTATATCGCTCATACTCACACCCCGGCTCAACGCAAATACAATGGCGGTCAGTAGGACGTGACAAAACCAGCATATTTTTAGCAAGTGAGTATTTTTTTCCGCCTACCAGATAGGAAATGTTACTGGACTTTAAAAATATGATTTCCGTTATATCGTGAAAGTGGGGTTTGAAGTTTTCCGAAGAGTGATTTTTAATTGAGGAGTGGTCATAGTAAATCTCCTGACACTCAAAATGTGAATGCACGGTAGTGTCCATATTTATCGCCTCCGATAATATACTAACACAAAAGTATATTTTTTGCAATATAAATATGCATATTTTGCAATTTTATAAACTGACAAACGTGATATAATGAACTTATCAATTAACTTTTAGGAGGTTAATATTTATGGAAAAAATGAGAGTTGCAATTATAGGACAAGGCAGAAGCGGACGTGATATTCACGGTTTATTTTTCAAAAGTGAAAAAAACGTGAAGTTTCAGGTTGTTGCTGTTGTTGAAGCGGACGAATTCAGACGCAACACAGCACTAAAAGAATACCCCGGCTGCAAAGTGTTCACAGACTATCGTGAACTTTTTAATGAAGAAAACATCGATGTTGTAGTAAACGCATCATTCTCTCCCCAGCACTATTCTATAACAAAAGATTTACTTGAACACAAGTTCAACGTAGTTGTAGAAAAGCCCATGGCTCGTACATACTACGAATGTCATGATTTAATAAAAACAGCCGAAGACAACGGCGTAACATTGGCAGTTTTCCAGCAGACATTCTTCGCGCCTATGTATAACCACCCCGTTGAAGTTATAAAAAGCGGAAAACTCGGCGACATTATGCAGATTAACGTTTATTACAACGGCTTTTCAAGACGTTGGGACTGGCAGACATTACAGAAGATGGTTGCCGGTGGTATTTACAACACAGGACCGCACCCCATTGGTCTTGGTTTAGGCTTTTTGGATTTTGACGACAATGCACAGGTAGCATTCTCAAAACTCGGTCTTGCTCTTACCAGCGGTGACTCAGATGACTATGCAAAAATCATCCTCACAGCACCCAACAAGCCTGTTGTAGATATCGAAGTATCTTCAAACGATGCATACAGCCCCTTTAACATCAAAATTCAGGGCACAAGAGGTACATACTGTTGCACAATGACAGAGTACAAAATGAAATATATCGTAGACGGCGAAAACCCCGAAAAACCCGTTATCGAAGAATCACTTCGCAATGAAGAGGGTTTCCCCATTTACTGCAGCGAAAACCTCATTGCTCACGAAGAAGACGGGAAATTCGATGGCACACCCTTTGATATCGGTACAGAATTATTCTATGATACAGTGTTCTACAAGATAAGAGAGGGCAAGCCTCTCCCCATCACAGCAGAGCACGCGGCAAAGGTTATCAACGTAATCGAAACCGTACACGCACAGAATCCCTTACCGAGAAAATTTTAATCAAGGAGAAGACTACTATGTATAAAATAGCGATTTTAGGTTGTGAAAATTCTCACGCAGATGCTTTTGTGGATTACATCCAGAACAGCGGCAAGGTAAATGACGTTGAGGTTGTAGGCGTATACAGTGACGAAGAAGATGCCTGCCAAAGATTAAATGAGAAATTCGGCGTTTACACAGCAAAAAACTACGACGAATTTGTAGGTAAAATCGATGGTCTTATCATCACTGCCCGTCACGGCGCAAACCACTACAAATATGCAAAGCCCTACATCGAGAGCGGCATCCCCATGTTTATTGACAAGCCTATCGTAATCTGCGAAAAAGAAGCAGAAGAATTCATGAGGGAATTAAAAGCAAACAATGTCCGCGTAACAGGCGGCTCATGCTGTATATATGATTCCTACGTTCAGCATATCAAGGCTGCAGTAAACAACGGCAGATACGGCAAAACTATGGGCGGCTTTATCCGTTCACCTCTTGGCGCCAATGAAAAATACGGCGGATTTTTCTTCTATTCACAGCACTTGGTACAGGTTATGTGCGAAGTTTTCGGCAATTACCCCGAGTCTGTACAGATGTTCAAAAAAGGCGAACACTACACCTTTATCACACGCTACAAGGACTTCGACGTAACAGGCGAATTTATTGAACATTCTTTAGTTTATTACGTATGCGGAAGCTTCGAAAACGACGTTTTCGGCGATACATACTTAATCGATGCAAGTTGTTACCCCAAAGAATTTGAAGAATTCTATAAACTCTTATGTGGCGGCGAGCAAAGACAGACCTACGAAGAATTCATAGCGCCCATCTACGTTATGAACGCTATGGACCGCTCAATCAAGAGTGGCAAAGAAGAAAAAATCACAAAACCGGGAGAGATATAAATGGCACAGCTTAAACTTTCTGCTTTTGCAGATGAATATTCTGCTAATTTCGACGAACAGCTATCATATCTTAACAAAAGAGATATAAAGTACATAGAGCTTCGCTTTTTGGACGGCAAAAACATCGCAGACATCACTCTTGATGAAGCAGAGGCAACCGCAAAAAAACTGCAGGATGCCGGCATCTCGGCATCTGCTATCGGCTCGCCTTTGGGAAAAATCAACATAGCGGACGATTTTTCCGAGCATCTCAAAAAGGCAGAGCATACATTCCGCGTTGCAAACATAGTAGGTGCAAAGAACATTCGTATGTTCAGCTTCTATCTGCCCGAGGGAAAGACTCGCAAAGAATGTCGCGACGATGTGCTTTCACGCCTTGACAAAATGGCAAACCTTGCGGTAAAATATAATGTAACACTTTGCCACGAAAACGAAGCGAAAATCTACGGCGAATCTCCTGAATATTGCTTAGATGTTCTTTCTCATTTCGGCGGCAGTATCAAGTGTGTATTTGATATGGGCAATTTCGTATTGGACGGCTATAAGCCATTTCCCGATGCATATAATCTGCTAAAGGATTACATCGAATATTTCCACATCAAGGATTCCCTCTATGCCGGAGCGATAGTACCTCCCGGTTGCGGAGAAGCCTCCATTAGAGAGATATTCGCACAGGTGAAAAAGGATTTTGACCGCGACGTATTCGTAACACTTGAGCCTCACCTTGAAACCTTTAGTGGATTAAATCAGTTAGTGGGAAAAACATTCGACAATCCGTACAAATTCGAAAGCGCCGAGGATGCTTTTGAAGAAGCAGTGAAAAGAATTAAGGAGATTGTATAATGAGAGAATTCAAAGTAGACAAATTAAACGTAAAGGTAATGCCTAACCGCGACGAAATGGGTAAAGTTGCGGCAGCAGACATTTACGAAAAAATCAACGAACTCTTAAGAAAAAAACACGAAATCAATATGATTTTCGCGGCGGCTCCCTCGCAGAACGATGTACTGGCACACCTTATTCAGTACGACGACATTGAGTGGAACAGAATCAACGCATACCACATGGACGAGTACATCGGACTTTTGCCTGAAGATGCAGACAAGAGTTTCAGTCGCTATCTTACAGACCATATTTTCTGCAAGGTACCTTTTAAGAGTGTAAACCTTATCAACAGCACTGCAACCGATGCTGAAGCTGAATGTGCGCGTTATTCGCGTCTTTTACAAGAAAACCCCACAGACATCGTTATTATGGGTATCGGCGAAAACGGTCACATTGCATTTAATGACCCCTGGGTTGCAAAGTTTGACGATGAGCAGATAGTAAAGGTTGTTCCTCTTGATGAGGTTTGCCGTCAGCAACAGGTAAATGACGGTTGTTTCCCCGTTATCGACAGAGTTCCCAAGCAGGCAATGACACTTACTTGCCCCACACTTACGAGTCCTGCGTATCAGTTCTGCGTAGTTCCTGCCAAGACCAAAGCGGTAGCAGTAGAAAGAACATTAGAAGGCGACGTATCAGAGGAATGTCCTGCTACAATTTTAAGAAGGCTCGACGGTGCAACCTTGTACCTTGATGCTGACAGTAGCGAGTTGATATAATTATGAAAAGAATCAAATCCGACAAAATCATATTAAAAGATAAGATAATTTCAGGTTATGTGTATTTTGAGGGCGACAAAATCTGTGACGTTACAGATAAGGAGTTACCCTTCGACTGTGAGTACGATTTCAGTGGCAAATACGTATCTTGCGGTTTTATAGATATGCACACCCACGGCGGCGGCGGTTTTTCCTTTGACGGCGATGTTGAGGAAATCATCAACGCTGCAGATTTTCACCTAAACCACGGCACAACCTCTGTTTGCCCTACGGTTTCTGCAGCGCCTATGGACGTTATGCTAAAGGCAGGCCTTAATATCAAGGCGGCAATAGAAAGCAAAAAATCCAAAGCCAATATCATCGGCGCACATATGGAGGGTCCCTACCTTTCAAGTGAGCAGAGCGGCGCCCAGTGTCCTGATTTTATCAAAGCTCCCGACAAAGATGAGTATATGCCCGCAATCGAAGCGTTAGGCACAGCTCTTGCACGTTGGTCCTATGCCCCTGAAAATGACGCAAATGACGAATTTTGCAAAGTGCTGACAGCAAATCACATAGTGCCGTCAGCAGGCCATACAAACGCCATTTATGACGACATTTTAAGTGCTAAAGAACAGGGCTGCAAGCTTATAACTCACTTGTATTCCTGCACATCAACCATTACCCGTGACCACGGTTTCAGAAGACTTGGCGTAATAGAGACTGCATTTTTAAATGACGATATATTCGTGGAAATTATTGCAGACGGAAAGCACCTGCCCCCTGAACTGATTAAACTGATATTAAAGGTTAAGGGCACAGACAAGGTGGCGCTTATAACCGACAGCCTTGCCCTTGCAGGTACAGATATCACACACGGTTTTATGCAGGCGACGGAATTCATCATCGAGGACGGCGTGTGCAAGCTTATGGACAGAAGTGCCTTTGCCGGCAGTGTAGCAACAGCCGACAGATTGGTCAGAGTAATGACAAAGGACGTAGGCGTATCTTTAGTGGACGCAGTGAAGATGATTACATACGTTCCTGCACAGATTATGGGACTGAATAAAGGCGAGCTCGCCAAAGGTATGGATGCAGATATTATCGTATTTGATGATGACATCAATATAGAAAGTGCCTTTGTTATGGGCGAAAAGAAAATATAAAATATTAAATCGTATAAAAAACAGCTGTGGATAAATCCACAGCTGTTTTTTATACGATTTACATAAATAAGCTTATTTATATTCTCCGCAATCTTTGCAAAATTGAGCACTATCATCATTTTTTGTGCCACAATTTCTGCAGCACCAACTACCATTTGGGCTGTTTTTTACAACTGGTGTAGATAATTCTTAAAATGCAGCGCCGATAGCTGCAAAGAATATAACGGTCAAATAAATAGCCCAGAAAACTGTCATAGCTATACCTGCGATTTTACCAATCATTCCGAGGATTTTTGTTGCGATAGCCTTACCGCTTAATTTAGCACCGCGCTGAGCAGCAAGAACTCTAGCCTGTTCTAACATATCAAGACTGTTGATACCGAAGCTGATTGCAATAATAGATGCAACGGGGAATTCAGCCATGATAGCAGCTGCAAGAGATTTTCCGAATGCGTCATCAACCATAGCATCTAAAGCCGGATCTGAAACCGGAGCTACGGGCGGAACAGGTGCATAAGTAGTTGCTGGGGGTACAGGAGTTGCCTCTACCTGGTATGAAACATTGTTGTTATCGTTTTCGTACATAGTGTAACACGTCCTTTCTAATAGTTACTTATATTGTAGCATATAGCTTTTTGGATTTCAAGTATTTTAAAGGAAACTTTTGAAACAATCACCAAAAAACGACAAAAGCAGAGCCTTGGGTGGTCTAATTATTGCAGATTTTATATAAGAGCAAAAGCAGAAGGCTTTGTAATACAAAGACACCTTTCTCATAGTGCAGAAATAAAGACTTGAAAAAAATATATTTGTATAGTTAAAAAGACTACCCTAAAAGAGTAGTCTTAATCTTCTTCTATATCAATAATTTTTGATGCTTTGATACCTAATGCTTTAGCAATAGTAAATAAAGATTTAATAGATGGGCAATAAGGCAAATTAGGACTTTCTAATTGACTAATATAAGAAAGAGTCAAACCTGTATGTTCAGCAAGTTCCGCTTGTGTCATTCCTGATTTTCTTCTATAATAACCTATTTTTATTCCTATGTCTAACAATATGCCTTTATATTCATTATCATTTAACATTTTAACTCAACCCTATCATATTTTTATTCACTAATATTATTATATATTATTGACAATCATATTAAAATATGATAGAATTGTGTAAAAACTCAATATCAATGAGTAATAAAATTATAGGAGTGATTAAAAAATGAAAAAAATCAAAAAAATAGTAGCAGTTTTTTCGGCTGTGGTTATGATGATGTCTTTATGTATGACCGTAACTCATGTTTCTGCTGCTAATGTATGTACTGGTGCAGGTGGAAACCTAACACAAACCAAATCATTTGTTGTGTCAGTTGGCAAAAATCTTTTCTCATCAGAAAAAATTGTTTTATCCCAAACTAAAGGAAGCACAAAACAGACTTGGTATGGAAAACAAAAGACTGTGGGTATGTATGGTAGATTTTATGTTAGTGTTTATGATGATACTGCTAAAAAATATGTAATCAAAAATGATAAATGGAAAAGTGCAACATACAAAATTTCAAGTTTAAAACTGAAGAAAAAACATTCATACACTATTACTGTAAAAGGTGATACCAATCAATATGTAGGAGATAGTTACAGTTATGCTCCTTATGTATTTAAGTCTTGGAATTCATACCCAACTTGGTCTGTGAAAAAAACAGGAAGTAACATCATTCTTTGTGGTTGGTAATTTAATAAATAATTGATATTATAAGAGTAATTAGTCATAAATGATTAATTGCTCTTTTTTAATTTGACACAAAACGAAATCATTTTAAGATGTAAAAAATCAAATGATATAGTTTCTGTGTTCTGTTACCTTTTTGCCAAAAAGGGGTGGACGGAGAGATTCGCCCTACGGGACTAACTAAAATTTGGCGCATCATACTTCGTGAGCTGAAGCGCACTCGTATTCTGCGGATTTTAGTCATTTCTGCGCGCTCCCTTCATCGTCCACCGGACGCGGTCGCTGCTCGAAACTCTCTTGCCGGTACCCGGCGCTCGAGTTCGAAATCACCATACTAAACAAAAAATACTCTATACACAAAAAGTGTATAGAGTATTTTTGGCGGAGAAGGAGAGATTAAAGGAATCGAAAGCGTACCGCTTTCTTCCCACAGTCGAAAATATAGTCGCATATTCGCATCGCAAGCTCGCCTTTATGCTCCTTATTTTCTCCCTTTTCGCGCTCGCTGTATCTGCCACCGGCAGCGCTCGCTCCGCGCTCGCGCCTTTCGGCGCTCAAGTTCGAATCTTCCTGAATGTCAACACAAAAAAACGAGTATACCCACTAAAGTGAGTACACTCGTTTTTGGCGGAGAAGGAGAGATTCGAACTCTCGCGCCGGTTTCCCGACCTACACCCTTAGCAGGGGCGCCTCTTCGGCCTACTTGAGTACTTCTCCAAGAATGACGAAATTATCGCTTTCAAATATTAAAATAAAAAAAGCACCAATAAAAATGGCGGAGAGGGTGGGATTCGAACCCACGCGCCCTCTCGGACAAACGGTTTTCAAGACCGCCTCGTTATGACCACTTCGATACCTCTCCGCATATTTGGGCTTGCAAGTAGTTATTATATCAGCAAAAGCACACGTTGTCAACACTTTTTTGAAAAAACTTCGAGGAAAAAAATCACATATAATTTTTATAAAAATATAAAATATAAATAAACCGTGAACTTTTGATTATTCTTTGACATAAACGCAATTTTGTGATATACTTACACTCGGTGTATAATGATTGCAAATATTTTTTGAGGTGATATATTTTGAAGAAAATATTAGAAAAAATTCTCGGCTCATACAGCGACAGAGAATTAAAAAGAATCCGCCCCATAGCAGATAAGGTTATGGCGCTTGAGGACGAATATAAAGCCTTGTCAGAACAAGAGCTAAAAGGCAAAACAGAAGAATTTCGCACTCGACTCCAAAAGGGCGAAAGCTTAGACGATTTGTTGCCCGAAGCTTTTGCCACAGTAAGAGAAGCGTCCTGGCGAGTTTTAGGCATGCGCCATTTTTATGTGCAGGTTTTAGGTGGTATCGTTCTTCATCAGGGAAGAATTTCCGAAATGAAAACAGGCGAAGGTAAAACATTGGTATCAACACTTCCTGCCTACCTTAATGCACTGGAGGGAAAAGGCGTACACATCATCACTGTCAACGATTACCTTGCAAAGCGTGACAGCGAATGGATGGGCAAAGTCTTTAAGTATTTAGGTCTTAGCGTTGGCCTTATCATTCACGGCGTAGAGCCCGAAGACAGAAAAAAATCCTACGATGCCGACATTACCTACGGCACAAACAACGAGTTTGGCTTTGACTATCTTCGTGACAATATGGTCATCTACAAAGAAAACATGGTACAAAGAGGCCACAACTTTGCCATTGTCGACGAAGTTGACTCTATTTTAATCGACGAAGCGAGAACACCTCTCATCATTTCAGGTGTAGGCGATAAATCCACAGACCTTTATCAGTTGGCAGACAGATTCGCACGTTCTTTGCGCGCGTATAAAGTTACAGAAAGCGACACCAAGCAGTCCTACGAAGATATAGATGCCGACTACATGATAGACGAAAAGGCAAAAACTGCAACCCTTATGAAATCAGGTATAGAAAAAGCAGAAAAAGCCTTTGGTATAGAAAACTTATCAGACCCTGACAATATGACCATTTCTCATCATATCAATCAGGCGCTTAAGGCTCACGGTACAATGAGTCGTGACCGTGATTACGTGGTAAAAGACGGTCAGGTAATTATAGTTGATGAATTCACAGGCAGACTTATGTTTGGTCGCCGTTACAGTGACGGACTTCATCAGGCGATAGAAGCCAAAGAGGGTGTAAAGGTAGAGCGCGAAAGCAAAACCCTTGCCACCATCACATTCCAGAATTATTTTAGACTTTACGACAAACTCTCGGGTATGACAGGTACAGCCCAGACAGAAGAAATGGAATTTCAGGAAATCTACAAACTTGACGTAGTTGTAGTTCCTACAAATAAAGAACTTGCAAGACAGGACCTACCAGATGCTGTTTACAAAACAGAACGAGGAAAATTCATGGCCGTAATTGAGCAGATAAAAGAATGCAACGAAAAAGGTCAGCCTGTGCTCGTAGGTACAGTTACAATCGAAAAATCAGAGCTTTTGTCAGCACTCCTTAAAAGAAGCGGCATTAAGCACGAGGTGTTAAACGCCAAATTCCACGAAAAAGAAGCAGAAATCATTGCCCAGGCGGGTAAATTCGGCGCGGTTACCATTGCTACCAATATGGCAGGTCGTGGTACCGACATTATGCTTGGCGGTAACGCGGAATTCATGGCAAAGCACGAAATGAAAAAACGCGAATACACAGACGAACTGATTGCCGAAGCCACAGGTTATGGAGAAACTGACAACGAAGAAATTTTAGAAGCAAGAAGCACCTATCAGGAACTTTTGGCAAAATATAAAGCAGAAATCGCTCCCGAAGCAGAAAAAGTAAGAGCAGCAGGCGGTCTTTTCATCATCGGTACAGAGCGACATGAGTCAAGACGTATAGACAACCAGCTCCGCGGTCGTGCAGGTCGTCAGGGTGACCCCGGTGTTTCCAAGTTCTTTATCTCATTAGAAGACGATTTGATGAGACTTTTCGGCTCCGACAGAATTATGGCAGTGGTTAATACACTGGGCTTGGAAGAAGACCAAGCAATAGAAAACAAAATGCTCACCGGTGCAATCGAAAACTCCCAGAGCCGCGTAGAAGCAAGAAACTTTGACATAAGAAAGCACGTGTTGCAGTACGATGACGTTATGAATCAGCAGAGAGAAATCATCTACAAACAGCGTCAGCAGGTGTTGTCGGGCGCAAGTGTAAAAGCAAACATCGAAAAGATGATAGCAGACTTTTCCGAGGAGACGGTTTTGCGATTTGCTGTAGATGAAAATACGCCTGAACTCTGGGACATGGACGGCATGAAAGAGTATTTAGAAAGAACAACACTTATGCCGGGGCAACTCAATTTAACCTATGAAGAAATTCTGGACTCAACTCGTGAGGGCTTAATATCAGAAATAAAATCAAAAACCCTTGAAAACTATATAGAAAAAGAAAATCAAATCGGAAGCGACGTAATGCGCGAGGTTGAGCGCGTGGTACTTCTTCGTGCCGTTGACAAAAAGTGGATGGACCATCTGGACGCCATGGAACAGTTAAAGGGCGGTATCGGTCTTCGTGCTTACGGTCAGCGCGACCCTGTAACAGAATTCAAATTTGAAAGTTACGATATGTTTGACGAAATGGTATCGGCAATAAGAGAAGAAACCTTACGAGTTCTCTTTGCTGTCCGTTTTAACAACGCACCTGTAGAGCGTGTTCAGGTAGCAGAGCCCATCACACCTGCAGGCGACGGAAGTTTAGCACCCGCTCAGGCAAAATCAGCCGACAAAATCGGCAGAAACGACCCTTGTCCCTGCGGAAGCGGCAAAAAATACAAAAAATGTTGCGGTGCAAATCAGGAATAAAAAACTAAAATCTATAATAAAGGACTGATAAAATGATAGTTGAGCTTGACCAGTATCGCCTTGACCTTGAGGCAATGGCAAACGCAATTACTGAAATGGGGGATTCACTTTGAAATCCCTAAAATCGAAAGCAAGATAAAAGAATTAGAAGAAAAATCTGCAAAGGAAGACTTCTGGAACGATATGGAAAATTCCCAGAAAGTTTTGCAGGAAATCAAGCAGCTTAAAGCAAAGGTTGACCGCTACAAAAAGCTGGTTTCCGATTGGGAAGATATGAAGACGTTGGTAGAGATAGCTATTGACGAGGACGACGAAAGTTTGCTCGCCGAAATTGGCGACGGTTACAACGTACTTACTGCAGAACTTGAAACCATGAAGCTCGAAACTCTTCTTTCGGGAAAATACGACAAAAACAACGCCATCATCGCAATTCACCCCGGTGCAGGCGGCACAGAGGCACAGGACTGGGCTTCTATGCTTCTTCGTATGTACCAAAGATGGGGCGAAAGACGTGGATTTACCGTTACTACCCTTGACTTTTTGGCAGGGGACGAAGCAGGTGTAAAGAGCGTCACAATTCAGTTGACAGGCGAAAACGCCTACGGCTATGCAAAATGCGAAAAAGGTGTACACAGATTAGTTAGAATTTCTCCCTTTGATGCATCAGGCAGACGCCACACCTCATTTGCATCAGTAGATGTAATGCCCGAAATCGACGACGATATAGAGATAAATATTCGTCCTGAGGACTTAAAGGTTGACACCTTCCGTGCCAGCGGTGCAGGTGGTCAGCATATCAATAAAACCGACTCTGCAATTCGTATGACTCACATTCCTACGGGTGTGGTTGTGTCCTGCCAGACAGAGCGCTCACAGCACCAAAACCGCGAAAACGCTATGAAAATGCTAAAGGCAAAACTCGTCGAAATGGCAGAGCGTGAGCAGAAAGAAAAAATCGAAGACCTAAAAGGCGATATGAAAGACATTGCCTGGGGCAGTCAGATTCGTTCTTACGTTTTCCACCCTTACAATATGGTAAAGGACCACAGAACAAACTTCGAAATGGGTAACATCGGTGCAGTTATGGACGGCGACCTTGACGGGTTTATAAATGAGTACTTAAAAGGCGCTGCAGCAGGTACACTAAACTTAAAATAAGGTGATACAATGAAAATTTGTGATATGCATGTTCATACGGACAATTCCCCTGATTGTGTTTGCTCCATAGAACGTACTGTGGAAAAGGCTATAAGTATGGGAGTTTCCGTTTTGGCTATTGCGGACCATTGCAACATGACTACCTTTGTTGAGCATAACATTGAAAAAAGAATCGCAAACTCTGTAAAAGAATCACGTGCAATGGCAAAAAAATACGCCGACAAAATAAAGATTTTATCAGCTGTTGAAATGGGCGATTATATCTACGAAAAAGAGTGCGGCGACAAAATACTGAAAAGTCATGACTTTGACGCGATAGTTGCTTCTGTTCATATCGCCCAAAAAGATAGAAAAGCCTATTCCCAGATAGATTTCGGAAAAATATCGAATGATGAAATCAAGGAGTTTCTCGACGGATATTTTGAAGATTTAAAGGAAACGGCAGAAACAACTGACTTCGATATTTTAGCTCATCTTACCTGCCCGTATCGTTATATAAACGGAATATATAGTCAGAATTTCGATTCAAAAGAATACGAAGAAGAAATCACAGATATTCTAAAAACCTTAATAAAACGCGAAAAAGCTATGGAGGTCAACACCTCGGGTGTAGCACCTTATGGTATGCTTTTTCCTGATGAGTGGATTGTAAAAAAATACTACGATTTAGGTGGTCGTATCATCACTTTAGGTAGCGATGCTCACGTGGCAGAAAATGTAGCAGCAGATTTTGATGCTGTTGTTTCGTTCTTAAAGGAATGTGGCTTTTCGGGGTATTATTACTATAAAAAAAGAAATAAAGTATATGTAGAATTTTAAGATAAAAAAGAAGTCGGCTTTGCCGACTTCTTTTTTATCTTATAAAATTGGTGCGTTTAGCAACCGGTTCTTTTTCGGGATAATTTATTCCATTTTCTTTTCCCAATTCTATGCACTTCAGCATCCAAGCCATATTACGAGCGAGGGTTCTCATTGTCTGCATACCTTCTTCGTCCCGTTGTGCTTCTTCGATGCCTACGCCGTGGACACTGTTCCAGTATTGAGAGGGAACGATGGGCATACCTGAAATGGGGAAGTATTTATTTACCTGGTCGTATGCGGCTGATGCACCGCCTCGTCTGCAACAAACAACTGCTGCTGCGGGCTTGCCCATAAAGTACGCGCCCTTGCCGTAAAAAACTCTGTCCATAAAGGACGTGAGCTTACCTGATGCGGCGGCGTAGTGTACGGGTGTGCCGAAGATAAAGCCGTCGGCAGTCTTTGATTTTTCCAAAAATTCATTTACAATGTCATCAATTACGCACTTGCCCAACTTTGCACAAGCACCGCAACCAAGACAACCTGATATTGCACTGTTGCCAAGCCAGAAAATTTCTGTATCTATTCCGTTTTCGTTTAATGTAGTAGCCACCTCGGACAATGCCGCAAAGGTAGTGCCTTTTTCGTGGGGGCTTCCGTTTACTAAAATTACTTTCATTGTTGTAAATCTCCTATTTTAAAAATATTGATATACATAGCATTTTAACATACCGTTGTAGAGTTTTCTGCGCTTGTCGGCTTCACGACCGTAGTATTTTTCAAACTCTTCGTGAGATGTTAAAATCAGTTTTTTTGCCTCTGTAAATTGTGAAAATTTTCTGCCCATAGTGCGATAAAGTGCCTGACAGGACTTTGCATCCATAAGGCGCTCGCCGTAAGGGGGATTGCAACAGATTACACCCTTTTCACGAAATGGAGTGATGTCAGCCACGTCCTTTACCTCAAAGTGAATTCTGTCGGCTACTCCTGCATTTATGGCGTTTTGCTGAGCAATTTTTACGGCCTCGGGGTCGATGTCGGAAGCAAAAATGTGAGTGTCAATATCGTGACGCTCGGCTTCTTTTGCCTCTTGTCTTATATCACGCCACAGTTCTCGTGGTAAAATGTGTCGCCAGGTTTCTGATACAAATCTGCGCTTTAATCCCGGCGCACGATTTATGGCAAACATTGCCGCCTCAATAGGAATAGTACCGCTTCCGCAGAATGGGTCAATAAAGGGACGGTCACCTTTCCAAAAACTCAAAGACACCATAGAGAAAGCCAAAGTTTCGCGCATAGGAGCGATAACGCTCTCTACACGATAACCGCGCTTATAGAGGCTTGTGCCTGAGGTATCGATGTAGATTGTTGCCACGTCTTTCATAATGGCAAATCTCACGGGAAAAAGCGCCCCGGACTCTTCTAATCTTGTGGTTATGCCGTATTTTTGGGACAGCCTTTCTACGATTGCTTTTTTAACGATCGACTGACAATCTGGAACACTGTGAAGAGCGCTTTCCAGCGCGTGTCCCGTTACGGGGAACTGGGCATCACGAGGTAAAAAATCCTCCCAGCGAATAGACCTTACGCCCTCAAAAAGCATATCAAAGGTGGTGGCAGGAAACTGCGCCAACTTTATCATTACGCGCTCTGCGGCGCGAAGATTTACATTCAGTACCGCGATTGCTTCCTCATCGCCTACGAATGACACGCTTCCGTTATCAACTTTTGAGATATCATAGCCCAATTCCTTGACCTCAAAGGCAACCACTTGCTCGGTGCCCAGGAGTGTAGGAATTGTGAGATTGAATTTACTCAATATTTCTCACCTTTTTCTGGTATTCGTAGTAGGCAGTATATAAGATTTCTGTATCTTTACCGCCGAGATGAAGATGGTTTTTGCCCTCTTCGTTCATAAGACCTGTGTATTGATAGCCGTAAACCTGCTCCAGTGCATCGTAGTCGCGGATTTCATTTATCAATTCGTCTATATCTTTTGGAATTAAACCTGTGTCTTCAAAGGGGAATTTAAATACCTCTAAATCAACCCAAAAATGCGTGTCATGGCGTTTGCACATTTTTGCAATTTCGGGTAAGTTGTTTTCAAATGTTTCTCTTGCAAAACCAAAAGGAATCAAAATATCGAGGTTTTCTAAAATGTCACTCCATTCCTCCTGGTACTTGTCCATTTCCACATTGCTGGGAGCAAGTGCCACGGGCTTGGTTGGAGCGAGCCCATGTGCAAACTCTGAAAATTCTTTGAAGAAAGGTGCAATTTCCTTATATCGTTCATTGGGAACACCCTCGCGCTCAAAGTACAGATTTCCGAAGATTTCTTCGCTTATGTAAAATCCGTAGAAAGATTTGTGATGACCGTATTTTTCATACAATTCCTTTGCTACGCGCTTGTGCCATATTAAAGATTCTGCCGAAAAATCAAACATAGCATATATGCCGATACCGGGAAATACCACCATATCGCACTCGTCTGCTGCGGTGAGAATGGCTTCCAGCGGGTCTTTTTCTTTCATATTGGCATATCTTGGCGCAATGTCTGTATCATAAAAACTAAAACCGTCATAGGTGTCTGCTGTCATATCGTGTTGACCAACACGGCGATGGCCGATGTTGTCAAACATATTCTGAATCAAAACAGAAGTTACGCCGATTTTGTGCATTTCATAGACGTGCTTTTTCCAGTCCTCGTCTGTCATAAGTTCTAAGCCCTCTTTAAAGCAGATAGATTCATCGGGACTCCAATGGCGAATAGACACCCACAAACCGTCCAAAAGACGTGTGGAATGAACAGGAGATGAAACAATTTCGAAGTTTTGCTCGATTGTTTCGATTGTTTGGTCGTTTTCGTCTTTGAAATTGATTTCCCACACAATATTTCCCAAAAGCCCTTTTGTTTCGGGAATGAATTTTACAAGTTCGCAGTTGGGTAAGAGTGCTGCTTCCCCTGCAAAAATTCTGTTTTTATCGGAATTTATTGCATAAACTTCCACTTTTTTTGCATCAAATGAAGCAAGTCGGAATTCTACTTTGCCGTTTTCGGAAATTCTGCGTGCAGGTACGGGAGTAAAAAAGTTTCCGGTCATTTTACATGCCTCCAAAATATTAGTCTATATTTCTTATTTTCTTTTGATATTCGTAGTATGCAGCGTACAGGTCTTCTGTGTCCTTGCCGCCGAGTTTGAGGTGGTTTTTGCCGGGTTCGTTCATGTGACCTGTGTACTGATAACCGTAAATCTGCTCTAACATATCATACTTGCGAATTTCCTCTGCCAATTCGTCCATACCTTTTGGTATAAGTCCCATATCTGTAAAGGGGAACTTGAAAACTTCCAAATCACACCAGAAATGTGTGTCGTATTTGTTGCAAAGTTCTGCAATCTGGGGCATATTGTATTCGTTTGTTTCGCGAGCAAAACCGAACGGAATCAAAATATCAAGGTTTTCTAAAATGCCGCCCCATTCTTCAGGGTACTTGTGAATGTCTTTGTTGTTGGGAGCAAGAGCCACAGGCTTTGTGGGAGCAAGTTCGTAAACATATGGACGGAATTCTCTGAAGAAATTCTGAATGTTCACATAGTCTTCATCGGGAACGGGATGATAGTTATAGTATAAATCTCCGAACATTTCCTCACTTATGTAAAAGCCGTAGAATGACTTGTGATGACCATATTTTTCAAAAACTTTCTTCGCTACGCGCTTGTGCCATTTTAATGATTCGGGAGAATAGTCAAACCAAGCAAAGTGACCGATACCCGGGAATACAACCATATCGCACTCGTCAGCGGCAGAAAGAATCGCTTCAATCGGGTCTTCTTCTTTCATATTGGGGTATCTGGGTGCAATGTCTGTATCGAAGAATGCCGTACCGTCGTAACTGTCTGCTGTCATACCGTGCTGATTTACATAGTAAGGACTTTCCAATACGTTTTGAATCAAAACAGATGTTACACCGATTTTGTGCATCTCGTAAACGTGCTTTTTCCAGTCTGCGTCTGTCATATTTCTTAAGCCGAAGTTAAAGCATCTTGACTCATCGGGACTCCAATGGCGAATAGATACCCAAAGTCCGTCCAAAAGACGAGTAGAGTGAACGTCGGATGCTACGATTTCGTAATTTTGTAAAACTGTGTCGATTATATCATCATTTTCATCTTTGAAAATTATTTTCCATGTGATATTTCCGATTAAGCCCTTTGTTTCGGGGAAAAATTTCACCAAACCTAAATCAGGCAGTAACTCTGTTTTTCCGGCAAAAATCTCGTTGTTATCACAAATAGCGTAAACCTCTACGGTTTTGGTGTTGCTTGAAGCCAAGCGGAATTCTACCTTGCCGTTTTCAGAAATTCTGCGTGCAGGTACGGGTGTAAAAAAACAAGAATTTTTCATATAAGTACATCTCCTTAAAAAAAATATAATCACAATTATATATTATCACGAAAATGAAACTTTTACAAGGAGAAAATCTATTGACAAAAAAATTTAATATGGTAGAATAGTTTTGAGGTGATATTGGTGCTGAAACTGTACCATTGTGACATTTCTAAAATGTCAGATGACGAGTTTGTAAAGTTTTGCTATGGCGAAAAAGGCACAACAAAAGAAAAACTCCAAAAACTCAACAAAAAGCGCAACAAAAAACTTTCTGTAGCAGCCGGCGCTCTTGTAAGAAATGCCATAGCAGAAGAATTTAATATCGATAAAGATGCTATACGTTTTCGCCGTGACAAAAAAGGAAAACCCTACACAGAAAGCGCCAAGGTAGAGTTCAGTATCAGCCATTCCAAAAATATTGCTGTATGCGCGATTTCTGACCGTCCCGTAGGAATAGACATCGAAAAAATGCGTGATGTAAATTTCAACGTGGCAAAGAGGCTTTTTACACCTGACGAACAGAAGTATGTTTTCCAGATAAAAAAATTCCAAAAACAAAGATTTTTTGAAGTTTGGACCAGAAAGGAAGCCTACGTAAAACTCCTTGGCTACGGAGTGCCGTATTTCCCGAAATTTTCAGTTATGAAAAACGAAAACATCGAAACCATAGTCAAAAAGCACTATATAGTATCTATTGCAAAAGCAAAATAAAACACTCACAGTAACTTGCTACCGTGAGTGTTTTTTTGTATTTAGTCGCAGCAACGACTGTGATCGCGCTTTTCGTCGCAGCATTCTTTTTCCGGTGGGAAAAACTCATCAAAGGGAAAACATATTTTTTCAAATAATTCACAAGGTGAGTTGTCGCAGGATGTGGTACATTCTTTCTGCGGAACACAGAAATCATAAGCAGGAATTAAAAGCTGTACCGGGCGCTCAAGTTTAATTATTGAGAAAAGCCCGATAGAAACGTACACCTCACGTCTGTCAGCGTTGTGGGTGAGAGCATCGTCAAACACATTGCACACACTCTCGGGAACACACGACAAATCAAAGCAGGTGCACTTGCACTCATGGTCGTGGTCGCAGATTTCCTTGGTGTTTACAGCAAGTATCAACGGGTCAACTACTTCTACCACAGCCTTGGGCAGATTGGTTTTCTGCCAGAGAGCCTCCGACTTGCAACCGGCGTCGGGGTCGTATTTTGATGTAAAGATTTTTGCAGAACCCTCCGACCCAAAGAGAACAACCTTTTTAGAGAACACCGCCAGACCGTCTACGCAGATGGCTCTGCCGTGTCCTGTGCAAAGTTCCAGAGTGATTTTGAAGTAGAATGTGGTATCTACTGTGTAATAACCGCAGTTAAAGGGAATCGACTCCACATCGGGAAATGCCCAGATTACTTCTGCGCGCTTGGGCTTTATGGAAATTGAGCGTTCTATAAGCTCCTGATCCGATGCGGAAAAGTACACCCTTGCGTCTTCGATGCAGTCTTTGTCCTTGCAGGAATCATAGACCTTATCAGTATGTATGCAAACTGAATTTTTTACTTCTTCACAGGGTGAAGATGGTGAAGGATAGCGTCTGTCTGCCATATTAAACCTCCGAAAAATTTTATTGAGATTTGACCTCTACAACATAGTACGTAAACTCCGGGATTTTGTTACTGAAAAAAATTGACGATTTTAGGAAAAAAGTGTTGACCTTAACAGTGTTTTTAATATATAATAGTGACTGTATAAATTATAAGGAGGCGATATCTTGATTAACGTCGCAATATTAGGCTACGGCACAGTAGGTTCAGGCGTTTATGAAATATTAAAAAAGAACCCTGCAGCTATTGCAAAAAAAGCCGGAGACACCTTAAATATAAAATACATATTAGACATCAGAGATTTTGACGACCATCCCGAGCGTGAGCTATTTACCAAGGATTTTAACGATATCTTAAATGATGATACGGTAAATATCGTTGTTGAGGTTATGGGCGGTCTTAACCCTGCCTATGACTTTACCAAATCATCACTTTTAGCGGGAAAAACCGTTGTAACTTCAAACAAAGAGCTTGTGGCAACACATGGTACAGAGCTTATCGAAATAGCAAAAGAAAAAAATGTAAACTATTTCTTTGAAGCGTCAGTAGGCGGGGGTATTCCTATTATCAGACCCTTGAATCAGTGTTTGGTTGCTAATGAAATCAACGTAATTAACGGTATATTAAACGGCACAACAAACTTTATTTTGACTAAAATGTTTTCAGAGGGTTCATCTTTTGAGGATGCTTTAGCTGAAGCGCAAGCGTTAGGATATGCTGAGCGTAACCCTTCTGCCGATGTTGACGGACACGACGCCTGCAGAAAGACTGCTATTTTAGCTTCCCTTGCTACAGGAAAATTTATAGATTATAACGATATTCCCACAGAGGGTATTTCAGGCATATCAACTACAGACGTACTCTTTGCAGACAAAGCAGGCTACGTTATAAAGTTGATTGGTGCCGCTGATGTTAATGAAGCGGGCAAGGTGACAGCAATAGTTGCACCCAGACTCGTTAGCAAAGAAAATCAGCTCTCCGATGTAAATGGCGTATTTAATGCTATTTTACTTAAAGGCGACTCATTAGGTGATGTAATGTTCTACGGTCGCGGTGCAGGTAAACTCCCCACAGCTAGTGCGGTAGTTGCTGATGTTATCGATGGCGCGAAACACTTAAACGTGAACAAATGGGTTATCTGGTCCGAAGCAAAAGAAAACATCATGGCTGACCCCGATGATGCTACATACAAGTATTTTGTACGTACTGAAGATAAGGAATTATCACAAGAATTTAACGGTGCTTCTGTGTGTGGTTCACTGGGCGATGAAATAGTATTTATTACAGAAGAAATGAAAGAAAAAGATTTTAAATCAATCGCCAAGGATAGATGTTCGTTTATCAGAATTCTTGCGTAAAGCCTATCGAGGACGACAAATAAAAAGAATAAAAATTTAACAAGTTTAAGGCATATTGGGTTTGACTCCTTTATGCCTAAAGGCAGGTAATGTATAATGGCTAAGGTAAAAGTCAGAGTTCCCGGAAGCTCTGCAAATATGGGCCCCGGATTTGATTCATTAGGTCTTGCACTTACACTTTACAATTACATAGAAGCAGAAGAAACAGACAAAGGCTTAGAAATAATCATCACAGACGCTGAAACCAAGGAGTTTTTGCCCACTGATGAGAGAAACCTGGTGTATAAGGCAATGAAGTATCTCTTCGAAAAAGCAAACTACACCCCTAAAGGTTTAAAGCTCACATTAACAAGCGAAGTTCCTGTAACACGTGGCCTTGGTTCTTCCTCTGCTTGTATCATTGGCGGCCTTGTTGCAGCAAATGAGCTTTCCGGCAAGAAATTTTCTTCAAGAGAAATTATGACCATGGCAACAAAGCTTGAGGGCCATTCTGACAATGTGTGTGCAGCATACCTGGGTGGCTTTACTGTTTCTGTTTTTGATAAGGAGGAGGTATTTTATTACTCTCACAAGATAGAGGGAGATTTAAAATGCCTGGTGCTTATTCCCGACTATGCGGTAACAACCCAAAAAGCAAGAAATACATTGCCCGGTTATTACCCCAAGCGTGATGTGGCGTTTAACATTTCTCACGCATCATTGCTGGTAGCATCCATTGTTTCCGGAAATTATGAGAATCTCTTGTGCGCTATGGACGACAGAGTTCACGAGCCCTACAGAAAGATTTTTATTGACGGTTACCAGAAACTTTACAACAAATTAAAATCCTATGGTGCGCTGGGCACATTTATCAGTGGCTCAGGTCCTACACTTGCATCAATCATCGAAGCAGATGATGCAGAATTCTTCTACGAGGATATCAAAGAATACACAGACAAAGCATTCCCCACATGGCGAGTAATGCTTTTAGATATTGATAATGAAGGCGCAAAGATTGTAAAATAGCGCTTTTGACAGGAGGTTATATAAGTGAGTTTAGTAGTTCAGAAATTCGGAGGCTCGTCAGTAAAAGACGCTGAGTGCTTGCGCCGTGTGGCAGGTATCATTACCGACACATACAAAGCAGGCAACAATGTCATCGTTGTAGTCAGCGCACAGGGCGACACCACCGACGACTTAATCGAAAAGGCAAAGGAAATAAGCAAAAACCCCTCAAAGAGAGAAATGGATATGCTCCTTACCACAGGTGAGCAGATTTCAGCTTCCCTCCTTGCTATGACAATAGCAGATATGGGTTACCCTGCAATTTCTCTAACAGGCTGGCAGGCGGGTATGACCACAAGCTCGGTATACTCAAATGCAAGAATCAAAAAAATCAACACAGACCGCTTAAATGCTGAACTTGACAAGAAAAACATCGTAATCGTAACGGGTTTTCAGGGTATTAACAAGTACGACGATATGACAACTCTCGGTCGTGGCGGCTCAGATACATCAGCGGTAGCTTTAGCTGCTGCGTGCCACGCAGATTTGTGTGAAATCTACACAGACGTTGATGGCGTGTACACAGCAGACCCAAGAATTGCACCCAATGCAAAGAAGCTTTCAGAAATCACATACGACGAAATGTTAGAGCTTGCAAGCTTAGGAGCAAATGTATTGCACAACCGTTCAGTAGAATTAGCTAAAAAATATAATGTAAACCTTTGTGTTCGCTCAAGTATCACAAGAGCAGAAGGCACAATCGTTAAGGAGGTAACAAACGTGGAATCAATGATGGTAAGAGGTATAGCAAAGGACAACGACGTAGCGAGAATTTCAATATGCAATATTGAGGATACACCGGGAAAAGCGTTTAGAATTTTCTCACTTTTAGCAAAGCATAATATCAATGTAGATATAATCCTGCAGTCAATCGGCAGAGGCAACACAAAGGATATCAGCTTCACAGTATCAGAGGGAAAGCTTGAAGAAGCACTTGATATTATCAAAAGCCACAAGGACATTATCGGCTATGAGGATTTGAGCTATACAACAGAAGTATCAAAGGTATCTATCGTTGGTGCAGGTATGGTTACAAACGCAGGCGTTGCTGCTAAAATGTTCGAAGCTTTATTTGATGCAAACATCAATATTCACATGATTGCAACATCAGAAATCAAGGTTTCTGTACTTATCGACCAGGGATTAGAAAACTTGGCAGTCAGAGCAATTCAGGACAAGTTCGAACTTATCTAATGTAAAAAACACATACAAAAAAGACGAAGGTTTATAACCTTCGTCTTTTATTTTTTCCGACCTGATGATTTAATTTATTCTGTAATACCAAAGCTTATTCCCAACGCTTCATCAACCTTTGTGATTAGTGTATCGTCTAATCTTCCGATTTTTTCTCTTAAGCGCTTTTT
Source organism: Congzhengia sp. (assembly GCA_045591015.1). Lineage (GTDB taxonomy): Bacteria > Bacillota > Clostridia > UBA1381 > UBA9506 > Congzhengia. Next base: position 178,778 of record JAZNSC010000003.1, read on the forward strand.
GTCTATTGTTCTTACCTGTTCCAATAATATTACCGAATCCTTGGCAAGACCAAAGTCGCAAGCGCTGATTTCTATATGGGTAGGGAGTTTGGCTTTGTTTATCTGAGAAGTTATAGCGGCAATTATAACAGTAGGGGAAAACTTATTTCCCACGTCATTTTGCACGACCAAAACAGGTCTTGTGCCGCCTTGCTCGGAGCCGATTACAGGACTCAAATCAGCATAAAAAATATCTCCTCTTTTTACAACCACACTTATTCACACTCCGCAAGTTTTTCCTCATACGCAAGAATCGCTTCTTCCTCTGCGTCAAAACACATACGGGCAATGCTTAAATTAAGCTCTGCCATTTCCTGATAACCTTTTTTCATTTGCTCTGCGCTGTCGCGCTTTTTCTTTTCGCGAAGGTACAGTTTCATAGCCTCTCTTACGAATTCGCTACGGTTGACATTTTCTCCTTTTGCAGCAGAATCCACTGCGGCAAGCAGTGAATCGGGAACGGTTATCAGAACTTTTTTTAGTTGAGACAATTTCTTCAGGCCCCCATTCGTTTTCGCTGCAAGGCGTATGCCTTAAAGTGAAATTATGCGTGTTGTAGGCTTTCGCCACAATATAATTATATATTAGTTCGCACGACTAGTCAACGAACAAATATTTACAATTATAAATAGGTAAGTACGTCTATAATTTTTTTGTCTTTTATAAAAACTCTGGGGGTTCTGTTCCCTGTTAGTGATAATATTTCGTGAGGCACGGTACCTGCGTTTTTTGCTAATGTTTCTAATGATATGTTGCTATCTCCTCCGTTTCCAAATACAATAACTTCGTCGCCGACGTTAATATTATTGACAGAGGAAACGTCTATCATACATTGGTCCATACAAATTTTTCCCACTACGGGAACAATTTTTCCCGAAACGCTCATTACAGCAGTACCTGACAAACAGCGTAGATACCCGTCGGCATAGCCTATGGGTACTGTTGCAAGCTTTGTGATACCTTTTGTTCTGTAGGTTGCGCCGTAGCTTACAGGAGTGTCATCGTCCTTTTCTTCGATTCTGGTAATTCTTGCTTTTACAGTCATAGCAGGAATCAAATCTAACCTTTCGCAGCTGATGTCACTGCTGGGGTAAAGTCCGTAAATTATAATACCTGGGCGCACCATATCAAGATGGTATTCTGGGTATTCTATAATACCTGCACTATTACAAATATGCTTGTATTTGAATTTTATGTTTTCTTTTTCTAAAGAATTTGCCACAAACATAAATTTATTGTACTGGCTGTCTGTCATGGCACGGTCCTTTTCGTCAGCGCAGGACAAATGAGTAAAAAGACCTTCTGCTTCAACGTTAGGTAGAGAACAGATTTTCTTGATTCTCTCTATGCCTGTTTCGTCACAGGAAAAACCAAGACGAGACATACCTGTATCTACTTTTATGTGAAATTTTGCGAGACTTTCTTGCTGAATTGCAGCCTTTGACATAGCGTGAGCTAAGGTTTCGTCGGTAATTGTTGCCGCAATGTCGTATTTTATCATATCAGAGGCAAGCACAGTTCCTACGCTTCCCAACACTAAAATAGGTGCAGAGAAACCTGACAAGCGAAGCTGTCTGCCTTCTTCAAAAGTTGCAACAGCTAAAGCATCTGCACCATTTTCTATCATGGTTTTTGCCGTTTCAAAAAAGCCGTGACCGTAGGCGTTTGCCTTTACGACACAGAGGATTTTTGTGGCATCTCCCACTAATTTTCTGATGTTTTTTACGTTGTGTGCTATGGCATCAAGGTTAATTTCTGCCCAGGCACGTGCATTGTAGTTTTCCATTTTTTTCTCCTTTGTAGGATTTAATCTATATTAAAAAGTGAATCGTCTATTTTGTCATTATAGCAAAAATCTTCAAATGTTCCCTTTGCCAATAAATTGTCCTCTGCACCGAAAACAGAAATTGTTGCAGGAGTTAGGGTTTTATTGTCTATTGAAAGGGACACACGCTTTATAGCGATATCGTCAGCGAACAAAGAGACCTCAAGAACGGTGTTGCTTCCCTTTAATGATTTATCAACCAAAAGGGCAGTTTCTTCCGATGCGTAGTATGCCCGGAAAAAATTATCTAAAAACAAAACCCCCAAATATTCGCTGCTGGGTACAGTTAGTGAGTGTTCTGACCCGTCGGCAATGGTTTTTGTCAAAGTACCATTTGTTATGGTTGTGACACTGAAAGTGGCGTCTTTATCAGTTACCTTGGTGTAGTATTTGTCACCTGATTTTGCTTTTTGAGTTATAAAATATTGGTTTTTCGTTTTGTTGGAGTAAACTGTCATATCAAGGTTTGCTGTGTAGCTTTCCATTTTGCTGTAGTGGTTATGAATTTTTTCGTAAATGTCCATATCACTGTCAGAAAATCCGCTACACGCAGAAAGTGACAGGCTAATCATCAGTGCAAGAAAAATGGTGAAAATTTTCTTACACGCCAAAATTACAACTCCTTTATATGAGGCGCAATGTCAACGCTTGAAATCTGCGCCTTTGGTACGAATGATAAAATATCGGCAGCGGTCATTCCTGCCTCGCCGAGAGCGTCTTTTGCTAAAGCGCCTGCGGCAGAATGAACATATACACCGCAACATGCAGCGTCAAAAGAGGACATACCCTGTGCCACCATTGAGGCGATAATACCTGCCAATACATCTCCCGAGCCTGCCGTCGCCATACCTGAATTGGGAGCGTGGCAAACGGCAAGTTTGCCCGTGTCGTCACATATTATGCTCACGGCATCCTTTAAAATTACCGTGACGCCGAATTTATTGGAAAACTCCACGATTTCCTCTATGGGATTTTCTTTTATTTCTTCGATTGTTTTGCCTGAAAGCCTTGAAAATTCTGCAATATGAGGTGTAAGGATTGCACCTTTCGGGATTGCCTTTTCCTCGGACAGAATATTAAGACCGTCAGCATCTATTATCATAGGCACCTTGCACTCATTGGCAAAGCGCTTAACGAGTTTTTTCGTTCCGTTATTTACACCAATACCGCAACCGATTAAAACTGCGTCCATAGTTTTTGCTTTTTCTAAAGCAACATCAATAGCAGCATCTGTCAGCTCGCCACCCTCAAAAGCCAAAGGGAGAGTCATAGCAGAGGGAATCTCGTGGGCGATAACGGGGATGTTTTCTTCAGGCGTTGCGATGGTGAGCATACCTGCACCGCTTTTTAAGACAGCGCCTCCCGAAAGAACAGAAGCACCCGCCATACCCAATGAGCCTGTAACTGCCAAAACTTTACCGAATGTTCCTTTGTGGGAATCCTGCAGACGGTTTGGGAGCTGGTGGAATGTGTCCTTGGTAATTAACTTATACGAGTCGTCAGGTTGCGGTACAGAAATCGGCACAACCGCTAATCTTTTAAATGAATTGCGGTTTAAACCTACGAATTGGTTAAGCTTTGCGTAGCCGAATGTCACACATAAATCAGCATTTACTATATATAAATTTTTAGAAAATTCGCCGAGACTTGCGCCACTGGGTACATCAACCGACGCTACAAAAGAATTACTTTCGTTGACTTTTTCGATTATTTCTTTTACAGGTGAGTCTACGTTACCGCGAAAACCCGTGCCGAAAATTGCATCGATTATTATATCATATTCATCGTTTATTTCTTTAATGAACGGAATGCTCATATTTTTTAAAGCTTGTGCGTTTACCTTGGCATCGGGAGTTAATGAGTCTATGTCAAAAAGCGGAAGCACAGAAACTTTAGCGCCGCCAAAATGCAAAAGTCTTGCAATGGCGAAGCCGTCGCCTGCGTTGTTTCCTTTGCCGCAAACGACTAAAATCTTTTTGGCGCAAAAAGGACCGCACTCGCATTTGAGCGCTGCTACAAAACCCATTGCCGCATTTTCCATAAGCACAATGGAAGGAATACCATATTCATTTATTGCGATTTCTTCCAAACTTTTCATGGTGCTTACAGTGATTGCTTTCATTTTAAATCTCCTTTTTGCCATATAGATTATTTTATAATAAATGCGCATGTTTTACAAGGTTTTTTGCAAAAAATATTGAATTAGGGAAAAACTTATGATACAATTTAAAAAAACAAATGCAGGAGAAAGAAATGAGCTTTTTTTATAATAATTTTATAGGGAAAATAATTCTTACTCTTTTGTGGGCAATGGTACCTGTAGTGGAGCTTCGAGGCGCTATTCCTATTGGGGTAAGTCTGGAGCTTCCTCTGTGGCTTTCGATTTTAGTATCGATTATCGGAAACTTAATACCCGTTCCCTTTATTATGCTTTTTATAAGACAGATTTTTAAATGGATGAGGCGTGTAAATAAAACTTTTGCTCGTATTGTTGATAAAATGGAAGCAAAGGCAAACAAACACAAGGACAAGGTAACGCGCTATGGCTTCTGGGGATTGTTTATTTTAGTGGCAATTCCACTACCCGGAACAGGCGCCTGGACAGGTGCTTTGGTTGCTGCCATGATGGAATTAAGATTTAAGACAGCACTGCCAGCAATATTTGCAGGAGTTGTGGCGGCTGCAATAATCGTATCTTTTGCTACCTACGGTGTTACAACAGTATTTACTTTTTAATTATGATGAATTTTGAATTTTTGATTTTAGACTTTATACAAGAACATATCAGATGTGCATTCTTAGATTTTTTGATGCCTGTAATTACAACGTTGGGAAACGGCGGAATAATCTGGATTATCGCGGCAGTGGTGCTGCTTTTGATACCAAAGTACAGACGTGATGGTATCGCTTTGGCAGTAGGACTTATTGCGGTACTCATTATTGGCAATATCACACTAAAACCCCTTATTGCACGCATAAGACCTTTTGATTTGGTTGAGGGGGTTGAGCTCTTGATTAAGGCTCCTGCGGATTTTTCCTTTCCCTCTGGGCACACGCTGTCATCGGTGACTGCGGCGGCAATACTTACTATGGCGGACAAAAGGTTTGGGATTGCGGCGTGGCCCTTAGCGGTGCTGATAGCATTTTCGAGGCTTTACCTTTATGTGCATTTCCCCAGCGATATTCTGGGTGGTATCGTTATCGGTGCAGTAATTTCGGCAATTATATACTTTGTATTTTACAGAAAAAAGAGTCTGCAGTAGCAGACTCTTTTTATATGCTCATAAGCAACTTTAAATTGTCGGAAAATATCTTTTCGAACTGTGAAAGTGGCAGAGGGTTTTCGCCTTTTCCCACCTCTATGGTAAAGGCAGGAATATTAAACTTTTCAATCACCCAATCCTTATAGCCCGTGCAATCCGTAAGGCCCTCTGCCGCAATCAATCGATAACCTGATGCTGATGCCATTTTTTCGGCAATGGATGTAGCATCGGGTGCGCATTTTCCTTGATATTTATAGAATATTTCTTCCCCTTGAGAGTGGTATGCAATGACTACATCAGGGGAGATTTTTTTTGTAAATTCTACTACCGCTTTGGTTTCAGGCTCGCTCTCGGGGTATTCCCCCGAGTATTTAGATGACATAGGGCCAAAGATACCCTCTTTTATTTGTATTGCCTTTCCTTTTGAGAATGAAGCGTCATAGTTATGATTTAAATCTATGCCGCGAATATTTGCTTGCCAGTTGCCGACGAAATCTTTGCTATCGTTCATTCGCATCAAGCGGTTGCGAACATAAGGGGGCAAATCAGGTGTCAAACCTTTTATACAAAGATTTACGCCGTCGGGGTTTACCATAGGAATGAAATGCACGGTTTTTTCTTGGAAAAAATTCGGTGCTTCTTTGCAAAAATATTCTATTAGTTTCATAAGGAGCATAGACGTAATCCATTCTTTTCCGTGGTGGGCGGCGGTGTAGATGTGTTTTTTCTCGCCAACGCCTACCGATACGGCATATATTGGTTTTCCCAACACACTGTGGCCTATTGTCTCCTTTGACAACTGTGGAAATCCAATCAAAAGCCGTGATAAATCTTTAGCAAAAACATCATAGGTATATGGCACGTTTGAAGTTACAAATTCTTGCATTGTTTCATCTCCTTGGTTTAATTTATGTATGAATCTTGCAAAAATTACACATAATACCACCGAAAGGAATGAGTATTATGAAAAAAGCATACGTCAAAGTTAAACCAAAAAGTGCAAAAAGCATCCTCGGTCGCTCATACATAGTAGCAACCGTATTAGGTGCGGCACTATGTGCTATCATTTTGTCTTTTGTACTAAAACCCTACAACAGAGAAAATGAAAAAGTAGAAGAAATAAAAGTAACACCGCAGCAAATAGCGGAAGTAGTCCCCGAAGAAATTGAAGTGGTAGAAATAGAGCCACTGCCTGAGGTAGTGCCAAAAGAACCGCCTGAAATTTTAGCCTTGCCGGAAAAAACAGAGGAGGTGGGACTTTTCTCGTCTGAGGAGGTAAAAATCCTTATGCCGTCAACAGGAAGTATTTTATCAGATTATTCAGACAAACCAAAAAAATCAGAACTAACAGGCACCTGGCAAACCCACAGCGGAATAGATATTAAGGGGGAGACGGTGGTAGCACCTGCTGACGGCAAAGTAAAAGCAGTATCGGACAACGCCCTAACAGGAAAAACCATAGTCATCGACCACGGAAACGGCTATATTTCCACCCTTTGCAGTCTTGGAAGTATAAAAGCAGAAGTGGGACAAAAGGTAAAATCAGGAGATGTACTAGGCACCTGCGGAAATACTGCGGCAACGGAAAAATACGATGCCCCTTACGTTCACTTTGAGCTTTCAAAAAACGGAAAAACTGTAAATCCCCACAATCATACAAAATAACAAAAGCGGTCACCACACGGTGACCGCTTTTTAATTGCGCATTTTACTACGGCTTACTGAATGTATGCCTTGATTTCTTCGATAAAAGCATCCGCTTCGTCTGAATGAATATTAACCTCTAAAGGTTTGCTCAAATCAAGGCTGAAGATACCCATAATTGACTTTGCGTCAACTACATATCTGCCTGATGTTAAGTCAACATCGAATTCGTATCTGTTAACGATATTAACAAAAGCCTTGATATCGTTGATGGAACTAAGTAAAATGTTAAATGTTTTCATTGTCATAACTCCTTTTTTGATAAAAATTTTAAAAACTAACCTACACACTCATTATAATATAGCAAAATAAAAATGTCAATTCATAAATTGCTAAAATCAAATGACGAAAAATGCACTTTTACTGTGTATTTTTTTGCCGAAATTTACTTGAAAAGAGGGTGCTGTTGTGCTATACTGTATATGTGTAAAAATGTGTAGAATCAGGAGAAGACTATGTTTAAAGTTTTAAAAACTGAAAATAAAGCCCGTCGTGGTGAGTTTATCACTCCTCACGGCACTATACAGACACCTGTTTTTATGAACGTAGGAACTTCTGCTGCCATCAAGGGCGGCGTGTCCTCTCTTGATTTAAAAGAATTAAAATGTCAGGTAGAACTGTGCAACACCTACCACCTGCATCTTCGCCCAGGCGATGATGTGGTGGCTAAAATGGGTGGACTCCATAAATTTATGAATTGGGACAGACCCATACTTACCGACAGTGGCGGTTTTCAGGTGTTTTCCCTTTCGTCAATTCGCAAGATAAAAGAAGAGGGCGTGTACTTTTCCTCTCACATAGACGGCAAGAAGATTTTTATGGGACCCGAGGAAAGTATGCAGATTCAGTCGAATCTCGCCTCTACTATCGCTATGGCATTTGACGAATGTGCAGATTCCAAATCTGACAAAAAGTATATGTTAGAAAGCGTAGCCCGTACAGAGCGTTGGCTTGAGCGATGTAAAGCAGAGCTTACCCGACTCAACCAAACCTCAATCAACCGTGAGCAGATGCTCTTTGGTATAAATCAGGGCGCCATATACGATGATATAAGAATTGCCAATATGAAAAAAATCGCCAAGCTCGACCTTCCCGGTTATGCTATAGGCGGCCTCGCAGTAGGAGAGACGGCAGAGGAGATGTACCACGTTTTAGACGTGACGTTGCCTCATGCGCCGGAGGATAAGCCAAGATACTTAATGGGCGTGGGAACACCCGTAAATATAATCGAAGCAGTGGCTCGCGGTATTGACTTTTTTGATTGCGTTATGCCCTCGAGAAATGCCCGTCACGGACACCTTTTTACCTGGAGTGGCATAATAAATATTATAAACCAAAAATATATGACCGACTCACTCCCCATTGACCCGCTATGCGCGTGTCCTGTATGTCGGAATTTCTCCCGTGCATACATAAGACATTTACTTAAAGCCGGCGAAATGCTTGGAATGAGACTTGCAGTAATGCATAATTTATATTTTTACAACGACTTAACGGAAAAGATAAGAACAGCCATAGAAAACGGACAGTTCGAGGCTTTCCGCGAAAAATACGTTCCCATTTTAGGCAAACGTATTTAGTGAGGTAACTATGTTCAAAAGAATGAGAGAAGACATACGAGCAATAAAAGAGCGGGACCCTGCAGCAAGAAACTCCTTTGAGATTTTCTTTTTGTATTCGGGGCTTCACGCAATATGGTGGTACAGAATCGGACACTTCTTCTACAAGCATAAGATGTTCGGATTGGCAAGATATGTTTCCCAGTGCGGAAGATTTTGGACAGGAATCGAAATCCACCCAGGTGCTACCATCGGCCGCGGACTTTTTATCGACCACGGTATGGGAGTAGTAATCGGCGAAACCACCGAAATCGGCGATAATGTAACTATCTATCAGGGCGTAACCTTAGGCGGTACGGGAAAAGACACGGGCAAGCGTCATCCCACCATCGGCAACAACGTAATGATAGGCTCGGGCGCCAAGGTTTTGGGACCTTTTAAGGTAGGGGATAATTCAAAAATCGCCGCAAATGCAGTAGTTTTAAGCGAAGTTCCCGAAAATTCTACCTGCGTAGGTGTCCCTGCAAGAATTATAAAAATCAACAACCAAAGAGTTTGCGAACAGCTCGACCAGGTACATATTCCCGACCCTGTTTCTCAGGAATTGTGCAGACTCACCGCACGTCTTGAAAAGTTAGAGAAAAAACTCAAAGAAAACGAAGAAAAGTAATCAAGGAAGGATTTTTAAATATGAGAGTATATAACACCTTAACAAGAAAAAAAGAAGAGTTTATACCTACCGTACCGGGAGAAGTAAAAATGTACTCCTGCGGACCTACAGTGTATAACTTTTTCCATATAGGAAATGCTCGTCCATTTATCATTTTTGATACATTGAGAAGATACCTTGAGTATATCGGCTACAAGGTAACCTTCGTTCAGAATTTTACCGACATTGACGACAAAATGATAAAAAACGCCAACGAGCAGGGTATCACAGTAAAAGAACTTGCGGACAAATTCATCGAGGAGTATTTCCGCGATGCTCAAGGCTTAAACATCAAAGCCGCAACCATCCACCCCAAAGCAACAGAAAATATAGACGCAATTATTAAAACTGTTGAAACCTTAATCGAAAAAGGCTATGCCTATGAGTCACAAGGTGACGTTTACTTTGAAACCAAGAAGTTCGCTGAATATGGTAAACTTTCTAAAATGCCTTTGGAGGATTTAGAGGCAGGCGCAAGAATAGATGTAACAGATATCAAGCGCAACCCCACAGACTTTGCACTCTGGAAAGCAAAGAAAGAGGGCGAGCCTGCGTGGAGTAGCCCCTGGGGCGAGGGACGTCCCGGTTGGCATATTGAGTGCTCTGCTATGGTAAATAAATTCTTAGGCGAAACCATCGACATTCATTCAGGCGGTCAGGACTTAATCTTCCCCCACCACGAAAACGAAATCGCACAGAGTGAATGCTGCACAGGAAAACCTTTTGCAAAATATTGGATGCACAACGGCTACATCAACGTTGACAATCAGAAAATGTCAAAATCTCTGGGCAATTTCTTTACAGTTCGCGATGTGGCGCAGAAATACGATTACGAGGTTATTCGTTTCTTTATGTTATCTGCTCATTACAGAAGCGTTATCAACTTTGCAGATGAACTTCTGGCGCAGAGTGAGTCAGGATTAAACAGACTCTACAATTGCATAAGCAACTTAGAATTTTTAGAAACAAAAGCAAAGAATCGCGACCTTACAGATGAAGAAAAAGCACTTGTTTCAAAATTTGACGATTTCCGCGCACAGTTCAAGACCGCTATGGACGACGACTTAAATACAGCAGATGCAATAGCGGCTATCTTTGACCTTGCAAAATTTATAAATTCAGAAGAAAAATCAAACTGGCCCATCGCGCTCTTTGACGAAGCGAAGAAGGTTATGCGTGAGCTTGGCGATGTTTTAGGCATATTTACACGCTCTACTGCAGATACTATTTCCGATGAAGCAAAGGCCCTGATTGAAAAAAGAGCAAAAGCAAGAGAAGAAAAAGACTGGGCAACATCAGACGCCATTCGCGACGAGTTACTTGCTATGGGCATCGAAGTAGCAGATACCCGTCAGGGCGTAAAGATAAGAGTGATAAAATAATGAATATAGATAAGATTTTATCAAAGGAAGAAATCCCCGAGTTAAACACGCTGTCGCCCTTGACACTTGCATTTATCGGCGACAGTGTATATGAAACGTTTATCAGGACAAAGATATTATCTTTGGGCAACCGACCTGCCAACGAGTTACATAAAATTGCTGTAAAATTTGTAAAAGCAAGTCAGCAGGCAAAAGCCGCCCACGAGATTTTTGATAGTTTGACCGACGAAGAAAAAGAAACCTACAAGCGTGGAAGAAATACAAACATCCACACCGTGCCGAAGAATGCCGATATGGCGGACTACCGCCACGCAACAGCCCTTGAGGCGCTTATAGGTTATCTCTACATCAAAGGAGAAAACGAAAGGCTACAAGAAATCTTAAACCTCGCTTTTACAGTGCTCAATCAGCAGTAATTCGGAGGTTTTGATGAAAAGGGTTTTAAATAATGCCAAAAATTATCTTATAATAACTGTCGGTATGTTTGTTGCAGCATCGGGCATAAGCCTGTTTTTAGAGCCGCACCACATCGTGGCAGGAGGAGTATCGGGCATTGCCATTATTATAAGTAATTTTGTGAATTTCCCCATGGGAATTATAACCCTTTCTTTAAATATTCCTATATTTATTTTGGGTGTTGCTTTTTTAGGAAATAACTTCGGCATCAAATCCTTATACGGAGCCGTTGCCTTTTCGCTTTTTATAGATTTATCGGCAAATATTCCTTTTCATACTGATAATTTAATTATGGCGTCAATCTTCGGAGGAATCCTTTTGGGACTTGGGCTTGGATTTGTATTTTTAACAGGTGCAACCTCAGGGGGCACTGATATTTTGGCAGCCCTTTTTAATAAGATTATTAGCGCCATAGATGTAGGCAAGTGGATTTTTATAGTAGATATAGCGATAATCCTGGCAGGCGCGTATTTTATAGGCGATACCGATGTAGTACTGTCGGGAATTGTGTCGCTTTTTATAAGTTCGTTTTTGATAGATTATGTGATATCGGGCGCCAATAACGCCAAGATGGTCTATGTGATTTCCGACAAATCAGAGAAAATCGCCAAAGAAATTATGAAAAATCTTAAGCGCGGCGTTACGGGAATTTATACAAAAGGAATGTACACCCAAGGCGAGCGCACTATGCTTATGTGCTTGGTAAAGAGATTCGAACTGCCTAAGTTAGAAAAAATAGTAGAACAAACAGACGAAAATGCTTTTTTGATATTGACCCATGCCCGTCAGGTGACAGGCGAGGGATTTATAAATTACCCGATAAATACAAAAAATAAAAAATAACATATACGAAAGGAGAATAACTTTGTTAGACGCAAAAAAAATCACAGAGTTAAAACTCATAGCCGCAAACGTGAGAAAACACGCGCTCACTGGTGTTTACAATGCAGCATCAGGACACCCGGGAGGCTCGCTTTCCATTGCTGATGTACTTACACTTTTATATTTTGAGGTTATGAATATAGACCCAAAAGACAACAAAAATCCCGACCGTGACAGATTTGTATTGTCAAAAGGTCACTGCGCACCTGCACTCTACGGTGTATTGGCAGAAAGAGGATTTTTCCCGAAAGAAGACATTGCAACACTTCGTAAGACAGGCTCATACTTACAGGGTCACCCCGATATGAAAGGTATTCCCGGTATCGATATGTCAAGCGGCTCGTTGGGACAGGGTATCTCTGCTGCTAACGGCATGGCATTGGCAGGAAAAATTGACAAAAAAGATTACCGCGTATATACAATTTTAGGCGACGGTGAACTCCAGGAAGGTCAGGTATGGGAAGCGGCAATGTATGCTGCTCACTACAAGCTCGACAACTTAACTGCTTTTGTTGATTTCAACGGACTACAGATAGACGGAAACGTAGCTGATGTTATGTCACCGTTGCCTATAGATAAGAAATTTGCGGCTTTCGGCTGGAATGCTATAGTTTGTGATGCTCATGATTTTAACGCATTGCTCGATGCTATAAATCAGGCAAAAGCCACAAAAGGTCAGCCCACAGTGATCGTTATGAAGAGTATCAAGGGCAAGGGCGTATCCTATATGGAAAACAACGCCGGCTGGCACGGAAACGCTCCTAACGAGGAACAATACAACCAGGCAATAGAAGAAATCAATGCAGAAATCGAAAGAATTAAGGAGGGTGCGTAAAATGGCAAAAACCGCAACACGTGAAGCGTACGGATTGGCGTTAGCTGAATTCGGAGAAAAATATGATATTGTTGTTTTGGACGCAGACCTTTCTAAATCAACAAAAACAGATACATTCAAGAAAAAATTCCCCGATAAATTCTTTAACACAGGTATTGCAGAGGGCAATATGATGAGTACTGCGGCAGGTATTGCAGCCTGCGGAAAAACAGTATTTGCAAGTTCTTTTGCAATGTTTGCGGCGGGCAGAGCCTTTGAGCAGATAAGAAATGGCATCTGCTACCCTAAACTTAACGTAAAAATCGGCGCAACACATGCCGGTATTTCAGTAGGTGAAGACGGCGCAACCCATCAGTGTTTAGAGGACATCGGCATTATGCGTACCATTCCCAATATGGTAATCTTAAACCCTGCTGACAAAGCAGAGGCGATACTTGCAGTAGAAGCGGCTATCAAGCACGACGGTCCTGTGTATTTGAGATTTGGTCGACTTGCAGTTCCTGAAATTTTTGACCGTGATACATATAAGTTTGAAATCGGCAAAGGCGTAGAAATTACAAGAGGTACAGACGTTACAATTATTGCCACAGGTCTTATGGTACCCGAGGCGCTTATCGCATCAGAACAATTAGCGGATGATGGCATTTCTGCTCGCGTTATCAATATGGCAACAATCAAGCCTATTGATGCTGACATCATCAAAAAAGCAGCAGAGGAGACCGGTGCTATAGTTACCGCAGAAGAGCACAACGTAATCGGTGGTCTTGGTAGTGCTGTTGCAGAGGTTCTCTGCGAAACAGCTCCCGTTCCCATGCTTCGAGTTGGCACACAGGATGTCTTTGGCCAGTCGGGTAAACCTGCAGAACTTTTTGAACTCTACGGTTTAACTGCCGAAAACATAGCAAATAAGGCAAAAGAAGTTATAAAAATGAAAAAATAATATCAAAACAAAAAAGCCGAGGATTTCCTCGGCTTTTTTGTTTTGTCTGTTGGGCTGGACGAAAAATAGTGCAGATTGGACAAACTGAACCGCAGGGAACCCGACGGCGTACAAAGGTACGCCGAGAGGTGAAGTTTGTTCGAAACACAAGGTATAAAAAAGAAGCAATTCGTGTAACTCGAATTGCTTCCATAATTTTTAATTAAAAGACATCTTTTGCCTTGTGTGGTCTGTGCATTTTTCTACAGCTCTAGAATGATTCTGTTAACTTTTGTACTGTTTCTTTAGCATCGCCAAGCATCATTATAGTATTTGGAGCGGAGTACAAGGGGTTAGGCACACCGGCATAACCGGGTTGTTCATCGAAGTTACAGATGATAACCGCTTTGGCATTAGCTGCATCAAGTACGGGCATACCATAAATGGGTGTACCCTCTGCAGTGTTTGCGGCAGGGTTTACAACGTCGTTTGCGCCGATGATGATAGCAGCATCACATTCTGCAAATTCTCCATTTATTGCATCCATTTCGTATAACTTTTCGTAAGGTACATCAACCTCACAAAGCAATACGTTCATATGACCGGGCATTCTGCCTGCTACGGGGTGAATAGCGAACTTCACATCCACACCACGAGCCTCGAGTTTGTCAGAAAGCGCCTTAACTGTGCTCTGAGCCTGAGCCAAAGCCATACCATAACCGGGAACAATCATAACCTTTTTAGCATTTGCTAAAATATCTCCTGCTGATTTATCGTCAGGAACAACGCTTGCATCAGCATCTGTGGCAGCATCTGCGCCGATAGCCGATGTTAGCTGTGCCACTGTTTCTTTAGCATCACCAAGCATCATTATTGTATTGGGAGCAGAGTACAAGGGGTTAGGCACACCTGCGTAACCTGGCTTTTCGTCGAAGTTGCACACGATAACGTGTTTTGCATCTGCAGCATTTAGTACGGGCATACCATAAATGGGCGTACCCTCTGCAGTGTTTGCGGCGGGGTTTACAACGTCGTTTGCGCCGATGATGATAGCAGCATCACATTCTGCGAATTCTCCGTTTATTGCATCCATTTCATATAACTTTTCGTAAGGTACATCAACCTCACAAAGTAAAACGTTCATATGACCGGGCATTCTGCCTGCTACGGGGTGAATTGCGAACTTCACATCTACGCCACGAGCTTCGAGTTTGTCAGAAAGCGCCTTAACTGTGCTCTGTGCCTGTGCCAAAGCCATACCATAACCGGGTACAATCATAACCTTTTTAGCGTTTGATAAGATGTTGCCCACTGATTTATCGGAGGGCTCCTCACTCTTTTCTGCTTCATCAGAGCTTGTAGCGCCGATAGCCGATGTTAGCTGTGCAACAGTTTCTTTAGCATCGCCAAGCATCATTATAGTATTTGGAGCAGAGTACAAGGGGTTAGGTACACCTGCGTAACCTGGCTTTTCGTCGAAGTTGCATACGATAACGTGTTTTGCATCTGCAGCATTTAGTACGGGCATACCGTAGATGGGTGTGCCCTCTGCAGTGTTTGCGGCAGGGTTTACAACGTCATTTGCGCCGATGATGATAGCAGCATCGCACTCTGCGAATTCTCCATTTATTGCATCCATTTCGTATAACTTTTCGTAAGGTACATCAACCTCACAAAGTAAAACGTTCATGTGACCGGGCATTCTGCCTGCTACGGGGTGAATTGCAAATTTCACATCTACACCGCGAGATTCGAGTTTGTCAGAAAGCGCCTTAACTGTGCTCTGTGCCTGAGCCAAAGCCATACCGTAACCGGGAACAATCATAACCTTTTTAGCGTTTGATAAAATATCTGATACTGATATTTCTTCTTTTGCTGCTTCGGTCTTTGGTTCTTCTTCGATTTTTTCTTTCTTGGGAGCTTGTGCTTTTTTAGCTGTAGCACCAAGAAGAATACTTATTAAGCTTCTGTTCATAGCGCGGCACATAATCTGTGTCAAGAGCAGACCTGATGCACCTACGATACCGCCAATGCAAACCAAAAGCAAATCGCCAACAGCGATACCTGCGATACCACCGGCAACACCGCTCAATGAGTTTAAAAGCGAGATTGTAATAGGCATATCTGCGCCACCTACACGGATTGCAAAGGCAACGCCGAAGAAGGCCGCAAGTATAGAAATAAGCCAAATACAATCAGGTACAAATACCACTGATAATACTGTTGCAATCAATGTGATAGCAACGATTACAGAGTGAGCTTTCCATACGATGGGCTTCTGGGGTAAAACCTTATGTAGTTTACCTGCTGCAACTAAACTTCCTGTAAATGTTACCCAGCCTACAACTAATGCAACTGCACCAACGTATACTGCAAATAAATCATTATCTGCCTGTTGGATTGTAAGTATAGCAACCAATGCACTGGCAAGACCGCCAAGACCATTGAGGAGTGCTACTGCCTGAGGCATTTGTATCATTTTTACTTTAATAGCACCGATAAGACCGATGACACCACCGATTAACATACCGAGCCAAGCCTGAGGTGCTGTAACAATGTCGTTGCTTACTAAAACGTAGGCAATAGCCAAAGCCGTACAAACGGCAGAAAGTGTATTACCTGCATTAGCGCTCTTTACCTTACTCATCATACTGATGCCGATTAAAACGCCTAAAACGAGGACAGCACTGATTATATAATCCATTTATTTGTCCTCCTTTTTATTAAACATTCTGAGCATTCTTCCTGTAACCGCAAAACCGCCAACCACATTTACCATAGCAAATGCAATAGCAAGAATTCCGATAATTACAGAAAGGATGGGAGAATTTTCCTTAAGAGCTACTGCCAAAACAGTCAATGCTCCTAAAACTGTAATACCTGACAATGCGTTCATACCTGACATTAAGGGGGTATGAAGCAAAGTAGGAACTTTATTGATTATGAAGTAGCCGACAATTGCCGCTACGACAAATATCAGAATAAAAACGTAATTTGGCATATACAGTCCTCCTGATTATTTGCCCATTGCTTCCAATGCGCCCTTGTGAACGATTTCGCCGTTGATTGTGGTAAGGATACCTCTTACGATTTCGTCGCTTTCGTCAAGAACGATTGTGTTGTCTTTTGTGAGATATTTTACGAGGTTATAGATGTTGTTGGCAAACATCCAGGTAGAACTTGTGGGAAGCATACCGGGGATGTTTTTGATACCTTCGATTGTAACCTTGTGTTTTACTGCTGTCTCCCCGGGAACTGTAATTGCACAGTTACCACCCTGGTCGATAGAAATATCAACGATAACGGAGCCGGGCTTCATTGATTTTACGATTTCTTCTGTAATAATTACAGGAGCAAGCTTTGAGGGAACCAAAGCAGAACAGAACACGATGTCCATATCTTTGATAGCGTCCTTTAAAGCTTCTCTTTCTTTTTCGAGCCATTCTTCTGACAATGCGTTAGCGTAGCCGCCTTCGCCTACTGCGATTTCAGCAGGAACGCCTGTGTCGATGATTTTTGCACCTAAACTCATAGCCTGCTCTGCAGCTGCGGGACGAATGTCAGCAGCGTATGTAACAGCGCCGAGTCTCTTTGCTGTAGCCAAAGCCTGAAGACCTGCAACACCTGTACCGATAACCATTGCATTACAAGGTTTAACCATACCAACAGCACAGAAAATCTGGGGAATGAATTTTGCCAAATCGTTTGCAGCCATCAAAATACCTTTGTAGCCTGCGCAGGTTGACATAGATGTCAAAGCATCTAAATTCTGTGCTCTTGAAATTCTGGGAACACCGTCTAATGTAAGAGAGATAATGCCCTTAGCCGCCATATTTTTAACCATTTCGTGGTTAACGGGAGAAGCAGGGTGAATAAATGTGATAAGGTACTGACCCTCGTGCATCATATCAACTTCGTGAACACCTTTTGCTTCGTTGAACTGAGGCTCTTTAACCTTTAAGATGATGTCAGCCTTTTCATAAAGTTCTGCCGCGTCTGCAATCATTGTTGCGCCGGCTGCAGCATAATCTTCATCGCTGAAAAATGCGGCTTCGCCTGCTGTTTTTTCAACTAATACGTCATAACCGTCTGCCTTTAACTTTGCAACGGTTTCGGGAATAGCAGATACTCTGCCTTCGCCGTGCATAATTTCCTTTGGAATACCGATAATCATAATAAAAACTCCTTTTTATAAATAAATTTTTTAAAAAAATCAATTTTTGGGAAGCAAGCAAACTTCGTGCTTACTTGTAGAAAGTACAACTGATGTGCGAGTCAGGGATACGCCGTTGATTGACTTAATGTAGTTTAAGATTTCCTCCAAGGATTTTCCCGATGAGGTTATAATCTTTAATATAAAATCAAAATCCCCTGCAATATAGTGACACTCTACGATTTCCTCGTGCTTGTTTACAACGTCGCAAAAACTTTCGTTGAATTTCGGATGCTCAAGTCTTACCGATATAAATGTGGTAAGTTCGCGACCTGAAACCGCCTGGTCGATAATCGTTGTATATTGCTTGATTAAGCCTGAGGCTTCTAATTTTTTAATTCTTTCGATAACTGCTGATGTGGAAAGGTTTATTTTTGCGCCTATATTTGTGGCATTTTCTCTGGCGTTTTCCTTTAAACAGCATAAAATCTGATGATCTAATGAGTCCATATTTTCACCTCCGTTATTTCTACTTAATTATATAAAAAATGCAAAAAAATGTAAAGAGCAAAACCAAAAATACCAAAAAAATTTAGTCGATTACCAAAAAGAAAAAAATATTTTTCGACGTAGATAAAAAATGACAAAAAAAGAAAAAATTTTTGCAAAAATAAAAATTACGGCGCAATTTATGCGCCGTAATTAAAAATTTAACAAATATATTTTTATTAGTTACATTCAGCAACTAACGGGCCTGCAAGCTCAGAAAGATAGAAGAGCTTACCGGGAAGTGTGGGGATGTAGCTTGATGTGATCCAAGGTGTAGGACCGTATCTTAAAGTCATCCAGAAACTCATGCCCTGCCACTGCATACCACGACCTAACACACCGTCAGCACCGCCGATAGCGTAGTCTGCCTGTAAGAACAAGCCGGGGCCGATTGTGTTAGCACGACAAGGAACTAAAGTTGTTCTTGATTTGAAGCTTGTCAATGCGTTCTGCTCGATTGTTAAGGGATGGAGTTTAGCGCCGATTCTGTAGCACTGTGACTTCCATTCTTCCTCAGATGCAAATTCGCCTGCAAACTGGGGTTCCCAGAAAGCGATGTGACACATTCTGCCGATACCGTAAACTAAAACGAGTTTAGCGCCTTCAGCTTTTAATGCAGCAATCTTTTCGGGGTATGTGGGGAGATTTTCCTTTGTAGCAAAGTTTCTCTGTGACTCAGGAACTGTAAGCTCGCCTAAAGGATTAAAGAGAGCCTGCTGCATAGCATTCTGGAATGCTGCAGGATCGTCACCTGCTAATGTGTTACCATCAGCATCTGACCATTCGTCCATGTTGAATGTGTAAACGTGTTGGCAGGAAACGTTCCATTCTTTTAAGAAGAAAACTGCCCATTTGTACATTCCCATAGGACCTACGGGAAGAATCATAGCGAGTTTTTCGCCTCTGTCTTTTGCGTTTTTGATCTGGAGAGCGATTTCGTGACCCATATATGTATCAAATGCTGTTAAGTTGTCGCATTCGATGGGTGTAAAACCATCATTCCAGAAAGCCTGACGGTCTGCAACCTTGTTTTCGGGGTTACAGCAAGCGTCGATTTTAGCCATATCCCAACCTGCAGGATAAAAGCCTTCTAAGAGTGAACCTTTAACTGTGCTGATAAAATCCATAGTTATTTCTCCTTTTCCTTACGGTAATAATCTTTTTGTTGTTACTTTGGGCCAAGCGTAGCATTCTGTATATGCTTCAGCATAGGGAACACCACACTGTAAGCCTCTGTATTTTGAGCAGGTTTTTACAAAATCTGCAAAATCGATACCATCGTGGTCACGCATCCATTTCATCTGGCTTTCGTGACATTCCAGCATTTCGAGTTTTAAGTCGATTTCGTCTGTGATATCAACGTACATTGTAGGCATTGTGCCAACGCCTGCTAAGTTGTCCATATAGTAAATGGGTGTAACGGCTGCCTTGCCGGGTACGTTTGATTCAAAGTACACACAGCTTGCAGAAAATGATGCATCAAACACCAACTGAGATACTGCCACGTGGTCGGGCATATAATCGTTGGGCGCGTGTGTGATAATAAAATCAGGTTGCACATCACGGATGACATCTACCACTCTTTTTCTGTAATCTTCGTTGCAGGGGTAGATTTCAAGGTCGGGAATATCGCATGTAACAACACGGAATTTGCCTATTCTGCCGGCGCTTTGCGCTTCTTCTGCGCGGATTTTGCGAAGCTCGTCAGAAGGAATGATTTCGTGTCCTTTGTTACCGTTGCAAACGTGACAAACTGTTACGTTGTCACCACGCTTCAAGCATTTTAAAAGCGTTCCGACGCAATTGATTTCGGCGTCATCAGGATGACAGGTAATTGCAAGAACATTCATTATAATTTCCTCCAAAGTATAAAAATTACTTACCTTATCATTATATAATTGCAACCTGCAAATGTCAAGGTAAAATACCACAAAAAACCAAAAAGGACCGCACAGGCAGTCCTTTGGTAAATATAAAATATAGGGGAGGGGTAATGCATTACATTGCCTTTTTCATTTTAAGCTTAATTGAGTCTGAAATCATGGCTATAAACTCTCCGTTTGTGGGCTTTCCCTTGTTGGTGTCTATGGTGTAGCCGAAAATGTCGGTTAATATTTCTTCGCGGCCGCGATTCCAGGCAACCTCAATAGCGTGGCGTATTGCACGTTCAACGCGCGATGACGTGGTAGAAAAATTCTTTGCAACAGTAGGGTACAAAAGCTTAGTAATGGAATTTATAAATTCATCGTCTTTGATGCACAGGCCAATAGCTTCACGAAGATAGCTGTAGCCTTTGATGTGGGCAGGGACTCCGATATCGTGAATGATGTCGGTGATTACGCTTTCTAAATTGTTTTCTGTTATGGGAGCATCAGTACCTGCCACAGAAATTACTGACATCGGAATAGTATTTACCGCGCATGCTTCGAGAATTCTTTGCTCAATATCGGCAAGGCTGCAAGGCTTCATAATGTAGTATTGAGCACCCAGTGCAAAGGAACGTTGTACCACTTTGTCGTTACCGATAGCGGAGTACATTATAATTTTAGAAGATATATTTTCATCTGCTAATTTTTCCAAAAGCCCAAGTCCGTCGAGCTTTGGCATTACTATGTCCAGAATCACTACGTCAGGTTTTTCACGTTTTATAAGTTCTAGTCCTTCGGCGCCGTTGGAGGCGGTACCTACGATACTTACTTTTTGGTTGCTTTTAAAATATTCACAAAAACCTTCTCTAATTTCTTTGCTGTCATCAATGGAAACTACTTTTATCATTTTTATCCTCCTAAAAATTAAAAAATTGGAAATAATTTACAATTTCGACAATCTAATTATAGCACGTGTAATTTGTAAAATTCAAGAGTAAATTTCCAAAAAATGGTAGTAAAAAGGCGTATTATGGATTATGTTTCGGTAAATAGTGCGTGCTATGAGCGTTTGACAAAATTCGACGAAACAAAAGGTTACAAAATGAAACCAAGCCAATCTGAGCCGGCAGAAAATGCCCAGACCACACAAGGCAGAATTTAAAGCCTTCCCCTCAAGGCAGATTCCCCCTTGTAGGGGGAAATGTCCGCAACGCGGACAAAAGGGGCCCGTCTCCGGGAGGAAAAGGGGGACCGCTTGCGGTGGATGAGGTGTTTTATAATATTTAACTAAAATTATTGAAGGGATTCGAGTTTCTCGAATCCCTTCTTTTCTTATTGCCTTGTGTTTTGAACAAACATCACCGCGGAAAATCAAACTACGCTAATTAGATTCGCAGGGTGCGAATCATTGAACGCTTCGTTGCTTTTCCTTTTTCAAAAAATGGTTATTGACCATTTTTTGATAGAGACGCAGTAACGAAACGAGCCAA
>JAZNSC010000004.1:0-28329 GCA_045591015.1 Congzhengia sp.
CAGTAATTGAATTAAGAAACGGAGGTAACCAATTATGATTCAACAGCAGACACTTTTGAAGGTTGCGGATAATACCGGAGCAAAAGAGTTGATGTGTATCAGAGTATTGGGCGGTTCTAAGAGAAGATACGCGGCAATCGGCGATGTGGTTGTTGCTTCTGTTAAAAAGTCAACACCCGGCGGCGTTGTTAAAAAGGGTGACGTTGTAAAAGCAGTCATCGTAAGATCAGTTTCCGGCGTAAGACGTAATGACGGCACATACATCAAATTTGATGAAAATGCAGCTGTTATAATAAAGGAAGACAAAAACCCCAGAGGTACACGTATTTTTGGACCTGTAGCAAGAGAGCTTAGAGAAAAAGAATACATGAAAATTCTTTCTTTGGCGCCTGAGGTACTCTAATTTAAATTAAAATTAAGGAGGAGCCCACAAAATGGCAAAAATGAATGTTAAATCCGGCGATCAGGTAGTTGTTATCGCAGGAAAAGATAAGGGTAAAAAAGGTAAAGTAATCGAAGTTTTGCCTGGTAAGGGTAAAGCAATCGTTGAAGGAGTAGCAGTAGCTACAATGCATAAAAAAGCCCGCAGTCAGACACAGCCTGGCGGCATCATCAAGCAGGAAGCAGCAATCGATGCTTCAAACGTGATGGTTGTTTGTTCTAAATGCAAAAAAGCAACAAGAGTTGCAAGAAAAGTATTAGAAGACGGTTCATCAGTTCGTTACTGCAAGAAGTGCGGAGAAACCTTTAACGACTAATTTTGTAAAAGGAGGTAAACTAAGCAGATGGCTAGATTACAGGAAAAATACAGCAAGGAAGTTGCACCTGCTTTAATGGCTAAATACGGCTACAAAAGCACAATGCAGATTCCGAAGCTCGAAAAAATTGTAATAAATATTGGCTGCGGCGAAGCTAAAGACAACGCAAAAGCTTTAGACGGTGCAGTTAGCGATTTAGAAGCGATTACAGGTCAGAAAGCCGTAATCACAAAAGCAAGAAAATCTGTCGCTACTTTCAAAATCAGAGAAGGTATGTCAATCGGCTGCAAAGTTACACTTCGTGGCGCTAAGATGTACGAATTCTTAGACAGATTCTTCAACGTAGCTCTTCCGCGAGTAAGAGACTTCCGCGGAATCAACCCCGATTCATTTGACGGACGTGGTAACTACTGCGTAGGCGTTAAAGAACAGTTGATATTCCCTGAAATAGACTACGATAAAATTGATAAATTAAGAGGCATGGATATTATTATGGTTACAACAGCGAAAACAGATGAAGAAGCAAGAGAGCTTCTTACATTGATGGGCGCTCCGTTCGCAACCAAATAATAAGGGTAAAGAGGAGGATTAAAAATGGCAAAACTTGCAATGAAATTAAAACAGCAAAAAACGCCTAAATTCAGCTCAAGACAGTACAACAGATGTAAAATCTGCGGACGCCCCCATGCGTATCTCAGAAAATACGGTATCTGCCGTATCTGTTTCCGTGAATTGGCATACAAAGGTCAGATTCCCGGCGTGAAGAAGGCAAGCTGGTAAAATTTTTATCGAATTCGGAAGGAGGTTACAAAATGCATACAACCGATCCTATTGCAGATATGCTTACAAGAATCAGAAACGCAAACGCTGCAAAGCATATGTGCGTAGATGTTCCTGCATCCAATGTTAAAAAAGCAATCGCTGAAATCTTATTGGAAGAAGGATATATTAAAAATTATCAGATAATCGAGGACGGAAAACAGGATATCATCCGTATCGCTCTCAAATATGTAGGAAAAGAAAAGGCTATTTCCGGCATCAAGAGAGTATCAACACCCGGACTCAGAATATACAAGAGTAAAGAAGAGCTCCCCAAAGTATTAAAGGGACTCGGTATCGCTATTGTTTCAACATCCAAAGGCATTATGACTGACAAGAAAGCAAGAAAGGAAAATGTCGGCGGCGAAATAATGGCATTCGTATGGTAATACGCTAAAATATTATAGGAGGTGCACAAAGTGTCCAGAATAGGAAGAATGCCTATTGCGGTTCCTGCAGGCGTAACAGTAGAAGTTGCTGCCGGTAACGTTGTTACAGTAAAAGGACCTAAAGGCACACTTACAAAGGAATTACATCCTGATATGATTATCAAACAGGAAGGCGCAGAAATCACAGTTTCAAGACCTTCTGAAATAAAAATGCACAAGGCACTGCACGGCTTAACCAGAACACTTTTAAACAACATGGTTGTTGGTGTTACAGAGGGTTACTCAAAGAAACTCGAAGTAAACGGTGTTGGTTACAGAGTACAGATGCAGGGTAAGAACCTTGTTATGAACCTTGGTTTTTCACACCAGGTAGAAATGATTCCCGTAGACGGTATCACAATCGAAGCTCCCACACCCAACGAAATCATTATCAGCGGTATTGATAAGCAGATTGTTGGCGAGTTCGCAGCTAAGGTTCGTGAAAAGAGACCGCCTGAACCCTACAAGGGCAAGGGTATCAAATACGCAACAGAGCGTATCAGAAGAAAAGAAGGTAAAACCGGCGGTAAGAAATAATAGGCCGGAAGTAATCTTTTTGGTGTTAGAAGTTATGGCAAAATCTATAGCTTCGTAAACAGTAAAAATCAAAAGGAGTGAATCGAATTGATTAACAAGCAGTCAAGTAATGTTGCAAGACTCAGACGTCACGCAAGAGTTCGTAAAGCAATCAGCGGCACACCCGCTTGCCCCAGACTCTGCGTATTCAGAAGTCTTAAAAACATTTATGCTCAGATAATCGACGACGTGGCTGGTAATACTTTAGTTTCTGCTTCATCTTTGGAACTCAAAGGCGAAAACGGCGGCAACAAAGAAGCAGCTAAGAAAGTCGGCGAATTAGTAGCTAAAAAAGCTCTTGAAAAAGGTATTGAAAACGTAGTATTCGACAGAGGCGGATATATATACCACGGCCGTGTACAGGAACTTGCAGATGGTGCAAGAGAAGCCGGTCTTAAATTCTAAGAAAAGGAGGAAATAGTTTTGGCTCAACTTATAGACGCAAGCACATTAGATTTAAAAGAAAGAGTTGTAAACCTCGGCAGAGTTGCTAAGGTTGTAAAGGGCGGTAGAACATTCCGTTTTTCAGCGCTTGTAGTAGTAGGCGACGGTAACGGTTATGTAGGCTGCGGCACAGGTAAATCAGCAGAAATCCCTGACGCTATTCGTAAGGGTATTGAAGATGCTAAGAAAAACCTTATTCACGTAAATATGGTTGGAACAACAATTCCTCACGAGATTACCGGCGAATTCGGCGCAGGCAGAGTGTTACTCAAGCCCGCCGGAAAAGGTACAGGTGTTATCGCAGGCGGTGCAGCACGTGCTGTATTAGAGCTTGCGGGAATTGCAGACATCAGAACAAAGTCACTTCGTTCTAACAACCCCAGAAACGTTGTTAAAGCTACAATTCAGGGATTAGCTTCCTTGAAGAGTGCTGATGAGGTTGCTAAACTTCGCGGCAAGACCGTAGAAGAAATTTTGAAATAGGAGGCAAAAGCCATGGCTAAGCTTAAGGTAACTTTATTAAAAAGTACAATTGGTAGAAAAAAGGACCATATAGCAACAGTTAAGGCACTTGGCCTTAAAAAGATTCGTGACGAAAAAATCCACGAAGCAACCCCTGCAATATTGGGTATGATTAAGAAAGTTGACTATATGGTAAAAGTAGAAGAACTTTAATCCAAAGGAGGTGCCACAATGAATTTGAACGAATTAAAACCCGCAGAAGGCTCAAAAAAGGATGCTTTTAGAGTTGGTCGCGGTCACGGTTCGGGCAACGGCAAAACAGCAGGCAGAGGCCACAAAGGTCAGAAGGCTCGTTCTGGCGGTGGTGTAAGACCCGGTTTTGAAGGTGGTCAGATGCCTATCTACAGAAGACTTCCCAAAAGAGGCTTCACAAATATATTTGCAAAAGCTTACACAGAAATTAACATTACAGCTTTAAACGGCTTTGAAGATGGCGCTGTAGTTGATGCAGCTGCATTAAAGGCCGCTGGCATTATCAAAAAGATTAACGATGGCGTTAAAGTATTAGGCAGAGGTGATTTAACAGCTAAAAACTTAACAGTTAAAGCTGCTAAATTTACAAAATCTGCTGAAGAAAAAATCGCTGCTGCAGGCGGTAAGGCGGAGGTGATCTGAGAATGTTTCAGACATTGCGCAACGCATGGAAAATTCCGGATCTCCGTAAAAAGATGCTTTACACAATCCTCATGCTCGTAATTTTCAGATTTGGTTCATTTATTCCCGTTCCGGGTATAAGTCCTGATATGATTTCGAACATGATGGGCGGTTTTGACGGCGGTATTCAGGGACTTATCAATAACTTCTCAGGTGGCGCATTAGAGCGTGCTTCGATTTTTGCGATGAGTATCACACCCTATATCAACGCATCAATCATTTTGCAGCTTTTAACAGTTGCAATCCCTGCCTTAGAAAGACTCGCTAAAGAAGGCGAAGAAGGCAGAAAGAAAATCGCTTCATACACAAGATACGTAACAGTAGTTTTAGCCTTCGTACAGGCAACAGGTTTGTATTTTGGTTTAAAAGGTGCAATGACATCTTCAGGTGTTTTCGAATACTTGATAGTTACATTTACCTTTACAGCAGGTACAGCATTCCTTATGTGGCTTGGCGAGCAGATTACAGAGCGTGGAATCGGTAACGGTATCTCAATGCTCATCGTAATCGGTATCGTATCACGTGGTCCTGATGCAATCAAATCAATGATCGCAATGGCAGAGACAATGGGCGGAGTCAACATCAAATCAGTTGCTGCAATTATCGGAATTGTAGTTGTTGCAATTATCGCAGTTGCATTTGTTGTATTGTTCAACGAAGCTGAAAGAAAGATTCCCGTTCAGTACGCGAAGCGTGTTGTTGGCAGAAAGACATACGGCGGACAGAGCACACACATTCCGCTCAAAGTTATTATGGCAGGCGTTATGCCTATCATCTTTGCCGTATCTATTATGTCATTCCCCCAGACAATCTCAATGTTTGTTCACGGTTCAAACCAGCCTACAGAAGGTGTATGGGGTGTTATTTTAAAATGGTTTAGTCAGTCACATCCGTTTTATATAATCTGCTATTTCTTATTGATATTGTTCTTCACATACTTCTATACAGCGATTCAGTTCAATCCTGTAGAAGTTGCAAACAACATCAAGAGAAATAACGGTTCAATCCCAGGTATCAGACCCGGCAAGCCCACATCGGATTATGTTGCAAAGGTATTGTCAAAGACAACACTCTTAGGTGCTTTCTTCTTAGGCATCATCGCAATATTCCCGCTTGTTATGGCTGCTTCAATGCAGTTTATGGCTGGTATCTCAATCGGCGGAACATCATTACTTATCGTAGTTGGTGTTGCATTAGAAACGGTTAAGAGCATTGAATCACAGATGTTGATGAGACACTATAAAGGATTTCTTGAATAATTCCGGAGGCGACTAAAGTGAAACTCATTTTATTAGGTGCACCTGGTGCCGGCAAGGGCACACAGGCGGCAGAAATTGAAAAGGTATATAAAATACCCGCAATTTCCACCGGACAAATTATAAGAGAAATCATTGCGGAAAAAACACCCTTGGGCGATGTGGTAAATTCCTACATTTCCCGAGGAGAGTTAGTTCCGGATGATATAGTAGTTGAAATGGTAAAAGAAAGAATCAAAAATGACGACTGCAAAGCAGGCTACATTTTAGACGGCTTTCCCAGAAACATTTCACAGGCAGAAATTATGGAAAAACTGCCAATTCCGATTGATGTTGCATTAGAGATTGACGTAGACGAAGAAATTATCGTAGAGCGTCTTTCAGGCAGAAGAGTGTGTGAGGTTTGCGGAGCAACCTATCACATCCACAGCAACCCGTCGGAAAAAGAGGGCATCTGCGACAAATGTTCCGGACCCCTTAAAAGAAGAGACGACGACGTGCCGGAGATAATCCGTCACAGACTCGAAGTTTACAACGAGCAGACGAAACCTTTAAAAGACTTTTACAAAGAGCGCGGCTTACTCATAACCGTTAAAAGTTGTGACGCAGTTAAAGAAACTACCGATGCTATATTAAAAGCTTTAGAGGCAGTCAAAGAGGCGTAATTATGATTAAGATAAAATCACTGCACGAAATTGAAAAAATGAGGGCAGCAGGGCGTATTGTGGCGGAGGTTTTTGAAATTATAAAACCCCACATAATCCCCGGAATTACCACTCGAGAGCTTGATAAAATAGCAGCAGAGCATATCAAAAAGGCAGGTGCCAAGTGCTCATTCTACAATTACAGCGGATACCCCGGTCACGTGTGTATTTCGGTAAATGATGAAGTGATACACGGCATCCCCGGAAAGAGAAAACTGTGTGACGGCGATATCGTCAGTATAGATGTAGGAGCATGTATAGATGGCTACCACGGTGATGCGGCAAGAACTTTTGCAGTAGGAAAGATTTCACCTGAAGCAAATAAGCTTATCGAAATCACAGAAAAAAGCTTTTTTGCCGGAATTGAGTATGCGATTCCCGGAAATCGTCTGGGAGATATTTCAGCCAATGTCCAGAAAGTTGTAGAGGAAAACGGATTTTCCGTTGTCCGCAGCTTTGTAGGTCATGGCATAGGAAGTATGCTGCACGAAGAGCCCGAAGTTCCAAACTTTGGAACAGAAGGACGAGGACCGAGACTTATTCCCGGAATGACCATTGCAGTAGAGCCAATGGTAAATGCCGGTACGTATAAGGTCAACACCCTGTCAGATGACTGGACAGTGGTAACAGCAGACGGTAAGCTATCAGCACACTATGAGAACACAATTCTCATAACGAATAACGGTGCTGAAATTCTGACCAAATGCTAATTTGAGGTGATGTTATTTTGGATTTCCGTAATGGTGATATAGTATTGTCAAAGGCGGGAAGAGATAAGGGTAAATACTTTGTTGTGTTAAGGGTAATTGACACACAGTACGTTGAAATCGCCGACGGCGACCTGCGTAAAGTAGATAACCCGAAGAAGAAAAAATGTAAACATCTTGAGAATACTGGAAAAACATCTGATTGGATTTGCAAAAAGCTCACAGAAGGAATAAGGGTTACAAACCCCGACTTAAAACGTGAACTTGCAGATTTAGACTAAACGTATAGGAGGTCTTATTATGGCAAAAGACGGAGTAATAGAGTTAGAGGGCGTAGTGTCCGAAGCTCTTCCCAATGCAATGTTTAAGGTAAAATTTGAAAACGGCCATGAGATTTTGGCTCATATTTCAGGCAAGCTCAGAACCAACTATATCAGAATTTTACCCGGTGACAAGGTAACGGTCGAAATGTCGCCCTACGATTTAACAAAAGGGCGTATAACATGGAGAGCAAAATAAGCAATTTTATCGCGAAAGCGAAATCCCATGAAGGAGGTATTTACAATGAAAGTAAGACCCAGTGTAAAGCCGATGTGTGAAAAATGTAAAATAATCAAGCGCAAGGGTAAAGTAATGGTTATCTGTGAAAACCCTAAGCACAAGCAGAAACAGGGCTAATTTATAGCATTTGTTACAATTTTCGGGAAGCGGCTATGGTGAGACACCATTTTCCCGAATTAGCTATAGATAAAAAACACTAAAACAGGAGGTGGAAAACCGCATGGCAAGAATTTCAGGCGTAGATTTACCCAGAGAAAAGAGAGTTGAAGTAGGCTTAACATACGTTTATGGTATTGGTCTTCCCAGCTCACAGAAAATCCTCGCTGAAGCAGGTATCAATCCCGACACAAGAGTTAAAGACTTAACAGAGGACGAAGTATCAAAGCTCAGAGAGATTATCGACAAAGATTACATTGTTGAAGGCGATTTAAGAAGAAATGTTGCATTAGACATTAAAAGACTTATGGAAATCGGCTGCTACAGAGGTGTAAGACATAGAAAAGGTCTTCCTGTAAGAGGTCAGAGAACCAAGACAAATGCGAGAACAAGATAAGGTCCCGCAAGAACAATCGCTAACAAGAAGAAATAATAAAGGCGAAAAGCCTAAGACCATATTCTTCGAAAGGAGGAACTATCTAAAATGGCAAAGGTTGCTAAAAGAAGTACCCGTAGAAAAGTTAAAAAGAATATTGAACGCGGTGCAGTGCATATTCGTTCAACATTTAACAATACAATTGTTACAATCACAGACGTAGCAGGTAACGCAATCAGCTGGGCAAGTGCAGGTGGCTTGGGCTTCAGAGGCTCAAGAAAGAGCACACCTTTTGCAGCACAGATGGCTGCTGAAACAGCTGCTAACGCTGCAAAAGAACACGGTCTTAAAACAGTAGAGGTTTTCGTTAAAGGCCCCGGTGCAGGTCGTGAAGCTGCAATCAGAGCTTTACAGGCAGCAGGTCTTGAAGTTACAATGATCAAAGATGTAACTCCTATTCCTCACAACGGTTGCAGACCGCCCAAAAGAAGAAGAGTTTGATTACTTGCAAAATTTAAAGGTTTCGAAAAACGAAACAACGGATACCGAAAATTCGGTAAATTTATAAGGAGGTGTACGTTTAGATGGCACGTTATACAGGCGCAGTATGTAGATTTTGCCGTAGAGAAGGCGCGAAGCTTTTCTTAAAAGGCGAAAGATGTTATACAGATAAATGTGCGTTAACCCGCAGAAAGAGTGCTCCGGGTATGCACGGTCAGAGCAGAAAGAAGCTGTCTGAATATGGTTTACAGTTAAGAGAAAAGCAGAAAGCAAAGAGATATTACGGCGTATTGGAATCTCAGTTTGCAAAATACTTTGAAATGGCTGAAAAGAAACAGGGTATCACTGGTGAAAACTTACTCCAGATTATCGAGTCAAGACTTGATAACGTAGTATACAGAGCAGGTTTTGCTACATCAAGACCTGAAGCTAGAATCCTTGTTACACATGGTCACTTTGAAGTAAACGGCAAAAGAGTTGATATTCCGTCATATTTAGTAAAACCCGGTGATGTTATCACATTACAGGAAAAGAGCCGTTCTTCAGAAAAATTCAAGGCAGTTGCTGAAATCACAGCAAGCAGAAACATTCCTGCTTGGCTTGATGTAAATCGTGACACATACGCTTGTAAAGTTGTTACACTTGCAAGCCGCGATCAGATTGACCTTGAAATCGAGGAACATCTCATCGTCGAATTATATTCAAAATAATATTATATTTTGTGTATATTTCACATTTCCCCTTGGCTTATGTGCTATAGCACATATTAACCGAATAATTATGAGGGAGGTTTTACGTTATGTTAGAAATAGAAAAGCCAAACGTTGAGTGCGTAGAAATCAGCGACGACGGTAAATACGGAAAATTCGTAGCTGAACCTTTAGAGCGCGGCTACGGCACAACACTTGGTAACTCTTTAAGAAGAATGTTGCTTTCATCGCTTCCCGGTGCTGCAGCAGTATCTGTAAAAATCGACGGCGTATTGCATGAATTTTCAACAATCCCCGGCGTAAAAGAAGATGTTACAGAAATTATCTTAAACATCAAACAGATCGCAGTAAAGCTTCATTGTGACACACCTAAAGTAGTGTACATCGAAGCAGAGGGCGAAGGCGTGATTAAAGCAGGCGACATTAAGCTTGATTCAGATATCGAAATCTGTAACCCCGACTTAAAGATTGCAACTTTAAATAAAGATGCGAAGCTTTATATGGAGATTACATTCGCAAAAGGTCGTGGCTACGTTTCAGCAGAGAGAAACAAGCAGTTAAATCAGAATATCATAGGTGTTATTCCTGTGGATTCTATTTACACACCTGTTCACAGAGTTAACTATTCTGTAGAAAATACACGTGTAGGTCAGATTACCGACTATGACAAACTCACATTAGAAGTTTGGACAGACGGTTCTATTGATCCTTCTGAAGCAGTAAGCTTAGCTGCAAAAATCATAAACGAGCATTTAATGCAGTTTATCGATTTGTCAGAGGAAGCAAAGAATGCTGACATTCTTATCGAAAAAGAAATCGGTCAGAAAGCAAAAGTGTTAGAAATGACAATCGAAGAGTTAGACTTATCAGTACGTTCTTACAACTGTCTGAAGCGTGCAGGTATCAACACAGTTGAAGACCTCACCAACAGAACAGAAGAAGATATGGTTAAGGTTCGTAACTTAGGTCGTAAGTCATTAGACGAAGTTATCGGAAAACTTCACGCACTTGGCCAGTCTTTTGCAAAACGCGAAGACTAATACTTTAAAAATTTTAGGGAGGTTTTAATATGCCGGGAACAAGAAAATTAGGTCGTCCGACCGATCAGCGTATTGCTATGCTCCGTGGCCTTACAACAGCTTTACTCGCTAACGGCAAGCTCGTTACAACAGAAGCAAAGGCTAAAGAAGTAAGATGCATCGCTGATAAAATGATTACACTTGGCAAAAAGAACACCTTACATTCAAGAAGACAGGCGTTGTCTTACATTACGGATAAAGAGGTTGTTTATAAACTGTTTGAAGAAATCGCTCCTAAATATGCAGATCGTAACGGTGGCTACACAAGAGTATTAAAGATGGGCCCCAGACGCGGTGATGCTGCTGAAATGGCAATTATCGAGTTGGTTTAATCAAACAAACAATTGATAAAAAATAAAATATCAATACAAAAAAAGCAAGGCGTGAGCCTTGCTTTTTTTATGCTGTTATGATATATTAAATAGGAAATTGACAAGGAGGGAATTATTGTGAAATTAAAAGGTCTCAATGTAAACTTTTTGGGCGACAGCATCACTGAGGGTCATGGTACATCTGATCTTGATAAGGTATTTCATCAGCTTATCAAAGAAAAATATGACCTGAAATTTGCATATAACCATGGTATTGGCGGAACGAGAATTGCAAGACAGACGGTGCCGTCTTTAAAACCAAGACACGACTTAACCTTTGAATTAAGAGCAGAAATTATGGATAGAAACGCCGATATGGTTGTGGTGTTTGGCGGTACCAATGACTATGGTCACGGAGATTCTTTATTTGGTGATGAAGAAAGTCAGGATATCTATACATTTTGTGGCGGACTAAACTCTTTAATCACAAAACTGAAAACAGATTTTCCTGATGCTGAAATAGTGTTTATGACACCTATTCACCGCTTGAATGAGGACGAGCCTCACGAACCCGAGGGAAAAATTTTAGCAGATTACGCAGATGCAATAAGAAAGATTTGCACAAAACATAATGTTAAGGTTATAGACCTGTTTGCAATCAACCCAATTGACCCTGCAGACGAGACACTTGTTCCGGATGGACTTCATCCCAACGATGCAGGACATGAAATCTTGGCAAAGGTTGTTGCAGAAGAATTACTTAAATTATAAAAAAAGCAAGGCGCAAGCCTTGCTTTTTTATTGTTGCTTTTTTTCATCATTTGTGATACAATAAAATTGTTAAAATTTGGCAAACACAAATTTTGATGAAAAGAGAGAAAATTATGAGTGCACAACTTAAAGAAAAGGAAAACCAAGCGTTAGATGTACTAAAGTTTATTGCAGCAATCTTCATTTTGTTTTCACACTGTATGCCGCTGTTTAAGACGCCGGTATATAATTTGATGTATTCTCAATGGTTTTTCAGATTTTGCGTACCTTTGTTTTTTATTTCCAGTGGGTATTACTTTAGTTCTTTTTCAAAAGATTCTCAAAAAAAATATATAAAAAGAATTTTAAAATTGTACATAGGTATGACTATCCTTTATTTTCCGTTTAATTTAGTAAGCAGAACAGGCATAGGCAAAATTATAAAAAATGTTCTTTTAGGGTATCATCATCTTTGGTATTTGAGTGCGCTTTTTATTGCTCTTTGTATATTATATTTTTTACACGACAAAAGAAAAATTTACCCATATATTGGAGTAGGTTTATTATTGATTGGTGCTTTCTTTGATGAGTACTTTAAGTTTTTTGATTGGAACTTTTTAAAATCGATTTCAGAAGTTATAGTATTCTGCGGTGGTGCAAGACACGCTATCTTTTTCGCTTTACCGATGCTTTTAGTGGGTAAATTTTTGTTCGAGCACAAAAAAATATTCAATATGCCTATTGGTTTGTGCATTGCATTAGTTGTGATTTCTTCCGGCTTGTCATTTGCAGAATCAAGATTCTTGATTAGCAATCTGACAGACAAGGTTTCGTGCGACGTTACTTTATTTAACTATTTACCTGCAGTATTTTTATTTGTTTTAACCTTTAAGATAAAACTGCCTTTCGCGGAAAAAATCTCTACCAAATCATTTAGAAAAATGGCAGATGTGATATATTTTACTCATATTGCTTTTTTGTCAGTGGTTCTTAATATTTTTGGCTACGAGTATCCGCACAGATCGCTTACTGTTTTAGCTTTTACGGTTGTTTTTTCATACTGTTATGTGAAGTTTGCACCGAAGATAATCGAATATGCAAAAAAGAAATTAACTTCCCATAAAAATAAATAACTGCAATTTAAAATGACAGAAACCGAGATTGGTTTCTGTCATTTTTTATTTATACATAAGCAATAGTTACCATATTTCTTTTAAGGCGTTAACATATTCCGAAACGTCCATTTTATGTATCTTGTATTTTCCTATTTCCTCTAACAAAATTATCGAAATATTAGCACCTGCTGCTTTTTTATCAAGAGCGATACCTGACATGGCATCTTCTGAAATTTTTATGTCACAAGGAAGATTAAAGCTTTTTACTATGCTTTCGATTTTCTCTATTGTGCCTGACTCTGTAATTCCTAAATGCTCGCCCAAACGTGCTGCCAAAATCATACCAAATCCCACAGCCTCGCCGTGAGTGTAGCCTGTGTAGTTGTAGGCTTTTTCTATAACGTGGGCTGCAGTGTGACCAAAATTTAAAATCATACGAAGAGCGGTGTCGTGCTCGTCCTGTTCTACCACCTGGCGCTTTATATCGCAGCACTGATAGATAGTTTCGTCTATTATATTCATCATACCTGCACGGTCTTTTGCAGAAACTATTTTTTCGAAAAGTTTTTTATCCCAGATACAGCCGTACTTTATAACCTCTGCCATACCTGATGCAAATTCAGAGTCGGGAAGAGAATTTAGTGTGTCGGTATCAGCTATAACCAGCCTTGGCTGATAGAATGTACCTACTAAATTTTTGCCCCAGGAAACGTCGATAGCGGTTTTTCCACCTACAGAACTGTCAACCTGAGAGAGCAATGTGGTAGGAATCTGCACAACATCAATTCCGCGAAGAAGAGTTGATGCAAAAAAACCTGTAAGGTCGCCGATTACGCCGCCGCCTAAAGCTACTGCTAAATCTGAACGGGTCATACCAAAAGAAAACGCCTCATCATACAAATCACTCAAATATGAAAGTGATTTTGTGGTTTCTCCCGCAGGCAATACCACCAGCTTAACCTCTGCGATTTCCTGTAGGGAAGCACATACCGTGTCAGCATAGAGCTCTGCTACATTTTCATCGGTTACTACCAAGATTTTATTTGGAGCAGGACGGACCTCACAAATGAGCTTGCCTGCGTCCTTTAAAATACTTTTGCCGATTATTATATTATATTCGTGATTTTTTACGCCTACTTTTAGTTTCATATAAATCGCCGCCTTTAGAGTATATTTTATCACAAACTGACCCAAATATCAACTTGATTTTTAATATTGTATATGTTAAAATATAACTAATATCGACATAAATTTCAGGGGAAATTTACGACGTATTTTAACGCATTTGATATCTATTTATAGATGCAAAATTAGCATATCTGCCTCGCATAGTTTTTTGCAAAAAAGGTTGGATATACGAGGGGGTAATGTATTGCCACATAAAAGGACTTTAGGGTTAGCATATACGATACTGCATTTTATGGTTGATTTTACGACGATTTATATGATTAACTCCGTCTTACTTGGCCCCAAAATAGGTATAGTTGACCGAGGAAGTGTTATAATAGTATATAATATTATTGCATTTGCAGGACAACTGCCCATTGGCGTATTGGCAGACGTAATCAATAAAAATAAACTTTTTGCAATGATTGGTTGTGCAATATCAGGGCTTGCGTATCCCGTGGCACTTATTTCGCCGTGGTTGGCATGTGTGCTGGCAGCTTTGGGCAACGGATTCTTTCATATTGGCGGTGGAGTTGACGTACTTCAGATGAGTATGCCAAAGGCCGGTATGTCCGGAGTTTTTGTCAGCAGCGGAGCAATGGGACTGTGGCTGGCATACAGGCTGAATAATTACATAAATATGTGGTTTTTCCCTGTGCTGATGATTGGTGGTATTGTGTGGTTGGCACTGATTGGCAAATTACCTGCAAGCCAAAAAACAACTACTAAAATTCGATACGAAAAACCGAAAATGTGGATATTGGTTGCCGTTTTTTGTTTTGCGATGACCATAGTTATCAGGTCGCTTCTGGGCATGGCGATGAACTTCCCGTGGAAATCTATAGCAACTCTTTCCTTGATTTGCGCGTTAGCTGTATCAGGAGGAAAGGCTGTAGGAGGATTTATTGCAGATAAATTCGGACATATAAAAACAGCCGCTATATCACTTTTGATTTCACTTGTGTTATTTCCCTTTTCATATACGTATTGGTATTTGGGCGTTGTTGCGGTACTGTGCTTTAATATGACCATGCCGTTGACACTAACTGCTATCGCAAGCGTGAGCAAGGGCAAATACGGATTTGCTTTTGGAATTACCACATTTGCATTGGCGATAGGCTTTATTCCGGTTGTATTTGGATTGGACAATTTTATCGGCGGAGGCGAGCTTTCGTTGGGTGTTTTGATTTCGATGATATTGATTATTTCGGGATATATTATTTTAAAGAGGGATAAAAATGTGGATATTGGAAATCCTCGCAGTTAATCTGGCGATAGTTCTTATAATAGAGCTGACGTTGGCTTTTATATTAGGCGCAAAAACTCGTGTCAAGTTTAGCACAGTTGCCTTGATTAACGTAGTAACAAACCCACTGGTTGTTTTGTGTGGGTTAGGTGCGCGTATGTTTGTACCGGAAGCAGAGCCGTTTGTACTGCTCGTAGCAGAAATTTCTGCTTTTCTTGGAGAGGGATTTACTTTTTCGAAATGTAAAATCTTTGAAAATAAAAATCCGTACATTATTTCGTTTATACTAAATCTCGCGTCCTTTACGACGGGAGAAATTATAAATAAAATTTTTTAAAAAGGTAGGATACATCATGAAAAAACTTATTGCAATCATTAGTATGGTTTTTGTATTGTGCATTGGAAATGCGGCGTCAGTTTATGCTGATGCGGCAGCATACGACATTGAAAATGCAGGATATTATGTTTATGTTAAAGCTTCTGACGGTGGCGTAAATTTCCGTTCCGGCCCAAGTGTTAACTACGGAAAGGTTATGAGCGGAATGATTCCTAATAATACAAAGCTTTACATCAGCCACATTTCAGGAAAATGGGGCTATACATCATATAACGGATATGACGGTTGGGTAGCACTAAGCGAAACCAGCACATCAGCTCCCAAACAGTATTCAGCAGATTATTATGTTTATGTAAATGCTTCTGACGGCGGCGTAAATTTCCGTTCCGGCCCCAGTGTTGGCTACGGAAAAGTTATGAGCGGAATGATTCCCAATGGCACAAGACTGTACATAAGCAGCGTTTCAGGAAATTGGGGATATACATCTTATAATGGTTATGTAGGTTGGATAGCGTTAAGCCAGACCACCTCAACACTCCCATCACAGCCTGAAGTGGAAGTTAGCCAAGAAACAGATACCGATGAGGTAATTATCGAAGCAGAATTAGAGCAGTCGGAAGCGGAAGAAGACGACCATAGAGAATTATTAGGTCTGGCGACAAGTAAGTTTATTCTTGTTGCGGTTCTTATTCTTATTGCAGGTCTTGTAGCGACCTTAATCATAGTGATAATAAATCATAAAAAATAACATAGGTGATAATAATGCTTGATGCTGTAAAAGTAAAAAATCAATGTGTAGAATGGATTAAAAAGTTTTTTGAAGAAAACGGCCCCGACTGCAATGCTGTAATAGGCATTTCAGGTGGCAAGGATTCTTCCGTTGCTGCGGCTCTTTGTGTTGAGGCATTAGGAAAAGAGCGTGTAATCGGAGTTTTGATGCCTTGCGGCGAGCAGGCAGATATTGATATGGCGGAGCTTTTAGTTGAGCATCTCGATATCAAGCACTATGTTATAAATGTAAAAGATGCCATAGACGGCCTTTTGAAAAATCTTCCTGAAGATATGGAAATTTCCGAGCAGACCAGAATAAATATTGCACCTCGTGTGAGAATGACTACACTTTATGCAGTGTCCCAAAGCAACAACGGCAGAGTAGTAAATACCTGCAATCTGTCGGAGGATTGGGTAGGCTATTCAACTCGCTATGGTGACGCGGCAGGGGACTTTTCGCCTATGTCAAAGCTCACAGTTACAGAGGTAAAAGAAATCGGAAGGGTATTAGGACTTCCTGATGTTTTGGTGGACAAGGTTCCCATAGACGGACTCTGCGGAAAAACCGACGAGGAAAACCTCGGCTTTACCTATGCCGAGCTCGACAGATATATAAGAGAGGGAAAAATCGATAACCCCGAAACAAAAAAGATAATCGATACCAAGCATAAGAATAACTTATTCAAATTAGAAATGATGCCAATATTTGACCCCGAAATATAAAAAAAGACTGTGCAATGCACAGTCTTTTTTTTATATACAAAATTTCTTAATTAAACAATTTTTCCGATGCTTTACATATTGGAGCGAAGTTGTCGTCCCAAAGCATAACCTTAACAGTATATTGTGTTGCTGACGGAACGTTGCTAAAGGTTATTTCCTTGTTTTCAACGTCGCTGCTAATTTTTTCCTCGTGTAATCCTAACAGTTTGTTATTGTTTCCATACAAAGCTACATAAAGATTTACGCTTGTGCCAATGTTATCTACATCGATGTGTGCAGTTACGGTGCTGCTGCTATATACTGCATCTACAACAGAGGAACTTGTATTTTGATTTAATTTGTAGTTAAAATGTATTGTAGCTCCCTCAAGTTCATCATTTCCATCAGAAATCGTAAGTTCTTCCCATTCTTCTTCCGTGCCTGTAAAATATACATCTTTTAAACTGATGCAACCGGAAAAAGCACCATTGCCAATACTTGTAACACTGTTTGGCATAATTATGTTTTTAAGACTTGTGCAACCGGAAAAAGCACCATTGCCAATGATAGTAACATTATTTGGTATGGATATGCTCTCGAGACTTATGCAACCACAAAATGCACCCTCGCCAATACTCGTAATGCTACTGGGGATGGTTATGCTTTTGAGAGCTACACATTCACTAAATACCCAATCATCAATACTTGTAACACTATCCGGTATAGTTATGTTTTCAAGGCTTGTGCAATAATAAAATGCACCCATTTCAATACTTGTAACACTATCTGGTATGGTTATGCTTTTAAGATCTGTGCAACTCATAAATGCATACGTGCCAATGGTTGTAACGCTATCCGGTATAGTTATGCTTTCGATGTAATTGCGACTCTCAAATGCATAACTGTCAATGGTCGTAACAGGATAACCACCAAGTGTTTTTGGTATTTCCATTGCACCGCTTGCAGATGCACTACAACCTATGATGACAGCTTCCTCACCATAAATGGCGTACTTATATTTACCATCTGTAGACCAATCGGCCGATGCGGCAGTTGACAATGCAGAAAACATTATTAAAACTATGCCTATAACTGATATAAATTTCAAATAAGATTTTTTCATACAGAATTCCTCCAAGAGTGTACTTACCTATATAATACCACTTTTAGAAAAAAATTACAAGAGTTTTACAAAAAAAGCAGTATGGCCACAAAAGCCATACTGCCAAAAATTACAGTATTATACAAATAAGTCCCCCTGAGCCCTCGTTGATGATTTTTTGCAATGTTTCTTGAAGTTTAATCTGTGCCTCGTCAGGCATACGGGAGAGTTTATTATGTAGGCCCTCGTTGACTAACTCGTGCAGGGATTTGCCGAAGATGTTTGACTGCCAGATTTCTTTGGGGTTTTCTTCGAATTCTGACAACAGATAATGCACCAATTCTTCTGACTGTTTTTCTGTTCCTACAATGGGGCAGACCTCGGTTTTGATGTCAGCTTTTATCATATGGATTGAGGGCGCGGAGGCCTTGAGTTTTACGCCGAAACGACTACCTTGGCGCACAATTTCAGGTTCTTCCAAGCTCATTTCATCAATGGTGGGCGTCACTATTCCGTAGCCTTTGTTTTCCACCTCGCGAAGAGCAATCTGCACCTTGTCGTATTGCTTTTTCATATTGGAAAGTTCTGACAAAAGTGTCATCAACTTGCCCTCTGTGGAAACATCAAAGCCTGACATTTCTTTTATTACATCATAGTAAAGCTCCTTGGGAACGAAAATGTCTATTGTGGCTTTGCCCGTGCCTAAATCTATATTGGAAATAGCGGCGTCTTCCACTTGTTCGCACTGTTTCATAAGGTCTATTGCCATTGAAAGATTACTTAATATTTTGATATTGTCGGTAGAGTCGAAGGAGCTTTGATACAGCGCCTTTTTGATTTTGTGCTCATCAGGCAGAGCATCTACCCACTCGGGAAGATTTATATCTATCTGGGTAACAGGGAATGACATCAGCACCTGCTCTAAAATGTTTTTAAGACCTGACACGTCAAGCTCCTGACAGTTGGCGGCAACTACGGGAGCGGAATATTTTTCTGCCAAAAACGCGCGAAGCTCTTCTGTTTCGGGCATAGTGGGGTATTTTGTGTTGAGAAGCACTATAAAGGGCTTACCCATTTTTTTGAGTTCATCTGCCACACGGGACTCTGCATCTACATAATCTCGTCTTTCGATGTCTGTGATACTGCCGTCTGTGGTAACGAGTATGCCTATTGTAGAGTGGTCGCAGATGACCTTTTTTGTGCCGATTTCTGCAGCAATTCCAAACTCCATAGGCTCATCACTCCAAGGAGTATTTACCATTCGGGGAGTGCCGTCCTCGGTGTGACCTGAGGCAGTTGGTACAATATAACCCACGCAATCAATCAAACGAACGCGCATTTTGGCGTTGTCTGCAACAGACACCTCTACCGCATCACCTGGAATGAATTTCGGCTCTGTTGTCATAATTGTTTTTCCACCTGCGCTTTGGGGCAGCTCATCCTGTGCTCTTGTTTTTTCGTTTTCGTCGCTGATGTTAGGTATGACAAATAAATCCATAAACCTCTTTATAAATGTGGATTTACCTGTTCTTACAGGACCCACCACGCCCAGATAAACGTCTCCGCCGGTGCGCTCGGCAATGTCTCTGTAGATATCGTATTCTGACATTTAAAATTCCTCCATTGCTGTAATTTGATATTTGGTATATGATATGTGATAAATTTTTTAATATGACTGTTTGTCTGTGTTTTTAAAAAAGATTGACATTATTTACAAAAAATACTATAATTAGAGTGTTAGGTAAAAAATTACTTATCAATAAAATACATAAAAGGGGATTTACAAATGAAGAAAAAGACGCTGGTAAATTTAATTACCGTAGCAGTTGTCTTGACTGTATTCGTAATTTGTGCATTTACCGTTGGTAAAACGACAATGGTAGATTGTGAAACATGCGCAGGAAACGGCATTGTTGCAGAGTATACCTGCAGCCAATGTGACGGAGCAGGCGAAACTGATGACGGAATGTGCACAAAATGTGTAGGTCAAGGTGGCGTAGGTCAGGTTGAGTGTGCAGATTGCGGTGGAAAAGGCGAAGTAGAAGCTGACAGCCGTTACTACAAGACCTTTATGGCATTGATGCCTCCTGTTATTGCTATTATTTTGGCACTTGTAACAAAAGAAGTTTACAGCTCACTTTTTGTGGGTATCGTAGCTGCAGGCTTGCTTGTTTCAAACTTTAAGCCTGTTGCAACATTAGACACAGTACTAAATGATGGATTTATCGCAAGTCTTGCTGATTCCTGGGATGTAGGTATCTTGATATTCTTGGTACTCCTTGGTATCATCGTAGCACTTGTCAATAAAGCCGGTGGCTCTCGCGCCTTTGGCGAATGGACAAAAAGACATGTTAAATCAAAGGTTGGCGCGCAGATTGCTACATTTATATTAGGCGTGATGATTTTTGTTGACGACTACTTTAACTGCTTAACAGTAGGTTCAGTTATGCGCCCTGTTGCAGATGGTCATAAGATTTCACGTTCTAAGCTTGCATACTTAATCGATGCAACAGCAGCACCGATTTGTATGATTGCTCCTATTTCTTCTTGGGCAGCAGCAGTGTCAGGCGTTGTAGAAGGACAGAACGGTTTGGAATTGTTCATAAAGGCTATTCCTTACAACTTCTATTCAATTTTGACAATCGTTATGATTGTTGCTATTTCTTTCATGAAATTAGACTACGGTCCCATGAAAAAGCACGAGCTCGCAGCAGCGCAGGGTGACATTTATTCTGACCCCGATGCAGTAGAAGAGGTTGAACCCGTAATCAATGACGGCAAGAAGAGAAGCGTATTGGATTTAATACTTCCTGTTGTTATATTGATTGTATCATGTGTAGCTGGTATGCTTTATAACGGTGGTTTCTTCACAGGCGATGTATCATTTATTGATGCTTTCGCAGGCTGTGATGCATCAGTAGCACTTTCTTGGGGTGCAATTATAGCTATTATTATCGATGTTATATACTTACTCGCAAGAAGAGTAATTTCTTTCAAAGAAGCAATGGAATGTGTACCCGAAGGCTTCAAGGCTATGGTACCTCCCATCCTTATATTAACATTTGCTTGGACACTTTCAGGTTTAACCGGTATGCTCGGTGCTGACGTATTCGTAGCAGGCCTTATGGAAGGTGCAGCAGCAGGTCTTATGAATTTACTCCCTGCAATCATCTTCTTAGTAGCTTTAGCATTAGCATTCTCAACAGGTACATCATGGGGAACATTCGGTATCTTGATTCCTATCGTTGTATCAGTATTCTCAGCAGATGCAGAAATCTTAACAATCGGTATTTCAGCGTGCTTGGCCGGTGCTGTTTGCGGTGACCATTGCTCACCTATTTCAGATACAACAATTATGGCATCAGCAGGTGCTAAGTGTAACCACATCAACCACGTTTCTACACAGTTGCCTTATGCATTAACAGTTGCAGCGGTATCATTCGTTGCATATATTGTTACAGGCTTCGTGCAGAGTTGGTACATTATGTTACCTATAGCAATCGCCAGCATGGTTGGAGTATTGTTTATTATCAAAGCAATTACAAACAAAAAAACAGCATAATTTCAAAAAATCAGGCGTTTGGGTAACCAAACGCCTTTTTTTTAGCAAAAAAATGCAAAAATTGTTTGCATTTTTCATAATCTGTGTTATAATATAGTGTGGTGTAAAGGGATACACCTAAAAATTAGTTTAAAAAAATCGGTCAACCGATTAAAAATAGGAGGTATTTTTGATGAAATTTGTTTATCAGTTCAGCGAAGGCGACGCTTCCATGAGAGAGCTTCTCGGTGGTAAAGGCGCAAACCTTGCAGAAATGACCAAAATCGGTCTTCCCGTTCCTCAGGGCTTCACAGTATCAACAGAAGCATGTACACAGTACTACGAAGACGGAAGACAGATCAACGATTCAATCAAAGCAGAAATTTTAGAAAACATCACAAAGATGGAAGCTGTCTGCGGCAAGAAATTCGGCGATAAGGAAAACCCCTTATTGGTATCTGTTCGTTCAGGTGCCAGAGCATCTATGCCCGGTATGATGGACACAATCTTAAACCTCGGTCTTAACGAAGATGTTGTAGAGGCAATGTCAGCAAAATCAGGCAACGCTCGTTGGGCTTGGGACTGCTACAGAAGATTCATCCAGATGTATTCTGACGTAGTTATGGAAGTTGGTAAGAAATACTTCGAAGAGCTTATCGACGAAATGAAAGAAGAAAAAGGCGTAACTCAGGACGTAGAATTAACAGCAGAAGACTTAAAAGTATTAGCTGGTCAGTTCAAGGCTGAGTACAAAAATAAAATCGGTAAAGACTTCCCCACAGATCCCGTTGAACAGTTAATGGGTGCTGTTGAAGCCGTATTCCGTTCATGGGACAACCCCAGAGCTAACGTTTACCGTCGTGACAACGATATCCCTTATTCATGGGGTACAGCCGTTAACGTACAGATGATGGCTTTCGGTAACATGGGTGACGACTGTGGTACAGGTGTTGCATTTACACGTGACCCCGCTACAGGTGAC
Source organism: Congzhengia sp. (assembly GCA_045591015.1). Lineage (GTDB taxonomy): Bacteria > Bacillota > Clostridia > UBA1381 > UBA9506 > Congzhengia. The sequence continues at coordinate 22,276 of JAZNSC010000004.1, forward strand.
CGTGGCTTAATGGGTGAATTCTTAGTAAACGCTCAGGGTGAAGACGTTGTTGCAGGTGTTCGTACACCTATGCCTATCGCTCAGATGGCAGAAAAATTCCCCGAAGCATTCGAAGAATTCAACAAAGTTTGTGGTATCTTAGAAGACCACTACAGAGATATGCAGGACATGGAGTTCACAATTGAAAACAGAAAACTCTACATGCTCCAGACAAGAAACGGTAAGAGAACAGCTAAGGCTGCTTTAAAAATCGCTTGTGATTTAGTTGACGAGGGTATGATCGATAAGAAAAAGGCAGTAGAAATGATCGACCCCAGAAACTTAGATACACTCTTACATCCCCAGTTCGATGCTAAAGCATTAAAGGCTGCTACACCTGCTGGCCGTGGTTTAGGCGCGTCTCCCGGTGCTGCTTGCGGTAAGGTTGTATTCACAGCAGAAGACGCAGAATCCTGGAACGCTCGTGGCGAAAAAGTAATCCTCGTTCGTCTTGAAACATCACCTGAAGATATCACAGGTATGAAAGCATCACAGGGTATCTTAACAGTTCGTGGTGGTATGACATCACACGCTGCCGTTGTTGCTCGTGGTATGGGTACATGCTGTGTATCTGGTTGCGGCGACATCAACATGGACGAAGCTAACAAAAAGTTCACATTAGGTGGCAAAACATATAATGAAGGCGACTTTATTTCTATCGACGGTTCAACAGGTAACATCTACGATGGTATCATTCCTACAGTTGATGCAGAAATCGCTGGTGAATTCGGCAGAATCATGGAATGGGCTGACGAATTCAGAACATTAAAAGTAAGAACAAATGCAGACACACCTGCTGACGCTAAAAAGGCAGTTGAACTCGGTGCTGAAGGTATCGGTCTTTGCCGTACAGAGCATATGTTCTTCGAAGCTGACAGAATCGCAGCATTCAGAGAAATGATCTGTGCTGACACAGTAGAAGAAAGAGAAGTAGCATTAGAGAAGATTCTTCCTTATCAGCAGGGAGACTTCGAAGCACTCTACGAAGCATTGGGCGGTTACCCCGTTACAATCCGTTTCTTAGATCCTCCGCTTCATGAGTTCGTTCCCACAGAAGAAGCTGATATCAAAGCATTAGCTGACGCTCAGGGCAAAACAGTAGCAGACATCAAAGCTATCATCGCTTCACTCCACGAATTCAACCCCATGATGGGTCACCGTGGCTGCCGTCTTGCTGTAACATACCCCGAAATCGCTAAGATGCAGACAAAGGCTGTTATCCGTGCGGCTATCAACGTACAGAAAGCACATCCTGATTGGAATATCAAACCTGAAATCATGATTCCCTTAGTTGGCGAAATCAAAGAATTAAAATACGTTAAGAACTTTGTAGTTGCAACAGCTGACGAAGAAATCGCAGCTGCAGGCGTTGACCTCAAATACGAAGTAGGTACAATGCTCGAAATCCCCAGAGCATGCTTAACTGCTGACGACATTGCAAAAGAAGCTGAATTCTTCTGCTTCGGTACAAACGACTTAACACAGATGACATACGGTTTCTCAAGAGACGATGCTGGTAAGTTCTTAGACGCTTACTACGATGCAAAAATCTTCGAAAACGATCCCTTTGCTAAACTCGACCAGACAGGCGTAGGTAAGCTTATGGAAATGTCAGTTAAGATGGGTAAAGTTGTTCGTCCTGAAATCCACTGCGGTATCTGCGGTGAGCACGGCGGCGACCCCGTATCTGTAGAATTCTGCCACAACATTGGTCTTGATTATGTATCATGTTCACCTTTCCGTGTTCCGATCGCAAGACTTGCAGCAGCTCAGGCAGCAATTAAGGCTTCTAAATAATTAAAGCATAAAAATTAAACGACTCGGCTTATGCTGAGTCGTTATTTTTTTCTGTTGACTATAAAAAACAAAAGTGATACAATGAGATAGGAAATTAAAGCCAAAGGAGACACTATATGAACAAACAATATTATTTTTCTTTTATTGATGATGTAATATGGGTATTTCGTGATTTAACACGCCAAAAACCGAAATCGTTGTTTGACAATCCGTTTTTTAAAATTTTAAAAAATGCACACGACAACTATGGTTTAAAAACCCAACTTAACTTATTTTACAGAACAGACTTCTTTTATGGAATGGACGAGTTCAACCTTTCAGAAATGACCGATGCATATAAAGAAGAATTCAAACAAAACTCCCATTGGCTCAAATTGGGCTTTCATTCACTTCAGGAGTTTCCCGATTATCCGCTGGTAAATATATCCTACGACGATATGTATAAGCTTTTCAATATGATTAAATCAGAAATTGTCCGCTTTGCAGGGGAGGAGTGCTTTGGCTACGGCGTTGTTCCTCATTGGCTGCCTGTAAGCTTTGACGGGTGTCGCGCTCTTTATGACTGTGGTGCCAAGCTCGTAGGTGTTACTGTGGGAAAGAAGGTGGAATACGACGGAGATCCCTTCTCATTGCCTTACGGACACGCTAAACGTCTCTTGCAAAACCGCAAGCCTGAAAGTATGCTCTTTACACGAGACACAAAGGACGTAGAAATAGAAAAAGGCGTATGCTCTTACAACCATTTTGACGATCCTGCACTCGAGCAAAACGATAAGGTTTTAGGATGCGTCAAGGACGAAAAGACAGGCCTTAATTTCAAAAAGCTTGACGATAATTTTGATTTAAATCTTTTTACTTTAGAAGAATTAAAAGTAGAACTTGAAAGAAGAAAGAATGATCAGCTTATCTGTATAGGAAACCACGAACAGTATTTCTTCGAGGACTATTTTGTGTATCAGCCTGAGTACGAGGAAAAAATCTACACAATGGCAAAAACACTGAAGGATGCCGGTCGTGAATGTATTTTCATTGAAGAGTTAGTGGACTTAAAATAATGATCTCATAAGAGACTGCGAAAAGTGAGCAGTCTCTTTTATTTTAAAAAAAATAAAAATTTTTAACAAGTATTTAAAAAATCCTTTTGTCAATACTAAAATTGAAAAAACATTTTGGAGTTTATTATGGAAAATAAGGATTTCTTCTTAATTAAAAAATGCGACGGTTTACGCGGCGAAGTGACCGTATCAGGCTGCAAAAACGCAGCCCTGCCCATAATGGCGGCAAGTCTTTTAGCCCAGGGAAAAACCACATTAAAAAACGTGCCCGACTTAACTGACGTTACTGCAATGTGCGAAATTTTAAGGTGCTTCGGGGCAAAAATCGACAAAAAAAGCAAAAACGAAATTTCAATCGACACCGCGCACATTGCGCACACCATAGCGCCCTATGATTTGACGTCAAAGCTCCGAGGGTCTTTTTTGGTTATGGGCCCTATGCTTGCCCGAATGAAAAAAGTCAGACTTTCTCTTCCCGGGGGCTGTCCTATAGGCTCGCGGCCTGTTGATTTGCACCTGAAGGGCTTTGCTTCGTTAGGCGCAACAGTTTCAAAAGGCTACGGCTTTGTTGAGGTAAAATGTGATGAGCTGTTGGGCGCTAAAATTTACCTCGACTTTCCCAGTGTAGGCGCAACGGAAAATATCTTGATGGCATCGACCCTTGCCAAAGGCACCACCACCATAGAAAACGCCGCCGCAGAGCCGGAAATCGCAGATTTAGCAAACTTTTTAAACAAAATGGGAGCGCACATTTCAGGCGCAGGAACAGACACCATTATAGTAAAAGGTGTGGACAAATTAAAGTCCGTAAGATATGCAATTATGCCCGACAGAATAGAAGCAGGAACATTTATGATAGCATCAGCCATAACAAACGGCGACGTTTTAATCAACGGCATAATTCCCGAGCACATAAAGCCCTTGACCGCAAAGCTTTTAGAAATGGGAGCGGACGTCGAAATATTCGATAAAGCGATACGGGTAAAATCAGAAAAAATGTGTATTTCAAAGGACGTAAAAACCTTGCCGTTCCCCGGATTTCCTACTGATATGCAGGCGCAGATGATGTCGCTTCTGACACTGTCAAAAGGTACCGGAATTGTGACGGAAACCATATTTGAAAATCGTTTTATGCACGCAGGGGAGCTTTGCCGTATGGGAGCGCAAATCAAGGTAGAGGGGCATTGTGCAGTAATCGAGGGAAAACGCTCACTTTCAGGAGCCAAGGTGACAGCCTCGGACCTCAGAGCAGGGGCGGCGTTAGTTTTGGCAGGACTTGCGGCAAAAGGGGAGACTGAAGTATTTGATATACACCACATTGACCGCGGTTATGAAAATTTTGATACAAAGTTAAAAAACATAGGTGCTAATATTGAGAGAATAGAAAGAACTCCTTTGCAGTAGCAAAGGAGTTCTTAAAATAAAGACAGTACATAGTAGATTATTCCTGCCACAAATCCCGATGTTATTCCGTAAACCAGGACAGGTCCTGCCACAGTAAACATCTTTACAGCAAGCCCCAACACCATTCCCTCTGCCTTGAACTCGATAGCGGGGGAGGCGATAGCATTGGCAAAGCCTGTAATGGGAACTATCGTTCCGGCACCTGCGTATTTTGCCAGATTATCATACACCCCAAAGCCTGTAAAAAGTGCTCCCAGAAAAACCATAGTCGATGATGTGAGCATAGAAATATGGTCCTTACAAAAGCCCAAATAGTCATAAAAATTAAAAATTCCCTGCCCGATAGTGCAAATTGCACCACCCACCAAAAAAGCGAGAATCACGTCCTTTAAAATGGGAGAATTGGGCGTCATTTTATCTACATAGCGCTGATATTCTTTATTCGTCATATATTTCTCCTTAACGCAAATTCAGATTTTGAATATAATAAATTAGACCAAAATAGTAAAACTCGCCGCGCCTATTTCGTTGCGGTAGTGTAAATTTAAAAAAACACTTAAAACCACAGCCGAAATTATAACCAAAAAAGCCGCGCGCCTTATGTTTTTCAAGGACAAAATTTTATACATAACAACCCCTCCTTGCACTTATTTTTTGAAAAAACGTCACAATTATACTAAAATGTGAAAAAAGCTTGAATAAATTGAAAATAAGACTTGAAAAATGCAGGTTCAATGTGCTATAATACAATGACGAGAAGTTTTAAACAGGGAGGACACAATCGTGGCAGCAAAATTAGACAAAAAAGAAAAAAATACTGTTGAATTTACTATAACAGTAGAAAACGCAAAATTCGTGGAGGCAGTGGACGAAGCATTCAAAAAGAATGTAAAGAAAATCACAATCCCCGGATTCAGAAAGGGCAAAGCACCCAGAAAGTTAATCGAAAAAACATACGGCGAAGGCGTATTCTTTGAAGAAGCAGTTGATGCACTTTTACCTGATGCATATGAAGCAGCAGTTAAAGAAATGGGTATCGACCCCGTTGATATGCCCAAAGTAGAAGTTGCAGAAATCGGCAAGGACAAAGATTTAGTAATAAAAGGCAGCGTTACAGTTAAGCCCGAAGTAAAACTCGGCGCATATAAAGGTTTAAAACTCGAAGAAACAGTACATACTGTAACAGACGCAGAAGTTGACGAAGAGCTTGCACGCCGTCAGGAAAGAAATTCAAGACAGGTAACAGTAGATGACCGCGCAGTTAAAGCAGGCGACATCGCAAACATCAACTTCGAAGGCTTCGTTGACGGTGTAGCGTTCCCCGGCGGTAAAGGCGAAAACTACGACTTAACCATCGGCAGCGGCAACTTCATTCCCGGTTTTGAAGACCAGATTATCGGAAAATCAATCGGCGAAGAATTTGATGTAGAAGTTACATTCCCCGAAGAATACCACGCAGAGGACTTAAAGGGCAAGGATGCAATGTTCAAAGTAACAGTAAAGAGCATCCAGGTTAAAGAGCTTCCTGAAGTAAATGATGATTTTGCAAAAGATCTCGGTTTTGATACCCTTGATGAATACAAAGCAGATATCAGAGCAAAGCTTGACAAGGTGAATGCAGATAAGACAGCTGCAGAATACGAAGCAAATGTAATCAAAGAGCTTTTGCCGATACTTGATAATATTGACAGAGCGGCTCTTCTTGAGGATAAGACGAGCGCCGACTATATTAAAGGTATCGAACTTATAGTTAAGCAGT
>JAZNSC010000005.1:0-3471 GCA_045591015.1 Congzhengia sp.
GGGGGACGGTTAGCGTGAAACCAAAACAGCAGTAAAATTGCAAAAAGGACACACTAAACCAAGCCGAGCAAATCACCCAGCCTAAAATATAGTATTGTGTTTTTAGAAAACTCACTCGTTCAGACGAGGTGAAAGGTAATCGTTGTCGTAAAAGGTGTTGTTAGAGATTAAAGCATAGGAAAGAGTGAGAATTTTCCGAGATATAGCAATAATAGCTTTCTTTTTACCGAGTCGTGCCTGATGTGACCAAAACCAATTGCCTAACGGAGTTTTGCGGTTTTTGACCGCAACCCAAGCTACTTGGCAAAGTATGGATTTAATATAAGGATTACCCGGCATTATCTTTTTAGATTTTATCTTTCCCGCGCTTTCATCATTTCTAGGCGAAAGACCAGCCCAAGAGCAAAGATGCTTTGAGGTTTTAAAAGATTGCTGAGGACAATCTCCAATTTCAGCCAAAATAAGCAAGGCAGCCGTAATATCAATTCCTGGAATTGAATCAAGTCTTTCAATAATTTCAGAATAAGGTTTAGCAATCTCTTGCATTTTAGCTAAAATTCTGCTAATATGTTTTTGGATGTGCTTAACTTCGTCGATGAAATCTTGAAGTAAGAAACATTCATTTGTGTTAAGTGTACCGCAGATGGCTTTTTGGATGTCTTCTGCGGTATGCTTATGTTTACCCCTTAACACAGATGAAACTTCTTCTACTGTAAGACTTCCTTTAAGTGCAAGTAGAGATAGGATATTCATACCACTTACACTGTTAATGTCACTTAAAACACTTGAAAGCTTAAAACCGTGAGTTTGCAAGAATTTTTCCAATCGGTTTAAACACCTAGTTTTATCGCTGACAGCATTTTTGTATGTACGGGAAAATTCACGTAAGTCTCTAATCATTCTTTCAGGAACAAAAGACGGTTCGAGAAGTCCATGTTGCAATAAAGTGGCAATCCATTCGGCATCCTTAACATCGGTTTTTCTTCCGGGAAGATTGCGCATATTGTGAGCATTAGCTACAACAATATTTTCATAATAAGGGCTATTAGCTTCAATTGCTTCATATACAGGTCTCCAATATACACCTGTGCTTTCCATAGCAATGTGGTAACAGTCATTTTTGTATAACCACTCTACAAAATCCTTTAATGAGCTTGGAAAGGTAGAAAATTGCATACGAATAAATCGAGGATTTTCTAAACCCTTTATGATACAAGCCTCAATCATATCCTTGTGAACATCAACACCGCAACAACATTCTAAAATCGGTTGCATAACACACTCCCTTTATTAATTTCTGTGGGTGCGGTTATTCGATTTTTTAAAGAAATTTAGCGTACGTCATTTTCTGACAGTTCTGTGTACTCCGGAATAACCTTGCTCCTGTTCTAAAGGCGTGATTTTCTCAACATACCGTCCCTCGAGCTTTCCCACAAGTTTATTATATCACGGTTTCATGCTGTTGTGTGCGATGTAAAATCATGCGGGGTTCTGTGTCTTGACAAATCTTTAAAAGTTTTCATTTTTGAAAAACCTCCTAATTAAAACTGGACGGTTGGTGTAAAAGCCAACCGTCCTTTTTATTTTAAAATATTTTTTAAAAATATTTCTAACCCCGACAAAAACTGTCAGGGTTAGAATTTATAAGGAATAACACAGGTGACAGTCCCCTGTGTTAAGTATTTAAAATATCAAAATTTTGATAAACACCATTCCTTTTCAGTATTGCTTTTTAACTTCTTTCGTGATATATTAAAGTTATAAATTGAAAGGAAAAAATTACTATGAAGCTCAACTATAAACGGGTAATTCTTGTAGGCATGGCATTTTTCCTTATAAGCGCTTTCTGGCAAGCCTACGACTCAATAATTCCGCTAATTCTCACAAATCACTTTGGTCTTCCGCAGTCGGCTTCGGGCGCGGTTATGTCTATCGACAATGTTTTAGCTGTATTTTTATTGCCGATCTTTGGCTCAATTTCCGACAAGACAAATACACGCTTCGGTAAGCGTACACCTTTTATTTTTATTGGCACAATAATTGCCGTTATATCCTTTATTGCCCTATCATTTATTGATAACATTCAGTTAGCAAGGGTGGTAGCAGAAGGTATTCCGGAAATACAAAACTCCGCCGAAATTTTGCTGGCTGATAAAGAATTTTTCATCAGAGAAACCACATTAGCCCTCACACTTAAAAACCCGTTACCGCTTATTGGCTTTATTGCCACCTTGCTTGTAACACTTATTGCTATGGCAACCTTCCGCTCCCCTGCGGTAGCGCTTATGCCCGATGTTACAATAAAACCCTTACGCTCAAAAGCAAATGCTATTATAAACCTTACAGGTACATTCGGCGGTATTTTGGTTCTCGCTCTCGGCATTGTTTTTGCGACATCTAAAAACCATTATATGCAATACACAGGCTATTTCTTAGCCGTTGTAGCCTTGATGCTTGTAGGCTTTATTATCTTCCTTTTAACCGTCAAAGAAAACAAATGGGCAAACGAAATGGAAAAAGAAACCCAAAAATTAGGTCTTGAAGAAGCCGAAGAAAGCGTATCATCTACCGAAAAGCTTTCGGGCGCAAAGCTCCGCTCGCTTATGCTTATACTCGCTTCAGTAGCGCTTTGGTATGTAGGCTATAATTCGATTACAAGTAAGTATTCGGTATATGCTACAAACATTTTGGGCTTTGACTTTAACTTAACGCTTATCATCGCTCAGGCGGCGGCTATCGTTTCCTATATTCCCGTAGGTATCGTAGCTTCCAAGGTTGGAAGAAGAAAAACCATTTTAGCAGGCGTTATCATTCTCGCCTCTGCATTTTTCCTTGGCAATTTTGTAACTTCCCGAACACCCGAATTTATTATGTTCCCCATCTTTATACTTGCGGGTATCGGCTGGGCTACAATCAATGTAAACTCTTTCCCGATGGTAGTTGAGCTTGCAAAATCGGGTAATGTGGGCAAATACACAGGTTATTATTACACTGCCTCAATGTCAGCGCAGATTGTAGCGCCCATACTTTCAGGCTTCTTGTATGACCTTTTAGGTATGCGCTACACCTTCTTCGGCTTTGGTACTGTTTTTGTAGCCCTTGCATTTATTACAATGTTCTTTGTACGCCACGGCGACTCTAAAATAGAAAACACTAAGAGCGCGCTTGAGATGTTGGATGTGGATGAATGATGTTAGCTTTATATATTGTTTTAGCAGTTATAGTTGCTTTGGCGGTACTGTATTTCACAGTTTTTGTCCGCCCTGACGGCAAGTTACCAGAAGATAAAACCCTTTTGTGCGACTACGCCCACCGCGGACTCCACAACGACGAGATTCCCGAAAACTCCCTCTCCGCCTTTGAGGCCGCCTGCAGGGCGGGTCACGGCATCGAGCTGGATATTCAACTGTCCAAGGACGGAGAGGTCATGGTCTTCCACGATGCCGCGCTGGAGCGGATGACCGGCACATC
>JAZNSC010000006.1:0-44126 GCA_045591015.1 Congzhengia sp.
ATTGAACGCTTCGTTGCTTTTCCTTTTTCAAAAAATGGTTATTGACCATTTTTTGATAGAGACGCAGTAACGAAACGAGCCAACTATTTCTGTTCAACAGAAATATAGCGAGTGAAGTTAACTGCGGCGAGCATTCGGGTAGCCCCTACGGGTTCAGTTTGTCCAATCTGCATCATTTTTCGTCCATCCCGATGTGGAAAAAGTGCAGACCACATACACGACGTTTGAGTTCACAACATAATAAAAAAGCACTCGTAATTCGAGTGCTTTCATTTTGTTTTATAACTTCTTGTTGTGAACGGTTTGGCGCTAAATTTATTGATTCAAAGACCGAGGAAATTTAGATGCAAAACAGACGTATGGAGCCGAAGGGTTACCCGAAGCTGTACATAGGTACAGCAAGAGGCGACATACGTTTGAGTTCACAACATAATAAAAAAGCACTCGAATTACGAGTGCTTTCATTTTGTTTTATAACTTCTTGTTGTGAACGGTTTGGCGCTAAATTTATTGATTCAAAGACCGAGGAAATTTAGATGCAAAACAGACGTATGGAGCCGAAGGGTTACCCGAAGCTGTACATAGGTACAGCGAGTGGCGACATACGTTTGAGTTCACAACATAATAAAAAGGCACTCGAAACACGAGTGCCTTCCTTTTTTTATAATATCTTGTTGTGAACGGTTTGGCGCTAAATTTACCGGTCTCTATCTTACTTCGTCGAGTGTCTTTGCCTGGTCATGTGTAATAGGCTTCCACCCTACGTCTTTTGAGAAAAACGCCACAAAGGTAATCGGTATATACGTAAACATAAATATGGGGAATGTAAACGTATAGAGGATTTTTTTGTGCACCGGTGCAAAAATCTTATGCCACTCGGAAACCATCGTCACAAATCCCATACCCAAAAGTACGAAATATGAGTTTACAACCATACCGAGCATCGATGCGATTATAGCGTTTGGGTTTTTGCCAAGGGCAAATACTAAAACAAACATCACAGTATACAAAAATCCCGTAATAATAGTCATTATCATGGGTATCATGGTTGCTACCGCAAGGTCAAAGCAAGCAAAGCCTTTTCCTGTGAATAATCCCTTCATTATTTTGAAGAAATATTTCTGTGTTACCTGCATGGAGCCTTTGGTCCATCTCATTCTTTGGCGCCAGGACTGGCTGAATTTTACAGGCTGTTCGTCATAGAGGACTGCTTTTCCGCAGTAGCCGATTTTTTCGCCGTCTAAAACCTGCTGAATGGAAAACTCAATATCCTCTGTAAGCAAGAAAAATTTCCAGCCGCCGAATTTTTCTATAATTTCTCTGTGTACCAAAAATCCCGTACCTGATATAGCACAAGAGGTGCCAAGCAGAGTTCTGGGTTCGTTTAAATATGCTGATTCTCTTAAATACCACAAAGAGCCGCCTGCTGATACCCAGCCTGTGCCGTAGTTTTTGGTATTTCTGTAGCTTGTTAGTACTCGATAGCCGTTTGAGAACATTTTGTTCATTTCGGCGATGTAGTTTTCGTCTAATAAGTTGTCCGCGTCAAAGACAAAATACCCTTGGTAGTCGTTGTCCGGATACTCTTCTTTGATAAGATTTAAGGCGTAGTCTAATGCGTAGCCCTTTCCTATCTGGACTTTATTTTGTCTTTCGATTACTCGGAATGCTCCCGCATCGCGCGCGACTTGGGCTGTATTGTCTGTGCAGTTGTCCGCTATGACAAAAATATCAATGAGCTCCGACGGGTACGTCTGACCCTTAATACTTGAAATCAAATGTGGAATAACTTTCTCTTCATTTCTGGCAGGAATCAGCACAGCATAACGATAAGTTCGCTTGGTTGTGAGCTTTCTTCCTCCCTTTAAAAATGGAACAAATATATAGATAAACTGATATGCCACGCACAGCACAAACATTGCGCCCAGCACAAGATTTACATACTGCAAAAAAGCAAGACTGTCCATAGAATTTCTGCTCCTGTTTTTTAAAATCATATATACTCATAATACTACATTCGGCGAAATTTGTCAACCGACACATAAATATTAAATTTTTTCGATTTTTATAGACAAATGCCCCTCAAAAATATATAATTATATAGTAAACAATTAAATTTTTGCAGAGTAGGAACTGACGCGTTAAGTGGCTGACGAACGGGAAGTTGTCGTCAGCACGAAAAGCATTTTTTGCTTGCGGTGTCTTTTTCGCATTCCGCTGCTGCTGGGGACTATCAATTGTCTTTTGCGGCAAATTTCGAAAGGATGATTGATATGAAAAAAAACCTGTCGGTAAAACTCCTTACCTATGGCGCCCTTTTGATTGCTGTAAATATCGTAATCACAAGGCTTCTTGCCATAAATATCGGCGCTGTAAGAATAAGCTTTACGTTTTTGCCTATTGCTTTGGGGGCGATACTTTTTGGACCTTGGTGGGGGGCACTCTTTGCCCTTATTGCTGATGTTTTGGGTCAGCTTATGACAGGAGGTATGCCCTGGCTGGGCTTTTGCCTAAACACCGTTCTTTACGGACTTTCCTACGGGATTTTGCACAAAAAAGGCGTGAGCTTTAAGGTTTTGGTGCCATTGATTTTTGCGCAAGCTATTTTTGTGGATGCACTTTTGGGGGCTTTGTGGTTTTATTATTATATGGGAACACCCTTTGTAGCAGCCCTCATCGAGAGAAGCATCAACGCTTTGGCTATGATTCCCGTGAAAATTTTTACCATTAAATATTTGTGGAAATATATAGGAGATAAAATATGATTTATCTTGACAACGCGGCAACCACCAAGATGTGTAGTGAGTCGCTTTCTGTATTAAATGAAATAAATAACGACTTTTTTGCTAATCCCTCCTCTCAGCACTCAGCAGGCTATATGGCAGAAAAAAAGCTAAAAGAAGCAAAAGAAATCTTAATGTCTGCCATCGGTGCAAAGTCGGGCGACTTTATCTTTACATCAGGGGGAACAGAGAGCAACAATCAGGCGTGTTTTGGGGTTTTGAAAAATCAAATCAAACGTAACCCCCATATAATCACCACAAAAATCGAGCACCCCTCGGTGCTTGAGCCGGTAAAATTTTTAGAAGATTTGGGCGTTGAGGTGACTTATATCGCACCCAGTGACGATGGTGTGATTTCAGCCGAAAGTATCGCCGCTGCCGTAAAGGAAAATACGGTTTTTGTGTCAGTAATGGCAGTAAACAACGAAACGGGAGCAATATCGCCAATCGCTGAAATCGTAAAAGCGGTAAAATCAAAAAAACGCGACGTTATCGTTCACACAGACTGCGTTCAGGCTATGGGAAATATAGAAATTGAGGCTACTCGCTGGGGCGTGGATTTATTGAGTGTGTCTGCTCACAAAATCTGCGGACCAAAGGGCGTAGGCGGTCTTTACGTTTCCGACAAGGTGCGTATGCTTCCACTGATTTTAGGCGGGCATCAGCAGAAAAATCTGCGCTCAGGCACAGAAAATGTACCCGGAATTTGCTCCTTTGCCAAGGCGGCAGAAATCTGCACCAAGGAAATGGGTAAAAAGCGCGAAAACAACAAAAAGTTAAAAGAATTTATCGTAGAAAATATCGATGATAATTTCATCATAAATAATATTGGGGAGAATTTCTCTCATCACATCGTAAGTATGCGAGTAAAAAACGTGCGCGCAGAGGTGCTGTTGCATGCATTGGAAACTCACGGAATTTGCGTTTCTGCAGGGTCGGCTTGCTCCACCAATAAGCCTGCGCCCTCTCATGTGTTGCTGGCACAAGGCTATGACCGCAAGCACATTGAAGAAACTATTCGCATAAGTTTCGGCCCTGATAACACTTTAGATGAAATAAAAACATTTTTGGAAATATTAAAAAAAGAGGCAGCTGCCCTCTCTCGCTTTACAAGAGCTTAGAATGGAGAAAATATGAAAATTTTAGTAATCGGTGACGTTGTCGGCGATAGCGGAACCAACGCGGTATTGGACAATTTGGAAAAGTTGATTAGAAAGTATTCGGCAGATTTTGTCATCGTAAACGGTGAAAACGCCTGCAGTGCCAACGGCATTTCACGAAAAAAGGCCGAAAGCCTGCTCGATGCCGGCGCTGACGTTTTGACCTTGGGTAATCACACCTTTCGCCAAAAAGATGCCTACACAATCCTTGCCCACAATGACCGTGTAATCCGCCCCATAAACTACCCGCCCGAAACCGTGGGCAGAGGCTTTACGGTTGTAGAAAAAAATGGCGTAAAAGTGGCAGTATTTAACGCCCTCGGCAGAGTATATTTAGAAAATGCCGACTGCCCTTTTAGAACTTTAAAGGCGGCGGTTGATGCTTGCGATGCTGATATTAAAATCGTAGACTTTCACGCGGAGGCAACAAGCGAAAAGCGCGCCATGGGCTACTTTTTAGACGGGCTTGTGTCTGTCATTTTCGGCACTCATACCCACGTACAGACCGCAGATGCACAGGTTTTGCCCAAGGGTTCAGGCTACATTACCGACGTCGGTATGACAGGGCCTCATCACTCATGCCTTGGCGTTGACAAAAATATCGTTATCGACAGATTCGTAAATCTCTCTCCCCAGCGATTCGAATTTGCCGACTCTCCTGCAAGAATCGACGGTGCGGTGTTTGAGGTTGATGAGCCGAGCGGAAAATGTGTGTCGGCGTTCTCCTTTTCACATCTTCCGGGGGAAGAAATATGAAAAACAATTTGCGAAAAAAATATCTTGAAATAAGAAAAAATATAAAAAATAAAGAAGAAAAGTCAAAAATCATAAGGGACACGCTTCTTTCTTGCCCTTTTTATAAAAAAGCCACATCAATTATGGTGTATGTATCCACCAATAACGAGGTGGACACGCATTTCTTGATTAAAGAGATGCTTGCAGACGGAAAAAAACTCTCTGCTCCGAAATGTTTGGACGGTGGTAAGATGGAGGCCCGCAAGTTTTCTGACGTTTCAGAACTCGTTCCCGATAAGTTCGGGATTTTAGCGCCCGTGGGGGAAAGATGTGAAAAAATTGATTTGGTTATCGTGCCCGGGGTGGCGTTTTCTGATGATTTGCACCGTTTGGGCTACGGCGGTGGGTATTATGACAAATTTTTAAAGGATAATTCTGCTATCACCTGCGGTCTCTTCTTCTGCGAACAAAAAGCAGAGATTGCGCCTGAGGAATACGACATTCCTCTTGATTTTATAATAACAGATACAAAAATTTACGAAAAAAGGTGACACTATGGACATTTTTTGCGAATATTTGGTACAGCGAAAATCCACATCGGACAAATTAAAGCGCCACGCGCTCACCCTTTTGTGCCTTGTGCTTTTGTGGGTGGTTTTGTATTTTTGCGTTTTTGTAAAAATTAAATTTATCGCTCTCGTGCCTATTCTGTGGGGTATCATAATATATGCCACAGTACTTTTGCGCCGAAATTTTGCTATTGAGTTTGAGTACATTTTTACAAACGGCGTTTTAGATATCGACATCATAAAAGGGCGTATAAAGAGAAAAAGTCTTGTGAGCATCCCCTGCAAAAACATTGAGCACATGGCACCTGCGCGAAAAGGCTTTACCACCGACAGAAAGGTGATAGATGCAAATTACAACGAGGACCTGGGCAGAAAATACTATGCCAATTTCACACAGGGCGGGGTAAAATATACACTACTTTTTCAGCCGCCCGAAAAAATCCTTGACAATATGAAAAAATACAACCCGAGAAATATAGAGCTATGATAGATACAGTTTTAAATTATTTAATCGAAAACAAAATAACCGTGGCCACCGCTGAATCCTGCACCGCAGGTATGATTGCCGCGCGAATCGGCGATATGAGCGGCGTGTCGGAAATTTTTTCCGAAGGGTTTGTGACTTACAGTAACGATGCCAAAAACAAAAACTTAGGCGTGCCACAGGAAATTTTTGAAAAATTCGGCGCGGTGTCAAAGGAGTGCGCTCAAGCCATGGCAGAGGGCGTGGCAAAGAGGTGTGGCGCACGTTTGGGACTTTCTGCAACAGGTATCGCAGGCCCCACAGGGGGAACAGCGGACAAGCCTGTAGGGTTGGTCTTTATGGGTGTGTGTTTAGACGGAAAAACCACAGTAATCAGCCATGTTTTCTCAGGCTCCCGTCAGGAAGTTCGCCAAAAAACCGTAGAGGCTGTTTTTGCGGAAGTTAAAAATAGATTACAAATTTAAAAATCTTCTTGACAAAGGGTGTTTTTTTAAGTATAATTTAATCGAACAAATGTTCTATAAGGAGGAATTAACTTGGCAAAAACAACACAGGGAAAAACTATAGAATTTGATAAAGAAAAGAAAGAAGCGTTAGACGCCGCAATGCTCCAGATTGAGAAAAATTACGGCAAAGGCTCCGTTATGAAGTTGGGCGAACGCGCTCATATGCAGGTGGAAGCACTCCCCACAGGCGCGCTCTCTTTAGACTATGCTTTAGGTATAGGCGGTCTTCCCAAGGGAAGAATTATAGAAATTTACGGACCTGAATCATCAGGTAAGACTACCGTTGCGCTCCACGTTATCGCAGAGGCGCAGGCACGCGGCGGCGAGGTTGCATTTATCGATGCAGAGCACGCATTAGACCCCCAATATGCTAAGAAGTTGGGCGTAAACGTAGAAGAATTGATAGTGTCACAGCCCGACACAGGTGAGCAAGCGCTGGAAATCGCAGAAATGCTCGTTCGCAGTAACGCTATCGACGTTATCGTTGTGGACTCTGTTGCAGCCCTTGTTCCCAAGGCTGAAATCGAGGGCGAAATGGGTGACTCTCACGTAGGTCTCCACGCTCGTCTTATGAGTCAGGCACTTCGTAAGCTCGCAGGTGTAATCAG
This sequence comes from Congzhengia sp., assembly GCA_045591015.1. Lineage (GTDB taxonomy): Bacteria > Bacillota > Clostridia > UBA1381 > UBA9506 > Congzhengia. The sequence goes on from JAZNSC010000006.1 coordinate 6,846, forward strand.
CAGAACAAACACCATCGCAATTTTCATCAACCAGTTACGTGAAAAGGTTGGCGTAATGTACGGAAACCCCGAGGTTACCACAGGTGGTCGTGCGCTTAAGTTCTATTCATCCGTTCGCCTTGATGTAAGAAAGCAGGAACTCATCAAGCAAGGCACAGACGTTATCGGCGCTCGCACAAAGGTAAAAATCGTAAAGAATAAGGTTTCTCCTCCCTTTAAAGAGGCAGAATTCGATATTATGTACGGCGAGGGTATTTCTAAAATCGGTTGTATCTTAGATATCGGCGCGGCTACGGGTATCATCCAGAAGAGCGGTACATGGTACAACTACGAAGAAGAAAGAATCGGTCAGGGCAGAGAAAATGCAAAGCAGTTCCTAAAGGAACACCCTGAAATGTTGGCAAAGATTGAAGAGGAAGTTCGCGATATACTCTTTAATGAAGCAGGCTTACCCGAGGAAGAATAGACGGCTGCCATAAAATGCACAGCAAAAAGCGCGCTGGACGAAAAAAGATAAAACGGTCTCCTTTTTGGGAGACCGTTTTTTTAAAGCCTTTTATCTTATAATGCTTTGTATGTTTTTTCTTTATTACTTTCGTATGCCGCTTCAATTACTTTCTGTGAAGCAATAGCGTCTGCCGCTGTAATAGCCACAGGAGCCTCGCCTGCAACTGCCTTACCAAAGGCTTCGATTTCTTTGGTGTACATATTGCCAAACTCTACATTTACTTCTAAAGGAGCAACCTCGCCTCTGTCTTGTGCTGCATCATAACCCAATGCTTCGCCTGTGCAAAGCACTTCGATTTCGCCGCCCTCAACCTGTGAGATTGTGCCTTGAGCGAAAATACTTCCCTTTGTGCCGTAGAATTCAATCTTACATTTTGCTGCAGCATCGGGGATGTTGAAGTTTGCATCAACGTATGCGATAGCGCCGTTTGAAAGTCTCATAATAACGCCGCCTGCATCCTCTACACTGTACTTGAATACCTGATTTCCGCAGATACCTGCAGCCTCAGCCACCTCAAGACCTGTGATGTAGCGGATTAAGTCAACACAGTGAACGCCCATGTCCATCATTGAGCCACCACCTGATAACTTCATATCCTGTCTCCAGCAGTTTTCCATTTCGGGGTACCAGCAGGTGAGCTGTGCACGAGCAGATACTACTTCACCGATTTTGCCTGACTGCACGATTTCTTTCATTGCCTGATGGTAAGCGTGGAATCTCATCATAAAGCCTACGCCAAGTTTTACGCCGCGTGACTCGCAGTATGCTGCGATTTCTTCAGCCTCTTCTGATGTTAAGCCTACGGGTTTTTCGATTAAGATGTCCTTGCCTGCATCTGCTGCGGCAAAGGCTTGTGCTTTGTGGCAGAAAACAGGAGAAGCAATGTAAACTGCCTGAATTTCATCAATTGCTAAGAGTTCTGCTTCGTTGTCGAATGCATACTTTGCGTTGTATTTTTCTTTGCATGCGTCTGCTGCTGCCTTGTTGGCATCCATTACAGCGATAAGTTCTGCGTTGTCTGCGAGCATCATGCCGGGAAGAGTTCTTCTGTCAGCAATACCGCCGCAACCAATTACGCCCCATTTGATTTTCATAGTTGGTTTCCTCCAATTATTTGTTTTTTCTGTGCGCTTCTAATTTATCTACAAAATCAACCAAGTTGTCGATGATTTCGTTTGCGATTTTTTCGCCCAGTTCTTTGGTTGCCTGCTCGGGAAGTCCCATTACGCCAACCTCGATTTCATCACGCTGACCAACTGTTTCAATAATGAAAGGTAAATCTACAGGCTTGGTTCTCTTTTCGAACCAGTCTTGGTCTGTTCTCATCATACGAGCGTAGTAGTCCTCGTCCTGAACGATTTCGTCACCTACGAGTTCAGGCGCCCAGTACATCATAAGAGCTGTTTCCATCATACCTGCGTGGAAGTCGTGCTCGGGCTCCAATGCAAAGCCTGAAAGCCATGTGGGAGATAAGTTCCACGCTTCAACCAATGAGAGTGTGATTTTTGATGACAATACTTTATCACGACGGAGCAACATCTGCAAACTGTTGCGAAGAGCATTGATATTGTCTGTACCGGCATGACCAAGTAAAACGATAATATTTTCAAAGCCCATTCTTACAAATTCTGAAACGATTTCAGAAATGTAAAGACCGAATGTGTTAGGGCTAACATTTACTGTACCTAAAAGCTCGCCACCTGAGAAACAATAATTTACAGAGGGAGCAACAATTGCGTTTAATCTGTCCCCTGCCAAAACTGTAGGCATAACAGAGTTTAAAATATCTGTAGATAAGGGAAGATGATAACCGTGCTGTTCAACAACACCTGTAGGAATGATAACTGTCTTTGTTTTTTCCATAGCGTTCTTCATATCGCGAACGCTCATTTTTTCCATATAAAAAGCCATAGTTTGTGCCTCTTTTCTGTGATAATAGGGGGCATTACGCCCCCCTATTATATTTTTTAATTATTTGCCAGCCTGCATTTCTGCAACTGCTTCTAAAACTGCGTCTGCCATGTATTCGATCTGTTCCTGAGAAAGACCATATAAAGGCAAGTGTGTGAATCTCTTGTAGAATACTTCTTCACAGTTAGGACAGGTCTTTGCGATTTCGTCTGAATCGTAGCCCATATCCTGAACAACCTTAAATCTGTATAAAGGACCGAAGTGAGCAATCTGTGTAACGCCCTTTTCTTCTAACTTTTTCTTCAATACCTGAACGTCGCCGCCAGCCTTTGCAGGGTCAATCTGCAAGAGGTACAAGTGGTATGTAGGTTTGATTTCGTCTGTGTCTAACTGCTGAGGAATGATTGCTTCGTTTTCAGCAAATCTCTTTGTTAAGTATTCTGCTGCTTCGCGACGGATTTTGATGATTTCTTCGTTACGAGCAATCTGAAGTGTTAAGCCTAAGCCCTGGATTTCTGTTGTTGAAGCATTACCTGCCATAAAGGGCTTTTCTTTACCCGGGATGGGTGTGATGTTATAAAGCCAATCTTTGATAGGACAAGTAAAGTCAAGACCTAAGAAACGAGCTCTCTTCATATCGGGGCCAAAGCCGGGGATTGTTGTTGTAACGATACCGCCCTCACCGAAGGATGTGATGTTTTTAACTTCGTGCATTGAGAAAGCTGCAAAATCACCGATTGTACCGATTTTTTTGCCCTTATACATAGCACCAAAAGCGTGAGCTGCGTCTTCTAATACTAAGATGTCGTGCTTTTTAGCTAATTCCATGATAGGATCCATATCAACGGGGTAACCGCCAATGTGAACAGGAACGATCATCTTTGTTTTGTCTGTGATTTTGCGAGCAACGTCAGCAGGATCCATATTGATTGTTCTGGGGTCTACGTCTGCAAATACTAACTTACAGCCGATAGCCAAGGGGTATGCCATTGTTGCTACGAATGTGATAGCAGGAACGATAACTTCATCACCTGCTTTTAAGTTTGCATATTTGTATGCAATTTCAAAGCCTGCTGTTGCGTTTGTTACGAATGTTGAGGTTTCTGTTCCCAAGTATTCGTTACATGCTGCTTCTGCTTCTTCTACCTTGCTTCCGAGAGATAATTTTCCGGGAGGTGTTGCTAATGCATCAAGTTTTTTAACCTGCTCCCAAACTGCTTCTAATGCTGCGTCATATTCCTTGCCTTCGCCCTGCATTAAGAAACGAATGATTTCCATTAAGTCGTGAACGTTGTAGTTTTCACCTACTGCCGCCCACGGTACTCTTGTGGCACCTGTGTTGTACCTAAAGTCTGTTGTCTGCTTACCCATTTCATTTTCCTCCTTAAAATTCTGGTTTATATTTTTGAATAAACTCTTCCCAATATATTTTGCGCACCTGGATATCTTTGATTTTCAGTTTAGTGCAATAAGCCGAAAATCCCACGTGACCGCCACAAATGGGTGTGGGGTCAACCAGCTCTGATATCAGCACGTCATCAACTACCATAAATGTATGACCGTTGATTGCTCCTGCGGTCATACGGACTTCACTTCCCGGCTGATAGCGGTATGCCGCCGTGGTGGAATACACGCCTCTTTGGTCGCCGCCGTCTTTTGTGCTGTCTAAAATTTTCTCAATGCCTGATTTGTCCTCGTACCAGCCGTTTAGGCCGCATACGTAAGAAGTGCCTATATAATCTCTGTTTTCATTCCAGCTGGCGCAGAAAACTGCGTTTACATCACGGGTTGCCGGAAGCACGGTGCCGATGGTAAATGAAAACATCACGTCCTCATCGTACCACTCCTTAGACATCAGTATGCCGCCGAAGTTTCCCGGCTCCTCGCCTATTAAATAGCCGTTATCGTGATACCATTTTCCTGTCATTACGTCCCAATATTTTTCCCAATTATCATCCGGAGAGTAACTAAAAATAACAGGAGATTCATCTGAAATGATTTTTTTGCCAAGTAGTAATATATCTTTCATTTTAATCTATTCTTTCATAAATTTTTTCCAAAGGGGAGATGCGCACATACAGCAAACAACTGCAATAGCGTCTATTATCACCCATGACCAGATAGTGACACCCCAGCCGAAATGCTCTGCCAAGTACCCGAAGCCAATATTTGCTGCTACTATACCAAAAGATGCAATAGCATTAACGATTGCCGCCACTCTGCCTGCGCAGTTGAATTTTACAAAGCAAGATGGAATATTAACATTTATAAACTGGTGTCCTGCGTACATCATAGTTGTTACCACTGTTAGCATCAACACCACCAAAAGCAGGTGCATTCTTCCGGTAAACAGCATCAGCGCCGTAAAAGGCAATGATATCAAAAAGCACATACCATATGCAGTTGCAAGATTTTTTGCCCTTTTGGGGTAAATTTGCCCTGCAATAAACACACCCGATAAATTAATAAACACCAAAACGGTAGTGAGAACACTTGCAAAGCTGGCAGAAACGGAATAGTTTTCCGTGATCATTGTAGGCACCCACGCCTTAATTCCTAAATCCATGGCAGACCTTACGAAGTTGCTTACCATCAAAAACAGCAAGCCGCTTGCCATTAAAATTTTAGTAAAGCTTTGTGTGGCTTTCGTTGTTTCGTTTTTGGTTGTTTGTTGTATCGGCAAAGTTTTGTTGTTGCCTAAGACTGATGTGGTTGATTTTACCGTTTTGAACCACAATACAGCAGACAGCAAAAGAATTACCGCCGCCACCCAAAAAAGCAACGGCCAACGGCCAACGCCCAAAACTATCGCCGCTGACAAATAGTTCATAAGCATGCCTACGCAATAGGAAAACGATATGATTATCTTTGCTCTGCTTTGATGCTCGGGCAAAATATACTCTGTAATTATTCTGAGCACTGCAGGCCATATAGCAAACTGTATCAGTCCGCAGAAGCTCCAGATAATAAGCATAGCCAAAAAGCTCTTTGCCACAGCCATACCCACAACGGAAATCAGCGTTCCCAAAAGAGATATAGTTACCATTTTGGTAGGCGATATTTTATCTACGAATTTCACTCCCACAAGCTGTGCTAAACCATAAAAAAGGTAGAAGCCGCCGTTTATTATTCCTGCGCGGGATTTATCAAACATTCCCTCGGCAATAATAGGTGCAATGGATGCAGAATAGGCGCTTTTTACCATGCTGATTACGGCATAAACTATAAATACCGTGATAAAAAGTCCCCAACTTGCTTTTTCTTCTTTTGAAAATTGTGCTAAAAACTTCTTCATAGCCACATCTTCCTGTTAGTGCGGAAGCTCCTCCATAAATACAAATTCAAAGCCTGCATCTTTTAAAACCTTACCCATTGTGAGAATTTTCTCAGCGTAATCAGGCTGATAAGCATAGTAATCAGGGTAATAGTACTGCTCATGGTTTCCTACGCTTAAGTACTCTTGATGAGTGAATTTTTTAAGCTCATCTTCTAAAATTTCTAATGGAATAAGGTTCAAAACAGCCTGAGATGCTGTCATATAGTGCATATTGAGTTCTTTGTCCTTGATGGTCTTGAACTTGCCTAAGATATCCATATAATCTTTTTCATCAACGTGGTTATATGAGCAAAGGGCATTAGCAATAGCTAAATCGCGAGTTACCTTTTGGTACATTCCTGATTCGGGCTTTTTGTTGTGTAATAGTCTAAATGAATGTCCGTAAGGAAGTGCCATCTGGTCGCCGTCCCACTCTACTTTTTTGCCGTAGGAGGCGTATGTTACCACGATACCGTTGTCAATAAGTGCGGAAATTCCCTCTTTTGACATAGGAATCCAATGTGTAACTACGCTTTTTGCAAAGGATTTTTCCCCTGCAAAGCGGCAAACCTCGTTATATGTAAGCTTAAAGATTCTGTCAACTAAATCGTAGTCGGCGTTGATAAAGGGGTAGTCGGGCCACTCTTCCTTTGAGTGAAAACCAAACTTCAACCAATCGGATGCCGCCTCAAACTCTGCTTTGTAGGCGTCTGTCATATCGGAAAGGGAAAAATCATCATCGCCATACCAGAAGCACGTTCTGTAAAAAACGTTAAGCTGTGTTTTTACACCGTATTTGTCGTGGGCTTCCTTTAGTGTCTTCATATAGTCATTGTCCCAAAGAGACGCAGGGCGCTCTCTGGTCAAATCACGAAAAACCCACAACACGTCATCTATAAAATAAGAGGCTTTTTTCATCACGTCAAACCACCTTCGATTTTACTAGTACATATATAAAAAATTATAGCATTTGGCGTCAAAAAAGTCAATAGATATTGGGTTTTTGTTGACTTTTTTGGCGTTAAATGTTATACTGTCTCTATCTTGAAAAGGAAACTGTTTGTTGCGATAAATTTTTCGGAATTTTTGCGCGAAAGGAGAAAAAAATGGAGCATAATCTTTCTCAAAGAGAAGTTTTAGATGCTGCCTCATCAATCGGCTACTACCTTTTGAAATACGGCGGCGAAATAAATCGTGTAGAAGACACAGTACAGAGAATCTGCTACGCCTACGGCATGGACAAGGTGCACGTTTTCGCCATCGCGTCAACGATTATTACCACCGTAGAAAAAGACGGGGTGTCTCTCTCCCAGTCACAAAGAGTTCAAAAACTTGAAACAAATCTGGACAAAGTGGAGCAATTTAACGCGTTGTCGCGACGAATTTGCACAGAGCTTCTTTCCTACGACGAAATAGTAAAAGAGGGCAACAAAATAAACGCCCGTCCCACCTACTCGAATCTTTTGCATATGCTGGCTTACGCCCTTATCGGCGGCGCTTTTGCGGTATTCTTCGGAGGCGGAGTGTTAGAATTTATCGTCGGGTTTATTGTGGGATTTATTTTAAAAAATGTTGTGAATCTCGGCAATCTCTTGCAGTCTCCTCCGTTTTTTACAAATGCCGCAGGAGCCGCAGTGACCGTTTCTTTGATACATCTGGCATCGTTGTTTGTTGGTAATTTAGATATCGAAACCACCTCAATCGGCGTTTTGATGAATTTGGTACCCGGGGTATTACTCACCAACTGCATACGAGATTTCGTAGCAACGGACTATACGGCAGGAAGTGCCAAAATCGTGGAAGCCTTTATGACGGCAGCGGCTATCGCCTTGGGCGTTGGCGTGTCACTTTTGTGGAGGTGATGAAAATGTTTAACGATTGGATTATACCTTTTGTTTCAGCATTTTTTGCAACATTGGGTTTTGCTTTTATTTATAATATCCGCGGAAAAAATATGTTTTTGGCATCTTTGTGCGGTGCTTTTGGCTGGATGTTTTATTTGGTTGCAGACAAAATCACCCCCTCTGTTATCATTCCCTACTTTATAGCAGGGCTTGCGGTGGCGCTTTTCTCAGAGGTGGCGGCAAGCATTTTCAAAACTCCCGTTACGGTGTTTTTGATGCCGGGGTTTATTCCCCTGGTGCCGGGGCTTACCATATTTAGAACAATGGAGGCGTGCCTCTTTGGTGATATTTCTGCGTTTGCCGAGGGATTAGTAAACACATTAAAAATCGGCGGTGCAATATCTTTAGGACTGATTTTAATGTCGTCGTTTTTCAGACTTATCAGAAACGCTGTAAAAAGAGGGATGTAGTAAAATGCCCCCTGTATAAACAAAATAATCACAAAACGGGATGTAGCAAAATGCTACATCCCGTTGTTATTTTGATTTTACTTGGCATTTTCTGCCGTAAAGCCGAGAAGAAAATGATGCAGATTGGACAAACTGAACCGAAGGGTTACCCGACGGCGTACAAAGGTACGCCGAGAGGTGAAGTTTGTTCAAAACACAAGGCAATAAGAAAAGAAGGGATTCGAGAAACTCGAATCCCTTCAATAATTTTAGTTAAATATTATAAAACACCTCATCCACCGCAAGCGGTCCTCCTTCCCCTCAAGGGGAAGGCCTTTTTCTTGCCTTGTATGGTCTGCGCATTTTCTGCCGGCTGTCTCTTTTACTGTTTTGATTCTGCGATTACCTTCTCTGCAATCACTGCAGGTGCTTCTTCGTAGTTTGTGATTTCGTAGTCGAATGAGCCACGGCCGTTGGTCAGAGCGCGGAGGTCTGTTGCGTATTTTTTCATTTCAGATGCAGGAACGATAGCTTCTACCTCTGTGTTTACGTTGTCAACAGGATTCATACCGAGAATTCTGCCGCGGCGCTTGTTTAAGTCGCCTACTACGTCGCCTGTGTAGTTGTTGGGAACTAAAACTTTTGCAGTACCAACAGGCTCTAATATTACAGGATTTGCCTTGGGAAGACCCTCTTTATACGCGATAGATGCGGCGGTCTTAAATGCCATTTCTGATGAGTCAACTGCGTGGTATGAGCCGTCCATTAAGGTAGCCTTTAGGTTAACCATGGGGTAGCCTGCCAAAACGCCCTCTTTCATAGCATCGCGAAGACCTTTTTCAACTGCAGGGAAGAAGTTCTTGGGAACTGCGCCGCCTACAACCTTTTCTTCGAATACTAAATCTTCAGCATCATATACAGGCTCAAACTCAATGATAACGTGGCCGTACTGACCGTGTCCGCCTGATTGCTTCTTGTGTTTACCCTCTGCGCGAACTTTTGATTTAATTGCTTCGCGGTAAGGTGTTTTGGGTTCTTTTAAGTTAACAGAAACACCGAATTTGCCCTCGAGTTTTGAGCAGATTACGTTGATGTGCTGCTCGCCTACGCCTGAAATTACAGATTCGTGGGTTTCGTGGTTTCTTACTAATGAGAATGTTTTGTCTTCACTGGCAAGCTTTGCTAAAGATGAGCTGATTTTTTCTTCGTCGCCTTTTGCCTTGGGTTCAATTGCCAAAGACAATACAGGTTTCGGGAAAGAAATCGCACCGATAGCAACGGGGAAAGAGGCATCACACAGTGTGTCGCCTGTTTCTGTAACGGAGAGTTTTGCCGTTGCACCGATGTCACCTGCTGCAAGCTCTTTTACCTCTGTCTGCTTCTTGCCGCAGAGCTCGTAGATTTTACCGAGCTTTTCTTCCTTGCCCTGTGCGGGGTTTACTAAAGTTGTGTCGGGTGTGATTTTACCTGACAATACTTTAAAGTATGAAAGCTTACCTACGTAGTTGTCAACAACTGTCTTGAAAACGTGTAAAACTGTGGGTTCGGATTTATCACAGATGATTTCTTCGATTTCGCCTGTTTTTTTGTTTTCGCCCTCAATATGTACAAACTCATTGGGGGCAGGCATATAGTCTGCAATTGTGTTGAGAAGATGTGTGATACCGATTTTGGCAACAACGCTTCCGCAAATAACAGGAACAACTGTGCCGTCCTTGATACCGATTTTTAAAGCCGCTTTGATTTCGTCTTCTGTGAACGCTTCGCCTGCGAAGTATTTTTCCATCAATTCATCGGAAACCTCAGCAACCGCCTCTAAAAGTAAATCACGGCTTCTGTCTGCGATGTCTTTGTAAGAATCGGGGATTTCTTCGTACTTATGTGTGTCGCCGTCAGGTGAGAACATCTTTGCGCGCATTTTGATAACGTCAACAAAGCCTGTTAACTTCTCGCCCTCTTTGATGGGGAATGTAAAAGGAGCAATGCTTCTGCCGAAAGCGTCGTTTAACTGCTCTACAACTTTTGCATAGTCTGCTTTTACGTCGTCTAATTTATTTACGAATACGATTTTTGCTTTTGTTTTTGCTATGTTCCAGGCTTTTTCTGTGCCGGCTGAAACCCCTGATTTACCGCTGACTACAATCAAAGCACTTCCACAAACGGATGCGCCCTCTAACTGCTCGCCCACAAAATCGGGTGTTCCGGGAGTGTCCAAAAGATTTATTTTCACACCGTTCCACTCGATAGGAATAACGGATGTATTTAAAGAGATTTTTCTCTTTATTTCTTCGGGGTCAAAGTCTGATACTGTGTTTCCATCTTCGGTATTTCCCACGCGGTCAATAACTCCTGCCTTGTGAAGCATAGCTTCTACCAGCGAGGTTTTACCTGCGTTTGAATGTGCAAGCATACACATATTTCTGATGTTTTCGGTGTTTGTCATAATCTTTCCTCCTTAATATATAAACCATACGGTCTTATTATACCATTATAGGTTATGTAACTGTTTTCGACGGGATAGGCGGTATTTCCTTTTACAACATTGGGTTAATATATAACAAAATTGACTGTTTTATTTTGTGCAATGTGTATGTAAAAAAGAACAAAACTATCAAAAAACGCGATAGTATAGCGCCTTTTATCAAAAGAAAAAAGACATGGTTATTCCATGTCTTTTATAATTTTTATCAAAGTTTCTTTTTCGTTTAACTCTGGATTGTCGATTACTTTTTTTAGTAATTCGTTTAAAACTTCGCCGATTTCCTTACCCGAAAAGCCCAGCGCAATCAGGTCGTTACCGTTAACAGCAAGGCTTTTTATAGAGAAAACTTCCTTGTTTTCTTTTATCTCGCGATAGAGCCCATCGAGGGTGTTGAGGTACGTAAGTCTTGGCGCTGTAAGTTCTAAATTTTGGGACAAACAGTCGGCACGCTTTAAGGCGATTAAATCGCAGAAAACATCGTCGCCCACTTTATTTATGGCGCGGCGGACGTATTTTTTCTCCGGCAAAATCTCTATATCGTGGTACTTTACCAATCGCAAGATTTTATCTCGACGCTCATTGGAAAATTTATATTTTTTTGTGAATTTGTCGGCAAGTTCTTCTGAAATCTTGGCGTGATTGCGGAAGGTGTCCTCGCCATCATCGTTTTTGCCTAAGCAATAGGGCTTGCCCCAATCGTGCATAAGGGCGGCATAGCGAAGATGAAGGATTTCAGGGCAGTTTTTTATAACCTGCGCAGTGTGATTTCCTACATCGTATATGTGCCATTTTATGTTTTGTGCTTGGCCGAAGCACTTAACCATTTCGGGCATAATGTACTCCAATACGCCTGTTTCGTACAAAATTTTTATGGCAGTATCGGGCACAGGTGACATCAGCATTTTGTCTAATTCTTGCGCAATTCGCTCAACGCTTAAGTTCTGCACCAGATGAGCGCAATTCTTTATTGCCTGATAGGTTTTTTCCTCGATTTCAAAGCCTAATTGCACCGAAAAACGTACCCCTCGCAAAATTCTTAAGGCGTCCTCGTGAAACCTTTCTTCGGGGACTCCAATGGCACGGATGATTTTATTTTTTAAGTCATCAATTCCACAGAACAAGTCCAGAATTCCCTCGTCATCGTTGTAGCAAAGGGCATTCACGGTAAAATCTCGGCGAGCAAGGTCTTCGCGCACATCTTTTACCAGTGTTACTGTGTCGGGCTTTCTGTTGTCTGTGTACTCCCCGTCGGTCCTGAAAGTCGTCACCTCTACAGGCTCTTTATCTATAAGCACCGTCACTGTGCCGTGGGCAATTCCCGTGTCGACAGTGTGTGAAAACAGCGATTTTACCTGGTCGGGTGTGGCGTCGGTGGTCACGTCAAAGTCGTAAGGCTCTTTTCCCAAAAGGGCGTCTCTCACCGCACCGCCTACAGCATAGGCAGAAAAGCCGTGATTACGCAAGTTTTCTATTACTTTTTTTGCGCCTTTGGACAAATTTACCAACATTTTGTGCCACCTCCTTATGTTACAATTATATAACATTTTAAAAAATGTGTCAACCACGCGTTTTTTCGCCACTCAAAAAAGTTGACAAAACCCCTAAAACAAGTTATAATAAAAGAGTATTATTGTATTAAAGTAGGTAGAAATATTTTCTTATATAAAGTAATACATCTATTATATGGTTTAATTTTTCTCGAAAATTTTTAAAGAAGGAGGTACTTATACGAGATGGAATGGATCATAACGGGTGCTGTGGCTCTCGTTTTGATTGTTGTTGCGTCGCTTATTTCTTATAAGAGCGGTTATGCTTCAAGAAAAAGAAAAGAAGAAGCAGAAATCGGCTCCGCTAAATCCGAAGCAATAAGAATTGTGGAAGAAGCAAAAAAAGAAGGCGAAAGCAAAAAGCGCGAAGCAATCCTTGCGGCTAAAGAAGAAAACCACAAGGAAAGACAAGAGCTTGAAAAAGAAATTAAAGAAAGACGTAATGAGATTTCAAGACAGGAACACCGCATTCAGCAAAAGGAAGAAAATCTCGACAAGAAGAACGAAGCTTTAGAAAAGCGCGAAGAAGCATTAGCTAAGCGCGACAAAGAGCTTGACGTAATCCGTGAAGAGCTTAAGAATATCAAGGAAAAAGAACTTGAAATGCTCCAGAATTTATCAGGATTGTCGAAAGAAGAAGCAAAGCAGTACTTGCTCGAAAAGTTGGAATCAGAAGTTAGAGCAGATGCTGCCATCATGGTAAAAGAAATAGAAACACAAGCAAAAGAATCCGCTGACAAGACCGCTAAAAACATCATCGCAGGTGCAATCCAGAGATGCGCTGCGGACCACGTTGCAGAGGTTGTTGTTACGGTAGTAAATCTTCCCAGTGAAGAAATGAAGGGAAGAATCATCGGACGTGAAGGTCGAAACATCAGAACATTAGAAACACTAACAGGTATTGATTTGATTATCGATGATACACCTGAAGCAGTTATCTTATCCGGTTTTGACCCCGTAAGAAGAGAAATCGCAAGACAGACATTGGAAAAACTCATTGTTGACGGACGTATTCACCCCGCAAGAATAGAAGAAACCTACGAAAAGAGCAAAAAAGAAGTAGAGGCTCTAATCAAGCAAGAGGGCGAAAACGCAGCATTTGAAACAAATGTTCACGGCTTGCACCCCGAAATTATAAAACTTTTGGGTAAATTAAAATTCAGAACAAGTTACGGCCAGAACGTGCTTAAGCACTCAATTGAAGTGGCAAACGTTTCAGGCATTATAGCAGGCGAACTTGGTGTAGACGTGACAATGGCTCGTCGTGCCGGTCTTCTCCACGATTTAGGAAAGGCCGCTGACCACGAAATCGAAGGCTCACACGTAACAATCGGTGCTGACCTTGCTAAAAAATACAAGGAAAGCAAAGATATCATCCACGCTATTATGGCGCACCACGGCGACGTAGAAGCAACAACAATCGTTGCAGCTATCGTTCAGGCGGCTGACGCAATATCTGCTGCTCGTCCCGGCGCAAGACGCGAAAACATCGAGTCCTACATAAAGCGTTTGGAAAAATTAGAAGAAATTGCAAACTCCTTTGACGGAGTAGAAAAATCCTTTGCCATCCAGGCAGGTAGAGAAGTAAGAATTATGGTTTGTCCTGACGACGTTAAGGACGAAAGCATGACACTCATCGCTCGTGATATCGTTAAGAAAATCGAGGAAGAAATGGAATACCCCGGTCAGATTAAGGTAAATGTAATCCGCGAAACACGAACAGTTGAGTACGCAAAATAAAGCGTAAAAAATTCAAATATATATAGAGTTATAAAGAAATATTCGTAAAAACTTAAATATATATTGGCTATAGTAAAATGCACAGACCACACAAGGCAAGAAGGAGCATAATTGCTGTAGTTTAGTTTAAAAAACAATGTATTTTTAGGAAGCAATTCGAGTCATTCGAATTGCTTCTTTTTTTATTGCCTTGTGTTTTGAACAAACTTTACCTCTCGGCGTACCCACGTACGCCTTCGGGTAACCCTTCGGTTCAGTTTGTCCAATCTGCACTATTTTACGTCAGCCAAACACACCCTCTTTACACACGAGCAAAAAAATGGGCTGTGGCAAATGCCACAGCCCATTTTTTTGTGTGTTTAATAAAAATCTTTTTATGGTTGAAAATCGCAAAGGGCGATTTTCTTCGTTCGTTTTCCATTTTCAATTAACAATTTGTCGTATAAAAAAGTGCGCTTTTTACTACATCCTACTGCTTCAAAAATCCATCAACAAGGCTCCTGAAGCCATTTAAGATGTTTTCTTCTATTGCATCGGCAAAGGCTTGCTTGTCCTTCTTTTCTATGGCATTTATGATTTTTTCGTGCTCAATTATAGATTGCTCCATACGGATTGAATTACTGTTTTTTACACCCAGAATATACACTCTGTCGTAAAGTTGATTTATAACAAGCAAGAGCTCGTGGTTAACGCTTTTTTCAAGAATATATCTGTGAAAAAATGTGTCCTCGTCCATAAACTTAAGGCTATCAGAATCCTTAAAATGCTCTTTCTGCTTTTTGATAGAGTCGGACAAAACTTTAATATCTTCTTCTGTGAGTTTATCTAAAACGCGTTTTGCATTATAAGACTCAATGGCAGCACGAAGTTCATATATACCACATGACATTTCCAGCGAAATTGTGTTTATAACTACTCCCTGCTTTGGAAAAACAGTCAAAAGCCTTTCGTATTCAAGTCTTTGACATGCATTTGTAACGGGAGTACGGCTGATTTTCAAAGTATCTGCCATAGAATTCATACTTATAGCCTGACCTTGCTGCAGTTCACCGCTTAAAATCATTCGCTTTATCATGTCATAAGCCTTGGTGCTTAGGTTGTCGTGTTTGCCCTCTTTCATATGTATCTCCCAATTTAAAATTTATTTTCATTTCAAATTATATCATAGTTATTCCTAACATGCAAGGCGAATTATTACTTGACAATAAAAACGTACTGATGTATAATCAAAATACAACTTGCACGCAAGTTGTATTTTAAGAACAAAGGATGTGAATTTCTATGAAAACCTCAGGGGCTGATATACTCCTTACAACCTGTTCAAATTGTAAAAAAGACGAAAAAATACTGGTTGTTACAGACCCGTCAAGTTATGATGTTGCCAAGATTATGTGGGATGCACTTGAAAGTTTCCCTAACCGCTCAATGGTTATGATGAGCGAAAGAAATATGCACGGCGAACAGCCACCGGAATGTGTTGCTATGGCTATGGTTTCTGCAGATGTTATCTTCGGATGCACAAAGTTTTCTCTTTTTCATTCGCAAGCCAGAAAAGATGCTGTTGCAAATGGCGCAAGGTTTGTAAATATGGTTGATTACTCAACAAAAATGATGGAACAGGGTGCTCTTTTCTGCGATTTTGAGGAAGCTGGAAAAGTATGCGCCGAGATTGCCGCAAAACTCGAAAACAAAAACATCTGTAGGATTACTACAGCAAAAGGAACAGACTTTACCTGCTCCATAAAAGGCCGTAAACCTTTCCCGCAGTTTGGTCGTAGCCTTAATTCTGGCGCTTCCTCCTCCCCTCCGGACATCGAGTGCGCGACGTGTGCAGTTGAGGGCACGGGAAATGGCGTTGTGTATATAGACGGCAGTATTCCTCATCCGTTGCTTGGTCTTATTACGGATGAAATCAAACTTACAATCAAA
Organism: Congzhengia sp.; assembly: GCA_045591015.1. Taxonomy (GTDB): domain Bacteria; phylum Bacillota; class Clostridia; order UBA1381; family UBA9506; genus Congzhengia. The sequence continues at coordinate 22,572 of JAZNSC010000006.1, forward strand.
GACAGCAAAATTGTAAATATTGAGGGAGGTAAGCAAGCCGAAGTATTTGCAGACCTGCTTAAACGTTTTAATGACCCAAATGTATATTACATAGGTGAGATTGGTTTTGGATTAAATCCCATGTGTAATTTGAGCGGCAGAATGCTTGAAGATGAGGGCTGTGGCGGAACAATCCACCTTGCCTGTGGCGACAACGTAGGTTTTGGCGGAACAATCAGCAGTCCGTATCACATTGATATGGTATTCCGCGCACCAACTGCCTATATAGATAATGAATGTATATTACAAGACGGAAAATTATGTATTTAATAAAGGAGAAATTATAATGAACTACCCAAACGGTTTAGCATTTAGCGAAGAAATAATGAAAGAAGTACAAGACCAGTTTTTGTATTTAAACGAAGATAAATTTGTAGGAGAAAGACTTTTCTTTGATAATGCCGGCGGCTCTTTCAGACTAAAAAAAGTAGAAGAGGTTTTTAATGAATTAGACTCAATCCCCGATTGCCCCGAAAGAATTCATAAGATGGCACTTTACCTTCAGGATGTGCAGAAAAAAGGCGAAGACGATATTCGTACAATTATCAACGCTCCCGAATCAGGCAGTATTCTCACATCTTTAACGGCTTCACAGCTTATGTTTCAAATAGTTGGAACAATTGCAGAAAACGTGGACGGTACAAACATCGTTACATCTGTGCTCGAACACCCTTCTGCATTTGATGCGGCTTCATACTATGCAGAAAAAACAGGACGTGAGTTAAGAGTTGCCGAAAGCAACAAAGTAACAGGCGGCGTAGACCCTGAAACTGTTGCTGCTCTTATTGACGAAAATACAGTTCTTCTCAGTGTTATGTACGCTTCCAATATTACAGGCGCGATTTATGACATCAAAGAAATCATCCGTCAGGCAAGGGCAAAGAAACCTGATTTATACATAGTTGTTGACTGTGTCCAGCACGCACCTCACGGCGTAATTGACCTTGAAGAAACCCCCATAGACGGTCTTAATATTGCACCTTATAAATTTTTCGGCTATCGTGGTTCAGGTATTGGCTGGGTTTCTGAAAGAGTTGCAAAACTTCCCCACCACAAGCTTGCAGGAAATGCAGCTCATGTATGGGAGCTCGGAAGTCCTGCTCCTGCACAGTATGCCGCAGTAACTACAATCGTTGATTATGTTTGTTGGTTAGGCGGAAAGTATATTGATTCTACTAATAGACGCGAACTTTTTGTAGAGGGTATGACAAGAATAAAACTGCAGGAAAGAGCACTTCTTTACAGAATGCTTGAGGGAACTCCTGAAATCCCCGGACTCAGACATATTAAAAATGTAAAGGTATTTTTGGACTACGAAGATTTGACAACAAGAGATTTAATTCTTGCTATGGGATTTGACAATCTCGGTTATACAGAGGCTGTCCGCGAGTACGAAAAGCGCGGCGTAATCGTTTATGACCGCCTTTCAAGCAGTATTTATTCAAAGCGTATGCTTGAATCCTTCGATATGGACGGCGCCGTAAGAGTATCTCCTCTCCACTGCAACTCAATAAAAGACATTGATAAATTCTTGCTGGTTACACAAGAACTTGCAAATCTATAAACAAAAAAACAGTTGTATGATAAAGTCATACAACTGTTTTTTTAAATAATTTGACAACTAAAGTTGTCATGAATTGGCTACGCCGTGAATTGATGCTTTGCATCATGAATTGAATTTCAAAGAAATTCATTATGGTTTGAAATAGCTCTGCGATTTTCTTTTTTTCTATTCTTCTGAAAACATCGTGTGTGGGGTTTTTCGCTCACGTCCTCCTGTGGTGAATAACCTGAATAATTTGCCCACAGCTCCCCTTTGTTCTTTGGGGACGTTTGCAATGCCTTTGATTAGTTTTCTTGCCATCTTGATATCTATATCAACCAATTCAGATAAATCCTCAACCTCTGCTGTTTCAAACACCTGAAAAACTGCGTCCACAAGCGCTTTTCTTTCTTCTGTGGTCATACCGTTTAGCCAGGTTTTTAAGGTTGAGGTGACGCGCTTACTAAATACCCCTATCTCCTCTACCTGCACAAACTCGTCGCGGCATACTTCCCAAGAAAAGCCCTCGTGCTGCAAAAATGGAGATTCTTTGCTTTCTACTACCTTATATTTCTCTGCGTGCTCCATAATAAGCCCTACAACAGAAGACACGGGCACGTAAGAATTTATTTTATCCTCTAATCGCTTATACGCCTTGTCTTTTACCACTTTTCGGGTAAAGCCGGGACCATCAAAGCTACTCACTTTTACGATTTTCTTTTGCAGCTTTGCATCACAAAATACCCCGGAATAAATCGCAAGATTTCCTCCCTTTGAATGTCCGCCCAGCCAATATTTTTTCATAAAACCTTTCATCGTTTTATTTACATAATCCACCGCCGACTGCTGCGCAGGAACGGGCATCATAAAGCTCATATTAAAGTCCTCTTTCCAACCGGCAATAGTGCTGTCTGTTCCGCGAAAGGCTATAAACGTAAGCTTCGGAGAAAGGTTTATGTGCATTGCTGCGAACTGTTGCGGTGATGCAGTATTGTCATAGGTGCTTACATAATTACACAAGGTCATATCTGCAAATCTTGAGCATTTTGCCAGAGTTGCAAGCAGCTCTTCTTTTCTTTTGTAGTAAAAAATATCTTTTTCGTTTTTTCTGACATATTTTTTGTCTGCTTCTTTAATTGTTATTGCACCTTTTTGTCCGATTGTAGGCACAACGTTTTCAAAACGAATATATGCAAGCTCGCACAATATCAAGGCATCTATTTCGTTAAATGGACTTTCCTTTAAAGAAATATCGCCTCTCCATTTTAAATATGTGAAAAAATTGTTCTCATGTTTCATTTGCTTTTCCCTCGCTGGAATCTTAAAACTTTTTTATAGATTTCAGGTTCCGACAATTTGTCGGAACCTGAACTTCTATTTCTTTATGAGGTTTATTATTCTTTCGAAGTCTTCTGATGAGGAATAAGGTATCTCTATTTTTCCCTTATTCTTCTTATTTATAATTCTTATTTTTGTTCCCAATTCTGTTGAAAGTTTTTCTTCCAAAGATTTGATGTGGCGGGCAATTTCTATCTCTTCCTTGGTTTTTTTGATTTCTCTTTTTTCACGGAAAAGGCTCTGTATATAGGCTTCCGCCTGTCTTACACTCATTTCTTGTGCGATTATTTTTTCTGCTATCTCTCGTGCTAATTTTTTGTCCTCAATTACAACCAATGCTCTTGCATGACCGGGTGAGAGTTTATCTTCCTTTAATAATGCTTTGATTTCATCGGGTAAATTGAGAAGTCTTAAGGTATTCGCCACTGCAGGACGGCTCTTGCCGATTTTCTTTGCTACTTCGTCTTGAGTGAGTCCATATAAATCCATAAGCTCCTTTATGCCCAGGGCTTCTTCTATTGCATTTAAATCTTCGCGCAATAAGTTCTCTATCAGGGTTATTTCTTTTTCTGTTTGCTCATTTACTTCCTTAATTAAAGCAGGAACTTCCTTTAAGCCTGCGATTCGCGCTGCTCTCCAACGTCTTTCCCCTGCAATTATGGTGTAAAAGCCGTTTTTGTTGAGTTTTACCACGATAGGCTGAATAATACCGTATTCGCGGATTGAATCAGCAAGTGCTTCTATTTTTTCCTGGTCAAAATCCGTTCTTGGCTGGGTTTTGTTGGGTTCTATCTGGGTTATTTTTATTTTTTTGACGTCGCGCTCTTTTTCTGTGGTGGCTTCTACCACACTTCCTGTATCAAGCAGCGCTCCTAATCCTCTTCCTAATCCTTTTTTCGCCATTTTATTTCTCCTTGTTGTTTTTTATTACTTCTTTTGCAAGTGATTTGTAGGCGTGAGCGCCTTTTGAAAATTTATCGTAAGAAATTATTGCCTCGCCGAAACTGGGAGCCTCGGAAAGTCTTACATTTCTTGGGATTACTGTTTTGTACACTTTATCGGGGAAGAATTTTTTTACTTCTTCGTAAACCACTGTTGAGAGATTTGTTCTCTTGTCAAACATAGTGAGCAAAATACCCTCAATTTCAAGGTCAGGGTTTATTCCTTGCTTTATGGTAGATACGGTCTTTGTGAGTTGTCCCAGGCCCTCCAGGGCGTAATATTCGCACTGTATGGGTATGATTACACTATCTGCTGCGGCAAAGGCATTTAATGTAAGTAAACCCAATGACGGCGGACAATCTATAAGTATGTAATCGTAATTATTTTTTATTGATTTTATTGCTTCCTTTAATAAATACTCTCTTTTTTCAAAGGAAACAAGTTCAATCTCTGCACCGGCAAGGTCCACATTTGACGGAACTACCTCTAAATTTTTATACTGCGTTTCTATAATATTTTCAGAGATTCCCTCGCCGTTTACCAAAACATCATAAACAGATGCTTCTTCCTCTTCCTTATTTATACCTACGCCTGATGATGCGTTTCCCTGAGGGTCGCAGTCAATTAAGAGTACTTTTTTCTTGGCATCTGCAAGATATGCCGATAAATTGATAGATGTTGTGGTTTTTCCCACTCCACCCTTTTGGTTTGCAATAACTATTACCTTTCCCATCACAAAAACCTTTCTTTTTTCAAAATTATACATCTATTTTACCATATAGGGAATCTTATTTCAATATTTTTATTATAATTATTTAAATAGACATAGTTTTTAATGTGTTTCTCATGTTTCACGTGAAACTCTAAAGTGCGAACGGGCGAAAAAAAGGGTTCCCGAAAAGGCGATAGCCTTTTTGGGAGAGAGGAGCAGCAAACGGGAAAGTGAAGAGGGTTTAGTAAAAACCCTCGAACTAACCCCGTTTAGATGCGACGAGTTTCACGTGAAACATTTACTTATAAACACAAAAAACCGCACAACTGTGCGGTTTTTAATCTTTAAATTTTTATTTTGAAATAGAGATTACCTTTACTTCGTATTCACCGTTAGGTGACTTTACTGTAACTACCTGCTCCGGAACTGCTCCCAAAAGGGCTACACCCAAAGGAGATTCGTCAGAAATTTTATTTTCAGCAGGATTTGCTTCTGTTGAGCCTACTATTTCGTATTCGTCCTCTTCTTCCATATCTATATCGAAGATTTTTACCTTTGTACCAAGAGTTACTTTGCTAGTGTCTATTTCGTCTTCATCTATTACTTTAGCATTTTTGAGCATTTTTTCAAGGTTTACAATCTTAACCTCTACTTCTCCCTGCTCTTTCTTTGCTTCGTCGTATTCAGCGTTTTCAGATAAATCGCCGAAGCCTCTTGCTACTTTTATCTTTTCTGAAACTTCTTTTCTTTTTTCTGTTTTTAAATATTCAAGCTCTGCTTCGAGCTCTTTTAATTTTTTATAACTTATTACTACTTCTTTCACTTTTTTTCCCTCTTTCATTTTTCCTTATGGAAACACTAATTAGATATTATAAGTTATTTATCTTAAAATGTCAACACTATTTTTTTATCTTTATTATTTTATGATTTTTTTAATGATAAAAAACCGCATAACAGAGCCATTTTTTCTGTTTTTATTTTCTTTTTATATTATATTAAAATTTTACTCATATATACATATTTTTATGTATTGTGCGATATATATTTTTTATAAATGTAATACTAATAACTTTTTATTTAAAATATTATACCCCAATATATCAATAGTATATTGGGGCAAATTTAAAATAATTCTATATCTAAACTATTTATTACATCTAACATCATATTAGAGTTTAATTTTTGTGGAAGATTGTGCCGCTTTAGAAATTCGCGTCTTTTTATTCTGCTGTCAGCACTTCCGAAAAGACCTAAATTATAAAGGTCAAGTTTAGTATATTTTTGCTTTTTTACTTTTACTTCTTCGTTAATGGTGGCACCCGCTGAAATCAAAGCATTTATAATAATTTCATTATTCATTCCCTCAACACCTAAAATTCCCTCTTTTCCCGGTGTTGCTTTTCTTCGTTCTTTACCTTTTATCTCGGGAATGTAGGCATGTTTTACATTAGGGGCAATGTTTTTTAGATGATTTCTTATAATAAACCCTGCACGGTCAGAATCTGTTAAAATTACCGCTCCATTTTTCTCTGAAATCGTTTTTATAAGATTTTTCATCTCGTTATCACGAAAAATCTGAAAACCGCCTGTAACTAAAATTTCAGCGTCTAAAAAAGATAGTAATCTGCGTTTGTCATGCTCACCCTCAACGATGATTGTTTCTTTTATTCTAATCATTTAATTCTAACCGGAAGAATGATATAAACGAAGTCGTCGCCGTCAATAGGTCTGATTACCGCAGGGGTAACAGGTGTAGAGAATGATATTTTAATTTTGTCGTCCTCTATATTTTTAAAGGCTTCGATTAAATATTTGGGGTTAAATGCAATCTGCATAGGCTCACCCTGCATATCTACGGAGAATTTGTCCTTTACCTTACCCATTACTGATTCGCAATCGATAGAAACGCTCATTTCATCAATATCTAATAAAACATGAGATTTTGATGCTTCGTTTACGATTGTTGCAGCACGGTCAATAGAATTTAATATTTTTCTTCTTTCAACAGTAAATTCTAAGGTGTTTTTGTGATTTGCAACAGATTTGTAGTTTAAATATTCGCCATCAATGATACGTGAAACCAAAATACACTTATCAAGTGTGAATTTTACGTTGTTATCATTTACGGAAATTTTCACTAAATCATTTCCCTCACCCATAATTCCAAGTAATTCTTTTGCATTTTTGCCGGGAAGAATGAACTTAAGCACGCTGTCGTTGTCTATTTCTTCTTTTCTTATAGCAACTCTGAAGCCGTCACAGCCAACAACATTTATTGTTTTTTCTTCGATGTCAAATAAAACACCTGTTAAAACGGGTTTTTCTTCACGAGTAGATACCGCATAAACAGTTTGTTTTATCATATTTTTTACCATTGATTCGGGGAGCTCGATTGATTTTCCGTCTAAAACTAAAGGAAGTTGTGGAAATTCCTCTGCAGAAGATGTTGAGAAATTGAATTTTGCGTGGCCGCATTCGATTTTTAAATTATCTTTTTCATCAATTTCTAAAAATACTTCATCATCTGTATCAGGAAGTTTCTTTACTGCTTGAGAAAAAAGTGAAGCCTTTACCATAGCAAGACCTTTTTCGGTAACAGTCGCCGGAATAAAGCACTCAATACCCAAATCCATATTATTTCCCACTAATTTCATAGCGTTTTCTTTGGCTTCGATAAAAATACCCTCCAAAACAGGGTAAGGCGTAGCCATTGGAACGGCTTTTTCTACTAACGAAACCGCCTCCACTAAATCTTTTCGGGAGCATTTCATTATCATCATCTTTTTCAAATCCTCTCTTTATATATAAAAAATAATATATTTAGTAGTTATAGTAGTAGGGGCTGTTGATTCTGTTGAAAAGTGGAATTTCTGCGATGGTTACGGGATTTTTGCTTGTTTATATGTATGTTTAAAAAATGTTTATAAAAAATAATAATCAACAGGTAAATTTTTTAAATTTTCCATAAAATGTAAGCGAAAATTTTATCAACAACTCTATCTACAAATATCAACAGATTATAAACGGAAAACCTGTTGAAAAAAGTAAAAAATTATCTATAAATATTATACCACAAGTCGCTTGAAAAATAAAGTAAAATATGATAAAATATTTAAAAAAAATAAGGGAAATTTTCACATTATGCAAGATATAATTTTTTTTGATTTAGACGGCACAATCGTTGATTCTGCGCCCGGGATTAAGATGTCTGTAAAATATGCATTGGAGCATTTTGGAATAAATGAAACGCGAGATGAGGTTTTAAATTTATTTATAGGGCCGCCACTTTTTGATGCATTTTCTCGAATTTATAATATGAAAAAAGAAGATGCCGACAGGGCTGTTGAAAAGTATAGAGAAAATTATAACGGCAACAACGCCATGGAAAATTTTACGGTGTATGACGGCGTGGAAGAAATGCTCAAAGCCTTAAAGGATGCGGGTTTTACCATTTGTCTTGCCACAGCAAAGCCCACACCTTATGCTGAAAAAATATTAAATAAAGCAGGACTTTCGAAATATTTTTATTTTATCAACGGCGCATCCTTTGATGAAATAAAAAGAACAAAAACAGCAGTAATAAAAGAGACAATCGAGGTAAATAATTTCGATAAATCAAGGATTTTGATGATAGGCGACAGGGAAAATGATATTACAGGCGCAAAAAATAACGGCATAGATTCCCTAGGCATCCTCTACGGCTATGGCTCGGAAGATGAACTCAGGGACGCAGGGTGTAAAAGAATCTGTAAAACCCCCGAAGATGTAGTAAAAGAACTGATAAAATAATATAAAAAAAGACGGCAATTGAGCCGTCTTTTTTTATAGGTAAAAGTCATGGTTACCTATTCTTTTATAGAATGGTCGGTTTTTTACAATCCAGAAATTTGTCGCAATTTTAGGATTTAAAAAATAAAGAGAATTTTTTGAAACGTCCTCACCTAAAAGGGCTCGTTTTGCCGCGATTATGCTCTCAGTTGTGGGTTTTTTGTAGATTGAGCCGTCGGCGGTAGGTGTAAACTGAACACCGTACTTTTTGTCAAAGATAACCCCGTAAATACTGTTGGGAAATTCAGGACTTTTCACACGGTTTAAGATTACATTTGCCACTGCCACCTTGCCGGAATTGATTTCCCCTGCGCTTTCTGCCGAAACAATTCTTGATAGCCAATAAAGCTCATCATCACTAAAGGGAGAAACCCCCGAAAGATGTGCAGGGACTGATGCTGCACCCGATGAAATCTTGGCAGTTAAGGTGTCAGGACTCCAAGAAACCTTTGCACCAAAAGTTTCTGATAAAAACCTCAATGGCACGTACATTCTGCCGTTTATTATTTTGGCAGGGGCGGGGAGTGAAACATTTTTGTTGTTGATTTTTGTAATTTTGTGGTTTTTTGTGACGGAAATTTTAGTATTTTCATTTAAAAGCGCCGCAGTTGCGGTGTTTTCATCCCAAAAAACCTCTGACGAAAAAATCTCGCCGATGTCACGAAGTGAAACCATTGTCACGCCACCTTTAAGATATGCGTGATTTTGAGTTTTTACGTATTTTTCGTTGACTGTAATGGTTACAGGGGCAAAAAATTCTTGTTTTGCCGATGTGGATTGAGCAAAAAACGTAAAAATAAATAAAAAAATGAGCGAAAGAGTAATTTTTTTCATTTTTCCTCCTTTGCACCACTCATATAACATTATACAGTGGGTAGGGTGTCTTTTCAATACCAAATATATGGTTTTTCGGTCAAAATTTTACAAAAAATCAAGACTTTCTTCCTTATTTATATATATAATAATATAATAAATAAAAATTTTTTTCAAAAAAATGCTTGACTTATATTCTCAACTATGTTATTATTATAAACTGCATTATATTCTCAAAATGGTATAATATGCTTAAATAGGACTTTTGTCCGTAAAATGCGGTTTAATTTTGTATGTAATTTTATTTCTATACATAACAAACCAATGGTAGCCGCAAGGTTACAACACAAATTTTTCAATGAGGTGGTTGAGTTTATGGTACATCCGATTCAGTTGGGCGCAAACCAGAGAATGAGTTATGCCAAAGTCGATGAAGTTTTGGAAATGCCAAATCTTATCGAGGTGCAGAAAAACTCCTATAACTGGTTTTTGGAAGAAGGCTTAAAAGAAGTTCTTCGTGACATCTCTCCCATTACCGACTACACAGGTAACTTAATTTTAGAGTTTATCGACTACAAGTTAGAGAGAAACCGTGTTAAGTACTCTGTAGAGGAATGCAGAGAAAGAGATACAAACTACGCAGCCCCGCTTAAAGCAAAGGTACGTTTGATAAACAAGGAAACCGGCGAGGTTAAAGAGCAGGAAATCTTTATGGGCGATTTCCCCTTAATGACCGAACAGGGCACATTTATAATCAACGGCGCAGAACGTGTTATCGTTAGCCAACTTGTGCGTTCACCCGGCATTTACTATGCTATGGAGCACGACAAGACCGGTAAAGAACTTTTCTCATCAACAGTAATTCCTTACCGTGGTGCGTGGCTCGAATACGAAAACGATATCAACGACGTTTTATCTGTTCGTATTGACAGAACAAGAAAAATTCCAATAACTGTTTTGATTCGCGCATTGGGCGTAGAAACAGATGCAGAGATTTTAGACCTTTTCGGTGAAACAGAAGCTCTCCTTAACACATTGGAAAAATCTGCTTCAATCCAGACCACCGATGAAGCATTGATAGAAATTTACAAAAAGCTCCGTCCCGGCGAGCCTCCTACTGTTGAAAGTTCAAAGACTCTTCTCTACGGACTCCTCTTTGACGGCAAGCGCTATGATTTGGCAGGAGTAGGTAGATGCAAGTTTAATAAGAAGCTCGCTCTTTCTGCCCGTATTGCAAATCAGGTAGCGAAAGATGCTATCGTAAACCCCGAAACAGGCGAAATCATGGTAGACGCAGGCGCGCACATTTCAAAAGAAATGGCAGCTGAAATTGAAGCAGCCGGCGTAAACCGTGTAGTATTAGATGTAAAAGGCTACTCTGTAGTAGTATTTTCTAATAATATGGTTGACCTTTCAAAGTACGTTGATTTCGATACAACAGACATCACACGTGAAAAGGTTTGCCGCGGCGTAATAGAAGAAATCTTAGAAAACTTCTCAACAGAAGAAGATATCAAAGACCAGTTACTCCGCCGCATTGATGAACTTGTTCCCAAGCACATCATCACAGACGATATCATGGCTTCTATCAACTATCAGATAGGCCTCCTCTATGGTCTCGGCACCACAGACGATATCGACCACTTAGGCAACAGACGTCTTCGTTGCGTAGGTGAATTATTGCAGAACCAATTCAGAATCGGTCTGTCCAGAATGGAAAGAGTAGTAAGAGAACGTATGACCATTCAGGATTTAGACGTTGTAACACCTCAGGCGTTAATCAACACACGCCCCATCGTTGCAACAATCAAGGAATTCTTCGGTTCATCACAGCTTTCACAGTTTATGGACCAGTTAAACCCCTTGGCTGAACTCACACATAAAAGAAGACTTTCAGCCTTAGGCCCCGGCGGTTTATCAAGGGATCGTGCAGGCTTCGAAGTTCGTGACGTACACTATTCTCACTATTCAAGAATGTGTCCTATCGAAACTCCTGAAGGTCCCAACATCGGTCTTATCAACTCTTTGGCAACTTATGCCAGAATCAACGAACACGGCTTTATCGAAGCTCCTTACAGAAAGGTAGATAAGAAAACAGGCGTTGTTACCGATGAAATCGTTTATATGACAGCAGACGTGGAAGACGAATATATCATTGCTCAGGCAAATGAACCTTTAGATAAAAAAGGCAAGTTCGTAGAATCTAAGCATATCGTTCGTTACCGCGACGAATATTTAGAAGTAGATACATCAAAGATTGACTACATGGACGTTTCTCCCAAGCAGGTTGTATCAGTTGCTACAGCAATGATTCCCTTCTTGGAAAACGACGATGCTAACCGTGCGCTTATGGGTGCCAACATGCAGCGTCAGGCAGTGCCGCTTCTTCGTACCGATTCACCTATCGTAGGTACAGGTATGGAATATCAGGCAGCAAGAGACTCAGGTGTAGTTGTGCTTGCACAGGAAGATGGTGTAGTTGAAAAGGTTTCAGCCGACGAAATCGTAATCAAAGAAAAAGGCGGCAACCTCCACAAGTACAAACTCATTAAGTTCACACGTTCAAACCAGGGCTCATGTATCAACCAAAAACCCATCGTTTCAGAGGGCGAAAAAGTTAAGAAAGGCACAATCATTGCCGACGGTCCCTCTACAAACAACGGTGAAATTTCATTAGGACGTAACATCTTAATCGGATTTATGACCTGGGAAGGTTATAACTACGAGGATGCTATGCTCGTTAACGAAAAGTTAGTTCGTGACGATATCTTAACATCAATTCATATAGAAGAATACGAATGTGAAGCCCGTGACACCAAACTCGGTGCCGAGGAAATCACAAGAGATATTCCTAACGTTGGCGAAGATGCTTTAAAGGACCTTAACGAAAAAGGTATCATCCGCATCGGTGCTGAAGTTCGTTCAGGGGACATCTTAGTAGGTAAGGTTACACCTAAGGGCGAAACCGAACTTACAGCAGAAGAAAAACTTCTTCGTGCAATCTTCGGTGAAAAAGCCCGCGAAGTTAGAGATACATCACTCCGTGTACCTCATGGTGAAGCAGGTATTATTGTTGACGTTATTACATTTGATAAGGACAACGGCGACGAATTACCTCCCGGTGTAAACCAGTTAGTACGTTGCTACATCGCACAGAAGCGTAAGATTTCTGTTGGTGATAAGATGGCAGGTCGTCACGGTAACAAGGGTGTTGTTTCACGTATTTTACCTGAAGAAGATATGCCGTTCTTACCCGATGGTACACCATTGGAAATCGTATTAAACCCCTTGGGCGTACCCTCACGTATGAACATCGGTCAGGTGTTGGAAGTGCATTTAGGTCGTGCCGCTCGTGAGCTCGGCTGGAAGATTGCAACTCCCGTACTTGACGGTGCAACAGAAGAAGATATTACAGAGACACTCATAAAAGCAGGACTCGACACCGACGGAAAGACAGTTCTTTACGACGGTAGAACAGGCGAACCCTTTGACAATAGAGTTACAGTTGGTATTATGTACATCTTAAAACTCTGTCACTTGGTTGATGACAAAATCCACGCCCGTTCAACAGGCCCCTACTCACTCGTTACACAGCAGCCTTTGGGTGGTAAAGCTCAGTTCGGCGGTCAGCGTTTCGGTGAAATGGAAGTTTGGGCATTGGAAGCTTACGGTGCTGCATATACACTACAGGAAATCCTGACAGTAAAATCTGACGATATCGTAGGTCGTGTAAAAACTTACGAAGCTATCGTTAATGGCGAAAGCGTTCCCCAGGCAGGTATTCCTGAGTCATTTAAGGTGTTAATCAAAGAACTCCAGAGCTTGTGTCTTGATATGAGAGTATTAGATGAACACGGCGACGAAGTAACCTTAAAGGATTCCTCAGAAGAAGAGGAAGAAGCAAATCTCGGAATGACCGTAAAAGATGACAAGGCGTTTATAGATTTAGACAACGACGAAGATGATGACGACGTAGCAAGTGCAGAATTGTCAGACGAAGACGACATCGTTCTCGACGACGAAATGTTGGAAGAACCTTATGAAGACGACGAGTTTGACGATTTTGACGAAGATGACGATTCAGGCTTCTTCGACGATGAAACAGACCTTTTATAATTAAACGCTATTAAAATTCTTTTAAATGGAGATGAGTCGATTGTCAGAAAATACATTTGATGCAATAAAAATTGGCATAGCGTCGCCCGATATGATCAGAAGCTGGTCACGCGGCGAAGTTAAAAAGCCTGAAACAATAAACTATAGAACATTAAAACCCGAGCGCGACGGTCTTTTCTGTGAGCGTATCTTCGGACCCACCAAGGACTGGGAATGTCACTGCGGTAAGTACAAGCGTATTCGCCACAAGGGCATTGTCTGCGACAGATGTGGTGTTGAAGTTACACGTGCAAGAGTTCGTCGTGAGCGTATGGGACACATTGAGCTTGCAGCTCCCGTGTCACACATCTGGTACTTCAAGGGTATTCCCTCAAGAATGGGTTTACTCCTTGATATGACACCCAGAATGCTTGAAAAAGTACTTTACTTCGCTGCTTACGTTGTAATCGACCCCGGTTCACGTACAGAGCTTGAGAAGAAGCAGATTTTATCAGAGCAGGAATACAGAGAATTCTGCGAAAAGTACGGCGACAGATTCCGCGCAGGCATGGGCGCAGAAGCGATTAAAGAGCTTTTGTCAGAAATTGATTTAGAAGCACTTTCTGCTGAAATCAAAGAAGAATTAAAAGACGCATCAGGTCAGAAAAAAGTACGTTTAGTAAAAAGACTTGAAGTTGTAGAATCTTTCAGATTATCAGGAAACGACCCCACATGGATGGTGTTAGACGTTATTCCCGTTATTCCTCCTGATATTCGTCCTATGGTACAGCTTGACGGCGGCAGATTCGCAACATCTGACTTAAACGATTTATACAGACGTGTTATCAACAGAAACAACCGTTTGAAAAAACTTTTAGATTTAGGTGCTCCCGAAATCATCGTAAGAAACGAAAAGAGAATGCTTCAGGAAGCAGTTGACGCACTCATCGATAACGGCAGACGCGGCAGACCTGTTACAGGCCCCGGAAACAGAGCTTTAAAATCTTTATCCGATATGTTAAAGGGAAAACAAGGTCGTTTCCGTCAGAACCTCTTGGGTAAGCGTGTTGACTACTCAGGCCGTTCAGTTATCGTTGTAGGTCCTGAGCTCAAAATCTACCAGTGCGGTCTTCCTAAAGAAATGGCTATCGAATTATTCAAGCCTTTCGTAATGAAGAAGCTCGTAAACGACGGTATCGCTCACAACATCAAGAGCGCAAAGCGTATGGTAGAAAGACTTCGTCCTGAAGTTTGGGACGTACTTGATGAGGTTATCAAGGACCATCCCGTTCTTCTAAACCGTGCTCCTACACTTCACAGACTTGGTATTCAGGCCTTTGAGCCTATCTTGGTTGAGGGTAGAGCATTAAAGCTTCATCCTCTTGTTTGTACAGCGTACAACGCCGACTTCGACGGTGACCAGATGGCGGTACACGTACCACTTTCACCCGAAGCACAGGCAGAGGCAAGATTCTTGATGCTTTCAGCAAACAACTTACTAAAACCCCAGGACGGTCGTCCTGTTACAGTTCCTACACAGGATATGGTTTTGGGAAGTTACTACTTAACATTAGTTAAACCCAAAGAAGTTAAAATAACAGACCCCGGCGATTCAGAAATCTTCTGCGAGGGTCAGGTTGTAAATTATTACTGCAACGCTAACGGCAAGAGTTTGCTTTCTGAAAACGCAGAGCTCGAAGCCAACGGCAAAAGAGGCGCATCCTACACAGAAGAGGGCTGTTTTCCTGGAGAGCCCGGTGAGGGTAAGACATTTGCATCAGTTAATGAAGCAAACCTTGCATACACAAACGGCGTAGTTGGACTCCATGCTCCTATTAACGTAAGAGTAGAAAGTGCCGACGGCGACAGCGGTATAATCAAGACAACAGTGGGAAGACTTATCTTTAATGAAAATGTTCCTCAGGATTTGGGCTTTGTAGACAGAAGCAACCCTGACAACAAATTCGCATTAGAAATTGACTTCCTCTGCGGTAAGAAACAGCTTGGACAGATTATCGACAAGTGTATTCAGGTTCACGGTCTTACCGATACATCTATCGTGCTTGATGCTATCAAGGCTATGGGCTTTAAGTATTCTACACGCGGTGCTATCACAGTATCAGTATCTGATATCGAAGTACCTGCCAAGAAGAAAGAGCTCTTGGCAGAAGCCGAAGCAAAGGTAGACAAAATCACAAAGCAGTTTAACCGTGGTCTTATTTCTGATGAAGAACGTTATCAGTTAGTCATCGATACATGGACCAAGACAATAGACGATGTTACAGATGCATTGATGGAAAACCTCGACAAGTACAACCCCATCTTCATGATGGCGGATTCAGGTGCCCGTGGTAGTAAAAACCAGATTCGTCAGCTTGCCGGTATGCGTGGTCTTATGAACGACACATCAGGTAAAGTTATCGAAATCCCCATCAAGGCTAACTTCCGTGAAGGTCTTGACGTTATCGAGTACTTCGTATCTTCTCACGGTGCGCGTAAAGGTCTTGCCGATACAGCGCTTCGTACAGCGGACTCTGGTTACTTAACACGTCGTCTTGTTGACGTATCACAGGACGTAATCATTCGTGAACACGATTGTGGCGTAGTTGACGGTATCGAAGTTTCAGCAATCACAGAGGGCAAGGAAGTTATCGAAAGCTTAGAAGACAGACTCTCAGGAAGATACCCCGTAGAAAACATCATCCACCCCGAAACAGGCGAGATTTTAGCTACACCTGACGACCTTATCGACGATAAGCTCGCAGCAAAAATCGTTGCAGCAGGCGTTAAGAAAGTTAAAATCCGTTCAGTTCTCACCTGTCGTGCAAAAGTTGGTATCTGTGCTAAATGTTACGGCTCTAACCTTGCAGGCGGCGAGTTAGTTCCCGAGGGTGAAGCAGTTGGTATTATCGCTGCTCAGTCAATCGGTGAACCCGGTACACAGCTTACCATGAGAACATTCCACACCGGTGGTGTTGCGGGTGACGATATCACACAGGGTCTTCCCCGTGTCGAAGAATTGTTTGAAGCAAGAAAGCCCAAGGGCTTGGCAATATTAACAGAAATTGCAGGTAGAGTTTCTATTGTAGAAAACAAGAAAAAGCGTGAAATCGTTATCACAAACGATGAAACAAAAGAAGCAAAAACCTACCTCATTCCCTACGGCTCAAGAATTAAAGTATCAGAGGGCGACGTTCTTTCAGTGGGCGATGAGCTTACAGAAGGTTCAATCAACCCCCATGACTTATTGAGAATCAAAGATGTTACAGCTGTTCAGCAGTACTTGACCAAAGAAGTACAGAGAGTTTACCGCTTGCAGGGTGTTGATATCAACGACAGTCATATCGAAGTTATCGTTCGTCAGATGTTAAGACGTGTTCGTGTTGACGAGGGCGGCGATTCAAGATTTATGTCAGGCTCAATGGTAGACTTAAACGAATTCATGACAGCAAACGAACAGTTAATAGCAGAGGGCAAAGAGCCCGCAACCTGCACAAGAGTAATCCTTGGTATCACCAAGGCGGCTCTTACCACAGATTCATTCCTGTCTGCAGCATCATTCCAGGAAACAACAAGAGTTCTCACCGAAGCTGCAACAAAAGGAAAGATTGACCCGCTCGTTGGCTTAAAAGAAAACGTTATCATCGGTAAGCTTATTCCTGCAGGTACAGGTATGACCAAGTACCAGCACACAAGAATCGAATCAACAACACCGATTATCGATTCTGAAAATTTAGGCGATGATTTCGTAGCAAGAAACGCTGACTACATCGGTTCAAACGTAATTCCCGACGCGGAATAATCCAAAAATTACTCACAAAAAAATAGTGTTGACAACGCCAATTTGCTGTGTTACAATGTAAGTTGGTGTTGTCGGCGCTTATGCGTGGCACTCCCACGAAAGAAAGGAAGAGCAGACAATGCAATCCGATTTGCAGGACGTCCGATATTATGTCGGGCTGAAGCAATCCACAGAAGCAGTCAAAAAAGGACTGGTAAAGACAGCGCATGTAGCGCTTGATGCAGACGAACACGTTCGCCTGCCTTTTGAGGCGCTTTGCCGCGAATGTAATGTCCCCATAGAACACAAAGAATCCAAGGCAAAACTCGGAAAAGCCTTTGGTATCAATGTTTCTGCGGCAGTTGCTGTGGAATTAAAGTAGCTTATATTTATACCAAATAAATATATAAAATTTTGCAAGGAAGGAGGAAATTATTTCATGCCTACGTTTAACCAGCTTGTGAGAAAAGGTAGAGAAACTTCAGTTAGAAAGGCTACAGCTCCGGCTCTTTTAAAGAACCTTAACACATTGAAGAAAAAAACTACCGATACTAACTCACCTCAGAAAAGAGGCGTTTGCACATCTGTAAAAACAATGACACCCAAAAAGCCTAACTCAGCTCTTCGTAAGATGGCCAGAGTTCGTCTTACAAACGGTATCGAAGTTTCTGCGTACATTCCCGGTGAAGGTCACAACTTACAGGAACACAGCGTTGTTTTGATCAGAGGCGGCAGAGTAAAGGACTTACCTGGTGTAAGATATCATATCATCCGTGGTACATTAGATACCGCAGGTGTTGCTAATCGTAACCAGTCAAGATCCAAGTATGGTGCAAAGAAAGCTAAAGCTAAGAAATAAGCTTTAAACACCAAAAAATCACAAATAGGTGTCGGTACGTAGAAACACGAAAAATTTCCTGTTATATACGATACTGCACGACGATGAAAAGTTCATCGAGTACCTGTGATTTCATTTTAACGAAAAATAATGAAGGAGGGAAGAAAGGTGCCAAGAAGAAGTTTTATTGCGAAAAGAGAAGTATTGGCTGACCCGGTTTACAACAGCACAGTTGTTACAAGATTAGTAAACAACATCATGCTCGACGGTAAAAAAGGTACCGCACAGAAAATCGTGTACGGTGCATTTGATATCATCAAAGAAAAGACAGGTAAAGATCCTTTAGAAGTATTTAATGAGGCGATGGCAAACATCATGCCTGTTTTAGAAGTAAAAGCAAGACGTGTGGGCGGTGCAACATACCAGGTTCCGATCGAAGTTCGCCCCGAAAGAAGACAGACATTAGGTCTTCGTTGGCTCACATTGTATAGCCGTCAGCGTGGCGAAAGAACAATGAGAGAAAGATTAGCCGGCGAAATCTTGGATGCAGTTAACAACGCAGGTTCTTCTGTTAAGAAGAAAGAAGACACACACAAAATGGCTGAAGCTAACAAAGCTTTTGCACATTACAGATGGTAGTCTTTACCTTTTAAATTTAAAATTATCAAAACTATTGATAAAATACTTTTTAGTATTTAGAAGAAAGGAGGAGTTTTGGTGGCTAGAGAATATTCTCTCGCAAAAACAAGAAATATCGGTATCATGGCTCACATCGACGCCGGTAAAACCACCACTACTGAAAGAATATTGTTCTACTCAGGCCGTATTCACAAGATGGGCGAAACCCACGACGGCGCTGGTACAATGGACTGGATGGAGCAGGAAAAAGAACGTGGTATCACAATCACATCTGCTGCTACAACATGCCATTGGTTAAATCATAGAATCAATATCATCGACACACCCGGACACGTTGACTTTACTGTTGAAGTAGAGCGTTCACTTCGTGTTTTGGACGGCAGTGTAACAGTATTATGTGCCAAGGGCGGCGTAGAACCCCAGTCTGAAACAGTTTGGCGTCAGGCTGACAACTATCGCGTTCCCCGTATGGCTTACGTAAATAAAATGGATATCATGGGTGCAGACTTCTACAACGTTGTCGACATGATGAGAACAAGACTTAAATGTAACGCTGTTCCGATTCAGTTACCTATCGGTGCTGAAGAAACATTCGTTGGTATCATTGACCTTGTTAAGAACAAGGCATACATCTACAACGATGATATCGGTAAGGATATCTCAGAAGTAGAAATCCCCGACGATATGAAGGAAAAAGCAGCAGAATACAGATTAGCTTTAGTTGAAGCTGTTGCTGAAACAGATGAAGCATTGATGGAAAAATACTTCGAAGAAGGCGATCTTCCTATTGATGACATCAAAAAGGCTATCCGTAAAGCAACAATCGATAACGAAATCGTTCCCGTACTTTGCGGTACATCTTACAAAAACAAGGGTGTACAGAAATTATTGGACGCTGTTATTGACTATATGCCTTCTCCCCTCGACGTACCCGCAATCAAGGGTATCGACCCCGAGACAGAAGAAGAAGTTGAAAGCCCCTCATCTGACGATGCTCCTTTTGCAGCATTGGCATTTAAGATTATGGCTGACCCCTTTGTTGGTAAGCTCTGCTTCTTCCGTGTTTACTCAGGTAAACTCGATGCAGGCTCACACGTTTTAAACTCAACAAAGGACATCAAAGAACGTATCGGCCGAATTTTACAGATGCACGCTAACGACAGAAAAGATATCGAAACAGTTTACTCTGGCGATATCGCTGCTGCAGTTGGCTTAAAGGGCACAACAACAGGTGACACACTTTGCGATCCCGCACATCCCATTATCTTAGAATCAATGGAATTCCCGGAACCCGTTATTCGTGTTGCTGTTGAACCCAAAACAAAAGAAGGTCAGGAAAAGATGGGTATCGGTTTAGCAAGACTTGCTGAAGAAGATCCCACATTCAAGACATACACAGACGAAGAAACAGGTCAGACAATTATCGCCGGTATGGGTGAATTACACCTTGAGGTTATTGTTGACAGACTTCTTCGTGAATTCAAAGTAGAAGCAAACGTTGGTAAACCTCAGGTTGCTTACAAAGAAGCAATCAGAAAGCCTGTTGAAGTTAACCACAAGTACGCTCGTCAGTCAGGTGGTAAGGGTCAGTACGGTCACGTTGTTATGACATTAGAGCCCTTAGAAGCAGGCGGCGGCTACGAATTCGTTAACAAAATCGTTGGTGGTGCTATTCCTAAGGAATACATCCCCGCAGTAGACGCAGGTATTCAGGGCGCAATGCTCAACGGTGTACTCGCAGGCTACAACGTAGTTGACGTTCGTGTTACACTTACAGACGGTTCATACCACGAAGTTGACTCATCTGAAATGGCATTTAAAATTGCTGCATCAATGGGCTTCAAAGACGGCTGCAAGAAAGCAGACCCCGTTTTAAAAGAACCCATCATGCAGGTTGACGTTATCGTTCCCGAAGAATACATGGGCGACGTTATGGGTGACTTAAACTCACGTCGTGGTCAGATTCAGGGTATGGAAGCACGTCCCGGTGCACAGATGATTCACGCATTTGTTCCCCTTTCAGAAATGTTTGGTTATGCTACAGAACTTCGTTCAAGAACACAGGGCCGTGGCCAGTACACAATGCAGCCCAGCCACTACGAAGAAGTTCCCAAGAGCATTCAGGAACAGATTATTTCTTCACGTGCTAAAAATGACTAATTAACTATTGATTTTTTAGCAAATTAAGTGTAAAATAATTATATTAACAATAAAATTTTTAAAAAATAAGAAAATTATCAATTAGGAGGAAAACAAAAATGGCAAAAGCTAAATTTGAAAGAAACAAGCCTCACGTAAACATTGGTACCATCGGTCACGTTGACCATGGTAAGACAACTCTTACAGCTGCTATCACAAAGGTATTAAGCTTAAGAGGCGCAGCTGACTTCAAAGCATACGATCAGATCGACGGTGCTCCTGAAGAAAGAGAAAGAGGTATCACAATTTCAACAGCTCACGTTGAATACGAAACAGAAAACAGACACTACGCACACGTTGACTGCCCCGGACACGCTGACTATGTTAAGAACATGATCACAGGTGCAGCTCAGATGGACGGCGCTATCCTCGTTGTATCTGCAGCAGATGGCCCGATGCCCCAGACAAGAGAACACATCCTTCTCTCTCGTCAGGTTGGCGTTCCCTACATCGTAGTATTCTTAAACAAAGCAGACCAGGTTGACGATCCCGAATTACTCGAACTCGTTGAAATGGAAATCCGTGACCTCTTAAATGAGTACGAATTCCCCGGTGACGATACACCTATCATCACAGGTTCAGGTCTTGCAGTATTAGAATCTGCATCAACAGACATCAACGCTCCCGAATATGAGCCCATCCTTAAGCTCATGGCTGCAGTTGACGAATTCATCCCCACACCTGAAAGAGCAGCTGATCTTCCTTTCTTAATGCCTGTCGAAGACGTATTCTCAATCACAGGCCGTGGTACAGTTGCTACAGGTAGAGTTGAAAGAGGTACATTGAAC
>JAZNSC010000007.1:0-84205 GCA_045591015.1 Congzhengia sp.
GGTTAAGACACCGCCCTTTCACGGCGGTAACACGAGTTCGAGTCTCGTACGGGTCACCATAAGGGCCTTTAGCTCAGCTGGTTAGAGCAACCGGCTCATAACCGGTAGGTCCCGGGTTCGAGTCCCTGAAGGCCCACCAAAAAGAAGCACCTTAGGTGCTTCTTTTTTTGTGCATTTCTCGCTTCGCTCGACGGCTTCAAACTTCGTTTACGCTCGTTTTCAGCTCGCAGGGACGCTCAAGCTATAAAACAATTCACAGGATTGTTTTATCACGCTTTCGGCTGAAGGCCCACCAGAAAAAAAACGACAAGTTTCGACTTGTCGTTTTTTCAATGAATTGCCTACGGCACTAATTGAAATCTACGATTTCATGAATTGAGCCTTGCGGCTCATGAATTGCACTGCGTGCATAAAATGCAATTCAATTCATGATGCATTGCATCAATTCATGGCGAAGCCAATTCATGATAACGAAGTTATCAATTCATTAAAAAAACCTGCATCCATTTTGTACGTGAAAGCCAAAAAGAGGCACCTTGAGTGCTTCTTTTTTTGTGTGTTTTATTCTTGTCAAAATTTTGTTGTTGTGATAAAATATATCAAAAATTAGATTTACCGGTGGTTCACAATGAAAAGTACAGCATTTATCAAATACATATTGGCGTTGTTACTATTTGGATTAAACGGAATAGTTGCAAGTCACATACCTTTAGACAGTTACAAAAATGTCTTTTTACGAACACTTATCGGTAGTGTTTTATTGCTTACCTTATTTTTGCTTGGTAAAGGCAAATTTCATATAACAAAACACAAAAAAGATACTTTCTTTATTTTTCTGTCCGGTATTGCAATGGGCGCAAGTTGGATGTTTTTATACGAAGCATATCAGCAAGTCGGCGTTAGTTTGTCATCACTTCTCTACTACTGCGGTCCTGTAATAGTGATGATTTTATCGCCCATAATATTCCGAGAGAAATTAACCGCTCCCAAATTATTTGGTTTTTTAATCGTGCTCATCGGTGTTTTTCTTGTGAACGGAAATGCCGTTGACAGAAATGGTAACTCTTGGGGATTGTTCTGTGGCGTTATGTCTGCGGTAATGTACTTCTTTATGGTAACGCTTAACAAACAAGCAAAAAACATCAGCGGAATGGAAAACTCAGTTATACAACTTGTGGTGAGTTTCGTGACAGTGGCAGTATTTTTAGTAATGAAGCACGAATTTATCATCGATGTACCCAAAGATGCTTGGGGTTGGATTTTGACACTGGGGATTTTAAATACAGGTATTGGTTGCTATTTGTATTTTTCACCACTATCTAAATTACCTGTACAAACAATAGCAGTATGCGGGTATTTAGAGCCATTATCGGCAGTGGTTTTCGCAGCACTCATACTCGGTGAAAAAATGGCATTTGTTCAGATTATCGGGGCTGTTTGCATTATTGGCGGTGCTATGATTGGCGAATTGGTAAAGCATAAAAAATCATAAAACGTGGTATTATTTCAAAAATTTGGCATATAATATCATTGTTAGAAAATTTTATATTTACTATTGACAAATAAAAAAAACAGTGTTATAATTATATTTGCTGTTATGACGCAGGGTAGAGCAGTCTGGTAGCTCGTCGGGCTCATAACCCGGAGGTCGTGTGGTTCAAATCCCGCCCCTGCACCCAATGAAATCCTCGTACATTTTGTGCGAGGATTTTTCCATATTAAAACGAAAAGGAGAACAATATGAAAATCTACAAAAACATTGCAGAACTCATAGGTCATACTCCCCTTTTAGACATTACAGATATAATCGATAACCAAAATGATGTTCGCGTTTTGGCAAAGCTTGAATATTTTAACCCTGCAGGAAGCACCAAGGACCGCGCTGCTTTATCAATGATTAAGGACGCCGAGGCTAAAGGTATGCTTGCACAGGGCTCTGTTATCATTGAGCCTACCAGCGGAAACACCGGTATCGGTTTATGTGCAGTATGTGCCTCTCGTGGCTATAAAGTAATTCTCACAATGCCCGATACGATGAGTGTAGAACGTATAAAACTCCTATCAGCTTATGGTGCTGAAATCGTTCTGACAGAGGGTGCTCTGGGAATGGCAGGCGCAGTAGAAAAAGCCAACGAACTTGCAAAAGAACATAAAAATAGTTTCATACCCTCGCAGTTTGAAAATCCTGCAAACCCTGATGCGCATTACTCTACCACTGGACCCGAAATATATGATGACACCGACGGAAATATAGATGTTTTGGTTGCATGCGTTGGTACAGGCGGCACACTTTCAGGCACAGGAAAATATTTAAAAGAGAAAAATCCTTGTACACTGGTTGTGGCAGTTGAGCCTGACGACTCTCCTCTGCTTTCAAAAGGCGTTGCCGGTCCTCATAAGCTTCAGGGAATTGGCGCAAACTTCATTCCTGAAAATCTTGATAAAAATGTTTATGATGAGGTTATAACCGCAACAACAGAGGGTGCTTACAATGCCTGCAGAGCATTGGCAAAAAAATGCGGTATATTAGTGGGTATTTCATCAGGTGCGGCAATTTCTGCAGCACAAACTTTAGCAACAAGACCCGAAAACAAAGGAAAAACCATCGTAGTGATTCTCCCCGATACAGGAGAACGTTATCTTTCGACAGATTTGTGGTGATATTATGAAACAGTTCAGGCGTACAGAAATGATTTTCGGCAGTGACGCTATGGAAAAACTTAAAAATTCGCGAGTTGCCGTTTTTGGTATCGGCGGTGTTGGCGGTCACGTTGCAGAGGCACTTGTGCGTTCAGGTATTGGCTCAATTGACCTCATTGACAATGATGTTGTACATAACTCCAACATCAACCGTCAGGTAATCGCGCTTCTTTCAAATGTGGGAGAAAACAAAGTAGATGTATTTGAAAAAAGAATTAAAGATATAAACCCCGAGGCAAAAGTATATAAGCACAAGTGCTTTTTTATGCCTGAAAATTCGGCTCAATTTGACTTTTCGCAGTACGATTATGTTGCGGACTGTATAGACACGGTAACGGGTAAAATCGAATTGGTAATGAAAGCACGTGATGCAGGTGTTCCCATTATTTCTTCAATGGGTACAGGCAACAAAATCAACCCTGCCGACCTTGAGGTAACTGACATTTACAAAACATCGGTCTGCCCCCTGGCAAAGGTTATGCGTCAGGAGCTTAAAAAAAGGCGTGTTAAAAAGTTAAAGGTTGTATATTCAAAGGAAATCCCTATAACTCCCAAAGAAATAATCGAAGATAAGGATTCAAAAAAGCGTATCATAGGCAGTAATGCTTTTGTCCCTGCAGCAGCAGGAATAATAATAGCAAGTGAAATAGTAAAAGATATAATAAAAAAAGAACGGTAGTCTACCGTTCTTTTTTTATTATCAAGGCTACCGCCTCTGTTGCTATGCCCTCTCCTCTGCCTGTAAAGCCGAGTTTTTCGGTTGTGGTTGCTTTTATGTTTATTCTTGATTTGTCTACTTTTGCAACGTCTGCTATATTTTCTCTCATTTTTTCGATATACGGCATTAGTTTTGGTTTCTGTGCTATAATCGTCACATCAACATTTCCTACAGAGTAGCCGTTGTTTTCAAGTTTTTCTATAACATTTTGCATCAATTTTAAACTGTCAGCGTCTTTGTATTTTTCATCGGTGTCGGGAAAATGTCGTCCGATATCGCCAAGACCCGCAGCACCTAAAAGTGCGTCCATAACGGCATGTGTTGCAACGTCGGCATCAGAATGTCCCAAAAGTCCCAAATCGTTTTCTATCTCCACGCCACAGAGAATGAGTTTTCTGTTTTCTGCAAATGCGTGAACGTCAAATCCGTGTCCTATTCTTATGTCCATTCTGCTACCTCCTTAAGAAAATCTCTGCGATTTCCATATCTTCAGGTGTTGTGATTTTGATGTTTTTGTATGAGCCCTCTACAACATAAATATCTGCGCCGCACTTTTCTGCCAAGATGCAATCATCTGTGGATTTTTCTAATATTTCTTTTTCTACGGAATACATTTTTTTAAACAGTTCTTTTGAAAAAACCTGCGGTGTCTGTATTTCTACGGTTTTTTCCCTGTCGTGAGTACCTGCTACGAATCCTTCGTCTATTGCTTTCAAAGTGCATTTCGGCTTAACGCCGCAAGCCGCCGCACCGTGTTTTTTTGCCGCATTTACTGTTTCGGTCAAAATTTCACTTGTAACGAAAGGTCTTGCGCCATCGTGCACCATTACGAATTTACATTCATCGGACAACTCGCCCAGTGCCGAAAGAACAGACTCTGCTCTCGTATTTCCGCCTTTTACGATGGATTTTAGTTTCGTAATGCCAAATTCTTTTGCAATGTTTGAAATTTCTATAATATCTTCTTCACGGGCAGATATTATAATCTCTGATACTGTCTCGTTTTTTTCTATTTTTTGCAGTGTATAGGCAATTACGGGAGCGCCGTCAAGCTCTAATAAAAGCTTGTTTTTTTCTGCTCCCATACGGCTGCCGGAACCGCCTGCCGCCACTATGCAGCTTACAAAATCACTCATATCTACACCACCATCTGATGTTTTATTTTTCTTTGTCTATATGAATTTTTAAAAATTCTCCTGTGTGGGATTTTTTGTTTTTCATTACTTCCTCAGGTGTACCGCAACAGATGATTTCTCCGCCCTTGTCGCCACCCTCGGGACCTAAATCTATAATGTAGTCAGCAGTCTTTATAACATCAAGGTTATGCTCAATAACCAAAACTGTATTTCCTGCTTCTACAAGTCTGTCCAGCACCTCTAAAAGTTTGTGAACATCTGCTGTATGAAGTCCTGTTGTAGGCTCATCCAAGATGTAAAGGGTTTTACCTGTACTGCGCTTCGAAAGCTCTGTAGCAAGCTTAACACGTTGCGCTTCACCGCCTGATAGCTGGGTTGACGGCTGACCAAGCTTTATATAGGACAAACCTACATCGTTTAAGGTTTCCAGCTTTCTTTTGATTTTCGGGTGGTTGGCAAAAAACTCAACTGCCTCCTCCACCGTCATATCAAGTACCTCGTAAATGTTCTTGCCTTTATATTTTACCTCTAGGGTTTCTCTGTTATATCTTTTGCCTTTACAAACGTCACAAGGAACGAAAACATCGGGCAAAAAGTGCATCTCGATTTTAATTATACCATCGCCTGAGCAAGCCTCACATCTTCCTCCGCGAACATTAAAACTAAAACGTCCTGCAGAGTAACCTCGCATTTTTGCTTCGTTGGTTGCCGCAAACAGTTCACGAATGTCCCCAAAAACTCCGGTATAGGTAGCAGGGTTTGAGCGCGGTGTTCTGCCTATGGGAGACTGGTCGATATCTATGACTTTATCGAGGTTTTCGATTCCGCGCATACTACGGAATTTGCCCGGTATAGTGTGGGCGCGGTTTAGTTCCTTTGACAAATATTTATTTATAATTTCATTTACCAAAGATGACTTTCCTGACCCTGAAACACCTGTTACGGCAGTAAATGTACCCAAAGGTACAGAAACATCAACGTCTTTTAGGTTGTTTTCGGAGCAACCTAAAAATTCTATCGTGTTTCCGTTGCCTTTTCTTCTGTTTTCGGGAATAGGGATTTTTTTCTCTCCGCTTAAATACTGGCCTGTTACTGATTTTTTGCACTTTATTATATCGTCAACAGTACCGCTTGCAATTATCTCACCACCGTGAACACCTGCACCGGGACCGATGTCAACAATATGGTCCGCTTCATACATTGTATCTTCATCGTGTTCTACAACAATCAAGGTGTTTCCGAGGTTACAAAGTCTCCTTAGTGCCGCCAAGAGTTTTTGATTATCTCTTTGGTGAAGACCTATTGAGGGTTCGTCAAGGATGTATAATACACCCATAAGACCAGAGCCTATCTGGGTTGCAAGTCTTATTCTCTGTGCTTCGCCGCCTGAAAGGGTTGCTGCAGAGCGCGCCAACGTGAGATATTCAAGTCCTACATTACACAAAAATCCCAAGCGTTCATTGATTTCTTTTAAAATTTGCGCACCTATCGTGCGTTCTCTGTCGGTAAGTTCTAAATTAGCAAAGAAATCTCGTGACTTTGCTATGGGCATATTGGTTACTTCGTCGATATTTTTACCGCCAACAGTAACCGCTAAGACATCGGCTCTTAACCTTTTGCCGTTACAGTCAGGACAAACTCTGAAGCTCATCAGTTTCTCTATTTCCTGCTTCATCATTTGGCTGTTTGTTTCCATATATCTGCGTTCAAGGTTTGGAATAATGCCCTCAAACGCCGCAAAATAATGTGACGACCCATAGGAACGCTTTAAGAAAAGCTCTAACTTTTCTCCCTTTGTTCCGTAAAGAAGTGCATTTAATGCTTCATCGCTTAAATCTTTAATTTTTGTATCTTCATCAAAGCCGTATTTTTTGCCCAAAGCCTTATAGTACATACGGGCTATACTTTCGGTTACGCCGGGCTTTGAATACCAGCCTGACGCGTGAATTCCGCCCTCTTTAAAGGTTTTTTCAGGTCTTAATATCAAGTCAGGTGACACTTTCATCATACTACCAATGCCGAGGCAGGTAGGACAAGCACCTAAAGGATTGTTAAAAGAAAACATTCTCGGAGAAAGCTCCTCCATGCTTATGCCGCAATCCTCGCAGGCATAATTCTGTGAAAATGTCAGTTCTTCTCCGTCAATAATATCTATAACTACAACGCCGTCAGCAAGTGCTGATGCAGTTTCAATGGAATCTGTCAGGCGCTGCTCAATTCCGTCTTTCATAACAAGACGGTCGACAACTATCTCAATTGTGTGTTTTATGTTTTTTTCCAGTTTGATTTCTTCTGACAAATCATAGATGTAGCCGTCGACGCGTACACGAGCATAGCCGTTTTTCTTCGCTCTTTCAAAGAGTTTTGTGTGTTCGCCTTTTTTGCGTCTTACTACAGGTGCAAGCACCTGAAATTTCGTTTTTTCAGGAAATTCTTTGATTTTATCTACAATCTGGTCTATTGTTTGTCGTTTGATTTCACGACCGCATTTAGGACAGTGTGGAACGCCGATTCTTGCATATAAAAGTCTTAAATAGTCGTAAATTTCCGTTACCGTGCCTACGGTAGAACGAGGGTTTTTGGCAGTTGTTTTTTGGTCTATGCTTATAGCCGGAGAAAGCCCCTCGATGTATTCAACGTCGGGCTTTTCCATTTGTCCCAAAAACATACGGGCATACGAAGACAAGGACTCCACATATCGTCTTTGTCCCTCTGCATACAGAGTATCAAAGGCCAACGACGATTTTCCGGAGCCTGAAAGACCTGTAAATACCACGAATTTATCTCTTGGTATCTCTAGGCTTACATTTTTTAAGTTATGCTCTTTTGCGCCTCTAATAACTATTTTATCGCTCATTTTTGTCCTCTCGTATTAACTACAAATCATTTTTACCCATACTAATAATATACATCAAAATCAACAAAAAATCAATGTATATTTTAATCTACATTATTTTTGATAAAAAAGGTTAGAATATGTAACAAAAAGGAGGGGCAATATGCAAAAAAAATCAAAAAAACATTTTTTAATCTGTTCTATCGGCGGTATAGTTTCAGGTTTTTGTAACGGTTTGTTCGGCAGTGGCGGCGGTACTATTGTAGTACCTTTTTTGGAAGATTTCCTAAAATTAAATCCAAAGCGCGCCCATGCTACAACTATACTTATTATTTTAGTGTATTCTTTAGTGAGTTTGGGATTTTACGGTTTTTCCAAGACTTTGGACTTTTCATTGGCATTAAAGGTTTCTGCAGGCGGAATTTTGGGTGGTTATCTGGGAGCAAAGTTTCTAAACAAACTTTCTTTTAAAACGATTCACAAGATTTTCGGCATTTTTATGATGATTGCGGCAGTAAGGATGGTGTTTTTTTGATGATTGGAGAAATACTGTCAGGGCTTTTTTCAGGTATTATAAGCGGTATGGGTATCGGCGGCGGTACAATACTTATTCCTGCTCTTACAATGCTTTTAAATATCGACCAGCATATTGCACAAGGCGTGAATCTCTTGTTTTTTATACCGACAGCAATAATTGCGCTTATCATTCACAAAAAGAACAATAATCTTGAATTCAAAATCGCACTACCACTTTTGATTTTTGGGCTTATTGGGGCGGCTTTAGGTTCGTTTGTTGCTATCAGTATAAATGCAGGACTCTTAAAGCGTCTTTTTGGCATTTTTCTCTTTTTTATGGGAGGTTATGAAATGTATAAAGGTTTTAGAAAATAAATTGCATTTATTTTAGTAAAAAA
The DNA here is from genome assembly GCA_045591015.1 of Congzhengia sp. GTDB lineage: Bacteria > Bacillota > Clostridia > UBA1381 > UBA9506 > Congzhengia. The sequence goes on from JAZNSC010000007.1 coordinate 8,305, forward strand.
TGCGTTTTTCCTCTTTACGTTTTCAGGATTTTGTGGTATTATTATATAAATACAAACATTGTGCAAAAACAAAGGAGAAAACTCGTGTTTAAGAAGCTTATTCCCGATTTTTACTATGATAATATTTCCTGTATAAATCTTGACGTTTTAAAGGAGCAAGGTATCAAGTATATCATTTGCGACGTGGACAACACATTAGACAGTCACAACGTTCCTACCCCGTCTGAAACTGCCCTTACTTTTTTAGAAAAATTAAAAGCGTACGGTTTTACGGTTTGCATTATTTCCAACGGCAAGCACGAGCGAGTGAAAAAATACCTCGCTGACTACCCTTTAGAATATATTGCCAAGGCAGGAAAGCCCCTTAAAAAAAGCTATCTTAAGGCTATGGCAAAAATCGACGCTGATGCGCCATCTACCGCTTTTATAGGCGACCAGATTTTTACAGACGTTTTAGGTGCAAACAACGTAGGACTTACAACGATACTTGTTACGCCTATTGAGCAATACGAAAATTCGTTTTTTTACTTAAAACGCGCATTAGAAAAATTCGTAATATCAAAAATTACAAAAGAGTGATTTTATGTACAATATTTTAGACAGGGTTAATTCCCCTGAAGACGTAAAAAAACTTAATATCAAAGAAACGGAAGTTTTGGCCGAAGAAATAAGAGAATGTCTTATTGAAACTGTGTCAAAAACAGGAGGTCATTTAGCTTCAAATCTCGGTGTCGTTGAATTAACAATAGCACTTTTAAAAGTTTTTGACGTGCCCAGTGACAAAATTGTATGGGACGTTGGTCACCAGAGCTATGTGTATAAATTATTGACAGACCGAAAGGAAAAACTTACCACCTTGCGCCAATTTGGCGGCATTGCCGGATTTCCTAAAGTGGCAGAAAGCAAGTATGACGCTTTCAACACCGGTCATTCCAGCACATCTGTTTCTGCGGCTTTGGGTTTGTCAGAAGCACTTTCGACTCACGACGGCCACAACCATTCTATAGCGGTAATCGGCGATGGTGCTTTGTCCGGCGGAATGGCTGTTGAAGCTTTGGCTAACGCAGGCGAAATGAAGAAAAATTTCATCGTTATTTTAAACGATAATAATATGTCAATCTCAAAAAGCGTAGGTGGCTTGACAAAGCACCTTACATATTTGCGTTCAACCTCTTTGTATCTTACGTTTAAATCAAGACTTGAAAACAGGCTCTCAAGAAACAAAGCGGGCAGAAAGTTTGTTATTATGTTAAAGTCTGTAAAGGACAAAATTAAGCATCTTTTGGTTGGAAATTCATTTTTTGAAAATCTTGGTTTTTCTTATTTTGGTCCTATAGACGGTCATGATATAGAGTCTTTGACTTTGATGTTCGAAAGAGCAAAAAAAATCCGCGGACCTGTACTTTTGCACGTACTAACCAAAAAAGGCAAAGGCTATAAATTTGCTGAAGAACACCCGGATATATACCACGGCGTAAGCACCTTTGAAGCTTCAAAGTGTATCGAAAACAGTGGCAATTTGACATATTCACGCGTTGCAGGAAATACCTTATGCAATTTAGCAGAAAAATACCCTGAAATTTCAGTTGTAACTGCTGCTATGGCTGCAGGTACTGGTACAGATGAATTCGGCGAAAGATTTTCTGACAGATTCTACGACGTAGGCATCGCCGAGCAGCATGCTGTCACCTTTGCTGCAGGACTTGCAGCAGGTGGTAAAAAGCCTTTTGTTGTAATTTATTCTTCTTTCTTGCAAAGAGCATACGACCAGATACTTCACGATGTATGTCTGCAAAATTTAAAAGTGACATTTTTGATTGACCGAGCAGGCGTAGTTGGTGAAGACGGCGAAACACATCATGGTTTGTTTGACATCGGATTTATGTCGCAGATGCCTAATATGTTGGTTTTGGCGCCTGCTGATTTTACCGAATTAGAGCAGATGATAGAGTTTGCTGCATCAGATAGCTATAGCGGTCCTATCGCTATAAGATACCCCAGAGGAAATCAGCAATCATCAATCGAAAATTCACCGGCCTTTGAATTTGGGGTGCCCCATATAGTCTCAGGCGGCAAAGATGTATGTATCATTTCCTGTGGTACTATGCTAAAAACCGCACAAGACGTAGCTGAAAGGCTGACCGCTGCAAAAAAGACAGCTACTGTTGTAAACTTACGAACACTCTACCCTCTTAACAAGGAGTTTCTCTCTGACGTTGCATTTCGTCATAGTCTTATTGTGACTTTAGAGGACGGTTCAATAACAGGCGGCATCGGCGAAAAAGTCGGAGCTTATATTGCCTCATTAAATTCACGTTCAAAATGTGTAAACATTGCCTACCCCGCAGTAGTTACACACGGAAGCGTTAACGAGTTAAAACGCCACTATGGTCTTGACGATGTAACAATTACAAATGAACTTTTGAAAATTTTAGGCTAAAGGATTATTGATATGAAACATATAGAACTTCTTTCCCCGGCAGGAAATTTAAGCAGACTAAAGGTTGCTCTTGCATACGGCGCTGATGCTGTATATGCAGGTGGCGACTCCTTTTCCCTGCGCGTAAGGGCAAAGAACTTTACAGATGAAGAATTGGCAGAGGGTATACGTTATACTCATTCTTTAGGCAAAAAATTCTACCTTGCATTAAACGTCATTCCCCACAATGATGATATTGACCAACTCATAGAATACATCAAAGAGGTTAAAAAGCTTGCGCCTGACGCCTTTATTATTTCTGACCTGGGTGCATTTAACCTTGCAAAAGAATACGCACCCGAAATTCCGATTCACGTCAGCACACAGGCAAATAATGTAAACTATATGACCGTTGATGCCTGGCATAAAATGGGCGCCGAACGTGTAGTACTTGCTCGTGAGCTTTCCTTTGACGAGGTAAAAACCATAAGAGAAAAGACAAGTCCTGAACTTGAGCTTGAAGCTTTCATTCATGGCGCTATGTGCATTTCCTATTCCGGAAGATGTCTGCTCAGCGGCTATATGACAGGCAGAGAGTCTAATTCAGGCGACTGCGCTCATCCTTGCCGTTGGAACTATACTTTGATGGAAGAAATGCGTCCCGGTGAGCATTTTCCTGTATATGAAAACGACAGAGGTACATTTATCTTCAATTCTAAAGATATGTGTATGATTGAATACGTTCCCGAACTTATAAATTCGGGGGTTACCAGCTTTAAAATAGAGGGGCGTGTAAAAACTGAATTCTACGTTGCTACTGTTGTTGGTGCATACCGTAGAGCGATAGATGCATACCTAAAGGACCCTGAAAACTACAAATTCAATCCTGAATGGTTAGAAGAACTCTCAAAAGTAAGCAATAGAGGTTACACTACAGGTTTTTGGCTGGAAAAACCTAACGAAAACGCCCAAAACACAGAAGATGGTGGCTATGTAAGAAATTACGATTTAGCGGCACTTTATGAGCGTTGCGACTCAGGCAAGTGCGTATTCACGCAGAAAAATAAGTTGTCCGTTGGTGATATCGTTGAGGTAATGTCACCGGGGGAAGAGCCATTTTCTCACAAAATCGAAAAAATTTGGGATGAAAACGATGTTGAAATTGATAGCGTTCCCCATCCTTTACAAATATTTAAGCTCGATTTAGGAAAGAACTTGCCTGAATTTTCTATGCTCAGAAAAAAGACTAACGGAGGTTTATAATGTTTGGTTTTTCAAATAAGCCCGGCCGCGGCATAAGTAAAGAAGAAGCGGCAAAGCGTAATTATTTTGACATATACGGCAGACATTTTGGTCACATAACAGCGGCAAACTTTTGGTATGTGCTTTCAAACATACTTTTCTTTGGTGCTGCGTTGTTTTTATTTTCTGCATATTTCACAGGAGATAACATTGTGGCTGTCGCAGTTGCATTTATGAAAGGTGAGATGTTTTATATTCCGTTTTTGCCTTTTGTACCTTTCATGTTTATTGGTCCTTTTACTGCAGGGTATACATACGTTATCAGAAACTATACAAAACAAGCCCCTACTTTTTTGATTTCGGACTTCTTTGAACAATCAAAAATAAATTTTAAGCAATCGATTATTGTAAGCATTTCTTCTGCTGTAGTCAGTTATATTTTGCTTCAGGCATTTGTTTTCTACAACTTTATATTTAAGACAAATGGCTTGCCAATAGTAGTATTTTATATACTTGCAGCCTTGATTATGGTGCTGTATGTAACATTACTTTTTTATATTTACCCCATTATGGTAACCTTTAAAATGAATCTTAAAACAGTTGTAAAAAATGCATGGGTATTTACTATTTCAAAGCTTCCGCAAAACCTTATAATATTCATTATCGTTGCGGCAGTAAATGTCGGAATTCTTTACGTTTTTGAATTTGTTTTATATTTGCCTACCTGGATTTATATTTTAGTTTTGGCGCTGTTTTTGACGGGATTTACATCCTTTACTGCAAACTACTACATCTGGCACGTAATGGACAAATATATTGTAAGCCTCGTCACAGCTAAAAATGAGACAGAGAAAATATTTGACGACGAAACATACCCCGACTTTGATGACGGCTACGACGAGGAGGCTTTACCCGAAGATGAATATTTGCTGTAAAGCTGTAATTTTTGACCTTGACGGAACAATTTTAGATACAATTGAGGATTTGGGCGATTCTATCAACTACGTTTTGAACGAATTGGGCTACCCTGCACGTGCCACCTCTCATCACAAAAAATCAATTGGAAACGGTTTGAGGAAATTTGCCGCAAGGTGTTTGCCGGAAGATTCCGTAACCGACGAGTTATTGGATTTGATTTTACCCAGACTTGCTGCACGATACAGAAGCAACAGTATGGTAAAGACGGTGCCTTATGAGGGCGTTATAGAGTTGTTTGACTTTTTGACGGCTAATGGCATTATGCTTAACATTCTTTCAAACAAACGCGACGATTTTGTAAAGGAATTGACTTTACACTATTTTCCTGATTATAATTTTGTACGAGCGGACGGCGAGTTGCCTGATGTTCCCAAAAAGCCCGACCCTACATCTGCATTGAAAATTGCAGAAATTTGCGGAGTTGAACCTTCTGAGATTTTATTTATCGGCGACTCTGTTTACGATATTCAAACAGGAAAAAACGCAGGTATGAGGACAGTTGCTGTTACTTGGGGTTATCAGCCAAAAGACGCACTTTTAGCAGAAAACCCTGATTTTATCGCAGACACCCCTGCTGAAATAATCCAATACATAAAGGCACTAAATAAGGAATAGGATATGCACATTTCAAAAATTTACAAAAGTATATACGAATATTTTGACGACACTACTCCGCTGACCGTCGACTGCGGAAAGCCTTGCGACGGCGCTTGCTGTAAATCCGATGACGCCGAGGAAACAGGAATGTATCTTTTTCCCGGCGAAGAGGTTCTTTTTTACGATAATCCTGATTTTAAAGTAGTAGATTCTGAATTTATATACGACGGGAAACCTGTAAAGATTCTTATTTGCAAGGGCACGTGCGACAGAACCATACGTCCATTGTCCTGCAGGATTTTTCCCGTGATTCCTTACATAAAAACTAAAGGCTATGATATTATTTTTGACCCCAGAGCAAAATCCTTGTGTCCCCTTTGTGACCTGCCTGATTTTTCTCAACTTGACAAAAAATTTATATTAAAAGTCAAAAAGACCACCGAACTTTTGATGAAATTTAAGGAAACTCGACTTTTTTTAGAAGCACTTACAGATATACTTGATGATTATTTGAAATTTGGTGCTTAAACCGGAGGACTATTTATGAAAAACGCAACTATAGCCGCAATAGCAACCCCCCACGGAACAGGTGGCATATCTGTTATTCGTGTAAGCGGCGATGACAGTATAAAAATATGTGATAAGGTTTTTTGTGCCAAAAGTAAAACTTCACTTGCGGACGCAAAATCTCATACAATTCATTATGGTTACATAGTAGAAAACGACAAAACCATTGATGAGGTTTTGGTTTCTGTTATGCGCGCACCAAACACCTTTACAAGAGAAGATACCGTAGAAATCAACTGTCACGGCGGTCTTGTGGTAACGGAAAAGGTACTCCTTGCAATTATCTCTGCAGGGGCTACACTTGCATCTCCCGGTGAATTCACAAAGCGCGCATTCTTAAACGGACGAATCGACCTTTCACAAGCAGAAGCCGTTATAGATATCATCAACTCGCCATCATCGTTGGCGTTGTCAGTTGCTGCAAATCAGCTCGGCGGCGTATTGTCTGCTGACATAAACTCTCTACGCGATAAAATATTAGAGATTTTAGCAACCATCAACGTAACCATCGACTACCCCGAAGAAGATATCGACGATGTAAAGAAAGATGCATTGCTAAATGATTTAAATGATGTAAAAGAAAAAATCAGCACACTTCTTGACACTGCTGAAAGAGGAAAACTGATTCGTGATGGTATAAATACAGTTATCTGCGGAAAACCCAACGTGGGAAAATCTTCTATTTTGAACCTTTTGGCGAAAGATAACCGTGCTATCGTAACTGATATTGCAGGTACAACACGCGACATTATTGAAGAGCGTATCACGATAGGAAACGCGGTTTTGAATGTGTTTGACACTGCAGGAATTCACGAAACAGCCGACACAATCGAAAATCTTGGCATTGATAAGTCAAAGGAATGTATTAAAAATGCCGAGCTTGTTTTATTTGTTGCGGACTCCTCTACAGGAATAACACAAGAGGACAAGGAGATATTTGCATCTTTAGATAAGAAGAATGTTATCGTTATTCTTAATAAGTCCGACATCGCAAATTGCGAGTTTGATGCGATGTTTTCCGATTATAAGGTCATTACCCTTTCTGCAAAGACGGGAAATGGCCTGGACGAACTTACAGATGCGGTAGAAAACATGTTCAAACTCGGGCAGATTTCCGCCGGCGACAACAATGCGATTACAAATCTTCGCCACAAGGAAGCCTTGATTTCGGCTCACGCGTCCATTTCGGCTGCTATTTTGTCTTTAGAGGAATGTATCCCTTATGATATAGTTTCTATTGATTTGATAGATTGTGCCTCATTCTTGGGCGAAATTACAGGCAAAACAGTATCGGACGAAATAGTAGATAAGATTTTTGCGCGATTCTGTTTGGGAAAATAGTATATTAGTCTATCTGCATAAATAAACTTATTAAAGACAAGTTTTGGAAAGGAAGAATAGATTTGAATAAAATAAAAAAGCAATCTTTTATGGAGGGCGCCGCCGTTTTGGTAATCGCCCATTTGTTAGTAAAAGTTATCGGCGCTTGTTTTAAAATACCACTTGCAAATATATTACAAGAAACAGGTATGGCATATTTTAGTCGTGCCTATAATCTGTATGCAGCACTTTTTGTAATGGCAACGGCAGGTTTGCCCGTTGCAGTATCAAAAATGGTATCAGAAAGTCTTGCGAAAAAGAATTTTGCAGAATCAAAGAAAATACTGCGTGCCGCCGTTGCACTTTTGTCTATAATCGGCGTTATTGGTACGTGTATTCTCTTTTTTGGCGCTCGTGCTTTTGCTGATAAAGCATTTAATTCTCCCGGCTCGTATTTAAGTATTGTGGCTATTTCGCCTGCCATATTCTTCATTTCGGTGCTATCTGCCTTTAGAGGGTATTTTCAGGGACATTCAAATATGATACCCACAGCATATTCAGAAGTTTTAGAAGCAGTTTCAAAGCTTGTTATCGGGCTTTTGGGCGCATATCTCTTTATGTCCGTATCATACGAAGTGGCTGCAGCAGGCGCAATTTCAGGCGTAACCATAGGCGGCTTGCTTGCGTTATTACTTTTGATTCTTTTTTATTACAAAAACAAAAACGCTACGCCCCTGACAAATGCAACTGAAGCCAGCAATACAAAGAAAATATTTGTTCGTCTTTTGACTATTGCAATACCTATAACAATCGGTGCTGCTGTTATGTCATTGACTAACGTTATTGATACATTTATGATAAGTCAGAGACTTTCTTCTATTACTGTTGACGAAAGAATGTTTAAAACTTTGACGGAATTTTTCGGCGTAGGTGCTGAAAACGCACGAATCGGTAACGGAATATCATCCGATGCCGCTGACGTTATGTATGGCTCATATTCAGGCTATGCTATGTCATTATTTAACTTGCCTCCATCAATCGTAACTTCAATATCTATGAGTATTGTGCCTGCGATTTCGGCGGCTTTAGCTATTAAAGACAACAATCAGGCAAAACTCCTGACCGAATCGTCTGTAAGAATCACAACTATGTTTGCACTGCCCTGTGCCATAGGATTGTCAATACTCTCCACTCCGATACTAGTATGTCTATACAATAATTCACGTGCAGAAAACACCTTGGCACTTTTGTCACTGGCAATTATATTTGTGTGTATCGTATCAGTTACCACTGCAATTTTGCAGGCGGCAGGCCATGTGTTTATTCCTGTACGAAATATGCTCATAGGCGGTGTATTTAAGGTTATATCAAACTACATCTTAATAGCAATACCCGAGCTCAATATCGGCGGCGCTCCTATAAGCACATTTTTCTGCTACTTTATCATTGCAGCACTAAATATTGCATCAATTGTTAAAATTATTAAACCTAATTTTAACCTAAAAGATTTCATCGTAAAACCCTTGATTGCAGCACTTGTTATGGGAATTATTGTTTATCTTTCCTATAATTTGAGCGCGGCACTTCTTGGGTGCCCCGGCGTTTCATTAAATGTCGATTTTCTCACAGGTGCTTCTCCCGTCACACCGGTTGAAAGCGTTGTGAGAATCAAGACAATTATCGCTTTGGGAATTTCGATTGTTATCGGTGTTATCGCATATTTTGGTACTATGTGCATAACAAAAAGCTTCTTCGAAGAAGATATTAAGATGTTACCCAAAGGAAATAAAATTGCAAGTTTTATGAAGAAACGTAAACTTTTATAGCATTTTTCACATTCGGGTAAAAAAAACCTTTAAAAAAGGGGAATTTTAGATGAATTTTTCAAAAAACAACTATACTTTTGAGGATTTAATTGATATAATGAAAGTGTTGCGTGGAGATGGCGGTTGCCCTTGGGACAGAGCCCAAGACCACCAATCCATCAAGTACGCTTTGCTTGAAGAAGCATGTGAAGCAATGGAATCTTTGGACAAAAAAGATACCGATGCATTCGCTGACGAGCTTGGCGATGTATTGCTTCAGGTAGTTTTTCATTCACAAATCGGAAGCGAAAACGGTACCTTTACTATCGACGATGTATTGTACCATATTTGCAATAAATTGGTTACACGTCACACCCATATTTTTGGTTCTGACAAAACCGATACCTCTAAAGAGGCGCTGGATTTGTGGGAGCAAAACAAAAAGCTCGAAAAGGGCCTGAAAACCCAAACCGAGATAATGCAAGATGTATGCTCATATCTCCCCCAACTTATTCGTGCCGAAAAAGTACAGAAAAAAGCGGCTAAGATTGGATTTGACTGGGATGACGCGAGCGGCGCATACGAAAAACTGACAGAAGAAATTGCAGAACTTGATGACGCTGTAAAAGAGGCCAAGCAAGGAAAAATTGAAGAGGAATTTGGTGATTTACTCTTCTCCGCTGTAAATGTAGCGAGATTTTTAAATGTAAATCCTGAAGAAGCTTTAAAAAAAGCAACCGATAAGTTCATAAACCGATTTGAAAAGGTTGAAAATATGGCCACAGCTTCGGGAAAGAATTTGTCCGATATGACATTAGATGAAATGGACAAGCTCTGGGACAAGGCAAAAATAAAATAGTTTATACGGCGAAAGCCTAATAATATTAAATACATATGGAGGAGAAAATAATGAACAAAACAGAATTAGTTGCAGCATTAGCAGCAAAATCAGGCGCTTCTAAAAAAGACGCAGAAGCAGTTTTAAATGCTTTTGTTGACGTTGTAGGCGACACATTAAAGAAGGGTGACAAAGTTGCTTTAGTTGGTTTCGGTACATTCGAAGCTAGAAAAAGAGCGGCTCGCGAAGGCAAAAACCCCCAGACAGGCGCTAAAATCAAAATCGCTGCTACAACAGTTCCCGCTTTCAAGGCTGGTAAGGCTTTAAAAGACAAGGTTGCTAAATAAGGAAACACCACATAAAAAAAGACTCACAGTTTGACTGTGAGTCTTTTTTCTTTTACATCTTAATTTATTCATAGAAAAAAGACAGTTCAAAGAACTGTCTTTTTTCTGGTGCTCGAAACCGGAATCGAACCGGTACGGGAATCACTTCCCACGGGATTTTAAGTCCCGGGCGTCTGCCAGTTCCGCCACTCGAGCTCACTTGCTAATAATACCACGTTTTTTGCCGTTTGTCAATAGTTTTTTTCGTTTATTTCAAAAGAAAATTAGCGATTTTTATAGCGTTTTCTTCTTTTATCGAAAGTTCCGAGTTATCGGCGTCATAATTCATGCGCACGAGTATATATAAATTTTCTGTATTTATTTCATAGTTGTTTAAAAGAGTGCTTTCTTTTAAGGACGCGCCGTAAATTTCATCTTCATTGCATTGGTCCGCCCATTCGCCTACAGGAATAAAAACACCCTCTGTGGCGCTCATATTAAGTACTTCGTTCATCATTGTTTTGTCCATTATATAAATGAACTCGTCCTCTACCGCAAAAGTAGTCATCAGTTTATTAGTTAGTGCTGTGTATAAATTAGGGTCTTTTGCTGCTTCGTGGGTAAAGTTAAGTTGGGTTAAGTTAATGTTTGTCTCTTCGTCGCCGTTTACATCGTCAGATACTGTTTTGCAAGCATCGGCAATTTTTTCACTTGTTTCAAGTGAAATAACATCCGTAGCAACATAATTTATATTAGCGTCATACTCTACTCTGTCGGCAAGTTCAACTCCGGTCATAACCAAGAGCGCCACTACTACAATGCCACCTATAATGTGGTATCTGTAATAATCCCACACATAACCGAACCATTCTTTTGTAAAAGTTTTTGGTATTACTACTTTTTCTGCCATAACTTACACCTCACTATACTAAAATTATAATCCGTCGAATATTTAATGTCAAGTTTTGATGGGTTTATTAACAAATTGTTGACTTATTTTCAAAAAAATGATATTATCTTTACCAGTGAGTTCGAGACCTTCCTCACTTAAAACAAAACTAAAGGAGAATTAAATATGAAAACGAAAGCGAAGTTTTTGACTCAGGCCGCCATTATTGCGGCGAGTTACGTTGTGCTGACTTTCATCGCAAACTCATTAGGATTAGCAAATGGTGCTATTCAAGTGAGATTTTCGGAAAGTCTGACCGTGCTTCCTATATATACCTCGGCTGCTGTTCCCGGGCTTTTTATTGGGTGTTTGATTTCAAATATTTTATCGGGTTGCATTGCATTTGATATAATATTCGGCAGCATAGCAACACTAATTGGCGCTATATTTACTTATCTTTTGAGAAAGTATAAGTATCTTGCCTCTATACCGCCGATTCTTGCAAATACTCTTATAATCCCATTTGTGCTAAAATTTGCTTATGGTATGCCGGCAGGACTTCCCTACTTTATATTGACTATAGGCATTGGAGAAATTATCTCCTGCGGTATTTTAGGAACATTATTGATTGTGTATCTTAACAGATTCGAAAACGTTATAAAATGGTAAAATAAAAGGCTGAAGCATTATGCTTCAGCCTTTTTTGTTTTAGTAGTTGATTTTTTCTCTCTTCTGATAATGTGTGTGGAGTAACTCATGTGCTTTATGACCGCAAGGTTCGCCAAAATATTCATCATAGAGAGCCTTTACATAGGGGTTTTCGTGAGATTTTCTCAATGTCAAGCTTTCGTCTTCATCATAGAGAGCCTTTGCACGAGCAGCCTTTAAATCTACACATTCGAGCACCTTAGAAGAAACGATAGGCTGACCGCCACCTGTTACACAACCACCGGGGCAACCCATGATTTCAATAAAGTGGTATGATTTTTCGCCACTTCTTACTGCTTCTAAAAGCTTTCTCGCATTACCAAGTCCGTGTGCTACAGCAACGTTAACATCTAAGTCGCCAACCTTAATGGTTGCTTCCTTGATGCCTTCTGTACCACGAACAGCATTGAATTCTACTTTATCTAAAGATTTGCCTGTTAATACTTCGTATACTGTACGAAGAGCCGCTTCCATAACGCCGCCTGTAGCACCGAAGATAACACCGGCACCTGTTGCTTCATCACCAAAGGGTGAATCAAAAACAGAATCCTTTAATGCTGTAAATTCTAAGCCTGCTTCTTTAATCATCTTTGCAAGTTCACGTGTTGTGATAACTGCATCAACATCCTGGAGTCCATTGTTTGAGAGCTCTTCTCTACCTGCTTCGAACTTTTTAGCTGTACAGGGCATAACTGAAACTACGAAAATATCTTTAGGATCGATGCCTGCTTTTTCAGCGTAGTAGGATTTGATGATAGCACCAAACATTTCGTGAGGTGATTTTGCTGATGATAAATTATCTAAAAAGTCAGGGAAATTGTGTTCGCAGAACTTAACCCAACCGGGGCTACAAGATGTGATAAGGGGAAGTTTTCCACCATTTTTAACACGGTTGATAAATTCTGTACCCTCTTCCATAATTGTAACGTCTGCTGCAAAGTCTGTGTCGAACACTTTATCAAAGCCAAGCATTTTTAATGCTGTTGCCATTTTGCCTGTTACGCGAGAACCGATTTCCATACCGAATTCTTCGCCTAATGCTGCACGAACAGCAGGTGCTGTCTGAACAACAACGTGCTTTGATTCGTCTGCGATTGCCTTCCATACTGCCTGTGTGCTGTCTTTTTCATATAAAGCACCAACAGGGCAAGCCGCGATACACTGACCGCAGTTTACGCAGTCTGTTGCAGATAAGGGAAGGTCAAATGTAGAACCGATTTTTGTTGCGAAACCTCTGCCCTGAGCATCTATCGCGCCAACTGTCTGTACTTTCTTACAAACTGCGATACAACGACGGCAAAGAATACATTTGTTGTTGTCACGAACGATAGAGGGTGATAAATCATCCACTTGGTGTTCTGTGATTTCACCTTCGAACTCGATACCTGTAACGCCTAATTCGTCACAGAGCTTCTGGAGTTCGCAGTTCTGGTTTCTTGTGCAGGTAAGACATTTTTTGTCGTGGTTTGAAAGTGTTAATTCCAAAACTGTCTTTCTTGCTTTTCTTACTTTTTCTGTATTTGTGAATACTTCCATTCCTTCGTTTACAGGGTAAACGCAAGCGGTAACTAAACCTTTTGCACCTGCTACTTCAACGAGACACATTCTGCATGCGCCTATACCGTTGATGTCTTTTAAGAAACAAAGTGTAGGAATTTTTATTCCGGCATCTTTTGCAGCCTGTAAAATTGTGTAATTTGCAGGCACCTGCATATCGATACCGTTAATTTTAATATTTACCATATCCATTTCGATTGCTCCCTCCTTATTCCTTAACTATCGCACTAAACTTACATGAGCTTTCGCAAACGCCACATTTAATGCACTTTGTAGTATCAATTGTGTACGGGCTCTTGATTTCGCCGGAAATTGCACCAACAGGACATTTTCTAGCACACAAGCTACAGCCTTTACACTTTTCGGGATCAATCTTATATGAAAGTAATGCTTTACATACGCCTGCGGGACATTTCTTGTCCTTAACGTGAGCAACATACTCATCACGGAAGTAATGAAGTGTGCTTAATACCGGGTTAGGAGCTGTCTGGCCAAGTCCACAAAGTGCTGTTGACTTGATGCCTTCTGCAAGTTCTTCTAACTTATCGATATCTTCCATTGTTCCCTGGCCGTTTGTGATACGTTCCAAGATTTCTAACATTCTCTTTGTACCTACACGGCAAGGTGTACATTTACCGCAAGATTCATCAACAGTAAATTCCAAGAAGAATTTTGCGATATCTACCATACAGGTATCTTCGTCCATTACAATAAGACCACCTGAACCCATCATAGAACCGATGGCAATAAGTGAATCGTAATCGATAGGTGTGTCTATGAGTGATGCCGGAATACAACCGCCTGAAGGACCACCTGTCTGTGCTGCCTTGAACTTCTTACCGTTAGGAATACCGCCACCGATTTCTTCTACTACTTCACGAAGTGTGGTACCCATAGGAATTTCAACAAGACCTGTGTTCTTGATTTTACCACCAAGAGCGAATACCTTTGTACCCTTACTCTTTTCTGTACCAATCTTTGTAAACCAATCAGCACCGTTTAAGATAATCTGTGTGATATTAGCGTATGTTTCAACGTTATTTAAAAGTGTGGGTTTCTGCCACAAACCTTTGTTTGCAGGGAAAGGAGGTCTGGGTCTGGGCTCGCCTCTCATACCTTCAATAGATGTTAAGAGTGCTGTTTCTTCACCACAAACGAAAGCACCTGCACCAAGACGGATGTCAAGGTCGAAGCAGAAATCTGTACCGAAGATATTGTCACCTAAAAGACCATATTCTTTAGCCTGCTTGATAGCAATTCTTAATCTTTCTACTGCAATAGGATACTCTGCACGAATGTAGATATAACCCTGGTCAGCACCTACAGCATAGGCTGCAATTGCCATAGCTTCGATTACTGCGTGTGGGTCACCCTCTAATACTGAACGGTCCATAAATGCACCGGGGTCACCTTCGTCGGCGTTACAAGCAACGTACTTACCGTTTGAGCCGTCAGCCTTTGCTGTAAACATCCACTTTAAGCCTGTGGGGAAACCTGCACCACCACGGCCACGGAGACCTGATTTTTTGATTTCTTCGATTACTTCATCGGGTGTCATTTCGGTTAAAACTTTACCTAAAGCTTTATAACCGTCTGTACCGATGTATTCTTCGATATTTTCAGGGTCGATAACACCGCAGTTTCTGAGTGCTATTCTCATCTGTTTTTTATAGAAGTCAACTTCGTTTAATGATTTAACGTCATCGTTTTCTATTGTTTCATCATAAAGAAGTCTTTTTACTATTCTACCCTTTAATAAATGCTCTTTTACGATTTCTTCAACGTCTTCTTCTTTTACCATGCTGTAGAAAGCACCCTCGGGGTAAACAACTACAACAGGGCCTAAAGCACAAAGACCAAAGCAACCGGTTTTGATAACTTTTACTTCTTTTTCAAGACCGTTTTCTTTTAAGTGTTTTTCAAATTCATCAATAAGTTTCACGCTGCCTGATGAGGTACAACCGGTACCGCCACAGACTAAAACGTGGGCTCTTGCAAATTCCATTTACCGTTCCTCCTGATTATTTCTCAGCCGCACCGATAGTAAACTCTGTAACGATGTTACCGTTTACTATGTGGTCTGCGATAACTTTTCTTGCTTTTTCTTCGTTCATCTTAACGTATGTTACGCGCTCTTTGCCTGCTTCGTAAATTTCTACGATGGGCTCAAGTCTGCACATACCGATACAACCTGTCTGTGCAACAGATACGTTTGCTAAGTTTCTCTTGCCTACTTCTTCAACTAAAGCAGCGAGAACAGGTCTTGCGCCTGCTGCGATACCGCAAGTAGCCATACCTACTACGATACGGATGCCATCTTCTGCATCACGACGAACCTCAACCTGATTTTTGATTTTATTTTTTATTGCTTCGAGTTCTGCCAAGCTTTTCATAACTATACCTCTTTTCTTTATTTTAAGAGTTGATTTCTGTAAGTCCCTCGTTTATAAACTCTTTAATCCAAAGAAGAATCTCGGGATTATTAAGGCTTACATCTCCCAGAATTTCTTTTATCTGGGCTGTGTCAAATACAAATTCTTTTTGGTCTTTTATGTGTCGGTATATAAAATCTATACTTTCATTGCTTGATACTAATGTCTGCATAGTTTCCGCCATATCGCCCATCGGTTGACGGTCTATATGGTCGTATGTAAACGTTACAACAACCTCTGTGCCCACATTTAACTGTGATTTTATCACAAGGTTGCCTCCTGTGGCTTCAGCCGCCGCCTGAAACAAAGACAGTCCCATGCCAACTTTTCGTGTGGTACGAGTAGTTTTAAAGGGGTCGGTAACATTTTTTAAAAACTCTGCATCCATACCGCAACCATTGTCACGAATGGAAACTGTGAGAATGTTTTTTTGTACCTGTTCGTCTATTTCTATTTCGATTTTAGAAGCTTTAGCTTTTACGGAGTTGTTTACAATATCTAAAACGTGCAAAGACAATTCAAGCATAAAAAACCTCGCATATTAGTTGTATTTTGCTAATATATCGTCTACATCGTCTTCTGTGAGTCTGCCGTAAACGTCTTCGTTAACTGTAAGTACGGGAGCCAGACCACAAGCACCGATACAACGTGTTGCCTCGATGGAATATTTTCCGTCGGGTGTACATTCGCCTACATCGATACCGAGTTTTTCTTTGATTTTGTCAATAATAAGTCCTGAACCCTTAACATAGCAAGCTGTACCAAGACATACTGCAATGTGGTATTTACCCTTGGGCTCCGTTGTAAACTGTGTGTAGAATGTTACAACGCCATAGATTTCTGCCATCGGAACATCAAGTCCGTCGGAAATCATCTTCTGAACTTCGATAGGAAGATAGCCGTAGATGTTCTGTGCTTCGTGAAGAACAGGAATCAACGCACCTGCCTGACCTTTGTGTTCCGCAATCACTTTCATTAGCTTTTCTTCCTGCTCTTTTGTGCCGGAAAAAGGAATTTTTGTTTTCTCGCTCAAGTGATTTACCTCCTTTAAAATATATAAAATATTAAATTTAACTCATCTATATCATTTTAGCACATAATTTTTGAAAAGTCCATATCATTTTAAAGAAAATTGTTAAATTTTTGTCGAATTTTTTTCCGTTTTTTCAAGGAAATGTTAAAACCATATTAAATTTGCTTTTTTTCTATTTACACAAGGCGCAAATTCAAGTATAATTATTGTATAAAATACAAGGAGTGTATTGTTTTGTTTAGGAATTTGTATGTTACAGGATTTAATCTGGAAAGTATATTGATGGTTCTGTTAAGGCTTGCAGTTGTTTTGTTTGCTATCAGCTTTCACGAGCTTTCTCACGGTTTTGTGGCATATAAGCTCGGCGACAACACTGCTAAATACGACGGCAGACTGTCTTTAAATCCTTTAAAACACATAGACCCCTTTGGCGCTTTGTGTATGTTTTTCTTTGGATTTGGTTGGGCAAGACCTGTTAGGGTAAACCCATACTACTTCAAAAACATCAAAAGAGATACTGCTTTAGTATCATTGGCAGGACCTGTATCGAACTTTATATTAGCATATATCGGTATGTTTGGGAGTTTGTACCTTTGTCCCTTAATTCCAAACGGGTTTGCATGGCATTTTACTAGCGTTTTTTTTGAGATATTTATTGGATGTAACATCGCTCTGGGAGTATTTAACCTCATACCCATTCCCCCTCTTGACGGGTCGAAGATTTTTCTTTCGTTGTTACCAAAGCGCATATATTTTGAAATAATGAGATACGAACGCTACGGCTTTATAGTTTTGATTATTGCTTTATACCTTGGTGTTATAGACCCTGTTTTAAATTTCTTCACCGATATAATTTTAAAGACGCTATTTTTCTTGGCAGGAGGAGGCTTTTAATGCAACAATTAGAAATTGCAGAAGAAAATCGTCACGCGGTAAAGCTTGACGTTTTCGAAGGACCCTTAGAGCTTCTTCTGCATCTTTTGAAGAAAAACAAAGTAAGCATATACGACATACCTATCGTGAGCATCACAGAGCAGTATTTTGAGTATATGAATACTTTAAAAGAATTTGATATTGAATATTCCAGCGAATTTGTTGTAATTGCGGCAGAGCTTTTGTACATAAAATCAAAGATGCTCCTGCCTAAGCGCGAAGATACTGACGCCGAAGACCCGAGAGCCGACCTTGCACGTCGACTTGCTGATTATCAGCGTATGAAGGCTGTTTCTGAAATTTTAAAAGAAAAAGAGTTTTCCGATTACTATAATTTTTACAAAGAACCTGAGGTACTGCCAAAGCGCGAAGCAGACTACTCCGACCAGAGTTATGAAGTCGATGTGCTTTTTCAAGCATTTTTGTCAGTACTTGATAAAACAGAAAGAAAAGCACCCCCTCCGAAGAGTGCTTTCGGCGGTGTGGTAGGACGTGCCACAGTTTCTGTTAAATCAAGGGCCGATTACATCAGGACACGACTCAATTCCAAGAAAAAAGTAACCTTTACATCACTTTTTGAGGGCGACGATTCAAGGCAGTCCATCATTGCTACTTTCTTGGCTTTGTTGGAAATGATAAAACTTGAGCTTATAAAGACGAAAATTTCAGGCAATGATATATATTTAGAAAAACTTAAGGACGGTGAAATAATAGATGAATATTGATGCCGTAATCGAAAGTTTGTTGTTTGTTTCGGGTGACGGTCTTGCTATTTCTCACTTGGCAGAGATTTTAGAAATTGATGATGCTGACATCAGGAAACATGTGGACAAGCTCAAGGCTTTCTATAAAGAAAACAACCGCGGACTTGAAATTGCAGAATACGACGGGTACATACAGTTAAAAACCCCCGAGGAAAATTTCCTCTATGTAACAAAACTCGCTGAATCAAAGAGAAAGCAACCCCTCTCCCCTGCAGCTTTAGAGTCTTTGTCTATTGTTGCATATCATCAGCCCGTAACAAGAAGCAGCGTGGAATTTATACGTGGTGTGAACTCCGACGGTCCTATATCAAGGCTTATTGAACGAGGTTTAATCGAAGAATCAGGCAGGCTCGATGCTCCGGGACGTCCGATTCTTTACAGAACGACAAAAGAATTTTTGAGAAGCTTTGGGCTTAATTCTTTATCTGATTTGCCTGATATGGAGGATTTGGCAAAGCAATTCCCTTATCTTGAAACAGAAGAAGAAACCCAAGAGCAATTAGAGGTAACTACAGAAGAAATTACAGAAGAGTAAGCAGGTGATTTTGTTGACGGTGTTTTTTATCGTTATATTGGCGTTAATACTGTTATTGACCGTGTTTTTGGTTACACCCTTGCAGTTTGGCCTCGAATATGTTAAAAACGCCGACGCAGACAGAAAATGTGTGCTTATCAGAATCTTTGGTATTCCTTTTAAAATTCGTTTGAAGCCTCCTAAAGATTATTCACTTTACAAAGATTTATACTACGCTTCAAAAGGCAAGCGAAAGAAAATTTATTTATATGCAAAACGTCATTTATCTGTAGAGCTCGTTGATTTCAATGTTCGTTTCGGCTTTAAAGACGCAGCTACAACAGGTATGTCAAACGGTGCAATCTGGGGAATATGTTGCTCGCTTTTGAGTTTGATTGATTCACTTTTTGGAATAAAGAAAATCAACCTGCAAATAAACCCTGATTTCTGTAACAAGGTTTTTGAATTTTATTTAAAAACTATCTTGATTATGAAACCGATTCATATTATAATAATGTTAGGTAGTTTGGTAAAGACTTATATTATGTTAAAAAGAAAATAAATTATATTTAAGGCGGTGCAAAAAATGGCAGAACATCCTATTAACGGTTTAATGGAAACGGCAATGCAGAGCATCAAAGATATGGTAGATGTAAATACTATCATCGGCGAGCCTGTTGAGTCAAAAGATGGCACAGTTATCATTCCTATTTCTAGAGTATCTTTAGGTTTTGGTGCAGGCGGTTCTGACTTTGGTCAGAGAGCTGTTTCATCAAACGATGCAAACTTTGGTGGCGCTTCAGGTGGCGGTGCTACAATCGAGCCTGTTGCATTTATGGTTGTAGGCAAAGAGGAAATCAAACTTATGCCTGTAGAAAAAAATACAACTCCTACACAGGATATCATCGACAGTGTTCCGGCTATTCTTGATAAGATAATTAAACTTTTCAAAAAGAAGGACAAGCCGGAAGCTGCCAACAAAAAATCAACCGACACAGCTGCAAAAGTAGAAACAGTTTAATACAAAGAAAAAGCATTGCCCGCATGGGCAATGCTTTTTTATTTATATATTTTCTGCTGTTACTTTTATTTCTCCGCTTTCGGCAGTAACGCGGATTTTGCAATGCTGCTTTGCTTCGCCTCTTATTACTAAGGATGCAATAGGACTCTGGATATGCTTTTCTATTGCGCGACGCAAAGGTCTTGCACCGAATTTTGGGTCATAGCCTTTTTCTAAAATTAAATCCTTCGCAGCAGCATCAACCTCTAAAATAATTTCTTTTCTAAAGAGCTCTGTTGCAAGTTCTTTTACCATAAGGTCAACTATTCCTACGAGATTTTCACGCGCTAATGATTTAAATGTGATGATGTCGTCTACTCTGTTCAAAAATTCCGGTCTAAAGATTTCTTTTAAAGCCATTTCTGTACGAGCGTGGGCCGAATCATCTTCTGTTTTATTAAATCCAAGATTTGCAGAACGGACATTAGAACCGGCATTTGACGTCATAATGATTACTGTATTTTCAAAATTTACTATACGTCCGTGACTGTCTGCTACTCTGCCGTCGTCCAAAATCTGTAACAGAATATTGAACACGTCTGCGTGAGCCTTTTCTATTTCGTCTAAAAGAATGATGGAATAGGGCTTTCTTCTTACTTTTTCTGTAAGTTGACCTGCATCATCATAGCCAACATATCCCGGAGGTGCACCGATAAGCTTTGAAACTGTGTGCTTCTCCATATATTCGGACATATCGACTCTTATCATTGCTTCTTCGGAATCAAAAAGCACTCGTGCTAATGTTTTGGCAAGCTCTGTCTTACCTACACCGGTAGGTCCTGCAAAAATAAACGAAACAGGGCGTCTCGCGCGTGTTAGGCGAGCACGATTACGTCTTATGGCTTCAGCCACGACTTCTACAGCGTGGTCTTGACCTAAAACGTACTCTTTAATTCTTGATTCTAAATTCAAAAGTTTTTCGCTTTCTGTTTCAGTCAGACTCTTAACGGGTATCTTTGTCCAATCCTCTATAACTTCAGCGATGTTTTCAAGGGTTAAAGTTGTGTCAATGCCCGATGCGTTTAGTTTATTTATTTCTTCAACAAGGGCACATTCTTTTGCTTTTAATTCTGCGGCTTTCTGGTAGTCCTCTGTAGAGTCACTTGAAACTGCGTTTTCCTTTTCCGTCTGTATAAGCTTTAATTTGTCTGTTAAGTTTTTGAGTTCAACAAGTTTTTTGTTCTGTAGATTTGCCTTTGAACCTGCTTCGTCTATAACGTCAATAGCCTTATCGGGCAGGAATCTGTCGGTTATATATCTTTCGGAAAGATATACTGCCTGCTCAATTACGTCGTCGGAAATTTTTACTCTGTGATAGTTTTCGTAGTAATCCTTGATACCTTTTAGTATTTCTACTGTATCTTCCATTGTTGGTTCGTCAACCATAACAGGCTGGAAGCGACGCTCTAAAGCTGAATCTTTTTCGATGTGCTTTCTATATTCATCAAGGGTCGTAGCGCCTAAAACCTGAATATCACCACGCGCTAAAGCAGGCTTTAATATATTTGCCGCACTCATAGCACCCTCAGCATCTCCTGCGCCTACAATGTTGTGGATTTCATCGATTACTAAAATTATATTTCCAAGTTTTTTTGCTTCTTCTAAAATCTTTTTGAGTCTTGCTTCAAACTGACCGCGGAACTGTGTACCTGCAACAATGGCAGTAAAGTCCAAAAGATAAACCTCTTTATCAAAGAGCTTTGCAGGAACGTTTCTTTCTGCGATTCTGACAGCTAAGCCTTCGGCGATTGCAGTTTTACCTACACCGGGTTCACCCAAAAGAACAGGGTTGTTTTTTGAACGTCTGTTTAGTATCTGCACTACTCTGTTTATTTCGTTTTCTCTGCCTACAATTCTGTCGATGAGTTTATCTTTTGCTTTAGCAGTAAGATTAGTGCCGAAGCTGTCTAAAATTCTCTGCTCTTTTTTCTTTTGCTTCTTTGCGGTCTTGACTGTGCCCTGTGGTTCATCTGCGTTACCGCCAAAAATATTCCCAAAGCCATTCATCATAGCAAGGGGCATATTGTTCTCGTCGAATTCTTCGTCGCTTTCAGGATCATAATCTTCTAAAGACGTCATAAAGTCATTCATGCCGTTTGTGATTTCGTCAAGTTGCTCGGGAGTGAGTCCCATCTTCTTTAATATATCGTCAACAGGACCTATATTTAATTCTCTTGCGCATTTTAAGCAGTAACCCTCTGTAGTCTGCTCGTTTGTTGCAGTATCGGTTTTATTTACAAAAAGTACTGCAGGGTTTTTCTTGCATTTTACGCACAACATAATTATCATCTCACTTTTTTTGATTTCGAAATTTATTTTAGCACACTTTTTTTCATTTATAAAGTGTTTTTTTGAATTGTTCACATCTTAGAAATAATTCGCATCAATTTGAATACTTACCATTTTTTGAGGCAATAATTATTTTATAAACTCACAAGGCAGGTACAAAAATGTTGAACAAAGTTGAAATATGTGGTGTAAATACTTCCGCGCTACCGGTGCTTTCAGAAAAAGAAAAAACAGAGCTTATGAAAAAAATAAAAGCAGGCGATATGCTTGCCCGCGAAAAATTTATAGACGGAAATTTAAGGCTTGTGTTAAGCGTTATTCAGCGTTTTTCTCACAGAGATGAAAACGCTGACGATTTGTTCCAGATAGGTTGTATTGGTCTTATTAAGGCAGTTGATAATTTTGACCTTAAGCATAACGTGAAATTCTCCACTTATGCTGTACCTATGATCATCGGCGAATTACGTCGATATCTGCGGGACAACACCCCAATAAGAGTAAGTCGTTCCTTAAGAGACATTGCCTATAAGACACTACGCGCAAAAGAAGATTATATAAACCTTCACTCAAAAGAGCCGTCAATTGAAGAATTGTCCGAAATTCTGCAGATTCCAAAGGAGGACATCGTGTTTGCATTGGAGGCAATTCAGTCGCCTGTGTCACTATTTGAGCCTGCATACAGCGACGGAACCGACACCCTATTTATTATGGATCAGGTAAAGGATTCCAAAAACACTGACGAGTCGTGGCTTGAGGAAATCGCTCTAAAAGAAGCAATGAAAAAACTTACAGACCGCGAGAAATTGATTGTTAATTTAAGGTTTTTTTCAGGCAGAACTCAAATGGAAGTTGCCGAAGAAATAGGCATCTCTCAAGCACAGGTTTCCCGACTTGAAAAAAATGCCTTAGAACGTATGAAAAAATATATTTAAAATTCGTCTAAAATGTTATTGGCACGCTTCAATAACGTAGCCGCAGAAATGGGGGAAATGTAGACTTTACTTTCGTTGTCAGATTCTGCTAAAACATAAGATTTTGGCAAATCCTCGGAAACATTGACAACGAACCCCTCTTCTTCTGCTACGTGCAAAAATTCGCGGGTGATTTTTGATATACTGGTAAGTTCCAAATCAAAAATCGCTATTATATCTTTTTGAAGTACAACGGTGTCCCCGCCTAAATGCACATACATAACAATACTCCTTAAATGATTTTTCCGTTTTCTATATGGATGAGATGAGAATCACTCTTAATTCCCGTTTCATCGGCGTCTGTGCAGGTAATGATAACCTGCTTATTTTTTATCTTATTTACTAAATATGCACGTCTTACAGAATCTAGCTCTGACATAATATCGTCAAGTAAAAGCACAGGGTATTCTCCTGTATCTTCGTACATCATATCAGCCTGTGCCAGTTTCAATGACAATACCGCACTTCTGTGCTGACCCTGTGAGCCGTAGGTTTTTATATCTTTTTCTTCGGTGAATATGTCTATATCGTCCCTATGAGGTCCGTACAGCGTAAAACCCTGCTCTATTTCTTTGTCTAATGAGGAATTGAGTTTTTCACAAAATTCCTCTTTCGTTGAAAATGCAGGCTTATACTTGACAGAAAAATTCTCTCCTGAAATCTCTTGGTGGATTTTTTGTGAGAATTTGTTTAGCCTTTCAATAAAATCTTTTCTGTATTCGATAATTGCCATACCATAATCTGCAAGCTTTTCATTCCAGACAAAAAGCGTTTCTTTAGCAGAGTCATTGGGAGAAAATCTCATCTTTTTAATTAAATTATTTCTCTGTTCAAGTACTTTATTGTATCTTCTTAAGATGTGATAGTACTTTGGTTTCATCTGGCTAAGTGCTATATCTAAAAATTTTCTTCTTGCATTTGGTGAGCCTTTTGTTAGGTTTAATTCGTCAGGCGAAAACAAAACAACAGAAAAAAGTCCTATCAATTCTCCCATTTTGCTTATGGGAACTCCGTTTATTTTTATCTGCTTTTTTCTGTCACGGCGTATTACTATTTCTATTTCATTTGTACGTCTTATGTCTTCGAACTCTACAGATATTCTGGTGAAATTTTCGTCAAAATTTATGATTTCTCTGTCTTGCTGTGTACGAAAAGACTTACCGATAGAAAAAAGGTACAGTGCTTCTAATACATTGGTTTTTCCTTGGGCGTTGTTGCCGTACAAAATATTTGTACCCGGAAAAAATTCAAACTCTTCACTTTTGTAATTACGAAAGCCATAGAGCTTAAGTCTACTTACATACATTTCAATTACTCCACACAGATTTCTTCCGTTAATTCATCGGGAATTTCTACCAATACCCTATCACCGGGGTAAACCTTTTTACCTCGCATTGTGCAAATTTCACCGTTGTATTTTACCAGACCGTCCCAGATGATTTCCTTTGCGAAAACACCGTTTTCAGCGACGCCTGAAAACTTCAAAAGCTGGTCTAACTTTATATACTCGGTTGTTATCTTGATGTTCATAAATTACTCCCTGTTTTCAAGGTTTTTGATAAGTTCTTCTACGATTTTTTTGGTATCTTCGTCCTTTTCAAGACTTTCCTTGATTTTGTTGATACCGCTTACTATTGTAGCGTGAGTTCTTCCGCCAAGTTCCTGTCCTATTTTAGGCAAGCTCAAGCCTACAAACTCACGGATTAAGTACATTGCAATCTGGCGGGCATAGGATATTTCCTGTGTACGCTTTGACGACAAAATTTCATCTGATGTAACATTAAAATAGTTTGCCACAATAGATAAAATATACTCTGTATTTACGTGAGGGTCTCCCGTTTTGCCGGTGTATTCCTGTATAGCTTCATCAACAAGCTCATGTGTCAGGGGTCTTCCCATCAAAACATTATATGCCATCAGGCGCTTTAAGACGCCTTCTAAATTTCTGATGTTTGACTTTAGGCGCTCTGCTATGTAGAAAATTATTTCATCAGAAACTGCGAAGTTTTCTTCGCTTGCTTTTTTCTTTAAAATGGCTACTCGAGTTTCTAAGTCAGGGCGCTTGATGTCGGCAATTAGTCCCCACTCATAACGTGAGCGCATTCTTTCTTCTAATTCTTTTAATTCAACAGGCGGTCTGTCCGATGTGATAATAATCTGCTTGTGAGATTCATATAACGCATTAAAAGTATGGAAAAACTCAACCTGTGTCTGGTCTTTATTTGAAATAAACTGAATATCGTCAATAATCAAAACATCACAGGTACGGTATTTATTTCTGAATTCTACTGCGCCGTTACCGCTGATAATTGTATTGATAAATTCAGTTGTGAAGTTTTCACTGGTTACATACAGTACGTTAGCCTCGGGATTGCGAAGTTTGATTTCATTACCAATGGCGTGAGCAAGGTGGGTTTTGCCAAGTCCGGGGCCACCATAAATAAATAAAGGGTTAAATGCCGATGCAGGTTTGTCGCAAACTGCTTTTGCTCCGGCGTGAGCATATTTATTTGACTCACCTACCACAAATGAAGAAAATG
The DNA here is from genome assembly GCA_045591015.1 of Congzhengia sp. Taxonomy (GTDB): domain Bacteria; phylum Bacillota; class Clostridia; order UBA1381; family UBA9506; genus Congzhengia. The sequence goes on from JAZNSC010000007.1 coordinate 34,087, forward strand.
TATATTTCGGATTTAATGTTGTAGCATCATCAGTACGGACGTGCTCTACCTCAACAGTTAGGCAGTCAGGTAAAGGCTCGTTATAATCAATTAAAACAATGTCTAAAGGTTCATCTGATACCATATTTACTGCGTTTTTAATCTCATCTAAATACATGGATGAAACTATCTCCATGTGGAGTTCTGTAGGCATTTTGATATAAAACTTACCCTCTGCGATACCTACAGCGTTAAGTCTTTCAATCCAATGCTCGTATGATGTTTCGCTCACTTTTTCCTTTAAGAGCTTTAGTGTTTCGTTCCAAATATATGCTGATTTTGCTTTCATTTCTTTTGTTACCTTTCTACTCTTTCTTGCTGATCAAAATCTCCGTTATATCAGAAAAATTTTCTTGTCTTATATCGTCCGCCGTAAAGAACGCCTTTGCACCACAAGTGCAGCATTCTAATACTATTCCGTTTTCTAAAACTTCCAAATCGATTAAATTGGAACCACATTCGCAAGACAGGCCACCCTCGTCAGATAGTTCCTGTATCTTATCAAGTGCTTTTAAAATTGTAATTCCGTCTTTTCCTGCGTGCTCTATTCCGCAGGTTGTGAGAACTTCTTTTATATATTTATTGTTTTCGTCTACCGCGTGTTCAACGTTTTCTCTTTTTCCTATGAAAACAAGTCCCATCAAAATTTCGGGACAGGAGTACTCTAAAATGCGTTGATGCATAAGATCATTTAATGTCACAGCATAAATGTGGTTTTGCTCGCACACCTGACATTTTGCAACGATTTGATAGGTAGTTCCGTTTTTTGTGCTCATCTCAAGAGAAGATCTTCCGCAATCACAAGAAACAGAAATCCCTCTGCCGCCGGAAAGCCCAAAAATGCTGAAATCACCGTATGCCACTTCTCCACATCCGGGACAAACGTATGCAATTGTTCTGTTGAAATCAATTAACATTTTATAATATACTCCTTTTATCGACTATTTTTTATCATACTACAAATCGCCAAAAAAGTCAATTGAATTACGTCTAATGAGCACAAAAAAATCTCCCGAAAATTTCGAGAGATTTTTGTTTATTTTTTCTGTTTTTTTATTTCTTCGTATTTGTGTTTTGTGGCAATGCCGCCTCTTATATGCCTGTCGGCTTTATTATCTGACAAAACGGACTCAACTTGCTTTGCAAGTGTTTTATTTATTTGCCATATTCTTTCGGCAACGTCCTTGTGTACTGTAGATTTAGATATATTAAATACTGCTGCGGTTTCTCTTACGGTTGATTTGTTTTTTATTATGTATTCTGCCAAAGACACTGCTCGTTCTTCAATGTAGTCTTTCATTCTACAAATCCCCTTTTTTTATAATGGTAAATTATATGTTATAAGGAGATTGTTTATGAATCTAACCGTTTAGTTTGACATCCACATAATCATCAATGAAAAGTTCATCTTTTGTTACAACACAGTCAACACAGATTACATTCACGCCGTGTTCTTTCGCTTTAATCAAAGCATCTGCAAATTCGGGGTGAGTTTTTCTGTTTGGTTTAAAACTTTTACACCCTTTCATCTGTATCACAAATAAAACATAAGCATCGTAGCCATATTTTATCGCTTCGATTAGTTCCCCAAGGTGCTTAACGCCTCGCTCTGTGGGAGCATCAGGAAAACTTGCAATGCCATTTTCTTCTAAGGTGACACCTTTTACCTCAATAAATATCTTTTTATCTGTTGTTTCTACATAAAAATCAAATCGGGAGTTTTTGAATTTTGCTTCAGGCTTTATAAGTGTAATGTTTTTAAAGAGTTTTTCTTGCTTTAGCCATTCGTGTACCACCTTGTTTGGCGCATTGCTGTCCATATTTATAAGGTTATTTCCTTTATAGACAGAAATCAAGTCGTACTCTGTTTTCCTTTGAGGGTTATCTGACTTTTCCAGGTAAACCTCTGCTCCTTCTACGAGAAGTTCTTTGCATCTGCCGGTGTTTTTGACGTGGCAGATTTTTGTCTCGCCGCCGATTTCCACCTCTGCTATAAATCTGTTTGGGCGGTTTATAAATATGCCTTTATGTATGTTTTTGTACTTCATTTTTATCTCCTTAAGTAAACATAAGGCTTTAGCAAAATTTTGCTAAAGCCACATTTTAATGAGCGCAAAGTAAATCGTGCAGCAAGCCCGTTGCCATTGCTATACCTATCAAAATCAAAAGTATTCCGCAGATAATGTTTACTGCTTTATAGTTTCTGTTTATTACGTCGAATACTTTTTTAAGTTTTTCAATCAGAAGCGCTGACAACAAAAACGGCAATCCCATACCTAAGGAATATACAATCAAAAGCAGCACACCGTCAAAAGCAGTTCCGCTGTGAGCTGCCATTGCCAATGCTGAGCCTAAAAGTGCTCCCACGCAGGGCAGATGGCTTACAGAAAACAACATGCCAAAGAAAAATGATGAAATCAAGCCAGTTACTTTGTGTGCCTTGTGAATTCCTTTTAAGAATGGAATTTTAAATAAATTCAAAAAATTCAAGCCCAAAATTATTATAACAACACCGCACACGATGTGAAATGTTTTTTCGTACTTGACAAATACAGAACCTAACGTTCCAGCAAAAAGTCCCAAAAGTGTAAACACTACCGTAAAGCCCAACACAAAGAACAAAGAGCGAACAAAGACGTTTCCTTTGTCCTTATTTCCGCCTGAAATATACGAAATATATACAGGTAACATTGGCAGCATACAAGGAGAAACAAAGGACACTACTCCTTGTAAAAATGTTATTATATACTGCAATGTTTTACACTTCCTTTCTTTTGTGCAATAATTAAATGGTGTCACTTTTATTTGTAATATTCCTTTTTACTATATCATAAAAAATGCGACTTTTCAATCTTTGCTATTGAAAAAAAATGTAATTATGATATAATGTAGATGTTTGAAGAGGAAATAGGTGCAAATCCTATACGAGCCCGTCGCCGTGAGGCACGCTGTTTTGTTTTTCTTGTTCGATGCCGCAATCGAAGACAAGCCATTGGGAAACCGAGAAGGCGAAAAACAAGTGCCGAGTCGAAATATTCTTCATGCAAGGTTCTCTACTATTCGTCGCGAGCGCCGACCGAGAGAAAATAAAATATAAAGGAGATTTGCATATTATGCAAAAGACAAAACTTACTAAATGGCGGTCTTCGTTCCTTTGCTTTGTGCTTATTGCGGCCGTAGCACTATTTGTAACAGGATGCAAAGACAATAAAACACCCGCAAACCACGAAAACAATCCTCAACAAATTACTGCCCCCACCATATTGGGCGAGGGTGCGGTGACCTTTAACTTTTCTGTTATTGGCAAAGACGGAAAAGAGACAGATTTTGTAATCAACACCGACCAAAAAACTGTTTGCGATGCTTTGACGGAGCACGATTTAATCGATGGCGATATGGGGCCTTACGGTCTATATGTAAAAACCGTAAACGGTGAAACCCTTGACTTTGACAAGGACGGAAAATACTGGGCTTTTTACATTGACGAAGAATACGCAACAAGCGGAATAGAAAATACAGACGTCACACCGGGAGCAACTTATACCTTTAGGGCTGAGTAGCGAATGAAAGTAAACGCAAAAGAAATCGCCATTTTTGGTATGCTCGGCGCACTTATGTACGCTTCCAAAATCATTATGGAAGCATTGCCAAACGTGCACCTTTTGGGCGTATTTGTTATTTCTACAACGGTTGTTTATCGAAAAAAAGCTCTATACCCAATATACACTTACGTGCTGTTGTGCGGTTTGTTTTCAGGCTTCAGTGCGTGGTGGGTTCCCCACTTGTACCTATGGACTATTCTTTGGGGTGCCACAATGCTCTTGCCAAAGAAAGCACCCGCTATCGTGTATATATTGCTCTGCGGGCTCCATGGTTTTTTGTACGGTGTACTTTATGCACCTGCGCAGGCGTTATTGTTTGGCTTTAATTTCGAGCAAACAATTGCCTGGATTATAGCAGGCTTGCCCTGGGACATTGTACATGGTATAAGCAACATCGTCTGCGGTATTGTAATATCTCCGTTAATTAGTATTTTACGAAAATCCGAACAGTATTCAAATCAATAAAATTAAAGCCAACCGAAAATTTCGGTTGGCTTTTTTGTATATTGACTATACTCTATTATTTTTCTGATATTTTCACTTATTATACAAGGTTTTCCTTTTCTAAAACTTCGCCTATTGCCCGTGCCATAAGGCTGAAGCCTAAATCTGTAGGATGAACCCCCTCTAAAGTGGGCTCTCCCCATCCGTAGCCGTATTTTTCAAACAAATCGAGGCCATCTATAAAATAAACATTCTCGTCTTTGTTGTTTTTCGCATTCTGATAGGTTTTAAAAACAACATCACGGCGTTTTTTCATATATTCTCTGTCCATTCCCGAAACCGCCGACATTATGATTATAGGTAGGTTTGGTTGCTTTTCTCTGATTGTTTTAAACATTCTCTCGTGTGTTTTTTCAAGATGCTCTATGCTAGGTGTATTATAATCATAATCATATATAAAGACGCTCATATCAAGGTTTGAAATATATGCTGCGATTTCATCTTCGGCCTTGGCGTTTCCTGCAAAGCCCAAATTGATATAGTCTATATTATACTTTCTTGATAATATATTTTCGTATATCATACCCGGTCTTGCCATACAGCCACCTTGTGTGATAGATGAGCCATAAAAAACAAATGGTTTTTCGTTATTATAGCCGCTGCCCTCTGAAACTATGGCATCCTTATGTAGACCAACATACATTTCGCATATAGGAGCGTAGGTCGGCATATTGATTGTTATATCGTGCATTCCCTCTTCGCTAAATCTTAATATCTGCTGATATTCTGCTTTAGATTCTAAAGGAGGAATAAATGTGCCTGCGTAGACTTCTTTTCCGTCTATCTTCTCATACATATCACAGCCCTTAACGGAAACAGGCGACATTTGAGGCCATACATCTATTATACCGGGTGGGCAAATCGAAACAATCACATAAGGCGAATTGGTTTTGAACTTTACTCTTCCGCCTGCAGTCCAAAAGTTAGAACTATAAACGCCTTGACTTACGGTTTTTGCGGTTGCCGCATCCATTCTGGCAAAAGGCTTGCCGATTTCTTTTTCTGCAAAGCCATAGAGATTAAACGGTTTATTTTTAACATTGTAAAAAACTGTATCGGGTTCGTTAAAATCCGACGATACAATCATATTCTTATCTATTTCGTTCACAATACCACCTGCAGTTCACAAATTTGTTATTGAATGCTACTTATAAAAGAAGTACAGTTTGTTTTCATCCGATATTTTTATCACTTAAAACAACTCTTCGTACATTTCGGGTATATAATCAAAGTCAGTACGTCTTTTGCTTACGAGCCAGTCGATGACTTTGGTGTTTCTGTACGCGTAGTCGATGCCGTCGTTGTGGCCGTAGCCCTCTATTTTTATGAGTTCGGCTGTTCCGCCGTTACTATTGACACCATCTACCATCATTTCAGAATATGAGTACGGAACTACATCGTCAACGTCTCCGTGTGCTGCAAGGACAGGTGTTGTGCGGAGTTTTGGCGTTCTCCAGGACATTCCGCCGCCGGCAACAGGTGCAATACCAGAAAAGAACGAGGGGTACGTAAGTCCCATCATCCAGGTGCCAAAGCCGCCCATACTCGAACCTGTTATGCAGATGCGGTCCTTCGGAATGTTATATTCTTCTACAACGCTGTCGATGATTTTTTTTACTCTGTCTATCACGTTGTCCCATACGTTTTGCTCGGGGCATTGGGGCGATAATACTACCGCAGGGATTTCTTTTCCCTCGCTTATCAATTTAGGCACGCCGTGTCGGTAAAGATGCGTTATGTCCTTACCTCTCTCGCCTGCTCCGTGAAGATACACAAGCAACGGCAAATCATGATAAACATCGGGATGAAAAACGATATAATTCATACCTGATTCATTTTCGTTGTATAGATAATTTTTGATATTCATTGATTATTCCTCTCGGTGTAGTTTTTATTATACCATACCCATAAAGTACTCTACTGTAATGGCTACAATAACAACCAAGGCAGATATGATAAAGCCGTGAATCATAGGGTTTATACCTGATTTTTTCATATCTTTGAGCTTGGTATTTAGTCCAATCGCAGCAAGAGCTGAAACCATTAAGAATTTACTGATGTCTTTTGCTATTGCTGAAGCTTCGCTTGGAATAACTCCCAAGCTGTTAATCGCCGCCAAACCCACAAAGCCTAATATAAACCAAGGGAAAACGCCTAAAATATTTACTTTTTTGCGCTCTGTATTGATGTTGGCTTTTCTTTTTACTCGTACATTTACAAACGAAAATACAAGCACAGTGGGGATTATGGACAATGTTCGTGTGAGCTTAACCATCGTGGCAAAATCTCCTGCTTCTTCGCCAAGAGCATAACCTGCCGCAACAACGCTTGATGTATCGTTTACAGCTGTTCCAGCCCATAGTCCGTATGCTTCAGGACTTAATTCCATAAGTTTGCCCATAATGGGAAATAGAATTATCATCGCCATATCAAACAAAAACGTCGCCGACATAGCGTACGCAATATCAGAATCCTCTGCATCTATTACAGGTGCAATGGCGGCAATAGCAGAGCCACCGCAAATGCCTGTACCAGCAGAAATCAAGTTTGACAGCTTCCAATCAAGCTTGAGAAGCTTTCCAATAAAATAGCCTCCGCCAAAGCAAGTAAGCAGTGTGAAGAACATTACTACCAAAGATAATTTACCTACGTTAAAGATAACGTCCACACTCAATGAAGAGCCCAATAAAATAATGGCGAATTTCAGGAGTTTTTTTGATGTGAATTTTATTCCTGAGGTTAAAATTTCAGGTCTCCAGAAGGTGTTTATAAGCATTCCTAAAAACAGCGCAATTACCGATGCGCCGATTATGTGTATTGGTAGCATACGTTCTATAAGCTGTGCAACCAATGCTATAGCAAAGGACAGCATCATTCCAGGAAATATTTTGACTACATTTCGAATTGTTTTCAAGTGGATTTCCTCCTTATTTCGGTGACAATTTATAACAGTAAAATTATACCATAATATGCACCTACGGTCAAGTAAAAGCGCATAATTTTGCACTTTTAAAAGCAAAAGACTGCGGCAATTCCGCAGTCTTTTTGTTTTATGTTTTTTAGTGTTTTTTTGCTTATAAAAGCGACAGGATTTTGTCTATGTCTTCCCTCTTTGTGGCAAAGGTTGTCATCAGTCTTGCAAGTTTTTTTCCTTCGTCCCAATATGTAACGTCGTAGAGGGTGTTCACGGCTTTTAACTGTTCTTCGTCTAAAATACAGAACACCGCGTTTGTATCTACGGGGAAGTAAATCTCAATTCCCTTTTTCACGAGACCTTCTTCTAAATATTTAGCTTCGGAATTGGCGTAGTTTGCCGTTTCTCTCCACAGTTCTGTCTTTAGGAGATATTCCATCTGCACGCCAAGGAATTTTGACTTATCCAAATGCTGTAGCGCTTGCTTTTGTATATAGTCTAAAGCGGTAAAATGTTCTTTTCTTCTGAAAATAACCATTTCGCCAAACATTGCTCCTGCCTTTGTACCGCCAAAGGAAAATGCATCTACGTCGGTTTTTTCAATCATTTCGTTAATGGTTGTGTTAAGTGCTGCCAGTGCGTTTGAAATTCTTGCACCGTCAATGTAGACGTACATATTTTTTCCGTGTGCATAGTCACAAATGGCCTTGATTTCATCAATTGAATATAAAACGCCGTACTCTGTGGGCTGAGTTATAACAACCACCTGAGGTAAGTATTTATAGTTTTTGATGCTTTTTAAATATTCGTCTATGATTTCAGGGGACAATTTTCCCATTTCGCCCTTGGCTGCCAAAATTTTATTGCCAAGCATACTTTCAATAGCGCCGCACTCGTATGTGTTTATATGTGTGTGCTCCTCACATATAATACTGCCCCATCTGTCGAGAATACTCTTAAGCGCAACAATATTTGCAGCAGTACCGTTTGAAGTATATAAAACTTTTATTTCATCACTGAAGTTCTTCTGCATAATTTCGGTAGCGCTCTTTGTGAAGCCATCATTACCTACCTTGCCGTCAACTTCGAGTTCGTTGACTCTCATCATTTCGCTTATAATGTCAGCGTGGGCATTGGTCCACACTTCTCCTCTAAACGCCTTTGATTTCATTACTCATACCCCCAAAACAAATTTAATGTATTGTATTTTATCACAATTTGTCTTTTTAGTCAACCAAAAACAAGGCGATGCTCATTAGTAGCACTCTATAACCTCAAGGTTTCCCTTTATGGTGAATTTGTTCATAAGGCAGGCAGGTACAAAGAAATAGTCACCGCACTTTACATTTTGTGAATAATTTTCACCTTTTATTGTGCCACTTCCATCAGTTACTATATATACGCCGTAACTGTCGCATAAATTGAGTTTATATGAGCCGTCGTTTAAATTGATACGGTTTATTATGAAGCAATCTGTATGTTTTTCTTGTATTACTTTTTCAACTTTAACATTACCAGTGTCAAGAACTACTTCAGGAGTTATTTTTGCATTGGGAGCCTTACCAAAATCAAAGCATCCGATAGCATCTCCCTTCGAAAGTCCTATATACATTTCGCTGTCGTTCAGTTTGTATTCGTCGCACCAATGTTCAGGCTGAATTGTAAAGTCAGTAGGCTCCTGAACTTCTAAAATCAGGCAACCTGCACCTATTGCGTGTACTGTTTTTGCAGGTACTAAGAAAACGTCGCCCAGTTTTGGCTCGATATACTCCATAAGGCGCTCCATTGCGTCTTTGTCGCTTTCGCTTTCGTCTATGGCTGATGAAAAGATTTCCTCGTTAACCCCATCTTTAAAACCGAAATAAATTTTGGCATCGGGGCGGGTATCCAATATAATCCAACTTTCAGTTTTGCCGTATTCTGAGTTGAAATATTTTCTTGAAAAGGCTTTGTCGGGGTGTGCTTGAGCCGGAAGACGCACCGCACTGTCTAAAATTTTAACAAGTATACGCATTTTCCCTGAACTTCCAAGCATTTCATAAGGATATTTTTCAAGCAATTCATCGAAATACATGTCACTATCCTTGATTTTGGATACGCCATCTTTTTCTGTATTCATTACTTTATTAATAGCCTTAACAGATGATGCTATCCATTCCTCAGGCATGAATCCATCTATGTCTGCATCACCAAAAAAACCGTGGAACAACTTTCCACCCGTATATACTCTGCCAACTCTGTTTCTTTCAAAAAATATCGGCTTAGTTATCATAATCGTTCTCCTTTTTTCTACATACCTTTTATACAGTTTTGTATTTCACGAGTTTTTGCACATCGTTGGCATTTTGGAATTTGCCACAGGAAACAAGCGCAAAAAGCGCCGCACCGAATGCTGCTTCTTCCACGTGAGCAGGCACTTTCATTTTTGAGTTGAATTTTTCTTCAAATGCCTTTACCAAAGCGGAGTTTTTCCTTATTCCGTTGCCTGAGCCCACTATTCCGCTCTTTTTCACGTTCATTTTCTCATACATTTTATGAAGTTCTTCTGCCATACCGTTTAAAACTCCCTTTGTCAAGTGTGCAGGCGTGAAGTTTTCGGTGGTTATACCTGAAATACTACCGCTTATTTCGGGGTTATTTCTTGTGCCTGCAAATCGCGTATCAACAACGAGGGATGTGTCCTCTACATCATCGAGCATCTTGTTCATAATTTCATATACTTTTGTATCATCAACGTCTTCTATGTTTTTAAGTATATCATAGTAGAAATTTTTAAGCAAAGAATATGCTCTGCCGCCACAAAGAGCCGCACCGACTACAAGGTATTTGTTTTCAAAATATGGTCTTACCTCTACATCGGCTGTGTCAATTATTACATCAGATATTACAGAAACCTGACTGCCTGTTCCCACATTCAAAAGGATTTCGTCCTCAGAAATCGAAGAAAAAACGCTTGCCTGATTGTCGCCGATTGCAACACTTACAGGAATACCCTTATATGATCCCGCTATGTGATAATCTGCGGTAATATCTACGTTGCACTCGTAGTTAAACTCGTTTTTTTCTAAATCATATAGTCCGAAACTTGCAGCATCACTTGAGTGCATCAAAGGTTTTTTAAGTCCGCATAATTTCATTACGAAATAATCGTGAATGGTGCAATAACTCACTGCCTCTTCAGGCTTTATTCCATTCACTAAATTATAAAAATCAGTTACGTTTCCGTACCCTGCAAAACTGTTTAAATATTTTGCATAGGTAGTGTCTTTGTATGGAAGATTTCCTCTTTCGTCCTGCCAGGTATAGAGGGGACTTACGGCATTTCCGCTCGCATCTACATAAACCAGGCCGTGCATTTGTCCCGTTACGCCGATTGTTGAGATATCTTCATCTATCAGTTCATCCAATATGCTCATCGCAACGTTCATAATTGTATCGACGGACTGTATCTTTTCCCATTGGTTTTCGCTTTTTATAAAGGCGTTACTGTTGCGTGTCACAGATTTTAGAACCGTTCCGTTTTCTGCATCAAGTACAACGCCACATACGCTTGTGGTTCCTATATCAATACCAATTGCTTTCATAGTCTTTTCTCCTAACAGCCGATTGTTGTAGAGTTCAAATCAAGTCTTGTGATAATGTCTTGCTGGATTTCGGGAGATAAATCGAGGAAGTTTACAAATGTTCCGTGAATACGCATAATGTAAACACCGCTTGGTGCGTACTTTTCAGGATTTGCAAGTACCTTTCTCAAGGTTTCGGGGGTTGTTACGTTTACATATAAGTAAAACGGCGCTACTCCCTCTTTTAACTCGTTAAAGAATAAAGGTCTTACAACATTGTTGTAAAATTCTACTCCCTTTTTGTCTAAAGTTTCGCCCTTGAAATATTTGGGGTCTATACCTAAGTGAGATGCATAGCCGCCGTTGAATTCTTCAAAGGGTAACTTCATATTTGAAAGCATTCTGAAGCCTAATCCGTTTGATGCCTCTCCATAAAGCGGGTCTACACCATATCCAAGCATATCACGGCTCTTTCGTCCGTCAGGTGTTGCCCCAACCCAGTAACCGTAAGTAAGATGGGTTGATGGGCTTGAAAAGTCAGGTCTGAATGAATTTCCCAGATAGTTTTTCTTTGACCTTAAAAGTTTTGATACGCGAATTGCAATTTCTCTTGCCTCTTTGTCTACAACCTCAATATTATTTCCGAATTTGGGACATGATGCAAGGAATTCTTTTATATCATCAAAGCCTTCAAAATTGTTTTTCAATGCATTGACGAGATTTTCCTTGCCGTCGGGGTAACGTTTTGCATATTCTGCAATAGCAACAAAAGAATCCGCCAACACACTAAGACCATGCACCAAACATCCGCTACCGTTATATTTTGTTCCCTGTAACTTTGTATCGCGCATATCGGCACCATACTCTAAACCACCCATAAAGCAACTGATAAACGGTACTTTAAGTTCGGAAAGTGCACAAGACGCACCATTTGCTGCCGCAACCATTTCATCACAAACTTTATCGAGAGTCTTGTAAAATACATCTTTGATGTTTTCTAAAGTATAATCTTCTGTTTCCATTAGTTTTTCCCCTGTGATTAAAGAAATGCCGCCGGTCAGCACCATTTCTAAAACTTTAGGAAGATTGAGCCAACTGTTTGTTGTGTTGCCGTTGTCTTTGCCCATAATGAGAGGCTCCTGACAGCCTGCAACTGAATAATCGGGGATGTCGTTTTCATCAACATCGTTGTTCTTTAAAACTTCGAAAAGCGCATCGTCATTAAAAAGTGATGGTGTGAGTACTCCTGCCGAGAAGAAAAATCTTCCCATTTCTTCATAAAGTTCGGCAGGTGTGTTTTTATGCAGTTTAACAGAAAGAATCGGCTGCGGTAAATTCATATCGTAATATGCATCCATTATAGCATAAGACATAGTGTTTGTAAGGTCGTTTCCGTCGATATCTCTGCCGCCGATGAGTACGTTCTGTGAAATTGCCCAGCTTCTGTCGCCTACATTGTAGAAAACAAGGAAATGCTTAAATAATTCGCTTGCTTCTTCCCTTGTGAGTTCGTTTCTGTATGGTTCAAAAATACGGTCAGCATTACCCACAGAAAAAGCATAAGGGTTAGGCGCTTGCTCTAAACACATAATCGTCCACAAAAGGATGTAAAGCTGAAGTGCTTCATACAGATTCTTGGCACCATTACCAGAAATATTTATCAAGGACTCTTCCAAAAGGTCCAACTGCTCTGCTCTTTTTGTGTCGCAGGTTTTCTTTTGTTCGCGAATTATTTCGATGTATCTGTCAACTAAAATTTTCACGCCGCCAAGTGAAATTGCAGCAGCTTCATAAAATTCGCCAGGCTTTTCATTGGCTTCTTTTATAAGCGCATCAACGCCGTGCTTTAACGCAAATCTGAAATCAGGAATAACGTGGCCCGTTACCTGCTCAACAAAGAAAATTACCTCTTTGGTATAATTCTCTGCTGCAGAATAGGTGTCGTTTAACATCTCTACCATTTTGGTTTTTGCTGTAAAGGAACGCACCTTGTCAATGCGTTCTTTGGAAAATTCATCGTTGGGCTCGATATCATTGTATATTGCCATAGGGTCGCAATAACCCGAAAAGCCCTCTACTGTAAATGAGGGATTTATAAGTGCATAACTTTTTGCAAAAGCGTCACGCTGTGTTCCTACAAAAATTGCATTATCGCTGATAAAAAGCGGCATTTCCTTTAACACTTCACATAAAAGGTGGGCTTTTTTTACTTCGGGTGTACATTCTTTGTATTTTTCATCTGCTAACATTTCTGTTTCTTTTGCTATAAACCAGCCGTCAAGTCTTTTGATTTTTCTTTCTTCCTGGTATAAGGCTTTTGCCATTTTTGTAAGTTCGCCGGGTGCGTAGATTTTGTTCATTATATTCTCTCCTATCAAGTAGTTATAGTATTTAGATTGTAGGTTTTAAATACTTCTTTAAATTTATTTAAGATTTCATCGGTTATAAAACCATTATGTACTTTATATTCTTCTTGCCACTTGTCTTTTCCGTATTCGTGATAAGGCAAAAACTCAAAAAGCGTGTTGGTTGTATCGAATTTTGAAAAGTATTCTGCAAAGCCCGCAGGGTTTTCGGTATTTATTCCGTTTATAAGAGGAATTCTTATGTGTAATTGTCTTTTGCTTTTGTAGATTTCTTCAAAATTCTTTTTGATTATTTTGTTTCCTGTCCCTGTATATTTTTTTAATATATCAGTGTCGAAATGCTTAAAGTCCATTATGAGATAATCTACATAATCTAAAATCTCAAAAAGCCGTGGCGATGTGCCGTTTGTTTCTATGCAGGTGTGTATATTTTCTTCCTTGAGCAGTTTTAGAAGTGATGTGAGCTCATTTAATTGCACCGTTGCTTCTCCGCCGGTAAAAGTAACTCCTCCACCGGAAAAAAACATCATTTTGCTCTGTTTGCATTCATTAAACAGTTCCCCAATGGTGTAGTCTTTTCCGCCTGATATTTTCATTCCCTCGGGGTTTGAGCACCATATACATTTCATATTGCAGCCTTGCAAATGATAGACGAGTCTATTTCCCGGTCCGTCCTGACCGAAATTAAAGCCTTTTTGAAAGATTCGCACAATATCACCTCTCTTTAAAATAATTATACAATATAAACTTTTTTCAACGAATTGACAAAAGGAAAAAAAAGATGTAAAATAACGTAAAGGATGTGATATGATGTATACTAATTTCGTTCAGGATGCTCACTATACAATCAGTGAAGCCAACATAAATTTTTATGCCAATCCTTTCATTCATCCAAGGCGTAAAATGAACGAACACGACTTCATCTATATTCTTCAGGGAAACTGGGAATTCGGTCAGGACAAAGAGCGCTTTAACGCTACAAAAGACAGCGTTTTGATATTAAGTGCCAATCACATGCACTATGGCATTTCCCCCTGCTCACCAAACACCAAAACAATGTATTTTCACGTGAATTGCGGGGATGTATCGTCAGACGTCGACAGTTACTCGCATGTTTCTCTAAATAGTCTTAACGATGTGTCAGCAAATCCTAATGTAAAAAAATACTTTTCGGAAATTGTAAATTGTAAACTCTTAGGCAAACAAAAAAAAGCAGATATTTTCTTTAATCTGCTTTTGTATGAATTGTGTGAGCCTGACACTGTTTCTAAAAATAGTCTTGCATTTACAATTCAAGAGATTATTCACAAAAACCCTGAGAAGTTTTTTACCAATACAGAAATTGCAAAAAAGTGCAATATTTCAGTGAAAACTGCAGAAAATTACTTTAAAGAAGCATTTAAAACTACAATTCATCAATATATGCTGGAGTTTAAAATCGGCGAGGCTGTGAAATATTTTAAAAATTTTCCGCAAATTACGGTAAAAGAGGTAGCCTATAACCTCGGTTTTTATGATGAATATCACTTTAGTAAACAATTCAAAAAAATAATGAGGGTTTCCCCTTCTCTGTATAAAAGAGGTGTTATTGATGTTAATTGATTTTCATACACATATTTTTCCTGAAAAAATCGCCGACAAGACCCTTGAGGTTTTAAAAAGCGGTGCATTAAAATACGAGCACAAGGAAACCACATCGTATTTTGACGGAACAAAGGCAGGGTTGCTGTCTTCAATGGAAGAAAACGACGTCGATATAAGCGTTGCTCTGCCTATTGCAACGAAGCCATCGCAAACTGAATCTATAAACGCTTATGCAAGTACCATAACAGACTCAAAAATCGTTTCCTTTGCAACTTTGCACCCATTGAATGATGATACAGACAAAATATTAGAAAATATAAAAGAATCGGGATTTTGCGGCATAAAATTACATCCTGAGTTTCAAGGGTGCTATGTCGACAGTCCCGAGTGTATTAAAATATTAAAAAAAGCAGAAAGTTTAGGGCTTTATACTGTTTTTCACACAGGAAAAGACATCGGTCTGCCTCCTCCTGTTCACAGCAGTCCCGAGAGAATGAAAAACGTCTTAAACTATGTCAGCGGAAAATACATAATTTGTGCTCATCTCGGCGGTTGGCGTATGTGGGACGAAGTTGAGTGTTATCTTGTAGGAACTGATGTTTTTCTCGATACTGCCTTTTTGGTAGGTCATATCGACCCTGCTCAATATATCAGAATAATCAAAAATCACGGCTCCGAAAAAATACTTTTTGCCAGTGATAACCCCTGGGAACAACCAAAAGCTACGTTGGAATTTTTGAAATCTTTGAATCTCGATAAAGATGAGCTTGAAAACATTACATATAAAAATGCTTTGAAAATTTTAAATGTTTAATTTTTGTTTTTCTCCGCATAATAATATTGTCAAAATCAATATTAAGGAGTTTTTTGTATGAAAAAATATCTAATGGGAATAATCGCCTGCGGTGCAGTTTTGGGAACAGTAGCCGTTGTTTCGGCTGATTACGGTGCAAAAAACCGCAGAAAGCTTTTGCGTTGTAAAAACAATATGTTCAGAACAATGGGAACAGTTTTAGATACAATGCTGGAATTAAAAAAATAAAAGAGTTTCAGGCAATGCCTGAAACTCTTTTATTTTTATTTTTTAAGTAAATCTTTCACCGAGAACAACGCAAACATAGTAAGAAGCGCGTCAATTGTAATTGCTGATGCAGCATTTAGTGCACCAAACAAGCCCAAAAGTGTAATAATGATTTTTACCGCTGACGCGCAGTAGAAGTGAATCTCTACTTTGCCGCTTGCCGATCTTGCAAGCTCAATAGCACGGGCTAAAGTTCTTAACTTGCCTAAAAGGGAAACCTTTGTATACTCAAGGTTATTTTCTTCTTTGTTTATTAAAGTTATTCCTACATCAGCTTCGCAAAGAGCTTGTTCGCCTGACAAGTGGGTTCCGATATATGCGCAGGTTGCGTCCTCTTCTTGCTTGATAGCGCTTATTTCTTCTACCCTCTTGAAGCTGTCCATATTTGCTATATATTCATCTGCACCTGACACCTCAAAGGCTTTCTTTGATGCCTCATCATCGTCGGCAGAAAACATCACTACTTTTTCAACTCCTATTGCTCTGAGTTCTTCAATATCTGATGCCGCGTTTTCAGCAGGAGCATCACAGTACGAAACGGCACCCAAAACTACGCCGTCAATAGTGATATAAAGCTTGTAGCCGGAAATTTCTGTGAGATTTGTTCCGCATTCTGTTATGAAGCTTTCGCTACCACAAAGAACTGTCTTTCCCATTACGGTACATTCTACGCCCTTACCGGGAAATTCCATAACATTTTCGGCAGTCAAGTGTTCGTTTTGATATTGTGTAAATATGCGCGATACAGGATGCGCTCTACCACCTACACACACGCCGGCAATCATCAAAAAGTCGTTTTCAGCAATGCCGTCCGCTGTGTAGATATCAGAAATTTTATATACGCCGTTGGTTAATATGCCGTCTTTTTCAAATGCTACGCAGTTTATGTCTGCTATTTCATCAAGCATATCTGTTGATGCTATAACAAGGCCTGATTTTTTCAACTTCCAGATAGCACTTGAGGTGATTAAAGGAATAGCAATTATGTTAGAAGTTGATGTTGCAGCTACTAAAAGTACGCTTGTTCTTAACAGCGCACTGTTCCATGCGCCTGATACAAATCCCGAAATCAACAAAACAACAATAGCCAGTAAAAGTATTCCCAAGTGGTACCACTTTGAAATCTGTAAAAATCTCTTTTCACCGATAGTTGTTGTGCTTTCTGCCATATCTGCCAAGCGGTTAAAGTCCATAACTAACGACTCGTCATAATCACAAACAGCAACACAAGTAACAGATGAGCCACGGTTTATATATCCTGCCAAAACTTTGTCGCCTGCAGACAGTGATACATCACAATCTGACTCGTGCACGCGGCTTGTATCAAATTCTGAAAATCCCTCTGTGATAACCGCATCAACAGGAATTATTTCGCCCGTTTTTACAATGAACTTGTCCTTGTTGCGCAAAGAATCAGAAGAAACAAGTCGTATGTTTGACTGTGAATCTATAACATTTACATTCTTCGGTGTAACTTCTGCAATTTCTTTTAAATCTTTTCCGATGCTGCCTGAAATATAAGAAATCAATACCCCTGATAACTTATATATAGACATCGCAAACGCTGCTATAGCAAACTCTCCCATACAGAAAGGAATCAAAATTGCCACAATAACCAAAACCGTATCAAGTTTTGATTCTTTTGTTCCTTTGACAAGTTTGAATACAACTTCTGCTCCTGCAATTATCAAAGAAATAACACCAAATATACCGGCAAGTATTATGTTGTCAAACAATGATGCAATAATTGCAACAGCAAGAGCTATCAAGCTTGTTAAGAAGCTCTGCTTTAAGTTTTTGCCTGATAGTGCTGTATATTTTGAATATGTGGACTGTTTACTCTTTAACATGTTTTTTACTTTCATTTTTCTCACGCGCCCAAGGCTACTCCCTTCAATATATTTCAAATATAATCTCATACATATTGTAGCACAAAAAAAGAAATATGTCAAACTTTGCAATAAAAAAAGCCCTGCTTGTGCAAGGCTTTTTATTTTACTTATATCTTCTCTTTACAAATACAAATATTCCGAACGCCAAAAGCAATACAGGAACTGCAACTACTAAAGCTATAAACCAACCCCAGAACTGCGGTGCTGAAACAAGGAGTGAGCCCTCGGGAAGCTCTTTTGATCTTACTGTGATACCGGCTTCACTTCCGCGCATCCAGTTGATAGAGTTTATAAGCAGATCTTCGTTTGCATATCTTGGGTCGCCTATAAGCGTGTCCATCATATAGCTCGAACCACATACTATTACTCTACCTGTATAGATTTTTTCGTCTAAAGTATAGTTGTTTTTGGTGGACGTAAGCATAACGTTGTATCTGCTCTTCATCACACCGCCTGATACAGGCTCATTTATTTGGTCGAGTTCACGAAGTGCTGAATTTGCCGATGTGGTAAGAACAGGTGTTACCTCGATTGTAGACAAGCTATCGGAAGCAATCTCTATCGCATTTGATGCTGAATATACTATTTCACGCTTCGATGCTTTGATGGGGTTTGCTATTTCGTTGTCTGCAATTTCCGCTACAGATATTGAGCCGTATTTTGATTTTGTAGCATCTTCTGACTCAAGTCTTTTGTCGTTGTCTACGATTACACCATGATTTCTTACGATTGACCAGTTTTCTGCAAGATAGCTTTCAAGTCTTGGCAATTCCTCGTTTGAAACAACGGGGTCAAAATACACCTGAACATTTCCGCCTAAATCCAAAAAATTATCTATTTTTTCGATTTCTTCTGCCGAGAAATCATCTACAGGTGCGTTTACTATCAAGAGAGATTTGTCATCGGCAGGAATTTCCTCTGTCAAAAGATTGATGCTTCTTAACTGATAATTATACATTTTAAGCACAGCTTCAAAGCCTGCATTTGACTTTTCTCCGTGGCCTGTTGTAAACATAATTTTAGAAATTGTATAGCCGTCTACAAATCCTGCAAGCTTGTTTGTGATAACGTTTTCAATGTTACTTCTTCCTGTTGTGGTAAAGTATGAGCTTGCCTCTGCTACGTCGAATTTATCTCCCTGAACAAAAATCATAGCGTAATCGGGAGAAGAAATCATTCTCACTGCTGAAACATACTCTGACATAGCTAAAGGATTTGAATAATAGTCTATCACTTCATAGGTGATGTTCTCGTTTTTGTCTGTGTATTTTTCTATCACAGATGTGAGGACGGTCATCATTTCCGTTGCCTGACCATTGTATAGAATTACTATTTTTGTTTCTTTGTCGATTTTGTCTAAGACAGTTTCAGTTTCTTCTGTCAAACGGTAAATTTCTTCTTTTGTGAAATCAACTTCTAAAGAAATCTTATTATCAAATGCAACCAAAAGGCCGTTTAAAAGAAGTGTTATTAAAATTGCGCCCGCAATAACTACCGCGGAGTTGATGCTGTATTTTGTTTTCTTTGTGTTTTTCATCATCATTACCTCCAGCGTCTTCTTTCAATTTTGCAAACTGTCAAGAACACGAACAGTATCGTGATGCTTATAAAATACACTAAAGGAACAATATTCAAAGTTCCCTTTGCAAAATCATATAGTCTGGCATTGATATCTAAAAAATACAAAATGCCGTTTAATGCCACACCTACAAAAGCAAAAGCACCGTCAAAAAGTCCGGAAAAGTCAATTCCGACAGAGGGAACAATTGAGAGTATTCCGATTACTGCCAATGTGATTACAGCAGAAATTATCTGGTTTTGTGTTTGGGACGAAATAAACATACCCATTGCTATTAACATTGCACCATAAAGCAAAACACCAACGTACCCAATCAGCGATTGTGCAACGGCAGGATTACCGTAAAGTGCCAAAAATGCTAAAAATATAAATGTTATAACAACACCTATAGCAAGCACGCAAAAGGCTGACAAATACTTCCCTACAACAACGGAAGATACTTTAACAGGTGCTGTCAGCCACAGCTGGTCTGTTTTTGATTTTCTCTCTTCGGAGAACATTTTCATTGTAATCAATGGCACTGCTACAATAAAAATATAACAAACAGTCACGAAGAAATTACTCATATCTGATGTGTGGTAAGGTACTGTGTTAAATAGAAACATCAGTGCTGAAAACGACACAAAAAGTCCTAAGAAAATATAGCCTAAAGGAGATTTAAAATAGGCTGAGAGCTCTCGCTTAAATATTGCTTTCATCGCTATTATCCTCCTTTGCTTTTGTTTTTACAAATTCAAGTTGACTTTCGTCTACATTTTCAAAAACAGAATTTTCATTTGAGGTAACCTCAATGAAAATGTCTTCTAAACTTAAATCTACAGTCTGCATAGAAAGTATGGGAAGGTTGCGTTTTGCCATTGCTGTAAATATTTCAGGTCGTACATCTACTGTAGGCTCTGCTTCTATAATAAAGTCGATAGAGTTTCTTTCTTTTCTTCCCAATGATTTTATGCTCTTGATACCTGAAATAGTTTCTAAAACATCTAAAGCACTGCGCTCATCACCTGATATACGCAGACTGAATTTGTTTTCATTTGAAATAGTTTTTGCTAAATTGTCGGGTGTATCAATGGCTGCGACTTTACCGTTGTTTATAATAACAACACGGTCACAAATCGCCTGAACCTCCTGCAAAATATGAGATGATAGAATTACAGTGTGATTTTTACCCAGCTTTCTGATAACACTTCTGATTTCGATAATCTGCATAGGGTCAAGACCAACTGTTGGCTCGTCTAAAATCAACACCTCGGGGTTTCCTACCATCGCCTGAGCAAGACCTACTCTTTGCTTGTAACCTTTTGAAAGGTTAGAAATTATACGGTTTTTTACGTCTGTGATTTTTACCGTTTCCATAATTTCTGTCAGATGCTTTTTCTTGTCTTTTTCCTTTGCGCCTTTTAAATCGTAAACGAAATCTAAATATTCCATTACTGTCATATCTACATAAAGAGGCGGAATTTCAGGAAGGTAACCGAGCTTTTTCTTTGCTTCTGTGGGGTTATCTAAAATATTAAAACCGGAAATAACTACCTCACCACTTGTAGCAGAAAGGTAGCCTGTTAAAATATTCATAGTTGTAGATTTGCCCGCACCGTTAGGTCCTAGGAGTCCCAGTATTTCTCCGTCGCGAACGTTAAAAGAAATATTATCAACGGCAAGTTTTTTGCCGTATTTTTTGACCAGATTTTTGATTTCTATCATCTGATAACCTCCCGTACTTTTCTATCTGTACAAAAACTTATTTTGTGGCTTTTAATAAATATTCAGAAAGTGTATCTACCGAAACCTCTTCACTTTCACCGGTTTGCATATTTTTAAGGTTTACTGCACCTTTTTCGATATCGTCATCGCCGATTACGGCAGAAAAACGAGCACCGATTTTATTGGCGTATTTCATTTGAGCCTTTAGACTTCTTTCGCCGTAGTCACGTTCTGCCGAAACACCTGCTTTTCTCAAATCAAGCACGAGCTTCTGCACAAACACATCAGCGGCATCGCCAATATTTGCTAAAAATACATCGGGGCATTCGTTGTTTTCGGGGAGCTTGCCAATGCTTTCCAAAACCAAAAGCAAGCGCTCAAGTCCCATACCAAAGCCAACACCGGGCATCTCAGGACCGCCGATTTCAGCCACTAATCCATCGTATCTTCCACCACCACAGATTGTGCCCTCCGAGCCCTCGTTCTTTGAAATGATTTCGAATACCGTCTTGGTGTAATAGTCAAGTCCTCTTACGATTGTAGCGTCAATATTATAGGGGATTTCCATTACTTCAAGGTACTTTTTAAGACCTTCAAAATGTGTGCTGCAATCTTCGCAGATGTTGTCTAATAAAACAGGTGCATCGTTGTAGATTTTTTTGCAGTCGTCATTTTTGCAGTCCAATATTCTCAAGGGATTTTTTTCAAATCTTTCACGACAGGTTTCACAAAGTTCGCCTAAATGTGGTCTGAAGTAATCCTTTAATTTTTCGTTATAGGTTTTACGGCAGTTAAGGCAGCCTATGCTGTTTATATTGAGTTCTACTCCGGTCACACCCAAGCGTGAAAGCAAGGTCATAGCCAGTGATATAACTTCTGCATCAACCGATGCAGTGTAAGAACCAAAGACCTCAATACCAAACTGATGGAATTCACGAAGTCTTCCTGCCTGGGGTTTTTCATAACGGAAGCAGGGGTACAAGTAATAAAGCTTGGTAGGTTGGGGATTTGCATATACGGAGTTTTCTACAAAGCTTCTTACGATAGGTGATGTGCCCTCGGGCTTTAGAGTTATGCTTCTTCCGCCCTTGTCTAAAAATGTGTACATTTCCTTTTGTACAACGTCGGTTGTGTCACCTACTCCACGTTCAAAAAGCTCTGTGCTTTCAAACATTGGTGTTCTTATTTCTTTATAGCCAAATTCTAAACATATTTTTTTGATTTGTTCTTCTACTGCGTGCCATCTGTAGGTTTCAGAAGGCAAAATATCATGTGTGCCACGTGGTGCTTTTATCAATTTATTTTCCTCCAATCACACATTATTCTGCTAATTCATTGATATTAAGCTCTAACAGCTTGGATACACCTTTTTCCTGCATTGTTACACCGTAAATAACGTCCGCCGCTTCCATAGTGCCGCGTCTGTGAGTAACAACAATAAACTGTGTATTTTCGCTGTAATTTCTGATATAATCTGCAAATCTGTATACGTTTGCATCGTCTAAAGCTGCTTCTATTTCGTCCAAGAAACAGAAAGGTGTGGGGCGTGTCTTTAATATTGCAAAAAGTAGTGCAATAGCTGACAATGCTCTCTCACCACCGGATAACAGCAATAAGCTCTGGAGCTTTTTGCCCGGAGGCTGAACGTCGATATTGATACCGCAATTTAAAATATCATCAGGATTTTCTAATGACAAGGATGCAGTACCGCCACCAAAAAGTTCTGTAAAGGTTTGCTTGAAGTATTTTGCAATTTCATAGAATTTGCCCTCAAACTCACTCTTCATAACCTTGGTCATATCGGCAATGATGCCTGTTAGGTCTTTTTGAGCTGCAACTAAATCGTCGCGCTGACCCGTTAAGAATTCATAGCGTTCTGATACTGATTTATATTCTTCGATAGCATCAACATTAACATTGCCAAGGCCTGAAATCTTGCGCTTTAATGAGGCAATTTCCTTTGTAACTTCTGTTGCTGTGCCTAAATCTTTTTTGTATGCTACGGCATCGGAATATGTAAGTTCATATTCTTCCCAGAGGTTGTTGATAGTATTTTCAAGTTCTGTTTCTGCTTTTACCTTTTTCTGTGTGAGGCGTGCCTCTTCATTGGTAAGAGCAAAAATTTCCTCTCTTAACTCTTTGATTTCAGCAAGTGCCGCTCTGTCTTTTTCGTCAAGCTGCTTCTTTTCTTCCGCAAGACGTGCTGCGGTTTCGTCCAATGCTGCTATCATCTTGATGCCTGCATCGGTTTCGTCTTTTTTGCGGTCGATATCAGCTAAAAGTTCTGCATTTTTTCTTTCAATATCGGCAATTTCTGTTTCGTGAAGTGCCACGTTTGATGCGTTTGCAGCAATGTCACGATTTATGCCGTCTATTTTTTCTGATAAGACGTCAATGTCCTTGATAATGCCTGAACGCTCGAAATTCTTGGCCAAAATTTTTCCTGAAAGTTCTTGCTTTCTTGCGATAATTTCAGAAATTCCCGACTCTTTAGCTTCGATTTCTGCCTGACTCTTCTCTATAAAGCTCTGCAAATCTACGATTTCTTCCTCAATTCTTTTTTGAGTAGCGCAAGCTTCTTTGATTTTTTCTTCGACTGTGTTTAACTCCTCTTCAACTCGGCGTTTTGCTGTGTCAATCTGGTTAATCATCAGTTCATTGTGAGATTTATCACGCTCTAAAACTAAAAGCTCACTGTCGTTTTCAAAAATTTCACCATCGTATTTTTTGAGCTCTTCATCATAGCTTTCAAGTTCGCCTTTTAAGTCTTCGTTTCTCTTTGTCAGTTTTTGGGTTTCTTTTTCAAGCTGGGGAATTTCTTTGGAGAGCATAACTATTTCGTTTTCTCTGCCAAAAAGTGATGCCTGCTTGTAGAAACTTCCGCCTGAAAGCGAGCCTCCAACGTTAAAGAGTTCGCCTGCTAATGTAACAAGCTTGATTGCGTTTTTGTACTTTTTGGAAATTGCTATAGCGTTATCGATATTGTCGATAATTACGGTTCCGCCAAGTAAAAATTCAGAAACGATTGAAAACTTTTCATCACATTCAATCAGGTCTGACGCAATACCTATGAAGCCTGATTCTTTTTCTATTCCTTTTTCGGGGTAATTCTTAATTTTAATAGACGAAAGAGGCAAAAATGTAGCTCTGCCTGCATTTTTTTCTTTCAAGCATTCTATTGCGGCTTTTGCATCGTTTTCGCTTTTTACTATGATATTCTGTACAGCATTGCCTAATGCTACATCTATAGCTACACTGTATTTATCTTTTGTTTTTAAAAGCTTTGAAACAGGACCGTAGATTTTAGTACTCGTAAGTGCGCCGCTTTCTGCTTCTTTTAAAACAGTTTTAACGGCACGTGAATAACCATCATAGCTTTGCTCCATATTTTCAAGGAGCTTTTTACGGGATGTTTTTTCGCTTAGGCTGATGTTGTTCTCGTTTATTTTCTTGGTGTTTACCTCGAATTCAATGTTAAGCTCGTCACGTTTTTTTGATATTTCATCGCGAGACTTTTTAACTTTTTCGAGATATGTTGTTTTTCTTGAGATTTCTTTGTTGATTTCTTCTACCTTGTCAACGTATTCTGCTCGCTCTTCGCTTCTATCGGTTGATTCGGACAGAATGGTTTCGCGGCGTGTGATGTAGCTTTCCTCGGTTAGCTTCTGGTTAGAAAGTGAAATCTTTGACTCGCTCAATTTCTCGATTGACGCCGCCACGTCATTGTTTAAATCGTCAATCTCACGTTCTGCAGAAACGGCGCCGCTATCTGCTTCGCTCTCTTCTGATTTTAATACTTTGATTTCCGATTCTACAATTTCGAGCTCTGCTTGTTTTACTGCTACTTCTTTGTCAAGCTTTGATTTTTCTGCATCAAATTCTGCTTTTTTATCAAGAAGCTCTTTTATCTCTTCTTTAATTCTTGCAGTCAGCATATCGTTACCTGAAATGGTATTTTTGAAGATATCAATTTCGCCTTTTTTGATAGATATGCTTTCTGTAAGTTCTCTTATTTGTTTTGTGGTTTCTGCTTGAGTTTCTTCGCGGTTTTTGGAGCTTTCGTAATATTCCTGCTGTGCTTTTTCGGCGTTGTCAGCAGTTTTTTGTCTTTCCTCTAACTGACCTGTTACCACAGAGAGTTTTCCGTCAAGTCCTGAGATAATATCATTTGCACCTTCAATAATGCGAATAGCATCATTTACCTCAAATGTCTTTAATTCTTCTTTGTACTGAAGGTATTTTTTTGCCTTTTCGGACTGAATTCTCAAGGGCTCAACGCGGTCCTCAAGTTCTGTTATAATGTCATAAACTCTGTCCAGATTTTCATTGGTACGGTTTAGCTTTCTTTCTGCGTCTTCTTTTCTGTATCTGTATTTTGAGATACCTGCCGCCTCTTCGAAAATTTCACGTCTGTCGTCGGACTTTGTGGAGAGGATTTCTTCTATTTTGCCCTGTCCCACCATAGAATAACCATCACGACCAAGACCTGTGTCCATAAAAATTTCGTGAATGTCTTTTAATCTTACTTGAGATTTATTGAGCATATACTGGCTTTCGCCTGAGGTAAATACCTTTCTTGTTACTTCTACCTCATCAAAAGCAACGTCTAACTGTCTGTCCTTGTTGTCTAAAATAAGCGTAACCTCTGCAAAGCCCATAGGATTTCTCTTCTGGGTACCGCTGAATATTACGTCTTCCATTTTTGAGCCACGGAGCATCTTGGCGCTCTGCTCGCCCAAAACCCAGCGAACAGCATCTGAAATGTTGCTCTTACCGCTACCGTTAGGACCAACGATTGCAGTTATACCGTCGGAAAAGTCGAGATTTATTTTGTCGGCAAATGATTTAAAACCATTTACCTTGATACCTTTTAATCGCATTATCGTTGCTCCTTTCTTATGATTTTAAAGTCGCCGGGCTGTACATTTTCATCTTCTTTAAACGATACGTTAAAGCCTGCTTCTTTTAGTTTTTTTGTGTTTGATTTTTTATTTCCTACAAAGGCTGAAATATCGCGTTTGTTCACTGAAATTTCAGCATCTGTGTCAATTTCTTTTAAAATTTTTCTCAAACAAATTTCGCTGATTACAAGTTCACCCATAGACGGATGATATGGTCCTGCCACAACGTCATTTTCGGGATTTATGTTGTCAGAGGTCATAAGACCAATTCTTATAACCGGAATGTTTTCCTCGTCAAAGCGTTCTTTCAAGTCAGCACAAAGTCTAACTGCATCGTCAAGAACTTGAGGTGTGTACTCGCCCGTTTTATAAAGCTCGTCCAAATATGTACCACGCAATACTAATGTGGGGTATATTCTTGCGCAGTCAGGTTTTAGTGCAATTATTTTTTCAAGACTTTCTTTGCATTTTTTATCATCGTCGCCGTATAGTCCCGTCATCATCTGTAGACCCAATTTAAATCCATAGGATTTGATGAGTTTTGATGCAGACATTGTGTCAGCTGATGTATGTCCGCGACGATTTTTAAAAAGTACTTCATCGTCCATTGACTGTGCGCCCAATTCTATGGTGGTAACACCAAAATCTTTTAAAATCGAAAGTCTTTCGTGGTCAATGTAGTCAGGACGTGTAGAAAGCCTGATAGAATTGACTTTACCTGCGTCTTTGTATTCTTTGGCAATTTTCAAAAATTCTTTTTGTATTTCTATATCAATACCTGTAAAGCTTCCGCCAAAAAAACCAACCTCAACGCACTCGCAGCTTTCATCTATTGTCTTAAGTGCAGCTTCTATCTGCAGGCGTACAGAGTCAGGCGTTACATCGTTTTCTTTGCCTGTGATTTTTCTTTGGTTACAAAAGGAGCAATCGTTCGGGCAACCCATATGAGGCACAAAAATCGGAATTGTTTTTTGCTTCATACTACTGCTCCTCACAAATCTTGGAAAGTGCGTTTTCTGCAGCTTTTTGCTCTGCTCTTTTTTTACTCGTTCCCTCGCCCTCGCCCATAACCTTGCCGTTTAAGGAAACAGCCACGGTAAAGGTCTTATTATGGTCGGGACCTGATTCTGAAATTACCTTGTATCGTATATCCACATCGCCGTTTTTTTGTGAAATTTCTTGAAATTCGGTTTTGTAGTCTTTTGAAATTCTGCCCTTTGCGGCAGATTCAATAGCTTCGTAGAGCTGTCCTAAAACCCATTCTCTTGTTACGTCTAAATTGCTGTCTAGGTAAATCGCCGCAATCAAAGCTTCATAGGCATCGGACAAAATAGACATTCTCGTTCTTCCGCCTGTACGGTCTTCGCCTTTGCTTAAAATGAGATATTTTCCCAAATCGATATTTACAGCACATTCGTAAAGGGCTTTTTCACATACCACAGCGGCACGCATTTTTGTCAAATTTCCTTCAGGAAGATGGGGGTAATTATCAAAAATATATCTGCTGACCAAAAGGCTCAACACAGAATCTCCCAAAAACTCAAGTCTTTCGTTGAAAATGATTTCCTTGTCCTTGTTTTCATGAGCGAAAGAGCTGTGAGTGAGAGCAATTTTTAAGTATTCTTCATTGGTGAATTTATACCCTATTATCTCCTGAAATTCGCGTAAATTGTTCATTTTGATTTTCTCCTTTAAAAACAAAACAAACGCATAAAGTTGCTTCTGGCAACAAAAGGCACATTGCAGAAACAGGTTTATGCGTTCAAAAGTACCTACATAAGAGGGTGTGTTTCCACACCCTCTCAGCTGTTAATTGTTATTTTTAATATATTCAACTGCGTCCTGCACAGTAACGATACTTTCTACTTCTGTGTCAGGGATTTCCATATCAAAAGCCTCTTCTAAAGCCATAATGAGTTCAACGAGGTCCAATGAGTCAGCTCCCAAGTCATCAACAAATGATGTTTCAGGCGCAATCATATCCGCATCTACGCCAAACTGTGCAATCAATACCTCACGAATTTTTTCGAATTCCATAATATTACCTCCGTATGTATTATTGTAATATAATATACCACAACTATATTATATATCATCTCGATACGTTTTGTAAATAGTGTTTATGTATTTTTTACAAATTTATGTAATGTTTTTTCGCTTTAATTTTCGGTGCTTTTTTCTGTATTTGAGTATAACAATTTAAGGTCAATATTCACACCTGTTTTTGAAAAACGCGCAGCACTTTCAATAGCATGATAAAAAGCCTTTTCGTCGGAATTGCCGTGAGCCTTTATCACTACACCGTCAATACCCAGAAGCGGCACGCCGCCGTACTCTGACGAATCCAGAAGTGCTTTGATTTTTTTCAATCTGGGAAGCATTATGGCTGCTGAAAATTTTGTAAGTAAATTTTCTAAAAAGCTTTTCTTTATAAGCTTGAACAAGGACATCACCGTGCCCTCGATGCTTTTTATTACCATATTTCCCGAAAAACCATCACATACGATAACATCTGCATTACCTGATATTAACTCTCGTGTTTCAATGTTTCCACAGAAATTGATATTTTTATTTTCCTGAAGCAAGGTGTACGCATTTCTGTAAAGCTCGTTGCCTTTACTCTCCTCAGTGCCTATGTTAGCAAGATAAACTTTAGGATTTTTTATACCAAGGACTTTTTCCGCGTACAGTGAGCCCATCTGTCCGAATTGGGCTAAATATTCGGGCTTTGCATCAGATGTGGCACCTACGTCTAAAATAACACCAATGCCTCCGTTTATATTTGGAATAAATGCAGTAAGGGCAGGCCTTTTAATCCCTTTGATTCTGCCTAAAATTCTAAAAGCACCTGCAAGGTATGCGCCTGTGCTTCCTGCACTGACAACAGCATCAGCCCCACCTGACTTACAAAGATTAAGTGCCACCACAAGAGAAGAATCTTTCTTTGCACGGATTGCCTTTACGGGCTCATCGCACATCTCGATAACCTCGCTTGCGTGTTTTATTGATATGTTATTTCCGCGAAAGCCATATTCGTCAAGTTTTTGCTTTATAATTTCTTCGTTACCAACAAGAATAATTTCATATTCTCCGGTTTCTGCAGCTTTGATACTGCCCTTTATAACCTCATCGGGAGCATTATCTCCGCCAAATGCGTCTACCGCTATTCTCATGTGTTTCACCCCTTAATTTATTACCCTATAATTATACACTTTTTATTACAAAATAGCAAGTTTTTTTCCATATTTTGCGTTATTTTTTATTGAAATATCGGTGTATGTTTTCTGCCGTTTTACTGCTTACGCCAGCTGCCTTTAATTCTTCTGTTTTAGCGGATTTAATATTCTTTAAAGATTTAAAATATCTCAAAAGATTATTTGCTGTTTTTTCTCCTACACCGTCGATTTCGCACAGCACAGATTTTTTCATTTTTTTGCCACGTAGTGTTCTGTGATACTCTATGGCAAAACGGTGTACCTCCTCCTGAATTGCTGCAACGAGTCTGAATTCAGCAGAATTACGTTTAAGACCTACACTACTGCCGTCGCATTTTAGTAAGGCATTGGTTCTGTGATGGTCGTCCTTTACCATAGCAAATACAGGAATGTCAAAATCAATAAGCTCCAAAAGCTCAGAAATTACAGAAAGATGTCCCTTGCCACCGTCTAAAAAGATACAATCGGGAAAAGGTAAAAATTTTGCATCTTCTCTTTGAAGCTCGCCGACTTCTATCTTTTTTTCTTCATCGCGAGCACGCGTCAGACGTCTCAAAATCATTTCTGCCATACTGTGATAATCATCACCGCCCGTAGCAGTTTCGATTTTAAAGCGACGATAACGGCTTTTCTTTGGTTCTCCATTTACAAAAACAACCATAGAGCCTACATTGTCATCTCCTGCGGTGTTTGATATATCGTAGCTTTCAATAACATAAGGCGGCGTATTTAAACCGAGTTCTTCTTTTAAATCGAGAATAAGTCTTTTTACACTTTTTTCTCCTTGACCGTTCTTGAGCATAAAATTTAGTGCTGATTGCTTTGCGTTTTTGTGTGCCATCTCTAAAAGGGCTTTTTTCTCGCCTCGTTTGGGGGTTGTGATTTTTACTTTTCTTCCTGAAATTTCTGTTAAGAAATCTTCTAAAAGCTCTTTGTCTTCGCACTCATATTGAACGTAAATGCTTTTTGGCACAAAGTCTGCGTCTTTATAGTATTGCTTTATGAAGTTTGCGGCGATTTCATCACTGCTCATTTCCTTAGTGTTTGTTATAACAGTGCCATGATGGCCGAGTAATCTTCCGTGACGCACAAAGAAAACCTCCGCAAAGGTTCTGCTGTCGCTTTCAAAAAATCCTATTACATCTTCGTCTACATACTTTTCGGAAACAATCTTTTGTTTGTTTTCCATTTGTCTTATGGCGTTGATTTTGTCTCTTAAAGACGCTGCTCTTTCAAATTCCAAGGAATCTGAAGCAGCAGTCATTTCTTCTTCTAATTCTAACAAAAGCTTCTTTGTATTTCCCTCTAAAAAGTCGCAGGCGTCTTTTATTTTTTTTGCATATTCTTCTTTGGAAATAACATTCTCACAAGGCGCACAGCATTTGCCGATTTGAGCATTTATGCAGGCTCTTTTTCTTCCCAAATCCTTTGGAAGTTTGATGTCGCAGTCGGGGATTTT
Source organism: Congzhengia sp. (assembly GCA_045591015.1). Taxonomy (GTDB): domain Bacteria; phylum Bacillota; class Clostridia; order UBA1381; family UBA9506; genus Congzhengia. Next base: position 64,490 of record JAZNSC010000007.1, read on the forward strand.
AAAGAGTTTGCACACAAAGTCTATTGCCTCACGGACCTGAGCGCTACTGGTGTAAGGTCCAAAGTAGCGAGCGCCGTCCTTTTGCATTTTTCTGACAAATTTAAGCCTTGGGTAATCCTCGTTGGTAACCTTGATGTATGGGTAGTTTTTGTCGTCCTTTAGGAGTATGTTGTAATAAGGGCGATACTTTTTTATAAGGTTACATTCCAAAACGAGCGCCTCTAACTCGTTGTCAGTTAATATATATTCAAATGTATCGATTTTAGACACCATTGCCGCAACTTTTGGCGGGTGTTTTTCCGTGTTTTGAAAATACTGCCTTACACGGTTTTTGAGTATTCGCGCTTTGCCTACGTAGATGACTTTTCCCGTTTTGTCCTTCATGATATAGACACCGGGGTCAGCAGGCAGGCTCTTTAACATCTGCTCATCAACCATAATATTTCTCCTTAGGCACAAGGGAATCGAACCCAATATGCATACAAAAAAGGGATATGCGTAATTAAACACATATCCCAAATTCTTTAGTCACTAAAGTTTGAATTGATTAACGCTTCTAAAGCATTAAGCGCTTCTTCTTCGTCTACACCGTCGGTCACGATTTTAATCTCTGTGCCCTTTGTGATTCCTAACGATAAAACACCAAGTAAGCTCTTTGCATTTACTTTGCGCTCTTCTTTCTCAATCCAAATGCTTGATTTGAACTCATTGGATTTCTGTATAAAAAACGTTGCCGGTCTTGCGTGAAGACCTACCTGATTTTGTACGGTAACTGTTCTTGATAACATATCTACAACTCCTTAACCAAATATACATTTGCTGATATAATTAGAATACTAAAATTTTTAAATATTGTCAATAAAGAAAATATAATTTTGTGAATATTTTGCATATTTTTGCAGAATAAATACTCATTTTTTATAAATTTTCACATTAAAATATGAATTTATCAGCAAAATACTGGTCTAATTCATCAATTTTGACAGTAACCTGTTCCATTGTGTCACGTTCACGAATTGTAACTGTGCCGTTTTCCTCTGAATCAAAATCGTATGTTACACAGAAAGGTGTACCGATTTCGTCCTGTCTTCTGTAACGCTTGCCGATACTTCCTGCATCATCATAATCGCACATAAATTTCTTTGAAAGTTTTTCGTAGATTTCAAGTGCTTTTTCTGACAATTTCTTTGAAAGAGGAAGAACTGCAACCTTAACGGGAGCAAGAGCAGGATGGAAGCGCATAACTGTACGGCCCTCTTTTCCGTCTTCGCCCTCTTCTTCATCATATGCTTCAACTAAGAATGCGAGTGTTACTCTGTCTGCACCAAGTGATGGCTCAATACAGTAGGGAATGTATTTTTCATTTGTTAAGGGATCAGTGTATTCAAAGTTTTCGCCTGAATGTGTCATATGCTGCTTTAAGTCAAAGTCTGTTCTGTCAGCAATACCCCAAAGTTCACCCCAACCAAAGGGGAACATAAATTCAAAGTCTGTTGTTGCGTTTGAATAATGAGAAAGTTCTTCAGGACTGTGGTCACGAAGTCTTAAGTTTTCTTCTGCAATGTTTAATGACAAAAGCCAATTTTTGCAGAATTCTTTCCAGTAAGCAAACCATTCAAGGTCAGTGCCGGGAGCGCAGAAGAATTCAAGCTCCATCTGTTCAAACTCCCTAGTTCTGAATGTGAAGTTACCGGGTGTGATTTCGTTTCTGAAAGATTTACCAATCTGTCCGATACCAAAGGGAACTTTCTTTCTTGATGTTCTTTGAACATTTTTGAAGTTTACGAAAATACCCTGTGCCGTTTCAGGACGTAAGAAAAGCTCTGCTGATGAGTCTTCTGTTACACCCTGGAAGGTTTTGAACATAAGGTTGAATTTTCTGATATCTGTGAAATTATGCTTGCCGCATTTGGGGCAAGCAATGTTGTTTTCTCTTATAAATTCGAGCATTTTTTCGTCTGACCAACCGTCAACGACTGTGGGCTCGCCTTTTTCAAACATATAGTCTTCGATGAGCTTATCTGCACGGTGACGCGATTTGCATTCTTTACAGTCCATCAAGGGATCTGAAAATCCACCTACGTGACCTGATGCAACCCATGTCTGGGGATTCATCAAGATTGCAGCATCAAGACCTACGTTGTAGGGACTCTCCTGAATGAATTTCTGCCACCAAGCTCTTTTTACGTTATTTTTGAGCTCTACACCCAAAGGACCGTAGTCCCATGTATTTGCAAGACCGCCGTAGATTTCAGAGCCGGGATATACGAAGCCTCTGCCCTTACATAACGCTACGACTTTCTCCATTGTTTTTTCTGTGTTTTTCATTGTGCTTTAACCTCCGTCTGTTATAAAAAACAATATGTAGATATTTTATCGTATTTGTCTATATATTGTCAAGATTTATTTGTCGAAATTCTTCAAAATCGGCGCTTTTCCACGCCAAGAAAAAGGAAACTCGCAGTACCTTTCTTTAAACTCTCTGTTTGACATCGAAATAAGTTCTTCTTTATCGAGTCTTTTTACACGTTTTGCGTAAAATTCGGTTATGGGAGTTTTGATAGGATTTTCGTTATAGGGACACGCTTCCTGACATCTGTCGCAGCCGTACACCATAGTTTGTTTTTTTAGAATGTTCTGCTGCTCGTCTGTTATTTCTTTCAATTGGGTGATATAGGACACACATTTTTCGGCATTGAGGAATTCTCCGTCTAAAGCGCAACCGGGGCAATTCTTTATACATTTGTCGCACATTTTGCATTTTGCAGCTGAGGGGGTATCGGGTACAAGCTCTAAATTAGTCACTATATAGCCAATAAAAAAGTATGTGCCGTATTTTTCATTTATTATAAATGTGTTTTTTCCTCTAAAGCCAAGTCCTGCAAGATATGCTAAATATCTGTCGTGCAACACTCCATTATCAACATGAGCAGAAAATTTTGCATCAGTATGTTCACTTTTTATATAGTCACATATTTTTATCATCTTGTCCTTTGCAATTTTGTGATAATCGGGAATTCTTGCGTATCGGGAAATATTGGCGCCCTCATCTTCTCCCGTGTAATACGGAAACAAGCATACGATGATGCTTTTTGCCCAAGGAAAAGTGATTTTTGGGTCAGTGCGAAGAGCGACATTTTTCTCTTCAAATTGGGAAACGTCATACCTTTGTCTGCTTTTTATAAGCTTTTCTTCTAAATCTGTATATTTTTCTACAGGGGCTATACCTACATACTCTATATTAAGTTTATTTGCAAAGTTTTTTATTCTTTCTTTCATGTTTCACCTAACATAAAAAGGCTATGCAAAGCATAGCCTTCTGTATTTTGTATTTACTGATTTTTAACGTAGAATTTAACTAAAAATTCCATAATTTCATCACGCTCAACCTTCATAATAAGCGAGCGCGCATTCTTATGACCGGTGATGTATGTGGGGTCACCCGACAGAATGTACCCTACCATCTGGCTTACAGGGTCATAACCTTTTTCTTCCAGAGCAGAATAAACCTCGATAATTATACTCTTGATATAATCCTCGCGGGAAAGTCCAAAATTGAATTTCTGTGTCTGATTTAAATCCATACATAACACCGCCTTTTTTGATCTGTAGATATAATTATACACTATCTTTTTTATTTATGCAAGTTTTTTGCATAAAATTTATCTCTTTTTGTGCCTTTTTTTAAGATATCGCGCTGTGGTTTTTTTATTCTTTGCTTTTTTGTAGTCTGATTTTTTCTTTTTTTCAAGAAGGCTTACTTCGCGATAAGGCACAAAATCAATCTTGCCCGACATAGCATCAGCACGGACAACTTGGATTTTTATATTGTCCCCTGGCTTATACACCTTATTTGTATGCTCGCCGATTATCTGACGCTTTGCCTCGTCAAAAATATAGTAATCATCAGTCAAATCGGAAAATCTGATTAGTCCCTCGATAGTGTTTTCAAGTACTGCAAACACGCCAAAGGGCGTAACATTAGAAATAGTAGCATCATATACTTCTCCCAAAAATTCGTGCATATACTCTGCTTTTTTCATATCTTCTACAGTGCGTTCCGCTTCCACTGCCGCAAGCTCTCTGTCGCTTGAATTTTTGGAAGCTTTTCTTACAAATTCTTCGTATCTGTCAGTATTTTCCCCTTTAAGAGCCGCCTTTATGATTCTGTGAATTGCAAGATCGGGGTATCTTCTGATAGGTGATGTAAAATGACAATAATATCTTGACGCAAGACCAAAGTGTCCCTGATTTTCATCTGAGTATTTTGCTTTCATCAAAGACCTGAGCATAACACCGCTTATTATCATCTCTTCTTTTTTGCCTGATATTTTCTTCACGAGCTCTGCCAATTCTTTAGGGTGCACTACACCGTTCGAATGTTTTATGGAATAGCCAAAGGGTGCAATGAATTTTGCAAATTCTTTTATAGAATCTGCATTTGGCTCTTCGTGAACTCTGTATACAAACGGAATATTCAACCAAAAGAAGTGCTCTGCCACGGTTTCGTTGGCAATCAGCATAAATTCTTCAATTATGTTGTTTGAAATTCCACGTTCGCGCTTTACGATATCTATAGGCTTTCCTGAATTATCTAATACAATTCGCGCTTCGTCAAAATCAAAATTTATACTTCCACGGGCATTGCGTGAGTTATTGAGGATTTTGCGGAGTTTATTCATTCGCTCAATATGGTCGACTAATTGTGCGTATTTTTGTCTTTTTTCGATATCTCCCTCTAATATGGCAGTAACATTGGTATAAGTCATTCGCGCAGTAGAACAAATAACCGTTTCTGCTATTTTATGGTCTATGACCTTGCCGCTTTTGTCTATTTCCATAATTACAGAAAGCGCCAGGCGGTCCACACCCTCATTCAAACTGCAAATACCGTTAGACAAGCTCTCGGGAAGCATCGGGACTACTCTGTCTGCTAAATATATGCTCGTGCCCCTTTTGTATGCTTCTTGGTCGAATTCGTCGTCCTCTGTAACATAGTGGCTCACATCTGCAATATGAACGCCAAGCTCAAAATTTCCGTTATCAAGCTCCTTTACACAGATGGCATCGTCTAAATCCTTGGCATCATCGCCGTCTATAGTAATGATTTGTTCGTGTCGTAAATCAAGTCTTCCCGCCATTGACCATTCGTCTATTGACTTTGGAACTTTTCCTGCATATTCCTTGACAGAATCAGGAAACTCGTAGCGTATATTCTGACTTTCAAGTACAGATAGGATATCAACACCAGGTGTAGTTATATTGCCTAAAGTAGCAACGATTTTCGCTTCGGGCTTTTTGTTTTCATCGCCACGTACAGAAATTTCAGCTACAACCATATCGTTATTTTTTGCACCATTCAAGTTTTTGTGGCGCACAAAGAAATCTTTGCCGAACTTTTTAAACACAGGGATTATAAAGGCGTTTTCACCTGTCATATCTATTCTTCCGACGATTTTTTGGTCGGTATCTTTTATTATCTTTATAATTTCACCCTCGGCACGTTTTGTGTCGCTTTCCACATTTAAAACACGAGCCAGCACGATATCTCCGTGAAGCGCACCGTTGGTATGTTCGGGGCTTATAAACAGGTCTTTTTCTTCTTCTGTTTCTACAAAGCCAAAGCCTCGCTCATTGCCTAAAAACTTTCCTCTAAGGAGATTAAATTGAGAAAGTGGCGCAATTTTCCCGCGCTTTGTAGTCATGATAAGGTTTTCATTTTCAAGCATTTTTATCAGCATAAAAAATTCTGCCATATCTTCATCCGGTACTGACAGCATAACCGCTATTTCTTCGGGCTTCATTGGGATTTTCATTTCGTTATTTATAAATCCTAATATTTTTTCTTCTTTGGTCATATAACTCACCTCCCGTAATTATCTTTTTCATAAATTTTGTTTTTAAACAAAAAGAAAAGCCATTCTAAGTGAATGGCTTTTAAGATTCGCATAATTGCTATTTTTTATAAAAAGAACAGCACTATTGAAGTTACTAAGAATGCGATAGCTACAACTGATGTCCATTTTTCTAAAATCGCATCAATTGTTCTTCCTTTATTCTTTCCGAAGAAAGTTTCAGAACCGCCTGCTATAGCACCTGAAAGGCCTTGAGCCTTACCGGACTGCAATAAAACAACAGCAATCAATATTAATGATAATATCAAATGTATTATACGAACTACTGTAAGCATAGCCTTACACCTCCAAACAAGCTGAACTTCTTGAAATTATTCGCCCTTAAGACCAAATTTCTTTCTGAATTTTTCTACACGACCACCTGTATCAACGAGCTTCTGCTTTCCTGTGAAGAAAGGATGGCACTTTGAGCAAATTTCAACTGTGATGTTTTCTTTTGTAGAACCTGTTTCGATTATTTCGCCACAAGCACACTTGATTGTTGTCTGCTTGTAATCGGGATGGATACCTTCTTTCATATATTTCACCTCTTTCGAACTAATAGATAACTGCTTAAAATACTGCATTCCGTGGGAAAAATTACACATTTTCAGAATGCAACGATAGAATTATAACACATTTTATTTTCATTTGCAACAGTTTTTTTAAATTTTTTAAAATTAAATGTCTATCTCTTTTTCTTTTAATCTTTTTTCGATGAAATTATCGTAAAATACAAGTTTGGCAATTGCCACAACGGGAACACCGATAAACATACCTATAAATCCACCGAATGTTGCACCGATTGCAACACCTGCAATAACTAAAAGCGGGCTTATGCCTACTCTGTCGGACATAATTTTGGGTGCTATAAACAAATTATCAATTATCTGCATTGCAATGATGAATATCAGCACTATCAGCGCCTTTACGGGGCTGTATAGCAGCGCCAGAGTTACGCTGGGAATAGAGCCAATCCAGGGACCGATGTAGGGTATGATGTTTGTCACTGCCAAAAGTAAGCTTATAAGCGGAGCAAGAGGAATATCAAAGGGTACTAATACCACAAGTCCGATTATAAATATAACAAAGGCTTGAACCAGCTTTCCTATAATGAAATCGTAGAAAATTTTATTTATCTGTCTTCCGTAATCTATAATCTTATCTGAATTTTCTTTTTTGAAAACTGCGTACACAAATCTTTTAGCATGATTTATGAGTTTTTCTTTTCCGTATAAGAAATAGATGGAAATAAGTATACCGAATACAATTCTTATAACAACCTTCGCAGATACGCCAACGGTGGTGGCTACCGCACTTCCTATCTTCTCTACAGCTACCTGCTTTGTTACCCAATCATAAAAATTCATAACAACCTGTGTGAGCTTTCCGCTTAAATCTTGGGCCAGGTCTTCATTAAAGAGTGATACTGTATCATTAAACCATATTTGGAAATTTGCAAGATATTCGGGAAGTCCTTTTACAAAGTCTTTGATACCGGAAGCAATCGCAGGAATAATCGTCGCAAAAAACACAGCAATAAAGCCTAAAACCAAAAGGTATAAAACTGCGATGGATATACCTCTTTTTACTTTTTTTGCTTTTGGAGAATCTTTGCTTGTGGTTATTCTTGCTTCTAATGCCTTTAAAAGAGGATTCAAAAAATAAGCAAACACAAGACCATATACAAAGTAAGCAATACAGGAATATATTGTTTCTGTAATTCCTGTAAATGACAAATCCGTAGTAAAAATAATCTTGCACAAGAAAAAGGCAATGATTAAAATCGGAATCAGGTCAAGGTACTTGATTTTCCATTTTTTCACTTTCAACACTCCTCTTATTTTTCGTTAAAGTATTCTATAATTCCACAATAAATAGCCCATGCGAGCTGTTTTTGGTATTTTTCGTCTTTTAGTTTTTTTTCATCATCAGGATTTGACAAAAAGCCACATTCAACCAACGCTGCAGGTACAGTGGCATTCTTTAACAGATAAATATCACCGTTTGCCGCTTTAATTTCACGCTTTGATTGAGGCTTTAGTGCCATAATTAAATTTTGCTGTATACATTCAGCCAATAGCTCGCTTTCCTCATCGTTGACCGAATAAAACACTTGAGGCCCGCTATACTTTTTTTCGGGAAATTTATTCATATGCACACTCAAAAAAATATCCGCATTGGTTTCGTTCATTATTTTTTCTCGGTTTTTAATATCTGATACCTTTTTGCTTTTTATGCCATCAGTGATGTCGTATATTCCGTTGTCGTCTGCGCGAGTAAGAATAACCTGTGTGCCGCCTGCTTCTAAAAAGCGCTGTAAAATCTGTGCCACGGACAAATTCAAATCCTTTTCCAAAACACCGCTATCGCCTACCGCACCACCATCGGGTGCACCGTGGCATGGCTCAGTTTATACTATATTTTAAAATATATATTTATTTTACGCATTTCTTGTGTTTCTTTAGATATTGTGATTTTTTCGATAAAATTATGTATCGTATATTCGTCTATTACAAAGCTTTTGGGGTATTTGAGCTGATGGTTTTTGCTGCGATTTTCTCTTTGCAGAAGCTTTTTTTCGAGCTCTTTAATCTCATCGGTTATTTCCTTGTAACAACTCATAAATATCTCATTATCTATTATATCATTTAATTTATCTTTGTAAAGTTGTTTTATGTTAAGTTTTTGTTTCAAAATGCGCATTTTGAGGGCTTCTTCCCTATCGCTGTTTGTTTTGCTTTTTTCCTTTCTCACTTCTTCTAAATTCAACATTTCGGGATTTACGTATTTGTCTATCAGTTTTTTCATTTCATTTTTTACGGCTTCTTCTACGACGTCGAATCTTATGCTTTTTGAGTTTGTACAAAGATTTGCACACTTGGTGGATTTGCATTTTAGGTATTCGTATCTGCCGTCCTTTAACTTATAGCTCATTTTCCACATAGCGCTACCGCATTCATCACAAAAGATTTTCCCTGAAAAAATATGCCTTTTTCCTGTTTTTTGTGCGCGTTTCCTTGTGGTCATTTTGTTGTTTATTTCTTGCCAACGTCCGGGTGTAATTATCGCCTCGTGTGTGTTTGGGATTTTGATATAATCTGTGTCTTTTACTCGCTTTCTTTTTTTACTTTTATAGCTTATGGTTTCTGTTTTTCCCTGAACGAGAGTTCCTGTGTAAACTTCGTTTTTTAAGATACTTCTTACCGTTGATTCATTCCAGCTTATCGAGGTTATTGTTTCTCCGTGAGTTTTGAATTTACTACCATTGAGTCTTTTGTATCTGTACGGATTTGGTATTCCCTCTTCGTTTAAGGTCTGCGCTATTTTTACATACCCATTTCCACATTCATACATAGAGTAGATTCTTTCTACAACCGCCGCAGCCTCTTCATCAATAAAGAGTTTTCCGGGAAATTCCTTTAAAATCTTGTAGCCATAGGGGGCAAATGCGCCTGTATAAATTCCTTGCTCTTTTTTGTGGCGGAGGGTTTTCTTGACGTTTTCCGATAAATCCTCTAAGTACCACTCGTTTATCAGCCCATTTATCTGCCTTGATTTTTTGTTTCTTGCGTCCTCTGTGTCAACGTAGTCCAAAAGCCCGATAAATCGCACTCCCCACTCTAAAAATTTTCCGTGTATGTAGTGCTCTACAGTTTCTATTTCACGACTGAAACGAGATTGGGTTTTACATAGGACTATGTCTATATTTCCTCGCTCGCACTCAGCGAGCATCCTCAAAAATTCAGGGCGAGTTTTATCTGCGCCTGACATATCTTCATCGCAATAAATTCCTTGTATCTGCCAGTTTGATTTTTGGCAATATTCTGTCAATAGGGACTTTTGGTTTTGTATGCTTTCGCTCTGTTGGGTTTTGTCTTTTTTGTTTCTGTCTTCATCTGATAATCTGCAGTAAATCGCTACTCTATTCATCTTTTTCTGCTTGCTTTAGGATGATTTCTTTTATCAGTTCGTTTATTGCTTTTGTTCTTTCTTCTTCGTCGTATGTTTTGAAAATGCATTCTGTTATATATTCCATAGCAAGTCCTCCTTACTATGAATGTATATAAAAAAAAGAGGCTATATGCCTCTTTTTTATTTGAAGTCTTCTGCGCGTCGAAGCGCTGAATCGATATTTAAGCAGAAATTTTCTTTTCCTACAAGGCTATATAGACCTGACTTTTTCATAGCTTTCATTGGCTGTGCATTTACGTGGGAAAATACAACCTGTACGCCTCTTTTGTTGCATTTTTTAACCAATTCTTCCAGTGTTCGCAGCGCATCTGTATCAACAGAAATAACCGACCTCATACGAAGCACAATACATTTGGTGTACTCTTTGGGTTTGATTTTTGAAATTTCTCCCACAACCGCAAAGAAAAGAGGTCCGGTTAATTCATAGACTCTTATGTGTTTGGAAACTGTGAAGCGTGAAAGGCTCTCACTATCTTCGTTTTCGTCTTCTGTGTATTTCCAGCCCTCTACAGTAGACTCGCTACTGATTCTCTTCATAAAGAGCACGCAAGCCGCAACGATACCGAATTCTATAGCTACCACAAGGTCAAATATTACTGTCAGTAAAAACGTAACAACAAGTACTAAAACGTCACTTTTGGGCGAAGTTTTTACTATATTGATAAATTGCTTGTACTGGCACATATTAAAGGCTACATTGATTAGGATTGCTGCTATTGCAGGCATAGGAATCCATGAAGCATAAGGCATCAAAATAACCAAAACCAACAAAAGCACAACAGAGTGAACCATTGCAGATATGGGTGTTTTGCCGCCGTTTTTTACATTTGCCGCTGTTCTTGCGATAGCACCTGTGGCAGGAATACCACCAAAGAGAGCTGAGCCTATATTTCCCAAGCCCTGACCTATAAGCTCAGTGTTTGAACGGTGTTTTTTATTTACCATACCATCTGCAACAACACAGGACAAAAGCGACTCAATACCTGCCAAAAGTGCTATGGTAAATGCATCAGGAATAACTGCGCCTATCGAAGAAAGGCTAATTTCGGGAAATTTGAACGAGGGAAGTTCACGGCTAACCTCAAATATATCACCTATAGTATTTACATTCATACCAAAGCCCTTGACCATAACTATACCTGCTGCAACCGCAAGCAAAGACGCAGGAATTTTGTCAAATATTTTGGGCCAAATGAAAAGTATCAAAAGGCACACAATACCTACTATCACCGCTTCTAAATTGACTGTGCTTATATTTTCAAAGAACGCGTGGAGTTTTTCCATTGTTTCGATAGGTTTTTCACCGTTTTGATATGTAACGCCAAAGAAATCTTTTAACTGACCGAAAACTAAAGTCACTGCAATACCTGCCGTAAAGCCTGTGGTAATCGTAAAGGGAATGAATTTGATAAGGTTACCAAATTTAAATATGCCCATTATAATCAAGAACAAGCCTGCCATAACGGTAGCGAGAGCCAAACCGTCAACACCATTTTCGGCAACGATGCCTGCAACGATTGTAGCAAACGCCGCAGTTGGTCCTGATATCTGGACACTTGAGCCACCTAAAGCCGCTGTAATAAAGCCTGCAATTATTGCAGTATAAATACCTGCCTCAGGACCAACGCCTGATGCTATGGCTAAAGCAATAGATAATGGCAATGCAATAATCGCAACAATTATACCTGCTACAATATCCTTGGCAAATTGCGACGCGCTGTAGCCCTTTAAATCTGTGAATAACATAGGTTTGAAAATTTTCATTGTCATCCTCATTTCTCATATCGTTTAACATAATAATTATACAACGAAATTCTTATGGAAATCAAGGTGTTTTTTTGCATAAAATAAAGCGGTCTGTGACCGCTTTATTTTATAAATTCTCTATAAATTTTGCTACTTTTGTTGCTAATATTTCGTTACCTGCGTCGTTAGGATGTAAGCCGTCAGGACAAAAAGCCTCTCTTATTACTTCGAGCTGTGGCTGAATTCCTGATGTAGCATATAAGTCAAGCACAGGGATTGAATAGTATTCCGCTGTTGCTTTAATTACGTCTACATATTTTTTGAGGTATCTGTTTGAATCTTCAGGTTTAACCTCATCCGAACGATGCAAGGGTGTCATAACAACAATCTGCTTGTCGTAATACTTGTTTATAAGCTTTTCAAACAAAACGTGGCAAGCACCGCAGAAAGTGTGGCCTGTTCTGTCTGTCATTTCGCCAAAGGGTGCATCCCCGTGGCCGTAGTCATTTGTACCACCGAAAACCACAACCAAATCAACGTCTTGAGGTAATTCGTCTACACGAGAAATGAAGTCCTTATCGTAACTTGCTACCTCGCTGGGATTGTTCTGGATTGCAAATCTTGTGCCTGATATGCCGCGGTTGTAGGCTTCTTCTAAGCCAAGCTTTTCTTTTACCAGATTTACGTATCCTTTTTCAACAGAGGACGCGCCTGCTCCCTCTGTGATACTATCTCCTAAAAATACTGCTTTTTTTCCTTTGAGTTCCATTACATTTTCTCCTCCAGTAAATTTCTTAATCTATGAACATCTTCTTTTTTAGGTACATAATTTTCGATGTAGTCAAGCATCGCATCAACATCGGAAAACTCCTGATAAAGTTCCAATGTCATATCGGAAATAAATTCCTTATCGGCAGCACTTTTCATCATTGCCAAAAGTTCGTCGTAATAGCCGTCAACATTATATATGGCAATGGCTTTGTTGTGCTGTTGGAGTTGCTTTAGTGTGAGTATTTCAAAAAACTCATCAAAGGTACCCACGCCACCGGGAGCAATGATGAATGCCTCTGCTTCATCCTCTAATATCTTTTTTCTTTCGCGCATTGTTTCTGTAGAAATAAGCTTCGTGCAATGAGGAAAAAGCACTCCGTCAACATTGAAGAAAGTAGGCGCGACGCCTATTATTTCTCCATCTGATTTATGAACGCCTCGTGCAACGCTGCCCATTACACCATTATCTCCTGCGCCAAAGACAAGACCGTGTCCGCGGTTTGCCATTTTTTCGCCAAGGAGTTCTGATGATTGTTTGTAGTTTTCGCTTATTTTATCGCTTGCAGCACCGTAAACGCAAATTTTCATATATATTCACCTCTTTTTACAGTATGCACACTTTTTGACTTTGTTTTTAATACCTTAAATATTTTATCATATATGTCTTTTATTTACAACAACTTTTTTATTTTAAATTGACTTTTTTTACCGTTCGTGATATAACAAAACTATACAAATGAAAGGGGTAAAAACTATGACAAAAATCGACGTTTTTTCTGGGTTTTTAGGCGCAGGAAAAACAACTTTAATCAAAAAGTTGTTGTCAGGTGCATACAAAACCGAAAAAATAGTTTTAATAGAAAACGAGTTTGGCGAAATCGGAATTGACGGCGGATTCTTAAAGGACGCCGGCATAAATATAAAGGAAATGAATTCAGGTTGTATTTGTTGCAGTCTGGTGGGAGATTTTGCCGAGGCACTCATCAAGGTTTGTGAGGAATTTTCGCCTGACAGAATTATTATTGAGCCGTCGGGTGTGGGTAAACTCAGTGACGTTATCAGCGCCGTTCAAGGTGTAAATAGCAAAAATCTTGTGCTAAACAGTGCGGCTTGTGTGGTTGACGCTAAAAAATGCAAGGTTTATATGAAAAATTTTGGGGAATTTTTCAATAACCAAATTGAACACGCAAAATGCATATTCTTAAGTCACACCGACGGAATGGACCATGCAAAACTTCAAGAGTGCATACATTTGATAAAAGAGAAAAACCCCCACGCAGTAATTATCTCTACCCCGTGGGAAATGCTTGACAATGAAAAAATCCTTGCAGTAATCGAGGGAAGTTCATCAATAGAAAAAGAACTTCATCATTTGGAAGAAGAATCCGTTTGCCCTGAATGCGGTCATCATCACCATCACGAACATCACTGTGAGCATGACCATCATCACGAACATCATCACTGCGAGCACGAACACGAACACGAGCATGAACACCATCACGAGCACAAACATTGTTGCTGCGGTCATGACCACCACGAGCATCACCATCATCACGCTGACGAAGTGTTCTCAACATTTGGCTGTGAAACAGCAAAGAAATTCGCAGACGATGAGATACGTACCATTCTCTCTGCTCTTTCGGACAGCGAAAAATACGGCACAATTTTGCGCGCAAAGGGTTATGTGGCAACAAATAGTGATGAGTGGATTTATTTTGACTACGTACCCGACGAGGCTGATATAAGATATGGCTCCGCCGAGGTTTGCGGTAGAATTTGCGTTATAGGTGAAAAAATCAACGATAGCGCTATAAAAGAATTGTTTGGAGTATAATATGAAACAGATTCCTATATATTTATTTACAGGCTTTTTGGAAGCAGGAAAAACAAAATTCATACAAGGAACCCTTGAAGATTCGCGTTTTAATGACGGCGAGCGCACTCTTGTTTTGCTATGTGAGGAGGGGTTTGAGGAATTTGATGTATCTTCTTTTCCCTCGGGCAATGTTTTCTTTGAAGTGATAGAAAACGAAAGCGACTTAACGCAGAAGTTAATTTCCACTCTTGCCAAAAAGCACAAGGCAGAAAGGCTTATCATCGAATACAACGGCATGTGGCAAATCGACAATATCTTTAGCATTATTCCTCGTGGTTTTGTGATAGCACAGGAAATGTGCTTTATGGATGCGACAACGTTTCTGAATTACAACGAAAATATGCGCTCCCTTGTGGTAGATAAATTAAAAAGTCCCGAGGTTGTAATCTTTAACCGCACAACCGACGACACTGACAAGCTTCTTTTTCACAAGATTGTAAGAGGCGTTAACCGCAGGATAAATATCGTTTTTGAATTTACTGACGGTCGCGTGGAATATGACGAAACAGAAGACCCACTGCCCTACGACATTGATGCTGATGTGGTAGTAATCAAGGACGTAGATTTTGCGGAATTCTATCGCGATATGAATGAAGACACACAAAAGTACGACAACAAAACCATTATGTTTAAAGGAATTGTGGCAAAAAACGACACCCTGCCCGACAACCTTTGCCTGATAGGTCGTCATATTATGATATGCTGCGAGGACGACATTGAGTACGGCGGCATGTTGTGTGTTTTACCACCTGCTACAATGGTACAATCACGAGATTGGGTTATGTTGACAGCAGTGTTAAAATACGAATATCACCCCTTATACGAGTGCAAAGGACCGGTGCTCTACGCCGAGCAAATAGTACACTCCCCTGCACCGGAGCAGCTATTGGCTACATTTTATTAAAACAAAAAGGAACTCGAAATTCGAGTTCCTTTTTGTTTTAATACTTTTTTCTTTGTGTGGGCATCTCTTTTGCTACAGCCTTTATAATATACTCTTTAGGAATTGCTGTGCTCTTTCGTCTTTGGGATTTGTGAAGAATTCTTCCGGAGTTCCCTCCTCTAAAATCTTACCATCACACATAAAGATTACTCGGTCTGCAACGTCTTTTGCAAAGCCCATTTCGTGAGTTACAACCACCATAGTCATACCCTCTTTGGCAAGGCTTTTCATAACGTCTAAAACTTCTCCTACCATTTCGGGGTCTAATGCCGATGTAGGCTCGTCAAAGAGCATAACTTCAGGATTCATGCAAAGTGCGCGGCAAATTGCTACACGTTGTTTTTGTCCGCCTGATAATTGCTCGGGGTACGCTTCTGCACGGTCGCCAAGTCCTACACGCTCCAAAAGCTCCATTGCTGTTTTCTCCGCTTCTGCCTTACTTTTTTTCAAAAGCTTCATTGGAGCAAGAGTTAAATTCTTTAATACCGTCATGTGAGGAAATAGGTTGAATTGCTGGAACACCATTCCCATCTTTTGTCTGTGAATGTTGATGTTTGTTTTTGGGTTGGTTATGTCTGTGCCTTCAAAATAGATTTCTCCCGATGTGGGATTTTCTAACAAATTGAGAGAACGAAGAAAAGTTGATTTACCGGAGCCCGACGGTCCGATAACAACTACAACCTCACCTTTTTTTATCTCGGCTGTAACACCATCTAAAGCGTGGATGCTTTCGCCGTAAAATTTACACAGATTGTCTGTTCTGATAATTATATTATCGCTCACTCTTACGCATCCTCCTTTCTAAAAGTGCAAGAAGTTTTGTAAGAATCATAACAAGCACAAGGTATATAGCTGCCAAGCTTATGTACGGAATAACGGCTGTGTAGGTTTTACTTACAACAACCTGGGCAGCCTTTGTAACGTCTTGTAATGCTATAACCGTAACAAGTGACGTTTCTTTAAGAAGTGCAATGAGCTCGTTGCCCAATGCCGGCAAAATATTTTTTAGTGCCTGAGGCAAAATAATGTGCCACATTGTCTGGGTATAGTTTAATCCCAAGCTACGTCCAGCTTCCATCTGACCTGCGTTAATAGACATAATACCTGAACGGGCAATTTCTGCAACGTATGCACCGGAATTTATACCCAAAGTGATAATAGCGCACAGAGTTGTCTCGAAAGAGCCTTTTGGTACCATAATTACAAAACCCATAATAAGAAGCTGTACCATAAGCGGTGTTCCGCGAAGTACGGTAACGTATATTTTACAGATTCCGTTTAAGATACGCAATATGAAGTTGGGTTTTTTTGACATATTGTCATGAGTGGTACGAATCAATGCTACTATCATACCAATAACGACACCAATAATGAGAGCACCTATTGTCACCACAAAAGTGGTTGCTAATCCGTCTGTAAAGAAATGCCAACGGTTCTCATATACAAAAACCTGATATAACTGGAAAAACAATCTCTGCAGCCATTCCGGTAGTGAGACTATCCAGTTGGGTGCTTCCATTATCCAGTTAGCAAATGTTAAAACTGTCATTTGCTTGCCCCTTTCTTAAAAGAAAATAAAAGGGACGATTGACTCGCCCCTTTTGTCTGTTTTAGGGTTATAATTACTCAGCTTTGATGTACTTAGCGATGATAGAATCGAGTGTACCGTCTGCTTTGAGTTCTGCTAATGCAGAGTTGAATTTTTCGAGTAATTCTGTGTTGTCTTTTGCGATAGCTGCTGCATAGTTTTCTGTGATGTATTCTGTGTCTAAGATTTTAAGACCTTCGTTTGCTGCAACGAATGCTTTTGCAGGTTCGTTGTCGATAACAACGCAATCAACCTGACCGTTCTGTAAAGCTGCAACTGCTAAAGCACCGTTGTCATAACGTGCAACTGCTTCTTCGCCGTAATCGTCTGCACAGTAGATATCACCTGTTGTACCTGACTGTACGCCGATTTTTTTGCCTTCTAAATCATCGATTGAAGCGATTTCAGAATCTTCTTTTACGATAACAACCTGAATACCTGTTGCGTAAGAATCTGAGAAGTTAACTGATTCCTGACGTTCGGGTGTAACTGTCATACCTGCTAAAACTACGTCAACTGTACCTGATGAAACAGCTGTGATTAAAGATTCAAAAGCCATATCTTTGATTTCTAATTCCATACCGAGCTTTTCAGCAACTGCTGCTGCGATTTCTGCGTCGATACCTGCTACGTTGTTGTTTTCATCAACAAATTCATAGGGAGGGAACGCTGCGTTTGTACCCATTGTGAGAACTTCTTTTTCTTCTGCGGGAGCACCACAAGCTACCATAGCGATAGCGAGTACTGCAACCATTACTAATGCTAAAATCTTTTTCATAATTAACTACCTTTCTGTCCGTTTTTTAGTCGCACAACAGGACAAGTTGTGCATAAATTTACATTTTTTGTGTATAAATTGAATTCTTATTAAATTATAGCACTCAAAATAGCTTTTGTCAACGAAATATTACACTTTTTTTGCTGATATTTTACTTTTAGATAATTATTTGTAAATAGGCATTGATTTATGAAATTAAAAATGCTATAATAAATAGGTAAAATTAGCAACATACCATTTGTAATTACAAATTACGGAGGTTCGATAAATTTGGAAAAACTTGTTGTAAAAGGTGGAAAGCGTCTTTGCGGCGAAGTGACAATCAGCGGTGCCAAAAATGCGGCAGTCGCAATTATTCCTGCGGCTATTTTGGTTGATGGAGTTTGTATCGTTGAAAACGTTCCCGCAATTAAAGATGTTGAGGTTATATGCAACATTTTAACAGAATTAGGCGCTAAAATCGATTATATAGATAAATATACAATCAGAATAGATTCATCAAATGTAGATAAATACACTGCCCCCTATGAAATGGTACGCAAGATGCGTGCTTCATATTACTTATTGGGCGCACTTTTGGGAAGAATGAAAAAAGCAGACGTAGCTCTTCCAGGCGGTTGTAATTTCGGCAGTCGTCCCATCGACCAGCATTTAAAGGGTTTTCGTGCTTTAGGTGCTACGATTGACGATGAGAAAGTTTTAAAAACAGGTGCTATATATGCCGAAACCGATTGCTTGATAGGTACTAACATTTACCTTGACGTAGTGTCGGTAGGCGCTACAATCAACGTAATGTTGGCAGCGGCTTTAGCTAAAGGTACTACCATCATCGAAAATGTAGCAAAAGAGCCACATATTGTTGACGTGGCAAACTTTTTGAACGCTATGGGCGCAAGTATCAAAGGTGCCGGAACTGACGTTATAAAAATCCAGGGAAAAGAAAAACTTCACGGCGGTACATATTCCATTATTCCCGACCAGATAGAAGCAGGTACCTTTATGGTGGCTGCAGCTGCTACAGGTGGCGACATTTTAGTTAAAAATGTTATACCCAAGCACATGGACTCTGTAAGTGCAAAGCTCACAGAAGCAGGTGCTAAAGTGTTAGAATTTGACGATAGCATTCGTGTTATCGGCGACGGCAACATCAAAAACGTAAATATTAAGACACTTCCCTATCCTGGATTTCCCACTGATATGCAGCCCCAGTTTGTATCACTTCTTGCGGCGGCAAATGGTACAAGCACCGTAACAGAAAGCGTATGGGAATCTAGATTTCAGTATGTTGATGAGCTTATCAGAATGGGCGCAGATATTACTATCAGCGGAAGAAGAGCTATAATAAAAGGAACAGGCCTCACAGGCACTCAAGTCCGCGCTACCGACCTTCGCGGCGGCGCAGGTATGGTTATAGCAGGTCTTATGGCAAAGGGCGAAACTATCATTACTGATATTCAGTATATCGACCGTGGCTATGAAGACATGGAAGGTAAATTCAAAAAATTAGGTGCGGACATTACCCGCATAGATGATTAAGTAAATTAACTCAAAGGAGATGCACATATAATGAAAAGTAGTCAGATTGTTTTAGCAGGATTCGGCGGACAGGGTATTCTTTTTGCCGGTAAGGTATTAGCTTATACAAGCTTAGAAACAGAAAGAAACGTAACTTGGCTTCCATCTTACGGTCCTGAGATGCGTGGCGGTACATGTAACTGCAGCGTTGTAATTTCAGAGGGTACACCCGTTGGCTCACCTGTTATTGCTGAGCCCGATGTTTTGATAGCGTTAAACCGTCCTTCACTTGATAAATTCGAATCAAAGGTAGCTGCAGGCGGTTATATCATAATGGACAGTTCTTTGATTGACAGAGATGTGGAAAGAACTGATGTAAACGTTGTGAAAATCCCTGCAACAGAACTTACAAACAAGCACCATTTAGAAACTTTGGCAAATATGATTGCAGTAGGTGCAGTGCTTAAAGCAACAGGACTCTTTACACCTGAAGAAATCGAAATCGGTATCAAAAAGAGCGTGCCTGCTTCAAAGGCTTGGCTCGTTGAAAAGAACATCGAGGCTGTAAATATCGGTTATAATTACGAGGGCTAATAATAAAAATTAAGTCTCTGTACGAGATAAGTATTG
>JAZNSC010000008.1:0-107255 GCA_045591015.1 Congzhengia sp.
ATACCTTCTATGCAGTGGGCAGTTGGCAGTGGCTTGATAAAGGGTAAATCAGAAAGCACCCTCAATCCGCTTGACAATGCTACAAGAGCAGAAATAGCAGCAATTCTTCACAGATTTATTGAAGCGAATAAGTAAATAGCAAAATGGCACTAAGGAGTGAGTCGAAAGGCTCACTCCTTTTGCATACCCCCATACCAAAATATGATGCACATTAATCAAAGAAAAGGGCTATAAAAAACTTCGTAGACTTATGCCATCTTCTGTGGTATGTTTGTGTTGCCGAAAGGTAAATACAAATATCAGGAGATGAAAAATTATGAAGAAACAAGGTGAATTGACACGAAGTGTCAAGAGAAGGTCCCCTGGGGGAAAAGTATTATGTACGGCATTAGCAGTGACTATGCTGCTAACAACAACGGCATCGGCAACTGCAAAACCATGGTGGCTCAGTAAATACCGAGTGACCTTCGACAACGAGCTTGGAATCGTAGGAAATGTAACCTTAACCTTTGCATCGGACGGCGGTAGCTTTATCAGGCCAATAACAAAAAGATACGGCGAGAGCATCAGTCTTGAAAGTTATGTACCAACAAAATACGGTTACACATTCAAAGGATGGTTCACCGATCCAAGAACTAAACAGAATCAGGTGACAACATTCAAATTCACAAAGCCTGACGTGTTGTACGCTAAGTGGCAGCCCAACCCACAGGAGCCTGTAAATCCAAATGACGAAATCATGGCAAAGGATACCTGCTACCTCACCGATGAGGAAATAAAAATACGAAATGAAATCATAGAAGAAAAAAATAAAGCCTACATAGACGGATTTGGATATGTGGCACCGAGCAAAACTAAAACTATAGTCGTAGACTCAGACGGTGACATAAATAAAATGGTAGGCACAATGGAATAGAATCTATATAACCGGAGGTTAAGCATGCATTTTATGCTTAACCTCTGGTTATATAGGGTTTGTGTCAATAAAATTACTGTTATATGTCTTTTGGAATTCTTTGCAGATTTGTTTGGGCTTTTCGCTTGACTTGTTCGAACCTTTACGGTATTGTGTGTGTTACGAAAAAAGCGAGGTGATATAAATGGCAAAACGCAGACCATCGGGTGATGGCATGGTCCGGCTAAAAAAAGACAATCAATGGGAAGGCAGAATTGTGGTCGGGCATAAGCAAAATGGCGATTCCATATTTAGATATGCATACGGCAAGACACAAAAGGAAATGATGCAAAAGCTGAACACATTAAAACTTCAATATCAGGATGCCGACCTTAATGAAGACAGCAACATAACATTAAGTGAATGGCTCGACAAGTGGATAAAGGAATTAATGCCACAAGCTGTAAGACCAACCACTCTAAAGGGCTTCGAGCTAATATGCAGATGTTACATAAAGCCATATCTGGGAGAAAAAAAGATAGCCTTCATCACAACAAATGATGTGCAGAAAATGTATGCGAAATTAAAAAAGGAAGGCAGAATTAACAAGCATCCCATCCATGGATACAAGCTTGCAGATAATATGATAATAAAGATACATAGCACACTGCACCTGGCAATGGAAACGGCAATCGCAAAGAATCTCATAGCCAAAAATCCAACAGAAGGAACAACAGTACCAAAGAAAAAGAAAAAAGATCTTAAGGTGCTAAATGACAGTGAGCTTGACAAATTGATGCAGGCTTTAAATGACGACAAGGAATGGGGCGACTTCTTCTATCTCGAACTGACCACAGGATTAAGGAGAGGAGAAATATGCGGTCTCAAGTGGAAAAACTTCGACGAAGAGCAAAGCAAGCTCTATATCAGAACAAACATATACAGAGATAACGGAGAACTAAAAGAAGGTAAACCTAAAACAGACGAGGGCGAAAGATGCATCATACTGCCAAAGGCAACTGCGGATATGTTAAAACGACGAAAGCAAATATCAAAATGGATATTCCCGAACCTGACAACTCCGGAATTACCTATAGCACCAGAGGCCGCCTACAGAAAAGCAAAGCTGCTGTTAAAAAGTCTGAATCTGCCGAACATATCCTTCCATGACCTCCGTCACACCTTCGCAACACATGCCATAGCAAGCGGTGTAGATGCAAAAACATTATCAACGATACTTGGACATACAAACCCAAGCTTCACCCTCGACACATACACACATGTAACAACGGATATGCAACAAAAAGCATCAAATATAATAGAAAACTTTATGGAAGATATACTCGGAAAGGAGATGAAACCATGGCAAGACGAAAAAGCGGACAAGGAACAGTAAGACTCAGAAAAGACGGTCGATGGGAAGGGAGAATTGTAATCGGTTACAATGAAAATGGTCTACCTAAGACCAAAAATGTAACAGCCAAGACCAAAACGGAATGTATTGAGAAGCTAGAAAAGCTCAAAGATGAAACAGGCTTCATCCGCAGAGAAAAAGTTCATAGCAGAATGACCTTCGGTGAATGGATGGACTTCTGGTATCAGAATTACTGCAAAATACGAATAAAGGAGTCAACTCAAGAGGGCTATGAAACAAGGATATATAATCATATAATCCCCAAGATAGGAAAAATACCACTTAACGAACTGACTCAAAACGACCTGCAGAAATTCTACAACAGCCTTAAAACAGACGGCAGACTAAGATATCGGGATACACTCGGCGAAGGACTATCCGACAGGTTCGTGCGAAGCTGCCATGCCAACTGCAGAACTGCACTTCAAAAGGCAGCGGATGACAAACTCATAAAAAAGAATCCTGCAATAGGCTGCAAGATACCACCCAAGAAGTCAAGAGAGATGCAGGTGCTGACGCCGGATGAAATTAAAAGGTTCCTTATACAAGCGAAATATGACGGATTCTTCGAAATCTTCTTAGTAGCCTTATCTACAGGCTTACGTCGAGGAGAAGATATGGCACTGAAATGGGAAGACTTAAACTTCGAAACAGGAGAACTAAAGGTGAGAAGACAAGTCAAACGGACAAAAGGCAGATTAGTCATAACAGAGCCAAAGACTGAAGAATCGGTAAGAACGATAATACTTCCCAAAAGCCTTGTAAGCATCCTAAAGGAATATAAGGAAACAATAGACTCAGAGTGGATGTTCCCATCACCAAGAGTTGAAGGGATGCCAAGAGATCCTTCGGCAGTATATGGAATGATGCAGGTAATATTAGAAAGAGCAGAATGTAAAAAGCTCCGATTCCACGATCTCCGCCACACCTTCGCAACCACATCGGTAGCAAACGGAATGGACATCAAAACCTTATCTACCATCCTCGGACATGTGTCAAGCAAAACGACACTTGATATATACCTGCATAGCACCGAGGAAATGAAGAAAGAAGCGGCTGAAAAGATTAACGCCCGATTCAACAAGGATACAAATGGCAACGAAGAAATAATCACGGATGAACAAAAAAAGTCACCACAAGCCAAATTTGAGCCTAAAAAGGGCAAGATGAGAAAGCCCGGCACAGGATGCATCAGTAAGATAAATGCCCATCTCTATGAGGGCAGATACTCACCTAAGGATGCATACGGCAAACGAATGGCACGAAACATATACGCCCCCACAAGAGAGGAATGCGAAGAAAAGCTCGTCATACTGATAAAGGAAATGAAAGCCGAAATCGCAGAACAAAAAGAAAAACTCAAAAATGCATAATAACACAGATGGCACGGACAAAAAAATCCGTGCCACAGCTTTTTGGTATATTAAATTTTGATACGCCTTAAACAAAGAAAAGAGGAAACAAATATTGTTAATTAACTAAATGTATGTTATAATGAAAAAGAGTATAAATATAGTTTTGCTATCAGATTATATAGGGTGGTTTTATGATTAAATATAAAAAGATACAGGAAAAAATTAATAAAAGAATCGATACATTAACAAAAAATTATAAAAAATCATATGATTATTATTTAAATGAACTTAAAGAAAACTATCCCAAAAAGAAGGAAACCGGGAAAGAAGAATATGAATTCAAAAACACAACATACAGATTAGAGAATTCTGAATATATGTTTTATGAATTTGACACATTTGATTTTGGTGCGGTAGCGGCACTAAATAGTTCTCAATACGAAATCATTGAAAATGTAAGAATAGATTATTGCATCTTTAAAAATTGTAATATTAAGAATATGGTTTTTAAAAATTGTTCTTTTTCAGGATGTGTTTTTGAAAAAGTCTATTTTCATAATGTTTCTTTTGAAAACTGTATTTTCTCTGTGCCAGTAATAGAAAAAGGAAATGTGGGTGTTGATGATATATATTATTCAACTACCGTTTTCAAAAAATGTACTTTTGTCGCTAATTTTATTAATTGTAATATAGAAAATGTTTTGTTTCAGAAAACGAACTTTACTTTGTCAGAATTTAATAATTGCTTGTTGCAATTTTCAGTTTTTGATATGTGTGCAGTTAGTGAATTGAAAATTAAACAATGTAATTTATGTGATTTTTCCATTATAAATACCGATATTTTAGATATTAATTTTCTTGAACCCAATTCCACAATTGTTAATGAGAATACCCTTATCGATTATAAATTGAATGTAAATAAACAAAATGAAAAAGCAAAAACCAAATCAGGGTGGATTTTTAATAATTACGAAGAACTATGTACGAAAAAAGCTAGGACGATTTTGGAAATTTCAAAAGTGTTCAGTTATAACAATATGCCTAAGTTAGAAGGTGAATACTTTTATCGCTCTAAATTAATTGAACTTAGAGGTTTGAAATCATGGGATAAAATAAAATCAATTGTATCTTTGATTGTGTGTGGGTATGGTGAGCGTCCGCTATATACATTTTTTACAATATTAGCCACCATATTAATTTTTGGAGTAATATATATGTTTTGTGGAATACAAGCTGATTGTAGAATAATCAATTATCCGTGCAACGAGGCAGTTGGCATCTGTAATATAATTAGCGACCTTGGTAAATGTATGTTTTTTAGTGTAACAACTTTCAGCACTGTTGGATATGGCAATTATGTACCGTTGGGAACATCAAGTATGATTTTTTCGGCTATTCATATGATTTTAGGTGTTGGACTGTGTGCTTTATGGACAGGCTGTATGTTAAGAAAACTGATAAGATAAATTTGTATTAGAATGTGTATAATAACTATTGAAAATATAAATGAGGGATACTATGAATCAAAATATTGCTATTTCTTTGATTGGTTATTTTGAAACTTTACATATAATGAATCAGAAACTTATTATTTTATGTGGAGATGTTTTCCACCATAATTTTGAAAGCAGAAAAATTTTGTTAGATATTATTCAAGACATACCAAGAGTATTGCCATATTCATATGATAAGAAAAGAAATGTTTTGCACTATAAGAATCAAGATGGACTTTTGGAATTTAAAGATGAATTAGTATATTTAGAGCAAGATTATAATACTATTCTTGAAAATAATTATGATTTTCTTGAGAAGATTAGGCAAATAAGAAATAAATATGAGCATAAGATGCATGCAGCAAAAAATATGACATATGGTTCAGGACCATTAGTTATGTTTGAATATGAATTTTTAATAGAAAACTCCCCAAATAATGAAATAACATTAACCATAGAATCCAAAGAATTTATAAAGCTTTTTAAAGAGTTAAATGTATTATTTTCGAAAATGCAAAAAGAAGTAATGTTACATAATTATAAATCAGAAGATAGTGAAATTAAAGATCTATACTATAGATATTATAAAAGAATGTGTAGATTTGACTTTTCTAATTTTAATAAATTATATGATTCAGATCAGTTACAATTGTTTGGGCAGGCTATGCTGGATTTTTAATTTTGCATGTGAGATATGAATTCAACAGGACGAAAATTAACTCCTGAATTTGAATCAAAAACACATGTGGTCAAATTCAAAAAATACATATTTTCAAGCAAATCAAAAACCTCAGAAACCGCTTGGTTACTGAGGTTTAAGGTGGTCGGGATGACAGGATTTGAACCTGCGGCCTCTTCGTCCCGAACGAAGCGCGCTACCAAACTGCGCTACATCCCGAAATAAAATATTTAGTTTTTTCTATATTCCCGTGTCTGTGGGATAACATGTGGTCAAAACTGATTTGACCACATGTATTTTGTTTTTTAAGTCGCCGTAAAGTGGCGGTGTTAAAAGGTTTGTGGGAGTTCGGCTAGTCACTAATGAATTGATTAGTATCGTGTCCCGAACGTAGTGCGCTACCAAACTGCGCTACATCCCGAAATGACACTCACATATTATATTATAAATCCTTTTAAAAATCAAGGCTTTTTTCAAAAAGTTTTACACCTTTTGTTTTTATTTTCTTTACATCAAAAATATAACGTGGTATAATTATTTTATGATTTTTTTGCAAGGAGAGAACACAGTGCCGTCAGTTGCTATATGCACATTAGGTTGCAAAGTAAATACATACGAATCAGAAGCCGTAAAGAAGCAGTTCGAAGACCACGGCTTTGTTTGTGTTGATTTCGACTCCGTTGCAGATGTATACATCATAAACACCTGCACGGTAACCCACCTGGGCGACCGCAAATCCCGTCAAATGATACGCCGTACCAAAACCTTAAACCCTGACAGTGTTTTGATTGTTATGGGGTGCTATTCTCAGGTTGCGCCCGATGACGTTGCAAAAATCTCTCAAGTTGATATCATCATCGGTACAGACAAAAAATCGCAAATTTTTAATATAGCATCACAATTTTTAAAAGATAAAGAAAGAAAAAATCTCGTCAGTGACATATCAAAGGGCACCGACTACGAAGAACTCACAGTTACGGGGTATGAGGAAAGAACAAGAGCATTCTTAAAGGTGCAGGACGGTTGCAATAACTTCTGTTCCTACTGTATCATTCCCTATGCTCGCGGCAGAATCCGTTCGAGGAAATTAGCAGATGCTCTCAAGGAGGCGCAAACCCTTGCAGATAACGGATTTTCCGAAATCGTTTTAGTGGGCATTCATCTTGCGTCCTACGGCAAGGACACAGGGGAGAGTTTGTATGACCTTTTGTCAGGAATAAATGCTATCGACGGTATCAAAAGAATTCGCCTCGGGTCTTTGGAGCCAACGTTGTTTGACGATGAATTTACTGAAAAAATCACACACCTTGAAAAGTTGTGTCCTCATTTTCATTTGTCACTCCAAAGCGGTTGTGACGAAACCTTGGCGCGAATGAACAGAAAATACAAAACTGCAGACTATCTTGCTTCGGTAAAAAGAATAAGAAAAGCCTTTTCCGATGCTGCAATTACCACAGACATTATGGTGGGTTTCCCGGGTGAAACTGACGAAGAATTTGAGCAAACTCTTGCGTTCGCAAGTGAGGTTTCCTTTGCAGAGGCACATATTTTTAAGTATTCCATCCGCAAAGGCACAAAAGCCGAAAAAATGCCAAACCAAATTTCTCCCGATGTTAAGGAAGCAAGAAGCAAGCGCTTGATTGCCTTAACGAACGACACAAAAGGAAAATTCATAGAAAACCTTGTAGGAAAAACCGAAGAGGTCCTTTTTGAACGTGAGTACAAAGGTGAAAAAGGCGTCTACGAGGGCAAAACTGCCAACTACATAACCGTTGTAGCCGAAAGTGATGAAGACCTTTCGGGCGCAATCAGGCAGGTAAAAATAAGCCACATAAAGTGCGGCGAGGCTTATGGCAAAATAATATAACAGTAGGTGATGACATTGCAAAAAAGAGTAATGGCAATTAACGATATATCGAGTTTTGGCAAATGCTCCTTGACTGTTGCAATTTCTATTATGAGTGCGGCGGGCATTGAGACCTGTGCCGTACCCACGGCGGTACTTTCGGCTCATACGGGCTTTAAAGGTTACACCTTTTGCGACCTTACGGATAACATCCTGCCGTCGGCTTCCCACTGGCAAAGCATGGGACTTAAGTTTGACGGAATATACACCGGCTACCTTGGCTCTCGCGAACAAGTAGAGCGCGTAAAAACAGTTATGGATATGTTCTCGGTAGGCGTAAAACTCGTTGACCCCGTAATGGGCGATGACGGGGTGCTCTATGACGGATTTTCAGCGGATTTTCCCGATGAAATGAAAAAGTTAATCAAAAAAGCGGACATCATCGTTCCCAATGTGACGGAAAGCTGCTTGCTCACAGGAATAGAATACCGCGAAGAACATTCCAAAGAATACATAAAAGAACTGATAGATGGCTTAAAAAATATTTGTGACGCATCTATCATAATTACAGGAATAAATTCAAAGGAAGACAAAATTTCCACCGCCATTTATGAAAAAGGTAAACTCTCCTTTATAGAAAACGAAAAGCAAAGAGCAATCTACAGCGGAACGGGCGACGTGTTTGCAAGTACCTTTATGGCGGCTGTTATGTGTGGCTTTGATATAGTGAAATCTGCTCAAATCGCGGCGGACTTCGTGGTGGAGTGCATAGAACTCACAAACCAAAATACCTCAGGCAGACACTATGGCATAAACTTTGAACTAAATACAAAGAGCTTGCTGAATAAACTTAATATGATATAAAAAAACAGGTGATTTTGAGTCACCTGTTTTTTTAGGCTGGACGAAAAAAGATGCAGATTGGACAAACTGAACCGAAGGGTTACCCGAAGGCGTACGTGGGTACGCCGAGAGGTGAAGTTTGTTCGAAACACAAGGCAATAAAAAAGAAGAGATTCGACTTGTTCGAATCTCTTTCGTAATTTTCAATTGTTTTATGATTAGACTGTAGTTTTAATATGCCTTTTCTTGCCTTGTGTGGTCTGCGCTTTTTTTCTACAGCCTATTAAAAATCCCCGAAATGCCGTGTTACACGATTAATTTTTACCTGCATGAGCAGGTGGGTATCCGCACAACTGCTTTACAAGTCCACTGGCCATAATGGGTGGCATTTGCGCCGCAGCCGAATTAGGATTCCCTTATAAAAAGTGTTGGTAAAATAAAAATCGAAAATCACGAACACCCCAGGGAACAGTTTCTAAAATTAGTATATCATCTATTGGCTACAATATCAATAGAAAATTTTTATTCTTCCCAGTTGTGCCATACATTCTGCACATCGTCGTTGTCTTCCAACATATCAATCAACTTATTCATAAAGAGTAAGTCTTTTTCGTCAGTTAAAGTCACTGTTGTCTGGGGAATCATTTCAACTTCAGCAGATGCAAAAGAGTAGCCCTTCTTTTCAAGTTCTGCCAATACATCGCCGAAAGCATCGGGAGCGGTCAAAATCTCGAAGCAGTCCTCATTAGCACTAAAATCTTCAGCACCTGAATCAAGTGCATCCATCATAACTGCGTCTTCGTCCAATTCTTCTTCAGAATTGTCGATGATTAAAACACCTTTTTTATCGAACATAAAGCTCACGCAGCCGTTCTGTCCTAAGTTGCCGCCGAATTTGTCGAAATAGTGACGAAGGTCGCCTGCTGTTCTGTTTCTGTTATCGGTCAAAGTTTCTACGATAACGGCAACACCGTTGGGACCGTAGCCTTCGTATGTGATTTCTTCGTAGTTGTCAGAGCCGAATTCACCCGATGCTTTTTTGATACATCTGTCAATGTTGTCGTTAGGCATATTGTTGGCCTTTGCCTTTGCTATAACGTCACGAAGTTTTGAGTTTGATTCGGGGTCGGGTCCGCCTGATTTTACGATAACGGTAATTTCTCTGCCGAGTTTAGTAAAAATCTTACCCTTTTTAGCGTCTGATTTTTCTTTTTTGTGTTTGATGTTTGCCCATTTGGAATGTCCTGACATATTTATTCATCCTTCCGTTGTATAAAAAAATTTTAATTACATAAAATAACGAAAACTTTAAAACCGAGGTGTCCTATGGATTATGTAAAAGCCTTCGTGGTGGGCGGAATTCTTTGCGTTATCGCCCAGATTTTAATAGACAAATTGAAGCTGACCCCTGCACGAATTCTTGTTATATACGTGGTGTCGGGTGCAGCTCTTACCATTTTGGGAGTATATCAGCCGTTGGTGGATTTTGCCGGATGCGGCGCTACAATTCCCCTGACGGGCTTTGGCTATACTCTTGCCAAGGGTGCTCGCGAGGGAGTGGCCCAAGATGGTATATGCGGTGTTCTTTCGGGAGGCGTCACAGGAGCCTCTGCCGGAATAACCGCCGCGGTTGTAGCTGGGCTTTTGGTAGCTCTCCTTTTCAAACCGCGTGCAAAAAAATAATTAACGTATATATTTTATACTGTTTTTAGTAAAATTTCAACCTTTTTTCTAAATTAAAGTGACAAATGTGGGTAATACTCATAAAATGTATTATAAATGAATTTTAGTCGGTGAAAATATGGGAGAAATTTTAATAACCTTTATAAAACAATCCTCAGCATATAACCTAAAAAAAGCGGCAAACCGCGCAGGAATATATACAGAACTGGTGCAAACGCCAAAAGAAATAAGCCGAAACGGTTGCTCCTACGGAATTTCGGCAAGAAGAAGTGATGCACAAAAACTGCTTGCTCTCTGCCGTAATTACGATATAAAATATATGCGAGTGTTGGTATCTTACTATACACCCGACGGCAAGAAAATGTATATAGATTATTAAGAGACTTTGGCGTTTTGTCAAAGTCTTTATATTTTGCAAAAATGTGATATTTTTGTTACATTTCGTCGCGTTTCATTGAAAAGAGTATGAGTTTGTGTTAGTATTTATAATGTAAAATAGTATACGATACCCGAGTTATCTGTATATAAATTCAAAATAAGCGAGGAAAAAATATGCGTTTGATGGGCATTGACTATGGCGATGCAAGAGTCGGAATAGCACTTTCTGACCCTTTAATGATAATGTCACAAGGCTATAAAACAATACAAAACGACGGAACTGATACACTATATGAAGAAATCCTTTCGATTATCAAGGAAAAGGAAGTTACAAAAATAGTGATAGGTCTTCCCAAAAATATGGACAACTCCCAGGGCTTTCGCACAGATGCCACAATGGAGTTTGCTGAAAAATTAAAAAGTTTCACCGACGTTGAGATTGATTTTTCGGACGAGCGCTTAACAACAGTTAGCGCCCATGGTTTTTTAAATGAAATGAATGTGAGAGGAAAGAAAAGGAAAGGCGCGGTAGATACACTTTCTGCAGCACTTATTTTGGAAACCTATATGAAGAAAAAAGGTCTTTGTTAGGAGGGATACGATGAAAAGATTTTTGGCATTTTTTATCACGTTGGCAATGCTTATAACAATGACAACTTGTGTTTTTGCTGATAATAAAATATTCTACGATGACGAATGGCATACATATCAAGGAAACTTCTTTAAATTAAAGGTAAACGACAAACTCTTAGACTGCGAAGTTCCGCCTATTGTTTTTAACGATTATTCGGTAGTACCTGCCCGAGATGTGTTCGAAGAATTGGGCGCTACTGTTTCATGGGAAGCAAAAACTCAAAAGGTTACAGTACAGTATAAGGAAACAAAAATCGTACTAAAGATAAACGAAAAAACAGCCACAAAAAACGGCAGACGTGAAGTAATGCCCATAGCATCAAAACTTATCAACGGAAAAACCATGATCCCCGTAAGATATGTGGGCGAATCTTTAGGTTTTGACGTGGGATTTGACTCTGCTACCGACACTGTTTTCATTAAGGAAAAGCCAAAACCGGCAGGCGCAGAATTTGACACAACTCTAAATTCATACAGTTACTCAAAGTCAAAGGGAATAGTAACTATCACGTTAAATTTTTCTGATAGTGTAGATTATTCACACTTTTTACTAAAAGAGCCTGCGAGAATCGTTATTGACACCCAAGAAACAAAACAAGGGGCAACGCTTAAAAATTTAACCGAAACAGGCTTTGAAGAAGTGACAAAAATCAGAATTGGTCAACAGCCCACAGGTGTGCGTATTGTAATAGATTTGGCAGAGGAAACAGAATATAAAGTTACAAAATCAGGAAAAAAACTGACTGTAAAAATAGGTAAAGTCGAAACCACAACACCTATACCCGATGAAGATGAAGAGCAGGAGGAGAATGAGCCTGACGAAGAAGACCCGGAAGAAGAAATTCCGCCAGAGCCTGTTATTCCCGACCCACCCAGCTATGCTCCTACAAGAAGTGTATTTCTTGATGCCGGTCACGGTGGCGTAGACCCCGGAGCAATATATACAGACGAAGACGGAACAATCTGGCGCGAAAGTGAAATAAACCTGGCAGTAACTCTAAAGGTCAAAAAAATCCTCGAACAAAATAACGTCAAAGTTGTTTTAAGTCGTGATACCGACAAGACGGTGGACCTTTTGACAAGAGCACCCATTGCCAATAAAGCGCAAACCGCACTTTTTGTAAGCATTCATACAAATTCTATCGCAGGGGACAAGCCAAACGGTATAGAAACCTGGGGAACGCTTGAGTACAGTGCGACCTATGCAGGTGTAACAGACAAAACTCTGGCAAAAAATATTCAAGATGCGGTAATTAAAAAGACAGGTGCTTATAACCGCGGAATAAAAGACACCACAACACTTGCGGTAATACGCGGCTCCGTAATGCCCTCTGTTTTGATAGAGGTTGGATTTATTTCAAATACGGCTGAGCGTGAGCTTATGTTTACTGATGAATACAGACAAAAGCTTGCAGAAGGTATAGCCGAGGGCATATTAAAAACACTAAAGGAAATGGGTTTATAGAATATTTAAAGAGCTTTTCCACATAATAAAAGCAACTTATTATGTGGAGGGGCTCTTTTTATGTCTGAAAATAAAAAAGAAAATTTACGTGAAGATATCAAGGATTTTGGCTCAAGCGAAATAAAAAACAGCAAAGGCAACATTCACTGCCTGACTATCGTTGGAGAAATCGAGGGACACAATGTGCTTCCTCCCACATCAAAGGCTACAAAGTATGAACACGTCCTGCCTCTTTTGGTAAATGTAGAGCAAAACGAAGAAATAGACGGACTTTTGTTGATACTTAACACAATGGGCGGAGATGTTGAGGCAGGTCTTGCTATAGCGGAGTTGATATCGTCAATGACCAAGCCCACGGTATCTATAGTTTTAGGCGGAGGACACAGTATAGGTGTGCCCTTGGCAGTATCGGCAAAGCGCTCATTTATCGCAAGCTCTGCCACTATGACAGTACACCCTGTAAGAATGAGCGGTATGGTAATAGGCGTTCCCCAGACCTATGAATATTTCAGAAAAATGCAGGAGCGCATCACAGAATTCGTAGTGAAAAACTCAAACATCACAGAAGAAAAATTTACCGAACTAATGATGAAAACAGGAGAAATGGCAAACGACGTAGGCACTATAGTTTCGGGGGACGACGCGGTAAGATTTGGCCTCATTGATGAAAAAGGAGGTCTTGACACGGCACTTGCTTTTTTGTATAATGAAATATATAAAATTAAAGGCGGTGACATAGATGTTGACAGACATCGAGATAGCTCAGCAGGCGAAAATGAAGCCCATAGCTGAAGTAGCAGAAAAAATCGGAATTACAGAAGACGAACTTGAATTTTACGGCAAATATAAAGCAAAACTTTCCTCTGATGTATGGAACAGAGTAAAGTCAAACCCCGATGGTAAATTAGTATTGGTAACAGCAATCAACCCCACACCTGCAGGTGAAGGTAAAACCACAATTACTGTAGGCTTAGGACAAGCAATGGCAAAAATAGGCAAAAAGAGTGCTATTGCACTTCGTGAACCCTCACTGGGTCCCGTTATGGGCGTAAAAGGGGGTGCTGCCGGCGGCGGTTATGCTCAAGTTGTTCCCATGGAGGATATTAACCTCCACTTTACAGGCGATTTTCACGCTATTACTGCAGCAAATAACCTTTTGTGCGCAATGATTGACAACCATATCAAACAGGGCAACACATTAGGAATTGACCCCACAAGAATAGTATTCAAGCGTGTTTTAGATATGAATGACCGCGCTCTTCGTGAGGTTGTAGTAGGTCTTGGTGGCAAAATCAACGGTATCGTTCGTCAGGACGGATTTACAATTACCGTTGCATCTGAAATTATGGCGATTTTATGTATGGCAAACGATTTAGCAGACTTGAAAGAAAGACTCTCAAGAATCGTTATAGGCTATACATACGATGATAAAGAAGTAAAGGCAAAAGACATCAAAGCAGAGGGCGCTATGTGCGCGCTTTTAAAGGACGCTATAAAGCCCAACCTTGTGCAGACATTGGAAAACACACCTTGCTTTATGCACGGCGGACCTTTTGCAAATATTGCACACGGCTGTAACAGCGTTCAGGCTACAAAAATTGCTCTAAAACTTTCTGACTATGTAATCACAGAGGCAGGTTTTGGTGCAGATTTAGGCGCTGAAAAATTCTTAGACATCAAGTGCAGAATTGCAGGACTCAAACCCTCTGCAGTTGTAATAGTTGCAACAGTTCGCGCTCTTAAATATAACGGCGGAGTGGCAAAGGCTGACTTAGGTCCTGAAAATGTAGATGCCTTGAAGCGCGGTATTGTAAACCTTGGTAAACACATCGAAAACATCGGAAAATTCGGTGTTCCAGTTGTAGTTGCTATCAACCGTTTCTTAACAGATACAGACGCAGAGCTCAAAACCATCGAAGATTATTGTAAATCATTAGGTGCAGAATTCGCCCTTGCAGAAGTATTTGCAAAAGGCGGCGAGGGTGGCGTTGCCCTTGCAGAAAAACTCGTTGAAACAATAGAAAATAAGACATCAAACTACGCGCCCATCTATGACGAAAAACTTCCCATCAAGGAAAAAATCGCAACAATAGTAAAAGAAATCTACGGTGGCGACGGTGTTACATTCTTACCTGCAGCAGAAAAGCAAATCGCAACCTTAGAGGCATCAGGCTACGGCGAGCTTCCTGTATGTATGGCAAAGACACAGTACTCATTGTCTGACAATGAGAAGCTGCTGGGAAGACCTGAGGGCTTTACAGTTACTATCAGAGAAGTAAAAGCTTATGCCGGTGCGGGCTTTGTGACAGCCTATGCAGGAAATATTATGACCATGCCCGGACTTCCCAAGGTTCCCGCGGCGGAAAAAATAGATATCGATAACGATGGAATGATTACAGGCTTATTCTAATATTTAAAATAAAAGTCAGAGCGAGCAGATAATCGGCTCGCTCTTGTTTTTAATTTTATGCAAAAGAGGTATGTAAAAATGAATATGGATTTTCAGGTAAAATTACCTGATTCGTTAGAAATAATAGAACAGTTTCCCCTTACAAGTGAATTAAAGGAAACTGTCGCAAAAAGAAATGAAGAAATAAGAAAAGTATTCTGTAGTGAAGATAACAGACTTGCACTTATTATAGGACCTTGCTCTGCCGATAACGAAGACAGTGTTATAGATTATATAGAAAGACTTGCCAAGGTTCAGGAAAAGGTTTCGGACAAAATCTTAATCATTCCCAGAATTTACACAAACAAACCCAGAACCACAGGCGACGGCTACAAGGGAATGCTTCATCAGCCCGACCCCAACGATGCGCCCGATATGCTAAAGGGCATTATCTCAATCAGAAACATTCACATAAGAGCAATAAAAAGCACAGGCTTTACCTGTGCTGATGAGATGCTGTACCCTGAAAACCACAGATATTTAGACGATTTGTTGGGTTATGTTGCAGTGGGTGCCCGTTCTGTTGAGAATCAGCAGCACAGATTGACAGCCAGCGGAATAAAAATCCCTGTAGGTATGAAAAATCCCACTAGCGGAGATATTTCCGTTATGATGAATTCAATCACGGCAGCGCAGCATTCTCATACGTTTATCTATCGCGGCTGGCAGGTTTGCTCTCGTGGAAATGATATGGCACACGCGATTTTGCGAGGCTATGTAAACAAGCACAGCCAGACAATGTCAAACTATCACTACGAGGATTTGTTGCATTTGTATGAGATATACGCAGAGTCAAATCTCAAAAATCCGGCTATCGTTGTTGATACAAACCACGCAAACTCAGGCAAAAAATACGAAGAACAGATAAGAATTTCTAAAGAAGTTCTTCACAGTATGCGCCACAACAAAGACATAGGCAAAATGGTAAAAGGCCTTATGATAGAAAGTTACATCGAGGACGGTGCACAAAAAATTGGTGAATGCATCTACGGAAAATCTATCACCGACCCATGCCTCGGCTGGGAAAAGACAGAAAGACTTATATACGATATAGCAGATGTATTATAAAAAAATGCTGTAGCGTTCGCTACAGCATTTTTTATTATTTATTCTTCTTCTTTTTCTGCTTCATCAGAAAGATCTGACAGAGCTGCGATTATCTTTTCATACAGCTTCATAGGATTTTTGCGGAAGCCTTTAGCGAATTTTGCTGACTTTTCTTTATTTCCTGTAAATACAGTCATATCAAGCAGAGTAGTTTTTCCCTCGGTGATTTTCACATCTACGTTATACATATCTTTAGCAATAGGAACGAGAGTACATTTAACCTGTGCCTTTTGCCCCTCGCGTTTGAAGTATTCATCGATAGTTGATTTTATGGAGGCTCTCACGCTTGCCATAATTTTATCTTCAAACTCGTCTATTGTGTCCATACCCTGTTGGGTAAGGTCGTATTTTTCAACTTCATCGCGCCATACCTTGTTTATATAATTATCGGGCGAAAGTTCTTCAATTATTCCGCACAGTTCCAAAAAGTCCACACTGGTGGCAGTTAACATCAGGTGCTTTATCACGGCATCGGAAAGCGGCTCGCCTGCATATCTTATGCAAAGCAATACACATAACTTTATCTCGCCTGCATCCTTTAATCTGTAATATACGTTATCTAATTTCACTATTTCACATCCTTTGCATAAATCATACCACATTTTATGATGAAAATCAATGAAATATTGAAAAATGACTTTTTTTGTGTTATACTGTTTGTTATAGATAAAAAGACGGAGTAATTACAATGAAACGAATCACATCAGCTCAAAATGAATATATCAAAAAAATAACCAAGCTCACATCAAAAAAGCATAGAGAAGAGCAGGGGCTTTTTGTTGCTGAGGGAGAGCACCTTATAGAGATGCTCATAAACTCTGATTATGTGATAGACAGTATCGTTATGTCTGATGGTTATTTTGAAAAGAATTCAAGTGACTTTGATGACAAAACGGTAGTAGTACCGGACAGTATTTTTGAAAAGATTTCCGACACCAAGTCGCCCCAGGGCGTGATGGCGTTGGTTCGCATTCCTGAAAACACCTACTCTTTAGAATGCGGAAGATATATTTATTGTGACAACCTACAGGACCCCGGCAATGTGGGTACTATTATCAGGACTGCTGATGCGTTTTCCTTTGATGGAGTTATACTTTCAAAAGGCTCGGCAGACGTTTATTCCTCTAAGGTTATTCGCTCAGCTCAAGGCTCCGTTTTTAATATAAAGGTAATTACAGATGCAGATATTACTCTGCTAAAAGAAGCAAAAGCCAAGGGCTTTTCCATAACATCCACGGCATTATCAGGCGAAAGTGTAGATGTAAAATCAATGAAAAGTGCAAATGCCCACATCTTCGTAATAGGCAATGAGGGTAGCGGAGTAACGGCAGAAATCCTATCAATGTCGGATGAAATCGCACATATAAAGATGTCCGGCAAGGCAGAGTCCTTAAATGCTGCCGTTGCAGCTTCAATATTGATGTACGAGGTGTCCTGCCGTGAATAAATATATGCAAGAAGCCATAGCAGAGGCAAAAAAAGCAGCCGAAATGGGAGAGGTGCCCGTAGGTGCGGTTGTAGTTTTTAACGGTGAAATTGTTGCCCGCTCGCATAATTTATCAGAAACAAATCAAAACCCCACCCACCACGCAGAACTCCTTGCTATAAACAAAGCACTAGAAACCCTCGGCACAAAAAACCTGAAAGGTGCAGAACTTTATGTTACTTTAGAGCCATGTGCTATGTGTATAGGCGCTTGCGCGCTTTCTAAAATTGACAAGGTCTACTTCGGTGCATACGATACAAAAAGCGGTGCTTGCGGTGGCAAGACAGATGTGCTTCGTGAGGGTTGCTTTGATTATAAAACTCAAATTTTTGGTGGAATAGAAGAAACAGAATGCAAAAAAATCCTCACCGATTTTTTTGAAAAAATAAGGGGAGAAAACAATGGCTGAAATTAAAATAACAGATTTAGAAGCACTATTTCCCGTTATTGAGGAGAGTTTAAATTCAGGCGCAGATGTCAAACTCAAAATTTCAGGAACAAGTATGTACCCCCTTGTGGGAAGCCGCAGAGATAGTGTTCTGCTCACAAAAGCAGATGAACTAAAGGTAGGCGATGTTCCGCTTTTTCGAAGAACTGATGGAAGATTCGTACTCCACAGAATAGTAAAAATCAAAGACGGCCTGTATGGTATGAGGGGCGACTTTGAGCAAAAAATTGAGTACCCTATAGAGCGTGAGCAAATCGTTGCCGTTGCCAAGGGTTTTTACAGAAATGAAAGATACATCGCATGCGGGAATTTTTGGTACAAGGTGTATAAAGTCTTCTGGATGCACACAGTACCAATAAGACCGTTTCTTATTAAAATACTGAAAATCCGTGGTGCCAAAAAGCAAAAAAAATCCTAAAATAATATTGAAAACAATGTCAAAATATGCTATATTATTATTTATGAGATTTTAAGAGGAGAGATACAGATGTTAGATATTAGATTTGTAAAAGAAAATCCCGATTTGGTAAAAGAAAATATAAAGAAGAAGTTTTCCGACCATAAGCTTCCTTTAGTTGATGAAGTTATAGAACTTCACGACAAGAAGTTAGATGTTACACAGCGTGCGGATACACTTCGTGCCAATAGAAATAAAATCAGCAAAGAAATCGGCGCCTTAATGGGTCAGGGCAAGCGTGACGAAGCCGAAGCTATGAAAAAGCTGGTTTCCGACCAGGCAGAAGAATTAAAAGTTCTAGCCGAAGAAGAGGGCGTATTAGAAGAAAAAATCAGAAAGATTATGCTTGCAATCCCCAACATAATCGACGATAGCGTTCCGATTGGTAAAAACGACGAAGAAAATGTAGAAGTAGAGCAGTTTGGAGAAAAGACAGTTCCTGATTTTGAAATTCCTTACCACACAGCTATTATGGAAAAATTCGCAGGCATCGACAAGGAAGCTGCAGGCAGAGTGGCAGGTGAAGGCTTCTACTATTTAATGGGCGATATCGCAAGACTTCACAGTGCAGTTTTGTCTTATGCTCGTGACTTTATGATTGACAAGGGCTTTATCTATCACATTCCGCCCTTTATGATAAGAAGTAACGTTGTAACAGGCGTTATGAGTTTTGAAGAAATGGACGCCATGATGTATAAAATTGAGGGCGAGGACTTATACTTAATCGGTACAAGTGAGCACTCAATGATTGGTAAGTTCATAGATACCCTAACAGACGAAGCAAAGCTCCCCATGACACTAACCAGCTATTCACCTTGCTTCCGTAAGGAAAAAGGTGCGCATGGTATCGAAGAACGTGGTATTTATCGTATTCACCAGTTCGAAAAGCAGGAAATGATTGTTGTATGTAAGCCCGAGGAGAGTATGGAATGGTTCCATAAGATGTGGAGCTACAGCGTAGAACTCTTCCGCTCACTTGATATTCCTGTAAGAACTCTTGAATGTTGTTCGGGAGATTTGGCTGACCTTAAGGTTAAGTCCTACGACGTTGAGGCTTGGTCACCAAAACAACAGAAATACTTCGAAGTGTGCTCATGCTCAAACTTAGGTGATGCACAGGCAAGACGTCTCGGCATCAGAGTTAAGGCAGAAGACGGCAAGAAATATTTTGCACACACACTTAACAATACAGTTGTTGCTCCTCCCAGAATGTTGATTGCATTCTTAGAAAACAACTTAGTTTTCGACGGAGAACACTACAGCATAAAAATCCCCAAGGCATTACAGCCTTATATGGGTGGAAAAACAGTAATCGAAGAAAAATAACAAGCTATATGCGGCACATCGCGAAAGAGCGCGATGTGCCGTCTTTTATTGCCTTTTTTACATATAAAAAATCGTATTATGTCATATAAAGCAAATTTTATAAAACAACAGATTTTTTTGTTTTTTGCTTGAAATTTGCTATCTTTTTTGTATAAAATAAACAAAAACGCGAAGTTCCATATAACTTTCTTGTTAAAAATCACATTTGAAGCGGATTTGAAAAAATTCACGTTTTTTGCTTTTGAAATCCAAATTTTTTTAACCTTTTCAGTCAGGTTTTTCCAGTTGACAATCTCCAAATCGTTAAGTTATAATCAAAATGTAGGGACATGTAATTAAAATGTAATATAAAAATATATATAAAGAACAAGGGGGGTAATTATGGGTAAAGTAATTCTTGAAATGAAGGAAATAGACAAACGATTTTCAGGAGTTCATGCTCTAAAATCCGTAAACCTGGAGCTCAAAGAGGGTGAAGTTCACGCACTCATGGGCGAAAACGGTGCCGGCAAATCTACCTTGATGAAGGTGTTGTGTGGTATTTACAAAAGAGATGGCGGCGAGGTTATTTTATTTGACAAGCCTGTTGAGTTTAACACTATCAAAGAATCACAAGAAGCAGGCATCAGCATTATTCATCAAGAGCTTAATATGATGAATCACTTGACTGTAGCTCAAAACATCTATATAGGTCGCGAGCCTATGGTAAACGGCATCTATATCGACGACAAAAAAATGGAAAAAGATGCAAAAGCCTTATTTGACAGAATCGGCGTAGACATTGACCCCGGCGCGATTCTCGGCACACTTACCGTTGGTAAGCAGCAGATGGTAGAAATAGCAAAAGCAGTATCTAGGGACTCAAAAATTTTGATACTTGATGAGCCTACAGCGGCACTTACACAGGTTGAGGTTGAGGAGTTGTTCTCCATTATGCGTGACCTTCAGGCGAAGGGAATAGGTATGATATACATATCTCACCGTATGGACGAAATCAACAGAATTTCAGACCGTATTACCGTAATGCGTGACGGCGAATATGTAGGTACACTGATTACAAAGGACACCACAAAAGACGAAATCGTTAAAATGATGGTTGGCCGTGTAATCTATGGCGACAAAAAAGAAGCAAGCACAGTCAGTCAGGATGCTGAAGTGGTTTTAGAGGTTAAAAACCTAAACCGCGGCAAAGAAATCAAAGACGTAAGCTTCAAGCTCCGCCGTGGTGAGATTTTAGGCTTCTCCGGACTTATGGGCGCAGGCAGAACAGAAGTGGCAAGAGCAATATACGGCGCTGACAAAGTAGATTCAGGCGAAGTTTTTATAAATGGTAAAAAAGTAAACATCAAAACGCCTGAAGAAGCAGTTAAAAACGGTATCTGCTATCTGTCAGAAGACAGAAAGAGATACGGACTTCTGCTTGATAAATCCGTTGCAGAAAACTCAGTTTTAAGTAATCTTGACGATTATATCAAGGGTGGTTGGATAAATGATGCAAAAATCGAAGAAGCAGCCGAAAAGGAAAATGCGAAATTAAAGACAAAAACACCGTCAATGAAGCAGATTTTAAGAAATCTTTCAGGCGGTAATCAGCAGAAGGTTATCATTGCAAGATGGTTGCTTAAAAATTCCGACATATTCATTTTTGACGAACCTACACGTGGTATTGACATAGGTGCAAAAAGTGAAATGTACACACTTATGGAAGAGCTTGCAAGTCAGGGAAAATCAGTTATTATGATTTCGTCAGAGCTTGCAGAAATCCAGAGATTAAGTGATAGAGTTATCGTAATGTGCGAGGGTCGTATTACAGGCGAGCTTGACATTGCCGATGCAACTCAGGAAAAAATAATGGCTTACGCTACAATGAGAGAGGAATAAGAAAATGAAAATTGGAGAGAACAAACCTAATGTTTTAGCATCAATTGCTAAAAAAGGTATGCAGAATATGATTATTATTGCAGCGCTTGCAGTTTTAGTACTTATTTTCTGGGCGCTGAATCCTAACTTTTTAAATAAGTTCAACATCGTAAGTATGGCACAGTCATTGGCACCTTACGCTATTATGGGCCTTGGTGTTACATTTGTAATTGCTACAGGTGGTATCGACCTTTCAATCGGTACAACCTGTATTGCAGCGGCGATTATAGCAGGTAAGCTCTATATGGGCGGTATGCCTTTGGGATACACTATTCCCGTTATGATTGCAATCGGTGCGTTAATCGGATTTATCAACGGTATTTTAGTAGCAAAGCTCAAAATCCCCGCATTTATCGCAACCTTGGGTACGATGATGTTTGGCAGAGGTTTAGCTGCTATTATCGTTTCCATTCCTAACGTATTTTATCCCAGCGGCACATGGTTTAATAAAGTTTTCTCAAACTACAACGGTATTCCCGTAGGTCTTATCTGGGTTGTTGCGTTTGCTCTTTTATGTATGTATTTAATGTACAAGTGCAAGGTCGGTCGTTACATTTTATCAATCGGTAGTAACGAAGAAGCAACAAGACTTTCCGGTATCAACACAGATAAATACAAAATTATCGCGTACACAATCGCAGGTATTTCAACAGGTATTGCCGCAATCTTCTGGTCAGCGTCGTTCGCTACAGTTGCAACAGCAACAGGTAACGGTATGGAGCTCGATGCTATTGCCGGCGTATACATCGGCGGTACATCAGCAAATGGTGGTACAGCGTCAATTGCAGGCTCTGTAATAGGTGCTATTATGCTCGTTGTAATCAGAAGTGGTCTTAACTTCGTGCTTGCAAGATTTAACTTAAACGTAAACTCAACATACGTAACATACGTTTTAACAGGTGTTATCGTTGTTGTTGCGGTACTTATGGACGTTATCAAAAATAAAAACGCAACAAAGCTCAAAATCGAAAAACCCAAAAAAGTTAAAAAAGTAGAGAATAAAGTGATAAGCAGTAATTAAATGCAATTATGCATTAAATAAAAGGAGGAAAATATTTATGAAAAAGTTAATCGCATTGTTAACAGTATTTGTGTTAGCAACAGCAATGCTCGTTGGCTGTGGTGGCGGCGAAACAACAGAAACAAAAGGCACAATCGCAGTAGTAGCTAAAGGTGAATCACACGCTTTCTGGCAGTCAGTTAAGGCTGGTGCAGAAGCAGCAGG
The DNA here is from genome assembly GCA_045591015.1 of Congzhengia sp. Lineage (GTDB taxonomy): Bacteria > Bacillota > Clostridia > UBA1381 > UBA9506 > Congzhengia. The sequence goes on from JAZNSC010000008.1 coordinate 23,103, forward strand.
TGAAAAATACGGCTACAACATCACATTCAGAGGCCCTGCTTCAGAATCAGCAAAAGACCTTCCCTCACAGATGGAAATGGTACAGACAGCTCTTTCTTCAGGCGCATCTGCATTAGTATTAGGTACAATCGGTGAAGGCTTCGTTGATATGTTATCACAGGCTTATGATTCACAGATTCCCGTTGTTCAGTTTGACAGTGGTATCTGGGCAAAAGACATCGAAGCATTAGACGCAGCTAACAAAAACCCCATCGTTTCTTCAGTTGCTACAAGTAACTACTTAGCAGCACAGATTGATGCTGAAAAATTCTACGAAGCATTAAAAGAAGATATCGCAGCAGCTGACAAATACGTTGTAGGTGTTATCCAGCACGACGAAACACAGACAGGTATCGACAGAGCACAGGGTTTTATCGACAAGTTCACAGAACTCGCTGACGCTGACGCTTCTACAAAGGGCAAGTACGTTATCGAAAAAGAAGTTAAACCCGGCGATGCTGACAACGCATACAAAGCGGCTTTAGAAGCTTTATATGAAAAAGATGCAAAGGCAATCTTTATGACAAACGAAGGTGTTGTAAAGCAGGTTTATGATGCAATCGCAGCAGCAGGCGCAAAATATGACGCTATCAAATTCTGCGGTTACGATGCAGGTTCAAAACAGATCGAATGGATGAAAGCAACAACAGGTCCTAAACTCGTAGGTGCTGTTGCTCAGGATTCATTCCAGATTGGTTATCAGGCTGTTGAACAGGCTGTATTCTCATTAGAAGGCAAAGAAGTTTCTGCAAAAGTTGACATCTCAGGCGCATGGTGGGATGCTTCAAATGTAGATGAAATGATCGCAGCTAACCTTGTATATGAAGGCTAATATTTAAAAAATATAAAAGGTGTGAGTTAAACTCACACCTTTTTTTATTATCTGTTCTGTAGAGGGATTTTGCGACAAGGGCTGAACGGAAAAAGATGCAGATTGGACAAACTGAACCGAAGGGTTACCCGAAGCTGTACATAGGTACAGCGAGAGGTGAAGTTTGTTCAAAACACAAGGAAATAAAAAAAGAAGAGATTCGACTTATTCGAATCTCTTTCGTAATTTTAAATTGTTTTATGATTAACCTGTAGTTTTAATATGCCTTTTCTTGCCTTGTGTGGTCTGCGCTTTTTACGTCAGCCCTAATTTGGAAGTACAAAATTGAACGCCTTGTGCACTATTTCGAATTCTACTGTTTTAGCGTTTTGTATCTCCCCGTCACAGCAAATTCTAAAGGGAGAAATATTGGGAGTTATTTTTATTTTCTTACACTTGGTGTTCAAAATAATTTTTTCGATGTCGCGCATCTGCATATGAGTCCCTTTCATATAGCGGGGCAGAATAGACATAAATTTTGCTCTTGAAATATTATATACAACATTTATATCGATAAACCCGTCGTTCACCTTTGCGTTGGGGTTTGATATAATTCCGCCACCGCAGCATTTTCCGTTTGCAACCGATGTCAGAAGAATCGGTCCGTCGTGAACTGTTTTACCGTCGATTTCGACTTTTATATTTGAACCTTTTTTCTTGATAATTGTTACAAGGATTGACATAAAATACGCCATAGAGCCTGAAATTAACGGTTTTTTCTTCATTTCGCCGGTCATATCGGCAACATTACAGTCAAAGCCTATGTTAAAAAGGTTTGCACCATATCGCACTGCGCCATCGGTAGTGTAACGAATAGCGTCGCACTTAATTGCAGTGCCGTTTATTAGAGCTGCAATATCAGAAAAATCACACTGGAAGTTACGACAAAAATCATTTCCTGTACCGGACGGCATAACGCCAACTTCTGCATCGGGACAATTTATCGCACCGTTTAGGACTTCATTTAAGGTGCCGTCGCCGCCGCAAGCTATAAATCTTGCAGGACCGTTCTTTTCACAGAAAGCTCTTACAAAGCGCTCTGCATCACCCACAGCCGTTGTCACATAGCTTTGGGCAGTTTCGTCGATTTCGGCGATTTTTTTAATTAAATCATCAGGTTTTTTGCCTTGACCTGATTTAGGATTTATGATAAAAACTGTATTCATAAAATGCTCCCTTTCGCTTTGTCACATTTTATATAATTTTATCACAAATTGTCACATTTTGCAACAAAAAAACTGCGATAAGGAAATTTCAAAATCCTTTATCGCAGAGTAAAAGTTTTTATAATTTTACAGGGTTTTTTTCTGTATTTTTCCCTGAAGACGAGGGTATTTTTCAGGAGTTTGCTTTACTTTTGTAATAACCACAACAGAGTGGTTTATATCGGTATCAGGTATATTATATTTATATACGCCCGTCACCTCGCCGCCGAGGATATCTATGGCGTTTTGAGCATCTGCCAACTCATTTTCTACGTCGTTGCCTTTGTATGCCAAAAACACACCGCCGCGCTTTAAATAAGGCAGACAATATTCGCACAATACAGAAAGATTGGCAACTGCACGAGACGTTGCCACATCAAAGCTTTCGCGAAGTGAGGAGCCGACCTTAGCTCCGTCTTCTGCTCTTGAGTGCACACACTCAACATCTGTAAGTGCAAGCTGATTTTTTACTTCTGTTAAAAAATTGAGTCTTTTATTTAAAGAATCGAGCAACGTCAACTGTATTTCGGGACAGGCGATTTTTAAAGGTATTCCGGGGAAACCTGCACCCGTACCTACGTCTATTACGGTCTTTTTACCTTTTAAAAATTTTAAACCGAAAAGGCTGTCCGAAAAATGCTTCGTTACTACCTCGCTATGCTCGGTGATTGCGGTGAGGTTCATTTTTTCGTTCCATTCCACCAGAAGCTTTTCATACAAATCAAACTGTGATAGCTGTTTGTCGGAAAGCTCGCAGCCTGTTTTTTTTGAAATATCATATAAAAGGTGACTCATCTTCTGTTACCTCGTTATTTTGAATGTTTTTGATGATAATTTTCGAAACTTTTTCTATGTCACTTATATAGAAAAAAGTAGGGGTTTCCTTTGAAAATTTGCGGAAGAATATATCAAGACCTAATCCATAAACAAAATCGCCGATTGAATTTGTATCGCCAACAATCAATGATTTATAACCAAGAGATAAATTAACTGAAGAAATCTCAATGTCAAATATCACATCGTCGCGCATAGTATCAAATCCAAAAACACGTCTGTCGGTAACGAAATACACCTGACGGCTGATGCGTTTTTTTCTGTACCACAATCTGATAAATATTACGTATAAGCCGATAAGAAGTGCAGTGATTCCTACCAGTGAAAACAGGATTCCCTGACCTGCAATCATCATAATAAGAGAAAGCAGAGCATATATAACAAACATTCCGCCAAAAATCAACGAAAAGGGAACTAACAGAAAATCGCGCTTATTAAAGACAGGCACATTTTCAGGAGCACCCTGCCAAATGATATTTTCGTCTTTTAGGTATTTTTCTTTTATTTCTGTGATAGTCATCTTTTTTCTCCTTACAAAAATAAAGCGGCAACGGAAATTTCCCTTGCCGCAGATAGTTTAATATGAGCCGGAAGAACGCTTATAGCTTGAACCACGCTTCGAGTCGATGCCTTTTTTCATATCCTGAAGTTTTTCGTCGCTGTCTTGCTTGAACTTTGCGATCATATCCTCAAAGCTTGCGGGCTGTTGTGATTTTTTTGCCCAGTCAAAGTCGTCAGGCTTGCGCTGTTGAGGTCTTTTAGTCGGGATTTTTTTTGTATCTTTCTTTTCGTCAAGAAGGGCCTGCTTTATTGATAAGCTGATTTTGCCGGCATTATCAATAGATAAAATCTTTGCCTTTACCAAATCTCCCTCTTTTACGTGGTTTTTGATGTCTTTTACGTATTCAAGGGCTACCTCGGAAATATGTACAAGACCAGTTTTTCCGTTGTCAAAGGAAACAAAAGCACCAAACTGTGTAATGCCTGTAACCTTGCCCTCAATTATTTTTCCCGGTTCTAACTCCATTAAAACCTGTCCTCCTGTAATTTTATCTCGAGTTATTTTGCGGCGTCTACAAATACCTTCTCATTAGGTCTTGTGAAGCCGAGTCTTTCGCGAATGATGCGTCTGATGTAGTCTTCTGAGTCAATGGCAGAAAGCTGCGCGTTGAGTGTCTCTTGCTGTGCGTATGCTTCTTCTAATTTTGTGTCTACTTGTTCGTTTGCTTTTTTCAAAGCAGCAAAGTTAAACTGCTGTGAAATCAAAGATATAAAAAGATACAAAAACAAAAAGCAGAACAAAATTCTCTTGGCAAAAACTCGGAAGTTTATTTTTTTAACTGTCTTTGCAGAATTTTCCATAGTTATACTCCTACGTTTTTTTAAGTGTAAGACCGATGGTGTGGAGAAGCTTTTTTATACTGCGTACTGCAGGCGTTAAAATTTTCCTCATACCACTGCACAATACACCTATAATACTACATATAATTTTATACATAAATTCAAGCGGTGTCAATAGAAATTTAAAAATTTTAGCAAAAATCACAAGAATTATGCCGATAATTTTCACAAAAAGAGCAGATAGATATCGACTTATGGTAATTTTATAGATTGCACCACCCAAAAAAGCACCGATAAATTCATAAGCTCTCACATAGCCGTTTGACACTGAAAACAGCATAAAAATCATAACCAACGATGATGCTAAAACAAATACACTGTCACAGATATTGCACACCAAAACAGACACGCAAGAACGTCTCGTTACAGCAAAAAAATCGTAAATAACCATAATTGTTACACCGCAAAGCACAGAATGTATAAAAATCAGTGCTTCCTGTGAAAGTGAAAACATAATAGCACCTACTTAAGAATTTTTTTGAAAAAACCTTTGCTGCCTCGTTGGCTTTTGTCGGTTCCTGTGTAAGTGATGCCGTAGATTTCTCCGTCTATGGAGAGTTCGCCCGATGCAACATCGAGTTTTTGTATGTGTAAATCCTCGCCCTCAATGATTAGTGTGTCATCAGAAATCAGCAAAACTATTTTTCCCTCGTCAAAGGTGTCCACGTCTACCACGCCTGTTACTGTCATTTTTTCTTTGTTTTCCAAAACTAAATTGTGGGGTAATTGATAATCTGCCATCATATCAGTCCTTTACGCGTTTTTTATCAACCTATGAATTTTTTGAATATATTATGACGCATACAAAAAATTCGTTGACTAAATTCGTTCAAAATGATAAAATATTCAATATAAAATTGAATTACTATATTTGTGGGAAGGAAGCAGAAAAATAATGTTTATTTGCGATAAATGGGAAGACTACAAAGTGCTTGACATTTCAGGCGGAGAAAAGCTTGAGGACTGGGGAGAATATAGGCTGATTCGTCCCGACCCTCAGGTAATATGGGAAGATAGACAAAAACCCACACTTTGGAAAACAGCAAACGCTCACTACCACAGAAAAAACACAGGTGGAGGCTCTTGGCAGGTACATACAAAAATCCCTGACAAGTGGAAGATAAATTTCTCGCCCCTTAATTTAAGTTTTTACGTAAAACCCATGGGCTTTAAGCATACGGGACTTTTTCCTGAGCAAGCTGTAAACTGGATGTGGTTTTCAGAACTTATAAAAAATGCCAAAAGGCCCATTAAGGTTTTAAACCTTTTTGCATATACCGGCGGAGCAACGGCGGCAGCAGCAGGCGCAGGAGCGTCTGTCGTTCACGTTGATTCATCAAAGGGTATGGTTGCCTGGGCGAAAGAAAATCTGGAGTGCTCAGGTCTTCGCGATAAGCCCGTGAGATTTATTGTTGATGATGTTATCAAATTCGTAGAAAGAGAAGCGCGCCGAGGCAACACCTACGACGGAATCATAATGGACCCACCCTCCTACGGCAGAGGTCCCAATGGTGAAGTGTGGAAGCTTGAGGACGAGCTGTTTCCCTTGGTAGAAAGATGTATCAAGATTTTATCACCGGAACCGCTGTTTTTCTTGATAAACTCATACACAACAGGACTTCAGCCTACGGTGTTATCAGACATATTGAAGTTAAAAATAAAGAAAAAATTCGGCGGGAACGTAGAAGCCGATGAAATAGGCATTCCTGTTACAAATTCAGATTTAATTCTTCCCTGCGGTGCGGCAGGAAGATGGTGGCAAGGTTAGGTATGTTGGGTTCAACTTCCTTATGCCTAACGAGAAAGGAGTATAAATATGCTTACAGATCAGAGAATTTTAGTAGTAGATGATGACAGAAATATCTGTGAAATTATAAGACTATATCTTGAAAAAGAGGGATTTGAAGTTGTTATTGCTTACGACGGCAAGCAGGCAATAGAGCTTTTCAAAGAAAAGACACCCTCTGTGGTATTACTTGACGTTATGATGCCAAAGATGGACGGTTTTCAGGTGTGCCGCGAAATAAGAAGAATAAGCAGTATACCCATAATTATGCTTACCGCCAAGGGCGAAACCTTTGACAAGGTTTTAGGGCTTGAACTTGGTGCTGACGACTATATGGTAAAACCCTTTGACAACAAAGAACTTGTTGCTCGTATCAAGGCTATACTTCGCAGATATGAGCCCAAAGATGCAACCGACAAAGAAATTATTTACCCAAATATAGTTATAAACCTTACAAATTATGAGTTGAAGATAAACGGCGAAACAATAGACATTCCGCCGAAAGAATTAGAACTTTTGTATTTTCTTGCAACAAACCCCAACAAAGTATTTACAAGAGAACAGCTCTTAGAAACTGTATGGGGCTTTGATTATTTCGGCGATTCCAGAACAGTAGACGTTCACGTAAAGAGACTCCGTGAAAAGCTGGAGCTTGCAGGAGATAGTGTGAGCTGGCAGTTAAAAACCGTATGGGGTGTAGGGTATAAATTCGAGGTGAAATAAGTGAAAACACGCAGTATATTTACAAAACTTTTCACTATGGTAATGGCAATATTTTTTATAAGCGTAGTCATTATGGGTACGCTTATTTTCGGTTTTTTGGGTTCGTATTTTACCGAAACTAACGAAAAAGAACTAAAAACTATCTCAAAGCAGATAGCCGATATGACTTTGGAGATGGCAGAGCTAAATCAGCCTACCTCTCACGAATCTTATACAAAAAACCTACAGACATTAGCAGAAACCACAGGAACTGAAATTTTTGTGATAAACACAAAGGGAGAGCTTGTAGCCTCCAGCGTTGAAAACTACAAAGGCAAAATAAAAGAAACTTATACAAAAAGTATTCTTGAGGGAAACACCGAAACCTTTCGCGGCAGTATAAACGGCGTATCAAGTGTAAGTATGCTGGCGGTAGGTTGTCCCATTGAATATCAGGGAAGTGTGGTAGGCGGTGTTTTGGTAAGTGTTCCCATGCCGCAGGTTTCACAGGGGCGCGAAGAAGTACTTAAGATTTTTCTTTGGACGGTGCTTTTAGTAATAGTGATAGTTGCGGTATTGGTGTATATTGTTTCAAAAAGGATTTCAAAACCCATAAACAAGCTGAACGAAGCGGCAAAATCCATAGCCAGCGGAAATTTCAAACAGCGCGTAGAGGTTGATGAAATAAACGAAATCGGAGAGCTCAGCGAAACCTTTAACTATATGGCAGAATCCATAGAGCAATTCGAAAACAATAGAAATAGCTTCCTAGCGAATGTTTCTCACGATTTGCGCACTCCCATGACTACTATTACGGGCTTTGTTGAGGGAGTTTTAGACGGAACAATTCCCGAAGACAAGCGCGACTGGTATTTGTCTATCGTCCTTGATGAGAGCAAGCGACTTTCCCGTATTGTTACTGACCTTTTTGATGTAAGTAAAATAGAACAGGGAAGCATAAATTTAGACCAAAAGAACTTTGATATAAACGAGCTCGTAAGACTAAATATCATAAAACTTGAAAAACGCATAACCGATAAAAACGTTCAACTGTCAGTAGAATTCGAACGTGACGGAATATATGTTTTTGCGGATAGAGATGCTATCTCACGAGTTCTTATGAATCTTTTTGAGAACGCTATTAAATTTACTCAAGAAAACGGCTATATAAAAATTCGTGTAGGCACTAAAGATTCAAAAGCCTACGTGAGCGTAGAAAATTCAGGAATAGGCATAGACGAAGATGAACTTTTGCATATTTTTGACAGATTCTACAAAACCGACAAATCCCGCAGCCTTGACAAAAACGGCGCAGGGCTCGGTCTTTACATTGTAAAGGGAATCGTTCAGGCACATGGCGAGCGCGTCTGGGCAGAAAGTGTCAAAAACGAATACGCACGCTTTAGCTTTACCATGAAGCTTGCAGACCAATAATTAACTAAAGAGGGAAAACCATGGCTTTAAAAATCATTCACTGTGCCGACGTGCATTTTGATTCTGCAATGTCAGGCATAAAGGAAATTGCAAAAGTAAATATACGCCGCAACGAAATGAAAGAAACATTCTCACAAATCGTGAGTTGCGCCAAGTGCGCAGATTTGCTCTTGATTTCAGGAGACTTATTTGACGGCAAAAACGTGTCAAAGTCAACACTTTCGTTTTTAAAAGAGGAGTTTTCAAAAATCCCCGAAACAAAAGTTTTCATCTGTGCAGGAAACCACGATTATATGGGAGAGACGAGTCCCTATCGTGAGTTTGACTTTGGCGAAAATGTGCACGTTTTCACAACAGAGATGGAGTGCTTGGAGTTTTCCGACTTTGACGTTTACGGTATGTCTTTTAAATCTGCCAATGACCAGCGAGAGATGCTCGCGGGCTTTTCGGTTAAAAACCCTGAAAAGATAAACATCTGCGTTATGCACGGCGACGTAGGAGGTACTGACTACAACCCCATAAAAGTTGCAGATATAGAAAAAAGCGGACTTGATTACTTAGCGCTTGGACATATTCATAAGGCAAGCGGCCTCAAGAAAGCTGGTATAACACACTATGCTTACCCGGGTTGCCCCGAGGGCAGAGGCAATGACGAAACCGACGAAAAGGGCATATATGCCATAGAACTTATAAAAGGGAATGTAGTAAACTTTGATTTTGTGCCAACTTGCAGAAGAATGTATATAGATGAAACGATAGATGTGAGCGGTGCTAAAAACTACGACCAACTCCTTGAAAAAATCCAGGAAAAACACAAGGGCGATGAGCATCTTTATCGCTTTACACTTACAGGCGGTTGTGATTTTTTTATTGATAATGATGTCCTAAAGGAAAAAATCCAAGGCTTTTCCGTTACAATAAAAGACAAAACAACAACATCAATAGATATAGAAAAAGAGTCCCAGGAATTTTCGCTAAAGGGCTTGTTCTTGAAATTCGCATTGGAAGAAAAAGACGCCATAAGCGACGAAGAATTTAACGATGCACTAAAGGCAGGACTCAACTACATAGAAAAAGAGGAAAACAATGAGAATAGATAAGGTAGAAATAGACGGCTTTGGAAAACTGAATAATCGCGAGTTTGTTTTTGCCGACGGAGTAAATCTTATCTACGGCGAAAACGAAAGCGGAAAAAGCACACTGTGTGAGTTTTTGCTTTCAGCATTTTACGGGCTTCCCACCGAAACAAAAAAAGACATAATAGATATGCCCACTCGCCAAAAGTACCGTCCCTGGAATACGGACGCTTTCGGCGGCAGGGTGTATTTTACCGACGATAGCGGCAAAAATTACGTAATCGAAAAGAGTTTTAAAACCACTCCCAGAAGTGACAAATCAGTTCTTCGTGATGCTGCCACCTGGGAAGAAATCGATAGCGGAGAAAATCTGGGAGAGAGAATTTTTGGACTTTCCCGCAAGGCTTTTTTAAAGACCTTATACGTAAGAAGCCTCGGCGCCGACAGTTTAAAATCCGACGACGGCGAAATTATGTCGAGACTATCAAACCTTGAGACAGGCGGAGACGAGGACATTTCCTATTCTAAAATCATAAACGCTTTGGAAAAGGAAATCTTCCACCTTAAAACCAAAACCGGCAGAGGCGGAAAAATAACCGAATTGGAAGATAAAATAAATGCACTAAAGCAAGAACTTTCACTGTCACAAATGACTTATAGCGCCCTTTTGTCAGAGGAAAAAAGAGCACAAGAACTAAAAGCAATTTCCGAACAAAAGGAAAAAGAGGCAAAGTTAAAGGATGCAAAATACAACCTTGCCTTAATGCACGAAAAATACGAAAATAGCAAAAAAATCAAAGAAACGAAGCAAGCAATCGAAGAAAGAATAAAATCTGCAAAAGAAAAACTAAATGAAACAAACGACAAACTCCAAAATCTTGACACAGAAGATGATGTCAAGGTTTCACCTGATGAAATCAGCCGTGCAAGAGCACTAGAAACTAAAAAACTTCTGGCAGAAGAAAAACTGCAAAGCATAAACTCGCAAAAGTCATCATCTGTAAATGTAAGCGCTTTTGCCTGGCTATTACTTTCAGTAGCGGGCATTGTGGCTATAATTTTAAAATGGTTTGTTTTGGGCGGTGCGCTTTTAGTTTTGGGAGTTGGTTTGTTCTTTGCTTTCTTCAATAAAGGCAAAAACAAAAATCACGAAATCCTAAATTCCGCCCAAAAGGAATTAGACGGAATAAATGATGAACTATCTGCCATTTTTAAACGCTACGGAGTTTCGGTGTCCGACGAATTATCGGCACTTTTTATGAATTCCAAAGGCAAGGAAGAAAAACGTGCGGAGCTCACCCGATTGATTAAGGATTACGAAACAGAAATCGAAGCCCTGATAAAAAGCATTCCCCAAGAGAGTACGGAGGAATTTTCCGATGAGGTAAAGAACTACTCAGGCGAAAGTTCTGATGAAATTTACCAAAATATCAAAGCATTAAGAGAAGAAAGCATTGCACTGAATGAAGAGGCTGCTCAAATCTCAGTAAGACTTGCAAGAGAAACTGCCGAAATAAGAAAAGAAGCAGACATCACAGCGGACCTGCAAATGGTTACCGAAGAAGCGGAAAGTTTAAAGAAAAGACACGCATCATTAACCAAAGCAGCAGAGTGGTTAGCTCGTGCTCACAGTGAAATCAAAAACAACTTTGCCCCCAAACTAAACCAAAAGGCATCGGAGTTTTTGGCGTATTTGACTGCTGAAAAGTACCAGGACGTAAGGGCGACGGACGCTTTCGGTATAAACTTAAAAAATTCAACAGGCGAAATAGTAGAAGCAGAATATATGAGCCGTGGAACTTATGACTTAATGTATTTAGCGCTTCGCTTTGCGGCTATGAGTGTCTTAACAGAGGGGAAAATCCCGCCCGTGATTTTGGACGATGCTTTTTCACAACTGGACGACACAAGGCTGAAAGCCGCCCTGGGTTTAATAAAGGAAAGCCCCGAATTTTCGCAGGTGTTGCTTTTTACCTGTCACGAAAATTACAAAACAATATCTGATGATTTTAATGTAGTCGAGCTGTAAAAATGCTTGCAATAGGGATTTTACTGTGGTATAATTTATAGATAATGCGAACAACAAAGGAGAAAAATAAATGAAAAACGTTTTTGACACCTTAAAAGAGCGTGGTTTAATCGCGCAGACAACACACGAAGAAGAAATAAGAGAACTTCTCGGCAAAGAGAAAGTAACTTTTTATATTGGTTTTGACCCCACTGCAGATAGCCTCCACGTAGGCCACTTCTTGCAGATGGTAGTTATGCGTCACATGCAGGATGCAGGCCATCGCCCCATTGCTTTGGTGGGCGGCGGCACAGGTATGATTGGCGACCCGTCAGGCAGAACAGATATGCGCCAGATGATGACAGTAGAAACAATCAACCACAACTGCGAATGCTTCAAAAAACAGCTTTCCTGTATTATTGATTTTGCTGATGACAAGGCTATTATGGTAAATAATGCCGACTGGTTAAGAGAATTAAACTACATCGAATTCTTGCGTGAGATTGGCTCATGCTTCTCTGTAAACGAAATGCTCCGAGCAAAATGCTTCCAGACAAGACTTGAAAAAGGTCTTTCTTTCCTTGAATTCAACTATATGCTTATGCAGAGCTATGACTTCTTGGAATTAAACCAGAGATATGGTTGCGTAATGGAGCTTGGCGGTGACGACCAGTGGAGTAACATCTTAGGCGGTATCGACCTTTGTCGCAGAAAGGCAAATAAGCAGGTTTATGGTATGACCTTTACACTTCTTACCACATCAGACGGCAAGAAAATGGGTAAAACCGCAAAAGGCGCTCTCTGGCTTGACCCCGAAAAAGTTTCTCCCTACGAGTTCTACCAGTATTGGAGAAATGTAGACGATGCAGACGTAGTTCGCCTTATTAAGATGATTACATTCGTTCCCATGGAAGAAATTTATGAAATGGAAAAATGGGAAGGCGCAGAGCTTAATAAAGCAAAAGTTCGCCTTGCTTATGAGGTTACAAAGCTCGTTCACGGCGAAGAAGAAGCAAACAAAGCAAAAGCCACAGCAGAGGGAATCTTTGCAGGAGGCGCATCAGGTGACATGCCCACAACAGAGCTTGAAGCAGCAAATGTAGCAGAGGAAACACAACTTCTCGACCTGATGGTTACAGCAAAGCTTATCCCCTCAAAAGGCGAGGGCAGACGCTTAATCCAGCAGGGCGGCGTATCTGTTGACGATGTAAAAATCACAGAACCCAACTACACAGTTAAAAAAGAAGATTTATTAAACGGAATAGTTATCAAAAAAGGTAAGAAAGTATTCCACAAAGTAATTGCAAAATAACATAGTAAAGAAGGTAACAAAATGAAATTAGATACAAAATGTATTCACGCGGGCTATACCCCTAAAAACGGCGAGCCCAGACAGATGCCTATTTATCAGAGTACAACATTCAAATACGACACAAGCGAAGAAATGGGAAAACTCTTTGACTTAGAAGCATCAGGTTATTTCTATACAAGACTTCAGAACCCTACCAATGATTATGTAGCGGCGCGTATTGCAGCTTTAGAGGGTGGTACTGCTGCCATGCTCACATCATCAGGTCAGGCGGCAAACTTCTTTGCAGTGTTTAACATTGCATCCTGCGGTGACCACGTTGTGTCATCTTCTGCTGTCTATGGCGGTACATTCAATTTGTTTGCCGTTACAATGAAGAGAATGGGCATTGAGTTTACATTTGTATCTCCCGATGCAACAGAAGAAGAACTGCAAGCGGCAGTAAAGCCCAACACAAAAGCATTCTTCGGTGAAACTATCGCAAATCCTGCATTAAATGTTTTAGATATCGAAAAATTCGCACGCGTTGCTCATAAAAACGGCGTGCCGTTAATCATCGACAACACATTCCCCACACCTATAAACTGCAGACCTATTGAGTGGGGAGCGGACATTGTTACACATTCTACAACAAAATACATCGACGGACACGCATCATCAGTAGGTGGTTGTATCGTGGATTCGGGTAAATTTGACTGGACAAAATACCCCGAAAAATTCCCCGGACTTTGCACACCTGACGATAGTTACCACGGTGTAACATATACCGAGCGCTTTGGCCTTGAGGGTGCATTTATCACAAAGGCAACGGCACAGTTGATGCGTGATTTTGGTGCTATTCAGTCACCTCAGCACGCATACTACATCAATTTAGGATTAGAGAGCTTACCTCTTCGTATGAAGCGCCACTGCGAAAATGCACAGAAAGTTGCAGAATACTTGAGCAAACACGAAAACATCTCCTGGGTAAGTTATTCAGGTCTTCCCGGTGACAAATACTACGACCTTGCACAGAAATATATGCCCAACGGCGGTTGCGGTGTTGTAAGTTTTGGCGTAAAAGGCGGAAGAGCAGCAGCAGAGGCCTTTATGAAGAAATTAAAGCTTGCATCTATCGAAACTCACGTTGCGGACTCTAAGACCTGTTGCTTGCATCCTGCAAATGCTACACATCGTCAGATGAACGATGCAGAGCTTGAGGCTTGCGGTATCACACCTGATTTGGTGAGATTTTCTTGCGGCTTAGAAGACGCAGAGGACATCATCAAAGATTTAGAACAGGCACTCAAAAACTAACGGTAGGGAGGCTAATCTATGCCCATAAAAATACCTAATGAATTGCCGGCGGTTAAGGTTTTAAACAGTGAAAACATATTCGTAATGACGGAAAAGCGTGCTATCACGCAGGATATCCGTCCGTTGAAGCTTTTGATTTTAAACCTTATGCCTTTAAAAATTGATACAGAAACACAACTTTCAAGAATGCTAGGAAACACACCCCTGCAGATAGAAATCGAACTTTTAAAGACAAGCACCTATGAGTCAAAGAACACTGCCCAAGAGCATCTTTTGAGTTTTTACAAGACCTTTGACGAGGTAAAGGACAGAAAGTTCGACGGTCTTATTATTACAGGTGCACCTGTTGAGCACATGGAATTTGAAGAGGTTGAGTACTGGGACGAACTCTGTGAAATCATGGAGTGGTCCAAGAAAAACGTCACAAGCACATTCCACATTTGCTGGGGCGCACAGGCGGGACTTTATTACCACTACGGCATAAAGAAATACCCCCTTGAGAAGAAACTCTTTGGCGTGTTTAAACATAAGGTGGATTACAAAAAGTCAATCCTTATGCGTGGCTTTGACGATGAATTCTATGTTCCTCACTCAAGACACACCACAGTAAAAAGAGAAGACATCGAAGCAGTAAAAGGACTAAAAATTCTTTCGTCTTCGCCTGATGCAGGCGTGTATGCCGTAAGTAGTAAAAACGGAAGACAGATATTTATCACGGGACACTCAGAATACGACCCCGGCACACTGAGAAAAGAATACGAAAGGGATAAAGCGGCAGGTCTTCCCATCGATATTCCCGTGAACTATTTCCCCAATGATGATGATACAAAAGAGCCCGTTTCCACTTGGCGAGCACACGCAAATCTTCTATATACAAACTGGCTCAACTATTTCGTATACCAGACAACACCGTACGATATCAACGACATCAAATAAATTTTATTAAATAAAAAAACTAAGGTATGGGAGAGAACATTATGAGTGACAGAGTTTTAAAAGTAGGCGTTGTAGGATTAAGACGCGGACGCGACATTGTAAACAGTATCGTTGGCGAACCCAATATGCGCCTTTATGCAATTTGCGACGCTGATGAAGAAAGATTGGAAGACGCTAAAAAACACTTCGAAGGAAAAGGCGTAGAGGACCTTCAGTGCTTTACATCTTACGAGGAATTTTTAAAGTCTGATGTAGAGGCTGTAGTAGTAGCATCAGGCGTTGACCGTCACGTTGCTATGTCAATTCAGGCAATGGACGCAGGCAAACACGTTTTAAGTGAAATCCCTGTAGTAAATACAATAGAAGAAGCAAAAATCCTAAAAGATGCAGTAAAGAGCCACCCCGAACTTAAATACTTCGCAGGCGAAAACTGCTGCTTCTGGAGATTTGTAGACGAATGGAAAAAACTCATCGAAAAAGGCTACGTTGGCGACCCTGTATACATTGAGGGTGATTATCTTCACCACACATATACAGAAAAACCCGGTCCTTTGAGCTTAAATCCCGACGGAACACTTAACTGGAGAGCAGACTTAAATGCTATTCAGTATTTAACCCACGAACTCGGTCCTATTCTTTATATGTTAGGCGATGACAGAGTTGTAAGCGTATGCGGCTTTGCTCCCGGCTTTGAAACTGTTCCATGGAAGCAGGGCAGAGGTCAGTCCAACGAAGTAGCAATGTTTAGAACCGCCAAAGGCGCACTTATCAAAATCTTCATTGGTTTTGGTGTTCATTGCGGCTTTGACCATAACTTTGTTGTTTACGGTTCAAAAGGCACAATTGAAACAGACAGAAGAGAAATGGTAGTAAACGCTCACTCATACGGAAGATTCCACGATATTAAGGACATCAGTCCTGACAAAATCGAGCTTCCTTACACCACACAGTACCCCGGTGAAAAGGACGACGGCCACGGCGGCGCTGATACACAGATGATGAAAGCATTTGCAAAATGTATTATAGAAGACACAAAACCTGCCGTTGATATTGATATGGGCATCCAGATGTCCATTGCAGGAATTTATGCTCACGAATCAGCCATGAATGGCGGCGTTCCCATAGAAATTCCCAGTTTTGACGACTAATAAAGAACGATAAAAATCTGCAGAAATTTTCTGCAGATTTTTTTGTGTAAATTTGTATTAAAATTGTGTTAAAAGTATTGACAAATAAAAATAGACATACTAAAATAAAAGTGTCTGATAAAATGAATTATCAGATGTAAAAAAATACACTTTTTCAAGGTATAGGAGAGGGTAACATGAGCGACAGAATTTTAAAAGTCGGCGTAGTAGGCTTACAGCGCGGACTCAACATTATCAGCAGTATTGTTGGTGAGCCTAACGCTTGCGTATATGCAATTTGCGACGCAGATGAAAAAAGACTCGAAGAAGGCAGAAAAAAATTAGAAGAAAAAGGTGCAAAGGACATTAAGTGCTTTACATCTTACGAAGAATTTTTAGCATCAGATGTTGAGGCGGTAGTAGTAGCAACAGGCGTTGCTCTTCACGTTCCTATGTCAATTCAGGCATTGGATGCAGGCAAGCACGTTTTAAGTGAAATTCCCGTTGTAAATGACATCGAAGAAGCAAAAATCTTAAAGAATGCAGTTAGAAATCATCCCAACCAGAAATATTTCGCAGGTGAAAACTGCTGCTTCTGGAGATTCGTAGACGAATGGAGAAAGCTCGTTGAAAAAGGATATGTAGGCAAGCCCGTTCTTGTTGAAGGCGAATACTTACATCACGAAGCAGAAGGAAATACAACACCTCCTGATTATTATTACAATCCCGACGGCACAATCGGTTGGAGAGCAGACCTCCATGCTATTCAGTACTTAACACACGAACTCGGTCCTATTCTTTATATGTTGGACGATACAGTTGTAAGCGTATGCGGCTTCAAACCTGATTTTGAAACAGTAGTTTACAAAGAGGGCAGAGGCGCATCAAACGAATTAGCCGTATTTAAAACAAAGAAGGGTGCTATTATCAAAATCTTCATCGGTTTTGGTGTAGACGTTGGCTTTGACCACAACTTCATTCTCTATGGTTCAGAGGGCTCACTCGAAACTGACAGAAGAACAATGGTAGTTGATGCACATTCATACGGAAGATTCTACCATATGAAAGATATCAAGTCCGGTAGGATTGAACTTCCCTGGACAACAAAATACCCCGGCGAAAAAGACGACGGACACGGTGGCGCTGATACACAGATGATGAAAGCATTTATTAAATGTATCATCGAAGATACAAAGCCCGCTGTTGATGTTGATATGGGTATCCAGATGTCAATCGCAGGACTTTACGCTCACGAATCAGCTGTAAAGGGCGGTATTCCGATAGAAATCCCCGAATTTTAATTAATAATACATACACAAAAACAGACTATAGAGTGACTCTATGGTCTGTTTTTTTTATTATAAAAAAACTTTCGTACAATATTACCAAAATATTACGAAATTTTCTTGACTTTAGTAGGTATGTGTGATATACTCTACATAGTATGATAGATGTCGGGGGGTATCTATGCCTATTTTTGGGGGAAACCATGAAAATTAAAGACGGATTTATGTTAAAAAAAATATTAGATGATTATATAGTTGTCCCTACCGGCGATAATATAGTAGACTTTGCTGTGGCGGTATCTTTAAACGAAACGGGGGCTTTCCTTTGGAGCCAACTGGAAACAGAAAAAGACATCGAAACTTTAGCAAATGCCTTAGCCGAAGAATACGACGTTACCTACGATGTTGTCATAGATGATGTGGTTGAATTTGCTGCACTCTTAAAAGCTCACAGCTTTTTAGCAGAATAAGGAAAAAAACGAAAGGCGGACCTGAATGAAAGAGAAAAAATCCGAAACAGGCAAATGGATTTTCAAACGAATCCGCCCATTTATACCATATATCGTATTTCTTATAGTGGCAGTTATTGCCGTTGCTTACATTAACGTACAGTTCTCACTTGTGTCAAAGAGTCTTATTGACATTGCGACCAAGCAGACAGAAGGAAGCCTGATGCATAGCGCAATTTTACTTGTTGTGTTGCTTGTACTACAGCTTCTTTTGCAGGTTATATATACACGAGTCCACGTAACAGTAAGCGGAAAACTCGCTATGTCAATCCGCACAGAGCTTTTTTATAAACTCTTGGGCAAGGATTATAGCCGTGTATCACAGATTCACTCAGGTGAAGTGCTAAACCGCCTCACCAGTGATGTAAGCTTACTGTCAGAAAAAGTTACAGAGATAATTCCTAATGTATTTGCTTTGTTTTCAACTGTAGTGTTCAGTTTTGTAGCGCTTTACAGTTTAGACAGAACCTTTGCATTGTTTTGCTTGTGCTGTGGTCCTATTATTTTGATTGCGGCATACATATACAAGAAGAAAATCAAAACCCTTCATTTAAAATGTCGCGAAAGTGACGGCAAGGTACGTTCCCACTTACAGGAAACGATACAAAACTTTATAGTTATCAAGGCTTTCAAAAAAGAAAACCTTATGAGAAAAAATTCTCAAAAACTCCAACAGGACAATTACCGATTAAATATCAAGCGTACTACAGTTGGTATTATGTCAAACATACTGTTCTTCCTTGCGATGACGGTTGTTTATTATGCGGCGCTTGCCTGGGGTGTATATAAACTCAGTGTCGGCGCTATCACATTTGGTACTGTTACAGCAATGCTTGGACTTGTAGGTCAGCTGCAGTCGCCATTCCGTGAAATTGCATCGGTGCTTCCTCAATGCTATATGGTGCTTGCATCAACCGACAGACTAATAGAACTTGAGCAAATCCCTGACGATGAAGTAAAAGAAAAGTTCACTCAAGACGACGTATCAAACTTCGAAAAAATTGTTTTTTCCGATGTTGACTTTTCCTATGGTGCGGTTGACGTTTTAAAGAATATTGATTTCACTGTAAATAAAGGCGAATTCGTTGCTATTTGCGGTGTATCGGGAGCAGGAAAGAGTACTCTTTCAAAAATTATGCTCTCCGTAATTAAGCCTGATGGCGGAAATGCTTATGTAAAAGCAGGAAGCAAGACAGCAGAATTTTCTGCAGAAACAAGAAAGCTGTTTTCCTATGTTCCTCAAGGAAATCTGATACTGTCAGGCACAATCAGGGACAACGTTACATTCTGTGATGAAAACCCCGATGAAGAAAAGATAATTAGTGCGTGCACAGCCGCACAGATTATAGATGATATAAACAAAATGCCCGAGGGCTTTGACACTATCTTGGGCGAAAAAGGTCACGGCATGTCCGAAGGACAGATTCAGCGTCTGGCTATAGCGCGAGCGCTTTACCACGATGCACCTGTACTTTTGTTGGACGAAGCCACATCGTCACTTGATATTGCTACAGAGGACAGACTGTTATCAGCTATCAAATCAATGACCGATAAAACCTGCATCATCATTTCCCACAGAAAAGAAGTTATGCAGGCTTGTGACAAAACTTACATATTGCAGAATTGCTCACTTAACGAGCTTATAATATCCCCCCCGGATTTATCAATCCAATCCATGATTTAAAGGAGGAAGAAAAAATGGCAAAATTTGGGATATTCAAGAAAGTTGCCGCTTTAGCTATGGCAGTTGCATTAGTTTTATGCTTTGCTGTTAGCGCTGGTGCTGTTACAGTTACAACATCAACATCATACCTCGATGGTAACGAAGGCGATATCTTGGTAGAAGTTACAGTTGCTGGCGAAGAACTCGTAGGCAAAAGCGTAACATACTATGCTTATGACAGCAGCAATAACCCTGTTTACATCGATCAGTATGAAGATACTACTGCAGATGGCGCATACTTTGAATTCGCAACAGATGATGCGAACCTCAATACTGGAGTAAAGGTTGGCTACACAGGTGCAAGTGATGCTACACCCTCACAGATTGACGCATATACAGTAACATGGGGCGATCAGGTTGTTTACATTCCTAACAATGCAGATGTTGCTACAGTAAAATTCGCAACAACAGCTACATCAGTAGAAGCAATCAGTGCTACAGGCGCAACGGTTGTAGATAAAAACATCGCAGCTGGCAGTGGTTATCTCACAGTTATCTTGGGAGATATCACAGGCAATGTTACATTAAACGTAACAGTAGGTGCTGAAGTTGTTGTAGAAACTATCGACGCAGCGTTCCTTATTTCTAACGGTTCTGACGACCATCACCAATTAGCAGATACAGCTGCTGGCGACAGAAAGTTAACAGTTGTTGGTAGAGTATTAAACGCTGATGAATTTGGTGTCGTTTTAGCGGAAAAAGACGGTATCGCTACAGGTGAAAAATACCGTGCAATCGCAACACAGGGCGATTTACAGGGTAAAACATCTGAAGGTTACTATGCTATCCAGTTCATCGACGATTCTGAAACAGACAAGTGGCTTGATGCAACAAAATCATACGATGTAGCTGCATACGGTGATAATGAAGTAGCAGCACCTAAGACAGTTACAGCTAGAAACCAGTAAGGAGGTAGTGATATAATGAAGAAGTATGTAAAACCGAGCATTAATGTAATCGAATTACAGCTCAAAGAAAATATCGCTGGCCTTCCTACAACAGTTTACAGAGGTTCAGCGAGCAGCAAAAACAGTGCTTTGTACAACATCGCACTTTCAACCGAAAAGTCAGGTCTTGAAGAACACAAGTACGGCGAAGACGGTTGGGTTAGCTAATTTCTTGAATATTATGATTTATCGTATTGCAAACAGTTTAATTGAAATTAAAGGTTTACAAAACGAATATTTAGAGCGTAGATTAAGTGCTTACCTGTCAACAGGTAAGCACTCTGCGCCTGATATCACTGTAACCTTTAGAGAAAACACAGAGATTGAAGTACCGACGGGACAGGAATTTCGTCGGCTTGATGCGTGGTACTGGATTAAAAGAGACGACGGAGGGTACTCTGCTGTCAAACAAAATTCCAAGTACCGTTTTAATTTAATAAGAATGGATTTTGACCAGTTCTGTACAAAAATCGACATCGAGTACCTCAATGTTGATGATTTTTACAGTGATATGACTACAGAACGATTGTTGCACTTGATTTTGGGAGAGGCATTTGCTTTTTGCCAGACGGTAAGAGGAAATACAGTTCTTCATTCGGCAGCGGCTTCCTACAAAGGTCAGGCAATGCTGTTTTCGGCGCCGTCCGAAACAGGAAAATCCACTCACACATCCCTTTGGAAGAAGTTCTATCCTGATGACGTGGTATTGTTTAACGATGACACACCTGTCATTACTGAAATTGACAACGAGTTCTACGCTTGCGGGACACCCTGGAGCGGAAAGACTGAAATAAATGAAAACGAAATTTTCCCATTAAAAGCTATAGTATTTTTAAAGCAGGGAAAGGAAAATTCCATAAAAAAATTATCTACAATCGAAGCTGTAGTTAAGCTTTTAAACGAAACCAGAAAGCCCGTTTTTGAGCATTTGATGGATTCGCATATGGAAATAATCAAAAAAATAATCGAAAAAACACCTATCTATGAATTGACCTGCAATATTTCAAAAGAAGCAGTTGATTTAGTAAAAGAAACAATATTTAGTGAAGAATAAACCTTTATGGTTGTGGTAAAGGAGTACAATAAAATGAAAAAAATATTAGCAATGATTTTGTGTATAAGTATGATCTTATCATTGGGCTTTTGTGTAAGCGCTGCAGGATTTTCGGATTTAGCGGCAGACCACTGGGCATACAATGATATCACAACATTGGTAAATGAAGGCACCATCAACGGTTACACAGATGGAACATTCAAACCTTCAAAAACAGTAACACGTGCCGAATTTGTAAAAATGATTGGCAAGTGGGACAAAAAATCAGATGTTGAGTTTTCAGACTTATCTCCCGAGCATTGGGCTTATGAGTACCTTATGTGGTCAGGTTTAGAGCCTGCAGGAATATCGATTATGCCTGATGTAGAGATAAAGAGATCTGATGTTATAAACCTTATCTGGAAGAGAAACGGCTCTCCCAAAAATGATAGCGCACCCTCTGTAATTACCAATCAGGGCAAGAATAAAGACGCAGTATCATGGGCATATACAATAGGACTTATGCAGGGCAACGATGGCTTAAATCTTCGCCTTGACAGCTCATTAACACGTGCAGAAGCTGCAACTCTTATTGTTCGTTCAAGAAAACTCGTAGCAGAAAACAATAGTGTAAACTTTGTAGATACAGTAAGTGATGAATTGTTGAAATTCACATACGAGGGACTTAACTTAATCGCTGACCCCTATAGACCTAATAAAGAACTCACATATACAGAATTGGCAAGAATGTCATATAGATTTGGTGCAAACGGTTCAAATGTAGGTTTTGTAGGCGATGACCGTGCAGATGAGCCCATTGACCACGTTTATGCACACGAAATGCATATTATGACCTCCAAGGTATGGGGTGACGATATGTACACAATGGAAATGGCAGACAAGCAAGCCACCGTTCAGGATGCTATAGGTGCCATTATGCACGGCTTTACAAGACGTGGCACAGCCCCCAGTGATATGGGCAAAATGAACGAATATTATTCTGACTGTAAAGATGTAAACAAAGGCTTTGAAAACATTTACCTTACATATGCAAACAAAAAAGGCATCAAACTCTTTGCAGGCAGTGAACTCGGCGCAGACGAACCTATTACAGTAAAAAAATACACAGCGCTTTTGGTTCAGTTCAATGAAATCGTAGGTCTTGGCGTAAAATACGAAAATGGCGAAATCCAAAACGCAAAAATATGTGCAAGTATTGATACATTACCCGGTGACTACAAAGCATATAAAACAACAATAGATGAAATTCCTATGGAAATCTATAATATGAAAGCAGAGCATATTTCTGCAAAATCAAGATTCAACTTCCTCAATCAGTGTGCTTTTGTATTTAACTCATATTTGGGCACTGCAAACAGTCACGCAAAGCAAAACACAGGCTACACAATGAACTATACCTACTATCCGTCAGTTTCTTACTTTAACGATAGCGGTAACGTTGTATTTGTAACCAAAATGTCAGTTAACCTACCCGGTGAAAATGTAACATCAATTTCTGTTGATGAGCTTTTCAAAGACGTTATCACAGAACCCACAGGGAAAACCGTTAAACCGAAGCAAGATTTCTTTGTAGTGTTTGAAACAAACGGAGCATTCATGGATGTTTCGCTCGCATACGATGAAGCTCACGTAAAAGCAGTAGTTATTCCTTAAGAAAAAACGGTCACAAGGAGAAATAAACGTTGGATAAACAATTTAACTTAACAGACCTTTTAAAATTATATTTAAGACATTGGTGGAGAATAGTGCTGGTAATGGTTATATGCGGACTTTTGTCAGGCTTATACACAGCGTTTTTCGTTCATCCCACATATCAGTCTGCAGGCTCTTTGTATGCTGAAAATACATCAGAACCTGTTGCAGGTACTAATAATGTAAACCTAAGCGAAGTTATGGTACGTCAGGAGCTTGTAAAAACTTATGCTGAAGTTCTTTCCAGCAATGTTTTCTTGAAGAAAGTAGCAGACAAGGTAAACCTCGGTTATACATACCGCGATATACTGAATATGCTTACAATGACAGACAAGAACGAAACCGAAATTCTTGTTATATGTGTTGAATCATACGATCCCCAGCACGCTTATGTTATTGCACAGACGATAATAGACTTGGCATCTGAGCAAATCACAACAATCGTAAAAGGCGGTAACGTAAAGGTGCTCGATGAGCCCGAATACCCGATAGCACCCTCATCACCTAATCTGGTGAAGAATATCGCTGCCGGACTTTTGGGCGGTTTGATACTTTGTCTTGCGGTAATCTATCTTATAGAGATGCTTGACAATAAAATCAAAGATTCCGAAATGTTATCAAAGACCTTTAAATATCCGATTTTGGGCGAGGTTCCATACATTGCCTCATCAGCAAACGGAAAAAAAGACGCAAAACAGAAACAAACTGCACTGAAGAATTAAATACAATCATAACAAATAAGCCGCGACCCTCCGCGGCTTATTTATCTATAAAGGAGAAATAAATGATAAAAAAACTTTTGCTTTATATAGCTATAATATTTGTTTCTGTACAAATATTCAATGCCTCATCACAGGTTGCCACAGAGTCTGCTGAAATGAGTGGCAAAATCACAAAAAAAGTGGTTGACGTGATTGCCAAAGTGAAAAAAGTGGAACCGGAGAAAAAAGAAGATTTGTTTAATTCTGTACATCTTGTAATAAGGAAAACGGCGCACTTTGCAGAATACGCATTGCTTACGCTGTTGGTGTTTTTGCTTACAAAATGCTATAAGCTCAAAAATTTCTGGTGCTTTTTAATAAGCTTGGGATACTGTATCATTTTTGCTGCAAGTGATGAGATCCACCAGCTTTTTGTATCGGGGCGAAGCGGAGAAATAAGAGACGTCATACTCGATTTCTGTGGCGGAATCACGGGAAGTGTTTTTGGATTTTTAGCCTGCAAAATTACCTCCGGAAAAAAAGCGCAATAAACGACAAAAAAATATTTTTTTCACATTTAACAATTTGTTCATACCGTTGTAAAAATTATAGTTTATTATAATGATATAAAGAAATCTATTCGGGGGTAAATCAAGATGGACGAATTCAAAAATAACATAAGCGATGAAAATAAAAATCACGAAAATGAATATACAGATTATAAATTCTATGAGGCTGAAGCAGAACCGGCAATGAGCGGTACTATTTCCGAAGAAAACGCTCTTTCCATATATCGCCCAAAGAAAAAGAAAAACATATTCAAAAGCCCTATATTTGCAGCGATTATAAGCGCTGTTGTTACCAGTGCGATATGCTTTGGTATATTTACGGGTTTGAGCGGTGTTATCGGTTCTACTCCAAAGAAAACCTTTCCGAAAAGTGAGCTTACAATAGCAAAAGGCAAAGATGATAACACAAAAACTGTAGTAAGCACTCCCACAGGCGAGAAGATGGCGGTGCCGGATATCTACGATAAAGTTTCTCCTTCTGTGGTAAGTATTATTTGCACGTCGCACGGAAGCGCACTCCAATTGGGCGCAAAGAGCAGTGGTTCAGGTGTAATACTCACAAAAGACGGATACATTGTAACCAATAACCACGTAATCGAAGGAGCAGCTATAATAACAGTTAAAACAATCGCAGGTCAGAGCCTTACAGCTCAGCTTGTTGGAACAGACGAAAGAACAGACCTTGCAGTTTTAAAGGTTGAAAGCGACAAAGACCTTCCCTTTGCTGAACTTGGTGATTCATCGTCACTTCGTGTAGGGGATATGGCGATAGCTATCGGTAATCCCTTGCAGGCAGAGCTTGTTAGCACACTTACGGTTGGTTATATCAGTGCGATAAACAGAACAATGGTAATAGACCAAAGACAGATGACCATGCTCCAGACAGATGCGGCTATCAACCCCGGCAACTCCGGCGGCGCACTGATAAATGAATACGGTCAGGTAATAGGCATTACAACAGCAAAGCACACAGGTTACGATATCGAAGGACTTGGCTTTGCTATTCCAAGTAACGAAGCAATACCGGTAATCGAGTCCATAATTGCAAATGGCTACGTAACCGGAAGACCGCTTATCGGTATCACAGGTATAGACGTAACGGAAGCTATAGCAGAAGCAAATGACTTGCCTGTAGGCGTATTTGTTGATAAAGTCGTAAAAGGAAGCGCTGCAGACTTGGGCGGCATCAAAAAAGGTGACGTTATAGTAAAATTTGACGGCGAAAACGTCAAGAGTGTAGATGAAATAAACGCTATCCGCGATGACCACAAGATTGGCGACAAAATTGATGTTGTAGTTTCACGAAACGGCAAAAAAGTTAAATGCACAATAGAATTACAGGAAGAAAAACCCGGCGAGCAGCAAGACGCTCAAAACGAACAGTACGATCAGGGTCAGCAGGACGGTTCAGATGGAGGAAGATATCCATCATACGGATTCCCCTCTGATTTCTTCTCAATCTTCGGTTGGTAAAAGTGTTATAAATTTTATAAAGAAGCAAACGCAATATGGTGTTTGCTTCTTTTTTTGTCAACTTGACAAAAGGGGTGGTAAAGGGTATAATTGACACATACGGGATTTTATTTCATAAAATCCCTAAAAGCCTAATGGCTTTTTGTGGTCTTGCGACCACTGTGTCAATTGACGGCGTCGTAAAAATGCCCTTGCAAGCAAGCATTTTTACTCCTGGTAGAATTTGCCTAGCATCTAAACCATTGGTGTAAGACATCAAAACACTTCAGTCTTTACATAATATTTAAAATAAAGGACAAAATTTATGATTATGAAGAAAAAAGCAAAAAATCAAAATAACGGTGGTTTAAACATCATAATTGTCGGCTGCGGTAAAGTAGGCACGACACTTATTTCGCGCCTTTGCGAAGAGGGTCACGATATTACCGTCATAGACAAAAACAAAGACGTAGTACGTAATATATGCGAAACCTACGACGTTTTAGGCGTAGTGGGTAATGGTTCAAGCTACAAAGTACAGATGGAAGCAGGTATAGAAAAAGCCAACCTTATGGTTGCTGTTACAGATTCTGATGAGCTTAACATTCTGTGTTGTACAATGGCAAAAAAAGTAGGTAAATGCTCCACAATCGCGCGAGTAAGAACGCCTGACTATGTAGACGAGCTTCACTATCTTCGTGAAAAGCTTGAGCTTTCGATTATCATAAATCCCGAGCTTGAAACGGCAAACGAAATAGCAAGACTCTTAAAATTCCCTGCGGCTCTTTCTATAAATTCCTTTGCCAGAGGTCAGGTAGAAATGATAACTTTTAAAATACCTGAAAAAAATATGATATGCGGAATGCCCCTTTATAAGTTGCAGCAGGAGCTTCCTTTTCAGGTACTTATCTGTGCAGTAGAGCGTGATGGCGAGCTTATAATTCCTAACGGTTCTTTTGTTTTAAATGCCGGTGACGTAGTGTCATACGTTTCCACTGCGAAAAACGCTCACGAATTCTTCAAAAAAATCGGACTAAAAACTCATAGAGTTTCAAATTCATTTATAGTAGGCGGCGGCAAAACATCTTACTACCTTGCAAAGCAGTTGCTTGAAATGGGCATTGAGGTTAAAATCGTTGAGAAAGATTTGGCACGATGCGAAGAATTAAGCGCATTACTTGACAAAGCAGTAGTTATCTGCGGCGACGGAAGCGACGAAAAGCTTTTAGACCGTGAGGGCTTTGACAAGGCAGAATCTTTCATTCCCCTTACAGGTATGGACGAGGAAAATATTTTCCTTACACTTCACGCGAAGAGAAGCCCCGAAACTAAAGTTATAACAAAGGTAAACAGAATAAGCTTTAATAATGTTATTGATAGTTTAGAGCTTGGTAGCGTTGTGTACCCTAAACACATCACAGCAGAGACCATTATCGCATACGTTAGAGCTAAAAAGAATTCTATCGGCAGTAACGTAGAAACTCTCTATCGCATATTTGGTGACAGAGCAGAGGCGATAGAATTTAAAATACAGACAGGTTCTCCTATTGTTGGTATTCCATTAAAGGATTTACGCTTAAAGAAGAATCTCCTTGTTGCGTGTATTTCACGAGGCGGCAGGGTAATAATCCCCGGTGGTAATGATACTATAGCTGTTGGCGACAGAGTTGTAGTTGTTACAATGGAAAACGGATTTAAAGATGTTGCAGACATACTTAGTGAGGACTAATAATTATGAACATTAAGGCAATAAGATATATCTTGGGTTGGGTAATGAATATGGAAGCGGTATTTATGCTTTTGCCCTTTTTAGTATCATTTATTTATGGTGAGCGTGCAGGTTGGTCATTTTTGATGGTGGCACTTTTATGTGCTGCAATCGGCGCTGTTGCTGTCATAAAAAAACCCAAGAATATGGTTATATATGAAAAAGAGGGCTTTTTAATAGTTGCTTTTTCCTGGATATTGTTTAGTATTTTTGGTTGCTTGCCCTATGTATTAAATGGCGACATACCAAACTTCACCGATGCGCTTTTTGAAACTGTATCGGGATTTACCACAACAGGTGCTTCTGTTTTATCGAACGTGGAAGGACTTTCGCACTCAAGTCTTATTTGGCGAAGCTTTACCAACTGGATAGGCGGTATGGGTGTTTTGGTATTTTTACTGGCTATCTTACCCCAAAAGGGAGATGGCTCACAGATACACATTATGCGTGCAGAAAGCCCGGGCCCATCAGTTGAAAGACTTGTACCAAAAGTAAGAAATACAGCGTCTATTTTATATATTATGTATATAGCTTTGACCGTTGCGGAAATGATTTTTCTCATAGCGGGCAAAATGCCTGTATTTGATGCTGTAAATACTGCCTTTGCCACAGCGGGAACAGGCGGATTTTCCGTTTATAATGATAGCTTTATAAGTGCCACACCTTATGCCCAGTGGGTAATTGGTGTGTTTATGGTACTTTTTGGTGTAAATTTCGGAGCATATTTCCTGATTGCTATGCGCCGTATTAAGCAAGCATTTCGCTATGAAGAAGCGCGCTGGTATATATTTATCATCATTGCAGCGGTAGCTATAATTACCTGGAGATTGTTGCCCCAGGATATGAGCATTGAAGAAACAGTAAGACATTCGTTTTTCCAGGTGGCATCTGTTATAACGACTACCGGTTTTTGCACAGCTGACTTTAACCTATGGCCTCAAGCGGCAAAGGTAATAATGGTGCTTCTGATGTTTATAGGTGCTTGCGCAGGAAGTACAGGCGGCGGTATTAAGGTTTCGCGTATAATGATACTTGCCAAAACAGTAAAAAAAGAAATAATGATATACATCCATCCAAACAGTGTAAAGAAAATCAAAATGGAAGGCAAAGTAGTAAATCACGAAACTGTTCGTGCGACAAACGTATTTATAATAACGTATATTGCTATATTTGTTGTTTCTGTATTTTTGCTTTCTTTTGAGGAGCACACATTGGAAACAAGCTTCACAGCCGTTGTGGCTACACTCAGCAATATCGGCCCCGGCTTATCAGAGGTTGGTCCTGTGAGCAACTATGCACACTTTAATGATTTTTCAAAGTACGTTTTGATGTTTGATATGTTGGCAGGAAGATTGGAGCTCTATCCTATGCTTATGATATTTAACTACGGTATGTGGAAATCAGCTGTCGTTCCTGCAGTAAAAAAGAAACTCATAAGAAAAGAAAATTAAAAATAAAGAGCTGTAGCGATAGCTACAGCTCTTTTGTTATTCTGTTTTTTCAGAAATCCATTCGGTCATCAATTTAAAGATATTTGCAGAAACCGCAACCTGAAGCACTAAATCATTTAACTTTTCGGGTGTGGCGTTATCGTCATCAAAGAAACGTTTTGCCACACTGTAAATTTGGTCAGAAACATAAGAATATGCTTTGCCGTGGTTTGTAACAAAGGACGTATAAACAACCCTTAACGCGTCTTCATCGAGGTCAGGCGGTATAATTTTAGAGATTGTTGCCATACTGAGAGTTTGCTTTAATATGCTGACCATAATCAGATACGCAAGGTGTATTTTTGAGTAACGTTTTCTCACCGGAGCAGGAATGGTTTTGTGCTTTACGTAGTTATTTATCATTGTGGAAGTGATTTGCAAGTCACTCTTTGGTGCTAAAAATATACTTAGATATTCATTTAGTAAAACAACCACCTGGTCCATATATAAATCAATGGTAGGAAAATCATCCCAAGAGGGAAGCGAGAATGCCTTTAAATATTGTTCGCCTACCGTAAAAATTTGGTCCAACTGTTCTTTTGTGTAATTCACATATATCATCTCCTATGAAGATTTTACCACAAAAAGTATCAAAAATCAAGAAATATAATTTTAAATATCAGCAAGAAACAAGTATATATACACTTGACAAGTTATTCAATATGTGATAACATAGTATCAGATACTAAATGCAATTTGGAGGTATAACAATGTCATTCAAAATCATTACTGACTCATCCTGTAATTTAAGCTTAGAAATGCTTAATGAACTTGGTGTTATTTTTAAGTCACTTACGCTTGTAATAGATGGCGAAGAAATCAACGACTATATGACAGATGAGCGTTTCAGCTATAAAGGCTTTTATGATAAGCTTAGAAACAAAGAACATATCAAAACATCTCTAATCAATGTAGATGAATACACAAAAACTTTTGAAGAAATATTGAAGGACGGAGAAGACGTTCTTGCAATAACTATCTCAAGCGGCATCAGCGGAACATACCAGGCGGCAAAAATCGCCGCTGACGGACTCCGCGAAAAATACCCCGACAGACAGATTATAGCCATAGATTCACTGGCTGCTTCTATCGGTCAGGGCATACTTGTTTACCACGCGGCAATGATGCAAAAAGAAGGTAAGTCAATAGAAGAGGTTGCAGATTTCGTTTACAAAAACCGTCTCAATATGGTACACAAGTTTACAGTTGATGACTTGTTCTTCTTAAAGCGCGGCGGACGTCTTTCGGGTGGTGTTGCTATCGTAGGTACAATCCTGCAGATTAAGCCTGTACTTCATGTAACCGACGAGGGCAAACTCGTTGCTCAGGATAAAGTAAAAGGCAGAAAGAAATCTATTAACAGTATTTTTGAAGAGTTTAAAGCAAATGCCATCGACCCCGAAAATCAGGTGCTTGCGATTTGCCACGGCGACTGCTTAGAAGATGCAGAATATTTAGCAGAAAAAATAAAAAGTGAATTTAACGTAAAAGATATTATTATAAATTACTGCGACCCGGTGCTTGGTGCACATGCAGGTCCCGGAGTATTGGCACTATTCTATTTTGCAGATAAAAGATAAGATAGGCTTTCGAAAAAGCGCAGACCACACAAGGCAGGAATTATTTTTAAATAGTAAAACAAAGAAGCAATTCGCCATTTGCGAATTGCTTCTTTTGTGTTTTTACATATATTAAGGAAAAAACTCTTTACAAAAAAGAATTTTTGTAGTATTTTATTATATAGGTGATTAAATCGGTATGAATGACTTCAAAGATTTAGGAATACAAGAGTATATTGATTATTGGCTTTGGCTTTCACTAAAACCCGGTATGAACTCGGGAAAAATGCAGAAGCTTTTAGAGATTTTCTCGTCGCCCGAAGCCGTATACAATATGTCAGCAAAGGAGATTAGTCAGGTACGTGGCATTGACAAACGTACCATAGCTGCCCTTTCTGACAAAAGCACTGCGCGCTTAAGTGAAGTCAAGCATCACTGCAAGCGCTTTGGAATTTTTATTTTAACCTACGACAGTCCATATTTTCCTGAAAATCTAAAAAACATTTCATGCCCACCTTATGTGCTCTACACCAGAAGCCACACCAGAATAGATTTAAACAAATATATGCGCATTTCCGTTGTAGGCAACAGAATCGCCACCGACTACGGCATTACTGCTGCAGAAAATTTTGGCTATGCTTTAGCTGCAAATAACTTTGTAGTTGTCAGCGGTATGGCACTGGGCATTGACGGTGCTGCCCACACAGGAGCATTAAAGGCCGACGGAATAACTGTCGCGGTGTTAGGCTCGGGACTAGAAACTGCCTACCCGAAATCACATCAGGAACTTATGAGAAGAATAATGGAAAAAGGTATGCTGATATCAGAATACCCGCCATATTCTAAACCTGAGCGCTGGCATTTTCCTGAAAGAAACAGAATTATTTCCGGTCTTTCTCAGGGAACATTAGTAGTAGAAGCGCCAAAAAGAAGCGGCTCTTTGATTACTGCAAACTACGCATTAGATGAGGGAAGAGATATATTTGCACTTCCCGGAAATATAGACAATACCAACAGCGAGGGTACTAATAATTTAATCAAGGACGGTGCATATTTAGTTACATCGCCTCGCGACATAGTGGAGCATTATTCCTTTGAATATTCTGAAGTAGCAAAAATAAAGGAAGCCCAAAGCTCACAAATGCCGCCCCAAAAAGCAAAAAAAGAAATACCCGAAAGCTTTTATGAGGGCTTAACAGACGAAGAAAAGCATATAATAAGTAAGCTGTCCGATACGCCTGTGAATTTTGAAGTGTTGCTCACGCAGACAGAAATTCCCGCCGACAGACTGGCATCGCAAATTACCATGCTTGAAATAAAAGGTAAAGTAAAAACCCATCCGGGCAAAAACTTTACATTAAATACAAACAGATAGGAGAAAGAAAATGGCGAACAATCTTGTTATAGTTGAGTCACCTGCCAAAGCAAAAACCATCAAACAGTATCTCGGAAAATCATATAACGTAATTGCATCTATGGGACATGTAAGAGACCTTCCCAAGAGCCAGTTGGGTATAGATGTAAAGAATGGTTTTGAACCCAAATACATCACAATAAGGGGCAAAGGCGACCTTCTTTCCAAACTGAAGAAAGACTCAAAAACAGTCAAAAAAGTATATCTCGCAACTGACCCTGACCGTGAAGGTGAGGCAATTTCTTGGCATTTGGCACAGCTTTTAGACATCGACGAAAGCTCAAAGTGTCGAATTACATTTAACGAAATCACAAAAAATGCAGTAACTCAGGCGATAAAAGAGCCTCGTCCCATTGACATAGACCTTGTAAACGCACAGCAGGCAAGACGAGTTTTGGACCGAATTGTAGGTTACAAAATCAGTCCTATACTTTGGCGCAAGGTAAAAAAAGGCTTGAGCGCAGGTCGTGTTCAGTC
Organism: Congzhengia sp.; assembly: GCA_045591015.1. Taxonomy (GTDB): domain Bacteria; phylum Bacillota; class Clostridia; order UBA1381; family UBA9506; genus Congzhengia. The sequence goes on from JAZNSC010000008.1 coordinate 55,768, forward strand.
TGTTGCAACCAGAATGATAGTTGACAGAGAGCGTGAAATCGAAGGCTTTAATCCTGAAGAATACTGGACAGTTGGTGCAGAGCTTAAAAATTCTCAAGGGGAAAAATTCGTTGCCACATTAGTATCAAAAGGCGGCAAAAAAATAAAACCCTCATCAGAAACTGCAGTAGAAAAAATTGCTGAGGACTTAAAGGGCAAAGACTACATCGTAGAAGATGTAAAAACAGGCGAAAAGAAGAGAAATCCCGCGCCTCCCTTTACCACAAGTACACTCCAGCAGGAAGCATCAAGAAAGCTTAATTTCACAGTAAAAAAGACAATGATTGCAGCGCAGAAGCTCTACGAAGGTGTAGCTGTTGCAGGACACGGCACAGTAGGTCTTATCACCTATATGAGAACAGACTCACTGCGTATATCTGCTGATGCCTTGAGCGATGCCAGACGCTTAATCGGTGAAAAATACGGCGAAGGCCTGCTTCCCGAAAAGCCTAACGTATATAAAACAAAAAACAGCGCACAGGACGCCCACGAAGCTATTCGTCCCACATACGTATCAATTACACCTGCAGAAATCAAAGACCAGGTGCCCGCTGATATGTACAAGACCTATAAGCTTATTTGGGAGAGATTTGTAGCTTCACAGATGAAAGCAGCAATCTACGAAACAACAACAGTGGATATAAAAGCAGGGGACTACGGTTTCCGCGAAACAGGTTCAAAGCTTGTATATAAAGGCTATATGACCGTATACGTTGAGGGCAGAGACGACGGCGCAACAGAAAAAGATAACATTCTGCCAAAAATGTCAAAGAATGAAAAATTAGAATTCATAAGCTTTAAGAACGAGCAGCATTTTACACAGCCCCCTCTTCGCTATACAGAAGCAACATTGATTAAAGCAATGGAAGAAAAGGGTATAGGACGTCCCAGTACCTATGCTCCTACAATTACGACAATTATGGCAAGAGGCTATGTAGGTCGTGACAAAAAGCAGCTTGTTCCCACAGAGCTTGGCACAGTTGTAACAGATATTTTAACAGAGCATTTCCCCAATATTGCAGGTACAGAATTTACCGCTGCTATGGAAGAAAGATTAGATAAAATCGAAAGCGGAGATGTTGATTGGGTTGAGATTTTGTCTGATTTTTACGGACCCTTTGAAGATAGTCTCAAAAAAGCGGACACAGCAATCGGCAAGGTAAAAATTGCTGATGAGGAATCAGATATAATCTGCGAAAAATGCGGTCGCAAGATGGTTTTCAAAATGGGTAGATTTGGAAAATTCCTGGCTTGTCCCGGCTTTCCTGAATGCAGAAACGCAAAGCCTATCGTTGTGGAAACAGGCGTAGATTGTCCCAAATGCGGCAAAAAAATCTTAGAGAAAAAATCCAAAACAGGCAAAACCTACTATGGTTGCGAAGATAATCCCAAGTGTGATTTTATGATTTGGGATGCACCTGTAAAAGGCGAAAAATGCCCCCAGTGCGGCAGTATTTTAGTTAAGAAAAAAGGCAAACGTTCAGGAACATTTTGCGTAAATGCTGAATGTGGTTACAAAAAATAAACAAAAAGAGGTGAGGTTATGTCAGCTCTAGTGGAAAAATTAAAAAAGACCGGTAACCTTACAGATATTGAATTAAAAGAGCTTATAGAAACAGACCTCTATGATGAGGAGTTAAGGGCGTCAGCAGACGAAGTCAGAAGAGAGCATTACAAAAATACGGTATATATAAGAGGACTCATTGAGTTTTCAAATTACTGCAGATGCAATTGCCTTTACTGCGGCATACGTCGTGATAATAAAAACGCCAAGCGCTACCGCTTGACAAAGGAAGAGATTTTATCTTGCTGTCAGGAGGGTTACAGACTCGGCTTTCGCACCTTTGTGCTTCAAGGTGGTGAGGACCCTCACTTTACAGATGATGTAATGTGTGATATTGTTGCATCTATCAAGAGTGAGTACCCTGATTGTGCGGTGACACTCTCGTTAGGAGAGCGCACAAAGGAAAGCTATATGCGCCTAAAGAATGCAGGTGCAGACAGATACTTGCTTCGTCACGAAACGGCGGCGGAGGAGCATTTTAAGAAGCTTCACCCCGAAGAAAACAGCTTACAAAATCGAAAGCAATGCCTTTTTGATTTAAAAGAGCTTGGTTTTCAGGTAGGTTCAGGCTTTATGGTAGGCTCTCCCTACCAGACAACAGAAAACCTGATTTCAGACTTAAGATTCCTACAAGAACTAAAACCCGATATGATAGGCATAGGACCGTTTATCTCCCATTGTGATACACCCTTTGCAAAGGAAAAAAATGGTGGTTTTGCGCTTACCTTACGAATGCTTGCAATATTAAGACTTATGTTTCCAAAGAGCTTGATTCCTGCAACCACTGCATTAGGTACAATTTCTGCGGGTGGTAGAGAATTGGGAATTATTGGCGGCGCAAATGTAATTATGCCTAATTTATCGCCCGACGCTGTGAGAAAAAAATACCTTCTTTATGACAACAAGCTCTCATCAGGATTAGAGGCGGCAGAAGAAATCGAAAAACTTAAAGAACAAATCAAATCTATAGGTTATGAGATAGTTACAGATATAGGACACGCAAAAACCATAGAATAGGAGAAAAATATGAAAAAAGCAGTAGTGTTGTTTTTGATATTTAATTTAATAATGACCCTTTGTGCTTGCGGTATCAAAAAAGAGGAATCTGTTACAGTAAAAGATGCAGACCTCTACAGCGAATACAAAATAGACCAGACTGCCATTTCAGAAAAAGACGATTTTTCGAAAGACGGTGTAGTAGTAGCTGTTGGAGATATAACCTATGAAGACGTTGTTACAAAAATAAATTTAAATATAGAAAACAATCGAGAAGAAAAAATCACAGTAATAGCCACAGAATTATCAGTCAACGGACTTATGTGTAATGACTCGCTGATGGTTTCTATGGAGCCCTCAAGCAAAAGCGACAACTTCATAGAAATAAGCAATCAGTGGTTTGGCGAAATGAATATCGAAACTATTTCAGATATAGAGTTCGTGATAAAAGCCTTTAATGAAAAAGACGAAGAAATATTAAAATCAGACACATTAAAAATCAAGACCGACGCTTCCTGGACATACAAACAAGAATATGACGAGGGCGGGCACATTATTTACAAAGATAATGACATAACATTATCTGCCCGCGAAGTGAAAAAAAGCAAACTTTCAGAAGATTATGAACTTGTGTTTTTTGCTGAAAATAACACAAAAGGCCCGATTTCAATAATGTCAGAGGAAGTGTCAGTAAACGGAAAAGCAATAGAACCACTTTTTGTTATGACAATAGGTGCAGGCAAAAAATGTGTGGATTCTATGCTCTTTTACAAAGCAGATTTAGATGAGTTAGAAATAAAAGAAATCAAAAAAGTAAAAGCAAGCTTCAAAGCCTTTGACGGAAATTTAAAAACCGTTTTTGAGATTAAAGGTGTGGAAGTTCCCATAAAATAACATAATGTTTTCTGCCTTTGCATAAGGTTAATTAGTACCTGTGCGGAGGTGAGAAATTGAAAAAACAATTTATAAAAAATGCAGCAATTCTCACCGCGGTATCGCTATTTATGCGAGCGGTGAGTTTTTCTTTTAATGTATATATTGCAAACAGAATAGGCTCATCGGGAATGGGACTGTTTGCTTTAATTATGTCTGTGTATAATTTTGGTGTCACTTTTGCTGCTTCCGGTATAAACCTTGCATCGACCAAGGTCATATCAGAAGAAATCGCACAAGGAATGAGCAAATCCGCAGCCACAAAAAAATGCGTGCAGTACGCTTTGTTTTTTGGGGTTTTGGCTGCGGCTTTTATATATTTTACAGCACCCTTTTTTGGCAGAAATATTGTAAATGACGAAAGAGTAGAGCTTCCGCTTAAGATACTGTCATTATCACTTCCTTGTGTTGCTGTGTCCTTTAGTCTGAATGGTTACTTTACAGCCACAGGTAAAATATACAAAGCCTCATTGGTGCAAATCACAGAACAAATAATAAAAATTTTCGGTGCTGTGATATTCCTTGATTTACTAAATGGGAGAAACGCCCAAAATGCCTGTGTGTCGTTAGTCTTAAGCGGAACGGTAGCAGAGGTTGCATCGTGCTTGATTTTGGTGCTGGTGTACTTTTTTGATGTGAAAAAAGAAAGGAAAAAAGCATCTTCTGACTTAACCTCCAGAGTTCTGCGCTACGGACTTCCCGTTGCGGTGAGCAGTTATCTTCGCTCGGCACTTTCCACAACGGAGCACACCCTGATTCCAAAGGCGCTGGAGAAATTTTGCGGAGCTAAAGAAGTGGCGCTTTCTGCCTACGGCGTAGTACACGGTATGGTAATGCCGATGATTTTTTTGCCCTCGGGCGTTGTGGCATCTGTTGCAACACTGCTTGTTCCTGAAATCACAAAACTCAACAAAACAGGAAACCACAGAAAAATTGATAACATCATCGAGCGGACGCTTTCTTTAACTTTGACATTTTCCGTGGGTGCGGCGGGCATTCTTTACTTTTTTGCAGATGAAATAGGAATGCTTTTTTATAAAAGCACGGAAGCGGCACATTTTTTGAAACTCATTGCACCGTTAGCGGCGGTAATGTATGCAGACGGCGTAGTGGACGCAGTGCTCAAAGGACTAAACCAAGAAATCCACGCTATGCGCTATGATATTGTGCTGTCGGTTGTGTCAATCGGGCTGATAAGCACGCTTATTCCACTAAAGGGCGTCGTAGGGTATGTTGCAATAATTTACATATCGGAGATGATAAACGCCTACCTCAGCATCAACAGACTAATGGAAGTGTCAAATTTTGAAATAAAGCCGTTTTTGTGGATGATTTGCCCTGCTGTGGTGGTGCTGATTTCCTGTGCCGTTGTAAAAAATATTCTCCAAAACCCTGTGATGAGTATCGTCAGTTCAGTGGTAATTTATGCCCTTTTTATGTTTGTAATCAGGAGAAATCTGCCTTTACAAAAGAGGGGTGTTGTGATAAAATAAATATATCATAAAAAAACGAGGAGAGATACCTATGGCAACAAAGTGGACAGCAGAACAAACAAGCGCAATAACATCAAAAAATCAAAATTTGCTTCTTTCTGCAGCTGCAGGAAGCGGTAAAACTGCTGTGCTTGTTGAGAGGATTATTTCTCGTATCACAGATGCGGACAACCCTATGGACGCAGACAGACTGTTGGTAGTTACTTTTACCAATGCTGCAGCCAATGAAATGCGCGAAAGAATTATCGCGGCCTTAGAACGTAAAATTTCAGAAAACCCACAGGACGCGCACCTTTTACGACAGTTGACACTTGTAAAAAAAGCGCAGATTACAACTATTGACTCTTTTTGTATTGACGTGCTTCATAAATATTTCGTAGAGGCAAATCTTTCTCCCGATTTTGGCATAGCAGACCCTACAGAATGCAAAGTAATGCTGGAAGAAGCTCTTGATAACGTAATAAATAAAATGTATGACGATGTGGAGTTTGGTGCTGATTTCCTTGAACTTATTGAATCCTACACCAATTCCAAGGCAAACGACGTAAATTTCAGAGAACTCCTGATTTCTATATATTATTTTTCACAGAGTTTACCGTACCCTGATGTATGGCTTGATGATGCAGGCGAAAAATTCAATATATCGGGAAAATTTTCCGAAAACAGCTATAAAGATATCATCATAGAAGAAGCCCACAGCGAGATAAAGCGCATAATTTCCGAATACGGCATAATGCTTGAACTTGCAGCAAAGGACATGCTTGATGACTTTTTGGGGATTTTAACTATTGAGCAGAATTTCTTCGCAGAGTGCCTCAAAATTTCCGATTACGACGAATTAAAAAAACGCATAGATGATTTTGTATTTGAGAGAAAAAGACGTGTACCCAAAGATATGACGCCCATATATGTTGACGATATAAATGAAATGCGCGACAAAGTCAGATACAGACGTATGGGTAAACTCAGGGAAAAACTCTTGAATTTAACCTCACAACAACAGGAAAACGCCATCAAAAAAATGCATCCGCTTATGGTGTGTCTGTCAGAAACGGTAAAAAGACTCTCGCAAGAATTTACCGAAATGAAGTCCAAAAAGAACATTTTGGACTTTTCTGATTGCGAGCATTATTGCCTTAACATTTTGACCAAGGACGGCAAAAATACAGAAATCGCAGAGCTTTTGAAGAATAGCTTCGACGAGATATACATCGACGAATATCAGGACACATCGAAGCTGCAAGAGGCGATATTTTCTGCCATAAAATCCCAAAACAATCTCTTTATGGTTGGCGATATCAAGCAGAGTATATATCGTTTCAGAAACACCGACCCTCTGCTTTTTAAAACAAAAAGAGAGAACTTTTCAAAGGACGAAACAGCAGAGGACCGCAAAATTATTCTTTCAAAAAATTTTAGAAGCCGAGAAAATATTTTAGACTGTGTAAACTGTATTTTTGAGAGAATAATGTCGGCAGAAGCAGGGGAGATAGACTACAACGAGGACGAAAAACTCTACCTTGGCGCAGACTACCCAGACGATGCCCTAAACCCCATAGACACCGAAACAGAAATCGCAATTATCGATACAAAATCCATCGAAGAAGAAAACGACGATTTTGAAAAAATTGAATTAGAAGCCATATACTGCGCAAAAAGAATTGCAGAACTTGTGGAAAGCGGAGTTATGGTTTTTGACAAGGGCGAATACAGAAAAATCACCTACAGTGATATTTGTATAATTTCAAGAAATGTCAAAGACAACGCTATAATCCTAAACTCTGTTTTTGCAGAGTTTGGTATTCCATGCTTTGCAGAAAGCACAGGCGGTTACTTTGAGAGCCGTGAGGTTGAGATTATACTCTCACTGCTTTCGGTTATCGACAATCCCTATCAGGATTTGCCGTTACTTTCTGTTTTGCGTTCGATTATATTTAACGTAAGTTCGGACGAACTGGCAAAAATAAGATGCTATGACAGACGAAAGACTTTCTACGATGCGGTAAAAGCATGTGCCCTAACCGACACCCCCGAGGGCAAGACAAGCCGTGAAATAGTGGAAATAATAGAAGACCTCTGCGAAAAATCACGCAGAATGAGTGTCAGCGAACTGGTGCTTGAAATTTACAACACCACTGGCTTTTACGATGCACAGCAAACAATGACAAACGGCACCATAAGACGTGCGAACCTGCGTCTTTTATACAACCGTGCAAAAGCCTACGAGAGCACAGGCTTGCGAGGCCTTTATAGCTTCATAAAATTCATCAATGATTACAAAAACACAGGCAACGATTTAGAAGCCGCAAAACAGATAAGCGAATACAACGATGCGGTCCGTATTATGAGTATACATAAGAGCAAGGGCTTGGAGTTCCCGGTTGTTATACTTTTTGCGGCAGAGCATAAGTTTAATTTACAAGATTTGCACAGAAGCGTGCTTTATCACTCGGAGCAAGGCTACGGCCCGAAATTTGTAGATACAGATTTGCGCATTACATATACCTTTGCGCCGAGAGCAGCATTAGAGAGTGCTTTGTACCAAGAGAGTGTAGCCGAAGAAATGCGAATTCTTTATGTGGCATTAACTCGTGCCAAGGAAAAACTCATTATAATCGGTGCCGATAAAGATATAAAGAAAAAGGTGCGAAACTGCCTGTCAGGTGAAATAGGCTACAGAATAGGCGGCTCTGTTGTGTCGGAGCATACCTCTTACCTTGACTGGATTATTATGGCGCTTGTGGATCACGAAAGTTGCGGCGAGCCACTGAGAAAGTATGTAGAAGCCGACAGAAGTATGCACTTATACGACCACAACAGTAAATTCAACATCAACGTCATATCTTCCGTGGAGGAACTCTACCTTGCGCGGGAAGAGGAATGCACTGAAAAAGCTAAGGAAAAGAGCTTTGATGATATACTGTCGTTCTTCGATTTTGAGTATGCAAATATTGACGATACCAAACTACCATCTAAAGTGACAGTATCAGAACTAAAAAAACGAAAAGAAGATCAAAGATTAGAAGATGGAGTAGAGATTTTCAAAAAGCCTGTTAAGGTAACAGAAAAAACCTCGGGCCTGTCATCTGCAGAAATCGGCATTGCCTATCATACGGTTTTACAAAGATACGATTTAGCGACACCTCCCGAAACCAAAGAGGACGTAAAGGCGCAGATTGATATCATAAGAGAAAAAGGCTTTTTGACAGAAGAAGAGGCAGGAGTAATAAACCCTGAAAAAATCCTCAAATTCTTCAAATCGGGAACGGGCAGAATGATGCTTTCTGCTAAAGAAGTAAAAAGAGAAGTGATGTTTTGTGTATCAATAATCGCTAAGAACTTCATCACTACCACAAACAGTGAAAAGGAAATCATGCTCCAGGGCGTAATAGATTGCCTGCTTATAACAGACGAGGGACTAGTGATAATCGACTACAAAACAGACCGAAACTTCGACGCAGAAGACACAGTGGAAAAATACAGAATCCAACTTGACTGCTACCAGTATGCAGCAGAAAAAATATTCCAAAAACCAGTAATATCAAGAATCTTATTTATGCTTGATACGGGCATGGGAATGACTTTATAATGAATTGTACGGAGGTAAAAAATTATGAACGCAGAAAAAATTTTAGACTTTTTAGTTGAACTTGGTATGTCCTTGGGGGCAAAACTCATTTTTGCAATACTCATTTTTATCGTTGGACATGCTATCGTTAAGTTTGTGAAAAAAAGAATACTTTTGTCTAAAAAATTCGACAAAATTGACCGTGGAGTACAATCCTTTCTATCAAGTTTTATAGTAATTATACTTTACATTGTGATATTTATTACAATTGCAATGATTTTGGGAATTCCCACCACATCATTTATCACAGCACTTGCTTCTTGCGGTGTTGCTATAGGCCTTGCGCTCCAGGGCGCTCTTGGCAATCTGGCAGGCGGAATTATCATTCTTATATTTAAACCTTTCAGAGTTGATGATTACATAAGTACACAGGGCGAAGAGGGAAAAGTAACAAAAATCACAATTATGTACACCTGCCTTACAACAGTGGACAATAAAAGCATCACAATTCCCAACGGCTCTCTTACGAATGCTGTTATAAAAAATTATTCAGTTGAAAAACTTCGCAGAGTTGATTTTGTGTTCTCCGCATCTTATGATTGCGATGTAGAAAAGGTTAAATCAGTTATAAGAGATGTTATAGAAGCGCACGAAAAAGTTTTAAAAGAACCTGCCACCTTTGTTCGCTTGTCGAAGCATGCAGACAGTGCGTTGGAATTTACTGCTCGTGTATGGTGCAATAATGAAGACTATTGGGATGTTAACTTCGACATTATCGAACAGGTCAAAGAAGCATTCAAGCAAAATGACATCTCTATTCCTTATCCGCAACTTGATGTTCACATCGATAAATAATTTGCAAGGAAGTTTTTTAAAATGATATTAAATCAAAACAAGGATTACATTAAAATCAAAGAAGACCTTAAAAATTTAGGAATACAAAAAGGCGATGACCTTATGGTTCATTCTGCCTTTAAAGCGCTGGGTGGAGTAGACGGCGGAATCGAAACTGTTATTTTAGCACTTCTTTCTGTCATTGGAGATAGCGGCACGTTGCTTTTTCCGACATTAAGCTATGCTAATGTAAATCCGGAGCCACCTGTATCTAATCCTGTTTTTGATGTGATAAATACCCCTGCCTGCGTCGGTGCTATGCCTAATGTTTTTATGAAAATGGACGGCGTAGAGCGAAGTATTCATCCTACCCATTCCGTTGCGGCCCTCGGCGCAAGACAAACAGAATATATAAAAAATCATCAGGATGACACGGAGCCCGTAGGAAAAAATTCGCCATTTTTTAAGCTCGGCAAATTGGGTGGTAAGGTGCTTTTTTTAGGATGCTCCACCAATTCAAACACATCTATGCACGGCGTGGAGGAATATGTGGGTGTGCCGTACGTCTTAAGTAAAGACACGAGAAGATACACCATTATAGATAAATTCGGCAACAAAACAGAAAAAGATTATCACTACCATTACATACGTCAAAATGGCTTTGAACAAAGGTACTCAAGACTTGAAAACGTTATGGAGTTTACACGTGGTAATGTTCTTGCGGCACCCTGTGCCGTTGTGGATTGCCGTACTATGTGGGAAACGGGCGCAAAAATGATGGGACAGAACCCTTACTATTTTGTGGAAAAAATCTGATCACAAGCAGGAGATAATATGGGTAACTATATTGAAAAAATCGGCGATTCTATTAGCAGAGCAGAGAAAAAAATAAGCGAAATCAGAAAACAAGATTCTCTTGTTTTTTCAATATTCACGGATTTACATACAGTAGATGCAGAGCATGAATATATGGATAGACTGATTTATGCATTAAAGCTTATCACAGATAAAATTGAATATGATGCAGTTATTGATCTTGGGGATAATTTTGCAATGTTAGGCAGAGATTTGCACATATCAAATGAAGAGTTGAGGGCACGTTTTAAAAGGATATTTTCTGCAATATACTCTGCAACAAATCATCCCATAATAAATGTGAACGGGAATCACGATGCAATCGGAACAGATTTTTTTAAGGCTGATTTCTGGAATGATATAGTAAAAGGCAAATATGGGAATACTTCAGCAGTTTACGGCGATAGCGGTAGTTATTATTATGTAGACTATGAAAAGGCAAACACAAGACTTGTCATTCTTTCGCTTCCTTATGATTCAGACATTGAAAGCGAGATGCCAACGCCGCTGTGGAAATTTGGAAAATGTCAGCTTGACTGGCTTAAGAATAGTGCGCTTAGCACAACAAAAGATGTTATTATTCTTTCTCACGTACCTTTTTATTATAGATATACAGGCAACAAAGAGGAAACACTTCCAGTGTGGGATGGTAAAAATAGTAAAAAGTCATACATCGCAGCACTTTGCGGTGAAATTGGAGATTTGGATGAAGCAATATCAATAGTAAATGAGTATTATAACAGAGATAACACAAGACTTGTTGCATGCCTTAGTGGGCATACTCACGAAGATTCATTGCGGCTACCTGGTGAGCAAAAAGACGAGTATAAAAATCCGCTACCTTGTTGCCAAATTGTAACTGAATCCACAGTATTATTTAATGGGAATGACCGAGAAATAGGGTTAAGCCTTGATATAGCAGTGTGGAATCCGTCGGAAGGAAAGCTTTATATGATTCGTGTTGGTGATGGTGAAGATAGGGATATATCCGTTTAAAATTCATAGGATATGGCATGAAACAAATGATCATACGGCTTAAGTTTGCATCTAAACCCTACATCCCTTGTATGCGGTCTGTAAGACCGCAATGAATTGCCTTGCGGCATAAATTGAAATCTTGCGATTTCATGAATTGAGCCTAACGGCTCATGAATTGTGCTAACGCACATTAAAGGCAATTCAATTCATGATGTGAAACATCAATTCATGGCGGAGCCAATTCATGACAACAAAGTTGTCAATTCATTTGTAGCTTGGCATCTAAACTCTACATCACTTATAAAAAAGATGTCGAAAAATATCGAAAGGAGAAAATGTGGTGAGAATTGCAATAAATTGCGTGAAAATTGCAAGAATATATATATATATATATTATAATATTAGCGGGGATATTATAAAACAATGATGAAAGTAGGTAAACTTATGAAAAAAATCTTATCGATAGTAATGTGCGTAGCTTTACTTATGAGTGTTATGTTTGTGATTCCTGTAAGTGCAGCAGCAACAAGCGACACATACTATATGAACGATTTTGAAAACGGAAGGGAAAACATCAGCAGTTGGTCAGACCACAACAGAGTGACTCTGGCTGCAGGCGGTGCATACGGTTCAAAGTATGCAGGTCGTGTAGTTGCAGATGACTACAACTACGGCTCTGACATTTTAAAGTATGGTGCAGGAACTGCGCAAAGATTTGAAGCACATTCCGGAGAAATCTTCGAGGCTTCTATGCTTATGAAGCTAGAAACACCTCAGGCGGCAGATAGTGCCGGTCAATGTATGCTTATTCTCTGGACGGACGGTACAATTTCAGGTACCGCTACATACAAAATTATAATAAGCAGTTTTGATAAAACTTCAACAGACTGGCAGAGAGTAAACTTCAAATACATCTTCACACAGGATGTGCTTGATGACCCTGCAACAACAAGTAAATTCGAAGGCATCAAAAAAGTAGAAATCCGTATGAATGGTGGTGTATCAAACAAAGCAGCAGATGGTACAACAAAGTGTTCTTACCTGATTGATGACCTTGAAATGTACATCAAAAAAAATGACGGCAGAATCAAATACACCACAAGTTTTGAAACGAGTGACACATTGGCTGTCCTTTCTTCAGGCGGAAAATACACCGCGCAGAAAGTAACAACAGAAGCTCATACAGGTGCCCAGTCTACATTAGTTACAGTAAATAACGAAGCAGGTATGTATGCTTACAAAGCAGACATCAGAAACAATGGTGCCAACATCACAGTACCTGTAGAAAAAGGTACAGAAATTACAGTTACCGCATATATCAAACTCCATCAGGCATTTAAATCTTCATCTTCAGGTACTTTTGCCGTTATGTCTTATTTCAACAAGGCAGTTGATTTAGATGGCGATGGAAATGCTACAAACGGCTACAGATTCTTTACCGGAAAAATAGCCGACGTAACAAATACAACCGACTGGCAGAAAATTACCGCATCTTATACATGGCCCATAGATACTGTGGCTGAACTTAATTCATGGGAATTGCGTCTTGCAGACGACAATATCTTACCTGACGGCACAAGCAGCGCTCCCGGCGAGAGAAAATTCTATGTAGACGACCTTACAATAGAAACAAAATATGTAAACCCTAACGCTTGTAAATTCAGCAGTGAAGCAGGCGAGACTAATTACATAGGTACAGGCACAAACTACAATGTAGCAACAGTGAATACTACAAGCCGCACAGGCGAAAAATCTGCACTTGTTACAGTAGCAAATAAATCCGGAATGTATAATTACGAAGCGCTTTTGAGAAAAAGCGGCGGTGCAAACCTGAACATTGCAGTAGCAAATGGTGATACTCTCACAATTTCGGCATATATCAAACTCTATCAGGCGTTTGATGCATCATCTTCAGGCACATTTGGATTTTTGTCATACATCAGCCCTGCTGTTGACTTTGACGGTGACGGCAATGCTGCAAACGGATATAGAATCTTTACTGCAAGTATTGCAGATGTAACAAATACAACTGACTGGCAGAAGATCTCTGTTACATTCCCGTGGTCATATGGAAGCACTACATTGACACAGTGGGGATTGCGTCTTGCAGATGCCAACATCTTACCCGGTTGTACAACAAGTGCTCCCGGTGAGAGAAAATTCTATGTTGATGACTTAAAGATAGAAATAACAAATGCAAACACCAAACCCACACCACCTGAACTTTCAGATGTTAAAGAATCAGGTACATTCAAACTTGGTGAGCAAGTGGGAGTTCAGTATGATTTTGAGGCGTCAGGCGGAGCAACAGACCAATCTGTAATCAAACTTATGTCAGGAAGTGTAGGCAAGAGTGCGTGTATTGCGACACTTAATCCCGGTGGTACAATTACAGTAACATCCGATATGCTTGGTAAAGAGTACTACTGGGAAATTCTTCCCATTGCCTCAAACGGACTCTATGGCGATAAAGTAATACTTTATGCTACCAAACCTGAATTCGGTGACTTTAAGATTTATAACTTTGAAGATGAAGACACACTCGACATCGAAGGTGCAACAATATCAGAAAATGGTTACCTCGGTACAAACGGTCTTGCTGTTAGTTCTGATTCTATAACATTTGCAACGACATTAGACCCTGATTTTGCATACAGCATTTCAGCCAAGGTAAAAGCATCAGACACACCTGTTGCAACCTTTGCAATGAGTGATTCAAATACTTTCAATGATGTTGATATGACTGTTACACAGCTTGAAAACAGCTGGTACAAATTAACTCTTGATAACTATAATTTCAACACAGCAAACAATACAAACTACGGTGCAAACCAACTTGGTGTAAAAGCAAAAATCACGTTTGGTGCGACAGATAACTACATTTTAGACGATATCGTTATCAAGCCTTACGAAATGGAAGTAAGCTCTGACGATTCTGTTGTTCTTCCTGCCAACGGTAAAATTTTTGACACAGTAAATGCTACTGTTAATACAACATCAGATAATGTATACTACATTTTTGAAGTTGCAGAAAACGGCACAGACTGGGCAATTACAGACTTTGGCATCACATCAGGTAAGACAATACCTTACTATATGGACGATGATGCGGCAGGCAAAAACTTGCGCGTTACAGTTTACACAAGCGGTGCAACATATCAGTATGCGGTGTCAAATGTGTTACAGGAAACCACAACCGATCTGGTAGCATCTGAAATAAAAGTTACAAACTCATCAGGAAAAGAAGTAGAGGATGTAAAATCCGGCATACTTACAACAACAGTATCGGTTTATAATCCTTATGACGAAGCAAAGACTGTAACACTTTACAATGCAGTATATACCACTGTGCCCGTAAAACTTGCTGTTCTTCAGCCTAAGGAAGTAACTGTAGCAAAGGGCACAACCGTTATAACTGATACAGTTGACCTGACAGATGTTTCTCACTACTCACAGTACACACATTGCCTGAAGACTTTTGTTTGGAACGAGTATATTCCGATTGGTCCGTCAAAGGAAACAGCGGCATGCGAACTCATTGATGGTGCAGTTTACAATATGTATATCGACGAAAGCATCGAAACCGTTGAAGGTATCGTAATGATGAACCAACACGGCGAATCGGGAAGTTACGCTACAAATGCTAAATTCCGTCAGTTCTGTAAAGAGAGAAACCTTGCAATATTTGACTTCTATGACGGGGCTGCAGGAAATCTCAAATACTGGCACAATGAAGATTTTGCGATGGAAGTATTAAATACAAAAATCGCAGAAATAGCATACAAAACAGGTCACCCCGAACTCAACTATGTTCCTATAGCAACACTCGGTCACTCAAACGGTTGTGTAGCGGCAGGCAGAATAGCAAAACTCAACCCCGAAAGAACATTCGCAGTACTTTGCTTTAAATCTGCTTATCCCTATCAGTTTGAATTTGATGAGTTGGTAGAAGCAAAAGTTCCGGTATTTATAATCACAGGCGAAACAGACTGGGATTGGGGTTATCACGGACAGATTCACGCAGCAGAAAGAATAGTTAAAGCCGGCGGTGTGGCAACATATGTACAGCAGAAAAATGCAGGTCACGGCAATATGACCACAGCAGAAGATATTATGCTTGCATTCTTAGATGAAGCTTATAAAGCAAAGGTTAAAAATGCAACTGTGGTAAATGGTGTAACAGTAATGCCTGAAATTGATCTTGAAAGCGGCTACATAGGTTACGGCACATATACAGAAACAGTAGAACCCAAGTGGAACTATGATGCAAATGGATATGTAGACGAAACTGTTTATGTATACGAAAATCCCACGTACATCCCTTATGCAGAGGCTCAGGAAATAATCAAAAACGACAGTAGTTTCCTTGCTCAGTCATGGCTCTTCAATGAAGACTTTGCTAAAAAATGGGTAAACTTCATAAATAAAGGCACAATTAACTAATTTTAAAGCCATCGCTTTCGCGATGGCTTTTTTATGTTCAATTTTCTGTAAAGAAATCCTCATCATACGCAAGTTTTATAGCATCAAAAGTTTCCACATCAACAATACCCGTAGGTGCAATGTTTCTTTCTTCCTGAAAAACTCTTACTCTTTCTGTTGTCTGCGCACCGAAAATGCCGTCAGGAATACCTGGTAAATCTTTATCCTGATTTATAATTCGGAGCATATACTGAACAGAATATATGGGACGGCCATTGAGTTCATCGACGGAAATTGCAATTCCGCGCACCTCGTCTTGCATACCTTCTTTTAAATCATAACCGGGATATTGACCGAATTGAGCCTGTGTGTTATCTGTAACCATTCGTCTCATTCTTTCAATGCCGTTCCAGGTATTTTCGTCTACAGTACCGTTTTGGGGCAGATTTAATCTGTTCTGTATTTCCATTACGGCGTTTCTTGTATTAGTACCGAAATTACCCGTAGTGTTAACTGGTAAAGCATTTGCAAAAACGGGTACTACATCGTTTATGTGGTTTTGCAGGGTCATAACAGCATTGCCCCTTGCGCCTACTGACAAAGGTATACCTGGGTACTGTACTGATGTAGGATTTGTACTGAATTCTTGTGACCTGCCCTCGGCAATATAAATACCTTTTATTGCATTATACATACTCTCCCAGGTAAGAGGGCCTACCACACCATCAACAGGCAATCCATACACACGCTGAAAAGCAGAAACAGCCTGTGTAGTTGCAGGACCGTAAACTCCGTCTGGCGAAACAGAAGGTACTGTCTCGTAATATTCAGACAATAGGTTTAACATCTGTTGAAGAATCAAAACACCTTCGCCTGCGTCACCTTCTTGCAATGCTTCAGGGTATTCTAACGATAATCCAAATATAACATCACCTCGGGCGTTAAGTTCGTTTAACCTGTTTATCCCCGTAAAGAGATTTACGAGTTTATACCAGGTGGCACGACCTACTACGCCATCAGGCGTAAGGTTGAAAATTCTCTGGAAAGTCCTTACGGCATTTTCAGTTGATTCGCCAAAAACCGCCCCCGTGGGAACTTTGGGAATAGCGGGGTAGTTGGTGGAAATAGCATTGAGAAGAATCTGTACTCTCTGTACATCAGGACCTACATCGCCTAATCGTATAGGAGTTCCGGGATAGGATTCGCCTACTGATTCTACGGGAACATTGGAGATGATATTTACATCGTCGCCGTAGTAATAACGTATAATCTGAAATGGCAGATTTCCTTGATTCGCAAGGGTTACCGTGCCCCACTGAGAAAGCCCGGAACAAGTTACTGTGGTACCGTTGCAGAATTGGGAAGCCAAAGGCTCGATAGCACCATCGCGACGCAAATATGAGTCAAAAATATCATCAACAATATCGCTGATATTTTCAAAAATAGTTCTTCCATAAACAAACGCCTGGTCAAACTGCGTTGTGTTGGTTATGTCAAAGTTGTATCCGCGACTTCTGTAGAATTCCGTATAAATTTTATTAAGGGCAAAAGAAATCTGTGCATAGATATTTGCGCGCAACGCACTTTCGGGCCAGGTGGGATAAATTTCACTTGATGCCACGTTTTTAATGTAATCAATAAATGGAACTGTTACATTCTGGGCAGCGGAGTCAGGGGGTCCTAAATGTACGGTTATAAATTCGGGAATTACCGGTGTTATTTCTGGCATGCTGCAACCTCCTTTATAAATTCTGTCTTGGAATGATGACAGTTCTGTCTATGTCACCATTTGAAAATTCTGGAATCGGGATAAGATTTACGGGCAAAAGTGTTAAATTATCGCCAAAAACCTGAACATTTTCGATGACGGCGGTAAAATAATCAGGGTGTGTGATAGTAACCCTGTATTCAGCAAAAGGAATGCTCTGAGTCGGCTCTTGTGAAGCAGAGGCTGGGGGAGCCGCCAATGTGAATGCGATGGTTCTACCGCTTCTGTCAGTATCTGATGAAAGTTCTTCTTGCGTTGTTCCATTTTCTGCTGCAACTGTGACTGTAGCATTAACAACAGGCAACAACTGATTTGCGGTAAATACACTTACAACCAACTGTCCCTCACTGCTGTCGGCAAACTCAGTGTTAGTTATCTGTGTGTCGTTCTGTTCTGTGTTTTGCTCATTGGTATTTGGTGTTTCGTAATAGTTCTCAGGCATAGATTGTTCCTTTCTGCTATAATGATGTGATAATTTATATGTATTTGATTTGCCAAAAATTACACACATAATTTGCGGAACAAAAGAAAACTTTTTTCGTTTAAAGTAATGTGAGCAATGGCTTGCGACATACAGGGTATTAACCCATAAAATATTTTTTAAGCACCACTTAAGACTTCATCGGACCAGACGCAAAATTTAAAAATTTTAAGGAGGAAAACTTAAATGTTTAAAGCAAAAAAACTGACATCTTTCATTTTAGCAGCATTGATGATGGCAACCTTTGCCGTAACATCATTTGCATCAGTTCCTCAGGATGCACAAAATTCTAAGTACAAAGAAGCAATAGAACTCTTAGGTGCATTAGAAATCATGGTAGGCGATGCAGAGTCAGGCGCTTTTCGTCCTGAAGACACAATCAGACGTTCAGAATTTGCCAAAGTTGCAGTAATGGCAATGGGCATGGAAAAAATCGCAGACAGTTCAACACATCCCACCAAATTCCCTGACGTAGTGGACAACCACTGGGCAAACGGCTACATCAACGTAGCAACAAATCAGGGCATTATCATTGGTGACGATGCGGGTAATTTCCGTCCTGACGATACAATCACATACGCCGAAGCGGCAACAGTGCTTGTACGTTTAATCGGACATTCTCCCGTAGCAGAAAGAAAAGGCGGCTTCCCCCAGGGTTATGTGGCGGTAGCGGCACAGACAGGCATTACAAAAAATGCAATAGCATCTAACGACACACCCGTTGTTCGTGGTATGGTAGCGCAGATGACAGCCAATGCATTAGTTACCAAGAAAATGGAACAGACAAGTTTCGGTAGTGACGAATCCTTTGAAGTAGTAGACAAAACTTTACTTGACGACGAACTTTCAACCGAAATCATTTATGACCAGGTTACAGCAGTTGGCACAAGTGCGCTGACAGGCTCATCTTCATTGAAAAAAGATGAAGCAAAAATCGGTACAGAAGTATACGAAGTAGCAGATAAAGCACTTTTAGACGTAAGAAAACTTTTAGGCTTTAATGTAGAAGCCTATGTAAGAGAAGACACTTACGGCGACAAAACTCTTATATTAGCAAGAGAACAAAAAGGCAAAAACTCATCTGTAAAAATCGGCACAACAGATATCAAAGACATAACAGAAGATACAACAATCACAGTAGAGTATTGGCCTGATGCAGACAACAAAAAGGACACAGAAGAAGCAGTAATTGCAGATGATGCAAAATACCTCTACAACGGTCAGGCAATTGCAAAAGACGTATCAGAACTTCGTCCTGAAGCAGGTTCACTTACACTTTTGGACCGTGACCGCGACGATATTTACGATGTAGTATTTATCGAAGAATACGAAAACTATGTAGTAGAAGAAGTAATCGCATCAAGTAACCGTGTAACAGACAAATACGGCAAACCCTCTTTAGTATTAGACCCCAAAAACGAAGATGTAAAATTCGTAATCACACGTGGCGGTCAGGAAATAAAGCTTTCAGACCTTAACGAATGGGACGTATTGTCAGTAGCAAAGAGCAAAGACTCATCAGTAGTAATCGTAGAAGTAACATCAGAAAAAGTAGTAGGTAAAGTAACAGAACTTCACGGTGATAAATTTGTAATCGACGGTAAAGAATACGCAGTTGCGGCAAACTACACCGATGATATCAACTTAAACGATGAGGGCACATTCTACCTTGATAAAGATGGTAACATCGCAGCAGTAGATGCAACATCTGCACTTTCTTCAAATTACGCATACCTTACAGCAGCCGAAATGACAACAGGCTTTGACAAGCGTCTTGAAATCGAAGTCTTTGACAAATCAGGTAAGGTAGAAGTATTAAAAACAGCCAAAAAAATAAGATTAAATACAGCAACAAACAAAACACCTCAGGAAGTGTTTGACGCATTAAAAACAGAGGGCACAATCCAGCCTATGCTTATCACTTACGAATTAAACAGTGACGGCGAAATTTCAAAGATAAGCACAGCAACAGATAAAACCTCAGGCGGAATCGATAAAGACGTATTCTCACTTAACGCACAGGGTACACTCAAATACCGTGAATCAGCTAAAAAACTCGGTATGTACAATGTAGACGAAAGCACAATCGTGTTTGACATTCCTGCAGGGGAAACAGATGCAAAGAAATATTCCGTAACAACAGCAGAACTTTTTGAAGATAACACAGATTACGATGTATTGGTGTTTGACGTTCGCGAGGACTTAACAGCAGGCGTTGTAATTGTTACAAATTCAACAGGCATTGCAAACTTAGAGGCATCAGCAGTTATCGTTGAAAAGATTGCAACATTCTTAAACGAAGATGACCAGAGAGTAGAAAAACTCTACGCCTTTGTTGACGGCGAAAGAAAAACATTTGTAACAGCAGAAGAGGGCGTACTTGTTAACGGCGACGGAGTAAAACTTTCTGCCGGCGACATCCTCCAGCTTAAAACAAACGCAAAGGATGAAATCGAAGATATCAGAATTCTCTTTGAAGCAGCCGACAAAGAAACAGAAGTAAAACAGACAATCAGCGAAGATTTAGTTACAGTTTACGGTAAGGTTACGAAGAAATTCGCAAATTCAATCAACGTATCTGTTAACGGCGGAGCAGTAGAAAACTACTCGATCACAGGCGCTACAGTTTACGAATTTGATTCAAGCGAAGATGTTAACCCCGTAACAGTTGCCGAAGCAGGTGACATCACACAGTACGATGAATTAGATGTAAGCCGAGTATTTATAAGAATTTATAAAGACCAGGTAAAAGAAATCGTAATCGTAAGATAATTTAAGCCGACCATATTTAAAAATATTTCACACCATGTTTTTCACACAAAAAAACAGCGGGCAGTTTTACTGCTCGCTGTTTTCTTTTTCTTCGTCTATTACAGGTATGAATTTTTTGGCGAAATTCCCTCTGCCGCGGTTCTTTATATAAAAGAATCCGATAATACTAAAAATTATTGCACCAACAAAATTAACTAATAGGTCTTTCATAGTGTCGATAAGACCGATATCAAGGTACCCCCCAAGACCTAAATCACGACCATTTACTGTAACTGAAGTTATACCGGAAATTGTCTGGGGAATGTTGCGCATTTGGGGGTCTAAGGTTACAGAATTTATAGTATTTACAACAAAGTCCTTTTGCATATCTTTACCCAAGAACATATCGCACCCAAACTCAAAAAACTCCCATAATACGCCGATAGTCATAGAAAAGCAAAACGCCACAACTGCAAGATAAATAGGCGATAACTGAAACTTTATGTTGGGATTTCGGTTTATAATATCTAAAAGTGCAAAGCCGAATGCCGCAAACAAAAACCCGTTCAATGTGTGCAAAACCGTGTCCCAATAAGGTACTTTCATATAGTAGTTATGAATTTCACCCAATATTTCTGCCGAAAATATAAAAAGCAGTATAATAATTTCAAAGGTTGTAGGCAGGTCGATTTTTAGACTCTTTTCAATAAAGGTCGGCACCAAAAACAAAACCAACGACAAAGCACAAACAAAGACGTTTTCGTATTCGCCGCGGACAGCCGCCATTACTAATGATATGATAACAAAAGTTCTCAATATAAGATAGACAATAAATTTTACTTTTTCCTTTTTTATGTCCTCTTTTGCCTGTTTTATAAATCCTGCCATAACAAACACCTCTTAAAAATTATTATTATAATTATATCTATAAAAAATATACACGTCAATAAAAAAGGCTGTGCAATAGCACAGCCTTTACAAATTGTTTATTTTTTACCGTTTTCACGAAGCTCAACTCTTCTGATTTTACCACTGATTGTCTTGGGAAGTTCATCCACAAATTCAACAATTCTCGGGTACTTATAAGGAGCAGTGTGAGTTTTTACATAGTCCTGAATTTCCTTTTTCAAATCGTCAGAAGCCTTTGTTCCTTTAGTGAGAACGATTGTAGCCTTTACAATCTGACCACGGATTTCGTCAGGAACAGCGGTAATAGCACATTCCAAAACGTAAGGCAACTCCATGATAACACTTTCGATTTCAAAGGGTCCGATACGATAGCCTGATGACTTGATAACGTCATCGGAACGTCCTACATACCAAAGATAACCGTCCTCATCGCGCCAAGCAAGGTCGCCTGTGTGATAGATGTTGTTATCGTAGGATTTTTTGGTAGCCTCTTCGTCACGGTAATAACCCATATACAAACCGCAGGGAACTTTTTTATCTGTTTTAACAACGATTTCGCCTGTTTCGCCTACTGCTGCTGATGTACCGTCGTCTAAGATTACGTCAACATCGTACAAGGGACTGGGTTTACCCATTGAGCCCGGTTTGGGGTGCATACCCCAAAGGTTTGCAACAGTAAGGGTGGTTTCTGTCTGACCGAAGCCCTCCATAAGCTTTAAGCCTGTTGCTTTTTTCCACTGCTCATAAACTTCGGGATTCAGCGCCTCGCCTGCAACGGTAGAGTACTCGATACTTGTCAAATCATACTTTGACAAATCTTCTTTGATGAAGAAACGATACATTGTAGGAGGTGCGCAGAATGTGGTGATGTTGTATTTTGCAAACATAGGCAAGATATCTTCTGCCGCGAATTTGTTGAAATCGTATACAAATACTGCAGCCTCGCACAACCACTGACCATAGAGTTTGCCCCAGAGAGCCTTACCCCAACCTGTATCAGAAATTGTAAAATGCACACCATCAGGGTTTACATTGTGCCAGTATTTTGCAGTGATGTAGTGACCCAAGGGGTACTTGTGGTCGTGTGTTGCGATTTTGGGGTAACCCGTTGTGCCTGATGTAAATAACATAAGCAGAGGGTCAGAACCGCAAGCAGAATCATCGCTTCTTTCGTAAACGTCAGAATAACGTGTGATTTCTTTGTTAAAGTTGTGCCAGCTGGAACGACTGCCGCCAACCATGATTTTGGTTAAACTTTCGCCGTAATTTTTCTCTGCCAAATCAACCTGATGTGCAACATCGCCGTCAGCGGTACACACAATAGCAGAAACACCTGCAGCCTTAAAGCGGTAATCAAAATCGTGCTCAACCAAAAGGTTAGTAGCAGGGATTGCAATAGCACCGATTTTGTGAAGTGCAAGCATTGAGAACCAGAACTGGTAATGACGCTTCAGCACCAACATTACGCGGTCGCCTTTTTTGATACCTAAGGTTTCAAAATAGTTTGCCGTCATATTTGAGTATTTCTTCAAATCCGCGTATGTAAAGAGTGTTTCCTCTTTCTTTTCGGAAATGTGAATCATAGCCACTTTATCAGGGCATTTTTCTGCTAATTTATCTACGCAGTCAAAAGCAAAGTTAAACTTTTCTTCGTTTTTGAAGTTGATTTCAAGAAGCGCACCTTTATCGTCTTCTGTGCATTCGATAAAGTCTTTATGCACGTCGGGAACGGTTTTTCCTGCGACTTTCTTTGTAAATTCTTCTTCCTGCTGACGGAAATCATCGGTTTCTGATTCTTTCATAACCAAAGCATAGATTTCTACGTCTTTTCCGCCGTAGGCTTCGAGCTTGTGGGGGATAGTACTGTTGTAATAAATAGAATCTCCCGCCTCTAAAATCTGGGTATTGTTGCCGATTGTGATTTTAAGTTGACCTGAAATTACAATATCGAACTCCTGTCCCTTGTGTGAAGACGCGTCGTGCTTATCGCCGTTTTCAACATAAGGTATAATTACACGAAAAGGCTCCGTGGTTTTATTTTTGAACATTGGGGCAAGGTTTTTGTACTCATTGCCTGCTTTTCTTGTAATGGGTAATCCGCCTCCGCGCTTTGTCACTTCAAAGCTTGTGAGTCTCGGACTTGTACCTTTTAAAAGGTCTGTGGGGTCTACGTTAAAGCACTTGGCACACTTATAAATGAATGTAAAATCCATATCCTTTTCGCCGCTTTCGTAAGCCTTGTAGTCAGAAAGCGAAACGTCTGTGTTTTTAGCCATTATTTCTTGTGTTACTCCCAAGTCTTCTCTGGCATTTCTAATTCGTAACGCCACATCCTTTAAAGTATCATTGTTTTCAAACATTACATATCCTCCTTCTTAAAATATTTTTTTATATTACAGTAAATCTGCAATGTCTAAAATTAGTTTTTCTGTTTTTTCCCAACCAAGACAGGGGTCGGTAATTGATTTTCCGTAGATACCTTCTTCAATCTTCTGTGCGCCGTCTTCAATGTAGCTTTCAATCATAAAGCCTTTTACCATGCTGTTAATTTCTTCCGAATGACGCATACTGTGAAGTACCTCTTTACAAATTCTAATCTGCTGGAGATATTGCTTGTTGGAATTTGCGTGGTTGGCATCAATTATTACTGCCATATTTTCAAGATTTTTCTCTTTATATTCGTGATAAAGTCTAATCAAATCCTCAAAGTGATAGTTGGGAAGTGACTGACCGTGCTTGTTTACATAGCCTCTTAATATCGCGTGAGAATAGGGGTTACCCATAGATTCTACTTCCCATGCACGATAAATGAAGGTGTGCTGATGCTGTGCTGCTGTAATAGAGTTAAGCATTACGGAGTAGTCACCACTGGTGGGGTTTTTCATACCTACGGGAACATTCATGCCGCTGGCTACCAATCTGTGCTGCTGATTCTCAACAGAACGTGCACCTACTGCAACGTATGACAATAAATCTGAAAGATAAAGCCAATTCTCAGGGTAAAGCATTTCATCGGCACAGAAGAAGCCTGTTTCTTTTATAACGTCCAAGTGCGCCTTTCTTATAGCAATAAGGCCGTGGAGCATATCAGCCTTCTTTGTGGGGTCGGGCTGATGGAGCATACCCTTGTAGCCGTCGCCTGTTGTACGGGGCTTGTTTGTATATACTCTGGGTATAATCAAAATCTTATCTTTAACTTTTTCCTGAATTTTTGCTAATCTTTTGCAATAGTCCAAAAGAGCATTTTCGTTGTCTGCAGAGCAGGGACCGATGATGAGTAAAAATTTATCGGATTTGCCTGCGAAAATGTCTTTTATTTCGCTATCAAATTTTTCTTTTTTAGCAGTAAATTCTGCGGGCAATGGGTACCTTTCCTTTATTTCTTCGGGTGTAGGAATTGCACCGACAAATTTCATTCTCATAATATACTCTCCTAAACGTAAAATTGCTGATATTACGATATTAACATATAGAAAATACCGTGTCAAACAAATTTTGCTATTTTTTATTCTAAAAGCAAAAAACAGCAACATTTCTTTCATAACTTTTGCTTTTAGAGCGAGAAAAAAAGGCTGTGGCATTGCCTCAGCCTTTATATACGAATCTTACTCGAAATCGTATTCATCACTCATGCGGTTTTTGAATTCTTCGTAAGCTGCATCGAGCTCTGCTTCGTCTTCGATGGGAAGTAAGGTTTCGGAGCCGTCTTCTTCTACTTTTAATGTGTAGATTAAGACCTCGTCGCAATCCTCGTCACCCTCGTCAGCAGGAAGCAATACCACATAAACCTCACCATTAAATTCAAAAGAATCAAGGTGTAAGAAATTGTGATGTTCGCCGTCTTCGTTAACCATTGTAACGAGACCCTCTTCCTCTTCGGGAATGTTGTTGTTTATATTTTCTGCCATTTTATTTCCTCCTTTTAAGCACCGAAAGCCTTAAGACTTTCTTCTACCTGAATGAGCATTTGCTTATATTTTTCACCTTTTGCCTTTTCTTCTTCTACAACGTGAGCAGGAGCCTTTGCCACAAATCCCTCGTTTGAAAGCTTACCCTCAACACGTTTGATTTCGCCGATGAGCTTTTTCTGCTCTTCTTTTAATCTTGCGATTTCTTTTTCAGCATCAACCAACTCGCCCATAGGCATATAAATCTGTGCGCCGTCAACGATAACTGCAACGTAGGTATCATCAATACCCGACTTTTCTGCTGTAACCGTAACAGAAGCCGCACTTGCAAGTTTTGTAAAGAATACACTGCCGCTTTCAAAAACATCCACATTATCTGTCACGATAACCATACTTGCCTTTTTAGAGGGCGGAATGTTCATTTCTGCGCGCTTGTTTCTTACTGCCTTTACGGCGTTCATAATCATTTCCATCTGTGATGCTTCTTCAGGGAATGAAAGGGCATCACTTGCCTTCGGCCAGTCAGATATCACGATGCTTTCGCCCTCGTGGGGTAGTGAGAGCCAGATTTCTTCTGTGATAAAGGGCATAAAGGGATGTAATAGCTTTAATGTGTTCGAAAGCACATAAGATAATACATACTGCGCTGTTTCGTTTGTGGGGTCGTTTTCATCGTAAAGACGAGGCTTTACAAGTTCGATGTACCAGTCACAGAACACATCCCAGATAAAGTCATATAACTTTGCAACAGCAACGCCAAGCTCGAACTTATCGAGGTTTTCTGTAACTTCTTCTACTAATTTATTGTACTTGGTTAAAATCCACTTATCTTCAATGCAAAGGTTTTCGGGAACTTTGAGTTCGGAGATGTTTAAATTCATCTGCACAAAACGTGATGCGTTCCAGATTTTATTTGCAAAGTTTCTGCTTGCGGTAACCTTTTCTACGGAGTAACGCATATCGTTACCGGGTGAGTTACCTGTAGCAAGTGTAAAGCGGAGAGCGTCAGCACCAAATTCTTCGATAACTTCTAATGGGTCAACGCCGTTGCCTAAAGATTTACTCATCTTTCTGCCCTGGGCGTCACGAACAAGACCGTGAATTAAAACGTGTTTAAAGGGTTCTTTGCCCATATGCTCCATAGCAGAGAAAATCATTCTTGCTACCCAGAAGAAGATGATGTCATAGCCTGTAACCAAAACACTTGTGGGGTAGAAGTACTCTAAATCTTCGGTTTTTTCAGGCCAACCAAGTGTTGAGAAGGGCCACAGCGCTGATGAGAACCAAGTATCTAAAACGTCCTCGTCCTGCTTTACCTTGCCGCCGCACTTGGGACATACTGTGATGTCGTCACGAGATACTGTTGTTTCGCCGCAATCCTCACAGTAGAAAGCAGGGATTCTGTGTCCCCACCACAACTGACGAGAAATACACCAATCGTGTACGTTTTCCATCCAGTTGATGTAGGTTTTTGAGAATCTGTCAGGAACGAATTTTACTGTTCCGTCTTTTACAACTTCTAATGCTTTTTCAGCAAGAGGCTGCATTTTTACGAACCACTGCTTTGATGTGATAGGCTCAACAGTAGTTCCGCAACGGTAACACTGACCTACGTTATGTGTATGGTCTTTTACATTAACTAAAAGACCCTCTGCTTCTAAATCTGCAACCATCTGCTTTCTTGCTTCATAGCGGTCAAGACCTTCGTATTTTCCGCCGTAAGCATTTATGGTAGCATCGTCATTTAATACTTTAATTACTTCTAAATTGTGACGCTTGCCAACTTCGAAATCGTTGGGGTCGTGAGCAGGTGTGATTTTTACGCAACCTGTACCGAAGTCCTTGTCAACGTATTCGTCGGCAATAACGGGAATTTCGCGACCAACAAGGGGAAGTATAAGCATTTTGCCTACTAAATCCTTGTATCTTTCATCGTCAGGATGAACGGCAACCGCAGTATCACCAAGCATAGTTTCAGGTCTTGTGGTTGCAATTTCAACAAAGCCGTCAGAATCCTTGATGGGATACTTGATGTGCCAGAAATGTCCTGCCTGTTCTGCGTATTCTACCTCTGCATCAGACAATGCAGTAATACATTTAGGACACCAGTTTATGATACGGTTTCCCTGATAGATAAGCTCTTTTTCATATAATGATACAAAAACCTCGCGAACTGCCTTTGACAAGGTTTCGTCCATTGTGAAGCGCTCCCTTGACCAGTCACATGAACTGCCGAGCTTCTTTAACTGATTTATGATTCTTGAGCCGTAGAGCTTTTTCCAATCCCATACGCGCTCGATGAACTTTTCACGACCTAAATCGTAACGTGAAAGACCTTCTTCTTTTCTTAAAACCTCTTCCACCTTAACCTGTGTCGCGATACCTGCGTGGTCTGTGCCGGGTACCCAGAGGGCATTAAAGCCTGCCATACGCTTGTATCTTATTAAGATGTCCTGTAATGTTTCATCTAATGCATGTCCCATGTGAAGCTGACCTGTAACATTCGGGGGAGGTATTACAATAGTAAAAGGCTCCTTTGATTTATCAGCTTTAGGGGTGAAATAGCCGTTTTCTACCCAACGGTTATAGAGTCTGTCTTCCACCTCTTTGGGATTATATGTTTTGTTGATTTGTTCAGCCACCGAACTTTCCTCCTAACCAAAAGAATATGATACAACCGATAATGACTAAAATAAGACCTGCTGATTTTGTAAGATAAACCGCCTTGTCGCAAGCTTCACTATCGGTGATTTTTTTCTTGATAAATACAGGTGCTACAAAATTGATTAAAGCACCAATCGCAATAAGTACGATAGAAATTATAGTAAATGTTTTCATTGCTCTATACCTCCTGAGTGCATATCGTCGAGATAATCTTTATACTGCTCGTGCTTTAGTGCGTATATGTAAATGTACGAGCCGATGGCAAGGAAATTTGAAATTGCAGAAATTGCAAGCATTATATCTGTCACGATAACGCTTGTATGCGCAAACAACATTACCACCATTGTAATAAACAATATCAAAGTATTGACCTTACCAAATATGTTTGACTTGACGAATGTTTTTTTGGAGTAGAGGAAAATTCCACCCACTATCATAAATATTTCTTTTAACGCAAGGATAATAACAAACCAAAGGGGAAGTATCTTTGCGATCAAAAGTGATATAACCACAGTCAATTGCATCAGTTTGTCCGCCAGAGGATCTAATAACTGTCCTTGCTTTGTAGACATATTAAATTTTCTTGCAATAAAACCATCTAACACATCAGTAACGCTGGCAATAATAAAAATCCAGGCTGCCAGGTTTTTGTCACTGCTTGTGGCAAATGCTACTATGTAGACAGGAATAAGACAAAACCTAAACATAGTAAGTATGTTTGGTATGTTCATAGGTATCATAAATGAGCCTCCTATATAAATTTTCCCTTCACGCTTCCGTCAGAAAGTCTGAGAGAAAAATCTTTGCCTTTTGTTGCGCATTCGACGGAAGAAATAATATTTCCGTCATTGTCTGTTGCAATGGAATACCCTCTGGACAAAACTTTAAGAGGGCTTAATGCGTCTAATTTTGCCGTATTTTTAATAAGCTTGTTTTTGTTGTCAGTGATAATTTTATGTGAAAGGCTTTCAGCTGTGGTAATCAAAGTGTCCACATACTGTCTGCGAGAAGAAAGCATATCGACAAATTTCAAAAAACCATAAGAGCCGGAAAGCTTATCAAGCTTTAACTTTTTTCTTTCAATATTGCTTTTCAAAAGAATGAAAAGCCTTGATTTTGCACTGTTTATAAATTCCAAAAGCTCCTGCATTGACGGGCAGACAAGCTCTGCTGCAGCAGACGGAGTAGGAGCTCTTAGGTCTGCTACGAAATCAGCAATGGTAAAGTCCGTTTCGTGACCTACTGCTGAAACAACAGGAATATGGGAATTAAAAATTGCATTTGCAACAATTTCTTCGTTAAATGCCCACAAATCCTCGATAGAGCCGCCGCCGCGGCCTACAATCATTACATCGCAGGAGTTGTTTTTGTTCATATAATCTATTGCGTGTGCGATTTCGCCGGAGGCAGAAACACCTTGAACACTTACAGGGAATAAAATGATTTCAGCCTTAGGGTAGCGACGCTTCGTGATATTTAAAATATCTTGCAAAGCCGCACCGCCTTGGGCAGTGACTACGCCGATTTTTTCAGGAAAGCGGGGAAGAGGCTTCTTCTGACTTTCTTCAAACATACCTTTTTCCCGTAACTTTTCTTTTAACTTTTCGAATGCCGCATATAAAGAGCCCTCGCCGTCGGGTTCAATTGATTCCGC
Organism: Congzhengia sp.; assembly: GCA_045591015.1. Lineage (GTDB taxonomy): Bacteria > Bacillota > Clostridia > UBA1381 > UBA9506 > Congzhengia. The sequence continues at coordinate 85,585 of JAZNSC010000008.1, forward strand.
GTATATCTGATATATTCCGCCTTGCTCATATACGGAAATTCTGCCACGAACAATTACTTTCATGCCGTCCTCGGGACGAAATTTTAAAAATTGCGCCGCAGAACGAAACATCACAAGCTTGATAACGCCGCCCTCATCTTTTAAACTTGCGTAGATGTGACCTGATGAGTGAAGCTTAAGATTAGAAAGCTCGCCTGTGACCTTGATGTCTGCAAGGTAAGAATTAGCATCTAATACTCTTTTTATATAATTGTTAAGCTGAGAAACACTTACAGTCAAAATTTCCATATTATTGTTCTTTTGATTTGTACACGGAAGAGAGAATACCGTTTACAAATTTTGCACTTTTTTCATCGTTGTAAATCTTTGCGATTTCAACCGCTTCATTTATGGCGATACTGTCTGCAATGTCATCTTTGTATAAAATCTCACAGATAGCCACACGAAGAACAGCCAATGTAACTTTTGCAAGACGAGAAACCTTCCAGCCTTTTGAAAACTTTTCGATTATTTCATCGATTTTTTCTACGTTTTCAATGGCACAATTCACAGTAGAATTGATGTATTCTGTCTGTGCGTCTGCATCACCGTTCAACTCATAAAAGAGTGCAAGGGCATCATCAGCTGATAACTTCTGTACTTCATATTCAAATAGGAGTTTAAAACAATTTTCTCTTGCTTCTTTTCTGGTCATAGTGTTCTCCTTATTGGGTTTGATTTCCGCGTGCTTACACATAATTCTGCTAACTTTAATATTATACACCATTTTATAGGAAAAATAAAGAGTTTTTTTGAAAAAATATAAAAAAATAAAGCCACGGTTTTCCGTGGCTTATTTTTATTGAACAATTCTTCTTGCTGCATAGTAACAGTTATTAAAATAACCTGAAACAATGCTTGCGTATTTAATAACATCGCCCGTTCTGGGAGAATGTATCATCATACCGTTACCAACGTAGATGCCTACGTGGCTGATACGGCTTGCGCCGGGCTGCTTAAAGAGAAGCAAATCTCCGGGCATAAGTTCAGATTTGCTAACGGGAACACCGTTGTTAATCTGCTGATATGATGAACGATATAGGCTATAGCCTAACTGTTTGTATACATACGATGTAAATCCTGAGCAGTCAAAACCGGCAGGTGTAGAACCACCGTAAATGTAGGGAAGACCCAAATACTGCTCTGCGATTTTTACCACACGCTGTCCTGCTGATAATGTAGACATATCGCCGTAGTCGACGCTGATGTTTGTTCTGGGTGCGGGAACTGTAGTGCTGATGTAATCGCCTGAGATGTAAGCGTAACCAACATCTGATAAAGGATAGGTAATCTTGTACCAACCATTTTCCTGACCAAGTAAAACTACGGCAGCACCGTAATCAACCTGACCGTAAGAAGGATACGCAGTTGATGGACCTGAGCGAACATTTACGCTTGAGCCCGTAGAATAACCTGTGCAAGGATATGTAACGGCAAAAGTAGAAGCCGCAGTGCTCATAAGCAATAAAATTGCAAGTGTAGCCGCACAGATTACCTTTGTAATCTTTCTCATTATAAACCTCCGAATTACGGTAAAAGATGCAAAAAGCACAACTTTCACCTTTATTCCACGTTAGCCATTATACACACAAAAATATAATTTGTCAATAGTTTTTAAAACTTTTTTAACAATTTTGTAGCATTTGTAACATAATTGAAATAATAGACCTAAAAAGCTTGAATATTTAAATATGTTGTGGTAGAATGAAATAGTAAGTAAAAAAATAACAAAGGAGTTGTAAATATGGCAGAAATAACAAAGGTTTTGGCGTTTGACTTTGGTGCTTCAAGCGGCAGAGCTATGCTTTTTACATTCGACGGCGAGAAACTCTCAATTGAAGAAATGCACAGATTTTCAAACGACCCCGTAATGATAGGTAAACACTTTCACTGGGACGTTTTAAGACTTTTCTTTGAAATCAAGCAAGGTATAAACAAGACAGTTTTAGCAGGTCACAAGGACATTCAGGCTATCGGTATTGATACCTGGGGTGTTGACTTTGGCCTCTTTGATAAAAACGGAAAACTCCTCGGCAACCCCTACCACTACCGTGACACAAGAACAGACGGTATGATAGAGTATGCAGATGATAAAATCGGCAAAAAATACATCTTCGAAAGAACAGGTATTCAGTTTAACTTCTTTAATACATTGTTCCAGTTTATGTCAATGGTAAAGGACAACGACCCCTTACTTTCAATTGCTGACAAGATGCTCTTTATGCCTGATATCTTCAACTACCTTTTAACAGGCGTTATGAAGAACGAGTATTCTATTGCATCAACATCACAACTTTTGGAAGTTCATTCAAAAACCTGGGACAAAGAACTCATGAAAAAAGCAGGCATTCCCGAAAACATCTTCGGCGAAATCGTTATGCCCGGTGAAGTAGTAGGCATGTTATCAGACGATATTTGTGAAGAATTAGGCTGTCCCAAAATCCCCGTTATCGCAGTAGGTTCACACGATACAGCGTCAGCAGTAGCAAGTGTTCCCGTAACAGAAGATTACAAATACGCATATATCTCAACAGGTACATGGGCGCTGATGGGCTCAGAGCTCGACGCACCTAATGTAAACGATACAACATACGCATACGACTTCACAAACGAGGGTGGCGTATGCGGAAAAATCCGTTTCTTAAAGAATATTATGGGACTCTGGATTATTCAGGAAAGCAGACGTCAGTGGAAGAGAGAGGGCAAAGAATTCTCCTTTGACGATTTAGAGCAGGCAGCATGGGCAGCAGAGCCGTTTAAGTGCTTTATTGACCCTGATTATGTTGATTTTGCTACACCCGGCAATATGCCCAAGAAGATTCGCGATTTCTGTGAACGTACAGGACAGTATGTGCCCAAGACTGAGGGCGAAATCATCAGATGTGCGGCACAGAGTTTGGCAATGAAATTCCGTATGGTTACAGAAGCCATGGAAGATATTACGGGCGAGCCTTTAGTTGCAGTTCATATGGTAGGCGGCGGTATCAAAGATACAATGGTTTGCCGCTTCACAGCTTCAGCTACAGGCAAAAAAGTTATCGCAGGACCTGTAGAAGCTACAAGCACAGGTAATGCTGCAGTTCAGCTTATGGCATTAGGTAAGGTTCGTGATTTAACAGAAGCAAGACAAATAGTTAAGAATTCTTTCCCTGTTAAGACTTATGAACCCGAAGATGCAGATGCTTGGAACAAAGCATACGAAGATTTCAAAAAAATCGCAAAAATGTAATTAAAGAATTTTAACGATACGGTCTGTATAAAATAAATACAGACTGTATTGTTTTAAGTAGGAGAGTTCTCTTATGAACGTGACAGAATTCAAAGAATATATAAATGGCAAAAAAGTAAGCGTTATAGGTATCGGAATAAGCAACCGCCCGTTGATTAAGTATCTTGTGTCTTTGGGTGCAATTGTATCTGCCTATGACAAAAAGACAGAAAGTCAACTGGGAGATATCGCAAAAGAACTCAAAGATATGGGCGTTACACTGGTTTTGGGAGAGAGTTACTTAGATAATTTATCAGGAGAAATAATCTTCAAAACCCCCGGTATGAGATATGACCATCCCTCAATAGAAAAATGCAGACAGCAGGGAAGTGTTATCACATCCGAAATGGAAGTCTTTTTTGATATATGCCCTGCAAAAATCATTGCAGTAACAGGCAGCGACGGAAAGACCACCACCACGACCCTTATTCATACAATGCTCACCGATGCAGGCTACACAGCACACCTGGGTGGAAACATTGGCACACCGCTAATGACAAAAGCCGAAGAAATGAAGGCTACAGACTATGCAGTTTTAGAGCTTTCAAGTTTTCAGCTCCACACTATGAAAAAAAGCCCTAAAATTGCAGTAATTACAAATATCACGCCAAATCACCTTGACTGGCACAAAGATTACGCAGAATATATAGAAGCAAAGAAAAACATAATGCTCTATCAGGGGAAAGACGATATATTAGTTACAAATGCGGAAAACGAAGTTACACGCCAAATCGGAAAAGAAGCCAAAGGAAAAAATATTAGCTTTTCTTCCAAAAGTGAGGCAGACGTTTATATAAAAGACGGTGTTATTTTTGTTGGAAATGATGCAGTACTTGATATTTCCGATATCAAAATCCCCGGACACCATAATATAGAAAATTATATGACCGCCATAGCGGCAGTATATGGTTTGGTAAATAAGGAAACAATACAGAATGTAGCAAAAACCTTTGGTGGTGTTCCACACAGAATAGAACTTGTGAGAACATTGGACGGCGTAAGATACTACAACAGTTCTATCGACTCATCGCCAAATCGTACTATAAATACATTGAACGTATTTTCTGAGCCTGTAGTTTTGATAGCAGGCGGCAAGGACAAGGGTATCCCCTATGACGAAATAGGCGAGCCCATTGCAAATCACGTAAAGACTCTAATTTTAATCGGTGCAACCTCAAAGGTAATAGATGAAGCAGTAAAAAAGACAGGAAAATCAGTTCCTACAATATTTGCAAAAACTTACGAAGAAGCAGTAAAACTTGCAAAAGAAAATGCAATATCAGGCGACGTGGTATTACTTTCATCTGCAAGCACAAGCTTCGATATGTTCAATAATTTCGAAGAAAGAGGAAATCTTTTTAAAGAATTGGTAAATAAATTATGATAAAAGAACTCATAAACCTTTCTGACAAAGGCGGTATATCAGGTTATGAATACACTGTTACACCGGAAATAGAAAAACTTTTAGCAAAATACTGCGACGAAGTAAAAACCGACATCTCAGGAAATGTAATCGGCTATATCAAATCAGAAAAAACTGACGCTCCTACCGTTATGATAGAGGCACACACAGACGGAATCGGCCTTATGGTAAAGGACATAACTGATGACGGTTTTATCACTTTTGTTGCTATCGGCGGAGTAGACCCGAGGATTTTACCCTCTTGCGAGGTAATCGTCTGCGGAAAAAGTGAACTCTATGGTGTAATAGGTGCAAAAGCGCCACACCTGATGACAGATGATGATAAAGACAAAGCACCCGGCATTGAAGATATGACAATAGATGTAGGACTTGATGCTAAAAAGGTAAAGAAACTCGTAACGCCCGGCGATATGATTTATTTTAAGACCAATGCTGTAAAACTTTTAGACAAAAAACTCTCGGGAAAATACCTTGACGACAGAGCAGGAGTTATTGCACTAATTATGGCGCTAAAAGCCTTAAAAGGCAAAAAACTCCCCTTTAATCTGGCTGTTCTTTGCGCCGTCCAGGAGGAAGTTGGACTTCGCGGAGCATTAGTCGGAGCAAACGGAATCAATCCTCTTTGTGCGATAGTTGTTGATGTTTGCCATGGCACTACACCCGATAGCGGTTCTGCTACAACCTTTAAATTAGGCTCGGGCACAGTTATAACCTGCGGACCCAATATTAACAGAAAACTGTTTAATATTGCAAAAAGTACAGCAGAGGAAGAAAAGATAAAATACTCAATTGAAGCCGAGGGAGGCCACACAGGAACAGATGCATGGGTGGTGCAAACTGCAGGTTGCGGCGTTGCCACACTTTTGCTTTCTATACCGCTTCGCTATATGCACACAACTGTGGAAACACTTTCCATAAAAGACGTTGAAGCCACAGCAAAGCTAATCGAAAAAACACTTTTAAAAATAAATGCGGAGGAGTTTTCATTATGTACCTTAAAGAGTTGACCGCGCTCTGCGGTTGCGCGGGCAATGAAGACGCTGTCCGCGACTTTATATTAGAAAAAATCAAAGACAAATGTGACGAAATTTATCAGGATTCAATAGGTAACCTAATAGCCGTAAATCGCGGAATGAGCAAAAATCCCAAGAAAGTTATGGTCTGCGCTCATATGGACGAGGTTGGGTTGATAATTACCAAAATCACTGACGAGGGATTTCTAAAGTTTGATACCTTAGGCGGTATTGACACATCTGTTTTGGTTTCAAAGAAAGTTTTGGTAAATGGCAAAATCCACGGCGTTATCGGTGCTAAGGCTATTCACTTGCAGAAAAAGAGCGAGCGCGCCAAAAAGATGGAAATAGAGGATTTATACATTGACATTGGTGCAAAAGACAAAAAAGATGCAGAAAAGTATGTAGCTATCGGCGACTGCGCAATGTTTGACAGCGAATATGTAGAATTCGGCGACGGCTTTATCAAGGCCAAGGCTTTAGACGACAGAGTAGGCTGCAGTGCGATGCTTGAGCTTTGTGACAAAAGATACGACTTCGATTTGTATTTGGTTTTTACAGTTCAGGAGGAAACAGGTCTTCGCGGTGCACAGATTGCGGTGAAGCGAATTTGCCCTGATTTCGCAATTGTTCTGGAAACTACCGCCTGCAATGATTCCTGCGGCGGAACAGACGGAGAGAAATCTACTATATCAGGTAACGGCGTGGCGCTGAGCTTTGCCGATATGCGCACCTATTACAATAAAGAGATTATAGCCGATGTGGTTTCGGTTGCCGAAAAGTACAACATACCCTATCAGTTCAAAAAGACAGTTTCAGGGGGAAATGATGCAGGAGTAATACACACCGCTTGCGGAGGAGTAAAGACTATTACCATGTCTGTTCCCACCCGATACATTCATTCGCCATCGTCTGTAATTGCAAAGTCGGATTTTGAAGCAATGAAAACGCTAGCGCAAAAATATTTAGAGGAGGTAAAACTCTGATGGAATTACTAAAAAACCTCACACAGATAACGGGCCCCTCAGGCAATGAGGAAAAAGTGAGGGCATTTATAGAACAAGAAATAAAAAGCTACGTTGACGAAATCTATCGCGATAATTTAGGAAATTTAATTGCCCACAAAAAAGGTGACGGCAAAAAGGTTATCTTCGATGCTCATATGGACGAAATAGGCGTTATCTCAACCTTCGTTGAGGACAACGGCTATATCAGATTTTCAAATTTAGGCGGAGTATCGCCTTACTTTGCGCTTTATCAAAGAGTAGAATTTACAAACGGGGTAAAAGGTATCGTATCGGTTGACGCGTCCCGTGATGATATAATGAAAAGCCTGAAACTTTCAGACCTTTATATCGATATCGGTGCCAAGGACAAGGTTGATGCCGAAAGTAAAATCTCAATAGGTGATGCGGCGGCGTTTGTAGGAGAATTTTTAGACCTTGGAGATAAAGTAACATCCAAGGCTTTAGACGACAGAGTAGGGTGCTATTGCTTAATCCGTACAATAAAAGAAATAAAAGATTATAAAAACGACCTGTATTTCGTTTTTGCATCATCTGAGGAATTAGGTCTCCGTGGCGCTCGTGCCGCAGCACAAGCAATAAATCCCGACTACGCAGTAGCCCTTGACGTTACATCTACGGGCGACACAATGGGCAAGAAAAAAATGGCAGTAAAATTAAATGATGGCGCTGCGATAAAAATCAAGGACAACTCAATCCTTTGCCACCCCTACATCAAAAAACTTATGATTGACACCTGTGAGAAGCACAACATCCCATACCAGACAGAAATTTTGGAGGCAGGCGGCACAGATGCAGGTGCTATTCACCTGACAGGTGCCGGCGTTGCCACAGGTGCAATTTCCATTCCTACAAGATACATTCATTCTGTGTGCGAAATGGTAGACAAAGCCGATATTGAGGCTGTAATTGCTTTATCTGTAAAACTAATTGAAAATGGTTTTTAAAAATAAAAAAACTCGGGTGCGACACCCGAGTTTTTTGCTTTATTAAAGTGTGTTTCCGTCTTTATCAAATAAGGGGAGTTTTTCGAGGAAAATTATATCATCGCGGTCAGCGGCATCCCCCTCTGCTAAAACTGCCATCTTAGCACAAATATTACCGCCTGCTTGATTTACTAATGTTTCTAACGCCGTCAATGATTCGCCTGTTGAAATAACGTCGTCTACGATTAAAACACGTTTACCGCGCATTTTCTCAACTTCGTCACCGCCGATGCACAGAATTTGCTCGTGGGCAGTAGTAATAGAATTAACAGTAACGGTTAAAATATCTTTCATATAAACTTTTGGGCCTTTTCTTGCCACTATGTATTCTTTGCCTGACTGACGTGCCATTTCGTATAGAAGAGGTATGCTCTTAGCCTCGGCTGAAATGATTACATCAAATTCGGGAGCCTTTTTTAAAAGTTCTGTTGCTGATGCTACTGTGATTTCCACATCGCCAAACATAATAAATGCGCCGATGTATAAGTTTTCGTTAACAGGAAATAAGGGTAATGAACGGGTAAGTCCTGCAATTTTCATATCGTGTGCTGTCTTCATAAGGAAACAACCTTCTTTCTTAATTCTTCCACAAAATATTATAATAAATTTTAATTATTTAGTCAAGAAGAAAGTAAAAAGTATAAAATTTTCAAAAAAAACCAATTTTATTTAAAAATCCCTTGATTTTTATTTGGTTTTCATATAAAATATAGTTACTATAATTATGAATATTTATATTTGGAGGTTAATATATGATTTCAGCAGGAGAATTTAGAAACGGTGTTACATTTGAATTTGAAGGCAACGTTTACCAGATTGTCGAGTTCCAGCACGTTAAACCCGGCAAAGGTGCAGCCTTCGTTCGTACAAAGCTTAAGAATGTAATCACAGGCGGCGTAGTTGAAAAGACATTCCGTCCCACAGAAAAAATGCCCAAGGCACACATCGAAAGAAAGAATATGGCATATTCATACAGCGATGGTGACCTTTACTACTTTATGGACAACGAAACATTTGATATGATGCCTTTAGGCGCAGACCAGTTAGGCGACGCACTCAAATTCGTTACAGAAAATATGAACGTAACAGTTCTTTCATACAAGGGTAGCGTGTTCGGTATCGAACCTCCTACATTTGTAGAATTAGAAGTTACAGAAACAGAACCCGGCTTTAAGGGCGACACATCAACAGGCGCTACAAAGCCTGCCACATTAGAAACAGGCGCACAAATCAACGTTCCTCTCTTTGTTGACCAGGGTGACAGAATCCGTGTTGACACAAGAACAGGCGAATACATGGAAAGAGTTTAATTTTGAAAGGAGATTTTACTATGGCATATCTTTCAGAACAGGTTGCATACTTACGCGGTTTAGCAGACGGTATGAAAATTGACGACTCAACAAACGAAGGCAAACTTCTTTTAAAAATCGTTGATGTATTAGACGAAATGGCAGTTACAATCGACGAACTTGACGAAGAAGTTGCAGATAACACAGAAAGACTCGACGATGTAGAAGAATGTCTCGACGACATCTGCGAAGATTTATATGATGATGAATGTGGCGACTGTGACGGTTGCGACGGTTGCGATAATGATGACTATGACGACGAATATTTTGACGACGAAGAAGATTTAGACTTTTACGAAGTTGAATGCCCTGCATGCAATGAAAAAGTTTACTTCGACGAAGATATGATCAATGACGAAGTTTTAGTTTGCCCCAATTGCAACGAAAAAATCGAAATCGAATTTGACGAGGATGAAGAATAATGAATTCTTGCTGCTTTACAGGTCACAGGGATTTACCTGTTGACGCCCGCGAGCAGATACTTCCTGTCTTAATCGACAAAATTGAAGAACTAATCAATGAAGGTGTCGCCGTTTTTATAAACGGCGGCGCTTTAGGTTTTGACACTTTATCGGCTTTGGCGGTGCTGGGTTTAAAAAATAAATACCCAAAAATAAAACTTAAAATTTATGTTCCCCACAGAAACCAATCTGCGAGATGGAGCGAGGACAATAAAAAAGTCTACGAGTATATTTTGTCAAGAGCAGACGAGGTAGAAATTTTGGCACCTTTCAATCATCCTGACTGTATGAGAGCAAGAAATCGTCGCATGGTTGACGATTCTGACTGCGTTATAGCGTATGTGAGAAAAACATCAGGTGGCACCTTTTACACAGCAAACTACGCCGAAAAAAAAGAAAAGAAAGTTATTTATATATAGTATATTTTCTCTTTGTTTACAGATAATACTATTACACTTTTGTAAACAAGGAGTTATATATGAAAGCAACAGGAATTGTAAGAAGAATAGACGACCTTGGCCGCGTAGTAATACCAAAAGAAATCAGAAGAACATTAAGAATCAGAGAAGGTGCGCCTTTAGAGATTTATACAGGAAAAGACGGAGAAGTAATTTTTAAAAAATATTCCCCTGTGGGTGAACTTGGAGAGTTTGTGGGGGACTACGCAGAAACCTTATCAAAGACCAGTGGTTACCCGATTTGTATTACAGATACGGACAATGTTATCGCAGTGTCGGGCGTGCCCAAGCGCGAACTTTCCGACAAAAAAATAAGCACAGACATCGAAAAATTTATGGAAGAAAAGACCACCTTTATTTCTCGTGGTCAAGAAAAGAAAAAAATCCCCATAGTAGACGGCAACGAAAAATACTCAGCGGGAGTAGTAGCGCCTATAGTATCAGAGGGAGATACCATCGGCTCAGTGATTTTCTTTTCCAATGAACAACAGCCCAAAATGAGCGAAATCGAAGAAAAACTTGCCCAATCCGCCGCATCGTTTTTAGGCAGACATATGGAGCAATAAAAAAAGTCGGCAAATGCCGACTTTTTTATTCTTTATCTTCAAGATAGCCTCTGGCTATCGTAAATGCAATTATCTCATCGGCGTATTTACTGCAGGTTTTTGCCGCCTCTCTCATAGTGCAGCCCGTAGTAAAAATATCATCAACCAAAAGAACACGACACCCCTTTATTCTCTCGGGCACATTGACACTAAATGCACCTTTTACATTTATTCGCCTTTCTTTAAGTTTTAATTCGGACTGCTTTTTAGTTTCCTTGACCTTTATAAGCAAATCGCTGTAAAAAGGCACATCAAAGTATTCTGCGATTTTCTTTGCCACCAATGCAGACTGATTATAGCCCCGCTCTTTTGCAGTTTTATCTGATATAGGAACACAAATCACAGCATCAAAGAAAACGCCGTCGCGCTCAAGTACATTGCACGCAAGCTTTGAAAAACCAATGTGAAAATCAGGTCTTTCGTGGAATTTGTAGCGTGCTAATGTGTGCTTTACGGCACCTTTATACTTCACGCAGGAAATAAGACGGGAGTACTGAGGGCTTTCCCTAAGACAAATACCACATTGCTTGCTTTCGCCCGGCGGTATGGGAAAAAGACAGGTGCGACACTTAAAAATAGGTTTTATATAATCGATTTTATACTCACACTTTTTGCAGATGTATTTGCTTTTGTGAGTTGCCTTTCCGCATACTATACAAGTATCGGGCAAAATAAATGTAAGGATACTGTTAAACAAATTCTTCAAGTTGACAACTCCTTGCATATATTGTTTGGATGTGATATACTATTTATATAAAGATTATCACAAAATTCTACATTTTTCAACAAGGAGAAAAAAGTAATGGCACTAAAGATAACAAAAGAAAATTTCGAAGAAGAAGTAATCAGAAGCGACAAAAAGGTTCTTATAGACTTTTGGGCAACCTGGTGCGGTCCTTGTAAGATGATAGCACCCGTTATTGAAGAAATTGCAACGGAAAGAGAAGATATAAAGGTAGGAAAAATAGACGTAGACCAGGAGGGCGAACTTGCTGTTCGCTTTGGTGTAATGAGCATTCCTACACTTGTTATTTTTGAAAACGGCAAAGAAATAAAACGCGTTATAGGCTTTCGCACCAAAGAAGAACTTTTAGAACTTTTATAAAGTGGTGACGTTATGACCTGGAAAATAATATCAAAATACAGGAATATGATTTACGGCTTTGCAGCCTTGTGGATTATTGTGTACCATTTGTTTACCAAATTCTATTGGCCGCAGATACCGGTGTTTTCTGAATTCATAAGAGTAGGAAATATGGGTGTAGATATATTCTTGTTTTTATCAGCGGTAAGTCTGAGCTATTCTATCGAAAAAAACACCACAAAGGAATTTTACAAAAACCGTTTTAAGCGTGTGTTTATCACTTACCTTTTAATTGCAGGACCCTTTATGGTGTGGAAATATTTCATAATGGGTACTGTAACGGGAAAAAGCATCGTCGACTTTTTATTAGAACTTTCCACACTTTCGTATTTCTGGACAAAAGAGGGAGTATTTCCCGTGTGGTACGTGCCGTGTATTCTGTTCTTTTACCTTGTGTACCCACTGCTTTACAAATTAAAGAAAAAGAACAGCATATACCTTATAATTTTGATTGCGGCGGCAATTTTGGGCGAAATTTTCTTAAAAGAAATAAATTCGCCTGTATACATTTTTACCGAGAGAACAATGTCGCGAATTCCCATATTTTTAATAGGTATGCTCTGCGCAGATTTTGTCAAGGAAGCAAAGCCGATAAAAAAGCCCGTTATGATTTTGATAATGCTTGCAGGACTTTTGGGCTTTATACTTACGGGATGGTTTTCGCGCCACTTGGATTTGGTTTATGAACGATATTTGTATGCACCTATGAGCGTGGCATTTATTGTGGGGTTTAGTTACATAGCAGAAAAACTAAAGAACCTGAAGATACAAAACTCCATAAATAAATCGCTGACCTTTTGCGGTGGTATATCGTTGGAAATTTACCTTATGCACGTTTGCACTATACGAATTTTGAGCCAACTAAACCTTTTATACCTTGTACATCATATATTCTATTATGTGGGTTTAGTGACATTTTCCGTCGCAGTAAGTTATGGTTTTTCAAAATTAACGCAACTAATATTAAAAAGAGCGTAGCCAATCGGCTACGCTCTTTTTATAGTTGGCTGGACGAAAAAAGATGCAGATTGCCTTGTGTGGTTAGTGCATTTTTCTACAGCCTATTTTAGTCTATTTTGGGCATTTTATCTGTTGCCTTTTTAATTTCCTCGTCTGTGGGTGAGTAGTCCTGCATCTGACCGTTGTTGAAACGTTCGTAAGCATACATATCGAAATATCCTGTTCCCGTAAGACCAAATACGATAGTTTTTTCTTCGCCGGTTTCGATGCACTTCTTAGCCTCGTCGATTGCAACCTTGATAGCGTGAGCACTTTCAGGAGCGGGCAAGATTCCCTCAATTCTTGCAAACTCTTCAGCAGCGGCGAATACCTCCGTCTGTTTCACTGAAACAGCCTCCATAAGACCGTCATCAAAGAGTTTTGACAATACATAACTCATACCGTGATAACGAAGACCGCCGGCGTGAATTGATGCAGGCATAAAGCCTGAACCCAATGTATACATCTTAGCCAAGGGACAAACTTTACCTGTATCGCAGTAGTCATAGCCAAATGTACCACGTGTTAATGAGGGACAAGAAACGGGCTCTACTGCAATAAACTTATAGTCGGCCTCGCCACGTAATTTTTCTCCCATAAATGGCCCGATAAGACCGCCGAGATTAGAACCGCCACCGGCACAACCAATGATGATATCTGCTTTTTCGCCGTATTTGTCAAGAGCGGCTTTTGTTTCAAGACCGATAATGGACTGATGAAGCATAACCTGAGACAATACACTTCCCAAAACATATCTGTAGCCCTCAGTGTTAACTGCTGCCTCAACAGCCTCAGAAATTGCACAACCCAATGAACCGCCTGTTCCGGGGAATTCTTCCAAAATCTTTCTTCCTACTTCTGTTGTGTCAGAGGGAGAAGGTGTAACAGACGCACCATAAGTTCTCATAACTTCACGTCTAAAGGGTTTTTGCTCGTAAGAGGTCTTTACCATAAACACCTTACAGTCAAGACCAAAATATGAGCAAGCCATAGATAAAGCCGTACCCCACTGACCTGCGCCGGTCTCTGTGGTAACACCCTTTAAGCCTTGCTCTTTAGCATAGTAGGCTTGAGCGATAGCAGAGTTTAACTTGTGGCTTCCGCTGGTGTTGTTGCCCTCAAATTTATAGTAGATTTTGGCAGGTGTGCCAAGTTTTTTCTCCAAACAGTAAGCACGAATCAAAGGAGCAGGGCGATACATTTTATAAAAATCACGAATTTCCTGAGGGATTTCGATGTATCTGTCTGTGTCGTTTAACTCCTGACGAGCAAGTTCTTCGCAAAAAACACTGCTTAACTTCTCAAGAGTAATAGGCTCCATTGTTTCGGGGTCCAAAAGGGGCTCACATTTATTTTTCATATCAGCCCTGACGTTGTACCAACTCTTGGGCATTTCGTTTTCTTCAAGATAAATTTTGTAGGGAATTTCTTTTGCCATTGTTTTTCTCTCCTTATAAGGTATTGACGAAAAGATAAATAAAAAAACAGACATACAAAATATGCCTGCAAACTGCAAAAATTTACAATTACTCGGCTAATCTCGTCTAAACTATATCTAAATCTCATCTCGTCTTCTAATATAATAGCACCAAAAACAAAAAATGTCAATGTTTTATTGATTTTTTCTTAACAAGGTGGTAAAATGAAGAAAAAGGAGATGAAATTATGAATATTTACAAACAACAATTAACAGACGACGTATTAAAATTCTGGCTTGATAATGCCATTGACGAGGTAAACGGTGGTATTTTCACACAACTCGACGAAAAGGGCAAAATCTACGGCAGAGAAAAAAGCGTATGGTTTCAGGGTAGAGCACTCTGGAGTTTTTCAAAAGCCTACAATGCTATAGAAAAAAGACCTGAATATTTAGAAGCAGCAGAAAAAATCTACAATTTCTTACATAAATGTGCCGACACAGACGGCAGAATGTTCTTTACAGTTACAGAAGACGGTAAAGGTATTCAGAAAAGACGTTACTATTTTAGTGAAACATTTGCTGCTATCGGCTGCTGCGAATACTACATCGCAACAGGTGATAAAAAAGCTTGGGAATGGGCAGAGCATTATTTTGATATTGCTTACCGCATCTTTAATGACCCTAGCCTCACAACGCCCAAAAACAACCCCGAAAACGCACCCTTTAAGTCATTGTCACCTGTAATGATTATGCTTGCAACAGCACAGACAATGCGTCAGGTTGACAAGGAAAAATACAACCCCATTGCAAAGGCAATGGCGAAAGAAGTAATCGAGGGTGGCTTCTTAACAGAAGATGCCTTAATGGAGCACGTATATTCTTCAGGTAAACCTGCATTCGATACACCTACAGGCAGAATAGTAAACCCCGGTCACGATTTAGAGGCCGCTTGGTTCTTGATGCAGGAAGCAACATATCAGAACGATGAAGAAATGAAGAAAATAGCCTTGAAAATCACAGACTTTTCTATGAAGAGAGGTCTTGTAGACGGCGGTATCATCGCATTTACAGACGTTTTAGGAAATCCCCCTGTACAACTCGAATGGGATATGAAACTCTGGTGGCCTCAGTGTGAAGCCATGATTGCAAATAAATTCGCATACAATCTCACAAAAGACGAAAAATACTTAAAAGATTTTAATGCTTTATGGGATTATGCACAGGAAAAATTCCGTGACAAAGAAAACGGAGAATGGTACGGCTATCTCCACTATGACAACACAGTAGCAAATACCTTAAAAGGCAACATCTTCAAGGGTCCTTTCCACTTGCCCAGACTTCTTATGTGGTTAGCGGCAGATTACGAGGGAAAACTTCTCTAAAAATATCAAAAAAATGTTGACATTGACATTTACTAATGCTATAATGTTTGATAGCCGCGTGCGTGAGGTTATAAATGGAGTGAAATAAATCCTACCGAAACGGCAGCGAGCAAGGATGGAGGAGGTGCGATTATGTACGCAATTATCAAAACAGGCGGCAAACAGTACAAAGTTTCCGAAGGTGACGTTATCTACGTTGAAAAACTCGGCGTTGAAGACGGCGCTGCTGTTACATTCGACGAAGTATTAGCAGTAGGCGAAGGCGACTCAATCAAAGTAGGTGCTCCTACAGTTGAAGGCGCTTCAGTTACAGCTAAAGCTTTAGTTGGAGAAGGCAAAGGCAAAAAGATCATTGTTTTCAAGTACAAACCCAAGAAGGGCTACCACAAGAAGCAAGGTCACAGACAGCCTTTCACAAAGGTTGTTATTGAAAAGATAAATGCATAATTATGACTAAGATTAGCATTTACAAAAAAGGTAATCACATTGTAAAGTACACCGTAGAGGGACATACAGGGTATTCAGATTTTGGTACTGACATTGTATGTGCGGCAGTTTCCACTACTGCAACCCACACGTTAAACGGACTTACAGATGTTTTAGACATTCCCGTAGGTTACGAGGTAGATGAGGCTTACTTTGAGTGTATTGTTCCCGATGATTTATCAGAGGAAAAACGTAAGTTCTCAGACGTACTTTTAGATTCAATGTATTTAACCTTTAAAAATTTAGAAGAACAATACAAAGAATATATAACCATTATTGATATGGAGGTGTAGTTATGCTTAAGATTAACATTCAGCTCTTCGCTCATAAAAAGGGTGTAGGTAGCACAAAGAACGGACGTGACAGTGAAGCTAAACGTCTTGGTGTTAAAAAAGCAGACGGACAGAGCGTTCTCGCCGGCAATATTCTTGTTAGACAGAGAGGAACAAAGATTCATCCCGGAACAAACGTTGGCAAAGGCGGCGACGATACATTATTCGCTTTGGTTAACGGCAAAGTTAAATTCGAGAAATTTGGCGCAGGCAAAAAGCGTGTAAGCGTTTACGAGGACGTTACAGCGTAGTTTAGTTTTTTAGCATCTTATGGTCTGTTGTATTTAGCGCAGACCGTTGGAAGAGAAAAATAATATTAAAAGAGAATTATGTTGAGAATCGCGCAAAAATGCACGATTCTCTTCTTTTATATTTCTTCCGACTACGAACAAACCTGACCACTCGCCGTGCTTATGTACGGCTTCGGGACACATCCCTACGGGTCATGTTTGTCCATTCTGCATCTAAATCCAATCAGCCCTGACTTAGTTTAGAGGAGGTGTTCCCATGGCAAAAATATTTGCAATAGCAGACCTGCATTTAGGTTTTTCCTGCCAGAAGCCTATGGATATTTTTGGCGCCAGATGGGAAAACCACGAAGAAAAAATCCTAAAAAACTGGCAGGAAACAGTAGGTGCTGACGATATAGTTTTAATTCCGGGCGACATTTCCTGGGAAACATATTTGAGCCACGCAGTTGCTGATTTTGACTTTATAAATAAGCTCAACGGTACGAAAATAATTACAAAGGGAAACCACGACTATTGGTGGGAAACCCTTTCTAAACTAAATAAATTTTTAGAAGAAAACAATTTTAATACAATTCATTTTCTTCACAACACAAACATTGTGCTTGGTGGCACCGTAATCTGCGGAACAAAGGGTTACCCCGAAACCGAGGGAATCCCAACAGACGAAGAGGGTAAGAAACTATACTCGCGAGAAATATTAAGACTCAAAAACGCAATAGAAGAAGCCAAGAAGAAAAGTCCCGAGAGAATAATAGTTATGCTTCATTACCCACCGGGCACAGATAGTGAATTTGCTCGTATCTTAAAAGAAGAGAAGGTTGACTTTTGCGTATACGGTCATCTTCACGGCGGAACTTTTGGTGCAGTGACAAAAGGCAATGTAGGCGGAGTTGAGTATAGACTCACATCTGCAGATTACCTGAACTTTAAACCGATTGAAATAACAGATATTTAAAAAAGCAGTGAGATTTACTCACTGCTTTTTTGTATGAATTTTATTACGTTTTCTAAATGTTTTTTGGCCGCCGTGCGCCCTGCCTGATATGTCCTTTCTAAAACATCAGCGTCGTGCTCAATGTGACCTGCTTCTAGCGGAAATTCAGGACGAATAGCATAGATATTGCCCGCACGTTCTTGTTCTTTTATATATTGGAGAGTTTCGTTGTACATTATGTGACGATTTGCCATTACATCTATCAACTTCGGGTATTTTCTGTATATAAGACGAATCAAGGGGAGAGATGAGTTCTTTTTCTTCTTATAACCATCAGGCTGTGTGAGAATAACTACGTTTTTAGAAAAGCCAATTGATTCAAAAAATTTAACGGGAATAGAATCTGCCATTCCGCCGTCTAAATATTCTTGTCCATCGACCTCGACAATTCTCGATACCATAGGCATAGATGCGGACGCTCTCATGTATATAAGTGCATTTGGGTCATCGGGATTATAGAGTTTGTATTCTGGCTTTCCTGTTTTTATATTGGTGCAAACCATATAAAATGGAGTGGTGGATTTTCTGCAGACATCAACATCAAATGGGTCTAATTCGTTGGGGATTTTGTTATAGCAAAAATCCTCGCCGTACAGGTCGCCTGTCTTAATCAAAGAACGAAAACTGCAATAACGCTTGTCGTTGCAGTATTTTTTGTTGTAGCGTATGGTACGACCAATCTGATGGGAGAGAAAATTACAACCAAAGGTTGCACCTGCAGACACGCCTACAATACCGTCAAAGGAAATGTCATGCTCCATAAACACATCCAAAATCCCTGCTGTAAACATACCGCGCATTGCGCCGCCCTCTAAAACGAGACCGCATTTTTTGCTTTCCATACATATACCTCCCATTTATGCCGATTTGA
Source organism: Congzhengia sp. (assembly GCA_045591015.1). Lineage (GTDB taxonomy): Bacteria > Bacillota > Clostridia > UBA1381 > UBA9506 > Congzhengia. The sequence goes on from JAZNSC010000008.1 coordinate 104,091, forward strand.
TTAGAAATAATACTTTATATTTTAGCACATTCTACCACACGTTAAATTATTTTTCAATGATGCATTTGCTTCGCAAATGTGATGTCGCGAGGCTGTGCTCGCTGTGATGCAATGCGTTTTCACGCGCCGTAGGCGTGCATCATAGACAAAGCCTGCATCATGCCCAAAGGGCGCATCGTGTTCCTGAAAGGAACGCATCGTTGAAAAAAGCACCTTGCTTTCGCAAGATGCTTTTTTCTGGTGCCGCTGGCCGGAGTCGAACCGGCACGGTATCGCTACCGGCGGATTTTGAGTCCGCTACGTCTGCCAATTCCATCACAGCGGCAAATACCTGACTTACTTATTTTAACACCATTTTCTCGTTTTGTCAACTAAAAAATTAAATTATAGGAAACTACTCAAAAAGTACCAAAAAAATGTAAAAAAATCAAAAAAGCCCTTGTTTTTTCAGTGTTTGTGTGATATTATAAATACATACTTTAAAAATTGAGGTGAAAATAATGAACAAGACAGAATTAGTTGCTGCTGTTGCAGCAAAGGCTGGACTTTCTAAGAAAGATGCTGAAGCTGCTGTAAGCGCTACATTTGACGCTGTTAAAGACGCTTTAAAGGCTGGCGATAAAGTTGCTTTAGTTGGTTTCGGTACATTCGAAGTTAGAGCTCGTGCTGCTAGAATGGGTAAGAACCCCCAGACAGGCGCTGCTATCAAAATCGCAGCATCAAAAGTTCCTGCATTCAAAGCAGGCAAAGCGTTAAAAGACGCTGTAAAATAATCCAAGGCGAAGTTAGGGCGAAAGAGTTTATCTCTTTCGCCTTTTTACTTTGTAAGGTTGAAAAATAGTGTGATAAGTGGTATACTGATTGTATACAGAGCTTACAGTCAATGAATTGCCTTTGGCATAAGTTGAAATCAGAGATTTCATAAATTGAGCCTTGCGACTCATGAATTGCACCTATCGGTGCATTAAGTCAATTCATTTAAAACTCGGGCATCTAAACCGCACTACTTTTATAAAAAAGATGACAAAAAATGCCGAAAGGAGAAAAAGCATGTCGGAAGCAAAAAGAAATACCGCGATTGATTTAGTAAAGGCGCTTGCAATTATAGGCGTTTTGGTTATACATATTACATCTATAGTGTTGACGCAGACAGAGATTGCCTCATTTACCTGGGGTAGTGGGCTTTTTTGGGGAAGCATTTTTCGTGCAAGTGTGCCGTTGTTTTTGATGGCAAGTGGTGCGATTATGTTAGAGCCAGGCAAAAAGCTATCTTTAAAGAAGCTGTATCTTCACAACATACTCCGCATCGTTGTTGCGATGATGGTGTGGGGCTTTGCATATAAGGTATATCATCTTGCAACAGAGGGACAGTTGAACCTGCCGATGCTCTGGCATTCATTCAAAAGACTTGTTCTGTTTGATCAGGAATTTCACTTTTATTATATTCATATCATTTTGGTGGTATATGTTCTTTTACCGATAATGCGGCTATTTGTAGAAAAAGCCGACAAAAAAATGATTATATATGCACTATGCGTGTGGTTTGCCCTTGGCATTGCATTTCCTACATTAAAACCACTAAAACCCTTTAGTTTACTTTCGGGACTGACAGGACAGTGGGAAATAAATTTGGTATATTCTTCTGTTGGTTACAGCTTGTTCGGGTATTATCTTAAAAAATATTACCTATCGCGCCAAAGTGCAATACTATCGCTTTTTGCAGGTGTTGCGCTGATATTTGGCGGTACGTTTTTGGCATCTTTAAAGACGGGAATTCTAAATGAATTGTTTTTACAAGGAAACGGGATTGGCGCGCTTCTTTTGGCAACGGGCTTATTCTCCTTGGCAATGCATATAAACCTAAAGGGTGTATTTGCAAAAATTGTCACCTATATATCAAAAGCATCATTCTGCATATATTTATCACATATGTTCATATTGTATATATTGCAATGGTGTGGCGTTACGGCATTAACCGTGGGACCTGCTGTTGTATCTGTGCCATTGATCGCACTTTTTGTACTTTGTGTCACTCTCGGTGTTTATTGGGTGCTGTCTAAAATACCGCTTCTGAACAAATATATTATATAAAAATTATAAAGAGAAAACCCCGTAATACATTGGTATTACGGGGTTTTTATTAGATTTAATTATTTCAAGTGCTTTTCGATTACAGCCTTGAAGCCTTCGATACATTTTTCAATGTGGAATCTTTCCCAAGAAGGATGTAAGAATAAGCAAACTGTCTGTGCTCTTAAAGCGTTTGCGTTTTTGCAGAATACTTTGTCGTATTTTACTGATTCGGGGTTTGTGTATTCCTTTGATTCAAAGGGGAAGTTAGCCTCACCGAAACCGCCGTGCTCTGTGTATGCTTTTTCTTCGTATGCTTCAGGCCACTGAATACCATAGCAGGGGATTTTTGAAGCGCCGAGTTCTTTTACGATAGCAGGAGCATCACAATCAAGAGCGTCCAAATCTACTAAGATGGGGTACCACCAGTAGCTGTTCTTTCTTTCTTCTGTGTTTACGGGTAACTTCTTGATACCTTTCATGCCTGTAAATGCATCGTCGTACATTTTAGCGTATTCTTTTCTTCTTGCAAGGTTCCAATTGTCAAAACGTGCAAGCTCGTTAATACCGATAACAGACTGCATTTCTGTCATTCTGTAGTTAAAGCCCACTCTTCTGTGGATGTAGGGGAGTTTTTCTTCCAATGCGAGCATATTCATTCTTGTTTTTACGTCGTAGCCGTGGTCACGGAATGAACGACATTCCCAACCAATATCTTCGTTGTTTGTTACAACCATACCGCCTTCGCCGCCTGTTGTAAAGTGCTTGCTCTGACAGAATGAGAAACAACCAACATCACCGATAAGACCTGCTTTAACGCCCTTATATTCACCACCGAAGCACTGTGCACAGTCTTCAACAACCTTAAGGTTGTGCTTTTTAGCAACTTCCATAATGCCGCCCATATCAGCAACAACACCATAAAGGTGAACAACCAAAATAGCTTTTGTTCTTTCTGTGATCAATGATTCAATGCTCTTTGGATCCAAAGTATGATCATCAGTTACGTCAGCAAATACAGGGATAGCACCTGCCTGAAGTACAGCAAATGAAGAAGCGATGAATGAGTATGAAGTAACAATAACTTCATCCCCA
>JAZNSC010000009.1:0-61596 GCA_045591015.1 Congzhengia sp.
TAAAGCCACATAATCAACATTATGTGGCAAAGTTATAAATATATTTGAGTAAATTATACCACGAAAGTACATAAAGGTCAATGTTTCAAGGAGTTTTAGAAGAAAATCAGAAATTTTGGACATACCAAATTGACCAATGAAAATTTTGAAGTTCATTGGTCTGGAACTCTTTGAAAATCGTGGCAACTTATATCGCCATTTAGGGCGATTTTTTATTTTCAGGCTCAAAGTTACACACATAATGTTGATTATGTGTGTTAACGGAGAGGAATTATGAATCACGAAGAATTAAGATTGCACAGATGTTGTTTCACAGGACATAGGCCTGACAAAATGGAGCATGGAGAAAAAGAAATAAAGCCGTTACTTGAAAAAGCAATAGACGAGGCTATTGTAGAGGGGTATGTAACCTTTATAACAGGTATGGCTATGGGGACGGACATATGGGCAGCGGAGATTGTGTTGGAGAGAAAGAAAAGAAACAATAACTTGCACCTAATATGTGCTTTGCCGCACCCAGGATTTGAGAGCAGACGGAGTATGACAGAAAAGATGAGGTTTAATAAGATTATTAAAAAAGCAGACCTTGTAAAAGAAATCAATGACCACTATTTCACAGGTTGCTATCAGGTAAGAAATGAATGGATGGTTGACAGGTCAAATCTTGTGATTGCCGTGTTCAATGGACAGAAGAGTGGGACGAAAAATACGGTTGATTATGCGAAAAGAAAAGGTATTCGCATTATAAATGTACTTGATTAAAAAACGGTTACTACTTGAGATTTGTCGAAAGAAGTGATATTAGTTAATTGAAATTGTTAAACAAATTGGATGACAAAAAAGTGCACTTTGCTATAAGCATAGTGCACTTTTGGTTATTTTTGTATTTCTATTATTGGTAAATTTTCAAATCTACCTCTAACATCAAATTTTGCAGAAGCGGTTAGTTCTTTTTCAGCAGTATGTATTCTTAGTGACAGAGAAACTCCATTATCAAAATTTATTGATATATAACTTTTTGAAGTTTGAGATATTTCTACATGTGTTGGTTTTGGAATGTTGATAAATTCTTGTATTTCAATGAAATGTTTTCGATCTATAATTTTATAAAAATTACAGTTTCCTATTAAAAAATCAAACATTTGCTGTATAGCTTCAGGTTCTGAAGCGAATTGATTTAGGTAGGACGAAATTAATTTACAAAAAGGGAAATATAGGTTATCATTAACAAAGTCTTTTTCTATATTTATAAGATCTTTAAATAAAACCGCGTTAGGATTAAGCTGGGCAGCGGCATCAAAAAAATTCTCCCATATTTGATCGTGAATTCTCATGTACTCATGATCTTTTTGTATTCCTACCCAAGCAGGAACCCTAGAGATCCTCGGATGCTTAAGTGCATCGTGATTATGTTTTAAAGATATGTTAATTTGTTCTGCATAATTTTTAATACAGATATCTGTGACATCACCCTTAACACCAGCGCGATCTGGCAATCTATCTAAACTATATAAATCGTATTTGTTAATTTTATCTACTAACCATGTATTGCAAATTATTTCGGCAGATTTAATATATTCTTCTTGTATTAAATGATTAAGACTAAAGAAATGTTCTGCATCCCGTTGTTGTTCATTAAATGCTCTTTCAGTGAACTTGATATTAGGAAATGTCCTAGCTATTTGGTCGCACAACACAAATTCAAATGAGCGACCCATGTTATTAGAGCGTGGCATAATTATTCTCCTATCATAATATGATGCAATAATTATATCACGATTTTTCTTGATTGTCTATAAAATAAAACTCGATCTAAATGATCGAGTTTTATTTTATAGAGTGTTTAAAGCTTTTTTGATTTCAACGGCAATTTGTTTAGCCAAATAAACAGGTACTGCATTTCCGATCATTTTGTAGCCATCATTAACATCGTTATAGATAAATTCAAAATCATCAGGAAACCCTTGTAATCTAGCACATTCTCTTACGGTTAATCTTCTATATAAATCTTCTTTTCCTGGAACAAATATTCTTTTATTTTTTTCAACAAATAGCATTTTGGGCGCTTTAGGATGTAACTGACATTGGCGTCCGGATGCTTGAACAGTAAAACCGGGTTCATCCCAGCTTCTTACTCTATTACGACTCATAAATATCGTTGAGAAGGCACCAATAAAATATTCATGATTGGAGAATTTTGTTGCAGGATTAGTTTTATTTTTCTCTAGAGCAGGAACAGCGGTATCCTTTAAATCCCAAATAGCATCTCTTAATGTTTTCTTTTCGCTTTGACTTGTAGTGAATGGAGCAGGAAATTTGAAATTAACATTAAGATCTTTGCGAAAACCTATGTAAAATACACGCTTTCTATCTTGTGGGATACCATAATCGGAAGCATTTATGTGAGTTAAAGATACATGATAACCACATTCATCAAACAACCGTAAAAACTCTTGTACTGCATTGGAATGTCTGTTCGATAACATTCCGATTACATTTTCAGCAAGAAAAAACTTAGGCTGAACATACTTTAATATTCTTATGTAATCATAAAATAATTGACCACGCGAATCATTGATTCCGCGTTGAGAACCAGCTTCACTCCAACTTTGGCATGGAGGACCTCCAATTATACCATCCAAATTAATGGGGAAATCTTCAGCTTTTATATTTCTAATATCTCCTCGTATCAATTTGGCACTATGATTTTTCTCATAAGTTGCCCAAATGGTTGGATCATATTCATTTGCCAAGGCTATCTTAAAACCAGCCTGTTCGAATCCTAAATCCAAACCACCTGCACCAGAAAAAAGACTTATAATATTCATTTGTTAAATTCCTCATTTCTTTTTTGTTCATATGTTAACTCTAACAAAACCATTATGCAAGTCTTATTCTATAATAATATCAGGGTTTGTTACATTATCACAATTAATATCATCAGTATTATCAATAGCAAGTTCTTTTAAGCATTTTAATAATTTATCTGCTACAGAGTTCCCTTTTATAAGTAAAGGCTTTTCAAAATTTAGTGTTGCATCTAATTTGCCATTTACTACATTCCAATCCACATAAACAGATAAGGCTCTATTACCTTCGAGTTTTTTACGAAATGTTCTATAATTAAGAGCCTTACAGGCAAAGTAAACAACTGGATGTTCTTTCACATATTCTTCAACATTTACAATTCGGTCAATTACAGATTGAGCATCAGATATATTATCGTCTATCAATATGTAATTTGCTATCCCTGAGTTTTCAATAATTTTCCCATTAACAGAGGCGTGCTTCTTATCCGACGGCAAGTTTATACCAGCATATACATCCATCACCTGTTCTTTTGTAAGTTGAACAACTCCAGATAAGCTACCACTGTTTACTTTAAGCAATTCATATCTCCACCCTAATGTAATGGAACCTTTTTCAGTGTGCTTATAATTTTTCTTATAAATAAGAGGTCTAGAGGCAAAATTATCTTGTATATTAAGTGTTGCCTTTTTAATAATTTCTTTCCAATCGCTTCCTAAAATTAGCTCTGCTCTTTCTGCAGTTGTTTTATTTTCTATAAAATGTGCATTTGTTTGCTTGAAAGATATTTTAAATTCGCGGGAACCTGCGGATGAAGAAGCTAAAATATATACATCTGTTTTAGGTTCACCCTTCGCACAAGTGGGCTTACCACATTCTAAAACAGTATACGATTCATAATTATATGTAAAAGTTGTACTAACGGGAAATAGTTCTTTTAATTTTTTCTCAGACATTGAAAATTTAGGCATAGTAAAGACTCCTTTTTATTTAAAAAATTCAGTATTTCTAATGCAGTATTTTTAACATGAATTTTAATTTCTGCTGTCTCTAATTCTTCTCTTGAAAACCACCTAATTTCTTGGCTTTCTGTTGGAGGGGGAGCAACTTGTTGTTGTGAGGATATTCCGATAAAGATAAAATCTAAAAACTGTTCATCTATGGCCGCTTCATGATATAGGCAAAATGGTGCTGGTATACGCTCAACACGACCTATATCAAAATTTGCTACATGCTCGGTTTCAAACAAGACAATATCGAGTCCAGTTTCTTCTTTAGCCTCTCTAATTGCAGCCTCATGAGGAAGTTCGTTCGGTTCTAAATGACCGCCAACTGGGAACCATGTATTATATTTTTTGTGTTTATGTAATAATATTCGATTATCTTTTACAATATAGACAGTTGCTGTTATGGATTTGTTATATATCATATGACATCCTCATTTATAGCTTGTTAGAAGTGGAGGCACTCTTTATCCATTCATCTATTTCACTTATTTTGAATTTCCAAAGACGACCAACGCGGTGGCAAGGTATTTTACCTGAGGTAATCCATCTTTGAAGTGTATCTTTGTTAATTCCTATATATTGGGCGACTTCCTTGCTTGAAACCCATCTTTCGATTTCTGGCATATTAACACTCCTTATTCATATATAAAATAATTATATCACATTTCTTTTTGCTTGTATATAGTAAAATAGATTTTTGTATATTTTAGTATGCATTGATATTTATTCGTATTGTGATTTTAACAATGTTATAATAACAGCAACAGCCCTCATACTTTAAAATCGATTTTGAGGCCGAGTTACAAAGGCTGTTAAAGGGGTTGTGAGACCAAACTCTCTCGGGTAGGGTAGTTACACCACCCAAGACATTAAATCGCAAATAAGACAGCTGTTAAAGGGCGTGCGAGCATATAAAAAAAGCAACCACCAAACAACTTTAAGTTTGGCGGTTGTAGTACAAAAACAATCCTAACTATAAGAATAATATAATTCATTGTTTACAACTATCATTACATTAGATTATATTTTTTTACTAGAGCAAATAACATATTTCCGCAAAGTTCATCTAATGCAGCTACTTTTTTGTTATCAAACCATCCAAGCATATAATTGTTTAAGGTGTTGACAATTTCAGTGCTGATTAAAGTAGCTATTGCGCTATTATCAACGTTGTCAATATAATTATCGGAATACATTTTGCAAATTGAACGACGTCCATAATAGTTAAAAATCAATCCAATTACCGTTGATAAGGTATCAATGTTAGCTGGAAAGTCATCCCTTGCAATTAATTCAGATGCAATGTTGTGAGCTCTAGTTACATATTCGTTTATTGTCATATTGCCATATAGAGTACTTATCATCTTAGTTGAGTCAAACTTTGGAATTGTCATTATGGTATCAGCATTTAGTAAGCAAACCATGTCAATTTGTGCGGCATGAAATTCCGTATATGCTTTATTTTGGAAAAATTTAATTTTGCTATTTTTGCAATAATTATCAGCATCGATAATATGAGTAAGTTCATGGAATATAAGATGTTTTGTATTTGATTGAGAAAGTGCAGAACATATTTCTAAAGTATGTTCGTCTGTATTGACATTATAATGCGCGGTTGCGAGTGCAGCATATCCTTGTTTGTCAGCAAATTCAAGCACTATATTTTTAAATTTTAAATTGTAATTTGGCATATCGCTTAATCCTAAAAGATGGATAAATTCCGATTTACAGTTATTAATATATGTTTCTAAAGTATGCTCACTCATTATTGTTTCCTCACTCGCTATAAATTAACTAAATTATATTATAAAACAATGGACTTTCAATAAATATAAAATTTGAATTTATGAATGATTGTTATGGTAATAATTTTGATGCAAAATATCCACCTAAAATACCGATGATGCAAAATACTGCATTCCAAAAGAAAGCCTTTTTATCAGATTTTTTACTTTCGTTTTTTAGCTGTTTGCCTAAAATTTTAGAAACTGCATCAATTTCTTCTTGATGCATTTCTGCAATAACTTTAGATGTATCAGCTTTTTCTTCCCATTCTTTGGCAAGTTCTTTTTGTTTTTCAAATTCTTCTTCGATTTCATTCATAAGCTGTGAAGACTCGTGCAAAGAAACTGTCAATTTATTTATTTTTTCTGATAAAATTTCTTGTTGTTTTTTTTCGGAATCCACTATCTTTCTTTTTTCAAATAAAACCTTGAAAATATCCGAACTTATACCTAAAATATTTGATGCGGCATTAATCATAACACTAGCTAATATTTCTAAAAATTCTGTAATCATAATAAATCTCCTTCGGTGTTTATATTGCTATTATATCACAATATTTTCCATAACTCAACAGAATAACAGAAAAACCGTGAACTTGACAGTTCACGGTTTTTGTTGGCGGAGATGTAGGGATTTGAACCCTAGCGCCGGCAAAACCGACCTACCGGATTTCGAATCCGGACCCTTCAACCACTTGGGTACATCTCCAGATATGTTTGAACTCCGATTTGACGGAGAAAAAACTGAGCAAATTATTAAATTTTGTTAGAAAAATGTTAGAAATGGCTAGAAAAACCGCTAGATAAGGGTGTAAAAACAAGGTTTGAACCTCGCCTAAACCCGCGTGGTTAAGCCATTTATAGGGGTACAGTTACAGTGTAACCGAGGGGATTTCGAGTCAGTCCCGTTATGACCACTTCGATACCTCTCCACAAGAAAATATAATACACCATTTCGCGCTAAAAATCAACTCTTTTAAAAAATAAAATATTTAAAAAATAGAAAAAATATGTTGAAAAATATCGAAAAACATTATAGAATAGTAGTACCACAAAAAAGAGAGGAGCGTTTTGATGTCGGACAGCAAGGGTGGAGTACACAAGGACCACAGAGCCAGAATGCGCAAAAAATTCCGCGACCACGGTTTTGACGGGTTTGCAGACCACGAAATTTTAGAAATGCTCCTATATTACAGCGTTCCGAGAATTAACACAAATCCGCTGGCACACAGAATTTTAGACAAGTACAAAACTTTAGCGAATGTATTTGATGCACCGGCTGAAGAATTAATGAAAGAGTTTAAAATCAGCGAGGTAAGTGCCACGTTGCTTTCTATGGTTCCCAAGCTTTCTAAGGTTTATGAAACGTCAAAATGGGACAAAAAAGAATGCCTGCCCGATGCGGAAAGTTTAGGAAGTTATGCTGCATCTCTTTTTAAGGATAAGTTAAATGAAGAGTTCGCGCTGATTTGTATGGACGCCAACCGCTGTGTGAACTGGGGCGGAATAATCATAAAAGGCACTATCGACAGAACGGAAGCATACCCAAGAATTGTTGTAAACGAAGCGCTAAAGCACAATGCTATAAACGTTGCATTTGCCCATAATCACCCCGGCGGAACTTTGGCGCCGTCGGTAGCTGACAAGGAAGCGACCGATGTTTTGGTAAAAGTACTAAAAGGTATAGGAATAAACGTTTTGGACCATATTATAGTCAGTGGGAATGGCTATTTCAGCATGCAAGAAATGGGCTTTATGCGATAAAGAAAAGGCTATAAAAAAAGTTTTTCGAAAAATCGAAAAATTTACTTGACAACACCTGAAAATATTGGTATAATAGTCAAGTCGGTGAGCGAAAGAAAGCGCGGGTGTAGTTCAATGGCTAGAATCCCAGCCTTCCAAGCTGGTCGTGTGGGTTCGATTCCCATCACCCGCTCCACCAGAGATGCGCCTGTAGCTCAGTCGGATAGAGCAACTGCCTTCTAAGCAGTGGGTCAGGGGTTCGAATCCCTTCAGGCGCGCCACAATAAATGGTGGATATAGCTCAGTTGGTTAGAGCGCTAGATTGTGGCTCTAGAGGTCGTCGGTTCGACTCCGATTATCCACCCCATAAAATCAAAAGCTATGCACTGATAGTTGGCATAAGGGAAAACCTTATCGAAGGATTGGGATGTCGCCAAGTTGGTAAGGCACCGGATTCTGATTCCGGCATTTCGTAGGTTCGAGTCCTGCCATCCCAGCCAAATTTTTTGGGCTGTAGCCAAGTGGTAAGGCACTAGATTTTGATTCTGGCATTTCGTAGGTTCGAGTCCTGCCAGCCCAGCCAAACCTTGAAATGTTGTAAAATTAAATATATGATCCATTAGCTCAGTTGGCAGAGCACTTGACTTTTAATCAAGGTGTCCGGAGTTCGAATCTCCGATGGATCACCAGAAAAAAAGACAGTTCATTGAACTGTCTTTTTTCAATGAATTGCCTTACGGCACTAATTGAAATCTATGATTTCATGAATTGAGCCCTGCGGCTCATGAATTGCACTTCGTGCATAAATGGGCAATTCAATTCATGATGTAAAACATCAATTCATGGCGAAGCCAATTCATGATAACGGAGTTATCAATTCATTAAAACCTATTGCATCTATTTTGTACGTGAAAGCCATCAAAGAAAGAATACCTTTTGGTATTCTTTCTTTTTTATTATAAATTTGCGAATTTGTTCAACAAATTTACAATTTTTGTTGCAAACTGTGTTTTTCTATGATATTATAATTTTGATAATAAAATGGAGTGGTGCACCTATGGAAATAATCAAATTACTTGAAGATAAAGGCGCTATTTTTGAAAAAATAGTGGAATGGAATTACAACTGGTGGGGCGCGCCGAACAAAAAGACCATTGACGAGGTAAGGTGCGTAATGGCACATTCCGTAAATGAAAAAAGACTCCCTCAGACCTTTGTGGCGATTATTGACGGCGAGCCTGTGGGTATGTATCAGCTTTCTATGCACGACGACTTGGTAAGCCGCCCCGACATATACCCGTGGCTTATAAATGTCTATGTGGACGAAAAATTCCGCGGACGCGATATCTGTCGTCGCCTTATGGAAACAGTAGAGAAAAACGCAAAAAATGCAGGCGCGAGCGAACTTTATTTATACACAAACCACATAGGCCTGTACGAAAAATTCGGCTGGGAATACATAGAAGATGTAAAAACCTTTAAAGAAGATTCGCCTACTGCGCGACTTTATAGATTATTTTGATTACTTAAAGCGAGTGTTGGTATGATAACTAAAATTGACAGCAAAAAACTAGGCAGTTTAATAGAGTCTTTTTATAATCTTACAAACATTAAGGTTGCAGTTTATGACAGCGAACTTAATGAGATTTTGGCGTACCCTAAGGAAGATGCTAAACTGTGTCAGATAATAAAAAAGAGCAAGTCCTCCTGCGGCGAATGCGACAAGAGTACACACCGCCTTTGTACCAAATGCGCTCTAAAGCAGACAGTAATCGTAGAAAAATGTCACGCAGGGCTGACAGAGGTTGTAGCGCCCTTGTCCGATGGTGTTTCTGTTATCGGCTACATTATGTTCGGGCAGATTACCAACGAGATAAACAGAGAAAACTTCGTAAATGACGTGTTGAAAAAATGCGAAAAATACAATATACCAAAGGACGATATTCTTGCGGCAAGCGAGAGCATCCGCTATTTTACCGACGAAAAAATCGAAGACGTATCAAAGATACTAAATGCTTTGGCGGTATATATCGTTTACGAAAAATTGGTATATTCTGACGAGCGTTCAGCCGCCTACGAAATAGTAAAATACATCCGCGAAAATCTGTCGGGGAATTTGTCCGTTGAGGCTATTTGCAAAAAATTCTACCTTTCAAAATCCGAAATCTACAAAATCACAAAAAGCTATATGCCCGAGGGAGTTGCGGCTTTTATAAAGGAAGAGCGCATCAAAAAAGCCTGTGATATGCTCATTCACACAGACAAAACAGTGTGGAAAATAGCAGAGGAAACAGGATTTTCCGATGTGGATTATTTTTTGCGGGTGTTTAAGAGGGAAAAAGGAATGCCTGCTGCCAAATACAGAAAAGAAGCGGCAAAAAATCAGTAAAACATTTTTACAGTTTTTTGAAACGAATTTAATACAAGTGAACTCACCTGTGTGTTAAAATTATAATAGACGATATTATCACGAAATCAAGGAGTGGTTTTATGAAAATAGCAATACAGATAGGGTACAACGATTTATTTGAAAAGAAGTGTCAGTTTGCGCGCGAGGGCGGATTTAAACATATTGCCGTAAACTACACAGAACTTTTAGGTAAAACAGAATACGAATGGGACAAAGTGACAGAGGACATACAGAGAATTTTGGAAGAAAATAAATTAGAATGTGTGCAGTCACACCCTTATTACTATGATTTGTTGCTCTCGTCGGAGATTATAAAGGACGAGTGCGAATTTGCCATAAAGCAAGCCATAAAATCAAGCGGTAAGATTGGTGCGCCCTGGTGTGCGCTTCACCCCAGGTCTTCCATTACATCGGGCTTTGCTACATCGGTGTCCTGTGCTGATAACCAAAAGGCATTTTCTGAATACTTAGAGTATGCTCATAAGTACAACACAGGTCTTGCAGCAGAAAATCTGCCCATATTCCCAATGCTGATTCCCGCTATGCCCTTTTACTCATACAACTACGATGAACTTATTGATTTTGTTGACAGTTTCAAAGACGAGCGTGTAGGTATTTGTTGGGATTTCGGTCACGCCTTTTTGGTGAATGTGGAGCAGGAGGTTGCTATTCGTGCTATGGGAGAGCGCTTAAAGTGTACCCACGTTCACAACAATCATCGCAAGGACGATGACCACAATACCCCTGACCAGGGTTATATGGAATGGGACAAGCCAATGCAGGAGTTAGGTAAAATCGGCTACGAGGGACCTTTAACCGCAGAGGTGCATTGCCGCTATATAGACGACGCTTTATTAAAATCCTTTGCAAGCCATACTTATCAATGCCTTGCATATTTAGACAGACTTTCGAAAGAGGAAAAATAATGAATATAAGAATTTTACAAATGATAGAGGGCGCAAAGGAAGCACGGGGGTTAACCGTTGTAATCGATGTTTTTAGAGCCTTTTCTATGGAAGCATATATGATGGCACAAGGGGCAGAAAAAATCATCCCCATAGGCGATGTGGACCTTGCTTACAGGCTAAAAGAAGAAAACCCCGATATGATTTTAGCAGGCGAGCGCCACGGAAAAATTCTTCCCGGATTTGACGTAGGCAATTCTCCTTGGGAACTTTCCAAGATGGACATTACGGGAAAAACCGTAGTCCACACCACCTCAGCAGGTACGCAGGGCATTGCCAATGCTGTGGGTGCTGATGAAATTCTGGGCGGAAGTCTGGTTACTGCTCGTGCCGTAGCAGAATACATAAAAAGAAGCGGTGCTACTGAGGTTTCCCTGGTTTGTATGGGACTTGAGGCGCTTTCTGAAACAGAAGAGGACACCCTCTGCGCAGAATACATAAAGAGTCTGCTTTTAGGTACAGAAATCGATATGGAAAAAGAAATCGAGAACTTAAAGTTAACATCAGGGGCGAAATTTTTCGACAAAGCACAGAACGATGTTTTTCCCGAGCCTGATTTTGCTATGTGCACAGAACTTGATAAATTCGATTTCGTATTGAGATTAAAAACCGATGATGACGGCATCAACTATATGGAAAAATACTCTTTGTAAGGAGAGATTACTATGAAAATGTTCGCACAAAAGGACGATGCAAGAAACTTTTTTAATATATCGGGCGATTTCGGCGAATTAAAGTCAGAGGTTGTAATTTCTGACAATACCTATTCTGCCGAAAACGATAAGGTGCGCGTAACATCACAGATAACAGAATACGAGCACGGCTTAATGGTAAGACGGGGCAAGGTAGTAAACATTTCGAATGAAAATGTGACCTTAAATACCCTTTCCTCTAAGTTTACCTTTGACGGTGGGGAGTATGAGGTTTATACACAGGCAAACACCTGGCAGAACGAAAGCGAGGGAGAATGGCAGCCACTGGTTACATCTGTTTCTGCTCGTTGCCGAAGCGTGCGAAATGCAAGCGAGGCCACACCCTTTATGGTGCTTTGGTCAAAGCAGCAAAACCGCGGCGTTGCTTTCCATCTTTGTGCAGATGCTGCCTGGGAAATGAGAATGTCGCGTACATATTTTGCAAGCGAGGTTACATTTATTGAGGCAGAATTAGGCGTGTGGTCCGAGGGATTTTCCCTTACACTTGCACCGGGAGAAGAGGTAGCACTTCCCGAAATTATCTACTACGATGTTGAAAACAGAGTGGATTTAGACTGCTACAAACTCCACAACTATCTAAATAAAACATACCCCAGAAAAATTATGCCTGTTGTGTATAACACCTGGCTTTATAAATTTGACAGATTTACATACGATGATATATTAAAGCAAATCCCCAAGGCAAAAGAACTCGGTGCGGAATACTTTGTGATTGATGCAGGTTGGTTCGGCAAGGGCGACGACTGGTGGCCCGACCGCGGCGATTGGGAGGAAAATCTAACCTTTGGTTTCCGTGGCAGAATGTGCGAAATAGCAGACGAGGTAAGACGCCACGGCTTAAAATTCGGCTTTTGGCTTGAACCCGAATGCGCATCGAATGACTCCGATATCTTAAATGCACACCCCGAGTATTTCTGCGAGGGTTTAGGCTCGTACTTTATTGATTTTTCAAAGGATGAGGCAAAGCAGTATATTTTCGATAAAACTTGTGAACTTATCGACAGATTCGGCGCAGAGTTTGTAAAGTTTGACTTTAACGCCGATATGAAGTTCGACATACACCACACAAGTTTTGTGAAATATTGCCAGGGACACCGCGATTTTATCAGAATGTTAAGGGAGAGATACCCCGAACTTTATATTATGAATTGTGCGGCGGGCGGCTTCAGAATGACCGTTCGTGACGGCAAAATATATGACAGTTTCTGGCCTACCGATAATCAGAGTATTCCCTTTGGCTTGAAAATTTTCAAAAATACCATTCTTCGTTTAGCGCCTCAATGGATGGATGCTTGGCTTTCTATTCGCTCGGCAGAGAAATTCTCCTACGCCTGCGGCACAGACGAAATGGCAGACAAACTTTTCAGCACAAACGATGCTGCGTGGTCAAGCATTATAAGTGTTGACAAAAACACCCTGCAGGGCTTTTTGATGGGACGTCCCATAGGCTTGAGTTTTGACCTTACCGCACTGTCTGATGAACACTTTAATTTCTTAAAAGAGCAGATAGAAAGTTTCAAGCGTGACCGCGATTTTTGGCAAAATGCAGTGTGTCATATTCTCTGCGACACAAAAACAATGCTCGTTTTAGAGTACAGAGACGAAAATTCCGACCGCGTAGAGATTGTTGCATTTTCGGACAAGGCAAAGCAAATGAATATCACGGTACGACCTGTATTAGACAGCAGTGCCCTGTATGAAATCGGAGACATAGGTGAAATGTCGGGCGAAAAACTTTCAAAAGACGGAATCGACATTCAGATTATCGACAGTTACACGGCGAAATTCTTGTCGCTAAAGAGAAAGGCATAAAATGAAAACAACATTACTTTTAATAAGACACGGCGAAAGCGAAGCAAACAGGGACGGTATTTTTGCCGGTCGTATTGATGCAGAACTTATGGAAAAAGGAATAGAGCAAGCGGAAATTTCTGCGCGCTTTGTAGCAGAAAACTATCAGGTTGATGCCATTTACTCAAGTGATTTAAAAAGGGCATCAAGAACTGCACAATGCTTTTGTGAGGCGTTAGGTCTTGATGTGGTTTTTGATGAGGGGCTTCGTGAAATACACGGCGGTGATTGGCAAGGTAAGAAGCATGCGGATCTTCCAAAGCTTTACCCCGAGGAATACGGCAATGTATGGCTCAACCATATCGGAAAAGCAAAAGCTACCAACGGAGAGTCAGTAGCAGAGCTTGGAAAAAGGGTAATAACCACTCTTGAAAAAATAGCAAAAGCCAACGAGGGCAAAACCCTGCTCATATCTACTCACGCCACACCCATCCGCGCCACACAATGCATAGTGCAGACGGGAAGTGTTGACGATATGGAACACACCCCCTGGGCATCAAATGCATCAATAACCGAGATAACCTACGATAACGGCAAATGGAAACTGGTGCGCGCAAGCATTGACGAGCATCTTGCAAATTTGCGAACAACATTTTCAAAATTTGTATAAAAAAATCAGTCTGCTAAAGTTTGGCAGACTGATTTTTTTTGGGTATATAATAAGACAAAAACGCCTTTACAGATAAAATTATATGTGATAAGATATATTAAATCACAAAAGGGGATGATAATATGTTTGTAGAAGAAAGCATCAAAACCAAGGTTATAAATGAATACGACGTTGCCGTTTGCGGTGGAGGTTTTGCCGGAATTTCGGCGGCATTATCAGCGGCAAGACAAGGAAAAAAAGTAGTACTTTTTGAGCGTCAGTTTATGCTTGGCGGTCTTGCTACAGCAGGTCTTATCGTTGAGTATTTACCCATTTGTGATGGCTTTGGTCGCCAGGTGTCCTTTGGCATTGCCGAAGAACTCTTAAGACTTTCCGTCAAGCACGGCGCAGAGAGAGGTTACCCTGATAATTGGTTCAATGAGGGTGGAAGCCGTACAGAAAAAGACCCAAGATATGAGGCAAGATTCAATGCCCAACTTTTTGCCATTATGGCAGAAAAACTCCTGAAAGAAACAGGCGTTGACATTATTTACGGAACATACACCGTAGGCGTTGACGTAAAGGACGGAAAAATCGCCCACCTAATCACAGAAAATAAATCAGGCAGATGCGCATATAAAGTTACATCAGTAGTAGATGCAACGGGAGATTGCGACATTGCACTTTTTGCAGGTTGCGACACCGAAACCTTTGAAAAGAAAAATGTCTTAGCCTCCTGGTACTATTCCACAGGTAAAAAAGGCTACACCTTACATATGCTCAGTTACAAGGAATTAAAAGAAGACGAGACATCAGGTCAGATAGTGGAAGAGCCTTTGAGCGACAGACTTTTTGCAGGTATTGACGGAAAAGAAATCTCCGAATTTATGGAACTCACCCACGAGAAAATCTATGAGCATTTTCTCGAAAATAAAGAAAAAGACGAAACCTATCTTCCCGTTACTATGCCTACAATTCCCCAACTTCGTATGACAAGAAAAATCGTAGGCGAATATGCTCTTGACGATAGTGAAATGCACACATACTTTGAGGACTCTATCGGTATGGTGTCAAACTGGAGAAAAAGAGGACCTGTATATGAAGTTCCCTTCAGGACTCTCTATAGCAAAAAGGTCAAAAACCTCATTTGCGCAGGCAGATGTACCTCCGTTACACAGGAGATGTGGGACATCATGAGAGTAATTCCTTGCTGTGCGGTGACAGGAGAAGCCGCAGGTGTTGCTGCCGCTATGACGGATGATTTTTCAACCTTAGACGTCGCAGAACTTCAGGAAATTTTAGTAAAAGGCGGCGTAGTACTCCACGAAAAAGATTTAGATTAAACTATAAAAAACCTGACTATTGTAGTCGGGTTTTTATTTTTAATCCGTAAAATCGGAAAACAATTTTACAGTTTTTTAAAACGAATTTTATGGAAGAATAAAGTTTGATGTGATAAAATTAAAGTGTATAATTTTAAATAGTGTCGAAAGGCGGAAAAAATATGAAAATTACAGACGTACAAGCGATTATAGTAAAACAACCCGAGATTAGTTTTATCGGCGACGGAAGTCAGGACACTGTCGTAATTAAGGTTATGACAGACGAGGGCATTACAGGTATAGGCGAGGTAGACTCATCCCCCTACGTTGTAAAGGCAATCGTTGAGGCTGGCACATCACATATGGTATGTATGGGACTTCGTGATATTGTTGTAGGCGAGGACCCCTTTGATGTAGAAAAAATCTGGTACAAGATGTACAATCTTGCAAACTACTACGGCAGAAGAAGTGCCGCAATCCACGCGATGAGTGGTATTGATATGGCTATCTGGGACATTTTAGGTAAGAAACTCGGTGTTCCCGTACATAAACTTTTAGGCGGCGCATTTAGAGACAAAATCCCTGCATATTGTAGCGTACTTATGCCCGACGACGAAGACGAAATCAAAAGAATTGCAGATACATATCTTCCCCAGGGTTATACAGGTATCAAATTTGGTTGGGGTGCATTGGGCCAGAGTGATAAACGTGACTTAGAACTTGTTAAGGCTTGCCGTAAGGCTATGGGCGACGACCCCAAACTTATGATAGATATCGGTATGGTATGGCGCGATACAAAGACTGCAATAAGACTTTGTAAAGAATTCGAGCAGCAGGATGTTTACTGGGTAGAAGAACCCTTTACCCCCGATGACCTTGAAGCATATAAGAGACTTACACACAGTGTTGATATGAGAATTTCTGCAGGTGAGCAGGTTGGCACAATGTTTGAGTTCAACGAACTCATCGCAGGTTGTGGCATTGATATCATTCAGCCTGACATCAGCCGTTGCGGTGGTATCACAATAGCAAAGAAAGTTATTGATATGGCATATCTTCACAAGATTCCTGTTATTCCTCACGCATTTAAGACAGGCATTTTGATGAGTGCATCGCTTCAGGTAATTGCAGCAGCACCTAATGCTCTCTGGCTTGAATATTGCTGTCAGGAAACAGTACTTTCTAAGAACCTCGTTAAGAAGCACTTCTCAATTGACGATGAGGGCTTCGTAAATATTCCCCAGAAGCCCGGTCTTGGCGTTGAAATTGACGAAGAAGTATTAAAGCACTACGAGGTAAAATAATGACTACCTGGGAACTTCAGAAAAAAATCCACAACGCAGTAGCGGAAAAACTCTGTATTGGTATGACAGAAAAAGAACTTGCCGAAGTGATATCTTCTGTTTGTCCTGATTGGCAAGGTGATTTGATTTCTGGCGAAAGAACTGCTGAAATCGAGGGAGAACCCACCGACAGAAAAATTCTGTCTGGCGATGTGGTGCTTCTGGATTTGCAGGTGCAGGCAGATGGTGCATGGTCCGACCTTACCCGTGTGTACTTTATGGGCGGCATTTCAGACGAGCAAAGACACGCATATTATCAGGTAATGTCAGCAATCCGCGCAGGGGAGAAGTTGCTTTGCCCCGGCACTCGTGCTTGTGACATCTATCACGCAATGAGGGCGGCTATCGGCACAGAGTTTGCCTTTTCCCATCACGGTGGACACAGAATAGGCACTTGCGATATTGTGACCGAACCGAGATTTATTCCCGAAAGCGAAGATGTGCTTGCTGAGGGTATGATTGTGACGCTCGAGCCTGCTGCCTATTTTCCCGATAAATTCGGCATAAGACTTGAAAATAATTACTTAATTACAGAAACGGGAGCCAGAAGACTTTGTAGCCTCTCTGACTCAATTGATGATTACATTGTGAAAGGATAATCGCTATGTTAAAAGGCGCTTTTGGTGTATTGATGACACCCTTTACCCAGGATGGTAAAGTAGATTATAACGCATTTGAAAAGGAACTTGATTTTGTATCAAAATCCGACATCACAGGCTTTTTTGCCTGTGGTACAACGGGTGAATTTATAAGTCTTTCTCCCGAAGAAAATATCGAAATGATGGCATTTGCCGCAAAAATGCTAAAAGGCAAGAAAAAACTCTTGGCAGGTGCGTCTGATCCTAACCCCGCAACAACCATAAGATATATGAAAGCAGCAGCGGATTTAGGGTATGACGCCGCTATGATTTGCCCGCCCTATTATTTTACAATGTCACAGGATGACGTGGTAAGGTACTATAAATATATGGCAAAGCAAAACATCTGCGATATTATACTTTACAAAATTCCTATGTTTACCAATACCATAGAACTTGCCTCATTTGAAAAACTTTTAGATGAGAGAAGAATCGTAGGTATGAAGGACTCATCGGCGCATATCAAGCAGATTGCCCATGAGGCAGATTTAGTAAGAAGAAACCGCCCCGACTTTTCGCTTCTCGGCGGTACTGATGACAGTTTAGTCCCCAGCCTTATGGCAGGTTGCGTAGGCTCTGTTACGGCGTTTTCTGTTATTGTTCCTGAAGTAAATGCAAAAATTTATGACCTTTTCTATCAGGGAAGATTCGAAGATGCTATGGCTTTAAACCAAAAAGCGCTGAAACTCTTAAGACTTGCAGATTCCATTATGTTCCCCAGCGGTTACAAGCTGGTTTATGAGCAAAGAGGACTTCCCATGGGACATTGTCAGGTTGTTGACGAGCCTGCAGTTCGTGCGCTTCGTCTGGCTATCAGTGCAGAACTCGAACAGTTGTTAAGAGGAGTTAAATAAGAGGTGAAATATATGAAAGCTGCAGTATGGGACAAAGTGGGACACGTAAGCATAGAAGAAAAAGAAATGCCTAAAGCCAACCCCGGTCACGTAGTTGTAAAGGTAAAAGCAGTAGGCGTATGCGCTACTGATATACATATGATAATGGGTAAGGTGAAGTTAGCCAAACCCCCTCACGTATTAGGACACGAAATCGCAGGCGAAATAGCAGAAATCGGCGACGGTGTACAAGGATGGGAAAAAGGCGACCGCGTAGTAGTAGACACTATTATTTCTTGTGGCAGATGCAAGGCTTGCAAAAGCGGCAGGCGTGAACTCTGCCCCGAAAAAATGGAAATCGGCTACGACCCCTATGACGGAGGGTACGCTGAATACGTTCGTGTACCTGCACAGTGTTTGGTGCGCTTGCCCGAATCCATTCCTTTTCGTGATGCGGCAATTATGGAAAGCGTTGCCTGCCCTGTAGGTGCCGTGTTAAGAATAGGCGTTAAGCCCGGAAGCACAGTGTTGGTTCAGGGTGGCGGTCCTGCGGGACTTGCGTTTTTGCAGGCGGCAAAAATGTCAGGAGCAAAAAAAGTAATCGTTTCCGCTCGTGGCGAAAAACGTCTTGAATATGCAAAGAATTTTGGCGCAGACGAAGTAATCGATGCCAAGAATGAGAATGTTTTAGAGCGCGTGATGGAGTTGACCGACGGTGAGGGCTGTGACTATGTAATGGACGCGGCAGGTACGGTTGAAAGTATATTGCTTTGCTTTGATGCTTGTAAAATCGGCGGCGATGTATTCTACTACGGAATTCCGTCGGCTGATGCAAAGATAGAATTTCCCTATATGACAATGATGATAAAACAGTTAAGACTCCACGGAATATTAGAATACTGTGCCGGCTGGGACACAATCGTATCATTGGTGGAAAGCGGAAAAATAAACCTTAAAGATATGGTAACCCACACCTTTAAGTTAGAAGAAATAGATAAAGCAATAGAACTTTATCTGTCAAAAGACAGAAACCTGATAAAATCAGTTATTTTAAATTAAACAAAAAAGGCAACCCGACGGGTTGTCTTTTTATTGCTTTTCTTGACTTTTAGTTTTTACTGTGTTACCATTAAATCATAAAGAAAAACGCTCACACATAGGAGAAAATATGAAAAAATACCAGATTTTACAAATGATAAAATTCACACTGTTTTCCATTTCAGCAGGAGTAATTCAGGTGGCGTCATTTACACTGTTCAATGAGTTGTGCCGTTGGCGTTATTGGCCTGCGTACCTTTTGTCGTTGATACTTTCTATTGTGTGGAATTTTACATTTAACAGACGATATACTTTCAAATCCGCCGCTAATATCCCCGTTGCTATGGCAAAACTTTTCGGGTTTTATGCGGTGTTTACGCCTGTTTCTACCTGGCTCGGTCACTTGGCAGAGGGAGCAGGTATCAATGATTACATAATACTTATCGTCACTATGCTTTCAAATTTTGTTCTGGAATTTTTATTCTGCAAGATTGTTATATACAAAAATCAAGAAAATACAAGAGTACAAAAAAAGAACTGAGGTAACATCAGTTCTTTTTTCTTGAAAAAGGCACGCTGTTGTGATATGATGAATTAACACAGTTAATTCATCAACTAAGTTTGCCCTGACGGGCAAGTGAAGTTATTGCATAGTGAAGTTTTCTTGGAAAGTGAAGTTGTGCTTCGCACAGTGGCAAACTTAACTTCACTTTTGCATAAGTAAAAACTTCACTGCAAAGCAATTTCACTTTGAACATTAGTTCAAAACTTCACTAAAAGACTTTGCATCTAATTGATAAATGGTTGAGCAAGTGATAAAAAATTAAGTTAATATACATATCGGGAGGAATAATATGGACTACCGTATAGAGCACGATTCTATGGGCGAGGTAAAGGTACCCAATGACAAATTATGGGGCGCGCAAACCCAAAGAAGCAGTGAAAATTTTAAAATCGGACAAAATAAAGAAACAATGCCTGAAGAAATCATCACAGCCTTCGGCATATTAAAAAAAGCATCGGCTATGGCAAATAACGGTCTAAACCCTGAAAAAATGACCAGGGAAAAGTTAGATGCTATAATTTCTGTCTGCGATGATATAATATCAGGAGAACTTTACGCGCATTTTCCTCTTGTGGTATGGCAGACGGGCTCAGGCACACAGACCAATATGAACGTAAATGAGGTCATAGCAAATAAAGGTAACGAATTAGCAAAAAAATCATTACTTCATCCAAACGATGATGTAAATATGAGCCAATCCTCAAACGACACATTCCCTACGGCTATGCACATAGCGGCAGTATTGTCAATAGAAGAAAAACTCATTCCTGCCTGTGAAAAGTTGATAGAAACTTTAAAAAGATTAGAAGAAGAAAATAAAGATATCATAAAAATCGGCAGAACTCATCTTCAGGACGCAACTCCTATAAAATTCAGTCAGGAGATTAGCGGTTGGAGAAGCACAATTGAGCGCGATGTAAAACTCATAAAATCATCGCTCATTCCCCTTTACGAATTGGCGTTGGGCGGTACCGCAGTAGGTACGGGAATAAACGCGCCTAAAGGCTTCGCAGAAGCAGTAGCCGAAAGGATCGCAGAATTGACAAGCAAGCCCTTTGTTACAGCAAGTAACAAATTCCACGCTTTAACATCAAAGGACGAACTCGTTTTTGCCCACGGTGCAATCAAAGCACTTGCTTGCGACTTGATGAAAATCGCAAACGACATTCGCTGGCTTGCAAGTGGTCCAAGATGTGGCTTGTCTGAAATTACAATTCCCGAAAACGAGCCCGGCTCATCAATTATGCCCGGCAAGGTAAATCCCACACAGTGCGAAGCGGTAACAATGGTGGCAGCGCAGGTAATGGGCAACGACGTGACCATAGGCGTGGCGGCATCCCAGGGCAATTTTGAACTCAACGTGTTTATGCCCGTTTTGATATATAATTTCTTGCAGTCAGTGCGACTCCTTGCGGATGCGATTTTGTCCTTTGATACAAATTGCGTATCGGGAATAAAAGCAAACAAAGAAAAAATGGCGCAAAATCTCGATAACTCTTTAATGCTTGTCACCGCATTAAATCCCCATATCGGTTATGAAAATGCGGCAAAAGTGGCAAAATATGCGTACACGGAAAATGTTTCGCTGAAAGATGCCGCGGTAAAGTTAGGCTTTTTATCAGCAGAAGAATTTGACAAAATTATAAAGCCCGAAGAAATGGTATAAATAAAATTTTTTGCATACTAATAGATTAAGGAGGGAGAGGCCTTGGAAAAAATCAAAAAAGCCAACAGCAATTTTGAAAAAATGACCACCTGGCCTGTGTCCCGACTTGTGATAACGCTGGGAATACCTACCACCATAAGTATGCTTGTAACCAATATTTACAATATGGCGGACACCTTTTTCGTAAGCGAATTAGGCAACAGCGCCAGCGGTGCGGTTGGTGTAGTTTTTGGCCTTATGGCAATAATCCAGGCCTTTGGTTTTATGTTTGGCCACGGCGCAGGAAGTATCATTGCCCGAAAACTTGGCGAAAAAGACGAAAAAAGCGCAGGAGTATTTGCGTCACTCAGTATTTGCGCGTGCCTTGTTACAGGCACTGTTATCGGCATTTTGGGGCTTGCGTTTATAAATCCTCTGATGAGGATTTTAGGCAGCACCAAGACAATTCTTCCCTATGCGGTAGGCTATGGTAAATATATCTTGATGGTAGCCCCCATAACTATGACGAGCTTTGCCTTAAATAACATTTTAAGGTACGAGGGCAAGGCGCTCTTTGCTATGATAGGCTTAACTGTAGGTGGCGTGCTGAATATTATAATGGACCCTATCTTAATATTCGGACTCAAAATGGGTATCGACGGCGCAGGTCTTTCTACTGCGATATCTCAGGTTATCAGCTTTTTTATATTGCTCTCGATGTTTATAAGAGGAAAAACCCAGAGCAAGCTCTCGATACACGCACTAAAGGAAAACCCTAAAGGAATATTTTTAATTATGGCGACGGGATTTCCCAGCCTTGCACGTCAGGGTTTAAACAGTATTTCCACTATGCTTTTAAACAACTTAGCAGGCATATACGGAGATGCCGCAGTTGCCGCTATGTCCATTGTAAACAGAATTACATTCTTTATATTTGCAGTAGGCTTGGGCATCGGTCAGGGATTTCAGCCTGTGGCGTCCTTTAACTATGGCGCAAAGCTGTACTCCAGAGTAAAAAAGGCTTTCTATTTTACCTTTGGTGCAGGAGAAATTTTGCTCGGCGTATTTGCACTTGTAGGTATATTCTTATCAGGGCACTTAATAGGTGTCTTTCGCGATGATATGACCGTAATCGAAATCGGAACTCTTGCCCTGCGGTTTCAACTGATAGCGCTGTATTTCCAACCTTTGTCCATATGCTCAAATATGCTTTTCCAGAGCATAGGCGAGAACAAAAAAGCCACGTTTTTATCGATGCTCAGAAGTGGAATACTTTTTATTCCGACGATTCTAATACTTACGAAAATATTCGGACTTTTGGGCATACAGATAGCACAGGCGGTGGCAGACGTGCTGGCGTTTTTGGTGACGTTGCCGCTGGTTGTGACTTTTTTGAAGAGGCTTCCCAAAGACTCGCCAATAAATAAAAAGGAGACTGATATTATGAATGAAACTTATGATGCGATTTTAACAAGACGCAGTGTGAAAAAATATAAAGATACTCCTGTACCAAGAGAACTTGTAGAAAAGGTAGCAACAGCGGGCACCTATGCACCCAGCGGCTTAAACAAGCAGTCATGTATAATTTTAGCCGTTACAAATAAGGACCTGCGCGACAGACTATCTGCCATAAATGCAAAAGTCCGCGGTCAAGAGGGAACAGACCCCTTTTATGGCGCACCTGCAGTTTTGGTGGTGCTTCACGACAAAGAAAGTTGGCTCGGCGTATATGACGGAAGTTTAGTTATGGAAAATATGATGTTAGCCGCACATTCCTTAGGACTGGGCAGCTGCTGGATTCACAGAGCAAAGGAAGTTTTTGAAACCGACGAGGGAAAAGAAATCTTAAAAGAACTCGGTATCGAGGGAGAGTACCAGGGCGTAGGAAACTGTATCATAGGCTATGCCGACGGCGATTACCCACAATTAAAACCAAGAAAAGAAAACTACGTTTACTATGTAGATTAAAAAAGTGTCCTTTTAGGACACTTTTTTATTTGTAATACAAATGAAATTGAAAAAGCAAAAAAAATATGATAAAATATAAATAACTATATGTGTGGAGGTGTCTGTTTTGGACTTTTTGCAGAACAATGTATTTCCGTTTTTAAGAACAATCAGAATATCTGATGTTATCGACATCTTAATAGTTGCAGTCGTAATATATTACCTTATGAAGCATTTCCGCAAAACTCGCGCAGCGCAACTTTTTAAGGGAATTGGCATAATTTTAGTGGTTACATACCTTGCTGAATGGCTCCACCTTAATGTTATCAGTTTTGTATTGGGAAATGTAATCCAGATAGGATTTATAGCACTTGTAATCATTTTCCAGCCGGAGCTGCGCAAAGCCTTAGAGCACGTGGGCAGAAGTAAATTCGGCAAATGGTTTGCAGAGGACAAAGGTGACAAACAAGAGCTGATACCTGAAATATGTCGTGCTTGTGAAAATATGTCAAAAACCAACACAGGCGCATTGATTGTATTTGAAAAGGACGTGACATTAGATGACCTTTTAACAGGTGGTACGTTTTTAAATGCTGATGTAACAAGCGAGCTTTTGGAAAATATTTTCGTTCAGAATACACCCCTCCACGATGGCGCAGTAATAATCCGTAGTGGCAAAATCTACAAGGCAGCTTGTGTATTGCCCTTGTCTGCTAACCGTGACCTTTCAAAAGAATGCGGAACAAGACACAGAGCGGCTCTTGGAATTTCCGAGCAATCCGACTGTGTGAGTCTTGTGGTATCAGAAGAAACAGGCAAAATCTCCGTTATGCAAAAAGGAAATATGATGCGAAACCTATCTTCCCAAACATTGTCAGAATTTTTGACAAAGGCATTGGAATCAAAAGACGAAGTTTCCGAAAATGTTAAGAAAAATATAGACATCTTAAAAGCACAGACAGAAAAACTTAAAAGAAAATCCAACAAAACAGACGAAGAAAACAGATAGGAGGAAGTAAAATGAAAAAAGACCTTTCAACAAAACTTATCTCACTGCTGTTTGCTATATTTTTGTGGTTTTATATTATTCAGGTTCAAAGTCCAGAGGTGGACAGAACCATAAAATCAGTTCCTGTGCAGTTTACCAAGGCTGAACTTACAGATAAGAACCTTATGCTTATAAACGACAAGGAAGTAACAATCGATATAAAGGTAAAGGGTCAGCGTCGTCACATAATGGGAATAAACAAATCCGACATCACAGTTATGGCCGATGTGAGCAAAATTGATGAAACAGGAACTCACAGAGTATTTCCCAGCGTTGTAATGCCTTACGGCAATATCGAAATAGTAGAGCAAAATCCTGCATCAATCAGCATAACCGTAGATGAAGTAGTAAAAGAAAAGAAAGAAATAAAAGTCATAACAACGGGCAACCCAAAAATCGGATACGCCGTAGGTGACATAAAGGGAGAACCCAAAACCGTTACCCTTACCGGTGCTAAATCTATTATCAGCAGTATTGCTTATGTTGCAGCAAATGTAGACGTATCAGGCAAGGACGAAGACGTTTCTACTATTGAGCCGTTGTATTTTGTTGGCACGTCCGATACGGAAATAAACACTCCCTACGTGACTATGGGTAAAGATTCAGTTGATGTGCATTGTGAAATATTAAAGAAAAAGAAGCTCGACATCAATATAAAATTTGCTCCAGGAATAAATAGCGATAAAGAGTGGTACACCTTTGATTCAAACTCTGTTAAGAGCGTAGAGGTGGCAGGTGCTGCGGCTGTTATCGAATCTCTTGAAAAAATTGAAACGAAAACAGTTGATATGTCTATGATTTCCGAAACAGGCGAGGTAGAGGTTGAACTTTCACTTCCCGAGGGAATCAAGTCTTTAGACGGAAATACAGTAAGACTCAAGCTTAAAAAGGTGTCAAAGGGAGAATGATTGTGAAAATCTCACAAAAATAATCTGACAAATTTGTTATTTTTGTTGAGTTGGCGAATTGAAAATTATCGAAATATGTATTATTATATATACATACCACAACACAACACGAACTTTTTCATTTTCCCTCTTTTTTTGAAAGAAAAAAGAAAAGCAAAAGAGCCGCAAGTTTTTGCGGCTCTTTTGCTTTTTTGTGCTTGAAAATAGTAATGTTATATGATATTATTATCACGTATGAAAAATTTCGTAAAAACCAAACAGGGAGATAGTTATGCAGGTTTTTAATGTTACGATAAATCAGATGTTGGTGTTCTTTTGCTTTATGCTGGTAGGGTTTTTGCTAAATAAAAGCGGAGCTCTGCCAAAAGATACATCAAAAGTATTGTCAAAGCTTGAAACATACCTTTTATTACCGTGCCTGACCTTTCAGACATTTTATAATAATTGCACAATAACTAATTTTGTCGCTACTGGAAAATTCGTTATTTACGGAGCGATAGTGTTGGCGTGTTCTTTTGCGTTGGCTCTTTTATTATCTCGTATTTTCACAAAAGATAAATACACAAAAAGTGTCTACATATACTCATTCACTATTCCGAACCTTGGCTTTATGGGTAATGCTTTAGTTGAGGGCGTGTTCGGTAGTGAAGTGCTGTTTCAGTATATGATGTTTTACTTTTCAATGCAGATATTCATATACACATACGGACTTTATTCTTTGATTCCTAAAGAAGCCGGAGCGAAATTTTCGCTCAAAAGTCTACTTAGTCCGCCGCTGATAGCCATGCTTATCGGTGCAATATTCGGAATGCTCGAAATCCCGCTTCCCGAATTTTTGTCAAAGGGAATTGCATCGGCAGGCTCGGCCATGTCGCCTATAGCGATGGTTATTGCAGGCTTTGTTTTCGGCAACTACGGTTTAAAGAAACTTGCATCAAACGGCAGAGTATATATAGCAACAGCGATTCGCCTTATTTTGATGCCCATTGCATTTACATTGGTACTTAAAGCATTAGGTACAAGTGAAGATATCATAATTGTTGTCCTTTGTGCTACGGCTCTTCCCTTCGGGTTAAATACCATAGTTTTCCCCGAAGCCTACGGCGGCGACTCTACAGTAGGCGCATCAATGGCAATGATATCACATTTCTTGTCAGTAATCACAATACCGCTTGTGTTCTTGCTGTTATTGTAGGGCATATTTTGAATTTATATTATTAAAGTTAAAAAACCATTAAACCAAGGAGATGTAAATATGAAAATGAAAAAAACTAATGTTTTGGTAATTTGCTTTTTAGTTATCACCGTTATGCTATTATCAGGCTGCGAAATAGGAGACGGCATACTTTTTGAAAAGCTTTTCGACGATGTAGAATTCGGAGCAAGTAAAAGCGAAAACGCTATGGAATCAGATTTTGAAGATGATTCTCAAGAAAACAGTGAAAATGATGTCGTTATAGGAACATACAAAGATGACGGAGCTACATCTTACCAGCAAGAATATACAGACGTACCACCTCCAAATAAACCCTCACCCGCAGAGGCAAAATACAATCAATATATCAAAAAAGCTCAAGATATTGAAGCATACAGCAGAACATATCTTGATAATGCAACAAGCCAAGCAGAGCTAAATAAAGAATCATACAATGTGTATGTTAAGTGGGATAATTTACTTAATGAAGTATATCAATATCTAAAAGCAAATATGAACTCCAAGGATTTTGCCGCCCTAAAGTCAGATGAAATCAACTGGATAAAAGAAAAAGAAAATGCCATGAACGAAACTGAACAAGAATGGGCAGGCGGCTCCGGAGCGCCTATGGCACGAAATCTCACAGGAATTGAATATACAAGCTCAAGAAGTTATTATTTAATATCTCGAGTATTGGAATGTGATTAAAAATTATTGAAGCAATTCGAGTAATGCGAATTGCTTCTTTTTTATTCTCTTATGTTAAAAATAGAGCAAAGATTAAAAAAATATTAAAAAGTATTAAAAAATTGTTAAAAACCCTGTTGATAATGTTGATAACTTCGAAAAAATCGCAAATATTATGTAAACTTAGCCACAAAACTGCTAAAATATCTTGAATATTGACCTAAAACATAGTATAATATATTGTGATAAAAAAGTTATAAGAGCGGAGGAAATTATGGACACAAAATACAAAAGAATTTTACTCAAGGTAAGCGGCGAAGCATTATCAGGAAATAAAGGCACAGGCTTTGATATGAACGTCTTAAGCGATGTTTCAAAAGTAGTAAAAAGATGCCACGACGCAGGGGTAGAAATCGCAGTGGTAGTAGGCGGCGGAAACTTCTGGCGCGGCAGAGACGGTCACAATATGAATAGAACGCGAGCAGACCATATGGGTATGCTTGCAACTGTTATGAATTCACTGGCTTTAGCTAGTGCATTTGAGGCAGAGGGTATTCCTACAAGAGTACAGACCTCTATCGAGATGAGACAAATTGCAGAGCCCTACATAAGAAACAAAGCTATGCGCCATCTGGAAAAGGGCAGAGTGGTAATCTTCGGTTGCGGAACGGGTAACCCCTTCTTCTCAACAGATACCACAGCAGCTCTCCGTGCAGCCGAAATCGAAGCGGACGCTATTCTTTTAGCTAAAAATGTAGATGCAGTTTATGACAGCGATCCTGCAACAAACCCCAATGCAAAGAAGTTCACAGAGGTTACATTCAAGGAAGTGCTTAATTTAGGACTCAAGGTTATGGATTCTACCGCAACATCTCTTTGTATGGACAACGATATTCCGATTTTGGTATTTGGTGTTGCCGACCCTGAAAACATAATCAAAGTTTTATGCGGAGAAAAAATAGGAACAGTAGTTTCTAACTAAATAAATAAAAAATTTCGAAAGGAAGTTATGAATATGTACGAAGATGTAAAAGCAAAAATGGACAAAGCGATTTCCGCTATGGAAAACGACTTTGCAACAATTAGAGCAGGCAGAGCAAACCCTGCAATTTTAGACAGAGTGACAGTAGATTACTACGGCACAGCTACACCCTTAGCACAGGTTGGTACAATTTCTACACCTGACCCCAGACAGTTACTTATTCAGCCTTGGGACGCAAGCATTTTGCGCGATATTGAAAAAGCTATTTTAGCATCAGACTTAGGCTTGACACCTACAAACGACGGCAAGAGCATCAGACTTAATTTCCCTGCCCCCACAGAAGAAAGAAGAAAGGAACTTGTAAAATCAGTTTCAAAAAGAGCAGAAGAAGCAAAGGTTGTAGTAAGAAATGCACGTCGTGACGCTATTGATGATTTCAAAGCACAGAAGAAAAACG
Source organism: Congzhengia sp. (assembly GCA_045591015.1). Lineage (GTDB taxonomy): Bacteria > Bacillota > Clostridia > UBA1381 > UBA9506 > Congzhengia. The sequence goes on from JAZNSC010000009.1 coordinate 28,479, forward strand.
GCGAAATCACAGAGGACGATTTAAAGAATGCTGAAACAGGTATTCAGAAAGTTACAGACCAGTACATCAAGGACATCGATGTATTAGCAGACAAAAAGACAAAAGAAATTATGGAAATCTGATTCGGGGTGAATTAAAATTTTTCGTTTATTTAAATCAAAGAAAAATGAAAAGTTAATAGCCGAAGTTGATAAAAATAACCTTCCCCGACACGTAGGTCTTATTATGGACGGCAACGGACGTTGGGCGCGTCGTCGCGGACTTCCCAGAAGTGCGGGGCATTCGGTAGGGGCAAATGTACTGCGAAACATCGTAACCTTTGCCAGTGAAATGGGCATTAAGTATGTGACTGCATACGCCTTTTCTACTGAAAACTGGAAGCGCCCCAAAGAAGAAGTTGACGCGTTGATGAAATTGTTTTTAGAGTACCTAAAGGACGAAAAGCTCTTAGAGGGCAACGAAATTCAAGTACGCTTTATCGGTGACAGAAGTGTTTTGTCCGATGAGATAAAGGCAGAAATGGCAAACGCCGAGAGAAAATCCTCCGTAAGAGACAAAACCATTCTTTTCTTTGCTATGAACTATGGCGGAAGACAAGAAATAACCCGCGCAGTAAAAGATATCTGCCGTGAGGTCAAGGAAGGTAAGCTTTCTATTGACGACATAACCGAAGAAACAATTTCCGACAGACTCTATACAGAAATTCCCGACTGTGATTTGATAATAAGACCCAGCGGCGAATACAGACTCAGCAACTTTTTGCTTTGGCAGTCGGCATACAGCGAATATTGGTTTTCTGATATTAACTGGCCCGATTTTACCAAAGATGATTTTACCCGCGCTATATTAGATTATCAAGCAAGAAACAGACGTTTTGGCGGGGTATAAACAGGAGGCAACCATGTGGGACAAACTTAAAACAAGAATGATTAGTGCAACCGTGTTGGTAGTGGCACTTTTAGCTATAGTGCTTTTTACACCTGATTGGGCATTTTCTATACTTGTTTGTGCGCTGACTTTCTTGGTAATGGCGGAACTCACAAAAGTTTTACGTTTGGAAACAAAACCTTTAGTCGTTATAGCAAATTATGTTTTTGCGGCGGCGTATATGGTTTTGGGTTTCCTCAATAAAGAAATTGCAAGCACCTTAATACCTATAATCACGGTGTTGTTCATAATCACGCTTATGATTATCGCTATTTTGGACAACGGACGTGTGAAATTTTCAGATGTTTGTGCATCGATTTTTTTGGTGTTTTACTCTGTAGTGCTCTTGATGCACCTTACATTTATAAGAAATCTTGACAATGGTGTTGCGCTTCTCTTTATGGCGCTTATTGGTGCTTACGTTACAGACACGGGAGCTTATTTTACGGGTATGCTTATGGGCAAGCATAAACTAATTCCCTCAATCAGCCCCAACAAAACAGTAGAAGGTGCAATCGGCGGTATAGTTTGGACACTTGTAGGATTTATCATATATGGCATTGTAATGTGGAAAATGGGCCATGATGTAAACTTCTTGCTGCTTGTTGCTTTATCTGTTATTTGCAGCGTGGTATCACAATTCGGCGACTTATCTGCATCAGTAATCAAAAGAAACTTCTCCGTCAAGGATTTCGGAAACGTAATACCCGGACACGGCGGCTTCGTAGACAGAGTGGATTCGTTGATGTTTGTGGCGCCGGTTGTATATTATTTCATTACATTTTTACCTGTTATAAGATAGGAGAAAAGTATGAAGAATGTAGTAATTTTAGGCTCTACAGGCTCTATCGGCACACAGAGTTTAGAAGTAATAGAAGAAAAGCAAGGCTTTCGTGCGAAAGCCCTATCGGGAAACAATAATCTCGATTTGTTAGAGCAACAGACGAGGAAGTTTCGCCCTGAATTCGTGGCTCTTCCCGATGAAGAAAAAGCACATGACTTTAAATTGAGAATAAAGGATACAGACACGCAAGTTTTATCAGGAAAAGAAAGCCTTTGTGAGATAGCGTCTTTAGACGATGCCGACACGGTAATCACCGGAATCGTTGGTATAGCGGGGCTTCTTCCAACTTTGGCGGCAGTAAAGGCAGGCAAAAGAATAGGCCTTGCCAACAAGGAAACCTTAGTCACTGCAGGAGACATAGTGATGAATACAGCGCGCCAAACTGGTGCTGAGATAATTCCCGTTGACAGTGAGCACAGTGCCGTATTTCAATGTATGGCGGCTCGCGTAAATAAAGCAAACTATGACACAGAATTAAAGCGAATTATACTTACGGCATCTGGCGGACCGTTTTTTGGAAAAACGGCAGACGAGCTAAAACAGATGACTGCAAAAGAAGCATTAAAGCACCCCAACTGGAGCATGGGCGCAAAAATAACTGTCGACAGTGCGACGCTTATGAATAAGGGTTTAGAGGTTTTAGAGGCAAAGAGCCTTTTTGGTGTGCCGCTTTCTAAGGTGGATGTGCTAGTTCACAGACAAAGTATAGTTCACTCTATGGTGGAATTTTCCGACAATGCAGTAATAGCACAACTGGGCGTTCCTGATATGAAGTTGCCTATTCAGTATGCACTTACATACCCCGAAAGGCTTACCATGTGTGACAATGCACTGGATTTAACCAAAACCCCTCTGACCTTTGAAAAAGCCGATACCAAAACTTTCAAATGCTTGGCATTAGCATATAAAGCAGGGGAAACAGGCGGAACATTACCTACAGTATTAAACGGTGCTAATGAAGCAGCAGTTGCGCTTTTCCTAGAGGGAAAAATCGGATTTTTAGATATTGGCAACATTGTCGAAATGGCAATGGACGAACACAAGACAGTAAACAATCCGAAAATAAGTGATATATTGGATGCGGATTTATATGCCAGAGAATATATAACAAGGAACATACATAAACTACACTAAAATATCAAGCCTTATATGATGTCATATAAGGCTTTGACGCATTTTATAAGAATGTGAGAAAGGGACTAAATGAACGCTATTTTCACAGTGTTGGCAGCAATTATAATATTTGCAATTCTTATTTTTGTGCACGAGTTAGGGCATTTTATTGCGGCGAAATCATTAGGCGTAAAAGTAAATGAATTTGCTATCGGTATGGGACCAAAAATCATATCAAAGCAAAAAGGCGAAACTCTCTATTCCATAAGAGCAATCCCCATAGGCGGCTTTTGTGCTATGGAGGGCGAAAACGAGGATGTTGAGAGCGAGCGCTCATTTAACAAAAAAGCCCCCTGGAGAAGACTCGTTATTTTAGTAGCAGGCGCCGCTATGAATATTCTTTTGGGGTTTGTTCTCTTAATAGGAATAGGCGCGGCATCCGACGGCTACGTTGAGCCGAAAATAGAGGCAATTACACCCGACAGCGCCGCAGAATCAGCAGGTCTTTTGCCTGATGATGAGATAATACGCGTAAACGGAAGACGAATCCACATAATGGAGGACTTCTCCTGGGAAATAGAAAACAATAAAAACCCCGACGGCACACTGAATTTAGTAGTAAAAAATAACGGCGTGAAGCGAGAAGTGTCCGTAACCCCAAAATCAGAGGGGAAAATTTCTTACGGCATAACCTTAAAAACCTCACAAAATTCCATAGGCAACGTACTCGAAAAATCCTACTATAGAACTGTATTTTACAGCAGAGTGATAGTGGACTCTCTCGTTAGTCTTATAAGGGGCAAAGTGCCGCTGTCGCAGGTTTCAGGCCCTGTGGGAATTGTCCACGAAATAGGAACGGCAGTAGAGCACGCCCAGAGTGCAGGTTTAGATGGAATAATTAGGCTCGTTAGCCTTGCGGTTTTACTCACTATAAATTTGGGCGTATTCAACCTTCTTCCTTTGCCCGCTTTAGACGGCGGCAGAATATTTTTCGTGCTTATCGAAATGGTAAGACGAAAACCCATACCCGTTGAAAAGGAAGCGGTAGTGCATTTTATTGGAATAGTACTGCTTTTGGCACTGTCGGTGCTGATAGCATTTAAAGATATTTTTACAATCTGGTAGGTGATAAAGATGGGAAGAATACAAGTTTTATCAAAAAACGTATCTGACAAAATTGCCGCAGGCGAAGTGGTAGAGCGCCCTGCATCAGTTATAAAAGAACTGTTGGAAAACTCCGTTGACGCAGGAGCCACTGCAATCACAGTAGAGATAAAATCAGGCGGCATAAAATATATGCGCGTTACCGACAACGGTATCGGAATGTCAGCAGAGGACGTGAAACTTTCTATCGTAAGACACGCCACCAGCAAAATCTCAACAGAAGAAGATTTGGCTAAAATCAACACCTTAGGCTTTCGCGGTGAGGCGCTGTCGTCTATTGCGGCTGTGTCAAAACTTGAAATCTACACCAAGTCAAAAAGTGAAGAAACAGGAACATATATGATAGCAGAAAACGGCGAAATAATTGACCTCTACGATGCAGGTTGCCCTGATGGCACTACTGTTTTGGTGCGCGAACTTTTCTGCACCGTTCCTGCCAGAATGAAATTTTTGAAAAAGGACTACACCGAGGCAGGCTACATTGAGGACATTGTGGCGCGTCTTGCCCTTTCTCATCCAGAAATTTCCGTAAAATTTATCAACAACGGCAAGGAAATAATCTTTACCCCCGGCGATAATCAACTTACATCTGCGGTGTACGCCGTTTACGGAAAAGACATAAAAGACGCTATGATAGATGCAAGTTACGAAGAAAACGGCGTAAAAGTCACGGGGCTTTGTGCCAAAGCATCAGCGGCGCGCGCAAATCGTAATATGGAGAATTTCTTCATAAACGGAAGATACATAAAGAGCGCACTCCTTGCTCACGCAGTGGAGGAAGCCTACAAAAACGAGCTTATGGTAAAAAAATTCCCGGCATGTGTCTTAAATATCGAACTATCTCCCGAGATGGTTGATATAAACATTCATCCTACGAAATTAGAGGCAAAATTTGCCGACGAAAAAGCAGTTTACCACGCTGTTTACTGGGCGGTAAAAAATGCTTTATACAAAAAGGCCTACGTGCCTCAGGTAACAGACGAAAAACCCTCGGTAAAAGAGTTTGTTCGCCCCACACCACAAGTTGTAAAGGAAACCTTCAAATCAACACCCGAAGTAAAAAGAGAACTTCCGAAGATAGATTTTTCCAAGGTTACACCCGTTGTACACCGTGATGTGCAAAAGACAGAGCAGGAAAAAATACATTTCGGCGAAAACACCTACAAAGTTCCCGAAACTAAACCCGAAATCAAAATCGAAATCCCTGAAATAAAACCAGAAATAAAAGAAGAATCCAAGGTTGAGATAAAAGAAGAACCAAAGGTTGAAAAAACACCCGAACCCGCACGCGAAATCCCTGTATTTCGTGTATGCGGACAAGTTCTCAATACCTACATAATAGTAGAAAAAGACGGAAAAATGTTAATGGTTGACCAGCACGCAGCCCACGAGAGATTAAGATACGAAAAACTCCTGACCCAATATAGAGAGCGTAGCATCGTAACACAGGTGTTGCTTATTCCTGAAATCATAAATTTGACTGCCAACGAGTATTCGATTTTTTGTGAAAACGAGCAGGCTATAAACGAATTGGGCTACACTGCCGAAACCTACGGCGAGCGCGAAATTATAGTTCGCGAAATTCCCATGGAGGCAGAGCAAAGCGATGTGTCGGAAACAATGTTTGAAATTTTGGAAATGTTCGCGTCAAACCGCAAAAACATCGACGACGATTTGGCATCAAAGATGCTTTACCGCATCGCTTGTCGCGGCGCGATTAAAGCAAATGCAACTCTAAACAATACCGAAATGGAAAAACTCGTAACAGATGTATTGATGCTTGACAACATCAATACCTGTCCTCACGGCAGACCCATCACCATTGAATTTACAAAAGATTTTATCGAAAAACGGTTTAAAAGGATAGTTTAAATGAACAAGGTTATTGTAATTACAGGCCCCACAGCAACGGGAAAAACAGCCCTTTCTGTGAGATTGGCACAAGATTTCGGCGGCGAGATAGTGTCTGCCGATTCTATACAAATTTACAAAAAACTTGATATCGGAAGTGCAAAGCCCACACCTGATGAGATGCAAGGGATTCCCCATCATCTTATGGACTTTTTGGAGCCTGATGGTGAGTATTCCGTGGCAGATTATGTAAATGACGCCAAAGAAAAAATAAACGAAATTCTCGCTCGAAAAAAAATCCCCATAATCGTAGGCGGCACGGGACTTTACATTTCGTCGTTAGTTGACAATGTACAATTCACAGAGGCAGATAAAAACGAAGAAGTGAGAGAAGCCTTAAAGCGCGAATTAGAAGAAAAAGGCGCAGACTATATGCACGCACAACTCAGTGCACTAGACCCCGAGTCAGCAGAAGCCATTCACCCAAATAATACAAAAAGGGTGCTTCGTGCCTTGGAAATTTTCAAAACAACGGGAAAAACCCGTACTCAACAGGAGGAAGTGTCAAAACTGGAAAAATCGCCCTACGATTTTTGCCTTGTTGCTCTTAGTTGTGAGCGTGAACTTCTGTACGAACGAATAAATAAGCGCGTAGATATTATGGAACGTCTGGGACTTTTTGATGAGGTCAGAGGACTTTTAGAAGAGGGAATTTCCCCCGATGCTCAAGCAATGCAGGGCATAGGCTACAAGGAAGCAGTGCTTTTGGTAAAGGGCGAAATCACCGAAGAAGAAAGCATCGAGCTAATTAAGAAAAACAGCAGAAACTACGCAAAGCGCCAACTCACCTGGTTCAGGCGCGGAAACTATCGCTGGTTTGACTGCTTAAGCGAAAACCTTTACCAAGAGGTTAAAGATTACATCGGAGAATTTTTGAATGAATGATTTAGACGCATACCGCGGCACAGTTGATGAAATTATATACATAAACGAAGACAATGGCTATGCCATTTTTGATTTAGAGGACGCTGACGAGGGTCTTATTACCTGTGTTGGCACAGTCCCCTATATTAAGTGCGGCGAAATCTTGGTTGTATGCGGCAAATGGGTAAACCACCCCAACTACGGCGAACAGTTAAAAATCGAGTATTTCGAGCGAATTGAGCCCGAAACGAAGGACGCCATACGCACATACCTTTCATCAGGAATAATCAAAGGTATAGGCGCCAAAATGGCAGAAAAAATCGTGGACCTTTTTGGCGAAGAGTCCCTTATGGTAATATCGGACACACCGGAAAGACTTGCAAAAATTAAAGGTATTTCAAGAGAGCGTGCTGCAAAAATCAGTGAAAGTTACCGCGCCGTTCAAGATAAAGAAAACCTCATTATGTTTTTGCAGAAATTCGATATTTCTGTTGCCTATGCAGTAAAAGTCTACGATGTTTTAGGAAAAAACGCAGTAGAAAAAATACAAGAAAACCCCTACGTCCTTTGCGAAAGAATAAAGGGCATCAGTTTTAAAACTGCAGACAAAATTGCCGCTATGTCAGGAGGAGACAGGGCAAGCATTTACAGAATAAAGTCAGGCATAAAATACATTCTTACCAATTCTGCCATTAGTGAGGGGCACACATATCTTCTTCGCAATGTGCTTACTAATTCTGCCTGCACTTTACTTGGAATTACACCAGAAGAAGCCGAAAATGCCTTGACACAACTTTTGGTTGAGCATCAGCTTATCTTAAAGAAAACCCAACAAGACGCAGATGCGATTTTTTTGCCGGCGCTCTACAGTGCCGAGAGACTAATTGCAGAGAGCATCAAAGAATTATTAGAGAATTCTTTCGATTCTGACAGCAAAAACCTTGACAAAGAAATCGAAAAAATCGAAAAAGAAGAAAAAATAACACTGGCAGAAAAGCAACGACAAGCAGTAAAGGCAGCGCTTTCCTCGGGAATAAGCGTAATCACAGGTGGCCCCGGTACAGGAAAAACTACTACGATAAATTTTATAATCAAACTTTTTGAAAATAAAAAAGAAAAAATAGCACTCTGCGCACCAACGGGAAGAGCCGCAAAAAGAATGACAGAACTGACCAAAAAAGAAGCCAAAACCATTCATAGACTCTTGGAGGTAGGCTATGCAGAGGATGACATATTAAGGGAATATTCCCGCGTCAGCCAGGAGCCGCTCACGGAAGATGTAATCATAGTAGACGAGGTAAGTATGGTTGATGCCATACTTATGAGTTCGTTGATTTCTGCGGTAAAGCACGGCGGACGTGTGATTTTGGTGGGCGACAGTGACCAGTTGCCCTCAGTGGGTGCAGGCAATGTACTTTTTGATATTATTGAGTCGGAAAAAGTCCCCGTAACACGCCTTGACACTGTCTTTCGTCAGGCAGAGGAAAGTATGATAGTAGTAAACGCCCACAAAATAAATATGGGCGACTACCCTGTGCTTAATGTAAAGGACAAGGACTTTTTCTTTGTAGAAGCCGAAAATGTAGATACAACACAACAAAAACTTCTGGATTTGGTATCAAGAAGATTGCCGCAAGCATACGGTGTTGATGCGATTTCAGACATTCAAGTGATAACACCTATGAAAAAAACCGCAGCCGGTGTATTTTCGCTAAACGAGGGACTGCAAGAACTGCTCAACCCCGAAAACGCCAAGAGTGATGAAAAGAAATTCCAAAACAGAACACTACGCCGTGGTGATAAAATAATGCAAATAAAAAACAACTACGACTTAAAGTGGAAAAAACAATCAGGCGACGAGGGCTTCGGCGTATATAACGGCGACATCGGAAAAATAACAGACGTAAAACCCTCGAAGGTTTTGGTACTTTTTGATGATGGAAAAATAGTAGAGTACGAAAACTCTCAACTGGACGAACTTGAGCACGCCTACGCCATTACCGTTCATAAAAGTCAGGGCAGTGAGTTTGATACTGTTGTGATTCCTATATTTTGGGGAACAGAGAAACTTTTCACAAGAAATCTATTATATACCGCTATCACCCGCGCAAAAAACCGTGTGGTACTGGTAGGACAAAAGGCAGCCCTCTTTAAGATGGTTGACAATGACTATGAAGCAAAACGTTTTTCGTACTTAAAGGAGTTATTACAAAATGAATAATATTCAGTACGACTACATAGAAGAATATATAAATAACACTCACAAAAAAGAAGAGCCTTTCTTTGCAGAACTTAGGGAGTATGCAGAGCAAAACCACATCTACATAGTAAAGCCTCAGGTGGAAAAACTGCTCTCTGTGCTTATGTCAATATACAAGCCCAAGAACATCCTAGAAGTTGGAACGGCAATAGGCTACAGTTCACTGCTTATGCTAAAATATGCAGGAGATAACGCCACTGTTACCACCATCGAGCGAGATGAAAATGTACTGCTTGAGGCAAAGGAAAACATCAAATCCCGTGGTGCAGAAGACAGAATCCGCTGTATTTTTGGTGATGCCACAGAGGTTTTAGAAAACATTTCAGGTGACTTTGATTTTGTGTTTATAGATGCTGCCAAGGGGCAGTACCGCGACCACTTTGACAAGGCACTCGCTATGTGTCATTCGGGCAGTGTAATTTTAACAGACGATGTTTTATATTTTGGTATGACGGCAAGCGACGACCTTGCTACAAAGAAGCACATCACCATCACAAGACGACTACGTGAGTATCTTGATTTTTTGTGTCAAGACGCACGGTTTGAAACCACAATACTTCCCATTGGCGACGGCGTTGCCATAACTTATGTAAAATAACAAAGGAGAACACAATGTACGTAATTGTAGGATTAGGAAACCCCGGAAAAAAATACGATGGTACAAGACACAATATAGGCTTTGTTGCTCTTGACTATATGGGGGCAAAATACGGCATAAAAATAAATAAAATCAAGCACAAGGCGCTAATCGGCGAAGGAACCATAGCAGGAGAAAAGGTGGTTTTGGTAAAACCCCAGACCTTTATGAATCTTTCGGGCGATAGTGTCCAGTCGGTGTGCGCTTTTTATAAAGTACCACCACAAAACGTAATAGTGCTTCACGATGACGTGAGCCTTGATTGCGGTAAAGTAAGAATAAGACAAAAAGGCTCTGACGGCGGACACAACGGCTTAAAATCTATAATCTGTCAACTGTCAAGCGATGAATTTCCAAGAATAAAGTTAGGCGTTGGTGGTGCTCCCGAGCACTACGATTTGGCAGATTGGGTTTTAGGAAAATTTTCAAAAGAAGAAATCACCCATATGTCAAAGGCAGTAGATGCTATGGTGGACGAAGCGATACCTATGATAATAAAAGACGGCATAGACGCTGCTATGAACAGTTTCAACGGAAAGGTGTACTAAATGCTACTTACAAACCTTGCAAAAAAGATAGGTGCATTTAATAAAATATTGGATTTACACGGCAAAGGAGCAAAGAATGTAGTAGGGCTTACCCGCCCTGCAAAAGCCCATTTTGCCGCGTCGCTATGCCTTGATTTAGGAGTTTCAGGGCTATATATTTCAGACAGTGACTACATGGCTCAAAAAATGGCAGACGAACTTATTTATTATCTGGGCGATGAGGTTTTGTATTACCCCTCAAAAGAACTTGAATTTTACAAAACAGACGCCCACAGTAACGAACTTATGGCAAGACGTATGGAGGTCATAGAAAAGTTAGCCTTTGACGCGGGCAAAAAGCGCATAACAGTGATGTCACTGGATGCCCTTTTACAGTTTACAGTAGACCTTAATTCTTACAAAAAAAGTATGATAGAGTTTACGGTAGGTGGCGAAATCTCAATACCTCAAATCACAAAAAAACTTGTAGATTCAGGCTACACAAGAGAGGAAACGGTAGAGGGCAAGGGTCAGTTTGCCGTTCGTGGCGGTATTGTCGATGTGTTTTCCCCTGCTCACGAAAACCCCGTAAGAATTGAACTTTTTGGCGACGAGATAGACTCAATCCGTGAGTTTGACGTGTTCACTCAGGTGTCTGTTGAGAATAAAGAAAATGTATCTATAGGCCCTGCCAACGACAAAACAGAGGGAAAAGGAACCTCAGTATTGGAGTACTTTGACGATGAAACTTACGTTTTCTTCGATGAGCCTCACAAAATTTCAGAACGCTTTGATGGCATAAAGTGGGACATTGAAGAAACAGTAAAGGCACTAGCCGAAGAAAACGAAAACTTTATATTTAAAGAAAACTATATTTTAGATTATTATGACGTATTAAAAGAACTTCTTGCCCGTCCGTTTTTGGGTTTATACGAACTTCCTTTCCCTTGCCGCGACTACAAGCCCATGGTAGAAATCAACGTAACAGTAGGCGAATTGGGAAAAACCTTAGGGGAAAGAGAAAGATTCTACGAGGAATTACACGACCTTCAAAAAAACGGCTACAGTATTATCTTTTCCGTTGGCAGTGACGCCCAAGACAAACTGATACACGACCTTAACGAAAAGGGATTTTCGGTAAATATAACCGACAAAATCTTAAAGACAAAGATAAACTTTACCCGTGGTGGTCTGTCACAGGGCTTTTACTACGAAGAAGAAAAAATCGCAATCTTCGGCGAAGAGGAAATCTTCGGCAAAAAGCCCAAAAAGGCAACTCGTCGCAAAAAACTCGACTCCGCCGCAAAAATCCGCGACTTTAACGACCTTGATATCGGCGATTACGTTGTACACCACACCCACGGTATCGGTCAGTATTTAGGACTTGACACCCTTGAGGTAGAGGGGCAGAGACACGATTACCTGAAAATAAAATACAACGGCGATGACTTTTTATACGTTCCCACGTCACAGTTTGACCTGTTGCAAAAATACGTGGGCAAAGAGGGCACAATCCGCTTAAACAAAATGGGTGGTGCTGACTTTGCACGACAAAAGAAAAAAGTCAAAGCCTCAACAGAAGAGCTGGCCCGCGAGCTTGTGGCACTGTATGCGGCAAGACAGCAGGCCCAAGGTTTCTCCTTTTCTCCCGATACGGAATGGCAAAAATCTTTTGAAGAAGCATTTCCCTATGTTGAGACAGATGACCAGTTGATAAGCATTGCCGAGATAAAAAAAGATATGGAAAGCACTCGCCCTATGGACAGACTCCTGTGCGGCGATGTGGGCTACGGCAAGACAGAGGTAGCGCTTCGTGCAGCATTCAAGGCGGTAATGGATTCAAAGCAGGTGGCATTTTTAGCACCTACCACGGTTTTGGTTATGCAGCACTTCAATACATTCTGCGAAAGAATGAAAAAATACCCCATAAAAGTAGCAGAACTATCAAGATTTAAGACCAAAAAAGAACAGACAAAAATCCTAAAGCAATTAAAAACAGGCGAGGTTGATATTGTCATCGGCACTCACAGATTACTGGGCAATGACGTAGAATTTAAGGATTTGGGACTTTTGGTAGTGGACGAGGAGCAGCGCTTCGGTGTAAAACACAAAGAGCGTATAAAGGAAATGAAAAACAACGTAGACGTTTTGACTCTTTCTGCAACACCCATCCCCAGAACCCTCCATATGTCTATGATAAACATCCGAGATATGAGTGTGTTGACCGAGCCTCCCGAAAATCGCTTCCCCGTAAGAACAGTAGTTATGGAAAAAAACGACGCGGTGCTTCACGATGCTATACGCCGCGAGCTTTCCCGAGGCGGTCAGGTGTACTATATTCACAATCGTATCGCAAGTATAGAAATGACGGCAAAAAAACTCCGTGATGCGTTCCCTGATGCAAACGTTACCTTTGCTCACGGCGCTATGGACGAGGACACTTTAGAAAAAATAATGCTCGATATGGCAGAGGGTACAGTAGATATTTTGGTGTGTACCACCATTATTGAAACAGGACTTGATATTCCAAATGTAAACACCATAATAATAGAAGATGCCAACAGAATGGGACTTTCCCAGCTCTATCAGCTAAAGGGACGAGTGGGCAGAAGTTCACGACGTGCTTTTGCTTATTTTACCTACAGACCTGACAAAGTACTGAATGAAGTAGCGGCAAAAAGACTTCGCGCTATAAAGGAATTCACAGAGTTTGGCTCAGGCTTTAAAATTGCAATGCGCGACCTTGAAATCAGAGGTGCAGGCAATATCTTAGGTGCGGAGCAGCACGGACATATCGATACGGTAGGCTATGATATGTACTGCGAGCTTCTGGCAGAAAGTGTCAGCGAAATCACAGGCGAAATTCCAAAGGAAAGTTGGCAGCCCAATATTGACATCAATATCGAGGCGTATATTCCGCCAAAGTATATCAAGGACCACTCTACACGACTTGACATTTACAAAAAGATAGCCTCCATTGAAAACAGTGATGACAAAATAGAAATATCAAGCGAAATATGTGACCGCTTCGGTGATTTGCCCAAGAGTGTAGAAAATCTTATAAAAATTGCAGAAATCAAATATCTGGCAAAGGACGACAACATTTCAGAGGTCGCCCTAAAGGACGGAAACGTCATCTGCTATTTCAAAGGCGATATGGACATCCAGGCGGTGTCGGGGTTGGTTGCACTTTTTGAAAGAAAGTTTTTTATATCGGCAGGGGCAAGACCTCATATGGTATTAAAAATCGCTCAAAAAGACGACACATTGGAAACTGTTAAAAAATTGTTGCAAGAGTACAATAAACTATTGCATATGGAAAATTTTTAGTGTATAATGGTAAAGTATACAAATAAGACAAAGGAGTGTTTTTGTTGAAAGGATTAAAAACAGCAATTATATGGATTCTTGCTATTTTAGTGATTTGCGGAGCTATGGTATTTTTAGCAAGCATCAACGGACTTAACGTTTCACGTGATGTAATGACAGTAGGCGAAAGTAAAATCACAGAAGCAGAATACAAATATTACGTTGAATTAGTAAAGAATGAAGTGGCTCAGGAGCAGGGACTTGCAGATGAGGAAGCTTTAAAAGAATTTTTAAAGGACGGAAAAATAGACGGAAAACCTGCACTTGACGTAATCAAAGAAAGAGCAGAGGAAAATATCATCCGTACTGAAATCGCATGCATAAAGGCAGCTGAAGAGGGCATAAGCATCTCTGAAGAGCAGAAAAGCGAAGCGCGTTCTATCATCAATGCAAAAGATTCAGAAACCAAAGATGCATTGAAAGAACTCAAATCAAAAACAGGCGCTGACAAGTACTTAATTGCAGAAATTATGGAAAAAGCATACTTATCAGACACATACTACAGCTTTGTAACATCAACAAAACAGGAAGAATTCACACCTGACGATGATGTTGTTTATGAGGAAGTAGAGAAATCCTACGCTCGCGTAAAGCATATCTTAATTATGAATCAGCCTCAGGCAGATGAAAGCGGTGTAGTTCCCCAAATCGAAAACTATGCAGAAGATGCAAAGAAAAAAGCAGAAGAAGTATTAGCTAAAGCAGTTGCAGGGGAAGACTTTGATGCATTAGTAAAAGAATACGGCGAAGACCCCGGTATGGAAGCAACACCTGACGGCTATATCATTCATTCTTCAGGCGCAATGATAGATGGTTCAGGCTCTATGGTTCCTGAATTTACAGAAGGCACATTCGCAGTAGAAACAGGAGAAGTTAATCCCAAGCTCGTTGAGTCAACATACGGCTGGCATATTATCAAAAGATACTCAATCCCCACCACACACGCAGATTATGCAACAGTAGAAGCCAGTGCACAGAACACAGTTCTTTCAGAAATGTTTAACACATACTTGGATTCATTCAAAAAAGACATCAAAATCGTTAAAAACGAAAAAATCATTGGCAAAATAAAATAATTAAAAATAAGACTCTCGTATGAGAGTCTTATTTTTGTATAAAAGGCGGCTCTTCGGAATAAAATCATAAATAAAAGAGGATTTTTCGGAGGGTATTATGATATTTATCTTAAAAAGAAAAAAAGCGGTAGCAGCCATACTCTTAATGACAGTACTGGTGTTTTTTGGCGGAGTATTAAAGGAATTTATCAAAACCGAGGAGACTTTTTTGCCGTCAGATGGCAGATGTGTCATTATTGATGCAGGCCACCCTGGAATAAAGTAATACCAAAATTTAAAAAACTTTCAAAAAAGGCTTTACAAACGCGCACATTTGTGTTAAAATGTTTTTTGCTACCGATACTGGGGGTTTGGCGTCACCTCGATTTTGACCTTACTCTCGGCGTTTGGTGTAATATTATAAGAGGAGGAAATAACAATGCGTAAAGAACTCAAACAGGAAATCATTGCAAAGTACGCTATTCACGAAGGCGACACAGGTTCACCTGAAGTGCAGATTGCAGTTTTGACAGAGAGAATCAACCACTTAAACGAACATTTAAAAATGTTCAAGCAGGACCATCACTCAAGACGTGGTCTTTTGAAAATGGTTGGTCAGCGTCGTGGTCTTTTGAAGTACCTCATGAAGGTTGACATCGAAAGATATCGTGCAATCATCGAAAAACTCGGTCTTCGTAAATAATCTAAAAGTGAATCCTTATAAGTGCCACGTTACTGCTTTAACGCTGATGTGGTACTTTTTTTCGCTCATTTTTAAAAGCGAAAAATGACGAAATATTTGTTTACAAATATTCGAAATTGTGCTATAATTATTATGTATTATTGGGTTAAGGTGAGGTAAAATGATTATAAATCCCATTTCTTCGGGTCCTGATAAAAATTATATCAAGATTCCGGAATGCGCTTGTGACAAGTTAATACAGTCAGGCAAGTCGGTTTACCTTGCTGTTTATATGTTTGCCCTATCACAATACTATAAAGGCAAAACCGATATAACAAACGGTTTTATTGCGGATACTCTTCACATAAATATTATTGATGTGGTAAATGCGTTTTTGTATTGCTCATCAGAGGGTTTAGTCAAAATACATAACTTCGTGAGCGTTGCCGATGCAGAATTCGATATCGAGCTTTGCTTTGATATATCAGGCAAAGTTGCTCTTTCTGATTTTAAACCCAATTACCGCGGCAGTGAAATCAGCAAAAAAGTAGCAGAGGACAGCAAGCTCTCTCAAATGTACAAAATCGTCAGCGGATTTTTAGGAAAGACTTTAAGCTCTGCGGACATTGAGATTTTGTATTCTTTGCACGATTATTATGGTATGACTCCTGAGGTGATTCTCGTGATGATAGAGTATTTTGTATCACGTGGCGTTACCACCATGAGAAAGCTTGAAAAAGAAGCTCAAAAATGGGTGGAAAACGGAGTTGACACCGTAGCAAAAGCAAAAAAACACATCAAAAAGCGCGAAGAATTTTTGTCTTATGCCAATACGGTAAAGCGTATCGTTGGCGCAATAGAGCGCAAGCTTACCACAAAGGAGCTTGAATTTATCACCAAATGGCAGACAGAATTCAAGTCGACACCCGAGCAAATAAAAGAAGCTTACGAGATAACAGTAGACAAAACAGGCAAGCTTTCCTTTAACTATATGAATAAAATTTTAGAAAATGGCGTTCGTGACGGCAAGGGAGCACTAACTCCACAAAAGCCGACACCTAAAAAGCCAAGATATGACTACAGCGAACTTGAAAAAAGAGCGTTTATGAAAGTAACGAAGGGCGGTGCGTGAGATGGCGTATGATAAGGAATTGTTTCACGAAATTGAGCTTGATTACGAAAGACAAAGAAGCGAAAACGAACAAGACTTAAAAAGACGAAAGAATGCGGTTTTTGCGCGTGTTCCGGAGCTTGAAGCTATAGATTACGAGATTAAATCATTAGGCCTTAAGCTTTATAAGATTGCATTATCGGGCGATGATATCAACTCACAGGTAAGCGCACTTCGTAATGAGCAGAAAAAACTCTTAGCAAAGAAAAACGCACTTCTTTTAGAAAACGGCTACCCTGAAGACGAGCTCTCTGAAAAGTACGCGTGTGATATTTGTCATGATACAGGTGCCGTAGGCACAAAGTCCTGCGAGTGCTTTAAGAAAAAACTCATCGAAAAGGCATACGAGCAGTCAAACCTATCAGCACAGCTAACACATCAGTCATTTGACACATTTGATATGTCACTTTACAGTGATGAGGTTGACCCATACTACGGAGTATCACCCAAGGCTCACATTGAGGGTATACTTTCTGTTTGCCGCGAATTTGTAAAGGATTTTGACACAACAGACAAAAATTTGTTGTTCTGGGGCGAGCCCGGACTTGGGAAAACATTCCTTTCCACCTGCATTGCAAAGGAACTTATAAATTCACAGCACTCAGTAATATACGAAACAGCGTACAAAACGTTTTCAATGCTTGAAGAATTAAAGTTCAAAAAGAGCGACAACGAGGAAAAATTAAAATTCAAAGTGGAAAAGCTTTACTCCTGCGACCTTTTGATTTTGGACGATTTGGGCAGTGAATTTTCCACACAGTACACCACGGCATCACTCTTTGACATTATAAATTCAAGATTGATTTCAGGTAAGAAAACAGTTATAAATACAAACCTTTCTATTTCTGAACTTGAGAAAAAATACGGCGAGCGTGTGGTTTCAAGACTTTACGGTCACTACAAGGTATTACAATTTATAGGTTCTGACATAAGAGTTGACAAATCTGTAAATAATTAATCTCGGAGGTGTTCTTATGAACAGAAAAAAGATTATCAAAAACTTAAAGAAAAACGGTGTAATTTTTATAGACGAAGCAAATGCCTATATTGACGAAACAGTTGTAATCGGTGAGGGTACAGTAGTCGAGCCCAACGTTAAAATATGCGGCAAAACCGTCATCGGCAAAAACTGTGTAATAGGCTTTTGTTCCGACATTACAGATTGCGAAATCGCAGATGGTGTATCAATCAAGCATTCTGTTTTGACAGAAAGTAAGATAGGCGCAGAGACCACAGTAGGACCTTTCTGCTATGTACGTCCCAAGTGCGTAGTAGGAAAGAACGTAAAGCTGGGCGATTTTGTAGAAATAAAAAATGCAAACATCGGCGACGGCACAAAACTTTCTCACTTAACCTATGTGGGTGATGCCGATGTAGGCAAGAAGATAAACTTCGGTTGCGGAACAGTTGTAGTAAATTACGACGGCAAAAACAAGCACAGAACAGTTATCGAAGACGGTGCATTTATCGGCTGTAACACAAACCTCGTTGCACCTGTTCGCGTTGGAGAAAACGCATTCACCGCAGCAGGCTCTACCATTACAGAGGACGTTCCTGCGGAAAACCTCGCTATTGCCCGCGCCCGCCAGGTGAATAAAAGCGGCTGGGAAAGACCTAAAAAAATCGAAAAATAATTTAAAATAAAATACAAAAGACAAAAGGGGAGTTAAAAAATGGTTAATCACGGTAAAGATGTAAAGATTTTTGCCTGCAATTCCAATCCTCAACTTGCTGCTAAAATCGCGGCTAACTTAGGTATGGAATTGGGAAATTCAAATGTTGGTATGTTTTCAGACGGAGAAATCGCTATCAACATCAACGAAATGGTTAGAGGTTCAGATGTATTTATCATTCAGTCAACCTCAAACCCCGTAAACAACAATTTAATGGAGCTGCTCATTATGATTGATGCCTTAAAGCGTGCTTCTGCATCAAGAATCACAGCAGTTATGCCTTATTTTGGCTATGCAAGACAAGACAGAAAATCAAAGGCAAGAGACCCGATTTCAGCAAAATTGGTAGCCGATTTATTGACAACAGCAGGCGCAGACAGAATCCTCACAATGGATTTACACGCTGCGCAGATTCAGGGCTTTTTCAATATTCCCGTTGACCATTTAAAGGGCGGCAGATTATTAGCCGAATACTACCTTGAAAAATTCCCCACAAGAGACGATGTAGTTGTAGTTTCTCCTGACTTGGGAAGCGTAACACGTGCAAGAGATTTTGCGGCGAAATTAGACGTTCCCATTGCAATCATCGACAAACGTCGTCCCAAGCCTAACGTTTCAGAAGTTATGAACATCATCGGCGATATTAACGGCAAAACCTGTATTCTTTTGGACGATATGATTGATACAGCAGGTACAATCACAAACGGCGCACAAGCTTTGGCTGACCGTGGCGCAAAGGCAGTTTATGCTTGCTGCACACACGGCGTATTGTCAGGTCCCGCTATCGAAAGAATTCAGAACAGCCCCATTGAGGAACTCTTAACACTCGATACAATCGTTATTCCTGAGGAAAGAAGAATTCCCAAGATTAAGACAATCTCTGTGGCTTCACTTTTTGCTGAAGCAATTAAGAGAATTTACAACGACACTTCATTAAGTGAACTTTTCTAAATTACATAAAAAAAAGAACTGCACAGCAGTTCTTTTTTTTATATTCCTGTTTCTTTATAATATTGTCTTAACACTTCACAAGAGTTATGAAATTTATCTGATTCTTCGTCTGTTAAGTTCAAGTTCAAATGCCCTCTTACGCCTTGTTTACCCAAAACCACAGGAACACCTGCATATACCCCCGACTCACCATATTCGCCGTTTAAATAGGCAGATACAGTGAGAATACTCTTTTCGTCTTTTAGAATTGCTTTTACAATTCGCACCAAAGACATTCCTATGCCGTAGTAGGTGGAGGTCTTTGCCTCGATTATTTCGTAGGCGGCATTCTTAACTTTTTCGGAGATTTCATCCATTTCGGATTGGTTAAAACGGTCACCGTATTTTGAGATGATATCTGCTACGGACTTTGTTCCAATTAAGGCCTGCGACCATGGAACGAATTCCGAGTCCCCGTGTTCGCCTATAACGTAGGCGTGAACGTTCTTGGGGTCAATATTAAAATATTCGCCCAGCAAAAAACGAAGCCTTGCAGTGTCAAGGGTTGTACCTGAACCGATGACTCTGCTTTCGGGAAAACCTGACAATGTCTTTACAACGTGTGTCATCACGTCAACGGGGTTTGTAGCAATGAGAAAAATCCCCGAAAATCCAGACGCCACTACGGGTTCAACAATTGACTTAAAAACCGCGGAGTTTCGAGAGAGTAGCGCGGGGCGGGTTTCCCCGGGTTTTTGTGAAACGCCTGCACAGATTACCACGATATCGGCATCACTGCACGCCGAGTAATCTGCTGCGTATATTTTCATATTTGCCCCGGAAAAAGCAAGACCGTGATTTAAGTCCATAGCCTCTCCGTGAGCTTTTTTTGTGTCTATGTCAATAAGCGCAAGCTCGTTGCACACGTTTTGATTTAAGAGCGCATAAGCAAAGCTCATCCCCACAAAACCTGTGCCGATTAAAACTACTTTTTGTTTTTCAGCCCTCATAAAACCTCCAATTTTTTAAAGGGATAAATATAGTATTTTAACCCTTTAAATTTTGTTTCTGCTTTTTAAATGTTTAAAGTTTATATCTGTTTGTAGTAATCTTGCAGATTTAAGCGCATAGAAAATCACAACAGAAATTGCAAAATCGATACAGTGGTGGATGAATGTACCGCAACCTATTGTAACGATTATGTACTTTAATATGCCACCGTCAGGTGTTGCAATAAAGGGGATAGATATAAGTCCCACAATCATTTCAGAGCCTGCATGAATAAGGGCTGTAATGAGGAGCACCAAGAAAATGTTCCATCTTTTTTGGAGCATTTTGCAGCCAACAAGGCCAAAAATCATATGTGAAAGTGCGCGAAGCATAACCCAAGGGCCCAAACTTGTAAATCCGAGCGCGCTGCCTACGGCAGTACCGACAACTGCAAAAGGTCCAACAAACATCGAAAGAATGCCGGGCACATGTGATGCAAATGTAGCTGAGAATATTGGTTCTAATACCAGCTTCAATGGCATAAACAACGGAATAGCTATCGCTAATGCCGTAAGTAGCGCCGCTATGGCAATATCTTTTGTAGAAATTCGTTTTTTATTCATAATTTTGCCTCCCTGGTCACAAAAAATATGTCCTCGCCATAATATGTAAAAAAACACTTGGAGGTAGTTATGTCGGGAAATATTTTTTTTGATTGTGTATTTATATTTTTTATTTGCTATGGGTTTGTAAGCTTTTTTTACAGTGTATCGGATTTTTTGATGCGTCGCTACTGTAAAAATGCTCAAAAAAACTTCATCGTTCTTCCTTTGGTCAAAGAAACCAAAAATATAGAATGCGATATAAGATGCGCCATATCAAAAAGTTTAAATGACAAGTGCGCACTGGTTATTCTTTGCGACGGTTTAAATGTTGATGAATATACTGTTCTTTGGCGATTGACCGATAGCTACGACCATATTTTAGTCACAACGCCCGATGAACTGCCACAAAAAATCGATGAAATTGAAAAAGTTAACGGGTCAATATAGTTCCGCCGCCCAAAACGCGCTCCCCGTCATAGAGAACACACGCCTGACCGGGCGTTATGGAGCGAGCAGGGTCGTCCAAGGTTACTTTATATGTATCGCCGATTTTTGACACTGTGCAGGGCAGGTCATAAGACGAATATCTCACTTTGCAGGAGCAACGGAATTCCTCGGGCAAATCTGTTAAAAGATTAACCTCGCCCATCAAGAAGGAGTCAGAAAACTCGTCGCCTTTTTCTCCTAAAACGATGCTATTGTCCGAAGGATTTATGGAAAGCACAAACATTGGCTTGCCATAGGCGCCGATGCCTTTTCGCTGACCGTAGGTGTAGTTAAATATACCTGTGTGATGGCCGATTATTTTGCCGTCAGTATCTAAAAAATCCCCCGGTGAATCGGGTAAAAACTCTTTTAAGTAAGCATTTTTGTCCCCATCGGGAATAAAGCAGATGTCCTGGCTATCGCGCTTTTTCCATACAGAAAGGTCAAGGTTTTTTGCAAGTTCTCGTACTTCGTCTTTGCTAAATTTTCCCAAAGGCATCAATATTTTAGAAAGTATCTCACGGCGAATGCCATAGAGAAAATAACTCTGGTCTTTTTCCTTGTTTTCGGCTTTTGTAAGAGTGTACTCGCCGTTTAAGTTCTCAATTTTAGCATAGTGACCTGTGGCGATATAGTCAAACTCACGCTCCTTTGCATAGTCAAAGAGCGCACCGAATTTTATTGCCTTGTTGCAAATCACACAAGGGTTAGGCGTCCTGCCTGACTTGAATTCTTCTACAAATGCATCTTTTACAAGCGTTTTAAATTTATCACGAAAATCAACAACCTCAAAAGGAATGCCGAGGCTTTCTGCTACAGCGGCAGCATCATCAATAAAGGAAGTATCGCCGTCGTTGAGTTTTAAAGTTACGCCGTGTACGTCGTAGCCCTCATTTTTTAAAAGAGCAGCGGCCACAGATGAATCTACGCCGCCACTCATTCCCAACAATACCTTATTCATATCAGTCGTGCTTGTGACAGTCTGCACAGCAGCCTGAACATTTGATTTTGACTTCGGGTTCGATACCCTGACGCTTGTAGTAATCTGCAATGGCTGCGTTTATCGCCTCTTCTGCTAAGACCGAGCAATGCACTTTTGCAGGGGGAAGTCCGTCTAATGCTTCCATAACTGCTTTGTTTGTAAGTTTTAATGCATCTTCCACAGTTTTGCCTTTTACCATTTCTGTTGCCATAGAACTTGTAGCAACGGCAGCACCACAACCGAAAGTCTTAAACTTAACCTCTTTTATGATGTTGTCTTCGATTTTCATATATATTTTCATTATATCGCCGCATTTTGCGTTACCTACTTCGCCTACTGCGTTAGCATCTTCGATTTCACCCACATTTCTGGGATTAGCAAAATGGTCCATAACTTTTTCTGAATACATAGTCTTTACTCCTTAGCTGTTCTTTACTTTTTCGTAGAGGGGCGACATATCGCGAAGTCTTTGCACGATTGTGGGCAATACCTCTAAAACGTAATCTATATCGTCATCTGTGTTCACTTCGCCTATTGACAAACGAAGCGAGCCGTGAGCGATTTCGTGGGGAAGTCCCAAAGCCAGCAGCACGTGTGACGGGTCTAATGACCCACTGGTGCAGGCAGAGCCTGATGATGCCGCGATGCCGTTTAAATCAAGCATCAAAAGGAGGGATTCGCCCTCAATGAAATTAAATGAAAAATTCACATTACCGGGAAGACGGTCCGCGGGGTGTCCGTTTAACTTCACGTAGGGAATTTTTTCGGGGATTTCCTTTATGAGTTTATCACGCATAGCGCGGATTTTAGCTGTCTTTTCTTCTAAATTTGTTGTTGCAAGTTCGATGGCTTTGCCCAGACCTACAATAGATGCTACGTTCTCTGTGCCGGCACGTCTCGCGCGCTCCTGCGCACCACCGTGCATAAATACAGCAGGACGAAGTCCGTTTCGCACATATAATGCACCGATGCCCTTTGGTCCGCCGAATTTATGAGCAGATAGTGACAACATATCGATATTCATACCAGACACATCAATATCAATAGAGCCGATAGCCTGAACAGCATCTGTATGGAAAACGATGTTGTTCTCTTTTGCAATTTTTCCGATTTCAGCAATTGGCTCGATTGTGCCTACTTCGTTGTTTGCGGTCATAATCGTAATTAGGATTGTATCGGGGCGAATGGCAGATTTCAAATCGTCAAGACTGATTTTGCCGTACTCGTCTACATCAAGATAGGTTACCTCATACCCTTGCTTTTCTAATGATTCAAGAGTATGAAGCACAGCGTGATGCTCGATTTTAGATGAAATTATATGACGGCCGAGTTTCGCTTTTGACTGGGCGATACCTTTGATTGCCCAGTTGTCGGCTTCGGTGCCGCAACCTGTGAAGAAGATTTCCTTTGCATCGGCGCCGATGGCATCGGCTACTTTTTTGCGGGCGTCTTCTATTGCTGCTTTTGCCTCTCGTCCTATTTTATATATTGACGACGGATTGCCGTAATGTTCAGTTAAATAAGGCAACATAGCGTCTAAAACTTCTCTTTTTAGAGGAGTTGTCGCACTGTTGTCAAGATAAATGCTTTTTGCCATTTGTTATCACTCCTAAAAGTCACACGTCATTCTAACACTACATTATACATCAAAGACAAAGGAATTTCAACACCTAAAGGCAAAAATCAGAAGATTTTATTGTAACTTTTTTGGTTTAATATGAGTTCAATTTCATCAAAACTTCTGCCCTTTGCATTCACCAGTAAAACAGGGTTTTCTGCCAGTGATGAAATCGGGGAAAAATTCCTGACGGGAATCTGCGTAATGGGAGTATTTTCATAGATATAAGCATCACTTACCTCGCTTTCGGGAACGATTTCGTAGCCTCGTGCCAAAAGATGATTTTCCAATTCATTTAAACCTTTTTCCAAAGAAATTTTCATTTTTTTCTACCTCCGTGAAAAAATATAACTATAGTATGCGCAAATTCAAAAAAATACTTAACTTTTTTTGACATTTGTGATATAATTATACCGTTCTATCAGATGGCGGTGTTCCCGCTAAATATTATCGAGGAGGCTTCACTATGGGAAGACTATTTGGAACAGACGGCGTTCGCGGTGTGGCAAATAC
The DNA here is from genome assembly GCA_045591015.1 of Congzhengia sp. Taxonomy (GTDB): domain Bacteria; phylum Bacillota; class Clostridia; order UBA1381; family UBA9506; genus Congzhengia. The sequence goes on from JAZNSC010000009.1 coordinate 52,800, forward strand.
TGAACTCACCTGTGAACTCGCAATGAAAATCGGCCTTGCTGCCGCACACGTATTAACAAAAGAAACAAAGCACAAACCCAAAATCCTAATCGGCAAAGACACAAGAATTTCAGGCGATATGCTTGAATCGGCCCTTTCTGCGGGGCTTTGCAGTATGGGAGCAAGCGTAATCTCCCTTGGGGTAATTCCCACACCTGCGGTGGCGTACCTTGCGCGCAAATACGAGGCAGATGCAGGTGTTGTTATTTCTGCTTCTCACAATTCAGCAGAATTCAACGGCATCAAAATCTTCAACGGCAATGGCTACAAGTTGAGCGACGAAATCGAAGAAGAAATCGAGCACATTATTTTAGATAACGTAGAGCTCGACATTCCTACAGGCGATGCAGTAGGTACAATTTCAAAATGCGATACAGCGCTTTATGACTACAAAGAATTTGCAAAATCAATGATGGCAGGAGACTCTTTAGAGGGCTTAAAAATTGCCGTAGACTGTGCGAATGGTGCAAGCTATTTAAGCTCAGTTGAGACTTTGGTTGAACTTGGTGCTGAGGTTTTTGTAGTTCACAACCATCCCAACGGTATCAATATCAACGCCAACTGCGGCTCAACCCACACAGAAAAATTCTGCGAATACGTAAAAAATATCGACGTAGATTTAGGTTTGTCATTTGACGGCGATGCAGACAGACTCTTAGTTGTTGACGAAAAAGGCAACTTAATCGACGGCGACAAAATTATGCTTATCTGCGCAAGTTACTTAAAAGAACACGGACAACTCGCCAAGGACACACTAGTTACAACAGTAATGACAAACTTAGGTTTAGTCAATGCCGCAAAAGAACGTGGCATTAAAATCGCACAGACCAAGGTAGGCGATAGATACGTTTTGGAAGAAATGTTAAAATACGGCTACACCTTAGGCGGCGAGCAGTCAGGTCACATTATATTCCTTGACTACAACACCACAGGCGACGGCTTGTGCTCAGCACTTTTACTTCTTTCAATACTAAAGAAAACAGGCGAAAAATTAAGCAATTTATCATCTGTGTTTACACCGTTGCCCCAGGTAATGATAAACGCAAAAGTGTCAAACGCAAAGAAGTACACCTACACAGAAGACGAAATAATAATGGAAGCAATCAAAGAAGTAGAGGCAGAATTTTCAGGAAACGGAAGAGTCTTAATTCGTCCCTCAGGTACAGAACCTTGCGTTCGTGTTATGATTGAAGGCCCTGAATTTGAACTTATCAAACAAAAAGCAAGTTATCTGGTAAAACTTATAGAAGCAAGACTTGCATAAAAAACATTGGAGGAAAAATTATGAAAACAGTAATTATAACAGGTATGTCAGGAGCAGGTAAGACTTCTGCCATACACATATTGGAAGACATAGGGTATTACTGTGTAGATAATATTCCTCCCACTTTGATTTCGAGTTTTATTGCCCTTTGTGAAAGTTCAAACTTCCACTTAAACAAAATCGCCCTTGTAGCAGATGCCAGAAGCGGCGAACTTGTAACACACCTTTACACAGAAATCGAAAAGCTAAAACACGGCGGAAACGAGTGTACGGTGCTTTTCTTGGATGCTGATGACGACACGTTGGTAAAGCGCTACAAAGAAACAAGACGTAAGCATCCCCACGGTGCAGACGGAAGACTTGATTCGGGTATCAAATTTGAAAGAGCGCTTCTTTCTGAAATCAAAAAAAGCTCGGACTTGGTCATTGATACGTCCAGACTTTTAACCCGTGAATTCAGGGAAAAAATGCTTGGCTATTTCGAATCCCAAATCCGTGAATACGAGGCAATTTCTGTAAATGTAGTGTCCTTTGGCTTTAAAAGGGGAATACCCCTTGATTGTGATTTGGTTTTTGATGTGCGCTTTATGCCAAATCCTTTTTACGAGGAAAGTTTAAGAAGCAAAACAGGTAAAGAAAAAGAAGTAGCAGATTATGCGCTTTCCTGTGAATCAAGCCAGAAATTTTTAGAAAAACTGCTTGATATGCTGCACCACTTATTGCCCCTTTATACCGAAGAGGGCAAAAATACACTGGTTATAGGAATAGGCTGCACCGGCGGTAAGCACCGTTCCGTTGCAGTGGCAGAGTATATAAAGAATGCACTAAGCCAGAAAAATTATTATACTTCCGTACATCACAGAGATTTAGGTTCAGAATAAAAAAGAACGGGCATTTGCCCGTTTTTTTTATGCAAATTTGCTTTTACTTTCTATTACTTTTCCTATAATTTTTATTCTTTTTACATCATCACCGCGAAATTCTCTCGGCGGGTAGTTGTGATTCTGAGAAATAAGGGTAATGGAATTTTTATCATACTGCACGATTTTTACCACGCCCTCTTCGTCGTCAATAGTTACAACTCCGTAAGAACCGTTATCAATAGAGGATTGCTTTCTCACAAGCACCAGGTCGTCCTCATAAAGCCTTGGCACCATGCTGTCGCCCTTTACTGTAAGGTAAAAAAAGTCCTCATGGTCATAGCCGTAGAGCATGTGTGCGTCTACTGTTTCAAAACCTGATTTGTCCTCAAAGGCAAGACCACCTACACCTGCTTTGACCGTACCGACTACGGGAATGATAACCATTCTGTCGGTGGCGGTGGAGTATTTTTTTTCGCTGCCGCTTTGTTGGTTGATTTTGTCCATAAGCTCGGAAACAGAAATCCCAAGGGCCAAAGCTACAGAAGAAAGGGTTTTTGTAGTTGGCATAATGGGGAGCTTTGTTCTGGGATTTTCGTTCTTTTCAAGCATTGATATATACCCTTTGGAAAGTCCCGACATCTGGGCAAAATCGTCCATAGTGACTTTGTATTTTTCTCTGTATTCCTTAATTATATCTCCAACTGTCATACTTTTTTACCTCGTTTGTTTAGTATATTATACATTATATACTGAATTGTCACAGTTGTCAAGATGTATTTAACATATTAAATGAAACATTTAATATACTTGACAAATTAAATTTAATATGTTAAACTATAATCACAGACCGGTCAAGAAAAAATAAGAAAGGAAGAATAGTATGGATTCAGCAAAGGTAAAGACAGATTGTTTTGGTTACCGTCGAGGCGAATGTAAGGTTTTGTATGAGCTTGTGTGCAAAGAACACAAATGCAGCTTCTACAAAACCTGCGATGAGTATAGACGCGACCATCTAAAATATTCTTACAAAGGTCGTGAGGATTATTGACAACAAAACAAAAGTTTGAAAAGTACAGAGTAAATCAAAAGGAACTAAAGAGATTTGCAGAGGAGTATCGTATGTACCATGATGTCGGTGCTGCCATCGCTACCTTTGGCACCGATTTTGCAGAAAAAACAGAAGAGGAAATCCAGCGCGAAAAAATTAAACTCTGCAAAAAAGTAAGCGCAATTTTAAAAGAAAAGAGAGCGATTGAAAAAGAAATTGACAAAGTAAAAGACGGCAACGAGGCATTGGTTCTCAAATACCGATACATAGACGGGTACGGCTGGGAGCAGATTTCAGAGCTTTTGGACTATTCTCCCAGGAATGTACATTATATGCACAACCGTGCATTATCTTCAATAACGTAAAAGAGTGGCTTTGGGCGTTCTTCCTAAGTGAGTACGCCCTTGCCACTCTTTTTTTTGTTGGATTCTGCATTTTGACTTGAAATGGATATAATTTTATGGTATAACGACGTAATAGCAAAAAAAGTGCGGCTGATAGAGTAACGTCACTTATTTGAATTAGGAGTATTGTATGTATAAAGAGAAATATACCAGATGGCTTCATAGTGAAGTTGTAGATGAAAAAACAAAAGAGGAACTCAAGAATCTTCCCGAAAAAGAAATTGAAGACAGATTCTACTGTGATTTGGAATTTGGTACGGGTGGTCTTCGCGGTGTAATGGATGCAGGTACAAACAGAATGAATATATATACTGTTCGTCTTGCGACTCAGGGTCTTGCATATGAAATCCTTGACAGCGAAAGTGCGGAAAAAGGTGTTGTTATTGCTTTTGATTCAAGAAATAACTCTAAACTTTTCGCAAACGAGTGCGCCCGTGTCCTTTGTGCTAACGGTATAAAAACATATATATTTGATTCATTAAGACCTACTCCTGAACTTTCGTTCGCCGTAAGGTATCTTGGATGCGCAAGAGGTGTTGTAATTACCGCAAGCCACAACCCGAAGGAATATAACGGTTATAAGGTATATGGTGAGGATGGCGCACAAATTGAACCTGAAACCGCAAGTAAAATTATCAAATACATAAACAAAACAGATATTTTTGACGATATAAAGATTTGTGGCGGAGACGAGCCAATTATAATTGGTAAAGATGTTGACAAAGCATACATTGAAGAAATAAAAAAACAATCCTTTGGAAAATGTATTCCACAAGATTTTAAAGTGGTGTATACGCCTCTTCACGGTTCAGGAAACATACTTGTAAGACGTGTTCTTGACGAGATAGGTGTTAAGAATGTTTTTGTGGTTCCGGAACAGGAATTACCTGACGGAAACTTTCCTACGGTTAAATCTCCCAATCCCGAAAATTCAGAAGCATTCACCATTGCGATTGAATATGCAAAAAAACAAAATGCAGACATTATTTTCGGAACAGACCCCGACAGCGACAGAATAGGCGTTGTAGTAAGAAATTCTGATGGCGAGTATGTTGTTTTAAACGGAAATCAGACAGGCGCAATTCTTTGCGAATACATTCTCAGAAATATGCAAAAGAGAGGCAAACTGCCTAAGGACGCAAAAGTTGTAAAAACAATTGTAACTACTGAAATGGTTAAGGCTATCAGCAGAGATTACGGTGCAGAACTGATAGATGTTCTCACAGGTTTTAAATTCATTGGTGAGCAAATAAAATTACTTGAGGACCAGGGGTGTCCTGAAAAATTTATTTTTGGACTTGAAGAAAGTTACGGTTACCTCAAAGGAAGTTATGCACGCGACAAGGATGCTGTGGTTGCATCAATGCTTATTACAGAAGTTGCAATTGAGTGCAAGTCGGAGGGGATTACCCTTTATGACCGTCTTTTGAAACTTTATGAAAAGTACGGATATTTCCTTGAGGGCCTTGAAACAAAAACCCTCAAAGGTATTGATGGCAGAAAGCAGATTGACACCATAATGAAAAAATTCAGAACAGAGAAACTCCCGTTTGAAGTGAAAAAAGTCAAGGACTATCGAGAAGGAATTGACGGGCTTCCTAAATCTGATGTTTTGAAATTCTTCCTTGAGGGCGATGATTGGTTTGCTGTACGTCCTTCCGGAACTGAGCCCAAAATAAAGTTTTATTATGGCGTAAACTCAAAATCCCGTGAAAGTTCAAAAAAGAAACTATGTGATTTACAAAAAAACATTTTAGATTTTGTAAATTAGTCAAATAAAAAAATCAAATTAACTCAAAGGAGAGTGTTTTAAGATGAAAAACAAAATCATTAACGGCGTTTCACTTCCAAACATACCTTGGGAGGACAAGCCGGCAAATTGTAAAGACGCAGTGTGGAGATATTCTGCAAATCCGGTAATACCGAGAGATCTTATTCCCACTTCAAACAGTATATTCAATAGTGCGGTTGTACCCTTTGAAGGTGGATTTGCGGGCGTATTCCGTTGCGATGACAAATGCAGAACAATGCGTATATATATGGGTAGGAGCGCAGATGGTATTAACTGGCAGATAAACCACGAACCCATCGATACAAAAGCGTGCATAGGTGAAGACGATCCTTTTGAATATTCTTATGATCCCCGTGTTTGTGAAATAGATGGTAAATATTATGTAACATGGTGTAACGGTTACCATGGTCCCACAATAGGTATTGGTTATACAACAGATTTTGTTAATTTTACACAACTTGATAACGCGTACATTCCCTGCAACCGTAATGGTGTATTATTCCCCAGAAAAATAAACGGCAACTTTGCTATGCTTAGCAGACCCAGTGATAACGGTCACACACCATTCGGTGATATATTCTATAGTGAAAGCCCTGACTTGAAATACTGGGGACATCACAGACATGTTATGGGAACTAAAAAGCAAGAGGGCTGGCAGAGCACAAAGATAGGTGCAGGTCCTATACCGATAGAAACAGAAGAAGGTTGGCTTCTTATATATCACGGTGTTCTTACATCATGTAATGGATATGTATATAGTTTTGGTGCTGCAATACTCGATATAAATGAGCCCTGGAAGGTAAAATATCGTACAAAACCTTACTTGCTCTCACCTCAGACACAGTATGAATGTGTTGGTGACGTACCGAACGTTGCATTCCCTTGCGCAACACTTGTTGATGCAGACACAGGAAGAATTGCAATTTACTATGGTGCAGCTGATACAGTAACCGCACTTGCGTTTACAACAGTAGATGAACTTACCGATTTCATAAAGGAAAATTCATATTAAAAAAGCATCTTAAAAATAAACAAAAAGAACTGCAGTAAAATAATTTTGCTGCAGTTCTTTTTTTATTCTATATAAAGAGATAGAGCGTGGGCAATTCCCGGAATTGACTGCCCTTGCTGTACGGCGGTAGGGCTCATAAGTGCGCCCGTAGGCATAAAGAGTACACGGCGAAGATTTTTCTTTTTCATTTCGGGCAAAATATGAGCACAGAGCATAAGTCCCGAGCAGGCACAACCGCTACCGCCTGCGTGTACGTCTTGAGAGGAATCAAAAATCATATCTCCGCAGTCAAAATAATTTTGAGATAAATCATACCCTTCATTTTTCATCAAATCCATAACGATGGCTTTTCCCACTTTTCCCAAATCTCCTGAAAAAATAGCATCGTAGTCAGTGGGTTTTCTTTTCGTGTCGCGAAAATGTGTAAGCAAAGTATCAACGGCGGCAGGTGCCATAGCGGCACCCATATTGTTGGCATCTTTTATACCCAAATCTACGATTTTACCCGTTGTGGCACATTCGATTTTTACATCTCCGTCGTCTCTATCGATGACAACGCAGGCAGAGCCCGTTACTGTCCATTGAGCAGAGGGAGGACGCTGACCGCCGTATTCTAACGGAAAGCGGAACTGCCTTTCTGCTGAACAAAAGTGACTGGAGGTCACAGCACAACACCGATTTGCAAAGCCCCCGTCCACCGCCATGCAAGCCATTTTCATAGATAATCCCATAGTGGAGCAAGCACCAAAAAGCCCCACAAAGGGAATCTCAAAAATTTTTAACCCATAGGATGTGCCTGTGCATTGATTTAACAAATCCCCTGCAAAAACATAATCGATGTCATCGGGCGTAAGACTTGCCTTTGATAGTGCATAGAGAATTGCTTGCTTTACAAATTTATTCTCTGCTTTTTCCCAGCTTGATTCGCCCCAATACACATCGTCCACCACCTTATCAAAGGCGGCACGGTATGGGCCCTCGCCCTCTTTTTTGCCTGCAGTTGACGCATAGGCTTTAATGTGTGGACTATTGTCAAAAAAAACAGTCTGACGACCGTAACGTTTATTCATAAAAACACCTCATAGGTATTTTTTGAAAATATGCAAAAAATATACAAAAAAAGAAGCAATTCGAGAGTTTCGAATTGCTTCCATAGTTTATAATTAAAAATAATCTTTGCCTTGTGTGGTCTGCGCTTTTTGCTACAGCCTTATAATTTGAATTTTACGCCTGTCTCTGTTTCCTCAGGTGTTTCGCCGAACACATAATCCTTACCGGGTAAGATTGCATTTAATACGATACCTGCAATAGATGCAACAGCCAAAGCAGAAAGTGAAATTGTAACGTTGCCGATTGCAAATGATACGCCTGACAAACCTAATGCACATACCAAGATGATAGCTGCAATGATTAAGTTACGGCTCTTTGTAAAGTCAACTCTGTTTTCAACAACATTTCTGATACCTATAGCAGAAATCATTCCGTATAATACGAATGAAATACCGCCGATAACAGCTGTCGGAATAACATTGATTAAAGCTGCGAATTTAGGTGAGAAGGAGAGAATTACGGCGATTACAGCGGCAATTCTGATAACTCTGGGATCATAAACCTTAGAAAGCGCTAAAACACCTGTGTTTTCGCCGTATGTTGTGTTAGCAGGACCACCGAAGAGTGATGCTAATGTTGTAGCAAGACCGTCACCCAACAATGTTCTGTGAAGACCCGGGTTTGCAATAAAGTTTTTGCCAACAGTAGATGATATAGCAGAAATATCACCGATATGTTCCATCATAGTAGCAAGTGAAATTGGAACGATAGCAATAATTGAGCTGATAATCAATGAAGTATTAGCCCAGTCAATTCCGCCGAATACTGTTCCTGACCATTTAACAGGGAAACCAATCCATGCAGCATTCTTAAGACCATTCAAAGCATCAACTGAGAATAAAATCATACTTGGTTTACCTGCAATAGCAATATATTGAGCATCATTAACAGTAATAGTTTCACCAAGAGTAAGTGCTAAAATCGCAGCAATCAGGCATGAACCAAGAACGCCTAAAAGGATTGGTACAATCTTTGCCATACCTTTTCCCCAGATGTTGAATATAACAACGATTGCCAAAGCAATAATTGCAATCAACCAGTTCTGTGTACAGTTACCAACAGCACTTCCTGCAAGACCAAGTCCGATTGAAATAATGATAGGACCTGTAACAACAGGAGGGAAGAATTTCATAACTTTTTTAATTCCTACTAATTTAATTAATCCTGCAACAACCAAGTATACAAGACCTGCAGCGGCAACACCCAAACAAGCATAAGGTAAAAGCTGTGTCTGAGTTAATCCGTTAGCACCTGCAGCAGGTGCG
>JAZNSC010000010.1:0-44705 GCA_045591015.1 Congzhengia sp.
GGTTACACTCTGACAGGCTGGAAGGACAAAGCAACAAACGCAACAATCGAAGATTATGATGATTTAAAGGCATTAGTAACAGCTTCTACAACAGAAGCAGATGGAATTACATTAGTAGCGTTACTTACATTAAATCAGTACCCCATCGAATACCAGAATGAAGATGGTACTCCGTTCCAGAGTTCATGGTGGGTTGCTCCCTTTACTCCTGACTTAACATACGATGTAGTAACTACCTATGTATTCCCTGCACCTGCTAATGTTGACCGTAGCGGTTACACATTTAACGGTTGGACAGATGCAGCGGGTAATCCGATTTCATCACTTACAGTTACATCATCGTCAAGCATGGACGTTCCCGTTGTAATCAAAGCAGACTTTACAGAGATACCTGCACCTCCCGGAACATTCAAAGTAACCTTTAAGGTAGACGGCATAGAGTATGCACCCAATGGCGCAATCTATGTAACCGATGGTACAGCAATTGGCTCACAGATGCCTGCTGACCCCACAAAAGTTGGTTACACATTTGCAGGCTGGAAAGACACATCAAATAACACAGTAACATCTGCAACAGTTATCAACGGTGCTCTTACAGTTAATGCAACATTTACAACTAAAAACTACAGCATCAAGTTTGAAAAGGCAAATGGCACAGCAGTTTCATTTGTCACTGCACCTGCAGCAACCTTTAACTTTGATGCAGCATATACACTTCCCGGGGCTTCAGATGTAAATGAATTAGGTTACACATTTACAGGCTGGAAAGACAAATTAACAAACACAGCAGTAGAAGATTACGACGACTTGAAAGCTCTCGTAACAGAAGCTACAACAGAAGCCGGCGGCGTTACATTAGTAGCAGTACTCACATTAAATCAGTACCCCATCGTATATCAGGATGAAAACGGCAACGCCTTTAATATTAGCTGGTGGAAGGGCACTGCTCCTCTGACAACGTATAACGTTGAAACAGTTTATGATTTACCCAACGAAGAAGACGTTCAGCGTATAGGATATGATTTCTCATATTGGGAAGATGCAGCAGGCAATGAAGTTTCAGCTGTTACAGTAACAGCAGCTTCAAGTGTAGATGAGCCCTTAGTATTAAAATCAATCTTTGCTCCTCATGAATATAATATCGAATACATTTTAGAAGACGGTGCATCTTTGGCATCAGGTGTGGCGAGAACATACGGCCCCACAGATACAACGGAAATTCTTCCTGATGCAGAAGACGTTACACCTGCTACAGGCAGATACTTCTTGTATTGGAATATTGTTTTAGAAAACGGAACCAAAGAACAGATAACAGAAATGCCTAAATTCTATGAAAATGGCACAACCATTACATTAGAAGCGGTATTTGATGATGAACCTCCTGTATACTACGAGGTAACATTCTACGACGGTTACACAGAAGACCCGTATGCACAGCTCGGCGATGGTCCTATATCTGTTATAGCAGACACCTGCGTAGCAGAGGACGACATTCCCGAAATCAATGCTTATCGTAGAGGTTACAAGGAAAACGGCACAATCGCAGGCATATACGAGAACAACGAGTATCAGCACAAAATCAAACCCTCATACTACTATGAGGACGACGAAGGCAAACTTGCTCCGTTTACAACAAAGACAAAAATCGTAAAAGACACCAACGTATATTGTTTGTGGAAGAATTTAGGCTTTGTACTCACATTGGGAGACAATGGCACCTTAAGAGTAGACATTCCTTACGAAAAAGATACACGTGTGGTAAATTCCTTGAAAGACTTTATGGTTGAAGGTAAGGAAACCTACCAGTTAGGTATTGACACAGAAATTCTTCCTGACTTTGAAGATAAAGGTTTAGAAAAACTTGTAGCAGCAGGAATTATTGATGAAGATAAGAATATCAAAGTAGTAAATATTCCTATTCCTATGGGCAAATTCGTAACAGAAGACACCATCAAGGGATCAATCAAGCAATATGTACGTGACCTTATAAACAACGAAAGCAAGCATAGCACATTAGCCGGCTACATTAAGACAGGTATGGCATCAGACACTTCCGCAGGCGCAAGCTTAAGAAGTGCAGTTATTGGAAGTCCTGAACTTGAGCGTATCTTAAATCAGCCAGAAATCAAGTCACAGCTTCTTGATATGATGACAGACATTGAATTTGTAGATAAGGCGATGGAAAATCACGATTTCCGTGTGGCAATAGCAGATGCTGTTGTATATAACGAATATTTCCTTGACGTGCTTGTAGAAACAGAAATGTTCGCAGCGTACGTTGTCGATAACCTGCACCACGGCGAATTAAAGAATGATATCTTAGATATGCTCGATTCAGAAGATGAAAAGGCAGATGTTGTTGCGGAAATTAAGAAAAACGAAACTTTCCGCAAACTTATCAAAAAAGGCGACGGCACAGCTGAAAATCCTGACGGCGAGCTTCGTGAGTTTATTCTTAACGAAATCGAATTTGCTGATTTTGTAGAAAACGAAGATGATTTCCTTAAATATGTTTTCGGTCAGTTGTCAGGCGCAGCCCTTAACGAAGCCGAAAGCAAATATTCATTTATTACATCAGCACAGATTGAAGAAATAATTACCAATGAGTACCCTGATTATGCGACAACCTTAGACAAACAGGAATTTAAGAATTTACTTTATGCTGATGCAGAGGCAAGAGCGACAGTTTTAGCAGAAGCAGAAAATGAATTTAACAATTCAACCTACAAGACTGATGTTATTGATAAGCTTGCAAATGGAGAAGAAATAGACTCTGGTGCAAACTCTGTAATCGAAAATTTATTGGTAGATTATGCTACGAGATACATCAACGAGGACAATACCTTAAATGAAACTGTAGCAAAATCAATAGAAACCATTTTGGTACATTTTGTAGGCGATGTTATCAAGGGTGACGTTGTTCTTGCAGATGACGAAGAACACGAACACAGAAATGAAGTAGTTAAAGGACATATTGACGCTGTCATTCACGACCTTTTAGCGGACGATTCAAAAACAGACGACATAATTGAAATTGTTAACAAATTCTTGACAGAACATCACGACGATGCAAAAGAAATCATCGGAGAAGACAGCACTTACAGAACGATAATAAATAAGCTCGTAACATTTATTCAGGCAGAGGGAAGCACAGTTTATGCTGACGTTGACGAGATGTTGATGGAAAAGGCTGACGATATTGACGAGGACTTCATAATCAGCTATATCAGAGCGCTTAACGCAACAGAAAGAACGAGTTTTGCTGATAATGTATACAACACTCTCATCGAAACTGATGAAATCAAGAACTTTATCAACAGTCTCTTAAATGAGAAAAACTTTGATGTAACATCAGACAATGTCTTAACTATCGAGATGATATCACAGGCGTTAAGAAGCTTTGAAATTGATGATATTCTAAAGAATATGAATCTGTCTTCCTTACAGAAGGTAATTGACCTGTTAGGCAAGGAAACTGTAGAAGCAAAATTCACGGAAATCTTAACAGAGTACTGTGATGGTCTTGATGAAGTATGTGAAGATGTTGAAGCAGACGGCGTTTCAAGGAAATACACAACCGTAATAGACATCAAGATAGACATTATCAACGAAATCTACAAGCCCTTGTACGAAAAGGCACAGCCCAAAGTTGAAGAAAAAATTCAAAACGATTACGGCATCAACTTATCAGCTAACCCCTACATTAGATACCTTGTAGAAGACGACATAACAGCAAGACTGTTTGACGGGGATTCTTCTCTTGCAACAGATGAATTAACAGGCTATAAGATTAAGGACGTTCTTGGTTATTACGACTATATGCACATGTTGCTGTTGGTTGGCGACGATGCAGCTTGCTGGTTCGGTATTGACGAAAACGTAACCGACGAAGAGCTTGATGCAACATACGAAGCTATGATAGGCAAGATGCTTATCGTTCACAGCAAGGTAAATGACATTCTTCGTGAATACCTGGAGGACGGCGAGCTTCCTGCAAAAGCTCAATCAGTTCTTGAATCTGTTCAGCAGCTTAACAATGCATTCTTAAAGGTTGAGCCTACAATGCAGAAGCTCTTCTACAGATACTTAAACAGCCAATTAAATACCGATATGGAAGACGGCGAAGTTCCCGGAATTGAAAAGGGCGAAAAACTCATCGACATTTTAGTTGGTCAGGAAGAGCCTGTAATAAATATTGATACAATTTACAGCGTGCTTTACTACTATGACGATTCCGTACAAGAAAAGCTTGCAGAAATTGTCGAAAGTGACAAGTTCAAAGAAGCTGTAGAAAAATTCGAAGAAACCGACCTTGGCGACAAGTTCAAGGGCAACGGTAGATTCGGAACTCTTGCAGACAGACTTGACGAAATCAAAAACTCCGGCAAGGTACAAGGAACATTTGATTCTGTATATGATTTCTTAATTACAGTTTCAAAGTACGGTTTAGAGCCGTTCAGAGTAGAAAAAGACGTAATAACTACACAGGATGCTTATGAAGTAAAAATAGGCAGTGCTATATTAAAAGTAAAGAGATTCTACGACTAAACGATAAGCTTACAGGTCACGGCAAAACGCCGTGACCTGCAATGCAGAAAAGGAGGAAAACCCAAAAATGAAAAAGTTTTTAAGCGGTATTTTGTCAGTTGTGGTTGTTTTGGCTATGCTTATGACATCTGTATCAGCAGCAAATACAACAACTGCCACAACCAACACAATCACATTTACTGATGTAGATGCAAATTCCGAAATCGGTAAAGACATTTATAAAATGGTAAATGCAGGCATAATTGTTGGCGACGGAAACGGACTTTTCAGACCCAATGACCCTATCAAACGTTCTGAAGTTGCAAAAATCGTAAATGCGATTTTTAAATATACAGAAAAAGACACAACAGGCTTTCCCGATGTTACACCTAACCTTTGGTATTATGACTATGTGTTAGTAGCTAAAAAAGCAGGCTATATCAAGGGTTATGATGACGGAAAATTCTGGGGCGACAGAAATGTAACCAGAGAACAGGCATGTGCAATTCTTTGCCGTGTTGCAAATCTTTACGACTTATCATTTAATATTCAAATCAATGACCCTGTATCAGAATGGGCAAAGGCAGATGTGCAGAAAGTTTTAGCAAATGCTTTAGTTCCAATCGAAGCAGGCAGCACATTCCGTGCACAGCAAAATATAACAAGAGCAGAGTTTTGTGATATGTACGCAGGCTTCGTAGTTGTAAAGGAAGATGGATCAACAGGCGGCGGTAACACAGGTGGCAACACAGGTGGTAACACAGGCGGCAACACAGGTGGTAATACAGGTGGAAACACAGGCGGTAACACAGGTGGTAACACAGGCGGCAACACAGGCGGAAACACAGGTGGCAACACAGGTGGAGATACAGGCGGAAACACAGGTGGTAACACAGGTGGCAACACGGGCGGAAACACAGGCGGCAACACAGGCGGCAACACAGGTGGCAACACAGGTGGTAATACAGGTGGTAATACAGGTGGTAATACAGGTGGCAACACTACTGATCCCGAGCCTACACCTAACCCCGACGAGCCCATTGATTACGAAGCAGTAAACTCCGAAATCGTTACAGAGTTAGAGGGCGTAAAAGATGCGATTAACGATTCTGTAAGCGAATTTTCAGGAACAGGACGTAATCTTTTAAGAGCTGTTAACAGATGTATCGGTGAAGCCATTGATGCAGCAGACAGCAACGTAATTGACAAAGGATTTATAAGAAGAGAGTATGGTGATTCATACATTGCCGATGTAGACAGATATTTTGATACAATAAAGCAGAACGACGAAGATTTGTATGATTTTGCATTTACAATGTACACTTACTTTGACAAAGATACTTTGCTATGGTTGGCAGATTTCTTTGGTATCAAAATACCTGACGAATATATGGATTTATTCGAAGAAATAGAAAACGACCAGGATTAATTTAATAATATCAATAAAAGGACAGTTTTTTAAAAAGCTGTCCTTTTATTTTTGCTATATTTCATGGGTGTTAAAATTTGGAAACATAGCGATTATTCATTGACAAAATACTGCTTTTGTGATATTATTACGATGATATCATGTATTAGTATACCCTACAGTGAGTGCGGCTTGCTGTAAGGAGTATAATATACCATAAGGAGAAAGTTTTATGGAAAACAACAATCAATATCTTTCAACAAATAACGAAAATTCAAACTACGGGCTTGACATTGTGTCAGTGTTTGAATCTCTGTGGAAACACAAGATTTTAATACTTGTGCTGGCTACTGTTGTCGCATTGGCATCTTTTGTAAATGCGTTTTTCTTCACGGAGTACACATACACCGTGTCAGGTATGGTTTACATAAGCAATAAATCAGAGGTACCAACCACACAAACCGCTGTTTCGGCAAATGATATAGTAATATCAAGAGCCCTTGGTGAAACATATAAAGAAATCCTGACCACTCGCTCTTTTTACCACAAGGTAAGCGATGATCTGAATGGTGAGTTTTCTCCCAGTGCGATTTCTGCCATGATGAGTGTTGAAATAATCAATGAAACAGAGCTTATTCGCATAAGAACAACTTCTGTTTCTCCTGCTGATGCATACAAAGTTTCAAAAAGTATTTTCAGCAATGCTCAGGACACGCTTCGCAGAGTTTATCCTAACGGAAGAATAGAAGTAATAGATGAACCCTATTTTCCTCAGAGTCCTAACGCAAGAGGCACAGTAAGAAAAACTGTAATAGGCTTTATCTTTGGTGCAGTTTTGGGTGTTCTTTGTGTGTTTATTCGCAGACTTTTTGATACAAAAATCAGAAACGGTGCAGATATCCTAAAGAGATACGGCGTGTCTGTATTAGGCGAAATCTCAGGCGTTGCTCTTTCCGGCGACAAAAAAAGAAAAAAGAAAAAGAATAATGTTTCAGGTAATACAGCAGAGCACATTTTATCCGATTCAAGTAGTTTCGATACTATTGAAACTTATAAATTTGCTCGTACAAACATAATGTTCTCAATTCCTAAATCCGACAACGGCAAGGTTGTTGTAGTTACAAGCGCTGTTCCCGGCGATGGTAAAACCACAACCAGCATTAACCTTGCAATCACCTTTGCTCAAACGGGTGCTAAGGTTATGCTTGTTGACTGTGACTTGAGAAAAGCAAGCGTTCACAGATATTTAGGCCTTGAACACCCCAATGGTATTTCAAATGTTCTTTGCGGTTTTTCTGATATAGAATCAGCAACAAGAAAGAACGTTCGCGAAAACCTTGATGTTTTAACTGTTGGTGAGATTCCTCCCAACCCTGCAGAGCTTTTAAATAGCGAAGAGTTTGGAAAAGTATTATCACAGCTTCAGGAAAAATACGATTACATATTTATCGATACACCTCCTATGACAGTTGTAACAGACGCATCTGTGGTTATGAAAAAGGCCCACGGTGTAGTATTGGTAGTAAGAAAGAATCAAACAACCTTCGATATGATGAATGAAACCGTAGATGGTATAGAAAAGGCAAACACCAAAATTTTAGGTGCGGTTATTCTTGATTCAGAAGAAAAGAACAAAAAATACGGCTACTACAAAAAGAGTAAATATGGCTATAAATACAAAAATTATGCCTACGGATATGGCGTAGATTCCGACAAAAAATAATTTGATGCAAAAAGTCATTCCTGTCAGAAAATAAAAGAGGAGGTATGCGGTATGGGGATTACATTGATGTACATTACGAATAAGCCTGCTGTTGCAAAGATAGCCCAAGAATCAGGCGTAGACCGCATATGGGTAGACCTCGAATACAAAGACAAGGAAGCTCGTCAAAAAGGTATGAATACCGTAAAATCAGGCCATACCATTGAGGATGTAAAAAGGATCAGACAGGTAGTAACCACATCTGACTTGATGGTTCGCGTAAATCCGATAGATGATGATTCTGTGGTCGAGATTGATGCAGTTGTTGCTGCGGGCGCAGATTACATTATGCTTCCCATGTATAAAAGCAAAGATGAAGTCCAAAAGTTTATTGACATTGTGGCAGGAAGAGCAAAAACAATGCTCTTACTTGAAACAAAGGAAGCAGAAGAGAGTCTTTTGGAATACGTAGATTTACCGGGAATTGACGAAATACATATAGGACTTAACGATTTACATTTGGCCCACGGAAAAACTTTTATGTTTGAGTTGTTGTGTGATGGTACCGTGGACAAAATCACAAAAATCTTAAGAGAACACAATGTTCGTTTTGGGTTTGGTGGCTTTGCAAGAATAGGCTATGGTATACTGCCTGCCGAGAAAATTCTCACTCATCATTATGCGCTGGGTTCAGAAATGTCTATTCTTTCAAGAGGATTTTGTGATGCAAATTCAACGGAAAATCCCGATGAAATAGCACTTGCCTTTAAAGACGGTGTAAAAAACATCAGGCTGAAAGAAAAAGAAATATCTACATATACAAAAGAAGAGTTTCTCAAAAACTTTGAAGAAGTAAAAGAAAAAGTCTCACAAATTGTTGATAAGATGAGGGATAAATAGTGAAAAAGATTTGTATAATAACAACTATTTCTACTACGATGAAAAGATTCGTTTTAGAAACAGCAAAACATTTGCATAATGAGTGCGGGTACGACGTAACGCTGATTTGCTCTCCGGACGATAGCGTTGTTGCGTCTTTTCCTGAATATTTGCACTACATCCCTGTAAATATGCCGAGAGGAATGAAACTGTCAGGCTTTAAATCTATCAAGGTTTTTCGCAAAATTTTCAGAGAACAAAAATTTGATTTAGTACAATATTCCACACCGAATGCTTCATGCTATGCATCTATTGCCGCAAGGAAAGAGAAGGTTCCTTTGCGTCTTTATTGCCAATGGGGTATTCGTTATGTGGGTTTTTTTGGTATAAAGAGAAAAATCTTCAAAATGTTAGAAAAACTTGTGTGCAAAAACTCAACACATATTCGCACTGTCAGTCCTCTTAATATGAAATATGCAATAGACGAGGGACTTTATCCTGAAAATAAAGCAAAAGTAGTTGGAAACGGCGGAACAATCGGCGTCGATATGAACATCTTCAATATAGACAAAAAAGCCAAATGGCGCGAGGATATACGCAAACAACACAAAATCAGCGACGACGATTTTGTCTTTGGATTTGTGGGAAGAGTTACCGTTGATAAGGGAAACCGTGAGCTGTTAGAAGCGTTCAAAATCCTTACAGAAAAGACGAAAAACACAAAGCTTATGCTTATAGGTAATATAGAAGGGGCAGACCAGTCCTTGTTAGAGCTTGTGGATTGGGCAAAAAAATCCGAACGCGTCATTATAACAGGCAAAATAGAAAACTCCGACATAAATAAATATTATTCAGCTATGGATGTTTTGGCGCATCCTACATATCGTGAGGGCTTCGGAATGGTTATTCAGGAAGCAGGGGCAATGGGTGTTCCTGTTATTACCACTCGAATTCCGGGTGCCTCTGAGGTTATGGTAGACGGCGAATCCTGCGTTTTGGTTGATGCAAAAGACAAAGACCAGTTGGCAAGAGCGATGCTTGAGCTTAGTGCGGATATAGAAAAAACAAAAAACATAGGAAACAGTGCCTACATAAGAACTAAGGAACTGTACGAACGAAATATAATGCTTTCTCACCAGAAGGACGACTATATGTCATTGTTAAGAGATGAAACCGATATCGAAAGAGTAGTACTTTCCGATAAGGATATCAGAAATTTTAATTACCCGTATAATACAGAAATAAAAAAAATAAGCCCAAAAGACCTGATGAAATTTAACCACAACGAAAAGGTCGTAGCGGTTGCAGGCTCAAGAGCGATGGCAATCGAGGCTGCCAAGATGGATTTACCATCGCTCAAACTTTTTCAGCTAACAAGTGCAGGCTTTGACAATGTACCCTGCGAAAAATTTGCAGAGCAAGGCGTAGCAGTTGCCAACGCAGGCTCTGTGTACAGCGTGCCGATAGCTGAAACTGTAGTATACGGGATTTTACAAATGGCAAAAAAAATCCGCAAAAACCCCAACAACAGACACTTTAAAATCACAAGGGGTTACAACACTATAACGGAAATCAAAGATAAAAGAATACTCATTATGGGCGCAGGAAACATAGGCACAGCCATAGCAGAAAGGCTTATTCCTTTTGGTGCTGTAGTTGATGGATACGACCCGTATTGTATTGATAAACCACAGTACAAAAGCATCTTGCGTACTCGTGATGAATTAAAGGCAAACCTTTATAAATACGACTATATCGTGTCCACACTTCCCGACAATGACGAAACAAAGCGCTTTATCGATAAAGAGCTTTTTGATGCAATGAGCAAAAATGCGGTAATTGTTAATGTAGGAAGACGTGCGGTATTTAATGAGGATGATTTCTATAAAGCACTAAAAAGCCGTAAAATCGGCGGTGCGGTGCTTGATATGTTTGAAAAAATCCCCAACCCTATAACAAATAAATTCAGAAGATTAAAAAATGTAATCGTATGGCCCGGAGTTTCGGCAATATCTGCGGAAGTCAACGAAAGACTAAAGAACCATATGTATAAAAACATTATTTCCTGCTTAAACGGGGAAAAAATCGAAAATGTTATAAACGGAGGAAAATAGGAATGTTCTTTTCTGTCATTGTACCGGTTTATAATGTAGAAAAATATCTTGACGAGTGCGTTATGAGTATATTAAATCAGAGCTTTAGCGATTTTGAGCTTATTTTGGTTGACGACGGCTCAAAAGATTCTAGCGGCAAAATTTGTGATGATTATGCCGAAAAAGATGCTCGAGTAAAGGTTATTCACAAGGAAAACGGCGGACAATCCACAGCAAGAAACAAAGGTGTAGATGTAGCTTGTGGTGAATATGCAATCTTTTTGGACAGCGATGATTTTATCGATGACAAGGATTTTTTCAAGGATTTATATGAAAAAGCGAAGGATAAAGCAGACGTTGTGATTTTCAGATATTTTAAATATTATGAAGACGGAAGCAAGAACGATTGTAATGTGTCATTGGCAGATATCAACTATAGTGACAAGGCAGAGCTTTTTACTGAACTTGTAAAAAGAGATGCGTTTTTCTGCTCATGCTGGTCCAAGTGTACGTCCTTAAAGCTTTTGAAAGAAAACAAGATTGTATTTGACGAAAACTTACGATGTGAAGATATGGACTGGTATTATTCTGTTGTATCGGTAGCCGAGAAGTATGAAGTAATTGACAAACCCTACATAAACTACCGCCAGAGAGAAAACTCCGTAACCTCGAGTTTTAACCCCAAGAGCATATATGATTATATTATAACAATAGACAAGTGGTACAACATCTTAAAAGAGGAAAAAGACGAAGCATTACGCTACGCACTTTTGTCATCATTGGCAAAACTTTATTGTAATCTCCTGATTTCTTATGCAAGAAACAAAGAGCATCTAAAGGATGCCAAGAAAAAGATATTTGCATTTCGCGAGCTTTTATCTTATCCTATGAACCCACGCACAAGAATGATTGCAAAATTCAACAAAATGTTTGGATTAAATTTGACCTGCACAGCATTAAGACTATTTAACAAGGTGAAAAAATAATGAAAAACAAAAAGGTTTTGGTCGTAGGCATAAATCCCTGGATTGACAACACTGGAATTAACACTTTAATAGACTTTTTTGACGGCTGGGGCAGTGAAGACCTTGCCCATATTTACACACGTGAAAAATTACCCTATACCCATGTATGCGAAAATTTTTTCCGCATAAGTGAGCCCAAGGTATTAAAAAGTGTGATTAAAAGAAAAACAAAAACAGGCGAAAAAGTTTACAATACCAAGCCTGATGAGGATTTTTGTGTAAATTCTCATTATCAAAAGCCTGCAGGCGACCTAAAGCAGTTGCTTCGTGAAATCGTATGGAAGCTGGGAAAATGGAAAACTCCCGAGCTCGATGCTTTTATAAAAGAGTTTAACCCTGATGTTTTGTTTTTTCCTGTATACTCTAATGTATATATGACAAGACTTCAAAATTACATAGCAAAAAAGACAAAAAAACCCGTTATTCTGTATTCTTCGGACGATAATTATTCATACAAAGCAATACAAAAAAACGTGTTTTCTATTATAAAGAGATTTTGGTTAAGAAAGCTTGAAAAAAAGCTTTTTAAATCGGCGAAGAAAATTGCCGTAATCAGCCCCAAGCAAAAGGAAGAATATGACAAAATCTTTAAAACAGAGTGCGAGGTTATTACGAAGGGAATTGATTATGAGGGAAAAGAGTTTACACCCTGGGAAGTAAAAAAACCTATAAAAATGGTCTACACCGGCAAGCTCATTATCGGCAGATGGAAATCCCTTTCACTTATTGCAGATGCTCTGTGCAGCATAAATAAAGATGAAAAAAAGATAGAATTAGATATTTATACTACGGACATCCTGACCGATGAACAAAATCGGGCTCTTAATAAAGGAGCAACATCAGTAAAAGGTGGCCTTTCTTTAGAGGAAGTAAAAAAAGTCCAGAAAGACGCCGATGTTTTGGTATTTGTAGAAAGCTTGGAGAAAAAATACCGCTACGCGGCACGACTTTCTTTTTCTACAAAGGTAACGGATTATCTAAAGAGCGGAAAATGTATCTTTGCAATAGGGGATACAGACATTGCGCCTATTGATTATTTTAAAAGATACGATTCTGCAGTGGTTGCAACGGATAAATTAAGCGTAGAGGAAAGATTAAATATGCTCTGTGAAAACCCCGAACTTATTTGCCAATACGGAGAAAAAGCATACCTCTGCGGAAAAAATAATCACGACAAAAAAACAATGAAAGAAAAATTGTTTAATTTAATAGAAAATGTAAAATAGATTGGTGAAAAAACTATGTTCTGGTATTTGTTTCTTTCTACGTCGCCTGTCTGGATAGCATTGATAGTACAGGGCTTTTACAAGCAGTCCGTTGACTCGCCGACGATAGCAAAAAAAGTATATATTGTTGCTTGCAGCATAGTAGTGTTTCTGATGATAGCTCTAAGGCATTATTCGTTGGGAAGCACTGATTCTATGAACTATTATGCAATGTGGATAGATTTAAATGGTGCATCGACTGATTTGTTGCGTTATTTCATGGAAGCAAGCAGAGTTGAAGATACATACATTGTTACTATTTGGGTTTTGTCCAAGATATTTATTCATCCGCAATTCCTTTTTGTTTTGAGTGGTATGCTTTTTTCTATAGCGGTGGGCAGATTTATCTATAAAAATTCAGACAATGTTGTCTTGAGTTTTGTTATGTTTATTTGTCTTGGACTCTATACATTTATGGTACAAGGCTTAAGACAGAGTATAGCGATATCGATTTGTTTATTTGCTATAGAATATTGCAAAAGAAGAAAACTAATCAGATTTTTAATACTTGTGTTTTTGGCAAGTCTTTTCCACCGTACGGCAGTAGTTTTTTTTCTTGTGTATTTTTTATACGGAGCAAAATTCGATATCAAAACAAAAGTCTTTATGTTTATTATTCCTGTGGCTTTGTTCAGTTTAATGCCGATTATTACATCGATTTCAAACGAAATGCTTGATCGTGATTATAATACTGCGGCAGAAACAGGCAGTGCAATCGTGGCGTCTTTGATTCATGTTTTGATTTTGGGGTTTGCATATATTTACCTGAATGAGAAAAACTCGGGGAAAAAAGAAACCTTTTTCATAGCGTTTGCAATGCTCGGTGCATCCTTTTACCTGATGCGCTACATAGGTACACAGGCCTACGAAAGAATAAGCTTTTACTTTTTAATGGGTCGAAATATTGTTTTGCCTGATGTTGTAAAAAGATTCAATCAAAAATCACAAAACATCATTAACCTTGTTGTTATTGTGTTGAGTATTGCTTTGTTTATATATAGACTTAACACATCGTATTTGGTGCCGTATTTGTTTTTCTGGCAACGGTAGGAGGGCTTAAATGAAAGTCGCGTTAGTAGCAGGATTTTTAAATTCACATACAATTGAGTTGGCTGAGGAATTAAATAAAAAATTTGACTTTAAGTTTATACTTACAGAAAATCATCTCAATGATGCTGCATACGATTTCGGAAAAGAAGTAATCACAGCGGATTATGTAGTTAATTACTATGAAGATGACAAAAAGCCAGAATGTTGCGAATTTGTAAAAATATGCGACTTCGTGATTTTTGCCGGAAGTTCAGACAAGCTTATGCAAATGCGAATGAAAACAGGTGGACTTTCGTTCTTTTACTCGGAAAGATTTTTCAAAAAAGGCAGAATTCGTGGCTTTATTCCCAAAAACTTTAGAAGTATACACAACAAGCTGATAAAGCATAAAAACAATAAAGACCTGAGGGTTCTTTGCGCAAGTGCATACCTTCCTTACGATTTGACACTTTACGGATTTGGCGTGGATAAATGCTATAAGTGGGGTTATTTTCCCCGTGCATACACCTACGAAAACATAGACGAAATTATAGATAAAAAGCAGGAAAATTCTCTGCTTTTCTGCGCAAGATTTTTGCGATTAAAGCACCCCGAAATTATAGTTAAAGCAGCAAAAAAGCTCCGTGATAACGGCTATAGCTTCAAGCTTACATTTGTAGGCGACGGTGCAGTTAAGCAAGATACCGAGGACCTTGTAAAAAGATATAACCTGTGTGAGTATGTAGAATTTACCGGCGGTAAAACCGTAGAAGAAGTAAGAGAATATATGGAGCGTAGCGAGATTTTTCTGTTTACCTCTGACAGACGAGAGGGGTGGGGCGCAGTTTTAAATGAGGCTATGAACAGTGGTTGCGCGGTTGTGGCGACTCACGCTGCAGGCTCTGTGCCTTTCGTTATAGAAGACGGAAAAAACGGTCTTATATTTAAGAGTAAGAGTGTAGATGATTTATACAAAAAAATCGCATATCTAATTGAAAACAAAGAAAAAGCAAAGGAAATAAGGAAGGAAGCCTACAACACCATAATAAATAAATGGTCAGCAAAAAATGCGGTAGAAGCTTTAGAAAAGCTTGCTGTTTCTATTTTGAACGAAGAAGAAATTTCTATCAAATCAGGACCCTGCAGTAAGGCAGAATTGTTAAAAGATAACTGGTACAAGGGAGAAAAATAATGAAGAGATTATCTATTATAATTCCTGTATATAATCTTGAAAACTACATAGAAGAAACTCTCGATATATGTCTTGAGCAGGATATTCCCGAAGAAGAATACGAAATAATCTGCATAGATGACGGGTCATTAGACAAAAGCTTTGAAAAAATAGAGAAGTACGCCCAAAATCACAAAAATATCATAGCGGTAAAGAAAGAAAACGGCGGCGTTTCATCAGCCAGAAACAAGGGGTTAGATGTTGCTACGGGAAAGTACATCTGGTTTGTAGATGGTGACGATTTACCGGCAAAAAATACTTTATCTTCCGCTTTAGATTTTTTAGAAGAAAACGACATAGATATCTTCGGCTTTAAAATCAAAAGCACTTACAACAGAGAAGCGCCTGATTGCAAGTGGGAAACTCCCCGTACTTGTTGCGACGAAGAGAAAAAATATAATTTCATGACAGAAGTAGGTGGCGTTGGCGGAGGCGTTTGGAGCCAGTGGTACAAGCGTTCAGTGATCGAAGAAAACAAAATAAGGTTTTGCGAAAACATCAAATATTCAGAGGATGTTTTATTTAGCTTCGTTGTTCTGATAAATTCAAAAAAATGTGCAAAATCCGACAGCGTGCTGTATAACTACTATCAGCGCGAGGGCTCTGCCATGCACAGCAAAAACAAGCTAAAGCATGCAGAATCTATGTACCTGTTAGCAAAAGAATACGACAAAATGGCTCTTCTTTACCAAAACACAATATGGCATAAAATTATAACAAGCAAGCGCTCCTTTGCGGTAAAGGCAATGCTCTTTAGCCTTGCTCGCGAGGGAAATGTAAAACTTGCCAAAGAAAAAATCAAGGAATTAAAGCATGAGGGTTTGTATCCTTACCCCTTTTTGTTTTCGAGCTTGAAAAACAATCAAACAAAAAAGCAAGCAATTATAAATTATGTGTCCTTCTTGCTTCCTGCAAAATGGTATTTTATGCTGATGGTAAGATTTTTTGCATTAAGAAAAAAGCACAAATAAATCTATGAAGGTGTTTTTATGAAAGTTTTATGGATTGTAAATATGGTTTTGCCCAAGCTTGCAAAAGAGCTTGGTATTTCACACGGCACAAGCGGTACGTGGATGTATGACATTTCGGAAAGACTGTCACAGTATGAAGATGTAGAGCTTTCCATTGCTTGTGTACACGGAAACGAATTTAAAAAAGTAAAAGTAGATAATATCACATACTACTGTCTTCCCGGTAACGGAAAGAGTATGTTGTTTTATAATAAAGAATACGAAAGCTTGTGGGAAAAAATCTACGATGAGGTAAAGCCCGACATCGTAAATATACACGGTACAGAATACACCCACTCGTTGTCATTCGTAAGGAAATACCCCAACGCTAAAACGGTAGTATCATTACAGGGAGTAATTAAAAGAATAAAAGACGTGGACCTAATAGAGCTAAACTTCTGGCAGGCGTTACGTTATAGAACACTAAAAGAATGGCTTCGCTTTAATGGTATGATTGAGATGCATTTCCTGCATAAGAAAAATTCAAAAAGCGAAGAAGAAATATTAAATGCTGTAAAGTATGTCATGTGTGTCGACTCCTGGCATCGCGCTATGGCTTTAGATATTAACAGTAGCGCTAAATGTTTTTACATAAACTACAATCTTCGCGACAAATTCTACACATCTCCCAAGTGGTCGCTTGATAACATTAAGAGGCACACCATTTCCACAAACCCCGGCGGCACGCCGCTAAAAGGGCTTCATAACCTTTTCCGTGCAGTAGCAATTGTAAAGGAATTTTACCCTGATGTTAAGGTACGCGTTCCCGGTATGAAGCAGGAAAACGGAAGATTAGCAAAAAATAGCGGCTACGCTATGTACCTTGCAGATTTAATAGAGAAGCTGGGACTTTGTGAAAACGTAGAGTTCCTGGGCAGTCAGACAGAAGACGAAATGCTCTCCAATATGCTTCACTCTCATGTGCAGGTTGTTCCCTCTGCTATTGAGGGGCCGTCTTTGGTGCTTCGTGAGGGTATGCATTTGGGCGTTCCTACTATTGCCTCATTCCGTGGAGGTATGGCAGACTTTGTAGACGACAAGGTAAACGGATTTTTATATGATTATCAGGAATACCCCTACCTTGCCAACAGAATTATTCAGATTTTTGAAAATGATGACCTTGCGGTGAAACTATCAAAAAATGCAATCGAAAAAGCAGAACAGGCCCACGACAGAGAAAGAAATGCCAAAGATTACTACGAAATGTATAAAATTATTTTATCAGATTAAGAGGTAACGATATGAAAAAGGTAAGCGTAATAGTTCCCGTATATAATGTGGAGCGATTTTTGCCCCGTTGTATTGATTCGCTTATAAATCAAAAATATGAAAACCTGCAGATAGTTTTAGTTAACGATGGCTCCGTGGACAAAAGCGGAGAAATCTGCGACCGTTACGCTGCGAAAGACCCGCGCATTACTGTTTTTCATCAGGATGAGCAAGGCGTTTCCGCCGCAAGAAACAAAGGGTTAGAACTTGCTACGGGTGAACTGATTGCCTTTTTAGATGGTGACGACAGTGCAAACGAGCACTACATCAGCCGTCTGTATGAAAATATGACAAAGCACGACCTTGACATTAGTCAGTGCTGCCTTTTAAGAGTAAAAGACGGAAAAATTCCCGAATACATATACGAAGAAAAAGAAGTAAAAATCTACACAGGCCTTGAAATGCAGATGAAAATTTTTGAACGTGACAGGTTTTTTAGTATGTGCTTGTGCGGCAAACTATTCCGCCGTGAGCTTTTTGAAGGACTCAAATTTCCCGTAGGCAGGATCAATGAAGATGAATCGCTGATTTATCTTTTGATGTATCGTTCGCAGAGAGTAGGCATAATGGACGACTATCTTTACTACTACCACTACAACAGCGAAAGCATAACAGAAAAACGCTACAACATCCACAGACTTGATTGCTTCTATATGCTGGAGGAAAAATATGACTTTTTCATAAAAGAAGGACATATCGCTCTTGCCAACAAAACGGCAAACGAATATTTCAGCCAGATGGCAGTGGCGCTCTGTCACAAAAAACGAGAGGTTGTTGATTTTTACGCCATCAGAAAAAAGGCATTCAAAATATATAAAGAAGACAGAAATAGAATACTAAGAAAAGCAAAGCTTAGAGCCGACAGAAAGGTATTTATGTATCTTTCGTATAT
The DNA here is from genome assembly GCA_045591015.1 of Congzhengia sp. Classification (GTDB taxonomy): domain Bacteria; phylum Bacillota; class Clostridia; order UBA1381; family UBA9506; genus Congzhengia. The sequence goes on from JAZNSC010000010.1 coordinate 18,331, forward strand.
TTCGGTTTATTTTGTGAAGCTCTACGGAGTCCTTTTGAAGACTTTGCTCAATGCAAAAAGATAAGTATAAAAATTGAGGGATTAAATTGGCTAGCAGAACATCAAACAGCATAAAAAACATAGCCTCAAATTTAGGATTGAAATTCTTAGTTCTTGGCTTGCAATTTGCAACGAGAACAATTTTTATCAACAATTTAGGCAGCGTTTATAATGGAATAAACAGTCTTGTGGGAAGCGTTTTGTCATTTTTAAATATGGCAGAGCTTGGCATTGGTGCCGCGATTGTTTTTGCTATGTACAAACCCGTTGCAGAAAACGACGAGGAAAAAATTCTGCAATATATGTCATTTTACAAAAAAGTATATCACTTAATGGGCGGAATTGTTTTTCTGATAGGGTTAGCATTTATGCCTATGATGCCCTTTTTTGTAAAAGATGTAGGCAATGAGATAAATATGGGGCAGGTATACGTTGTATACATACTCTATTTTATAAATGTTGTTTCATCCTTTTACGTCTATTCGTACAGAGGCGGTTTAATAACTGCATATCAACAGGATTATCGCCTTACACCGATAAATTATACTGCAAACATTCTTATCATAGTTTTGCAATGCGTGTCATTGATTGTGTTAAAGGGTATTATTTCTTTTTATGTTTATACGGCGATACCGATTTTTCTCACTATGGCAAACAGAATCATAAACGGTTTATGTGCTGCAAAATGGTACCCGTATTTAAAAAGAAAGCCCACAGGCAAATTGTCAAAAGAAGAAGTAAAAAGCATTTACAAAAATGTTTTCGGGTTGGCGATTTCGAAGCTCTGCACCATAATAAACAACTCCGTTGACAGTATGGTAATATCTGCCCTTATAGGCGTTACTATTTTGGGAAAATATCACAATTATCATTCGCTTATCTTAATGGTAAACAGCTTCGTAGGCGTGTTTTTTACATCGTTAGTTTCCAGTGTAGGAAATCTAAACGTCAACGCGACGAAAGAGCACTCAAAGAAGATTTTCAATGCTATACATTTCACGTCATTTATAATTTACGGAATATGTACTGTGTGTTATTTTAATATAGTTCAGTCCTTTGTGCCTATATGGATAGGTCAGGAAAATCTCCTTGCAGATTACTTGATGATTGGCGCAATAAGTGTAAACTTCTTAACAGAGGGCATGTGTAATGCTGTGGCTGTTTACCGAGCAGGCTGCGGTCTGTATCATCAAGGACGATACAGACCAATATTTACTGTGTTCTTCAATGTTTTGCTTTCCATTGTATTGGGAAAATATATCGGCATATCAGGAATTGTTATAGCCACGATTGTAAGCCGTTTTGTTACGATATGGTGGTTTGATGCATACATCGTTTACAAGCATGTTTTCAAGGAAAAACCATACAAATATTTGTTGGATTATATGCTTAAAATATTATTTATTGCAGTAGTATGCGTAGTAGTGTATTATGTGTGCTCATTGGTTAATTTAAACGGTTGGTCCAAGCTTATTGCTAACGCTTTGATAAGCTTGATTTTATCATCTGCAATTTTTATTATTTGTTTTTGCAGAAATGAAGAGTTTATCTATATGAAGAACAAATTCTCCGGAATTATAAAAAAGATAGGAAAAAAATAATATGTTTCAGTTTACCTGGTATGACAAAAGAGAATATGAGCGTATTGCCCAAAAACCTGAAGAGATTATTCTTTCGGGTGAATTTGTCGTGCCTGAGGACATAGAGAGTGTCAAGACACTTTACTGGGAGGAGCATTGTCTTGAGTGCTCGCCGCCTCATTGCTACGGAAACTGCAACCACTGGAAAAAAAGAAAAGACAATTCCTGCGTAAGACTTTATTACGGAATCAAAAATAACAAAAAAATCAAAGACACCCTCTGGGCGGCAGAAATGAAGTTTCGCCCCTGGAGCAAATTAGAATCAAGAATAAACCTTGGTAGCGTAGACGTGAAAAACCTTAGAAAACTCGCCCGTTGGGACAATCAATATACAGGTCTTTTTAAGGCGGCATCTTTCCTTACTGCGCCTGTTTTTAAAGACTGCAAAATGTCAAGACGCGCCGAGGGTATAAAGCGCAGAAAATACGCAACTATACCGAAAAAACAAAACAGCGAAAATACTTTTCTGCTTCAATGCTATTCAAAAACGGCAGAGGAGTTTCACTTTTGCTTTGAAATAACAAACAAAGAAAACATAGTAACACTTCGTAAAAAATTCAAAATCCAACCGGGATTTAATGAATACATAGAAAAAATCACCGTGCCGTTGGAGGACAACGGTCTTATAAGATTATACCCGGAAAACGACTACGAGGCGGACGTTTTGCTCTTTGCCTGCGATATCGTGAAGCTAAAAGAAAAAAACATCCCACAACAACCTGCCAAAAAAGTAAAATGCCTGGCGTGGGATTTAGACAATACTCTATGGAATGGAATTTTAATTGAAAGTGAGCCTGATAGCCTCGCACTTCGTGACGATGTGCTAAAAACAATACAAGAACTCGATGCGCGAGGTGTTATTCAGATAATTGTCAGCAAAAACAATGAGGAAGACTGCATTCCGCAACTAAAAAGGCTTGGAATAGACGAGTATTTCGTCTATAAATTTATCAATTGGAATCCTAAAAGCAGCAATCTCTTACTTGCAGCAGACGCCTTAAATATCAATATTGACACATTTGCCTTTATTGACGATTCTCATTTTGAAAGAGCAGAGGTGTCCGAAAAGCTCCCCTGTGTAAGAGTGTACGAAGAAACGCAAGTTTGCGATATTTTGTCCTTCAATGAGTTTGATATTGTAGTAACGGAAGAGAGCAAAAACCGCAGATTGATGTATCAGACCGAAGCGGAAAGAAAAAAACTCTCTATGAATTTTGACGGCGACAATACGGATTTTCTGCGCTCCTGTGACATTGTACTCAATATCAGAAAACCCATAACGGAAGAAGAAATAAATCGTTCCTTTGACTTAATCCACAGAACAAATCAACTTAATTTATCGGGCAAAAAATACACAAAAGAAGAATTCGAAAAAATATTAAACGACACCGCAAGACACCATTTAATTGCTGAATGCAGCGACAAATTCGGAAGCTATGGTCAGGTTGCTTTTATAAGCTTTAAAGACGACGAGGCTATCACAATTGACGAATATGCCATGTCCTGTCGTGTGGCAAATAAATACGTCGAAAGCGCACTGGTAAAATGGCTCAAAGATAATTATCACAAAGACATTATTTTAAAGGGCATAAAAACAGACAGAAACGGACTTTTACTAAAAACTTTTACAGAAATAGGCTTTATCGACGAAAGTGACGAAACAAGCATAACACTTATTTCAAAGGCAAACGATACAACTAAATGTGACGATATTGTAGAGGTAAAAAATGATTAGAAGAATACTTCGCAAGGTTTTTAAAAAATTTAAAAGTGCAAAAATAATAATGCTTCACTATTGTCAGGACGAAAACACAAAGGAAAGCCCCTGCGTGATTTCAACAGAAAATCTTATTACCTATCTTGACAGCGGCGAGAAATACATATCCGTAGATGACCTTGACAAAGGGGCGAAGCACTACGACGGGGCAAGATGTGTGACCATTGATGACTCGTTGTTTGATTTATATACGGTCGCATACCCTTTGCTTACCGAAAGACAGATACCATTTACCGCATTTGTTAGTAGTGATTTGCTTGATACGGACGGCTATATCACAACAGACCAGCTTCATGAAATGGCGCAAAGCCCTTATGTTACCATAGGCTCACACGGTGCTACTCATAAACTGCTCGATACATTATCAGTTGATGAGCAACGCTACGAAATAGAGCATTCCAAGAAAGTATTAGAAGAGATTACAGGGAAAGAGGTAAAATATTTTGCCTATTCAAATGGCAGATACACAAAAGAAACGGTTAAGCTCTTAAAATCATCAGGCTACAAATGCGCATTCACAGTAGTGCCGAGGGCGTATAACGTAGTAAGCTCTATGAAAAAATACGAGCTCCCCAGATTAAATCTGACTGACAAAACCTTTAATAAAATCTAAAATCCTTTAAAGGAGAAAGCGATGAAAGTATATTTATGCGGTCACACAGGAAGCCTAAACCGCGGCTGTGAGGCATTAGTAAGGTCAACAACAAAAATATTAAATATGTGTGGCATAGACGACCTAAAGGCTCTTACATTTAATATACAAGACGATATGGAACTTGGTCTAGATAAAGATGTTGAACTTTTGGCATATCCTGCAAAAAACCTGTTTGAAAAAGTAATCACAGGAGTTTTTCGAGTGTTTAAAAACAACAAAATCTCTGCCGATATTACATACAATAAGACCTTTAGGAAATTAGATAAAAAGAATGCTGTTACTTTCAATATGGGTGGAGATACCTATTGCTATCAGCCACCTTACTTAAGCTATGCTCTGAATGACTATGCAAAGAAACGCAAAATACCTAACGTCTTATACGGTTGCTCCGTGGATGAAAGAGTGTATAAAGATACAGTTATGGCAAAGGACCTCAATAAATATACATATATCACAGTAAGAGAGGCACTGTCGGAAAAAATCTTAAAAGATATCATAGATGACAACACTAAAATTATCAAAATCTGTGACCCTGCCTTTCATCTGCCTATAAAGGAAACCGAGCTTCCCCAAGGGTTTATCAAGGGAAATACATTGGGATTAAATATTTCTCCTATGGTGTTTAAAAACGAAGACGATCCCGACGATATAATGTACAAAAACGTATACAAGCTCATCGACTACGTTTTACAGAATACAGATATGAGTGTATGCTTAATTCCTCATGTCTATAACTTCAAAACAAATCTTGCGGACGCAAAAATTCTGTCCGATATATACAAAAAATACGAAGCTGATGAAAGAGTAAGTCTGGTTGACGGCGAGCTTTCCTGCACAGAACTAAAGTATATAATTTCAAGCTGCAGATTTTTCATCGGTGCAAGAACACACTCTACAATAGCGGCGTACTCTACAGAGGTTCCGTGTATCGCTCTCAGTTATTCTATAAAATCAAGAGGAATAGCCACAGACCTTTTTGGCACGGAAAAAGGCTATGCCATGCCATATAAAGACATAAAAGACGAAAACGAATTAAAAGATGCTTTTGTAGATGTGCTATATAACAACGAAGAAAAAATCAAAAGCATATATAAGGATGTTTTACCGGGTTATAAGGAAACAGTAATAAACGGCACAAAAAAGATGTTGAAAGAGTTGAAAAATGATTAGAGTACGCGAAAAATCAAAGTGTACAGGGTGCTCAACCTGTGCTTTGTCCTGTCCGAAAAATTGCATAAAGATGCTTCGTGATGACGAGGGCTTTTTGTACCCGTCTGTCAATGAGGCAATGTGTGTCAATTGCGGAATATGCGAGGATACCTGTCCCGTCATACGACCTGATGCTAACGAAAAAACCATCGACAACATAAAGGCGTATGCTGCATACACAAAGAACGAGGACATTCGCAAGCTCAGCTCCTCGGGAGGCATATTTACAGAACTTGCAACTGCCGTAATAAATAGCGGTGGTGTGGTTTTTGGTGCGGCATTTGATAGTGATTTTTGCGTAAAGCACATATCTGTAGAGACCGTTGACGAGTTAGAAAAGCTCCGCTCGTCAAAATATGTGCAAAGTCAAATTGGAGATACTTATAAAGAAGCAGAAAAGTTTTTAGAGCAGGAAAGATGTGTTCTTTTTTCGGGAACGCCCTGCCAGATTGCAGGTCTTTACAAGTATTTAAAAAAAGAATATCGAAATCTTTATACCCAGGATATAATCTGCCACGGCGTTCCGTCGCCGTTGGTTTGGGAAAAATATAAAGCAGAGGCAGCAAAAGATAAATTAACAGGCGTTTCATTCAGAGACAAAAGAGATAGCTGGGAAACCTACAGCTTAACAATGACCTTTGACAACGGAGAAGAAATTTCACAAAAAGCGAGAAACAACACATACATCAAGAGCTTTTTGTCAAATATATGCCTGCGACCCAGCTGTTATGAATGTAGCTTCAAGCAAATCGCAAGACAAAGCGACATCACATTGGCGGATTTTTGGGGTGTTGATGAGATTATTCCTGAAATGTATGACAATAAAGGAACATCTCTTGTCATTATAAATTCATCGAAGGGCGATGCACTTTTTGGAAAAATCAAAGAAAACATCGAAATGAGAAGTGTCGATATAAGCCAAGGAATAAAGCATAATCAATCAATGGTAAAATCGTCAACTCCTCACCCTAACAGACAAAAATTTATGAAAGAAATCAAAAAGAATGATGAAACTTTTTCCCATACGTTCAAAAAGCACATCAGGGTGAGCCTTACAAAAAGGATTATAAACAAAATAACAAGAACAATAGGTAAATAATATGAAAAAGAAAACGATAATAATATTAGCGGTTTTAGCTTTTTTTGTAATTAGTATAGCGGGAGTATGCTATTGGCAGAGAGAAAACATCAAAGCCGTATATTATGCCATTTGCTATACGGAAGAAGAACAAAAAGAGCTTCTCAAAGAAAATGAAGATATTATGAAAAAATTAGCAGATAAATTCACCGAGGAGGGAATTTCTGTGCTTCCTGATGAAGCAGTACAGATGCTCAACGAGGGTGAACTCACAGAAGATGATGCTATAAAAATTATTACCGGTGAAAAAACTTTTGAAGAAATAAAAGAAGAAAAGGAAAACAAAACCGATACAAACAATGAAAATAACGAAGACGGCACAAACCAAGAAACCAACAGCAATGTTGCAAATCTTGTTGCAAAAATGTATGTTCTGCGTTCCAGCTATACGGGAAGATTAAATTCCTTGATTGGTCAGGCAAAGGCGGAAGTGGCATCAGGCAAAAGTAAATCCGCTGTCGCAAAAAAATATATTGGTATAGCGGCAGGCCTTGAGGGGCAATGTGATGCACAGGTAGAAGGAGTTCTTTCACAAATCACGGCAGAACTCAAAAGAACAGGCGGCGATTTGTCATTGGTATCAGAACTAAGAGCTACCTATAGAAGCGAAAAAAGCGTAAAAAAAGCAGCGATTTTATCGCAGTTCAATTAAAAAAAGACTGTAGCATATGGGATGTGTTCTAAAGGATAATATTAAAAAGAGAGAAACGAATTTTCGTTTCTCTCTTTTTTGTAGGGTTCGGCGTCCTCGACGAACCGCATATAAGGTCTTAGGATATCTTAAATAATTCGGAAGATGCGATACATCTTTTTTGCTACAGGCTTTCCTCTGCGTAACGCACTGCTTCCATAGCGTCTCTTGTATATTTGTCAGCACCTATTTTATCCGCATACTCCTGTGTAAGTACCGCGCCGCCCACCATGATTTTACATTTGGGGGCGTCTTTTTTAAGCTGCGCAATGGTTTCTTCCATAGCGGGAACGGTAGTAGTCATAAGAGCAGACAATCCCACCAAACCAACGCTGAGCCTTACTGCTTCTTTCACTATTACGTCAGGTGGTACATCTTTTCCTAAATCAACCACATTAAAGCCGTAGTTTTCAAGCAACAGCTTCACAATGTTTTTTCCTATATCGTGAATGTCGCCCTGTACCGTCGCAAGTATGATTGTGGGGCGTGAGGCGGAGGCCTTTGGCATTTGTGATTTGATTTTTTCAAAAGCATATTTTGCCGCTTCTGCACTCATCAAAAGCTGGGGCAGATATATGGTTTTTTCTTCAAAGCCTTTTCCCACAATGTTAAGTGAGGGAATTATCTCATTCTGCACGATTTCAAGGGGTTCTGTGGTTTTTAGAAGCTCTTCTGTAATCGATGCGGCATTTTCCTTAAAGCCCTTTATGATAGCATACTGAAGGTCAGATTTTTTGACCGAGTCGTTAGCAGAAATCGCGGAATTTCCCGATGCAACTTCTGTTTTTAAACTGTCTGCAATGCTTACATATTCCTGACAGTTTTCGTCCTTTCCCGAAAGGAGCTTGTAGGTATAATACACCCTCAACATATCTACAGAGTAGGGGTTCATAATGGCAGCATCAAGACCTTTTGTCAAAGCCATAGCAAAGAACGTTCCGTTTACGGCGTCGCGGTTTGGAAGCCCAAAGGAAACGTTAGAAACGCCCAGAGAGGTAAGACACCCGAGTTCTGTCTTTATTCGCGAGATAGCATCCAGTGTGACATTAGCACTGTTGGTATCGGCACTGACTGTCATAGCAAGAGTATCAAAGATAATATCTTTTTTCAAAATGCCGAATTTTTCGGCGGTATCAAGAATTTTTTTTGCAATTTCCACTCTGCCGTCGGCGCTCTCCGGTATGCCGTTTTCATCGAGAGTGAGGGCTACCACCAAGCCGCCATACTTTTTCACAAGAGGAAAAACGGAATTCATACTTTCTTCTTTTCCGTTGACGGAGTTTATCATCGCTTTGCCGTTGTATCTGCGCAACGCCCTTTCCATAGCACAAGTGTTTGACGTGTCTATCTGCAAGGGAAGGTCTGTTACTGCCTGCAGCTCGCACAAGGTTTTTTCAAGGACTACCGTTTCGTCTATATCGGGAATACCTACATTTACATCCAACACGTGAACGCCTTTTTCCTGCTGTGATATGGCTTCTTTCAAAATATAGTCAAGGTCATTTTCAATCAATGCCTGCTTAAAGCGTTTCTTTCCAGTGGGATTTATGCGTTCGCCGATTAAAACGGGCGATGCGCCAAATGTAACCGCATGGGTGTATGATGAAATTATCGACAAGTCCTTTTCCTTTACCTGTAAAGGTTTAAGGCTTTCGCACTTATCTTTGAGGGCACGAATGTATTCGGGCGTAGTTCCGCAGCAACCGCCCACCACGCGCACGCCTTGTGCAACCAGCGATGCTAAATCTTTTGAAAATTCCTCGGGTTTTACATCAAATACGGTCTTGCCGCCTATTGACTTTGGCATACCTGCATTTGGCTTTATAACCACCGGAACAGATGCGTATTCCAAAAGCTCTTTTGCCACAGCGGTTAATTGCTTGGGACCTAATGAACAGTTTGCGCCGATTGCATCAGCGCCCATTCCCTCAAGGAGTGCCACCATAGCAGCAGGAGAAGCGCCTGTCATAAGCTTTTTGTCCTCACCGTAGGCGTTTGTTACGATAACGGGAAGGTCGGAATTTTCTTTAGCCGCCAAGAGTGTTGCCTTGGTTTCGTAGCTGTCGTTCATGGTTTCGATTATTATAAGGTCTACGCCGTATTTTACGCCCAGCTTTACAGTATGCGCAAAAACTGCCACAGCTTCCTCAAAGTCAAGAGTGCCCAGTGGGTTTAAGAGCTTACCCGTGGGGCCAATGTCTAATGCTATGAATTTTTCGCAAGACGTGGTGCTCATATCTCTTGCTGTCTTTGCGTTTTTAATGGCAGCGGAAATTATGCGCTCCAAATCCGAATCGGAAAACTTCAGAGAGTTTGCGCCAAAGGTATTAGTGCAAACCACGTTACTGCCGGCGTTAAAATATGACGTCTGAATATCTACAATTTTATCAGCATGAGAAATATTCCACAATTCAGGATGCTCGCCCGGTTGTAGCCCTGCCTCCTGAAGCAGTGTTCCCATTCCGCCGTCTAAAAGCACGATATTATCTTTTAAAAAATCTTTGAAATTCATAATGTACTCCTAAAATTGCTATCATTTACAAATTCCTGCAAATGCCGTCACAGACTTGCTTGGGGACATAAGTAGGGTGTCGGTTATGGAAAGTCCGATTTTTGCAGGACAATTTAAAATATCAAATATATTTTTTTGCACATCAAGGGGCAAATCGCCGTACCCGGGAGAAAATCTTCGGGTAAGAGCCACGTTGTTTTCGCTTTCGTATGAGGACACAAATGTATCACAAAGAGCCTCAATTCTCTCAGCGCCGATTGCCTGACAGATTAGTGCCTTAGCAGGAGAAATGTGTCCGTATTTTGCGATTGCTCTGTCTATGCCGATGCCGATTGTAGCGCCAAAAAGCAAGACTTTAGAGCAACCCAAAAGAGCTTTTGATAAGTCGGAGGATTTAACTTGAAATAACCCGAAATCACATAAATCGTCATAAAAATTTACAGGCAACTTCATATAACAAGCTTTATATGACAGCGAGCCAAAAACCTCATCAAGCACCTCATCAACGAGCTTTGATGTTGCGAGGTCCTCTTGCTTTGTGGAGGCATATCGTAAGATTTCGATTTTGTCTACAGGCGGTGCATCAAAGGTCTTTACAAAAATCATTTACCTAAAATGTCCGAAAGATTGCTCATGATTTTTTCTGCCACGTCGGGCTTGTTCATAGAATAAACGTGAACGTTTGTGATGCCATTTGCAAATAAATCTATAATCTGGTCTGTAGCGTAAGCAATGCCCGCCTGTTTCATTGCCGCAGGGTCAGTACCGAATTTATCTACGAGGCTTTTAAATCTTTGAGGCATAAAGGACCCCGAAAGCTTAATTGCGCGCTCTATCTGATTAGCATTGGTAATAGGCATAATTCCCGGAATAACGGGAACATTGATACCTATTGAGCGAATTTTAAACAAGAAATTATACAAAAGGTTGTTGTCAAAAAACATCTGGGTAGTCAAAAAATCACACCCTGCGTCAACCTTTTCTTTTAAATATTTTATATCTTCTTCCTGATTTGTGCTTTCGGTATGGACTTCAGGGTAACAAGCACCGCCAATGCAAAAGTCGTTGCCTGATTCCTTTAATTCTCTTACCAATTCCACTGCGTGATGATAATCCCAATGGCTGCGGTCAGAATTTTTAAGTTCTTCGGGAATGTCACCGCGAAGTGCCATTACGTTTTGAATTCCGGCAGACTTTATCTCTGCGATTTTTTCTTTTACTGTTTCTTTCGTTGAGGAAACGCAGGTAAGATGGGCAAGAGTAGGCACGCCGTAGCGCTCCTTTATGCCTTTTGCGATTTCTAATGTATATTTACTCGTGCCGCCGCCGGCACCGTAAGTAACGCTCATAAAGGCAGGGGAGAGTTTTGCTATTTCTTCCGTTGCAGAGCGCACACTATCAAAGGAGGTCTCGCTCTTCGGCGGAAAAACCTCAAAAGACAAAGAGCATTTATTCTGTTTTAACAAATCAGAAATTTTCATATTTTTTCCTCATTTCGACAAATTCAAAACAATTTTACCAAGAAGCAAAAAGCCGTTAGGCTTTTAGGAATTTTACAGAATAAAATTCCGTATGCATCAATTATATCACTCTTTGCTCCACATAGTCAACCACTCAAAAAATATATTTAGGTAGAAAGTGGCAAAAAAGCAAAAAAAATGAAACATATAAACCGCCTAAAACGTTGACAATGATGTGTATTTGTGATATTATTTATTTTGTATAGTTATGATTACAATTAGGGTAGTTGCGCCAACTTAAAAAAGTACAGCTTCCAGAGAATAAGGAGACGATAAAAATGGTAAATGTAATTGGACTTGGTTACATTGGACTTCCTACTGCTTTGATGCTTGCATCACACGGAGTAGAGGTTGTAGGTACAGACTATAATGCTGAGCTTGTAGCAACATTAAACGCAGGAAAGACAACCTTTAAAGAAGACGGCCTTGACGAACTCTTCGGCGATGCTTTGCGCGGCGGCATCAAATTCACAACAGAATACCAAAAAACAGACATATATGTTGTTTCTGTTCCTACGCCTTATGATGAAGTAAGCAAAAAAGTGGATGCCTGCTATGTAGTATCAGCGGTAAAGACGATTATGGAGATTTGCCCGAAAGGTGCAACAGTTGTAGTAGAATCAACAGTTTCACCCGGCACGATAGATAAATATGTTCGCCCTGTTATCGAGGAAAACGGTTTCGTAATAGGCAAGGACATCCACCTTGTTCACGCTCCTGAACGTATAATTCCCGGAAATATGGTTTACGAACTTTTACATAATGACCGTACCATAGGCGCTGACGATGTTAAAATCGGCGAAAAGATTAAAGCCTTATACGCATCATTCTGTAAGGGAAATATCGTCATTACAGATATCAGAACGGCAGAAATGACAAAAGTAGTGGAAAACACTTTCCGTGCAGTAAACATTGCATTTGCCAATGAACTCGCCAAGATATGCCGTAATGACAATATGGACGTTTACGAAATAATCAAAATATGTAATATGCACCCCAGAGTAAATATACTCCAGCCCGGTCCCGGTGTTGGCGGTCACTGCATTTCTGTTGACCCGTGGTTTTTGGTTGGTGATTACCCCGAACTTACCAAGGTAATCAACGAATCAATGGTAATCAATGCAGGTATGCCTGATTTTGTTTTATCAAGAATTCACGACATAATGAAAGAAAATAACATTACAGATTTGTCACGTGTAGGCCTTTACGGTCTTACATACAAAGAAAATGTTGACGATTTACGAGAATCACCCACATTACAACTTTTAGAAAGAAAAGGCACAGAAAAGTTCAAAACCTATGACCCCTTTATCACACAAAAGGTTGTGGACAACCAGTATTATGATTTAGACGAGTTTTTAGCAGACGTTGATTTGGTTGTAATTATGGTAAATCACAACGAAATCAAAGAAAACATCCAAAAACTCGAAGGCAAGGTAGTATTTGACACAAGAAAATGCTGCGACCTTCCCGATACATACAGATTATAATTCCGAAAGGACTAAATTTTATGAAAACAGTAATGCTCGTATTTGGTACACGTCCCGAAGCGATTAAGATGTGTCCTTTAGTAAACGAATTAAAGTCAAGAGAAAATATAAAAACCGTAGTATGCGTAACAGGTCAGCACAGACAGATGCTTGACCAGGTGTTAGAGGTATTTTCGGTTGTGCCAGATTATGACTTGTCCATAATGAAAGAAAAGCAAACCCTTTTCGACATCACAACTAACATACTAGACGGAATAAGGGAAGTATTAGAGGAGGTAAAGCCCGACGTAGTGTTAGTTCATGGCGATACTTCCACCACCTTTGTTACGGCGCTGGCGTGTTTCTACTTGCAGATTCCTGTAGGACACGTTGAGGCAGGACTTCGTACATACAATATCTACAGTCCATACCCCGAGGAATTTAATCGTCAGGCGGTTTCCATAATCTCTAAATACAACTTTGCACCTACAGAACTTTCCAAGGAAAACCTCATTCGCGAGGGCAAAGCAGAAGAGAATATTTTCGTTACGGGCAATACCGCAATAGATGCGCTCAAGACCACAGTCAGAGATGACTACACGCACCCTGAACTTGAATGGGCAAAGGATTCGCGCCTTATTATGATTACAGCCCACAGAAGAGAAAATCTTGGGGAGCCTATGCGCAATATGTTCCGCGCTATAAGACGTGTTATGGAAGAGCACCCCGATGTTAAGGCGATTTACCCCATACACATGAACCCTGTGGTAAGGCAGGCGGCAGACGAAGAGCTATCGGGCTGTGACAGAATTCGCATTATTGAGCCTTTGGAAGTTCTTGATTTTCATAACTTTTTAGCACAGAGCTTTATGATTTTGACCGATAGTGGTGGAATTCAGGAGGAGGCTCCCTCTTTAGGTAAACCCGTACTCGTTATGCGCGATACCACAGAAAGACCCGAGGGAATTGCGGCAGGTACACTCAAGCTCGTAGGTACCAACGAGGAAGTAATTTACGAAAACTTCAAGCTCTTGTTAGAAGATAAGCACGCGTATGATGCTATGTCAAAGGCAAGCAACCCCTACGGCGACGGCTTTGCTTCAAAGAGAATTGCAGATATTTTAGAAAAATAAAAAACACAGATAGAAAAGGTGATATGTTTTGCATACATACAGTAATGCACTATTAACCGAAATGAATAATGATAATACCCCGAAAAAACAAACCTTACAAAAGGTGCTGTTAGTACTTGTTACAATAGCGGTTTCGTTTTTTGAAGAATCCCTTAGCGCGTATTTACCATACATTATTGTAGCCGCTATGTTTTTTGGGTTTTTTATAGAAAGAATACTTCCTATATGCATATATGTACCGATAATGGCTTTTAATATAGAGATGGGTATATTACAATATGCAGTTATTGGGATACTTGTTTTGTCGTGTTTTGTTTCTTACGCAGAAAGAGACAAAAGTGTAAAAGGCAGCATCAACTGGACAGTATTTTTATTTGTGTGCTTTTTTATTGCAGTATCCACATATTTTGGTTATAAGGCAAATCCCACAACGGGAGTTATGACTGTTTTTGCTATATTCAATTTTTGTTGTTTTTGCTATATATTCAAAGACGAAAAAGCCAAGCTTATTGAATTTTCTCTCTTTGTAGCAGGTATCGCTATGATACTTTTTACATTGAGACAAATTATAAGCGGAGACGCTACATACCTTTGGGGAACGCGACTCACTTTCGAAGAAAGTGTTCGTACACTTGCTAATGCGATAGCGTTTTCTATATATTTTGCCTTTTGTAAGCTTGCGATAACAAAAGATGAAAACAGCACTCTAAAATCAAAAATATTATACCTGGCCATTTTTATTGTAGGTGCGTATGTTCTTCTTATGACATATTCGAGAGGCGTTTTGCTTTCAGTTGGTTTGGCATGTGTTATTGCAATATTATTTACATTGAAAAAAATAAGCATAAAGCACGTAGTTGGAATTGCCGCTTTAGTTATTTTTGTAGTATATTGGATTGGCACTCTTGAGATAGATAAGACCCTTATGGGCAATGACGTATCAGGCGGTAGTGGTCGTTTTGCATTGTGGGAATATTTTACAAAGGATATGTTCCAAGGGGGTTTTATGAGGGCGGTATTTGGTTACGGCCCCGGCGAATTTACCCGAATTTCACAAAATTCACCATTTACCGGACTTTATGCTCATTCCTTGTTTATGGATGCGTTGTTTTCCTTTGGCTTATTGGGATTTATCTATTTAATAAGTCTGGTAGTAAAAACAGCAAAAAAAGCCCTTACCACCAAGAATGCCTACGTTATAGGCTTAACTGCTTTGACAGTTTTAATGTATATATCTCACGGAAATTCATTGAATTATCAGTTTTATCTGATGTTGGGACTTTGCTTTGCATTAGCCACCCCAAAAGAAAACACCCCCGAAGATGAATCGTGCCAGGAGGACATAAATGAATAGTATTTCGCATTATATTTACAGGATAGAAAGTGAAATTTTTGCAAAGCTGAAACTCAGCAGAGCTTTTAAAACTTCCTGCGGGTTAAAAAATGTAAATATGAGTATGTTTGTGCCTTCTCTTGAAATTGAAGGAAAAGAAGCTGTTGAGATTCTTTCCGATGAGCTTTATCTGGGGTACGATTATTTAAGGGACGATTATACATTGTTGGATACTCCCATCGATAAATCACCGCACTATGCTTTGATGAAGTGCTTGTATGAAAATGATGACTTATCAAACTGCGATTACATCAAAAGATGGTTATCAGGCACTCTCGATTGGAGATACGGTTATAAAAAGCCAAAAGATTTCAGCTTTTTTATAAATAGATATAAAGATGCTAAAAAAAATATAGAAAAAAATCAAATCAAACCCATAATCGCATATAAGCTCGGCGAAAAATATTACATATACGACGGAAAACATCGGGCAGCAATGTGCGCATACAATAAAATACCCGTTCCCTGCTTTGTTTTTGATGCAGAAGATATTATCAAGGGCGTGTGGGTAGATTTGTTTGAGAAGATAAAAGATGATAAACACTACAAAAAGCATAAAAAACTTTATAGTGCTTATCAGTCAAGGGAGGTGCAGTAATTGGCAAAACAGAATTCAATAACTGCATCTATGATATGGAAAACGCTTGAGCGTTATGCGGTTTTAGGTTCACAGATGCTTGTGCAGATTGTTATAGCACGCCTTGTTACACCGAAAGAATATGGCATTGTTTCTATGATGACGGTGTTTATTTCTATTGCGACTGTGTTTATACAAAATGGCTTTAATATGGCGTTGGTACAGAAAAAAGATGCAACTGAGCGCGATGCCTCGACTGCATTTTTAATTAATCTTTTAATAGGTATCGGACTTTATGTTGTATTGTTTTGCACATCTCCTGCAATAGCACATTTTTACCACGAAGAACAGATCACATATTGCTTGAGAGTTTTGGGGCTTATACTTGTAATTGGCTCTGTTAATTCAATTCAGGTTGCAGTTGCCACCAAAAATATGAACTTTGATATACTCTTCGTCGGAAATCTGGCGGGAAGTGTAGTGTCGGGTGTCATTGGCATAATTTGCGCCCTGTTAGGAATGGGCGTGTGGGCGCTTGTTGTTCAGCAACTTATGAATAAAGTTGCATCAACTGTGGTGCTTACAGTTATGCTTAAGTGGAAACCTCAACTGACACTAGACAAAACGAGTGCTAAATCTATGTTTTCATACGGATGGAAATTGTTGGCCGCAAGTATGATAAACCAGATATATAATGAACTAAATAATTTAGTAATCGGCAGAAAATATACATCAGGCGACCTTGCTTTTTACAACAAAGGAAAACAGTTTCCCTACTATATAACTACTGGTATTGATGGATCCATTCAGTCGGTTATGTTTTCTGCATTTTCAAAAAAACAGTCGGACATAAAAGCACTTCATAATATGCTCAGGAAGAGTATTTCTGTAAATACTTATATAATTTTCCCGCTTATGGCAGGACTTGCATTGACTGCAGAACCACTTACGGTATTATTATTAACTGAAAAATGGTTACCCATTGTTCCGTATTTACAGATTTGTTGTTTAAAATATGCGCTTCATCCTGTTGAATCTGCACACTTGCAGGCAATTGCTGCAATCGGCAGAAGTGATATAAGATTAAAACTTGAATTTATCAAAAAGCCTGTAGGAATATTACTTTTAATACTTTCAATTCCGCACGGACCTTTTGCAGTTGCATTGAGTGCTGTAATTACAGGAGTTATAGGTTTTTTTGTAAATGTGGTGGCAAGTCGCATTTATGTCAAACTTTCATTTGGAGATCAGATAGCAGATTTGATTCCACCCGTTGTTCTTACGGTTTTAATGGGAGTAGTGGTGTATTTTGTTGGTTTATTTGATATGCACTATATGCTGACGCTTGCATTACAGGTAACAGCAGGAACGATTGTGTATATACTGGCATCTGCAGTTTTAAAACCTGAAGGATTCCGATATATTCTTGGTTTGCTCAAAAAAATAAAAAGATAATTGGGAAGGGTAAAACAAATGAAGATTTTTATCTCTGTTATTATGTTGAAAGACATAGGAGGAATAAGTACCTCTACAACAAATCTTCTTTCAGAAATTGCACACGAACACGATGTGACACTGTGCGTTTTGGGAGATTACATAAGCACAGATATCAAAATTCCTGAAAATGTAAAGTTAATCTCTGGTTCACCAATTTTAAGAGACTGCTACTGTGATAGGGGCATGCTTTCTCAACAGACAAAATTCCAAAAAACAGTTCGCAGTATAAGAAGACTTACCCGTCGTCTGATAGGAACAGAAAAATTGGTGAACTATGCTATAAAAAAAGTTAAAGTACCCGGAGAATATGATGTGGCAATAAGTTATTCCAATGACATATATTCGGAGAATGGAAAATTTATTGCAGGTGGTGTAAACTCTTTTGTATTAAAAAATGTAAAGGCAAAGAAAAAAGTTTCATGGGTACATAACGATGCAAAGAAACTTGGTTTTACAAAAGAACTGTGTAGAAAGATGTTTTCTGACTATGATGCTGTCGTAAATGTAAGCTACGACTGCAAAAAGGTTTTTGACGAGATTATACCTGAATTTACAGATAAATCTTTTGTTGTTTACAATATGTTTGATCTTGACCTTATAAAGAAGAGGGCAGATGAACTCAATCCCTATGGTGATAACGGTAAAATTCATTTTGTGACGGTGGCGAGACTTTATAACCACCAAAAAAGAATTGACCGCATTATAGAAACAATATCAAGACTAAAATCAGAAGGATATATGAATTTTGATTGGACAGTAGTAGGAGAAGGTGGAGATCGTCCTGCAATAGAAACTCTTATAAAGGAAAAAAATGTGGGTGATTGTTTAACCCTTGCGGGATTAAAGCAGAATCCGTATCCATATATTAAGGGTGCTGATGCTTTTGTTTTGACTTCTGCATACGAAGGTTATCCTATGACAGTTAAAGAAGCACAGATTGTAGGTGTTCCAACGCTTGTTACAGAATATGGTTCTGCATATGAACAGGTAGAAAACGGAGTAAATGGACTTGTCTGCGACAATTCCGTTGACGGCGTATACGATATGATCAAAGAAGTTTTGGATGATAAAACCATCATTTTAAATTTACGAAAAAACCTTGAAGAAAACCCCATAACAAACGAAAAAGCGTTAAAACAGTTCGCGACTGTGTGTAAATAATCGGAGGAAAATATGCGAATTTTATTTGTAACTCTAAGCGATATTGGTGTTTGCAGTTCCAGTAACATTAGAAATGTTTCGTTGATAAACGGACTTTTGAGTTTGGGACATACTGTAGATATCGTTTCTTACAAAACATCAAATACTGCCAACTTAAAAGACGAAAGTTTTGCATCAAAGATAGACGGATGCAAGGTTACATACTTAACAGCACAGGTTGCTACGGAAAAGATTTCGGCTAATCTAAACTCGTCAAAAGGACAAAAAGTAGATATCAAGAAGAAACTCTATAATGTTTTAAGAAATGTATATTATAGACTTGAACCTGTCGACTCCCTGCGAAAAATCGCACAGACTGTGGATATTTCAAAGCTTGACATTTCTGACTATGACTGTATGATATCTTCTTCGAATCCATTTTCTGTTCATTTATTGGCAAAAAGAATAAAAGACAAATACTTCCCGAACGGCATTAAATGGGTACAATATTGGGGAGATGCGCTGTACATAGATACATTGACAAAAAATCCCATACTCCCCGAGCGTATTAAAAAAGCAGAAGAAGGGCTCATGGCTGATGCAGATTGTATTGTTTACACAAATGATGTCTGCTTAAAACTCCAACAGAATGTTTTTCCGCAAAAAGCGGACAAGATGTATTTTATAGAAACACCATTTGCTTTTTGTGAAGATGTAGAAGAAAAGACAGAATACTCTGTGGGTTATTACGGCAGTTACTCAAAATCGGTCAGAGACATAAGACCGCTTCATTCAGTGCTATCAAAAGCAAAATATAAATCGATTATAATAGGTAACGGTGATATTGAGATTGCACCTTCTGGAAATCTTGCGGTTTTGCCCCGTGTTCCTGTTGATGAAATCAGCAAATACGAGAGTATCACTGATATCTTGATATGTCTTTGCAACAAACAGTCAAAAGGAAAAGACACAGGTGCTATTCCAGGAAAAGCATATCACTATGGCGCAACAAAAAAACGGGTATTGGTGATTGATGCATCTCCTGCGGTTAAAGAATTTCTGTCATCTTATGGAAGATACACATTTGCGGACAATAACGAAGAATCAATAAAATACGCAATAGATGAACTTTTGAATGAAGAAAATAAAGAAGTTACTCCTATGAATGAAGTACTTCCTGAAAATTCTGCCAAAAAACTTATGAAGATAATAAATGAGAATTAACATAAAGAAAGAGGGTATAAAAATGTTTAAGGGTAAAACATTGCTAATCACCGGCGGTACAGGTTCTTTCGGAAATGCGGTGCTAAATAGATTCCTAGATACCGATATCGGCGAAATCAGAATATTCTCACGAGATGAAAAAAAGCAGGACGATATGCGTCACGAATTTCAGGTAAAAATGCCTGAAGCATCAAACAAAATAAAATTCTACATAGGGGACGTCCGCGATATTGACAGTTTAAGAAACGCTATGCACGGAGTGGATTACATCTTTCACGCGGCAGCATTGAAGCAGGTTCCCTCTTGTGAGTTTTTCCCCATTGAAGCGGTAAAAACAAACGTAATCGGCTCGGAAAACGTGCTGACAGCGGCAATAGATGCAGGCGTAAAATCTGTAATATGCTTATCTACAGATAAAGCAGCATACCCCGTTAACGCAATGGGTACAAGTAAAGCTATGATGGAAAAGGTTATCGTTGCAAAATCAAGAAACGTAAACCCCGAAAAGACAAAAATCTGTTGCACACGTTACGGCAACGTTATGTGCTCGCGTGGTAGTGTTATTCCTCTTTGGATTGAGCAGATTAAAGCGGGCAACCCCATCACCATCACAGAGCCCTCAATGACAAGATTTATTATGTCATTGGACGAAGCGGTTGACCTTGTACTGTTTGCCTTTGAAAACGGTGTAAACGGCGACATTTTAGTTCAAAAAGCACCTGCTTGCACAATCGAGGTTTTAGCAAAAGCCGTAAAAGAACTCTTTGACAAAGAAAACAAAACAGAAATCAAAGTAATAGGCATCCGTCACGGCGAAAAAATGTACGAAACACTTCTCACCAACGAAGAATGTGCAAACGCCTACGATATGGGTGACTTCTATCGCGTGCCCTGTGACAAGCGCGACCTAAACTACGATAAATACTATAAAGAGGGCAATATCGAAAGAAACTCACTTTCAGAATTCAATTCTAACAACACAGAATTGCTGACAGTAGAAGAAGTAAAAGAAAAACTCTTGACACTACAGTATATAAGAGATGAAATTGCAACTTTGGAGGCAAAATAATGAACGTCTTAATTACAGGCGCCAAGGGCTTTGTAGGTAAAAACTTAGTATGCGCCCTAAAGAACATTAAAGATGGAAAAGACAGAACACACCCCGAAATCACAATTGACGAGATTTTTGAGTTTGATGTTGATACGGATTCCGCGCTTTTAGACGGCTTTTGCGAGGGTGCTGACTTTGTGTTTCACTTGGCAGGTGTAAACAGACCCGAAAACGAAGAGGACTTCATGAGGGGAAACTTCGGCTTTACATCAGACCTTTTAAACACCTTAAAAAAGCACGGAAACTGCGCTCCTATAATGATATCTTCATCAATTCAGGCAGAGCTAGATAACCCCTACGGCAAAAGCAAAAAAGCAGGGGAGGACTTGATCTTTTCTTACGGAGAAGAAGCAGGAGTTAAGGTTTTAGTATATCGTTTTCCCAATCTTTTTGGCAAATGGTGCAGACCAAACTACAATTCTGCAGTAGCCACATTCTGCTATAATATCGCACACGATTTGCCTATTACGGTAAATAATCGCCAGCATATGATGACACTTTGCTACATCGATGATGTGGTAGCAGAGCTTATTGCAGCATTATCAGGTAACGAAACAAAAGACGGTGAATTTTGTAAGGTTCCGGTAGAGCATAAAATCACACTGGGCGAAATTGCAGACTTAATATACCTTTTTAACGACCAGCCAAAAACTTTAGTTATGCCGGAAATCCCCGACAACTCCTTTGCGAAGAAACTGTATTCTACATATCTTTCGTATTTGCCAAAGGAAAAGGCGGCATTCCCCTTAAAAATGAACACAGATGACAGGGGAAGCTTTACCGAACTTTTAAAAACCGAAAAATGCGGACAGTTCAGCGTAAATATTTCAAAACCCGGCATTACAAAGGGTCAGCATTGGCACCATACCAAGTGGGAATTTTTCATAGTGGTGTCAGGTAAAGCCTTAATTCAGCAGAGAAAAATCGGCACAGACGAGGTTTTAAATTTTGAGGTAAGCGGCGAAAAAATTGAGGCAGTACATATGCTTCCCGGCTACACTCACAACATCATAAACCTTTCTGATAAGGAAGATTTAGTGACACTTATGTGGGCAAACGAGCAGTTTGACCCCAACAAACCCGATACATTTTTTGAGGTGGTAGAGTAATGTTTAAAAACAACGGAAAATTAAAACTTTTGATAATCGTAGGCACACGCCCCGAAATCATCAGACTTGCGGCAGTAATCAATAAATGCCGTGAATATTTCGATACAGTTTTGGCACATACAGGTCAGAACTACGACTACAATCTAAATGGCGTATTCTTTAAGGATTTAAAAATCGAAGAGCCTGATGTTTACCTTGACGCAGTAGGCGACACATTGGGACAAACAATGGGCAATATCATTGCAAAATCCTATGATTTGATGGCAGAAATCAACCCCGATGCTGTTTTGGTTCTGGGCGATACAAACAGTTGCCTTTCTGTAATCGGTGCGAAGCGTCTTCATATTCCTATATTCCATATGGAAGCAGGTAACCGTTGCAAAGACGAGTGCCTGCCTGAGGAAACAAACAGAAGAATCGTTGACATTATTTCAGATGTTAACCTTGCATACTCAGAGCACGCAAGAAGATACCTTGCTGACTGCGGTTTGCCCAAGGAGCGCACATACGTTACAGGCTCGCCTATGGCAGAGGTGTTGCACAATAACTTAAAGGACATCGAAGCAAGCGACGTTCACGCACGATTAGGCCTTGAAAAAGGAAAATACATTCTTCTTTCTGCTCACAGGGAAGAAAATATCGACACCGAAAAGAATTTTATGAGCCTCTTTGGTGCTATCAATAAAATGGCAGAGAAGTACGATATGCCGATTTTATATTCTTGCCACCCCAGAAGCAAAAAGCGTCTTGAAGCATCAGGCTTTAAGCTTGACAAACGTGTTATTCAGCACGAGCCCTTGGGCTTTCACGATTATAACTGCTTGCAGATGAATGCCTTTGCAGTAGTTTCAGACAGTGGTACATTGCCCGAAGAAAGCAGTTTCTTTACAAGCATAGGCAAACCTTTCCCTGCAGTTTGCATAAGAACAAGCACAGAACGCCCCGAGGCACTCGACAAGGCTTGCTTTATCTTAGCAGGAATAGACGAAACCTCACTCTTACAGGCAGTAGATACTGCAGTAGAAATGAATAAATGCGCAGACATAGGCATTCCCGTACCTGATTATGTGGAAGAAAACGTATCTACAAAGGTAGTAAAAATCATTCAGTCATACACAGGCGTAGTAAATAAAATGGTGTGGAGAAAATTTTAAACTATGAACAATTCTTTCCAATTACTGTTTGACGTTTTAAACAGTTTCTTAAAGGAAGAAAAACTAAATACAAAGGAAATCGACGAAAAGACATTAGAGGAACTTTTCATTCTTTCGAAGAAGCACGATCTTGCCCACATTGTGTCGGATGTTTTGTATAATGCAGGTATGCTCGATGCTGACAGCGAAATAGCGAAATACTTTAAGCAAGCGCAGTTTAATGCCCTTTATCGCTATACCCATCAGGAGCATGCGTGCAATCGGGTGTATCAGCTCTTTGAAGAAGAAAAAATCTCCTACATTCCCCTGAAAGGCTCTGTGATAAGAGACTATTACAAAGAGCCCTATATGAGAACAAGTGGCGATATTGACATTCTTATAGAGGAAAAAAACCTGGAAAAAGCAAAACAACTACTATGTGAAAAATTAGGCTTTTTGGTGCGTGCCGAGAATAAGTTCCACGACATTTCCCTTTATACACCTGAGGGAGTACATATTGAACTCCATTTCAACATCTTAGAAAATATGGAAAATATTGACCGTATGTTAGACAAGGTGTGGGACTATACCGAAGACACCAAAACCGCTAGAAAAGATATGATACCCGAGTATTTTATGTTCCACCATATTGCGCATATGTACTACCATTTTGTAAAAGGCGGTTGCGGAATGCGCACTTTGGTTGATTTGTATATTTTGAAAAATAATATGCAATTCGACGAAAAAATCCTTGCCAAAATGTGCAAGGAAAGTGGAGTTTTTAAGTTTTACAATTCCATGTGCGACCTTTTAGATATTTGGTTTTCTGATGGCAAGCACGACGAAATAACCGAGGTGTTAGAGGAGTACATTTTATCGGGTGGCGTGTACGGAAGCGTGGAGAACAAAACCCTGATGAAAGAAAAAACGAAAGGCAAATTTTCCTATGTGATTTCGCGTATTTTTGTACCTTATAGCTCACTAAAATACGCATACCCCATAATAAAAAAACACAAATACCTCTATCCTGTAATGACTGTCAAAAGATGGACAGAAATCCTAAACCCCAAAAGGCGAAAACGTGCCCAAGAAGAATTTAAGGCGCTAAACAGTACAGACTGTACCCGCGAACAATCAATAGAAAAAATAATAAAGTTCTTTGAATTGTAAAAAGACGAGCAACGCTACATTGCGTTGCTCGTCTTTTTGGTCGGGATGTTTTTGACAACTTACTAATTAAAATAAAACGAAATAAAAAATCGAGCAATACCAAATGGCATTACTCGATTTTTGGTCGGGATGACAGGATGTTGCCCGCCTGCGGGCGGTGCTGTGGTCGGCTCTAACTGCCACTGGCAGTTATTCACTACCGACCCTTCAAATCCTGCCATCGCCTTTGAAATAAAAAAGCACGAAGCACCCAAGTAAAGGGTACTTCGTGTTTTTTGGTCGGGATGACAGGATTTGAACCTGCGGCCCCTACGTCCCGAACACGCTCTAAAGCTTGATATATAGCGGTTTTTGCCTTTTTTAGCCCTTTCCGCTACATTCAAAATACTCTTTGGACATCTTATCTCCACTGTTTCCATATACTCCAGATCTAACTGTGGGATAACATGTGGTCAAAAACATTATCCGCATTAAGACTTTCCTAATAGGATTATAACATACATTACACGGAATTGCAATATCACAAGGCAGAATTGCCCGTATAAGACAACGGAATGAATTAATGTGGAATTGCTCGAGAATCATTCATAAAAGCCATAGGTATTATATAATCTTAAAAAGCCTTGTTGATTCAAATTTAAAATATAAAAGAACAAAGAGTCGGTCGAAAATGATCGGCTCTTTTGTCTTAATGCAATCTTAATACAGAAGTTCAACCGTTAATGCCATCTTAAAAAATATTGTGATAAAATGATAATAGAAAAATGATACACTTGAATGGTGGTTTTGATTATGGATGCAAAAATTAAGAAGCATTTTTCTTCTTCTCAGATAATAATATTCGGCTTTGCCGGTGCAATAATCTTAGGAACAATTCTCTTGATGCTCCCGATTTCATCGGCAAGCGGAGATATGACACCCTTTTCCGATGCTTTATTTACTTCAACATCTGCGGTGTGTGTAACAGGTCTTGTGGTACATGACACAGCAACGCATTGGGCGATGTTTGGACAATTTGTTATTCTTTTGATGATACAGATTGGTGGTCTTGGGATTGTAACACTGTCTGTGGCAATGGCGATGCTTGCCGGAAGAAAAATCGGACTTATGCAAAGAAGTACTCTGCAAGATGCAATATCAGCACCAAAGGTCGGCGGAATTGTAAAACTTACCGGATTTATATTAAAAACAACATTTCTAATTGAGCTTATAGGTGCAATTCTTCTTTCTACAGTATTTTGCAGAGAGTTCGGTGTAAAAGGAATTTGGCTCGGTATCTTCCATTCTGTTTCGGCATTTTGTAATGCAGGGTTTGACCTGATGTGAACAAAAGCTCCGTTTTCATCACTTACATCATATTCTGCGCAACCCCTTATAAATGCAGTTATTATGTTACTTATCATAATAGGCGGTATAGGCTTTCTTGTATGGGAAGATGTAAAGACAAACAAACACCATATTAAGAAATATCGTATGCAGACAAAGGTAGTATTATCAGTCACACTATTTTTGATAATGCTACCATCAATATATTTTTACTTTGCAGAGTTTAATGAATTGCCATTAAGTGAAAAAATCTTAAATTCAATTTTTCAGTCCGTAACGCCAAGAACAGCGGGATTTAATACAGCAGACCTGACGAAGATAAGCGGTATCGGTCAAGCGATTACAATTATCCTGATGCTGATTGGCGGTTCGCCCGGTTCAACAGCAGGCGGTATGAAGACAACAACTGCAGCAGTGCTTATATTTTCTGCAATATCAGTATTCAGAAAGAAAGATGATGTTGAATGCTTTGGCAGAAGAATTGCAGATGCAACACTTAAAAATGCAGCAGCTATACTTTTAATGTATCTCTTGCTATTCCTTACGGGCGGTCTTATTATAAGCGGAGTTGAAAATCTTCCGTTGATGGATTGTTTGTTTGAATCGGCATCGGCAATAGGAACTGTCGGACTTACTCTTGGAATTACACCTACACTCGGTACAGTATCAAGAATTGTTTTAATAGGGCTTATGTTCTTTGGAAGAGTCGGTGGACTTACACTTATATTTGCAGCATTATCCAATAAACAACACAACATATCAAAAAAACCGCAGGAAAGAATTACTGTCGGTTAAGGAGGAGTTTAGTATGAAATCAGTATTGCTTATAGGCCTTGGGCGTTTTGGCAGACACATGGCTCAAAAATTAAATGAACTTAACCATGAGGTTATGGCAATAGACAAAACAGAAGA
>JAZNSC010000011.1:0-7493 GCA_045591015.1 Congzhengia sp.
GTGCGAATCATTGAACGCTTCGTTGCTTTTCCTTTTTCAAAAAATGGTTATTGACCATTTTTTGATAGAGACGCAGTAACGAAACGAGCCAACTATTTCTGTTCAACAGAAATATAGCGAGTGAAGTTAACTGCGGCGAGCCTTCGGGTAACCCTTCGGTTCAGTTTGTCCAATCTGCATCATTTTCTTCTCGGCTTGTACCGACAAATAAGAGGTTGTAGCAAAATGCTACAACCTCCTCTTTTATTCTAAATAGTCCTTTAATTTCTTACTTCTTGAAGGATGGCGTAACTTACGGAGAGCCTTTGCTTCAATCTGTCTGATACGCTCTCTTGTAACGTCAAATTCCTTACCAACCTCTTCTAATGTTCTTGCTCTGCCGTCCTCCAAACCAAAGCGGAGCTTTAATACCATTGACTCTCTGGGGGAAAGGGTATCTAAAACGCTGCTCAACTGCTTTTTCAACAGCATAAATGATGCGGCCTCTGAGGGTGCAGGAGCATCGTCATCAGGAATAAAGTCACCCAAGTGGCTGTCTTCCTCTTCGCCGATAGGAGTTTCGAGTGATACGGGTTCCTGTGCGATTTTCATAATTTCACGAACCTTGTCTATTGACATATTAAGTTCTTTTGCAATTTCGTTGGGGTGAGGGTCACGACCGAGCTCCTGAACAAGCTGACGTGATACACGAATGAGTTTATTGATGGTTTCAACCATATGAACGGGAATACGGATTGTTCTTGCCTGGTCGGCAATAGCACGAGTAATTGACTGACGAATCCACCAGGTTGCATAGGTACTGAATTTATAACCCTTGGAGTAGTCAAACTTTTCAACAGCCTTGATAAGACCTAAATTACCCTCTTGAATAAGGTCCAGGAAGAGCATACCACGGCCAACGTATCTTTTTGCGATTGAAACAACAAGACGAAGGTTAGCTTCAGCCAAGCGCTTTCTTGCTTCGATGTCACCCTCTGACATTTTCTTTGCCAGTGACATTTCTTCCTCAGCGTCTAAAAGCGGAACCTTGCCGATTTCCTTTAAGTACATTTTTACGTGGTCGTCAATGGAAACGCCCTCGGCGTTTGATATTTCGATAACTTCTTCAGCTACATCCATATCTTCAGTGGGCTTGATATCTTCTAATTCTTCTTCGATTTTTTCAAGCTCTTTTTCCATATCGGCAACAACCTCTACGCCCTCTTGCTCTAAGGTTTCGTAGATTTTGTCAATCTGGTCTGCTTCAAGCTCCACATCGCCTAATGCTTCTGTGATTTCTTTGTAAGAAAGAATACCGTTTGCACGGCCTTTTGCGGTGAGAGATGCCACCGCCGCTGCTACTTTCTGTTCTATTTCTGTCAATTTGATTGCTCCTTTCTGGTAGCCTTGATAAGCTCATTTATTTCGTTAATTTTTCCTTCTTTTGCAAGTCTGTTTATTGTTTCGTCAAAGTTAAACTTTTTGATTTTTTCTATGTTGTCCTTGACTGTTGCCTGTGCATCGCCTATGTATTCTTTGTATAGAATTTCGGCTGCAACACTTTTTAAATCCTGCGGCAGAGTCGATAAAAACGCTCCCGAGTCGGCGGATTCGTTTTCCTCTTTGAATTTTTCTATTTCAGAAAACAAAAGCCGATGCTTTTCATCTGAAAGTTCTGCTTCTGTAATTTCTGCTTTGGCTATCTTATAAGCCGCAAGGTTAAAAAACATCATATTAAGGAGCATTCGCTCGGCCTTGTACGAAGCCAAGGGTGCCGCCTCACCACGTTTCCTGTAAGCTGTGTCAGGAGCTGTGGATTGAATTTCCCGCTGGGTTTTTTTGTATGCTTTTCTGTTTTTGTCGTACATTATTTTGTTGACCTGCGCCAATATGGAATCCACCGAGATGTCGGTTTCGGCGGCAATCCTTTTAATGTAGATTTCGCGTTCTACGGGGTTTTCGTTTTGCGATAGGATTTCTGCCGCGGCGTTTATAAATTCCACTTTTTCGCTCGTCTCGACAAGATTATATTTTTTTCTGATATTTAAGATTTTATACTCTGTTGTGGATAATGCCTGAGAAATTACCTTCTTAAAACTCTCTGCGCCCTTTTTCTTTAGGTACTCATCAGGGTCCTTGGCGTCAGAGTAGGAAAGAACCTTTAGCTTCACACCTGCGGCTGACAGTATTTCGATTGCTTTTTCGCAGGCCTTTTGTCCTGCCTCGTCATTGTCATAGCAAAGGTAAACCAAAGGCGTGTATCGCTTTAGGAGCTGTGCCTGGGAGTCGGTCAATGCCGTTCCTAAACCTGCCACCGCATTGGTAAAACCAAAGGAGTGCAGCGATACCGCGTCCATATTTCCCTCAACTAAAATGATTCCGTCTTTAGCGCTTGTCTGCTTTGCAAGATTCAGAGCAAAGATGTTGTTTCCCTTGTGAAATACGGGTGTTTCGGGAGAGTTCATATATTTTGCGGGGCTGTCGTCCAGAGCTCTTCCTGAAAAGGCAATCACGTTTCCTCTTACGTCAATAACAGGGAACATCAGCCTGTTTCGGAATTTGTCATACACATTGCCCTTTTCATTTTTTACTGCAAGTCCGCCACGGACGATTTCGTCATTGGTAAATCCGTTTTCCTTTAGATAATCAACTAAATCGGACCAGGATTCCTTGGCATATCCTATACCGAATGAGCTTATGATTTCCCGATTGAGCCCTCGACCAAAGGCGTACTCTCTGGCGCCCTTTGCATCGTCGTCGGCGAGGTTTTTTACATATCGCTTTGCGGCAAGCCTGTTCATTTTTAAAATTGCTTCTCGCTCGTCGTGCTTCTTTTGAATCTCGGGACTGTAGACTTCTTCCTCTAAAGTTATGCCTGCGCGCTCTGCCAAAAATTTAATAGCGTCTATAAAATCAAGATTTTCGATTTTCATTACAAAATCTATAATGTTACCACCCGAGCCGCAACCAAAACAATAAAACAACTGCTTGTCCGAGCTTATGTGAAAGGACGGGGTTTTTTCTCTGTGAAAAGGACACAACGCCACATAGTCTGAACCGTTGCGCTTGAGAGTTACGTAAGATCCTGCAATGTCAACAATATCACTGCGATTCAGCACTTCGTCTATTGAGCTTTGCATATATCTCGGCATATTTTCCCCTCCTTATAACACTCTATATATTTATTCGACAAAAATTCTGCTTTTCCTTTAATTTTTAGTAAAAAAATAAGCCCCTGAAAATCAGGGGCAAAAAATGACTATATAAAGTTAAAGAGTGCTGCCAGAATCACGATGATACCAAGTACGATTCTATAATAACCAAAGACTTTGAAATCGTGTTTGCGAACGTAGTTTACTAAGAATTTCACAGAAATCATTGACACTATGTACGCCACAACCATCGCAACAATCAAAATTATCCATTCGTTTGATGTCATAACGCCTTCGTAGGAGATGATTTTTAAAAAGCTTACACCCACCATGACGGGAATAGCAAGGAAGAACGAAAACTCTGCAGCAAGTCCTCTCGATGCGCCAAGGAGTATTGCTCCCAAAATTGTAGCGCCCGAGCGCGATGTTCCCGGAATTATGGAAAGCACCTGAAAAAGTCCTATGAAGAGTGCTGTTTTGTAGCTCAAATCATTCATATTGGTAATTTTTGAAGGCTTGTTTTTCTTTTCTATAAAGATGAATCCTATACCATAAATGATGAGCATTATTGCCACCATCAAAGGTGTGGAGATAGAATCCATATAGTCATTTAGCAAAAGGCCCGCTACTGCCGCAGGAATGCAGGCGATAATAACCTTAAACCACATCTGCCAGGTGCTTGCTTTTTCCTCTTTGGTTTTAGAGGGGGCAAAGGGATTGAGCTTCTTAAAATAAAGCGTTGCAATGGCAAGAATTGCGCCAAGCTGTATTACATACAAAAACAGCTGCGAATTAAAAAAGCCTTTATCTGTTCCCAAAATTTCATTTACTAAAATCATATGTCCCGTTGAGGAAATAGGAAGCCATTCGGTTATGCCCTCCACAATGCCCAAAACGGCGGATTTTATAACGTCAATAAACATAAAAACACCCTTTCTGTCAAAATATTTTATCACATTTGTAAAAAAAACACAATACTGTATTTATATAAGAAAAAACTTTGTGAAATTATTGACTATTTGAGATTTTTGTTGTATAATATATCATTGTTATTTTATTACTTATTTGGAGGCGATATTCGTGGAACGAGTATACAATTTTTCAGCAGGTCCCTCAATGCTTCCCGTTGAAGTTTTAGAGCGTGCCGCAAAAGAAATGGTAAATTACGGTGAGGCAGGTATGTCCGTTATGGAGATGAGCCACCGTTCAAAAGATTACGAAGCAATTATCGAAGGAGCAGAAAGCTTAGTACGTGAACTTATGAATGTACCTGACAACTATAAAGTTATGTTTTTACAGGGTGGCGGCTCAACACAGTTTGCTATGATTCCCTTAAACCTTGCAACAAAAAACAAAAAAGCAGACTATGTAATCACAGGTCAGTGGGCTAAAAAAGGCGCAGAAGAAGCAGAAAAATTCATCACAGTAAACAGAGTTGCATCATCTGCAGACAAGACTTTTTCATACATTCCCAAACTTGACAAGTCAACATTTTCACCTGACGCAGATTACTTCTACATCTGCTACAACAACACAATCTACGGAACAAGATACACCCAACTTCCCGATACAGACAAACCCATCATCGCAGATATTTCTTCTTGTGTAATGTCAGAAGAAATCGACGTTTCAAAATTCGGTTTGCTCTTCGCAGGCGCACAGAAGAACTTAGGACCTGCAGGTGTTACACTTGTAATCGTTCGTGAGGATTTACTTGGTGAAGTGTTAGAGGGCACACCCACAATGCTTAACTACAATATCCACGTGAAAAACGGTTCTATGTACAACACACCTCCCACATACGCAATCTATGTGTTAAAACTCGTTTTAGAATGGGTAAAAGAAAAGGGTGGCGTTGCGGCTTTACAGAAAATCAACGAAGAAAAGGCAAAGATTTTATACGACTACCTTGATTCATCAGAGCTTTTCCGCGGTACAGTAGTTCCCGAGGATAGATCATTGATGAATGCGCCTTTCGTTACAGGTGACGAAGAGTTGGATGCTAAATTCGTAAAAGAATCAAAGGCTGCAGGCTTCGTGAACTTAAAGGGCCACAGAACAGTGGGCGGTATGCGTGCAAGTATGTATAATGCAATGCCTATTGAAGGTGTTCAAAAATTAGTAGAATTTATGAAAAAATTCGAAGCAGAAAATAAGTAAAGAAGGTAAAGACAATGTATAATGTTTTAACTTTAAATAAAATCGCAGCATGCGGTATCGAAAAATTGGGCGCAAATTATGCTATTTCTGATAATTGCGAAAACCCCGACGGCATTATCTTAAGAAGTTTTTCTATGCACGAAATGGAATTGCCCGCATCACTCAAGTGTGTTGCTCGTGCAGGTGCAGGCGTAAACAATATTCCGATTGAAAAATGCACAGAAAAAGGTATCGTAGTATTTAATACTCCCGGTGCTAATGCTAACGCCGTAAAAGAACTTGTTATTTTAGGTATTTTACTTGCATCAAGAAAGGTTGTTGCAGGTATCGAATGGGCAAAGACCTTATCAGGTCAGGGCGCAGAAGTTGCCAAAATGGTAGAAAAGGGCAAAGGCTCATACGTTGGTCCTGAAATTGCAGGAAAAACACTGGGCGTTATCGGTCTTGGTGCCATTGGTGCTATGGTTGCAAATGCTGCTGTTGCTCTCGGTATGAAAGTAGTGGGCTATGACCCCTACCTTACAGTAGACAGTGCCTGGAGATTGTCAAGCGAAGTAATTCACGCAAATTCAATCGACGAAATCTTTGAAAAAAGTGATTACATCACACTTCACATTCCTGCAACAGATTCAACAACAGGAATGATAAATTCAGAAACAATCGCCAAGATGAAATCAGGCGTAAGAATACTTAATTTTGCCCGCGGAGCACTCATCAACGATGCTCATATGGCAGCAGCGTTAGAAGAGGGAAAAGTAGCTTGCTACGTTACAGATTTCCCCAATGATGCAGTTCTTTCTATGGAAAATGTAATTGCAATTCCTCACTTGGGCGCATCTACCCCCGAATCAGAGGACAACTGCGCAGTAATGGCGGCTAAGGAGTTGAAGAATTTCTTAGAAAACGGAAACATCAAAAATTCCGTAAACTTCCCTGATTGCGAAATGCCCAAGAGCGGTGCCAGAATCACAGTTACACACAAAAACATTCCCTCAATGCTTGCAAACCTTTCAAAGATTGTATCAGATAAAGGCATTAACATTGCCAATATGTTAAACAAGAGCAAAAAAGAAAATGCCTATACAATTATGGACATCGAAGGGGACGCAAATGACGACATAATTGACGTAATTTGTGGGGTTGAAGGCGTATATTCAGCGCGTTTAATCAAATAAATTAAAAAAAGCAAAAAAAAGCTTGCATTTATAAATTTTTTCTGTTATAATAATTTTTGCTGTTCGAAAACAGTTTTAACGAGTACTTAATGGAGGTGCTATATATGGCTAAATGCGAAATTTGCGGAAAAGGTGTTACATTTGGTATCAAAGTCAGCCATTCTCACAGAAGAAGTAACAGAACTTGGAAGCCTAACATCAGAACTGTAAAAGCAATCGTTAACGGAACACCTAAAACATTACACGTTTGCTCAAGATGCCTTCGTTCAAACAAGGTAGAAAGAAGTATGTAATTATAGTTTCTGAAAACTTTTTTTAAGAAATAGGCGTATCGGGAAAGTTACCCGATACGTTTTTTTCTTGAAAGTCAAAAAAATCCCCTTAAAAATTTAAAAACGGCTTGACAATTATACTAAAAATAGGTATAATATATAAATGCATTATGGATTTATAATGCAGGAAGGCGGCACTTTATGATATGTGATGTAAGCACCGTAGTAAATACCGAGGGCGCAAGTATTACACTTGACGGAGGTATTGAGATTGCGGACTTTTCACCTGATATTGAGGTGTTGCAGGCGAAGATATGTGGGCAGTTAACCTGCTCCGGTGGAGTGCTGGTGCTTTCAGCTAACCTTGATGCCAAAATCAAGACAGTCTGCGCCAGATGCTTAAAGGAGTTAGAACTTCCCGTAAGCGTCGACTTTTCCGAAACTTTAGTCCAGGCAGGACAGGAAAGTGACAAGGATTTAGATTCTGTCATTGTTTTCGAGGGAACGGAAGTTGATGTAGGCGAGATTGCCGTAAACAATCTTTTGCTGAATGTTTCGTCAAAGTACTTGTGCAGTGACGATTGTCGCGGACTTTGCCCCAAGTGTGGCAAGGACTTAAACCAAGGCGAATGCAACTGCGATTTTGATGAAATTGATCCACGTTGGGAAAAATTAAAAAATTTTAAGTGATAAAATTCAGGAGGTGTAGACCATGGCAGTACCTAAGAGAAAAACCTCACAGGCAAGACGTGATA
>JAZNSC010000012.1:0-2861 GCA_045591015.1 Congzhengia sp.
TGGTGACGGCACATGCAAACCCGAAGAACTTGTTACCTTTGAACAGATGGTTAAAATGCTTGTTGCTGTTTTGGGATACACACCCATGGCAGAAAACAGGGGAGGATACCCTGTGGGTTATCTTATGACAGCATCACAAATTGGTGTTACAAAGGATGTAAAAGGAATAGCAAGTGAAGCTATTAAAAGAAAAGATGTTGCACAGCTTGTTGCAAATGCCCTTGATATTGATATGATGGTGCAGACAGGCTTTAGCGCAAACGCAGCTGAGTATCAGATTATAGAAGGCAAAACACTCAGAACAGAATATCTTAATGCAAAATAAAGCATAAAGGAGTACGACGTCGTACTCCTTTTTTGTGCCAAGGAATAGGAAAAAATTGTGCAGAATGAACCAACTGAACCTGTAGACAAAGGAGATAGGGAAAATGCTCAGGAAACAACAAACTTCCCCCGTGGGCGGAGCCGCCGATTATACAAAAGTATATCGGCGGTGAAGATTGTTGTTAGCAAAAAAGGAAAAAAGAAAAGTCTCATTTTTGAGACTTTTCTTATAAAAATATTGTATAAAATTTTATGCACAACAGAATATAAATATTATATTCCTTTTTGCGTTCCGGAGTATTTTAGCATCTCCGACTTATTTATCTCTTTACGCGGGCATTACCTTCCCATATACTCCAAACCTGATCCTCATCAGCAGGCTGTGCATAGTCTGTGAGGAATGTTGTAGCCATAGCGCCGCTTGCCCATGCAAACTGAGGCCATTTTTCAGGTTCCCAGCCCTTGAGTATTGCATAAAGCAGACCGCCTACAAAGCCGTCGCCGCCGCCGATACGGTCAAGAACGTGGATTTCACGGGGTTCAATAACGTGCCAGTTGTTGTTTTCGTGCATGATTGCACCCCACAGATGGCAGTTTGTGTTAACAACCTGACGGAGTGTTGTAGCATATACAGAAGTGTTGGGATAAGCCTTTTTAACTTCTTCAATCATACCCTTGAAGCTGTCAATCTTAGCAGCAATATCCTTACCGCCTGCTTCGGGGCCTTTAACGCCGAGACAAAGCTGGAAGTCTTCTTCGTTACCAATGAGAATATCAGAAATGCTTGCAATTTCCTTAAAGCTTCTTGAAAGCTCTTCTTCACGGCCAATCCAGAAACTTGCACGGTGGTTTAAGTCAAAGGAAATGAGTGTGCCGTACTTTTTAGCTGCACGGGCAAGTTCCAGACAGAACTGTGTTGTTTCGGGAGAAAGTGCTGCGATAAGACCCGAAAGATGCAGTACCTGAACGCCTTCTTCACCAAAGATACGCTCTAAATCAAAGTCCTTTATGCTGAGAGTTCTGCCAACTTCGCCTGCACGGTCATTCTGAACACGGGGTCCGCGTGAACCGTAACCGCTGTCAGCAATATTGAACTGATGACGGTAACCCCAGGGGCCGCCCTGTTCTACTTCGGGACCTTCATAGTCCATGTGACGAGCTTTGAGGTTGCTCTTAATAAAATGAGCAATAGGGCTACCCTTTACAAAAGTAGTTAAAACCTTTACAGGCAGACCGAGATAAGAAGAAATGCTTGCAACGTTAGTTTCAGCACTTGTTGCCTGCATAATAAAACGGTCACTTGCGTATGTGGGCTGACCATTTTCGGGAGTAATACGAACGCCCATGCTGGTAGCAACTACCAGAGAATATTTGCAATTTTCTTTTAATGCTTTCATTTGCTGTTACCTCCAATAATTTCTTTTGCTATGAGTATATCATATTTTGAAAAAAAATCAACCCTTTTTTGAATAAAGAGGAATTTATATAATAATAAGGTAGGGTTTCAGGATTTTAGGGATGGAAAATAAAAAAATAAAAAAAATTCAAAAAATTTAAAAAAAGTTGTTGACAACCGGAAAGTTTTCTGCTATACTAAACAAGTCGTCAAGAGAGACGGCAAACGGTGTGGGCGCATAGCTCAGCTGGGAGAGCATCTGCCTTACAAGCAGAGGGTCATAGGTTCGAGCCCTATTGTGCCCACCACACCTGGCCCGGTAGTTCAGTCGGTTTAGAACGCCAGCCTGTCACGCTGGAGGTCGTGGGTTCGAGCCCCATCCGGGTCGCCAGCATGCCTCTGTAGCTCAGTCGGTAGAGCAGAGGACTGAAAATCCTCGTGTCGATGGTTCGATTCCGTCCGGAGGCACCAAATATTTGCGGGAGTGGCTCAGTGGTAGAGCGTCACCTTGCCAAGGTGAACGTCGCGAGTTCGAATCTCGTCTTCCGCTCCAAAATTTAATAATTTACTAAAGAAACGTCTCTGACGTTTTTTTAGTACATGGCACCATAGCCAAGTGGTAAGGCACGGGTCTGCAACACCCTTATCCCCCGGTTCAAATCCGGGTGGTGCCTCCAGAAAAAAGCATCGACTTCGTCGGTGCTTTTTTCAACGAAATAAATCCTTTCAGGATTTGTGAAATGCACTGCGTGCGTGAAATATTGCCACGCAATATGAAATACGCCTGCGGGGTGTGAAAAAGGATTTATTTTATTTCACAGAAAGCGATAGCTTTCTATTTCACATTTACGAAGTAAATTATTTCATATCGAATGAAGTGAGATATTTCATTAAAAACATTTGCATCTATTATGTACACGAAAGACAGAAAAAACAATTTAGCTATTGCAAAGCATATATCATCCAAGCCATTCGGCGTAAAAACCACAAAAATAAAAAGATGTAGGTTTGTCAATGATGTGTTACAAAATCAAATAAAAATCTCACCATCTTCAATAAAAGCTTTAACATAGTCAACGGGAGCTTTCCAGTGAAGTGGTCTCATAGGAAACTTATTGTAGTTATAGTTATGCACTTTTAA
>JAZNSC010000013.1:0-143126 GCA_045591015.1 Congzhengia sp.
GCTCGCCGCAGTTAACTTCACTCGCTATATTTCTGTTGAACAGAAATAGTTGGCTCGTTTCGTTACTGCGTCTCTATCAAAAAATGGTCAATAACCATTTTTTGAAAAAGGAAAAGCAACGAAGCGTTCAATGATTCGCACTCCGCGAATCTAATTAGCGTAGTTTGATTTTCCGCGGTGATGTTTGTTCGAAACACAAGGCATAAAATAAAAGCAATTCGAAATTTTCGAATTGCTTCTTTTATTTTTTTTATAAAATGATACAACACCTCATCCACCGCGAGCGGTCCCCCCTTCCCCTCGAGGGGAAGGCTTAGAGTTCGTGCCTTGTGCGGTGTGCGCATTTTACTACATCCATTATTCGTCTATTGAGATTTGATTTGAGTTGTTATATTTTATGCCAAAGTGTTCGTAGGCTTTTATCGTCGCCATTCTGCCGCGGGGTGTTCTTGATAAGAATCCCAACTGCAAAAGGTACGGCTCGTACACGTCCTCGATGGTGTTGGCGTCCTCGCCGATAGATGCGGCTAAAGTGTCAAGGCCTACAGGTCCGCCGTTGAAGTTTTCGATGATAAACATCATCATTTTGCGGTCGATGTTGTCAAGTCCCAGATTGTCAACTTCCATACGCGAAAGGGCGATGTCTGCGATTTCTGCAGTGATTTGACCTGTTCCCTTAACCTCTGCAAAGTCGCGAACTCGCTTTAGCATTCTGTTTGCAATTCGGGGTGTACCACGTGAGCGCTTGGCAATTTCCATTGCGCCCGAGGGGTCGATTTTTGTGCCTAAGATATCTGCCGAACGTGTGACAATCTCTGCAAGTTCTTCGGGGGTGTAGAGTTCAAGTCGTGAAATTACACCGAAACGGTCACGAAGTGGTGCAGTGAGTAAACCTGTTCTTGTGGTAGCACCGATTAGTGTAAATTTAGGCAAGTCAAGGCGCACAGAGTGAGCGCCGGGGCCTTTGCCCAAAATAATGTCTAAAGAATAGTCTTCCATAGCAGGGTAGAGGATTTCTTCTACGCTACGAGAGAGTCTGTGGATTTCGTCGATAAACAAAATATCATTGTGTGAAAGGCTTGTCAAAATTGCCGCCAAGTCCCCTGCTTTTTCTATTGCAGGGCCTGATGTTATGCGGATTGATACGCCCATTTCGTTGGCAATTATACCTGCTAAAGTGGTCTTACCAAGTCCGGGAGGACCGTAGAGCAACACGTGGTCTAATGCTTCGCGGCGATTCTTTGCGGCTTCTATGTATATTGATAAATTTTCTTTTACTTTGGTCTGTCCGATGTATTCGGGCAAGGTTTTCGGGCGGAGGCTGAATTCTGAATCTTCCTCATTTCCCAATGTTCTTGAAGATACGATTCTTTCCTCAAAATCTCCTGAAAATTGCTGGTCTATAGGCATAAATTTTTACCTCCTATCGCATAAGGCGGAGCAGTGCCGCTTTGATGGTATCTTCTGTTGATAAGCCTTTTTCTACGCCTGATACTGCGCGCATGGCGTCGGCTCTGGGGTAACCAAGTACGACGAGGGCTTCTACCGCGTCATTTCCTGTGTTGATGGGGGCGAATGTTTCGCTTGTTCCGTCGTCAAGTTTTATTTCTTTTCCTTTGAATTTGTCTTTTAATTCAAGGACGATTTTTTGAGCAAGTTTCGGTCCTACGCCTTGGGCACGGGTTATTGCCTTGTAGTCGTCTGTGACGATGGCAACAGACAGTGCCGCAGGGGTGAGTGCTGACAGCACAGCAATCGCGGCCTTGGGACCTGCGCCGTTTACGGAGATTATCATTTTAAACACGTCGAGTTCTTCACGTGTCAAAAATCCATAAAGGTCAAAAATGTCCTCTGCTACTCGCAGGAAAGTGTACACCTTTACCTCTTCGCCCTGTTTTAATTTGGAAAGCGCTATGGGTGTCATAAAGATTTTTGTACCGAAGGCGCCTGTGTCTAAAATTACGGCGTTTTCTTCTATATGTTCAACTGTACCTTTTACAAATGCTATCATTATATTCCCTCCTGATTGATACGGCTCTGGTACTGGGCAGAGTAGCCGTGGCACATAGCAATAGCCAAAGCATCCGCCACGTCGTCGGGCTTGGGAACGGCATTTAAGCCTAACATCTGGGTTACCATTCGCTGTACCTGACCTTTTTGCGCTCTTCCGTACCCTGCAACCGCCTGCTTTATCTGTAATGGTGTGTACTCAAAAACGGGAACGTTTAAAGTGGTTGCCGCTAAAATACACACGCCTCGTCCGTGAGCAACGGAGATGGCGGTCTTGACATTGGTGTTAAAGAAAAGCTCCTCTATTGAAAAAGCATCGGGTTTGTGCTTTTCGATTAAAGTTGCCACGCTCTCGTAAATGTCACGAAGACGGTCGGTGAGTTTTTGACCTGCAGGGGTGGTTATTGCGCCGTATTCTATTGGTGTGAATTTGTGCCCGTCGAAGTGCACCACGCCGTAGCCGACAATGGCAATTCCCGGGTCAATTCCAAGAATAATCATAAAATACTCCAAAATTTTAAAAATGTGTTGAGATTTTAAAACATTTACTGTATAATTGTATCATAAATAAAATTAAATTGCAAGAAAGTTCAGGTGAACATAATGAAACTTTGGGGCGGAAGATTTGCAAAAGCTACAGATGCTTTGGTAGATGATTTTAACTCTTCTATAAGATTTGACGCAAGAATGTACAAGCAGGACATCACAGGAAGTATGGCGCACGCAGAAATGCTCGGTCGTCAGGGAATAATACCCGTTGAGGATGCTGATTTAATAGTAAAAACACTTGCTGAAATTTTAGCAGATATCGAAGCAGGCAAGGTGGAATTTTTAATAGACGCAGAAGACATTCACATGAATATAGAAACTCTCCTTACAGAGCGCATAGGCGATGCCGGTAAGAAACTCCACACAGGCAGAAGCAGAAACGACCAGGTGGCGCTTGACCTCCGTATGTATCTTCGCGATGAGGTTGACGAAATCGGCGAAATGTTAAAGAACACCATGAGGGAAGTTTTAGATATCGCAGAAGAAAACGTTGACACAATTATGCCCGGTTATACCCATCTGCAAAAGGCTCAGCCCGTTAATGCGGCACATCATTTTATGGCGTATTTCCAGATGTTTTTAAGGGATTTTGAGCGCCTCGCTGATTGCAGAAAGCGTATAAATGTTATGCCCTTGGGTTCAGGTGCGCTGGCAGGTACAACATACCCATTAGACCGTGAATTTGTAGCAAAAAAACTGGGCTTTGATAGTGTAACTAAAAACTCTATGGACGGCGTTTCCGACCGTGATTTTGCTATTGAGTTGGCAAGTGATTTGTCGATACTTATGATGCATCTGTCAAGATTCTGTGAGGAATTGGTGCTTTGGTCATCTCACGAATTTTCTTTCGTTGAGATGGATGACAGTTACTCTACAGGCTCATCCATTATGCCCCAGAAGAAAAATCCCGATGTGGCAGAACTCATTCGCGGAAAATCAGGCAGAGTATACGGAAGCCTGACCACACTTCTTACCATGATGAAAGGTCTTCCCTTAGCATACAACAAAGATATGCAGGAGGACAAAGAAGCCATATTTGATGCAGTAGACACAGTAAAGTTATGTCTCCCTGTATTTACAAATATGATAAAAACAATGACATTCAAAAAAGAAAATATGGCAAAAGGCGCAACAGGCGGCTTTACCAATGCTACTGACCTTGCTGATTATTTGGTAAAAAAAGGCGTGCCTTTCCGTTCTTCTCATGCGATTGTCGGCAGAATGGTTGCCCGCGCAGTGGAGAAAAATTGCGACCTTGATGAGTTTACACTTTCCGAAATGAAAGAGTTTTCGGAACTGATAGAAGAAGACATCTACGAAGCCATTGCAATTAAAACTTGCGTAGACGAGCGAAATGTAATCGGCGGACCTGCAAAAAATCAGGTACTCTCAGAAATCAAAAACGGACGCAAAATCCTCGCAAATGCTTAAAAAATGGGACTTTTGCCCATAAAATTTTCCCAAAATGGTTGACTTTAAAATTGGAATGTGATATAGTAAGCAAAGTACTATGGAGTACGGACTTTATTTTGGGAGGAGCATTTTAAAATGCAAAAAGGCACAGTTAAATGGTTTAACGCTCAGAAAGGTTTTGGCTTCATCGCTGCTGAAGACGGTACAGACGTATTCGTTCATTTTTCAGCTATAGCAATGGACGGTTTCAAAACACTTGATGAAGGTATGGAAGTACAGTTCGAAGTTGTTGAAGGTGCAAAAGGTCCCCAGGCAGCAAACGTAACAAGAGTGTAATCTTCAAATTTTGGGCTTCATATATATCAACTCTTTATATGATAACTTAAATTAAAGGCTACGGCATACCAAAAAGCCCCATAAACCGACAGGTTATGGGGCTTTTATTTGAAAGAAGGGAACAAAATGAGTAAAATTCTAAAAGCAATAGATAGCGAAGGGCTCGTTCGAGTATCTTTTATAAATAGTCGCGATATGGTAGAGGCGGCAAGACAAATTCACGCTACATCCCCCGTTGCAACGGCGGCTTTAGGCAGAACTCTCACGATGACTGCTTTAATCGGCAGCGGTATGAAAGAGCGCGATGATACTGTTTCAGTGTTTAT
This sequence comes from Congzhengia sp., assembly GCA_045591015.1. Classification (GTDB taxonomy): domain Bacteria; phylum Bacillota; class Clostridia; order UBA1381; family UBA9506; genus Congzhengia. The sequence goes on from JAZNSC010000013.1 coordinate 4,635, forward strand.
AAAAGGCGATGGTCCCCTGGGTCAGATTGTATGCACGGCAAAAGGCGACGGCTCTGTAAAAGGCTACGTTGCAAATCCTGATGCTGATGTTCCCTTAAAGAAAAACGGAAAGTTAGACGTAGGTACAGCGGTAGGTCGCGGTACACTTTCACTTACTATGGATTTAGGATTAAAAGAGCCCTACTGCGGTCAGGTGCCGCTGGTTTCAGGGGAAATTGCAGAGGATTTTACCTACTATTATGCAAAATCACAGCAGATTCCCACAGCAGTATCTTTGGGCGTTTTGGTAGATAGAGATTATTCAGTAAAGGCAGCAGGGGGATTATTCGTTCAACTGATGCCCGGTTGCGATGAAGAAACTGCAGCACTAATCGAAAAAAATGTAACAGAATTGCCTCCCGTGACTACTATGTTAGAGGAGGGTATGAGCGAGGACTTAATCGTGACTTCTGTTTTTGCAGGGCTTTTCTTTAAATATCTTGATGACGACGAGTACAACTATGAGTGCGACTGCTCAAGAGAAAAAATCGAAAAGGCACTTATCTCCTTGGGCGAAAAAGAACTCACATCTATGATAAACGAAGACCACGGCGCAGAAGTAACCTGCAGATTCTGTCCTGAGGTGTATAAATTTACAGAATTTGAACTCATAGAACTCCTGAATCGGGCAAAGATAAAATAAGAGAAAAAACTTTTTTAAAAAAATAAAAAAATCTCTTGACAAGCAAGTCAGTTTCGTATATAATAATCTTCGTCGCTGGAATGGCAAAGGCAAATGAATGGGCGCATAGCTCAGCTGGGAGAGCATCTGCCTTACAAGCAGAGGGTCACAGGTTCGAGCCCTGTTGTGCCCACCATTCATGCGGCTCGGTAGTTCAGTTGGTTAGAATGCCAGCCTGTCACGCTGGAGGTCGTGGGTTCGAGCCCCATCCGAGTCGCCATTATTTGCCTCTGTAGCTCAGTCGGTAGAGCAGGGGACTGAAAATCCCCGTGTCGGTGGTTCGATTCCGCCCGGAGGCACCAACGACACAAAACAAAATGCGGGAGTGGCTCAGTGGTAGAGCGTCACCTTGCCAAGGTGAACGTCGCGAGTTCGAATCTCGTCTTCCGCTCCAAATGACAAAATCTTGCCTTAAGGCAAGATTTTGTTTTAAAAACTTAATATGGCGCCATAGCCAAGTGGTAAGGCAGAGGTCTGCAACACCTTCATCCCCAGTTCAAATCTGGGTGGCGCCTCCAAATAAACAGACACCCTAATCTGAACTACTTTTGTTCGATATAAGGTGTCTGTTTTCATTTTATTCAGCACAAATAAAGGATTTAGAAGCATTTTTCATTAAAGGTATTAATGCTACACTAAAACCAATTTGGTTTAAAAATTGAATTGAATCGTGAAAAAAGTTTCTAACGAACTACTCATGTTCGATTGAAACTTTTTCTTTTTGGCTTAAATAGTGATAAAAATCAGCCTCTGCTTTGTTTGGTGTACGATACCTCAAAAAAGTGTGCGGTCGTTTGTCATTATAGAACACTACATAATCGTACAAAGCCTTCCGTAGATGCTTTTCAGATTTATAGTTTGTCCTATATAATTCTTCTTGTTTAAGGGATTTGAAAAATGATTCACATACAGAATTGTCATATGGAACAGATTTCCTTGAAAATGATTGTTGTATGCCGAATGTCATTAAGCAGTCTCTAAAAGCCTTTGCAGTATAATTTTTTCCTTGGTCACTATGAAATAACAGCTTTGAAGGATCTGGATTCCTTTCTTCGTATGCATTGATCAGGCTGGTCTTTGTTAACCATGTGGAATTTCTTTTTGAGATAGTAAGCGAAATGAGTTTTCTTGCAAATAGGTCCAAAACCACACAGATATAATATGTTTTACCGCCCAACTTGAAATATGTAACATCACTAACCCATACTTCATTTGGAGATGCTGGGTTGAATTGTTGATTGAGAATATTTTCTCTGCGTTCTTTGTTTTGAAGATAAATTGTCTTGGAACTAGATTTTATACTAAACCAACCGTTTTCATGCATTATCTTAGCGACAGTTTTCTCTGTTGTTTTGTAGCCTCTGTCATTCATTATTGCGGCTACTTTGCCGGAGCCAAAAGTTTGCTTACTTTCATTGTATATTTCTTCAACGATTGGGGTTAATTCTTTTATCCTTCGAGCTGCTAAAGTATCCTCATTTTTATTGCGAAGGATGTGATTGTAGTAACTTCCTTTTGGAACATTAAGAGCATTACATAATGTAGTTATACTGTATACAGATGAAAGGTCTTTGATGACTTCGTATCTTTGGTTTAATGGGGCATCAACAGAACAACCACAGGTTTTGAGAATTTGAATCATATTTTCAAGTTTCTCGCAATGCATTTTCAACTTGTTATAGTCGCCTCTGTTTAATGGTTTGTCAGTAGTGTCTGACCTGGGCCCATTAATCCAACTGTATAATGTGCTTCTTGCAATTCCGGTGGAATTGTGAATTGAAGTGATGGAAACACCGCTTTCGTATTGCTTAATAATTTCCTCCTTATCTTGTTTTGAATATGATTTTTTCATATAAAAAGAAACCTCCTTTAAAGTTAAAATGGTTTCTATTGTATCATAAATTGACGAAACAAGCAAAAATATTGCAGTTTGAGGGTGAATGTGGTATAATAGACGCACTATTTAGATGCTACGCAGTTTGTCTGGTGTCTATGCGGGCTTGAGAGGTTCCTTTATATTTGAAAGTGAAAACAAAATAATAGATGCCAAAGAGTGACTGACAAAAAATGACAATCCAAGAAAATGTGGATTGTCATTTTTTAGTTGGGATTTGTATATTTATGGCTTCTTTACGGAATTCTTATAGGCTGTGGGGGTCATATTGGCAATTTTTTTAAACACACTCGAAAAATAGTGAGGATTATCAAAGCTAAGCAAATCTGAAATCTGGGTAAAATTATACCTTTCTTCGCGTATCAGTTTTTTTGCTTCGCGGATTTTATTCATAATAATATACTCTAAAATGGTATAACCGGTGGTTGTTTTAAAAATTTTTGAAAGGTATGCACGGGAATAGTTTAATTTGGTGCAAATTTGGTCAACGGTAATTTTGTCGTATATATTTTCTTCAGTTATCTGTATTACCTGCGAAACAATGTGATTTTCCATAATTTCCCTTGATGGGAAAATTCGCAGGTTATGGTTATCATTTTCACTGCGGATGAGCATTATCAGGAATTGCTCTAAATAGGTTTTAATCATCTGCTGTCCGCCAATGGGTGGATTTTCTTTCAGCTCAAGTTTTATATCTTCGGTTGCCATAGATTTGAATGTAAGAGAATATTCTTCTATTATAGCGTATATGTATTTTTTTAGTTTGGAAGGAACAGTCATGGTTTTGCCCTGGAAAAAGCTCATAGAATCGGAGGAACATACAAATGAGATTACAAATACATTGGCGGCATTTTCGTTATCAGTTTTAAGCGTATGAAATTCATTGGGTTTATGGAGAATAATTTCACCTTGTTTTAAATGAAACTCTTTGTTATTTGCTTTTATTTTCACATTTCCGGCATCTATATATACCATTTCCCAGAAATTGTGACTTTCTCCGTCATAATAAAAGTTTTTATCAAATTCATAATAATGTATGGTAACGATTTTCGATATGCTGATTAAATTGGTAATCTTATGTTTTATATAATTCGATTTCACTTTATATCACCTTGTTTACAAAATTATACTTTTTGAATAAAAAAATATATTCCTATTCTGTTACATTTATAATATCATAAGATTATAAAAAATGCAAGGAGGAATTCATATGAAAAAAGGAATCAGTATATGGTCTTTTGCAGAAACAGACTTAAGAAAATGTATGGAACTGGCAAAAGACGCAGGATTTGACGGATTAGAACTGGCACTTGATGAGCACGGTCCTGTTTCAATTGACTCGACAAAAGAAGATATCGTGAAGGTTAAACAAATGGCAGAAGAGGTTGGCATTGAGCTTTACAGCGTTGCCTGCGGTCTTTACTGGACCTACAATTACACCTCAGCAAACGAAGAAAATGTAAAACGTGCAAAAGAGATAACAAAGAAACAGTTAGAAGTAGCTTCATGGCTCGGATGTGATACTATTCTGGTGGTGCCCGGTGCAGTAGAAGTTGCATTTGACCCTGGCGAAGTTGTTGAATACGATGTGGCTTATGAGCGTGCACTATCTGCACTCCGCGAGCTTGCTCCTGTGGCGGAGAACCTAAAAGTAGCCATCGGCGTAGAAAACGTATGGAACAGATTTTTGCTTTCACCTATGGAAATGGCAGAATTTATTGATAAGGTTGGCAGCGATTATGTGGGTTCATATTTTGATGTAGGTAACGTACTTTTTTCGGGCTATCCCGAACACTGGATTAAGATTTTAAATAAGAGAATCAAAAAAGTCCACTTTAAGGATTACAGACGCCAAGCTGGAGATTTACACGGCTTTGTAGATATTTTAGCAGGAGAGGTAAACTGGCCGAAAGTTATGGAACAGTTAAAAACAGTGGACTATGACGGTTGGGTTTCGGCAGAAATGCTTCCACCTTATACACATTACCCCGAAACAATTGTTTACAATACATCGAATGCGATGGATAAAATTTTAGGGAGGAAATAATTATGATAAAAGTTGGATTAATTGGTTGCGGCTTTATGGGAACAATGCATGCAAATTGCTATAAAAACATTGAGGGTGTGGAAATAGTTGCGTTAGCAGACATAAGACGCGAAAATGCAGAAAAATTAGCAGAAGGAACAAACGCTGTCATCTACGGTGATGGTTATGACCTGATTAAAGAAGCAGAAGTAGATATTATTGATATCTGTTTGCCTACATATCTACATTCGGAATATGCAATTGCTGCAATGGATAAGGTAAAATATGTTTTCGTAGAAAAGCCTGTTGCACTCACAGCAGAACAGGGCGAGAAAATGATAAAAAAATCAGAAGAAACGGGCGCCTGTGTTCAGGTTGGTCAGGTAATCAGATTCTGGGATGAATATGTAAAGCTTGCTGAAATTGTGGCATCCGGCAAAATGGGCAAAATCATCAATGCAAACTTCAGAAGAATCAGTCCTATACCTACTTGGGGCTGGAACGACTGGCTGTTGAAAAACGAGCTTTCAGGCGGTGCGGCACAGGATTTGCATATTCACGATATGGATTATGCATTGTCTTTATTTGGAAAGCCCAATAATATGAAATCTGTTAAAAATATTATCGGTGAAAAAGCTTCATACATTAATTCACTCTTAAGTTATGACGATTTTGTTGTAAGTGTAGAAGGTACATGGGGACTTCCGGGCACACATCCTTTTGAGGCAACATTTAGAGTTGTATTTGAAAAGGGCGTAGTAGAGAATGCAGGCGGTAAATTTATGCTTTATACAGATGATTCTGCCGAAGAAATTAAACTCGAAAAAACAGAAGGATTAGGTAAAGGTTTTGAAGGCGGTAACATCTCTGACTTAGGAGGGTATTATAACGAGTTGGTATATTTTACAAACTGCGTGAAAAACGGTACAAAGATAGAAAAAGCCACACTGACCGACGGCGTACAGTCACTAAAATTTGTACTAGAGGAGATCAAAAATGCTTAGAGTTGGAATAGTTGGATGCGGCAACATTTTTACTATGCATGCAACAAGTGCGCATCACCTTAAAAATGCACAGATTGTTGGTGTTTGTGATATAAAAAAAGATCGCGCGGATAGAGCGGCCAAAAAATATAATTGCAAAGCATATTATGATTATAAGGAATTGATAAACAAGGAAAATATTGATGTTGTGCACGTATGTGTACCACATTATCTGCATCCTGTTATCTCAAAATATGCCATTTTGGCAGGAGTAAATGTTCTTTGCGAAAAACCTATGAGCATTCAGTATGAGGATGCGCTCGAAAATGTTGCGCTTGCAGAAAAAAACGATGTGAAGTACGGTATAATTTTTCAGTGCAGATATAATGACTCAGCCAAATTGGTTAAAGAAAAAATCGAAGATGGTACATTGGGTAAAATTATCTCTGCGAGAGTGGTGTTGACCTGGTGCAAGCCTGACGAATATTACAGCTTGTCTGACTGGAAAGGTACCTGGGATAAAGAGGGCGGCGGCGTTTTAATTGATCAGGCTATCCATTCAATTGATTTGGCAAACTGGTTTATAAATGACGAGGTAGAAAGCGTTCAGGCACATATGTCAAATCGTGGTCATTCCATAATGGAGGTTGATGATACCGCAGAAGGGTTTATCACATACAAAGGCGGAGCAACGTTAGGCTTTTGGGCGATGAACAATTATGGCTGCGATGAGCCTATCGAAATCAGACTCTTTTGTGAAAACGGCAAGGTAATTATGGATTATGACAATGCAGAAATTATACTCAATGATGGACAGCGTTTTTCAGCAAAAACTACCATAGACCCTGATGTGGTTTATGAAGATGGTAAGGACTATTGGGGATTTCAGCATGTCCGTGAAATCGCAGACTTTTATGATGCGGTTGAAAATGACAGAGAACCAACTATAAGTGGTCGGGAAGCTCTGAAAATCCAAAAATTGATTTGTGAGATTTACGAAAAAGGCAGAAAAAATTTCGAGAGAAATTCAATTAATTAAATATTTGAAATGACAACTCAGCAAGGGTTGTCATTTTTGCTTTTATGTGTTATAATAAGAAAAATAAGAATTTGTAGTGGAGAATTAAACAATGAAAATCTATGATATATCCCAAGAGGTTTTTAGTTGTCAAGTGTATCCTGGTGACCCGAAACCAGAGAAAAAGATTCTTAAATCAATGGCAAATGGTGAAGTATATAATTTGACGTCATTTAATATGTGTGCACACAACGGAACACATATCGACGCACCGTTTCATTTTATTAAAGATGGAAATACTGTGGACGAGATATGTTTAGAGGCAGTTGTGGGAATGGCATATGTGGCAGAGCATCATGGGATTGTCACGGGTGATGATGCTACCCAGATTCTTGAAAAAGCGAAAAAACAGAACCCAGAAGCAGCAAAGAGAATTCTAATTAAAGGAGAGGTTGAAGTGTCATTAGAGGCTGCAAAGGTATTTGCCTCTTTTAATATTTCACTTTTGGGTAACGAACCCCAAGCAATCGGACCGCAAAATGCTCCAATGGCAGTCCATCTTGCACTCTTGGGGGCCAATGTTATCTTGCTTGAAGGAATTCGTTTATCAGAGGTGTCGGAAGGTGTTTATTTTTTAAATGCCGCCCCCCTGAATTTATTGGGTACGGACGGTTCGCCATGCAGAGCGATATTGATAGATACCGATAGATAAATTCCAATTTGTCAAAAAGATTATAAATGGTGTATTTTTTGCTTTTTTTACCTTCCTTTATGCACCGTTTGCATATCGACTAAAAAACACATGGCATCTAAACCATTCGGCTCTTCCAGAAAAAACGACTTGTTTCGACAAGTCGTTTTTTCATCGATATAAATCTCTGCCGAGATTTTCGATATGTCATAAATGACTCGATATGCGCTAACGCACTCGATATGTTGCCTTATGGCAACGAGATTTATATCATATCGAGTTTTGAGTGAAACGAAAAACATATCGATTTTGTTTTAAGCAAAAATATCGAGCAAACGAAGTTTGCATATCGACAAAAAATATACTGCATCTATTTTGTACGCGAAAGCCAAAAATCCGTACACGAAAGTGTGCGCATTTTTACTTATTACCTATTCCTTCTTCACTATTCACTAATAAAGACTAGTGCACGGATTTTTGGAAAGCAATAAGTAAGAGGTAATAAGGAAGAAGTGTGGTCCAAACTCGCCCTCGGGCGAGTTTGTTTTTATTTATTCGTTTTATACACGGACTTTTTGTCATTTTATGCTGTGCAAAAAAGCGGTAAATTGTATTGGCAAATTTTTAAAAATGTGGTAGAATGAAGAGGACACAGAAAAAAGGCGTGAAAATTATGAAAAACACCAAAATTAAAAAACTCATCCTTTCTGCTATGTTTTTGGCTATTGGCATTGTTTTGCCATTTGTTACAGGTCAAATCAAGGAGATAGGCGACACCTTACTTCCTATGCACATACCTGTAATGTTTGCAGGGTTTATTTGCGGTTGGCAATGGGGCCTGGCGGTAGGATTTATTTTGCCGATTTTGCGAAGTGGGTTATTTGCTATGCCGCCCATGTTTCCCAATGCAATATGGATGGCGGCAGAACTTGCAACCTATGGCGCAGTAACGGGGCTAATTTATTCTCGAAGCAAAAAGATTTATATAAGTTTAATCTCGGCGCAAATCTCAGGCAGAGTAGTCTGGGGCGTGGCAAAGACTATACTTTTAGGACTTGGCGGAAAAGCGTTTACAATGCAAGCCTTTATCGCCGGCGGATTTTTGGACGCCATACCGGGAATAATATTACAGCTTATACTTGTACCTGTAGTTTTGAAATTGATAAACAACAAGAAAAGGGAAAAAGCGATGAAAGAAGTACTTTTTCCATACGGAAAAGAAAAAATAAGTTATAAATTTGAAGAAGAGCAACTTCTGGGAGTGTTGACCTCATCTATAGAAGAATACGACCCCGAAATGAGCGAAAGTGAACTTGTGGAGGAGGCCCTTAAAAACCCTGTGGGAGCGAGCCGACTTTCAGAACTTGCAAAGGGTAAAAAAAGCATTGTAATCATTGCAAGCGACCACACAAGACCCGTACCCAGCAAGGTTATCATACCGCCCATGTTGGCTGAAATAAGAAGCACAAACCCCAATGCAGATATTACGATTTTGATTGCGACGGGCTGTCACAGAGGCACTACGAAGGATGAGCTCATCGAAAAATTCGGCGAAGATATAGTAAATAACGAGAGTATCTATATTCACGATTGCGACGAGCGTGAAAAGTTAGTAAATATAGGCACTCTTCCCTCAGGTGGCGAATGCGAAATAAATTCTATCGCAAAAAATGCCGACCTTTTGATAGCGGAGGGTTTTATTGAGCCTCACTTTTTTGCGGGATTTTCGGGAGGAAGAAAGAGTGTTCTTCCGGGAATTGCAGGCAGAAGCACCGTGCTTGCAAATCATTGCTCGGAATTTATCGCCAATGAATATTCCCGTACGGGAATTTTAGAAAACAATCCCATTCACGCCGATATGCTTTGGGCAGCAGAAAATGCAAAGCTTGCATTTATCGTAAACGTGGTTTTAAACGGCGACAAGAAAGTGATTTTTGCAACAGCCGGAGATTTCAAGGAAGCCCACAAAAAAGGTACAGAATTCCTGTCATCACTCTGCGGAGCAAAGGCTGAGCTCGCTGATGTTGTAATTTCCACCAACGGCGGTTACCCTCTTGACCAAAACGTGTATCAGGCGGTAAAGGGTATGACCGCAGCAGAAGCCACAGTAAAAGAGGGCGGCGTAATCATTATGCTTGCGCGCTCAAATGACGGCATAGGCGGCGACCATTTTTATCATCAGCTTGCTGACGAAAAAGATATAAATAAAACTATGGAGCAATTCCTGAGCCGAGGCAGAAACGAAACTGTTCCCGACCAATGGCAAACACAGATAATGCTCCGCATTCTGATGAGGGCAACGGTGATATATGTTTCCGAAATGCCTGATGATTTGGTGGAAAAAATGCACATGGTACCTGCACACTCGATTGACGATGCCATAAATAAAGCGAAAGAAATTCTTAAAAAACAAGACATAAAAATCGTTGCAATTCCTGACGGCGTATCGGTAATTGTAGAAAAATAAGAGGTGGCAAAATGAAAGTAACAGTAGCAATAGATTCATTCAAGGGCAGTCTTTCTACCTTTTCTGCGGCATCGGCAATTGAAGAGGGAATAAAAAAAGTATACCGGGATGCAGAGGTTGTAAAGAGTCCTCTTGCTGACGGCGGCGAGGGTACTGTTGAGGCGATCATCGCGGCAACGGGCGGCGAAATGGTGACGGCTTTGGTGTCAGGTCCCTTGGGCGTGAAAATTGATGCATCCTACGGCTATATCGCAGATACTAAAACCGCAGTGATCGAAATGTCAGCCGCGGCAGGCATCACTTTGGTCAATGACGAGGAAAGAAATCCCTTAAACACCACCACCTACGGCGTGGGAGAAATAATTTCGGACGCAATTTCTAAGGGCTGCAGAAAGTTTGTAATAGGTATCGGCGGAAGTGCTACAAATGACGGCGGTATCGGTATGCTTCAGGCTTTGGGCTTTGAATTTCTGAACGAGCGCGGAAGTCAGGTTCCCTTTGGTGCAAAAGGGCTTGAATTTATCAAGGAAATAAAGATAGAAAATGCCTTACCTGAACTGGAGGAATGTACTTTCTGTGTGGCTTGCGACGTTAAGAATACCCTCTGTGGAGATAACGGTTGCAGTGCGATTTACGGCCCTCAAAAAGGCGCAACGCCTGAAATGATAGAGGATATGGATTTGTGGCTTATGAATTATGCCCACCTTACAAAAGAAATTCTCCCCCATGCAGACGAAAACAAAGAGGGAACAGGTGCTGCAGGCGGTATGGGTTTTGCGTTGCTTTCGTACTTGGGTGCCACGTTAGAATCAGGCGTAGACCTTGTAATCAAGGAAACGGGGTTAGAGACTCACATAGCGGATTCTGACCTTGTGATAACAGGTGAGGGCAGACTCGACGGCCAGTCCTATATGGGAAAAGCCCCCATAGGCGTAGCAAAAATCGGTAAAAAGCACAAAAAAACCGTAATAGCATTCTCTGGCTGTGTCACAGACGATGCGGTAAAATGTAACGACCACGGAATAGATGCTTTTTTCCCGATTTTGAGAGCGCCTTGTACTTTGGAAGAGGCTATGGACATAGATAACGCCTATAAGAATTTATGTAATACCACAGAGCAAGCATTAAGACTAATAAAGGCTTGCGAAATTAAAGAATAAATTAAAAAGGAATTCACATCTTGTGAATTCCTTTTTTTATGTCAAAATAGCAGTAAATATCTACAAAAAAGTATTGAATAACCAAAAAAACTATGATAAAATGTTAACGTTAGTATGTAAACACACAAATATTGGACATTGGAGGAAAAACAATGAAAAACGAAGCTTATGTAGTAACCCATACCCATTGGGACAGAGAGTGGAGATATCCTATCTGGGAAAACAGACAGTATCTTATCGATATGATAGATGAACTGTTGGAAATCTTAGACACACAGCCTGAATATTCCTGCTTTTTAATGGACGGTCAGTCTGTAATTATTGAGGACTATTTAGAGTTCAAACCCGAAAACAGAGAAAAAGTAGAAAATTACATAAAGAGCGGCAAAATCGATGTAGGCCCCTGGTATACATTGCCTGACCTTTACCCCGTTTGTGGCGAAAGTTTAGTAAGAAACTTACTTAAAGGCGACAGAGTATCTAAAAAATTAGGTCGTCGTTTAGATGTTGCCCACGAATCATTTGGTTGGGGACAGACAGCGCAGTTCCCCCAGATTTACAAAAACTTCGGTCTTGATTTCGTAGTTGTAGCAAAGAACGTATCAAAAGACAGATGCCCCAACTGTGAATTTTTGTGGGAGGCTCCCGACGGAACGAAGGTTTTTGCCACACGTCTTGGTGAGCACGCAAGAGCAAACTTCTTTATGAATGCTTTCCTTGCTATCACAACAGATAAAGACTACAACACCAACGAATACTTTATGAAAATTGGCAGAGATGGTCAGATGTACCACGAGGCAGATTCTAAAGGTTATTGGGAAGATTACTTTATCATTCAGGACAACGGCGTAATCCACGAAAACCGCTTAAAAGAAGCAGTAGAGCTTGCCTGGAAGTCAATGGACGAAACAGTTCTCCCTGAAAAGAGAATCTTAATGAACGGCTCTGACTCATCAACGGCACAGCCCCAATTGGTGGAAATTATCAAAAAAGCGCAGGAATTATTCCCTGATTTAGAACTTAAACTTTCTACACTTGAAGAATACGTTGACCAGTTCAAAAAGCACGTTGACGAAAGCAAGTTAAAGACAATCAAGGGCGAGCTTCGTGACGGCCCTGCCTATAAGTGCAGCGCTAATGCTTTGGCAACACGTCCTAACATCAAAATTTTAAATAAAAAGGTTGAAAATTCAATCTTTAAAACAGCAGAGCCTCTCTCTGTTATGGAAGGAAAGTACAATAAGGCGTTTTTAGACAAGGCTGTTGACTATCTTCTCCTTTCACATCCTCACGACAGTATCAACGGCGTTACACAGGACAAAACCGTTGAAGATACAATGTACCGTTTAAATCAGGCTTTAGAGATTGCAGAAACAGTTTCAAACACAGCCTGCAAAAATATCGTAAAGAATATCGACTTCTCAAAATATGACGATGGCGATATGTTGCTGGTTCTCTTTAACACATTGCCCTACAAGAGAAGCGAAGTAGTAAAACTCTACATCGACTTCCCTCAGGATATGAACGTATGGGAATTTGAACTTTACGACGGCGACAAGAAATTAGACAAACAGGTTATCTCAAGAAAAGAGGTTGTTACACCTGTATCTAACTTACACACAAGACCTCTTCCCTATGAGGTTGACCGTTTTGAGGTTATCATCAATACAGGCGAAATGCCTGCAATGGGCTACAAGACCATCAAAGCCGTAAAGACAAAGGACTTAAACAGAAAGACAGTTTTCTGGCACGATATGAGAAAATTCTCAGGTAAAGAACTCATTACCGGCGTAAACACAATGGAAAATGAATTCTTGAAAGTTTTAGTTGAGGCTAACGGTACAGTTACACTTACCGAAAAATCAACAGGCAAGGTTTATGCTAACCTTAACTACTACGAAGAAACAGGTGACCAGGGCGACTACTGGATTTACTACCCGCCCTATCACAACAAGACCTATAATACTTTAGGTGCAAACGCTGAAATCTGGTACGAAGAAAACGGCGAGCTTTCTGCTACAATTGCGGCAAAAGTTAAGATGCACGTTCCAAAGTTTGGTATCATTAACAAAAATATGGTTCAGGGCGAAAGTAAACGTTCAGATGAACTTACAGAAATTGAAATCACAACCTACTACACCTTGAAAAAGGATGCAAAAGCAGTAGAGGTTAAGTCTGTAATCAATAACACAGCTATGGACCACAAAATGCGTGTTGGCTTTGACACAGGTATTGCTACAGAGGTTGCTAATAGTGCAGGTCACTTCTATATTGACAAGCGCTCAACAATCCCTGCAGGCGACCTTTACTACCCCGAAATGCAGACATTGCCCAAGGGTTATTTCACAACTCTTACCAATGGTAAGGAAGGCTTCTCATTCATTGACAACTCAACCTGTGAATACGAAGCAAATAAAGACGGACGCCTCTTTATCACATTGTTCCGTGGCGTAAGAAACATCATCTGTACAGAGTTCAGAAGTGCAGGTGCATTCCCTCACGAGATGGGCGGTCAGTCATTAGGTGTGCTTACATTTGATTATATGCTTTATCCCTTCGGTAAGGAAAACGAAACATCTATGCTTGCAGAGCGTATTTCTGCTCCTACCAAGACAATTCAGACTTCAAAGGGTATAGGAACAGGTGCCGATAACGCATCATTCCTTGAAATCCCCGAGGGTCTCGTATTAACAGCATTCAAAAAGGCTGAAGACAGTGATAAATACATTATCAGAATGTTTAACCCCACAGAAAAAACAGTTAAGGGTAAAATTACAACAACATTAAAGAATGCAACTTTAGTTAATATGAACGAAGAAGCAGAGGGTGCTATCGACCTTGAAAAAATCAGCGTAGGCCCCAACAAGATTATCACAATAGAGGTGGAAAAATAATGATGAACGAAATAATGAAAAGCGACTTTTTTGAAGTTGGTAAGCAGGGTGTTAGTAAAATCTGGACACCCGATGATAAAAAAATTGATGTTGTAGAATTTGACGACGACAAAAAGCTCTGTTATGTAAAGAGTTCAATGGGTTACCCTGCAATTTACCCTATGTACGAAACACATTTTGAACCTAAGGCCGAAGCCATCCTTATGGATTTAGACGGCACATCGGTTCACTCAGAGTCTTTCTGGATGTGGGTTATTGAGCAGACAACAGCACGTCTTTTGGGTAATTCAAACTTCAAAAAAGAAGAAGAGGATGAGCCTTTTATTTCAGGTCATTCAGTATCTGAGCATCTTCAGTATATGATTGACAAGTACGTTCCAGGCGGCAGTTTAGAAGAAGCAAGAAAGTACTATTTTGAAATAGTAAACTATGAAATGGACGAAATCTTAAAGGGCAGAGGTAAGCAGGACGCTTTTACACCTGCTCCCGGTCTTAAGGAATTCTTAACCGCAGTAAAATCAGAGGGCATCAAAATCGGTCTTGTCACAAGCGGACTTTATGAAAAAGCAATGCCTGAAATTATTTCTGCATTCAAGCAACTCGGTATGGGCGACCCTGTAGATTTTTACGATGCAATCATAACAGCAGGTCAGGCATTAAGAGCAGGCCAGACAGGTACACTCGGCGAACTCGCTCCGAAACCCCACCCCTGGTTATATGCAGAAACTGCAAGAGTAGGCTTGGGTATTCCTTTTGAAAATCGTCACAAGGTTATCGGTATCGAAGACAGTTCTGCAGGCGTTGTATCAATTAAACTGGCAGGCTTTAGTTGTGTAGGTATCGCAGGCGGTAACATCGACCAGTCAGGTATGGGCGATTTGTGCGATTACAGAATCAATAAATTAGAAGAAATGCTCAACATTATTCTCTAATAAAAGGAGACAAACATGAATTATTCACCCGTTAAGCTGACGGCTGCAGTCAAAGGTTACCTTTGGGGTGGTCGCAGACTTATTACTGATTTTAATAAAAAAACGGACCTTGAAAAAGCCGCAGAAAGTTGGGAACTTTCCACACATAAGGACGGCGAAAGCGTTGTGGCATCAGGAGAGTTTGAGGGTTTAAAACTTACCGAGTACATAAAAAACAACGGTGGTGACGCGTGTATAGGAAGTAAAGCCGCAGGGTTTGATTTCTTTCCTATACTGATAAAACTCATTGATGCAAAAGACAATCTCTCCATTCAGGTACACCCTGACGATGAGTACGCTCTTCGTGTAGAGGGCGAATACGGTAAGACCGAGATGTGGTATATCGTAGATGCTGATGCAGATTCTTACCTTTACTACGGCGTAAATCGTGAGATTTCAAAGGAAGAGTTTGAAAATCGCATCAAGGACAACACATTGACAGAAGTGTTAAATAAAGTACCCGTGAAGCCGGGTGATGTATTCTTTATACCTGCAGGAACAATCCATGCTATATGTTCAGGAATTTTAATCTGTGAAATTCAGCAAAATTCCAATACAACATACCGCATTTATGATTATGACCGCAGGGACAAAGACGGAAATCCCAGAGAACTTCACGTGGAAAAGGCGCAGGCCGTATCACAACTCACACCATCACCTGAGCAGAAAAAATACGACGGCAACGTGCTTGCTGATTGTAAATACTTTACCGTTGAAAAAATTGACTGCAAAGGGGAAAGTACGATTAAACTCGTTGACGACAGTTTCAGGTCGTTGGTTATTCTTTCAGGTAGTGGCTCGATTGAGTTGGGCGGCGAATGTGTGGAATTTGCAAAGGGCGACAGCCTGTTTGTTCCTGCACAAAATGCTGTGGCTCAATTAAAAGGCGAATTTTGTGCAGTATTATCTTATGTATAATTAAAAAAGCAAGGGTTTTCCCATGCTTTTTTATCGGTATTATAAAAGTGAGGTGCAATTATGAAGCAACAGGAAATCATTGTAAAATCTACAATGGATGAAACATTACAGCCGTCTTTGTTGTATTTGTCGGAATCAAGCGAAAAAAGACCGCTACTCGTTGGGCTTCACACCTGGAGTCACGATAGATTTAACCAGATAAAGAATATGCTCCCCTTTGCAGAGGAGTATGATTTTAATCTTTTATTACCGGAATTTCGTGGTGAGAATTTGCCTACAAATCCCCATTGCACAGATGCTTGTGGGTCAATGATAGCAAGACAAGACATCAAGGATGCTATTGATTATGTGATAAAGAATTATAATATTGACGAAGAAAATATTTTCTTATTGGGTTTAAGTGGCGGCGGTCATATGGCGCTTTTGATGGCAGGATTTTGCCCTGAATATTTTAAGGCAATAGGCGCTTATGTGCCGATCACTGACCTTGCAAAATGGAGAAATCAAAACGAAAAATATCGTCCCTATGTTGAGGCATGCTGCAAAAATGATGAGGCTGAGATGATTAGCCGCTCACCCATAACTTATATGGATACTATTGCCAAGGCGAACGTGAAGATATTTCACGGAAAATTCGATCCCACAGTTCCATATACACAAAGCACAGAATTGTACAACGCGATAATGGAAAAGTATCCTACAGCAAGAGTTTTCTTAGATATTTTTGACGGCGGACACGAAATAGATATGAAGCAGGCGGCGTATTGGATTTTGTCACAATACACAGGTGTAGAAAAAACTCAGGTAACGGGTTAAGGTGTAAAATATGAAGAAAAAAGCATTTTTATATGTGATTTTAGCAGGGATTTTTTGGGGAGCGTCGGGCATTTTTGTAAACTTTTTGGCACCCTTTGGACTTACGTCTCTGCAGATAACAGGAATAAGAAGCATTATGTCAGCAATAATTTTGGGACTGTATCTTCTTATTTTTGACAGAAAAGCATTCAGGATCAAGCCCATACAACTGCTGATGTTTTTTGGGATTGGTGTGTCTATTTTTGCTACGGCGTATTTTTATTTCGGAGCAATTAAGGAGACCAGCATATCGGTTGCAGTGGTGCTTATGTACACGGCACCTGCCTTTGTTATGACATATTCGGTGGCGTTTTTGGGCGAAAGGCTCACAAAGCTAAAGCTTTTGTCTGTGATTTTGGTAATAGCGGGTTGTTGTTTAGTATCAGGACTTTTGGGAAATCTTAAGTTTAGTGTTAAGGGTATTATTATGGGTATTATGTCAGGCGTGGCATATAGTTCCTACAACATACTCACAAGAATTGCTATGAATAAAGGCTACAAGACTATGAGTGCGACCTTTTACAGTTTTTTGTTTACGGCACTTTTCGGACTTTTGTTTTCAAATATTGGTGGCGCCGTATCGGTTGCTGTGGAAAATCCCTTGTCCATATTGCTGATGGTGGGAATAGGGTTAGTGTCTTGCGTGGCGCCGTATCTTTTCTATACCACAGCACTAAAGCACATCCACGCGGGAACGGCATCGTCCTTGTGTATTGTTGAGCCCATGTCGGCATCGATTTTTGGTGTGGTGATATTCCGTGAGGCAATGAATTTTTCGATGGTTTCAGGAATTGTGCTGATACTTCTGGCGGTATTTTTATTGAGTAAAAGTGAAAGGTGATAAGTTATGACAAAAGAACTTATAGACAGAATAAACGCCCTGGCAAAAAAGTCAAGAGAAACAGGACTCACAGAAGAAGAAAAGCAAGAGCAACAAACACTTCGTATGCAGTATATTGCCGAGTTCAGACAGGGAGTGGTGAATACTCTTGACAACACCTACATAATGGACGAAAAAGGTAATAAGAAAAAGGTTACAAAAAAGGGTGGCAACTATGGAGCCTAAAGATTACATCGTGACTAAAATTTCCGGCGAATATGCCTACATTACCGATACTGACGGAAATGAAATATTTATAGCCCTCTATCTTTTGCCCGAGGGGGCAGATGTGGGGTCAAAACTTCACTGGGAAAATTTTGAATATACGTTGATTTAAAAAACCGTTCTTAAAAAGAACGGTTTTTTTAAATTTAATCGGAAAAGCGGATTTTGACGAAGAAAAGGGAAAAAATTATATATTTTGTTGAAATTATAGCAATAATATACCAAAACAAGCATAAAAAATTAGAAAAAAAGTACAAAAAACTATTGCAATTTGGTTACATTCTATGGTAGAATAAAGTATACTATTGAAAATGTGGGTAAATTTCCCCGTTTGGTAGTTTAATTGTTTAAAAAATGCCGCGTTTTCTCGGAGCACAGTGACTGACTGCTGTGTTAAAAAAGGAAACCAAGAGCAATTATTTAGAACTAAGGTAGAGGAGATGGTATTCTTTGAAAAAGTCAGCAGCAGTAGTAGTTAGCGACGCTTACTTACCAAAGAAAAAATCATTGGGCAAGCAGATTATGGAAAATCTTCCCTTGCTTATAATGATTCTTCCGGGCTTTATTGCATTGTTGTTATTCTGCTATAAGCCTATGTACGGTATTTTGGTTGCGTTTAAAGACTACAAATTTAAAGCCGGCGTATTCGGTAGTGAATGGGCCGCTCAAAACGGTATGGAGCATTTTATAAGGCTCTTCCGCGGTAATGAATTTGCAAGTGTATTGAGTAACACAATCTTGATTTCATTGCTTCGTATGGTTGTAGGTTGGCCTTCGCCTATCATTTTGGCACTTATGCTTAATGAAATGCGTTGCCAGTGGTACAAGAAGCTTGTACAGACGCTTACATATATCCCCCACTTTTTCTCATGGATTATCCTCGGCGGTATCTTTAAGATGCTGTTCTCAACAGTAGGACCTGTAAACATGATTATTAAGATGTTGGGATTTGAGGCTGTTCCGTTCTTCAGTAGTAACACTCCATTCGTAGTGCTGATACTTGTTACTGCGGTATGGCAGGGCTTAGGTAATGGTGCTATCGTTTATATTGCAGCACTTTCCGGTGTTGACGAATCATTGTACGAAGCGGCATACATCGACGGTGCGAATAAATGGAAGCAGGTTGTTCACATCACACTTCCCAGTATCATGGGAACAATCACAACCGTATTCATTATGAACCTTTCAGGTATTTTGAATGCAGGTTTTGACCAGATTTACAATATGTACAACTACTCAGTATACGAAGTAGGCGACATATTAGATACTTACTCACTTCGTCTTTTGCAGGATGGCCGTTACGAAATCGGTACAGCTCTCGGTTTGTTCAAATCTGTAGTTAGCTTGATTTTCGTACTTGGTTCAAACTGGTTTATTAAGTTAATCAGTAAAGACGAATACGGTATTCTGTAAGGGAGGGGGAGAACTATGATACAACGTACAACAGGCGAAAAAGTATTTGCAATATTTAACTATATATTTCTTTCGCTGATATGCTTTACTATGCTTTACCCGCTTCTTTATACCTTTTCAATTTCAGTAAGTACAAAGTATGCGGCAGATATGCCCGGTTTTCATATTTTACCCACCTGGGGACAGACAACATGGGATCCTTTTAAACTTTTATTTAGAAATGTGGAAATCTGGAGAGCCTACGGCGTAACCGTTGCAAGAACAATTGTCGGTACTGTATTGGCAGTATTTACAACAATTTTCTACGGCTATGCATTATCAAGACCCAAGCTCATCTGGAAAAAGTTCTTCACAACATATCTTATCATCACAATGCTTTTTAGTGGTGGTCAGGTACCTGCATACTTGAATATAAGAGATTTAGGTCTTATCGACAGCTTCTGGGTATATATTTTACCTATGTTGATTGGTGCGTATAACGTTGTTGTTGCTCGTTCGTTCTTTATGGGTATTTCAGAATCCTTGAACGAATCAGCAAAAATCGACGGTGCAGGCGAATTCAGAACATTCTTCCAGATTATTATGCCTCTTTCTAAGGCTATTATCATGACATTGGCACTGTGGATCGCAGTTAACCACTGGAATATGTGGATGGACTCATTGCTCTACATCAACGACAACAAGAAAATCGTTGTTCAGTTATATTTGCAGCGTATCATCAATGAAGGTGCTACAAATAAGGTTACAGACTTAGGTGCAAGTGAAGATACAGCGCAAAACCTCACACCTGATACCGTTAAGTCTGCAGCAATTATCGTTACTGTTATCCCGATCTTGTGCTTCTATCCCTTCGTACAGAAGTACTTCATCAAGGGTGTACAGCTTGGTGCTGTTAAAGGTTAATGTCTATGACATTACGTTTATAAATTTAATTATTTAATAATTTTTTAAGGAGGTTTATTTCATGAAAATGAAAAAAGTTCTCAGCATAGCTTTGGCTTTAGTCTTAGCTATCGGCATGTTAGCCGGCTGCGGCGGTGACAAAACACAGTCAGAAGCAGCTAAAAACTTCACAGATTCAGAAGAAAAGATAACAATGACATGGCTCAGTTATCCTGTTTTACCCGGTTGTGAAGAGGGTACAGATCCTGAATTGTTAATCGAAGAAAAGTTCAACGTAGATATCAAACCTTTGTTCTACGAACAGACAAACTTCAACGACAAGAAAACAATGCTCATGGCAGGCGGAGATATTCCTGACCTCGTTTACGAACTTGACCCTGTAAACGTTTACAATGACGTTGATCAGGACTTCATCGTAGAAGTTCCTTACGAAACAGTTGAAAAGTATGCTCCCGAATACTATGCATACCTCAACGAAAACTATCCTGCAGCATGGTCATATGCAAGATATGAAGATGCTAACTGGGGTATTCCTAACTTAAACTATGATAACGACTCTGTAAGACCTCAGCTCTATCGTAAAGACTGGTTAGATAAGCTCGGCTTAGACGTTCCCGAAACATTGGACGAACAGCACGATGCACTTTATGCATTCGTACATGACGATCCTGACGGCAACGGCAAGGACGATACATACGGTTACTCACCCACAGGTACACACTATCAGTACTTCTTCACAGAACAGTTCGGTTCTTACGGCGTTCTTCCTTTCGACTGGCAGGAAGTTGACGGCGAAATCGTATACGGTGGTTTAAGAGAAGAATGTGCAGAAGTGTTAGGTATTTTGGCTACATGGTACAAAGAAGGCCTTATCCATCCTGACTTCGTATCTGCTCCCAATATCAACAACCTTATCACATCAGGTCAGATTGGCTACCTTGACATATCAAGTTATGGTCAGTTGAACCCCGATGATCCTTCATCTTTGATCAACGTATTAAAAGAAGGTAACCCCAAGGCTGAATTAGTATTCGCTAAGAACCCCAAGGGTCCCGAAGGTTTATACGGCGCAAGAAACTGGGGCGCTCTCTGTCACGTTGTATCATTCGGTAAAACAGAACAGTACGGCGTAGCAGTTCCCAGAATGCTCAAGATTTTTGATGCATTATTTGCAGATGATGCATTCGGTATGGAAGTAAGATACGGTAAAGAAGGCGTAGCATACACAGTTTCAGAAGACGAACGTGCTACAGCATACAAATCAGTACTTAAATTCACACCTGATTACGACACAGGTGACAAGAGAAGACTTAAAGGCTATGTAACAACATTGTCAGGTCCTTCATTCTTCGCTCCTCTTGCTATTGCAAAAGACAAGACAAGCGTATTTAATTCAGACAAACAGAACGCTTGGAATGAAGAATATAACGAACCCGAAGCAGTTTTAACAGACGTGTTCTACAAGGTTGATATCATTCCTTCAGCTTCTGATTACTTAGAAGATCTCGTTAACAAACAGATGAAGTTAATGGCAGACATTATCCAGGGCAAAAAATCTGTTGACGCTTACCTCCCCGAATTCAAAGCTATGTGGGAAAACGGCGGCGGCGACATCATGCTCGAAGAAGCAAAAGCTCAGGGCGAAATCATGGATGCTATGTACAAAGATTTAGGTGTTAAATAATTAAATTAAACTAAATTTTAAGCGACTGTACTTAGGTACAGTCGCTTTTTTTATGTGTTGGGATGTAGCAAAATGCCCAGACCACACAAGGCAAGAATAAAAAAGCCTCCCTTGTGTAAAGGGAGGTGGGTTGCGAAGCAACTCGGATGAGGTGGCAAATAAATTATGGAAGCAATTCGTTTTTCGAATTGCTTCTTTTTTATGCCTTGTGTTTCGAACAAACTTCACCTCTCGGCGTACCTTTGTACGCCGTCGGGTAGCCCTTCGGTTCAGTTTGTCCAATCTGTACTATTTTCCGTCCATCCCATGTGGGCTGTAGCAAAAGAACCGCCCACACAAAGCAAGAATGCGTATAAAAAAGGCAGTAGCAAAATGTTTTACTACTGCCTTTTTTTATAATTCGTATCTGTATGGTTTTCTTTTTAGAAAGTATGTGGCGTGGGTAAAGCCGATAGAAGTAAGGAGTTCTCGCGCCTCTTTAAAGCCGACGGCAAGATTTTCACATCCGT
The DNA here is from genome assembly GCA_045591015.1 of Congzhengia sp. GTDB lineage: Bacteria > Bacillota > Clostridia > UBA1381 > UBA9506 > Congzhengia. The sequence goes on from JAZNSC010000013.1 coordinate 26,847, forward strand.
GGGCATCGCTGCCTAATGTTAAATCTCTTCCGCCCATTTCATAATATCTTCTTAAAATAAACTTGTCAGGCATAAACTCATTCCAACTTTTTGCTTTTCCTGAAGTGTTCAGTTCTAAGCATTTATCGGTATCAATGATTTTTTTAAGAACAGGTTCCATAAGATGAAGGTACTTTTCGGTTTTATAATTTCTGTTTGATGTGCCATTTAAGTATCTGAAAGGGTAGGTAATATGTGCAATGGAGTCGATGTCCTCACCTGCTTTTTTTTCTAATGTTTTATAGTATAAAACCAAAAATTCCTCAATGATTTCATCGGGAATTATATCGCTTTGATCATAGAGAGATTTATATGGTGTATGAGAAAAATGATGTTCAAAAATCATTGTAGAATGTACAGAACCTAAAACAAAATCAGGATTCATATCATAAAAAGGTTTTAACCCGTCGGGTGCTGTTCTGTCATCCGATTCAAAAGCCGTGATAACTGTAAGTTTTCCTTTATATTTTTCAGCAAATAGCCTTGTTTCTTCTATTGATTTTTTTATATTTTCATAAATCTCAAAACCGTATGGTTGGGGCAGGGTATGGTCAGATATTGCAATGCCTGAAAGGCCGATTTTTATGGCGTGTTTACAAATATCTTCAATTGATTCTCTGCCGTCGTGAGAGTTTATGGAATGTATGTGGCAATCGTACATATTATCACCTCGAAAGACAGTATATCACAAAAAAATAAGGGCTGCAAGTATTACTTGCAGCCCTGACGATACATTATTATGTGGCTAACAGATGTAAAATAAAATTTCACATTGAAAACACCTCTTAAAGTTTAAACCCTCGTTATAAAACTTTACTGTATCGTCTGTAACGCACGATATGTTCTAAATCTCGCCGACCATATCTTTTAATCGTTACAGTAGTATTATGTGCATGATTTTTAAAATTATTTATGGTAAATTTTAGTTTTTTGCGTATTTTATAAGTTCTTCTATGTAGGCTCTGTCGGTAAAATCGCCATTTGCATCACAGAGGTCTATTAGCATTTTTTCCATTTCTGTAGGATTTTTCCTCGATGACATTATTTTCTTTAAGGTTTTAATTGCTGTTCTGTGGGGTACAGAAAGTTCCTCGGTTATCATTTTGCCAAGGAAATTAAAAACCTTGATATGCGTGAGCATTTCAGGTGTGAAATTTTTCTCAAGCACCTCGTGGTCATAATATTCACGCACGTCGGTAGGCGTAATGCCTGTGGTGTATACGATTAGTTTTTTGTCTTTTAATTTATCTATATTTTTCGTAATAAGATTTACGCCTGCGATGATTTCAGCATACAATCCGCCGCCGTAAATGATAGTGTCGTACTGCATGAGATCGCTTGCTTTTACTGATTTTGCATCGACATTGTTGCAACCAAGCTCTTCGGCAATCCACTCGGCGTATTGCTTTGTGGAGCCGTATTTTGATTTGTAGATTACGATTGAGTTCATTGCTTGCTCCTTTATATTATATAAGATTTGTGTGGGCTATAATGTAGCAGATAACCGCCACGACCGAAACTCCCACAAAAGTCCACAAGAGTGCCTTGTAGGGAGAAATGGCTTTTTTATTTTTCGGTAGCATTTCCTCTGTCAACTCCGTAGTCATACGGACAAGGTCTGCCTCGTTATAATAATCTTGTGCTTTATCGCCGTTTAAATCTCTCATGGTTTATTTCCTTTCAGTGAAGTTTTTGCATTGGAAAAGTGAAGTTGCAAAATAGCAGTGAAGTTTTGCGCTTCGCACAAAGTGAAGTTAAGTTTGCCATTTCGGCGTTAGCCGAAACTTCACTTACATTAGTAAACTTCACTTGCCATCAGGCAAACTTAGTTGTTGAAGCAGTACAACTGATTCGACATGCTCCGTATGGGGGAACATATCTACCGGGGTGGCAGAAATAAGTGTGTAGCCGTTTTCTGTTAAAAAGTGTGCGTCTCGTGCCAATGTCGCCGGGTTACAGGAAACGTAGACTATTCGCTCAGGGGCGGATTTTACTATTGCAGATAGTGTCTTTTCGTCGCTGCCTTTTCGCGGTGGGTCGATGATGACAATATCAGGGTGCTCGCCGCTGTTGATTAGCTTCGGCACTACTGTTTCTGCTTCGCCACAGTAAAATTCTGTGTTTTTTAGGTTGTTATTTTTTGCGTTTTCGTTGGCATCAACGATTGCCGCGTCTACTATTTCTACGCCGATGACTTTTTTGGCAGATTTTGCCGCGCATAGAGAAATAGTACCGATTCCACAGTAAATATCTAAAACTGTTTTTGTGTTATCAATTTCCGCCAAGTCCAGTGCTTTTTGATAAAGCCTTTCTGTCTGGCGCGGGTTTACCTGGAAAAAACTATGAGGAGAAATAGAAAATCTGAGTCCTAAAATAGAGTCAGTGATTGTATCTTCTCCCCAAAGGGTGATATTTTTTGTGCCTAAAACAAGGTTGTTTTTGGCAGAATTTATATTTAAAATAATGCTCTTTAGATTATATTCGCCGTAGTTTTGAGATATCAATTTTTCGGTAAGTTTATCTAGGTTTTTGATGTTTTCGTTTGCAGAGGAAATCACTATCATAAGGTCCTTTGAGTGATAGCCCGTGCGGACGAAAACGCGACGAATCGAGCCTTTGTGGGTGCGCTCACAGTAGGGCTTTATATGGTTTTCGCGCATAAAGTCTAAAACTTTCGATAACGCCGTCATAGCACAAGGCTCGCCCACAGCGCAGGATGAAAGTTCTACCACATCGTGACTGCGCGCCGTATAAAAGCCGCCCACGGCATGTCCGTCTTTTTCGCCTATGGGGAATACCATCTTGTTGCGGTAACTTACGGGTGTTTCCATACCGATGGTGTCATTTGTGATTTGCTCGGCGTTTTTGATTCCGCCGATGCGCGAAAGGGTGTCCACCACGTGCTGGCGCTTAACATCAAGCTGCTTTTCGTAAGCGATGTGGGAAAGAGGACAACCGCCGCAAAGGTCACTATGAGTGCAGTAATCATACATACGGAATGGTGACGGCGTGATGATTTTTGTCGCGCCTGCGGTGATGTAGGACTTGTGGATTGTGTAGATTTTTGCCTCGACCACATCGCCCTCAAGGGTTCCTGATACAAAGCAGATTTTTCCGTCAATGTAGCCTATACCTCGTCCGTCTGATGAGGTTTTTTCTATATTTAATTTTATGATGTCGTTTTTATTCATAAAATCACCTAAAAATTATTATATCATATAACAAACTAAATTACAATTAAAAAGGGATTTGCTTTTGCAAATCCCTTAAAAATTATTCACCGAATTTTTTCATTCTGCCGGCTAACTTATCTCTATCTTGCTTTGAAAGAATTTTCTTTCTTAAGCGGATGCTTTCAGGTGTGATTTCTACCAATTCGTCGTCTGATATAAATTCCAAGCACTGCTCCAAACTCATATTTACAGGGGGAGTGAGTTTAACTGTATCATCACTGCCTGATGCACGCATATTTGTAACGTGCTTTTTCTTACATACGTTTACGGTCAGGTCTTCGTTTTTAGCATTTTCGCCAACTATCATACCCTCGTAGACATCAACGCCGGGGCCTAAGAAAAGCGCACCGCGGAGTTCGGCATTCAAAAGCCCGTATGCAACAGTTGTGCCTGTTTCCCAGGCAATCATTGAACCGCGGTTACGGGTTGCAATGTCACCCTTATATTCTTCAAAACCCTCTAAAATTGAGTTCATTACGCCGTTGCCCTTTGTATCTGTAAGAAACTCGCTGCGGTAACCGATTAGACCACGTGATGGAATTTTGAACTCAAGGCGCATATAACTGCCGTCGCCTGTGGGGTACATATTTTCCATCTGGGCTTTGCGAGTACCGAGTTTTTCTATAACGTTGCCTGAAAATTCATCAGGAACATCGATTACAAGGCGCTCAATGGGTTCTAGGGTTTTGCCGTCTTTTTTCTTATAAATAACCTGAGGACGTGAAACCTGAAATTCATAACCCTCGCGGCGCATGGTTTCGATTAAGATAGATAAATGAAGTTCGCCGCGGCCTGATACTTTGAAACTGTCGGCGGAGTCTGTTTCTTCAACTTTTAAACTAACGTTTGTCTCAAGTTCACGGAAAAGTCTGTCGCGAAGATGACGGCTGGTAACGAAAGTTCCCTCGCGTCCGGCGAAAGGACTGTTGTTTACGATAAAGTTCATAGAAATCGTAGGCTCGTCAACGTCGATTACGGGCAATGGGTCGATGCAGTCTGTTGCGCAGATTGTTTCGCCGATATTAAAGTCGCCAAGTCCTGAAATACAGATGATGTCGCCTGCGGGGACTTCCTGAACCTCTGTTCTGGTTAAGCCCTCAAATGTATATATTCTGCCTGTCTTTACATTTGAAACTGTGCCGTCAGCGCGGCAAAGGGCTACAGTTTCTCCGTATTTTGCAGTACCGCGTGAGATTTTGCCTACTGCGATTTTGCCTATATATTCATCGTGGTCGATATTTGCAATTCGCACCTGTAGAGGCTCATTAGCATCGCCTGTAGGAGCAGGTACGCTTTCTAAAATAACATCAAAAAGCGGTGTTAAGTCATTTTTTAAATCATTGAGTGAAAGTCCGCAGATGCCCTGTTTTGCAGATGTGTAAACAACAGGGAAGTCCGCCTGCTCGTCGTTTGCACCAAGGTCTATAAAAAGGTCCAAAACTTCGTCAATAACCTCTTCGCAACGTGCCTGTGGACGGTCGATTTTATTTATTACTACGATGGGCTTTAGGTTTAATTCCAATGCTTTTTTAAGTACGAATCTCGTCTGTGGCATTGCGCCCTCAAAGGCATCTACCACCAAAAGCACGCCCTCTACCATACCGAGCACTCGCTCAACTTCGCCACCGAAGTCGGCGTGTCCCGGAGTGTCAACTATGTTTATTTTTGTTCCGTTGTGAATTACGGATGTGTTTTTTGAAAGTATGGTAATTCCGCGCTCGCGCTCTAAATCATTTGAGTCCATTACGCGGTCTGCAACCTGCTCGTTGTCACGGAAAATACCGCTGTTTTTAAACATTGCATCTACCAATGTGGTCTTACCGTGGTCAACGTGAGCAATTATTGCTATATTTCTTATGTTGTTCTTTTCCAAAAGAATTCCTCCGATAGTTATAAAATATACACATAATATTTTAGCACAAAATGGCCAAATGTCAAATAAAAATTGACATTTAGGCTTATTTTTGGTAAAATGGGAAATAGTTTTAAAAAAGGAGCAATTACCGTGATTTTTGGGCATTTAGGAATTAAAGAAAACAATCTTACCATCGGAGGCATAAGCGCGTGCGAATTGGCGAAAAAATTCGGCACACCTCTTTATGTTTTTGATGAAGATGAAATAAGAAAAAACTGTACCTCATACCGCACCTCTATGGAAAAATTCTACGGCGGTAATGGGCTTGTTCTCTATGCCAGCAAGGCAATGTGTGTTAAAGAGCTCTGTCGCATAGTGAGTGACGAGGGGTTAGGTTTAGACGTTGTGTCAGGTGGAGAAATGTACACAGCACACGCCGCAGGATTTCCTATGGAAAAGGTGTATTTTCACGGCAACAACAAGACAGTTGACGAAATAACTATGGCGCTTGATTTCGGCGTGGGCAGATTTGTAGTTGACAACGAGTACGAACTTGAAACCCTGAGCCGTCTTGCAAAGGAAAAGGGCAAAGTAGCAAACGTTCTTTTCAGAATCAAGCCCGGAATTGATGCCCATACTCACGATTTCGTAAAGACAGGTCAGATTGATTCAAAATTCGGCGTGGCATTAGAGACCGGCGAAGCAATAGAAATCGTAAAAAAGGCACTTGAAACCGAAAACATAAACTACTTAGGTATTCATTGTCATATTGCGTCCCAAGTGTTTGAAGCATCACCTTTCTGTGAAGCGGCAGAGGTTATGATGAACTTTATAAAGGAAGTAAAGGACACCTGTGGCGTTACCACAAAGGAACTTAATTTAGGTGGCGGCTTTGGTACAGCATATACAGAAAATGACACGCCTATCGAGTACGACAAGTATATGGAAGCGGTAAGCGAGGTTATTCACAAAAAGGCAGAAGAGCTTGGTGTTGAACTTCCGTTTATATTGATGGAGCCCGGCAGAAGCATTGTGGCGTCGGCAGGCACCACACTTTATACCGTTGGCGGTGTGAAGGTTATTCCCGATATTCGCACATACGTTTCTGTTGATGGCGGTATGGCAGACAACCCCAGATATATTCTGTATCAGTCAGAGTATACCTTTGAAATTGCAAATAAAATGAATGAGCCTAAAGACGAAATTGTAACCGTAGCAGGCAAGTGCTGTGAGTCGGGAGATTTATTGGGCGAAAATGTACCCTTGCAAAAGGCAGAAGTCGGCGACATTTTGGCAGTGCTTACAACAGGCGCGTATAACTATTCTATGGCAAGTCATTACAACAGACTTCCCAATCCTGCGGTAGTTATGATTCGCAATGGAGAGGCAAGAGTAATAGTAAAGAGAGAAACCTATGAAGATATCTTGAAAAATGATATATAAAGGAGAGAACTAAATGAAAAAGTTTTTAGTGTTGGTTTTAGCGATTATTATCGCAATGGGAGCATTTACTACATCAGCGTCAGCCTTGAGAATATCAGAAGTCTACGAAGATATAAGAGAAGATATGTGGTACGCCGGTAGCATACGAAATGTTTACGAAGCCGGTTTAATGACAGGTGTTACAGAAAATACGTTTGGGCCGTCTCTTCCAATTACAAGAGGAATGATAGCTACCATTATGTACAGAATGTATGGAGAGCCTACTGTAGGCAGCTGTAAGTTCACCGACGTTGCAAAAGGCTCTTATTATGAAAATGCAATTGCTTGGGCAAGTGAATGCGGTATAACAAACGGCGTTTCAGCTACGGAATTTGCTCCTGATGTAAGTATCACAAGAGAACAGCTGGTTACACTGTTTTACAGATATTACAAATTTTTAGGCAAGGACATGAGCGTTCGATTCGAAGACAAACCGCTTACTATTTATAATGACCACAAACAAATCTCGAGCTATGCAAGGGAAGCGGTAAAATGGGCAACGGATATGTCAATGGTCATCGGTGATAACGGAAACTTTAATCCTCAAGGCATTGCCAGAAGAGATTATACGGCTTTTCTTTTAGATGAATTTTCAAAAAGAATAAAAAATATGCCATAAGAAAAACGGTTGAAGATTTATTTCTTCAACCGTTTTTTGTAATAATACATTTTGCATTTGCATATTGTTTAACAAGATTAAAGAAAGCAGGTGCAAAAATGGAAATCAAAAAAGGAAATATAGCGTTTAAAGAATGTGGAGTAAGGGTGGCGAGCAACAATCTTGTTTCCAAAGATGTGATTGTTCCTGATACGAAGCCCGATATAGCAGAGATTTTACTTGCCGATGCTACGTCAAAAGTAACTGACATTGATTACAAAAACGGCAAGCTCAACATATTGGGTTGTGTTACCTTTACCGCGCTTTATAAGCCTGAAGAGGGTGGAAAGTTAAAATCCTTGGAGGAAAGCTTTGATTTTTCTCAAGGCTTTGACGTAAAAGCAAATGAAGAAACGGAATTTTCGGCAAGATGTGTAGTTGAGCATATTAACTTTACTCAGGTAAATTCCCGTAAAATTGCGGCAAAAGTAATGCTTAAGATTTCTGCCGTAGGCTGCGAGGAAAAAAGTTACGAGCCCGTAATCCAGGTATCGGGCGACGATATGGAAAGCCGCAGCAAAAAACACAGCATATATATTCCTATGTCGGAAACGAAAACAGATATTACAGTGTCGGACATCTTGACTGTTCCTGATGAAAAAGCCGATATCGGCGAAATACTAAAAGTCGACGCTTGGGCCAACACAGCAGAAACAAAGGCGATAAACGGCAAAGTTATGGTTTATGGCAATCTAAATGTTTCTTGCATTTATGTAGCGGCAGACGAGGAGGGCGGTGTAGACGGAGTGTCATATACTGTTCCCTTTACGGAAATCGTAGAAGCGCCCGGTGCAGATGAGCAGAGCGTGGTTAATGTAAAACTTGACGTAGAAAGCATTTCCGCTGCAGGCAAAGGAGATTTGAACGGAGATACTAAAATTTTAAGTATAGACAGTAAAATCATCGCCACGGCAAAGGTTTCAAAGACAGTTTCGGAAAGTTTTGTTGATGATTGCTTCTGCCTTTCACAAAATACTTGTATCAGTCGTGAGAGTATGGACTTTTGCGAATATGTGGCATCGGAAAACAGCCGCATTACCACTCATCAGACTGTAGAAGCTCCCAACGGCGAGAAAATATCTCGCGTCGTTTCCTGTACGGCAAAGCCTATCTTAAAGGAGATAAGTTGCGACGGCGGCAAGGCAAAGGTAAAAGGAACTTTGGTAAGTTTTCTTGTCTTTTATGATGGGGAAGATGACCTGCAATGTGCCGTGACCGAAAGTGACATAGAATGGGAAAGAATGGTAGGTGCCGACTGCAGCATTGAGGCGGATTTAAGGCTTGAAGGAGTAGTGGCAGATATTGTAGATAAAAAGGCTCAAATTTTAGCCAATACGGGACTTTTTATGAAAGCCTTAAAAAGCCACAAGGTCGACATTATAACCGATTGTAGCCAAAAAGAGTGGGAAGAAATGCCCAAATACCCCAGCCTTGTGGTGTACTTTGCAAAAGAGGGCGACAGCGTGTGGAGTATAGCGAAGAAATACAAAACAAAATGCGAAAAAATAATGAGCATAAACGGGCTGGATTCAGAAAAAATAGAAAAAGGAAAAAGACTTTTAATTCCAAAAGCATAAAAAAACGGTTGTCGCTTTTCGCGACAACCGTTTTTGTGTTTTTGATTAGTTTTCTGCTAAAAATGCGTTGATACGTTCAACTAAAGCATCTGCATCTTCGCCGTGTACTGCGCAAGCCTCTGCAACAGATTCGCCTGAAGCTGAGGGGCAACCTAAGCAGTGCATACCTATTTCAAAGAAAAACTGAGCTGTTTCGGGATTTAATCTCAAAACGTCAGCGATAATTGTTTCTTTTGTGATTTGAGCCATGATAAATCTCCTTTTCTTTCATATAATTTTTATAACAATAATATTATATTATAAATGAAAAATAATTTCAATACCGAGTAAAAATTTTTTAATGATTTTTGGTTAAATTGTAAGGGATTTTTAAAAATATTATGTAAACCAACTCGATTTTTAACCAAAAAGTTATTAACATTATCAACAAGACTTTCAACAGAAAAAGTTGTCAAAAACCCCGATAATTGCGGAGTTATTAACATTATCAACAGGTTATCAACAGGTTTTGGGTATATTTTTAAAAAAATGTCATATCGTTGTAAACGTGATTTAATCAAGAAAAAACGGGAAGTTTACATAATATTATTACAAGGAGGTTAAGTAAAAATTGGCAAAAAAGTTATTAAAAATTTTATCTATTGCACTAATATATTGCGGTGCCGTATTTGGTGCGGGTTTTGCCTCCGGAAGAGAAATTTTTTCGTTTTTTTCGTGCTATAAAATGGGTGGAATTTTATCATCTGTTTTTGTAGGTTTCTTGTTTTCTTTTTTTGGTTTTTTTGTGTGCCGCCAGGTAAAGTCAAAAAACATTAAAACCCAAGAGGAATATTTCGCGGAACTTTTTCCCACTGTTGTGGCACGAGGGGTAGCGTTTATAACGAATGTGTTTTTGATACTTTCTTTTTGCATTATGATAACGGGGTGCGGAGCCTTAATATTAGAGCAATTAGGTTTTCCTAATATATACGGTTCTCTGTTTTCGGCGATTTTATGTTTTTTTGTTATCAAAAACGATATATCAGGACTTGAAAAATTCAATCTCTTTGCCACACCGATAATGCTCCTTGGCGTGGTGGTGCTGTGCGTGTTGTGTTTAAGGCTTGATGTGGTGTCGGTGGTAGAGGTAGATGAAATCGTATCCCCTGCAGTATCGGGGGTGCTGTACGTGAGTTATAACATGGTGTCGGCGGTAGCTGTTATGGTGGCTGCCTCAAAAATCGCAAAAACGCCTCATGATGCGGCATTGGGCGGCGCAACAGGCGGAATACTGATAGGAATTCCGCTGGTGCTTATGAGTGCGATTTTGGCGTATCATTGGGAGGTGGCGAGCAAGCCGCTGCCGTTTTTTGCGCTGATTTATGATAATTTTCCAAAAATAAGCATTGTTTGCGGGATGGTTTTGTACTTCGCCATGTTGACTACGGCGGTGTCCTCCGGAGTAGCAGTACTGTCGGGAGTAAAGGCGAAAAATGGCGGAAAATACACGTTTTTGTTGTGTTTGCTGGCGTTTTTGATGTCATTTTTTCCTTTTGCAGTGTTGGTGCAGACCATATACACGGCCTTTGGGTTTATAGGGGTAGTGCTACTTGTGGGCATCGTCATAAAAATATTGAGAAAATAAGAGAAAAAAGAATTAAATAAAAGAAAATAAGAGTATTATAGATTTAATTTCAAAAAATAACCGTAAATACATATTTTTTTCGGTTGCAATGGCACTCGAAAAGTGCTATTATAATGGAGTGCCACGAAAAGCCGAGGTATTGTCGGGGTTTGGCGCAGTTTGGTAGCGCACTTGGTTTGGGACCAAGGGGCCGGGGGTTCAAATCCCTTAACCCCGACCATTTTAAGTGTATAATGTGCTGGCGTAGCTCAGTTGGTAGAGCAGCTGATTTGTAATCAGCAGGTCGCGGGTTCGAGTCCCATCGCCAGCTCCATTTTTTTTAATATTGCGGAAGAGTTCCCGAGTGGCCAAAGGGGGCAGACTGTAAATCTGTTGCTTGTAGCTTCGGTGGTTCGAATCCACCCTCTTCCACCATAAAACAAGACACGACTTTTGTCGTGTCTTGTTTTATTATGTCAGGTGGATTCGAAGGAGCGGTAGTGAATGACTGCCGGTGGCAGTCAGAGCCGCGACCGGCTTTTCCGCAGAAAAGCGAATCCACCCTCTTTTTGAGTGATGCGTTCCTTTCAGGAACACGATGCGCCCTTCGGGCGTGATGTAGACTTCGTCTGTGATGCACGCCTTCGGCGCGTGGGCGGAACGCATCGCATCACAGCGAGCAAAGCGAGCGACATCACATTTGCAAAGCAAATGCATCACTTATCACTCTTGCTATCTCCTTATCATTGTGATACAATGTAAAAACAGACAAATCAGAATTTGTAGGAGAGTAAAAAAAGTGAAAGATATTCCTAATTTTGATGCCTTTGTGATGGTACAACCCATTCATAAAGGGTGGTCAGGTGATAAAAAATATTATGTTGAAACAAAAGACGGAGAGCAATTGCTGCTTCGTGTGTCAGATATTTCAACCTATGATGCCAAACAATATGAATTTGACGTTATGAAGAAAATGTCGTCTGTTGGAATGAAAATGTCTTTGCCTATTGATATTGGTGTATGTAATGGTGGAAAAAATGTGTATCAACTTTTGACCTGGTGTGATGGTGAAGAAGCAAAAGAAGCACTTTATAATATGAGTGAATCTGAACAATATGCTTATGGACAAAAAGCGGCAAATGTTTTGAAATTAATGGAAACTATTGAGTATAAACCTGCCTCTTCAGAATGGTCTAAATGCTTTCGGGAGAGAGTCAAATATTATATTGAACTTTATCAAAAGTGTGGATACACTTTCAAGAATGACGAACTGATTCTTGGCTATTTGCAGGCAAATTATCATTGTATTGGCGAACGACCAACTGCACTTATGCACATGGATTTTCAAACAGATAATATGGTCATATCTCCCAATGGCGAACTTTATACCATTGACTTTCAGATGTGCGGTGTGGCAGACCCATATCATGTTCTTACAGGAGCAGGTGTTAGTGCTATGTATAGTGTTCCATTTGCTATGGGACAGATAGAGGGATATTTTGGCAAGGTAGTACCATATGATTTTTGGGATAAATACAACTACTATATGATTGCAGAAATGCTTTATGCTTTTACAGTTGGAGTAAATATGGAAGAAGAACGAGAAGAAACCCTCCATATGTTTGATGAAGAAGTTAAAAGAATTAAACATAATGGTTCTTGTATTCCAACTTGGTATCAAAAGGGATTCTGACGTCATCAAATTCCGGTTTATCCACAAGAATGAAAAATATACTTTTGCTTGCGTGTTTACTTGAAAAGTAAAAATGTTTGTGATAAAATAGTACGCATAGGTAAAAAAATACAAAAAAGCGAGGAATGAAAAATGACGTATAACTCTTATAGACTCCGTTGTCCAAAATGTGGTGAAGTTATGGACGCGAGAGGCGATGTAGTATGTAAATGTGGCACCCCGTTGACTGTACAAAGCCCCGGTATGATTCGTATTTATAGAATGGGCTCGCCAATAGGTATTGCCGGTGGATTCGGTATTTATATAAACGGAATTCCGGTAGGATATATCGGCAATAAGCAAACTGTAAATATTCCTGTGCCCTATGGCACATATACTATCCATATTGCAGTGGGAATGAATCGTGGTTGTAATGACCCGGTGGTTAACATTACACCTGAATCGCCTGTGTATTGTGGAAAAGTACATATGAGAATGGGTTTTTGGACAAATTCTTTTGTTATCGAAGAAGCAACTCCGGAATCTATGCCCGACTAATTAAAACAGGCTATTTTATAGCCTGCTTTTGTTGATAATATTATCTAAAAGGGAGAAAAGAGAAGAATATGGCAGAAATATTAGAAGTTATTATGCTTGTGAGCTTTGGGGCGTCATGGCCTCTTAATGTTATAAAATCCTACAAGTCGAGAACTACCAAGGGAAAGAGTCTTGCGTTTTTGTGCTTGATTTTGTTTGGCTATATAGCAGGAATAGCAGCAAAGCTAATAAATAGCGATTATATGGCTGTCATTTCAACCAAATGGTATGTGCTTTTCTTTTATGTTTTAAATTTCGTTATGGTTTTTGTAGATTTGTGTCTTTATGTGAGGAATTATAAGTTAGATAAAAAAGCACAACTGTAATTTTGTATGTATAAAAAGCTCAACTGTAATTTTTTTAAAAATACAGTTGATTTTTTTTATCTTTAGTGTTAGAATGGAATATTATAATTAAGGAGAGGGGTAATTTCATGGAATATTCACAGGAGCTTATTTATATTTTGAGAATTGTGATTGCCGGTATTTGTGGTACTGTTGTGGGTTTAGAGCGTAAAAATCGTTCAAAAGAAGCAGGCATAAGAACTCACTTTGTTGTTGCTTGTGGTGCGGCGCTTATTATGGTAGTATCAAAATATGCTTTCTTTGATGTTATCGGTGAAAGCTTTAAATTTGCGGGAGAAGTAAGACTTGACCCTTCACGTGTGGCATCTACCATTGCCAGCGGTATTGGTTTTTTGGGTGCGGGTATGATTTTTGTACATAAGGGCTCAATCACAGGCCTGACCACTGCGGCAGGTATCTGGGCAACTTCGGGTATTGGTATGGCGATAGGTGGCGGAATGTATATTTTAGGTATCGGTGCTACGATTGTTATACTTTGCGCGCAACTTCTTTTGCACCTTGATTTTCACAGAAATCGTAACGCGAGAATGAAAGTATGGAAAATAAAAGACGTTACGGAGAATGGTTTTCAAATGACTTTATCAGAAGAACTCAAAAAGCACAATATTGTGATACATACATCTGCTGTAGAAGTAAATGATGACGAAAGCAAAAACTATACTTTCACAATCGAACTGCCAAAGACAATAAGTGAAGAGGAAGTAATAGAACTTATAAAGTACAAAAGCAGTATTGCTCCAAGTGCATAATAAAAAGGACACCATTAGGTGTCCTTTTTATTATGCTTTTATTTTTTAAACATTGTACCGATACCTGTGTCGGTAAAGATTTCTAAGATTATAGAGTGGAGTACACGTCCGTCGATGATGTGTACGCGTTTTACGCCTTTTTCTACGGCGTCCATACAAGCACGGCTCTTCGGAATCATACCGCCTGAAATTGTACCGTCTTTTATCATATTTTCGGCGTTTTCAACGGTGATTTCGTAGATGATGTCGCCGTTGTTGTCCTTTACGCCCTCAATATCTGTCAGGAAAATGAGCTTTTCTGCGCCCATTGCCGTTGCTACTGCTGATGCTACGGTGTCGGCGTTGATGTTGTAGCTTTGGCCCTGCTTATCTGTGCCGATGGGAGCGATAACGGGAATATATTCGTCCTCGCACAAGGATTTTATGATGTTGGCATTTACCTTTGTGATTTTACCTACGAAGCCCACGTCGATTTTGTTGCCCTCGGTGTCCTCAGTGAGAGGCTCACATTCGATGATACGACCGTCAATACCGCAAAGTCCTACTGCGTTGCCGCCGTTGATATTGATATTGGAAACAACCTCTTTGTTGGTTTTTCCCACTAAAACCATCTGTGCGATTTTGATTGTGTCGGCGTCTGTTACGCGAAGTCCGTTTACGAATTCTGATTCTACGTGGTGAGTTTTTAATTCCGCTGAAATATCAGGACCGCCACCGTGAACGATTACGGGATTCATTCCTACGTATTTTAAAAGTGTAATGTCCTCCATAACAGTTCTTTTTAAATCCTCGTTAATCATAGCGTTGCCGCCGTATTTGATAACAATAGTTTTGTTGTGGAGTTTTTGTATGTAGGGGAGTGCTTCGGTAAGTATACCTGCACGCTCTATCAGTTTTTCGATTGTGTTCATTGGTGTTCCTCTTTTCTTAGATATAGTAACCGGGGAAGTCAAGACCCTCGTCCTCGGCAAGTCCGAAGAGAATATTCATATTTTGCACTGCCTGACCTGCGGCACCCTTGATGAGATTGTCGATGGTGGCATTTACCACAACCCTTCCTAATCTTGTATCAACGGTAAGGCCGATGTCAACGTAGTTTGAGCCGGTGATGCTTTTTACCTCGGGGATTGTGTCTAAAACGCGAACGAATTTCTCGTCTTTGTAAAATTCGCGATAAACTGCAAGGATTTCTTCCTTTGTATATGGTTTTTTAAGATTTGCGTATTCTGTAACGTAGATGCCCCTCTTCATAGGTACAAGGTGGGGTGTAAATGAAAGGGCAATGTCTTCGCCTGCTAAAATTGACAATTCCTGTTCAATTTCTGATGTGTGGCGGTGTGTTGCTACTTTGTAGGCTTTCATTGTTTCGGTGCATTCTGAATAGTGCACTAACATTGAAAGTCCACGGCCTGCGCCTGATACGCCTGACTTTGCATCTATGATGATATTTTTTGTTTCTACCATATTATTGGCAACCAGTGGTGCCAGTCCTAAAATGGAGCAGGTTGTGTAGCAGCCGGGGTTTCCGATTAGGTTGGCGCCTTTGATTTCTTCTCTGTGAAGCTCGCAAAGTCCGTAAACTGACTGCTCCAAAAGTTCGGGGCAGGCGTGCTCTACGCCATACCATTCCTCGTATACCTTGATGTCGTTATATCTGAAGTCGCCTGACAGGTCTATTACCTTCAAGCCTTTTGCGTGAAGCTCTTTAATAACCTCGTGAGATACGCCATGGGGAAGTGCCGTAAATACTACGTCGCATTTTGCTGCGGCTGTCTCCGGGTCTGCTTCTTCTAAAACAATATCACATATTCCGCGAAGCGAGGGAAATATGTCTGACATCTTCTGTCCTGCGTAGGATTTTGATGCGAGCATCGTAATTTCTGTATTTTTATGAGAGCAGAGAAGTCGTACTAATTCTGCTCCTGCATAGCCTGTTGCGCCTAAAATTCCAACTCTTATCATAATAGTTCTCCTTTTTAAAAAATCAACCGTGTATTATTATACATTATTTTGCATAAAAATACAATATACAATTCTTATAAAAATAAGGTTTATATGTTGAAAAAATTGTCTATAATGTGCAGTGTAACACAAAATGAAAGGGAAATCAATATGAAAAGGAAAATTTTTTTGAGGGGAATAATTATTGCATTTTTATCGGCTGTGTTGGTTGTGGGAGTGTGCGAGCAGGTTCAGGGGGAAATATCGTCGGGAGTATTAAGGCTTCATATTATAGCAAACAGCGACAGCGAGTACGACCAGAGGATAAAGCTTATGGTACGCGATGAGATAATTAAAAATCAAAAGAACATATTTCCCGAAATAACAAAAGGCGAGCTTACCGCTGTGCAAAAGGAAAAAATAATAACCATAGCAGAAAGCGTGACAGAGGGTGCGGGCTACGGTGCGACGGTGGAGAGGGGCAGGTTTTACTTTCCCACAAAAAAATACGAAAATATAACTCTTCCTGCAGGGGAGTACGACGCGTTGAGGATTGTTTTAGGCGAGGGAAAAGGGCAGAACTGGTGGTGCGTAATGTATCCGCCCTTGTGTTTTGTCGATAGCGCGGTGGGAAAAATGAGCGATGAAAATGCTGATGTTTTAAAGGAAAAAATGAGCGATGCTGCCTACGAGCTTATTACTGATGAAAGCATAAAAGTAGTGCCTGCACTAAAAATCGTAGAGTTGTGGGGAGAAATCAAAGAAAAAATGAGGGATTTTTTGTAACATTGGAGGGTTTTTTGTAATATTGGTGAAATAATGATTTAATAAAACTACATTTTGAAAGGTGGCAAAAATGTGCCACAATATAGTGTATAAAACGGCTGAAAACGGCGTGGCGTATGGGTTTTGCGGAATGCATACATCTCGTCGTTTTTGTATTTTTGAAAGGAGATTTCATACAATATTTGGTATATTACAGTTATATTTCAAAAAAATTAAAAAAAATATAAAAAAACACTTGCAAAATTGACAAAAATGGTTTACAATATAATTAAAGTGGTTGAAAGTGGTGGAAAAAGGATGAAAGGAGGCCGCAAAAAATGTTTATTGGTGAATATCAACATACCCTTGATGTAAAGGGCAGAATGTTTGTTCCTGCGAAGTTCCGTGACGAGCTTGGCGAAAAGTTCATAGTGACAATCGGCCTCGATAAGTGTTTGTTCGTTTTTCCCGAAGCCACATTCCAGATTTACAAAGAAAAGCTGGATGCTATATCGTTAGCTAATCGCGACGCGAGAGAGTTTACAAGATTTTTCTTTGCAGGTGCAGGCGAGTGCGAGCTTGACAAGCAAGGCAGAATAATGCTTCCCCAGAAGCTCCGTCAGTATGCAGGTCTTGAAAAAGATGTAACTGTTGTAGGCGTATCAGGTCGTGTTGAAATCTGGGACAAGGACAGATGGGATTCTACTCACAGTATTGAAAACTTCGATCCTGAAGAATTCTCTGAAAAGATGGAGCTCTTAGGATTTTAAGACGGAGGAGTAAAATGGAATTTCATCACATTTCAGTTCTCCTGAATGAAGCGGTAGACGGCCTTTCGATAAAGCCTGATGGCATATATGTTGATGGTACGATGGGCGGCGGTGGTCACTCAAGAGAAATTGCAAAGAGCCTTGATCGAGGTAAGCTCATAGGCTTTGATCGTGATAAAACTGCGATTTCTGTTTGCAAGGAAAGACTTTCGGATTTTGGAGCAAAAGTAGAATTTGTAAATAGAAACTTTTTTGAAATAAAAGATGTATTAAACGAAATGAACATAGAAAGCATCGACGGTGCCGTGTTGGACTTGGGAGTTTCTTCTCATCAGCTTGATGTGGCAGAGCGCGGATTTTCTTATCAGCATGATGCGCCCCTTGATATGAGAATGAACACAGAGGATAATTTCAGCGCAAAAGACGTGGTGAATTCCTACTCAAAGGAAGAGCTTGCCGACATTATCTTCCGATATGGTGAAGACCGTTGGGCAAAAAGAATAGCAGAATTCATAGTAACAGAAAGAGAAAAAGGTGAAATACTTACAACGGGACAACTTGTTGACGTTATAAAGATGGCAGTTCCTAAAGGTGCAAGGCAGGATGGCCCGCATCCTGCCAAAAGAACTTTTCAGGCAATACGTATAGAAGTAAACAAAGAGCTTGAGGGGTTAGAAAATGCAATTCGTGATTTTATTGACGTATTAGCGCCCGGTGGAAGACTTTCTGTGATTACTTTCCATTCTTTAGAGGACAGAGCAGTAAAGACAGTTTTTGCAGAATGTGCAAAAGGCTGCACTTGTCCACCAAACATTCCCGTTTGTATATGCGGTAAAAAACCAATGGGAAAAATCGTCACTCGAAAGCCAATTTCTGCAAGTGACGAAGAACTAAAAATGAATCCAAGAGCCAGAAGCGCTCATTTGAGAATATTTGAAAAATTTTGATTTTAGGAGGGAAGACTGTGGCGAAGAATAATCTTGCGTATGAAGAAAACAGGGAATATCGAGAAATTCCTGACAGTCCCTTACTTAAGAATATGACAAATAAACGTACAGCAGGTGGAGTTATGATAAAAGCAGAAAAACACAAAAAAATAAAAGTTAATAGCTCCAAAGGTATAAACCGTGCATCAGTTGCAAAGTCAAGAAGAAACACGGTGTTGTCTGTTGTGCTTTTAGCAGTTATGGCGTTTTTGGTATTGTTCCGCGGACTTATGATTACATCAGGATACGAAAAGCTGGAAGCTAAAAACAAAGAATTAGAGGCAGTAATTGCTGAAAATCAGAAAATTCAGTATAAAATTGACCAGATGCTGGATTTAAAAAATGTTGAAAACATTGCAAAAAATACATACAACATGGGAGAGCCTACAAAGGCACAGACCATATACATAAATTTAGATCAGACAGATGAGGTTAAAAAGGTAAGCGCTGACAATTCATTTGTTTCAGCAATCAAGGACTTTTTCAGCGGAATAGTGGAATATTTTTCATAATAAAAAAATAAATATTTATGGAGAATTTATGGTTAGTGTGAGAGTGTTACTTTCACACTAACTTTTGTAAATCGAGTATTTTTTGAAAAACCTGGAAGGAGGAGAACTATGGCTATCAAAACACCAAGCAGCAATTTACGAAAGAGAATTTCGGTTGCGTGTTTGCTTTTTTTGAGTCTTTTTTGCATACTTTGTTTATGGATTGCAAAGATAATTATAATTGATGGCGAGCGCCTTCGTACAGGAGCTATTGAGCAGCAGACGAGAGATTACCAGGTGACATCTCCGAGAGGTACAATTTATGACAGAAACGGCAAAGCTTTAGCTATAAGCTCCACTGCGGTTACGATTTCTGTAAGTCCTGCTCAAATAAAAGAAGCAAAATACAACGTGGATGATCTGGCATCAAAGCTTGCAGAGGTTTTAGAGCTTGAAACAGAAGAGGTAAAGAAAAAACTCGTAAAGACAAACAGCGAAGGTACTCTTTTAGCAGATGTTGAGCTGGCATCTAAAGTTGAGTCTGAAATTGCAGATGAAGTAAGAGCGCTGGATTTTAAAGGCGTGCATTTCAAAGAAGATACCAAGAGATATTATCCTTTGGGTACGTTTGCATCTCACGTTATAGGCTACGTTGGTAAGGACAATCAGGGGCTTGGCGGAATCGAAATGGTATATGACGACGAGCTTTCCGGTGTTCCTGGACGTGTAGTAACATTGACAAATGCCCGTGGAACTGATATGCCGTTTCAGGAGGAGCGCCGTATTGATTCGGAGCAGGGCATGAATGTAGTGCTTACAATAGATGAAACCATTCAGCATTTTGCAGAAAAACATCTTGAAAATGCGTACAAAGAGGCACAGGCAAAGCAGGGCGCTGCCTGCATTGTAATGGACGTTGAAACAGCAGAAGTTTTAGCTATGGCAACTATGCCAAACTATGACCTAAACAGCCCCAATCAAATTACAGAGCAAAGTGTTTTAGATTATTTGGAAACATTAGAAACTGACGAAGAATATAATGAAGCTGTAGCAGCGGCTAGAAATAAAATGTGGCGTAACAAGGCGGTTGTTGATTCATACGAGCCCGGTTCGTGCTTTAAGATTATGACTATGGCGATGGCATTTGAAGAGGGCGTAATTACACCTGAGGACCATTTTTTCTGTTCCGGTGTTAAGGTGGTAGAAGATAGAGAAATTCACTGTGCAGAGCGCTCAGGTCATGGTGCACAGACCTTCCGTGACGGTGTAAAAAACTCCTGCAACCCCGTATTTATCGAGGTTGGTCAGAGAGTGGGCATAGGTGCATTTAAAAAGTATTTTGAAGCTTTTGGTTTCCGCAATAAAACAGGCTTTGACTTACCCGGTGAAGCAAGCGGCGTATTTTATAGCGACGAACAATTCAATGTAGTAGAGCTTGCTACTGCATCATTCGGTCAGGGACCAAAGGTTACACCTTTACAGTTGATTACAGCAGTTTCTGCCATTGCTAATGGCGGCGACCTTATGAAGCCTCATCTCGTTAAGCAATTTACAGATGAAAGCGGTACAGTTGTTAAAAAGGTGGAGCCTACTGTTGTTCGTAAAATAGTATCAAAGCAGACATCTGAAACCGTATGCGAGCTTTTGGAAAATGCAGTTGCAAACGGTTCCGGTCAGAATGCTTACATCAAGGGCTATCGCGTTGCAGGTAAGACAGGTACATCAGAAAAGCTTCCTCGTGGCAGCGGAAAATATACCGCGTCTTTCGTAGGATTTGCTCCTGCAAATGACCCTAAAGTTGCGTGTCTTGTTGTAATTGATGAGCCTATAGGTGGTTATTACGGCGGACAGATTGCCGCTCCTGCCGTAGGTAAAATATTGGAAGACACACTAAAATATCTTGGTGTTGAGCCTCAATACACAGAAACGGAAAAAACAACTATCGATGTTCATGTTCCTGATGTGACAGGACTCGATATCGCAATAGCAAAGAAAAGACTCACAGATTTAGGATTAAAATATACAATCATCGGTGGCGGAGAAAAAATCACACGCCAGATGCCCTATTCATCAGCAACGGTAAATAGCGGCTCGGTTGTTGTTTTATACACAGACGATTCTGCAAACAGTATGGTGACCGTGCCTGATGTTATAGGAAAGAATCTCAGCAGAGTAAAGTCGATGCTTTCATCAAGCGGACTTAACTTAAGTATTGTAGGTGCAGGGGCAACGGGCTCTGCGTCGGAAAGTACAATTGCAGAAAAACAAAGCCCTGCAGCAGGTGAATCAGTTCCACAGGGAACGGTAATTCAGGTTGAATTCAGATTCCAGGATGTTGAGGGAAGCGCCAACTAAAACAAGGAGAAAATCGCGATGAAATTATCAAGCCTTATAGAAGGTGTTGCAGCTACAAAAATTTCGGGAAATGCCGAAATTGACATAAAGAACGTATGCTATGACTCAAGAAAAGCAACCCAAGGCTCACTGTTTGTGTGCATTGTGGGATATGAAACAGACGGTCATAAGTATATAGAAAAAGCAATCAGTTCCGGTGTTGTAGCGATTGTGGTGCAAAACGGAAGTGAGCATATTTCAATTCCTGATGGTGTGGCGGTAATATACTGTGACGACACCAGAAAAGCGCTTGCAGAGATTTCGGCAAATTTTTTCGACCATCCGGAAAAGCAACTCAAAGTTATAGGCGTAACAGGCACAAACGGAAAAACCACTGTTACTACATTGATAAAGTCAATACTTGAATTTGAAGAAAAAAGCGTTGCGTTAATTGGTACCAATGCAAACATTATAAACGGCAGGGTGTTGCCTACAGAACGTACAACTCCCGAATCTTACGAGCTTTTTGAGTTGTTTGCTCAAATGGTAAAAGAGGGTGTGGAGTATGTGGTGATGGAAGTGTCATCACATTCTTTGGAGCTTTGCCGTGTGTGGGGAATTGAGTTTTTGGTGGGAGCGTTTACAAATCTCACGCAAGACCATCTCGATTTCCACAAAACAATGGAAAATTACAAAAATGCCAAGGGAAAGATTTTTAGTCAGTCCAAATTCGGCCTAATAAACAATGACGATGAAGCAGGAAAAGAGTATGTCAAAAAAGCAGCATGTCCTGCGGTTACTTTTGGTATTGAAAGTGATGCGGATATTCGCGCTACTGACATTAAGATTTCTGCTCGTGGCGTTATATTTAATATGAACTACGATGGCGCCAGCTATAAAGTGCGTCTGGGTATCCCGGGTAAATTTTCAGTGTATAACGCACTTGCGGCTTTGGGCTGTGTGATATCTTTAGGTATTCCCGTAAATCGTGCTATTGAAGCATTGACCTTTGCCAAAGGTGTTATGGGAAGATGCGAAACAGTTTACACAAATACAGACTATACAGTAATAATAGATTATGCTCACACTCCTGACGGGCTTGAAAACATCATCAGCACAGTGAGGGAATTTTGTGAGGGCAGAGTGATAACACTCTTTGGTTGCGGCGGCGACCGCGACAGGACAAAACGCCCCATTATGGGACGTGTGGCGGCGGAGCTTTCGGACTATTGTGTTGTTACATCTGATAATCCGAGAACAGAAAATCCTGCAGCTATAATTGAAGACATTATGGTAGGAGTAAAGGAAGTTGCCTGCGACTATACGGTAATCGAAAACAGACGAGAGGCAATAAAGTTTGCCCTTTCCTTTGCTGAACGTGGCGACTGTATAATTTTGGCAGGTAAGGGTCACGAAACCTACCAGATTATAGGTAAGGAAAAGCATCATTTTGACGAAAGAGAAATCATAGAGGACTGTTTAAAAGAAAACAAACAGTAAGAGGTGAAATATGTTACCTTTAAAAGTATCAGAAATCATAGAAATAACAGGCGGAAAGCTCATTTGCGGAAATCCGTTGGGAGTTGTGACGAGTATCACTACCGATAGCAGAAAAGCAGAAGAGGGAAGTCTTTTTGCGGCTATTTGCGGTGAACGTACTGACGGTCACAATTATATTGATGAGGTGTTTTTATCAGGTGCGGTGTGCGTACTTTCTGAAAAAGAAGTAAAAGTACAGGGTGCTGTGATTTTAGTAGAAAACACAATAGCTGCCCTTGGGAAGATTGCTCGCGCAATTATGAAAAAACTTATGATTCCTGTGGTAGGCTTAACAGGTAGCGTAGGAAAGACCACAACTCGTGATATGACATATTCTGTTGTGTCGAAGATATTTAATACCTTGAAAAATGAGGGAAACTTAAATAACGAGCTCGGCGTTCCTCTTACGGTTTTTTGTGCTGATGAAAATACAGAGGCAGCAGTAATCGAAATGGGTATGGATAACCCCGGCGAAATAGACAGACTCTCACGGATTGTACGTCCTATGGTTTCTGTGATTACAAATATAGGAATGTCACATATTGAGCGTCTTGGCTCCCAGGAAAATATCTATCGTGCCAAGGCGGAAATATTTAAAAATACAAAAGAAGCAGGCACCGTTATTTTAAATGGTGACGATAAAATATTGATGGCTCATAAGGGAGAAATCACACAGCGTGTCATCACCGTCGGCATTAAGAATAAAGATGCCGATATAGTTGCAGAAGATATAGTTTCAACGAAAGACAGTGTGTCTTTTGTGGCAAATGGATTAGGCAAAAAAATAGAAGTTAAACTTCCTATACCCGGCGAGCACAATGTTATAAATGCTATGCTTGCCATAGCGGTGGGTATCACTTTTGAAATGCCCTCTAAAGAAATAGCATCGGCGCTTTCTGATTTTTCTATGACGAAAATGCGAATGGATATAATAGACGACGGCAGCGTAACAATAATCAACGATTGCTACAATGCAGCGCCTGACTCGGTAAGAGCGGCACTTTCGGTGCTTTCAAAATACGACGGTCGTCGTGTTGCAATTTTAGGCGATATTAAGGCTTTGGGTGAATACAGCTACAAGGCTCACTACGATTTGGGGCTTGATGTGATAAAATCCGGTGTTGATGTTTTGATTACAGTTGGAGAGCAAGCACGACACATTGCCGAGAGTGCTTGTCACAGCGGTATGGATTCAGATTTTGTCATATCAGTTGACGATGCTGAAGATTTATATCAGGAGCTTCCTGATATGATAAAGAGCAACGACGTAATTTTAGTTAAAGGCTCACGTGCTATGAAGCTTGAGCGTGTAACAGAATTTCTGAAAAATAATTTTTAAATTACTCACTGATAAGGGAGCTGATTTTCATGTCTGGAGCAGTACTTTTTGGCGCAGGAATTTCACTGCTGGTTTGTGTGATATTGGTACCTGTGTTGATTCCGGTTTTAAGGCGACTTAAATTCGGTCAGGAAATAAGAGAAGAAGGCCCGGCGTGGCACGCAAAAAAAAGCGGTACACCCACCATGGGCGGTATAGCAATAGCAATAGCGGCCACTGTTGCTGTGATTGCAACGGGCGTTTTGTTTCATATTGATTGGCAGCTTTTTGTTTGTTTTGCTGCAGGCACACTTTTATATGGCTTGATAGGCTTTGCCGATGACTACATAAAGGTAGTAAAAAAGAGAAATCTGGGACTTACCTCAATACAGAAATTTTCAGCTCAGCTTCTCGTATCGGTTTTGATTACGGTTGTGGCTGTGTATCTGGGAATTATAGATACAAAAATAATCATTCCGTTTATAAAGGAAAGCGTTGATTTAGGAATTTTTACAATATTTTTAATCGTGTTTGTTTTGCTTGCAGTTGTTAACAGTGTAAATTTAAACGACGGTATCGACGGTCTTGCATCTTCTGTGACGATGATTGTTTCGGCTTTTTTGGCAATTTGTGCTTATAAGCTTGAAAATACGGGAGTTTGCGTATTCATGGCGATAACCTCGGCGGCATGCCTGGGATTTTTGTTTTTTAATGCAAATCCTGCAAAAATCTTTATGGGAGATACAGGCTCGCTGTTTTTGGGAGGCTGTGTTGCACTTGGAGCGATATTGCTTAAGATGCCGTTGGTTTTGATTGTTGCCGGCGGAGTGTACTTAATGGAAACGCTGTCTGTTATCTTGCAGGTTGCGTCCTTTAAATTGACAGGAAAAAGAATATTCAAAATGAGTCCCATACATCATCACTTTGAAATGTGCGGACTTAATGAACGTCAGATAGATTTATTGTTCTCTTTGGTTACTGCTGTTTTGTGTGTAATCAGCTATTATATGTTTTTTTGATTGAGGAGGAAACCTTATGGCAGCACGTGCGCATAATAAAAAAATTAAATACGACATAGGCGAGCGTGTAGCTAAGACTCACGGTGGTGTAGACAGAGTCTTTTTGACGACAGTGATTATGCTTGTTGTAATCGGGTTGATTATGCTGTTTTCGGCAAGCTATCCCGACGCTAACTATCGCGAGGGCGATGGTCTTAAATACATAAAGAGCCAGTCGCTCTTTGCAATTGTAGGATTTGCAGCTATGTTTTTTACTGCAAAGTTCCCCTACAAATACTATAAAACATTCTTAAAGCCCATAATGATAGGCATTGTTGTGTCATTGGTTTTCGTTTTGTTTATGCCTGCACAACAGGGTGCAAGACGTTGGATTCCTTTGGGATTTACCACAGTGCAGCCCTCTGAATTTGCAAAGTTGGGCGTAATTATGTATTGTGCGGCGGTTTTTGCTGATGCCAAAGAGAAAATGAAAGACATAAAATATATTTTCAAGCAATTGCTTGTGGTAGCTTTGATTTTAGGTTTGCTGATTGCAGAGCCGCACTTTAGTGTATGTCTTATTATTTGCGCTGTTGTGGCAGTAATGCTTTTGGTAGGAGGTTTTCCGGCGAAGATTTTCTGGACTGTTGTTGCAGTGGCAATACCGTTAGTTGTTGCGGTAGCTTTTGGCGCTGATTACAGAGCAGAAAGACTCACAGCCTATCTTGACCCGTTTGATCCGGCGATTTATAAGACAACAGGTTGGCAGATTGCACAGTCTTTGTATGCCATAGGCTCGGGCGGACTTTTTGGTTTGGGCTTCGGTAATTCAAGACAAAAATATATGTATGTATCAGAGCCTCATAACGATACGATTTTTGCCATAGTTTGCGAAGAGCTTGGACTTGTTGGGGCAATTGCTATAATTGCATTGTTCGGCTTTTTGATATACAGAGGTATTAAGATTGCGCTTGAGGCAAAGGACTCCTTTGGTGCAATGTTGGTAACAGGAATAATGGCGCTTGTGTTTGTGCAGGTGTTTTTAAATATTGCCGTTGTTACAAAGCTTATTCCCGCAACAGGTATTCCGTTGCCATTTTTCTCAGCAGGTGGTACGGCGTTGCTTGCGCTTATGGCAGAAATGGGAATTGTGCTTAATGTATCAGCAGAAAGCAAAAAGATTGATTAAAGTAGCGAGGTTTTTATGAAAATCTTAGTTTCGGGCGGCGGCACAGCCGGACATATAAATCCTGCCATTGCCATTGCCAAAAGAATGAAAAATGAATACAATGCCCAAATTCTCTTTATAGGCAGAAAGAATGGAATGGAAGACGACCTGGTACAAAAAGAGGGATTTTCCATTGACTATATTGAGGTTGAGGGTTTAATAAGAAAGCTGACCTTAAAGAATTTTAAGGTTTTGGCAAAATATATTACATCAATCCTAAAGGCAAAGAAAATCATAAAAGCCTTTGCGCCTGATGTAGTGGTGGGAACAGGCGGTTATGTGTGTGCGCCGGTGCTTTATGCAGCACACAGTTTAAAAATCCCCACAATCGTTCACGAGCAGAATGTTTTTCCCGGCGTAACAGTAAAAATGGCGGCAAGCTACGTTGATTGCGTGGCTACGGCATTTGATGATATGAATAAGTACGTATCGGAAAAAGTAGCAAAAAAATGCGTGCTGACGGGAAATCCTTTGAGAGAAAATCTTTTTGATTTATCTTATGAGGAAGCAAGAGCGCGCCTTGGAATAGGCGATGAAACCTTTATCGTAACGGTGGGAGGGTCATTGGGCGCTCGCACCATAAATTCTGCACTTGTTGACATTATAAATAACGTGAATGTTGAAAATGTCAGAATTTTAGGCGGTACGGGAGAACGTTTTTATGAGGAGGTAACAGCCTCACTAAATAAAGAAAAGCTCGGTGAAAACATTCAGGTAGTGCCCTACATTTACAATATGAATGAAGTTCTGCCGGCGGCAGATTTAATAGTTGCCCGTTCAGGTGCGGTGACGGTAAGCGAGTTGTGTGCTTTGGGCAGACCTGCGATTTTGATTCCGTCTCCCAACGTAACCCACAACCATCAGGAATACAATGCCAATTCTGTTGCTTCCCGCGGCGGCGCGATAATGATTCCTGAAAGAGATTTAAGAGAAAAATCGGTTTCTGATACTGTAAATAAACTGCTCGAAAATCCTGAAAAGCTAAAAGAAATGTCCGAAAAAGCACTCTCACAGGCAATAGCAGACGGAACGAAGAGAATTTGTGATATAGTGAAGAAACTTTCCAATAAGTAACTAAAACTCAAAATATGCATAATATGGTAATGAATTTTACCTTGGAGGTGCGTATTTTGGGAAAGATTATCATTTCGGGCGGAAAGCCCTTGTCGGGTACGGTAAGAGTACACGGCGCAAAAAATGCAGTTCTTCCTATACTTGCCGCAACGGTGGTGGCAGGAGGAGTACATATTATAGAAAATTGCCCCGAACTGTCTGATGTTTTGACAACCGTTGAAATATTAGAAGAGTTGGGAGCAAATGTTACAAGAGAAAAAAACACGTTAATTATAGATACCCGAGGAGAGCTCAAAAGCTTCATACCGGAAAGCTTGATGCGAAAGCTTCGGTCGTCCATAATTTTTATGGGGGCAGTGCTTTCAAGAAACAATCAAGCAAAAATTTCATCACCCGGAGGGTGTGAGCTTGGTCCAAGACCTATTGATTTACATATTAAAGCGTTGAGGGAATTGGGTGTAGATATTCGTGAGGAGCATGGGTATCTTATCTGTGATGCTGTACATCTTACAGCCGGCGAAATACATCTTGATATTCCCAGCGTAGGAGCTACAGAAAACATAATGCTTGCGGCGATGAATGCCGTAGGTACAACTGTTATACATAATGCGGCCAGAGAGCCGGAAATAGAAGATTTGGCAAATTTTTTAAACAAAATGGGCGCAGATATCCGCGGCGCAGGTACATCTACCGTTGTAATTTGCGGAAAAAAAGAACTCAAGGCGGTAAGATATTCTGTTATGCCTGACAGGATTGTGGCTGCCACGTACCTTTGTGCAGCGGCGGCAACAGGCGGAGAAATATCAGTGCGTAATGTATGCCCCGAGCACCTTACTGCGTGTCTTGCCGTACTTGCTGAGTGCGGCTGTGAAATAAACAAAGAAAAGAATAATATTTATCTAAAGGCTCCAAAAATTCTTGTGGGTGGCCATTCCATAAAAACGATGCCGTATCCGGGTTTTCCTACTGATGCCCAGTCGCTTTTTTTAGCGATGTTTTCAAAGAGTCGCGGTACGACGATAATAGCTGAAACAATATTCGAAAGTCGTTTTAACGTGGCGGCAGAGCTTTTAAGAATGGGAGCAAAAATCGATGTGAATAACCGTGTTGCCGTAGTTAAAGGAGTTGACGCTCTTTCGGGTGCTTGTGTTACTGCGGCGGATTTGCGAGGCGGTGCAGCTTTGGTTATTGCAGGGCTTTCGGCAAAGGGAACAACGATTATAAACAGGCCTCAGTTTATTTACAGAGGGTATGAAAATATAGAGAGAAACTTAAGAGAAATCGGTGCTGATATTGCATACAGGGAGTAGTGATTTAGATGCAAAAGAAAAAGCAAAAGCCAAAACTGACCAATAGTGAAAAATATAAAAAAAGAATGCGCACAAGAAGAATCACGGCTCTTTGTGTTTTGGGAGTTGTTGTAATTCTTTGCTTGTGTCTTTTTACTCCGATTTTTGGCATTACGGAAATTTCCGTAACAGGTAATTTAAATGTTGCGGCGGCTGATATTATTGGTACAAGCGGAATCAAAAAAGGCGAAAATATATTCAGAGTAAATACCGAAAAGGTAGAAGCGGCATTAGAGGAGATTTCCTATGTTGAAGATGCCGAAGTAAAGAGAAAATTCCCCGCTAAAGTAAACATTGTAATAAAAGAGTCATCAGCAGATGTAATATATGATACTCCCACGGAATTTATAGTTACGACAATAGGAGGAAGAGTTCTTCAAAAGACAGACAACGTAACGGAAATTCCCGTACCTATCGTCAAAGGAATAGATATAAAGGAAGCAGAGCCCGCGCAGTTTATAAAAACTGCCAAACCCGAGGAGACAGACATATACATAGAATATGTAAAGTGCTTTTATAAAAGCGAGTACTGGTCACAGATCAATGAATTTGACGTGTCGGATCCGTCGAACTTTATGATGATTATGCGTTCGGGTATGAGGGTGACTTTTGGTGCTGTTGACAGCACAGAAGGTCTTCAGCGAAAGATTAAAATGTTAGATGCTATAATTCCTCAAATTAAGCAGACAGAAAGAAGCTATTTAGACCTTACTACAGACAAAGGGTACTTCGGCGAATATACAGCTGAAGAATACGAAAATATAAAAATTCTTCGCGAGGACGGCGGTTTGATTAAAAAATTAACGGAAGAAACAGAGGAAACTGTCGAAGAAGAAGAGAAGTAAAAATGGATTTAGCTGCTGTAAAAGTAGAAAAATAGCAAAAATACAATATTTTTGCAAAAAAATTCAATTTATACTTGTAATATCATATATATTGTGGTATAATAAACTATAATCAAAATTATACGCGCAATGTTGTGTGCGTGTAGGAGTAAAAATAGAAAAATTAAACAGACGATTACATACAAAAGAGGAGGAAAAACAAGTGTTTGATTTTGATAATGGCGGAGCAAGTATAGCTCAGATTAAAGTTATTGGTGTAGGCGGCGGCGGTAACAATGCTGTTAACAGAATGATTGATGCTGGTTTATCAGGCGTTGAATTCGTTTCTGTAAACACCGACAAACAGGCACTTTTATCATCACAGGCAAATCAGAAAATCCAGATTGGCGAAAAACTTACAAAAGGTCTCGGCGCAGGTGCTAACCCCGACGTTGGCGCTAAAGCCGCAGAAGAAAGTTATGACGAAATTGCTCAGGCAATCAGCGGTAGCGATATGGTATTCGTTACAGCAGGTATGGGCGGTGGTACCGGTACAGGTGCTGCTCCTATCGTAGCTCAGATTGCAAAAGATATGGGCATTTTGACACTCGGTATTGTAACAAAGCCCTTCATCTTCGAAGGCAAGCAGAGATCAAACCGTGCTGACGAAGGTATCGCAGCATTAAAGGAATGTGTTGATGCTATCGTTACAATTCCTAATGACAGACTTATGCAGATTTCAAATCAGCATACAACAGTTATGGATGCATTCAAGATGGCTGACGAAGTTTTACTTCAGGGCGTAAAAGGTATCTCTGACCTTATCACAGGTAATGCACTTATTAACCTTGACTTTGCTGACGTTGTTACAGTTATGAAGAACACAGGCGTTGCTCACATGGGCGTAGGCCGTGCTTCAGGCGAAAAACGTGCAGAAGATGCAGTTAAGATGGCAATCTCAAGCCCGCTTTTAGAGACAACAATCGACGGCGCTCGTGGTATCCTTATCAATATCACAGGTGGTCCTGACTTGAGCCTCTTCGAAGCAAACAGTGCTGCAAGCCTCGTTTCAGATGCTGTTGATCCTAACGCTAACATCATCTTTGGTGTTATGATTGACCCCGAAATGAAAGACGAAGTTTCTATCACAGTTATCGCTACAGGTTTCGAAGGTATCTACAACACAGCGGCTCCCGGTCCTGTTAAACCTTTCCCCGGTATCGGTGCTCGTCCCTACACAGGCGGCGCAGTAACAACAAGACCTGTTGCTGAACCTGTAAAACCTCAGGCTCAGGCTCCTACAGAGGTTGAGATTCCCTGGTTCTTAAGAGACAAGAAATAATAGAGTGGCTGTAGCAAAATGCACAGACCACACAAGGCAAAGATTTTTTTAATTAAAAATTATAGAAGCAATTCGTGAAAACGAATTGCTTCTTTTTTATGTGCAATTTTTATTTTGTGTAGTCTGGGCATTTTACGACAGCATTTCTAGGCTAGACGGAAAATAGCGCAGATTGGACAAACTGAACCGAAGGGTTACCCGAAGGCGTACGTGGGTACGCCGAGAGGTGAAGTTTGTTCGAAACACAAGGCATAAAAAAAGAAGCAATTCGACATTTTTGAATTGCTTCCTTAATTCTTAATTTATAAAAGACTAAAACACCTCATCCAACGCAAGCAGTCTCCCTTCACACTCAAGGGGGAAGACTAGAAATCTGCCTTGTGTGGTCTGGGCATTTTACGACAGCCTAGTTATTTATTACGCTTTTTGTTATTTATGATTCCAAGAACAAGTCCGCCGAGAGCGCCTACGACGAGAGATAATGCCATACCAACGCCAAAGCCGTGAGTAAGTTCAGGAAAAGTACCTGCTACGGCATTTCCCACAGTAAAACCTGCTGCAAGGCCAAAGGCAAGTCCGATTGCAACAAATGCACCGAGTGGCAGATGTCTTACTTCTTCGTATTCGATTTTTTCTTCGATTTTTTTGTTTTCTTCCATTTTTTTCATCCTTTCGGAAAATCCTTTATACCGTTATTGTAACATAAAGGCAGAAAAAAATCAAATAATTTGCGCCTTTTGTGCAAAAAATAATTGCGGGGTGTAAAAATGAAAAAGAAAAAAGAACAAATGCGACCACCAGAATTTGACAAATTTGCATTTGGTAATGCCAGCTCTATGACGGAGTGCACAGGGCTAATTACTCACATGGCAACAGATGAGGAGTTGGAAGCATACCGCGAGGTGTATGATTTTTATGGGTCTCCTGCGGTTTCCGATAAGTCAGAAGAACAAATCAAAGAGGGAAAAAACATCTTTTAGGAATGTAAATATTTTATTAAAGCGATTGACGAAAAGGCATACAAAATAGTATAATTAAATAAAGTAAAAAAGCCATTTTTGTTATGCAAAAATGGCACTTTTTTAAGAGTCAGGAGGGAAATTCTTGAAGCGTTGGTTAAAATACGTAAAACCTTATAAAGCCTATTTTATATTAGGACCGATGTGTATGATAGTCGAAGTTATCGGAGAAGTCCTGATGCCTAAGTTTTTTGCATCGATTATAAACGGCGTAAATAGTGAAATGAGCCCCCTATATATCGTAGGTATTTGTGCGCTTATGATTATAACTGCTCTCCTTATGCTCGCGAGCGGTGTAGGCGGAGCATACTTCGGTGCCAAGGCTGCAGTAAACTTTGCAGGGGATTTGCGTGATGATATATACAAAAAAGTTCAGAGCTTTTCCTTTGCAAATGTAGATAAGTTCGAGACAGGCTCTTTGGTTACGCGATTGACCAATGACGTAACGCAGCTGCAGGTTTTTGTAAATATGCTGCTTCGTATGTTTTTGCGGTCACCCGGTATGCTTATCGGTGCTTTAATTATGGCGATAATCTTAAGCCCGTCGTTGTCGGTGGTTTTTGCGGTTATTATTCCTGTTGTGGCGGTTGGGATTTTTACCGTTGTGCGAATTGGTTTTCCCAGATTTTCCATAATGCAGACAAAAATCGACGCTCTTAATACAGAAGTTCAGGAAAACCTTACCAATGTGCGCGTTATAAAGTCCTATGTACGAGAGGACCACCAAAAAGAAAAATTTCATCGCGCCAATCGTGACCTTAAGGATTCTGCACTTAATGCCCTAAAGGTTATTATTACTATGCACCCTTTGGTTATGCTCTTTATGCATCTCACTACGGTAATAATCCTTTGGGTAGGCGGAAATCAGGTAGCAACGGGTGACCTTTTGGTAGGCGATTTAACGGCGTTTATTACATACGTCACACAGATACTTATATCTTTGATGATGTTTGTTATGATGTTTATGACCAGCTCTCGTGCTATGGCGTCGGCAAAGAGAATTTCAGAGGTTTTGGACGAAGTTCCCGATATTAACGATTTTGGCGCAAATGAAAAAGACAAAAAAATAATGAACGGAAAAATCGAATTCAAAAATGTGAGCTTTCGTTATTATAAAAACAGCGAAGATGCGGTGTTAGACGATATAAGCTTTGAGATTTTGCCCGGGGAAACGGTAGGTATCATTGGCTCTACCGGATGTGGCAAGACCACACTTATCTCGCTTATTCCAAGATTCTATGACACAGACGCAGGTCAGGTTTTAATTGACGGCATTGATGTTCGTGATTATAGTCTTAAAAATCTTCGGGATGGTATCGGTATGGTACTGCAAAAGAATGTGCTTTTTTCCGGTACTATTCATGACAACATCCGTTGGGGCAATGATGAGGCGGATTTTGACGAAATACGTGAATTTTCGGATTTTGCCCAGGCAGATACCTTTATAAATGAATTTAAAGAAAAATACGACACAGAGCTTGGCCAGGGCGGTGCTAACCTTTCAGGCGGGCAGAAGCAGAGGCTCTGTATCGCA
Source organism: Congzhengia sp. (assembly GCA_045591015.1). Taxonomy (GTDB): domain Bacteria; phylum Bacillota; class Clostridia; order UBA1381; family UBA9506; genus Congzhengia. The sequence continues at coordinate 60,189 of JAZNSC010000013.1, forward strand.
AGGGCACTTGTGAAAAAGCCAAAGATTTTGATTTTAGACGACAGTACAAGTGCCGTTGATACGGCAACGGAAGCAAAAATCAAGACAGCATTTTCTGAAAAGCTTCCCAATATGACTAAAATTATTATTGCCCAGCGCATATCGTCAGTGTGCGATGCAGATAAAATTGTGGTTATGAATGAGGGCAAAATTTCAGGAATAGGCACTCACGAAGAGCTACTTAATACAAACGAAGAATACCGCGAGATTTTCTATTCGCAGAATGAAACAAAGGGGGCGAATAGTTAATGGCGGCAAGAACTTTAGATGCTTTAAAAAAGCAATACAATAAATACCAAGGCACCACACCCCAAATGTCAGGACCCGGTGGCGGCGGTCCCAGAGGTCGCGCACGTGCTATGGGCGAGGGAAAACCCCAAAAGACAAAGGAAGTAATAAAAAGGCTTTTGGGTTATCTTGGCAGGCATAAGGCAAAGCTTGTTTTTGCGCTATTCCTTGTGGTTTTGCGCTCTATTACCAATGTGGCAGGCTCTTATATGTTAAGACCTATCATAAACGATTACATCGCAGTAGGAAAATTAGGGGGCTTTTTATATGCGGTGTTGCTGCTTTTGGCGATTTATCTTATTTCAATTGCGGCAGAATATTTCCAAAGACGGCAGATGCTTGTTATCTCCCGATGTGCAATCGAAGATATAAGAAATGACTTGTTCGAAAAGGTGCAAAAGCTCCCCGTAAGATTTTACGACAGTAACGCAAAAGGCGAGATAATGAGCCGATTTGCAAATGACGTTGACAACGTTGGAATGATGCTGGATTCCTCTGTAACAAGTATAATTTCGGGCGCTGTTACCCTTGTGGGAACGCTTATTATGATGATTTATACGAATGTGTGGCTTTCTATAGTTACGGTGCTGTTTGTTCCTGTCTTTATTAAGGGTGGCGCAGTAATAGGAAAAATCAGCCGTAAGCACTACAAGGAGCAGCAAGCATCACTGGGCGCTTTAAACGGCTACATCGAAGAAACCGTAACAGGACAAAAGGTGGTAAAGGCCTTTTGCCACGAGGAGGACTGTGAAGATGAGTTTGCTCTTTTAAATGACGACTTACGACAAAAGCAAATGAAAGCCCAGTTCTACGGCGGAATAATGGGTCCCGTAATGGGAAACATCAGTCAGGTATGCTACGCGGTAACCACAGGCGTAGGCGGTGTTTTGTGTTTGCTTTCAGGATTTGATATTGGTGGACTTACTGTATTTGCAAATTATTCTCGCCAATTCTCACAGCCTATAAACGAGATATCAATGCAGATGGCAACTGTGTTTTCAGCTCTTGCCGGTGCCGAGCGTGTCTTTGATATTATAGATATGGAGCCTGAATCGGAGGACAAAGTTAGTGCGATAAATAATGGAAATATCGTTGGCGACGTTGTTTTTGAAAATGTGTCCTTTGGCTACAATCCCGACAAGGTTGTATTGAAGAATTTGTCCCTTTGGGCACACGCGGGGCAGAAAATTGCATTCGTTGGTTCTACCGGTGCAGGCAAGACCACGATAACAAATCTTCTGAACAGATTCTACGATATTCAAGAGGGAAAAATCACCATCGACGGTGTGGAGATTACTGATTACAGCCGCGAATTTTTAAGAAAAAATATCGCCATGGTTTTACAGGACACACATCTTTTCACAGGAACTGTTATGGAAAATATACGCTATGGCAGACTGGATGCTACCGACGAGGAGGTAATTGCCGCAGCCAAGGTGGCATCGGCGCACTCCTTTATTATGAGATTGTCCGATGGCTACAACACGGTAATACGAGGGGATGGAACTAACCTTTCCCAAGGGCAGAGGCAACTTTTAAACATTGCAAGGGCGGCACTTTCTAAGTCTCCGATTTTAGTTCTTGATGAAGCCACAAGTTCCGTTGATACCAGAACAGAAAAACATATCGAGCGCGGTATGGACAGACTTATGGAAAACAGAACAACTTTTGTTATTGCTCACAGATTGTCTACAGTCAGAAACTCAAATGCCATTATGGTATTAGAGCATGGCGAAATCATTGAGCGAGGCACTCATGAGGAGTTGCTTGAGCAAAAGGGACGCTATTATGAGTTGTATACAGGACAAAAAGAATTAGATTAAAAGAAGGCACACATTTTTTGTAAAAATGTGTGCCTTTTATGTTGTGTTTTGCTTGCATTAAATATGGAATTGTGATACAATATATAGTAGGAATATTCTGTAAAAATATACTTTTGAAAGGTATTGATATAATGAATAATTATTATATGGACCAAAGCGTAGTAGAGGCACTGGAAACCAACTATATGCCCTATGCGATGAGTGTAATTATTTCCCGTGCAATTCCTGAAATTGACGGATTTAAGCCGTCTCACAGAAAACTCCTCTATACTATGTATAAGATGGGACTCTTAACAGGTGAAAAGACCAAGTCTGCAAACGTAGTGGGACAGACCATGAAGCTAAACCCCCATGGCGATATGGCGATATATGAAACAATGGTGCGCTTAACTCGTGACCACGGTGCGCTCCTGCACCCTTTTGTTGAGTCAAAGGGTAACTTCGGTATGCACCAATCTCGCGATATGGCATTTGCTGCGTCCCGTTACACAGAGGCGAAGTTAGCATCTATCTGTGCCGAGATTTTTAAAGATATAGATTCTAATACCGTAGATATGATAGACAACTACGACGGCACGATGAAAGAGCCTTCACTCTTGCCCACAACTTTTCCCAACATTTTGGTAAATGCCAATATGGGTATTGCCGTAGGTATGGCGTCAAATATTTGTAGTTTCAATTTGGCAGAGGTGTGTGCTGCGGAAATTGAATTTTTGAAAAATGACAAAGCGGACCTTTTACCGTATCTCTCGGCGCCTGACTTTTCTACGGGCGGACAGCTTATATACGATGAGGCTGCTATTCGCGGTATTTTTGAAACAGGTAGGGGTAGCGTTAAGGTTCGCGCAACCTATAACTATGACAAAAAGAACAACTGCATAGAGATTACCGAGATTCCCTATTCTACAACCATTGAGGCGATAATCGATAAAATAATCGAGCTTGTAAAGCAGGGCAAGGCAAAGGAAATCTCTGACGTTCGTGACGAAACAGACAAAAAGGGCTTAAAAATTACCATAGACTTAAAACGCGGAACAGATGTAGAAAAACTTATGGCTAAGCTTTTCCGTCATACGCCCTTAGAGGATTCTTTCGGTTGCAACTTCAACATTTTGGTAGACGGAAGTCCTCGCGTTATGGGAATTCGTGAGATTTTGTCCGAGTGGACTAAATTCAGAATGGACTGCGTAAGAAGAAGTCTTAACTTTGATTTAGACAAGAAAAACCACAGACTGCATTTGCTCTTAGGACTTGAAAAGATATTAGTAGATATAGACAAGGCTATTGCCATCATTCGTAATACCGAAGAGGATGCAATGGTTATTCCCAACCTTATGGACGGCTTTGGTATTGATATGATTCAGGCGGAATTCGTAGCAGAAATCAAACTCCGTAACCTGAACAAAGAGTACATTTTAAAGCGTCTTGCAGATATTAAGGACCTTCGTGCTGAAATTGCAGATATAAGCAAAACTCTGTCAAGTAACTTGGCAATCAAAAAGGTTATCATAAAAGAACTTACAGAAATATCAAAAAAATACGGAAAGCCCAGACAAACTCAGATCATAGAGGCGTCCGACGTTATAGAGGAAAGCGTTGAGGTAGAAGTAGAGGATTACGCTATAAGAATGTACTTTACCGAGCAGAATTATGTGAAGAAAGTTACGCTGGCATCACTTCGTGCAAGTAATGTTCACAAGCTCAAGGAAGATGACAGATTCGTATGCGATATCGAGTGTAGTAACCGTGACGATGCGCTGTTCTTCAGCGACAAGTCTAACGTTTACAAGATGAAGATTAACGACATTCCCACCTGTAAAGCAAGTGATTTGGGTGAGTTCTTGCCCAATATTTTGGGACTTGACGAGGGTGAGAGCATACTTTATATGGTTGTGACGTCTGACTACAAGGGTTATATGCTCTTTGCTTTTGAAAACGGTAAAATCGCAAAAGTTCCTATGTCAAGTTATGAAACAAAGACAAACCGCAAAAAGTTGATGGGCGCATACAGTGACAAGGTTCGTCTTACCGATATGAGAAAGATTGATGCAGATTGCGAGCTCGTGGCGATTTCAAGCATTAACAAGGTGCTTATTTTCAATACCGCAAAGGTTGCCGAAAAAGCCACAAGAAGCACACAGGGTGTAGCAGTATTGACACCTAAAAAGGGAAGCACATTAAAGAAAATCTGTACATTAGACGAGGTTTCATTTACTGATTTTGATTATTACAGAACAAAGAACATCCCTGCCCGTGGTGCGTATTTAAAAGAGGATGCCTTATCGGGAGAGCAGATTTCACTTTTATAGGAGTGTAAAAAATGATAGAGTCTATTTATACGATTCCCTTAACTGAAGCGATGGAACAAGACACACCTTGTATGTTTTGTTTCCTTGAGGAAAAATTAGAGCGTGAGCAGATAGAATATGCTCTGGGGCCCGCTATGATGGAGCCTGATTTTCGTATTCTTTCTAACGAAAAGGGGTACTGTCGTCATCACGCAGAAATGATGGTGCGAGCAAAGGCGGCACTTCCTTTGGCTTTGGTTAATGATACAAGATGCGATGAGGTATTAAAAAAACTAAAAACCCTTGATATGAGCGGAAAATCGGGACTTTTTAAAAAAGGAACGTCCCCTGCTGAGAAGTTATGCAACATGGCAGAAAGCCTTGCATCCTCTTGTCTTGTATGTGAGCGAATAGAAAAAACAATGAATAAATTCTATAACACTTTCTGGTATCTTTACGGAAAAGAAGCAGATTTTCGAAAGAACTTTCTATCAGGCAAGGGCGTATGCCTCCATCATTTAAAGGGCTTAACCAATGCCCTGATGAGTGTGAGCGGAAGCAAGAGAGAAACCTTTGCCAAAGAACTTTATGATTTAGAGCTAAAGGTATTAGAGCGTGAAAAAGAACAGGTTCACGGCTTTGTAGGGCAGTTTGATTACAGAAGTGATAAATCCGAGTGGAAAGTAGAAAGAGATGCTCATATTTTGTGCGCATCTCGTCTTTCGGGTTATATAAAGAGGGATTGATATGAAAAAAATTATCGGAATCACCGGTCCCAGTGGCGCAGGAAAAAGCACAGTGTCGGCTCTTTTTAAAGAGTCGGGTGCCCATATAATTGATGCAGATATTGTGGCAAGAGAGGTTGTCACATTGGGAAAACCTGCTCTTGATGAAATAAAAAAAGAATGGCCCGAGGCAGTAGTTGATGGTGTTCTTGACAGGCGAGTTATGGCGAGAATTGCCTTTAGTGATGAAAGCGAATTACATAAATTAAACAGCATTACGCATAAATATATTATCGAAGAAATTAAAGATGAAATAAAGAAAAGCGCGGCAACGCTTTTTGTGATTGATGCCATTGCCCTTTTTGAAAGTGAACTCAAGAGTATGTGCGATGTAACCATTGCCGTAATTGCGAAAAAAGACACCAGAATTTCGCGAATTATGGCAAGGGACAATCTGACGCGTGATGCCGCTGAAAGCAGAATAAATGCCCAAAAAAGTGACGATTTTTATATAGATAATGCAGATTTCACCATCTATAATGATGAAAATTCTGATTTTTGTGAAAAAGTAGGGCAGATATTAAAGGAGATTTTGTGAAAGTTATAAAAGTATTTATCACCCTGATTGTAGCGGCGTGTGTGGCAGTGTCAGCGGTACGGGTTATGTGTTTTATATACCCCGAAAAGTACGCTGCCGATGTAAAAAGGCTTGCCGCTATGTATGATGTGGATGAGGATTTGATTTTTTCTGTGATTAAGGCAGAGAGTAATTTTAAACCCGATGCGGTGTCAAAAAAAGGTGCCGTGGGGCTTATGCAGATAATTCCCGACACAGGTGACTGGGCGGCAGAAAGAATCGGGCTTGAGGGTTTTGATGAAAGCGACCTGATTTTACCTGATAGGAATATCGAGATAGGCGTGTATTATCTTTCTTATCTTCTTAACCTTTATGATGAGGATGTCAGGTGTGCCGTAGCCGCATATAATGCAGGGCCTACAAACGTCAACCAATGGCTTGAGGATGAGAAAACATTAAAAGACATACCTTTTTCCGAAACGGAAAAATACGTAAAAAAAGTAGAAAGAAACATTAAAATATACAGACTCTTTTATTAGGAGAACGATATGAAAAAATTATTGATTTTAGACGCAAACAGTATAGTAAATCGCGGATTTTATGCAGTTCGCCCCCTTACCAATAAGGATGGGCTTAACACCAATGCGATTTTTGGATTTTTGAATATCTTCTTTAAATATTTTGATGAAATAAATCCCGACTATATTGCTGCGGCTTTTGACGTATCGGCTCCTACATTTCGTCATAAGATGTACGACGGCTACAAGGCAACGCGCCACAAAATGCCTGATGAGTTACGTGAGCAGATTCCTGTCTTAAAGGACGTGCTCTCTGCTATGAATATTCCGATTTTGGAGCTTGCCGGCTTTGAGGCTGATGATATTATCGGTACTGTCAGCAGGATTTGTGAGGAAGAAGATGTTTTGTGCTGTGTTTTGACGGGGGACCGTGATGACTTGCAACTTGCATCCGACAAAACTCACATTCATCTGGTAATTACCCGTATGGGAAATACCGAAACTACAGTTTATGACGATAAAAAGGTTTTTGAAAAATACGGCGTAACGCCCGAAGAATTTATAGATTTAAAAGCAATCATGGGGGACAGTTCTGACAACATACCAGGTGTCAAGGGAATAGGCGAAAAAGGCGCAACGGCGCTGATTTCTGCTTTTCATTCCATTGATGGCGTGTATGAAAATATTGACGATGCATCTATCACAAAGTCAGTGCGCGCAAAGTTGACAGAATCAAAAGACGATGCTTATATGAGCAAGACCTTAGCCACTATCGACAGATTCGTTCCCATAGAAATCGATATAGAAAAAACAGAGGTAAAACCATACAACGAGCCTGCGCTTTTTGAGATTTTGGACCGTCTTGAGTTTAAGTCATTTATCAAGAAAATGGGACTGTCAGGTGAAGAAACAAAGCAAAAAGAAACAGGCTTTAGTGCAGTTTATGAGATAGCGTCACAGGACAAGTTAAAAGAAATTCTGTCAAAGGAAAACGTAAGCTTTTACTACGATAAAATGTCCGAGCGATTTGCATTTTGCTGTGACGAGTCTTGCGCTTATGTGTGCGATTTTTATGAAAATGAAGCGCAGATAAAAGACTTTTTAGAGAGCGATACAAAAAAATCCACCCACGATTTAAAGAACCTGATACTCACAATGGGAAGCCGCGGAATTCAGGTGCGCGGGGTTGAGTTTGATACCGAAATCGGTGCGTATTTACTCCAACCCGGCAGAAAAAGTTATGATATCGAGGGGTTGACTGCGGACTTTTTGGGTGTTTTGCTTACTGATACAGCAGATGCAGGCGCGCAGATGTCTTTGGACAGTTTGTTGGGAGACAACGACAGTGCAGATTTAGGTGCCTATGCCGTAGCCGTTCATTTGCTGAAAAAATACGAAGAAGAGGCTATGGAGAAAAGAGGCTCAATAGACCTTTTTAGAAAGATAGAGATGCCCCTGGTTTATGTGCTTGCTTCAATGGAGCAAGAGGGCATAATGGTAGATAAGGACAAACTCACAGAGTTCGGAGAAATGCTTTCCTCGGAGCAGAAAAAACTCACCGATGAGATTTACTCTTACGCAGGACACGAGTTCAACATAAATTCGCCCAAACAGTTGGCAACGGTGCTTTTTGAAGAACTTGAATTAAAAGCCGTAAAGAAAACAAAAAGCGGCTATTCCACCAACGCCGAAGTTTTGGAAAAATTACGATACGTTCATCCAATAGTTGATAAAATCTTAGAATACAGAAAAATCACAAAACTCAACTCCACCTATGTGGAGGGGCTTATTCCTGCGATAAATTCCCATGACGGAAAAATCCACTCGAGTTTTAACCAGACGGTAACGGTTACAGGCAGAATAAGTTCTACCGAGCCCAATCTGCAGAACATTCCCGTAAGGACAGAGTTGGGCCGAGAAATGAGAAAAATGTTTATAGCAAAGAGTGACGACTATGTGCTAATTGATGCGGACTACTCGCAGATTGAACTGAGGGTGTTAGCCCACATTGCACAGGACGAGCATATGATAGAGGCCTTTCGCTCGGATTTTGATATTCACTCATCTACTGCGGCAAAAGTTTTTGGCGTGGCGCAAAGTGACGTTACAAGTGAAATGCGTTCTGCGGCAAAGGCCATAAACTTCGGTCTTGTATACGGAATGGGTGAGTTTTCCCTTTCTCAAGATTTAAAAATCAGCGTAAAGCGTGCCAAGGAATATATCGAGGATTACTTGGGAAGTTACCCCAATGTGAGAAAATACATGAAAGACACAGTTGACTTTGCCAAGGAAAACGGCTATGTTCTGACAATGTTTGGTCGTCGTCGTGACATTCCTGAAATTAAGGCTACAAACTTCCAGACCCGTTCCTTTGGTGAGCGAGTAGCGCTGAACACCCCTATTCAGGGAAGTGCTGCAGATATTATAAAACTTGCTATGATAAATGTTTATTCCCGACTGATGCGTGAAAACTTCCGCGCAAAACTCATACTTCAGGTCCACGATGAATTGATAATAGAAGCACCGAAGGATGAAGCAGAGCGCGTGCAGCGAGTTTTACGAGAAGAAATGGAGGCTGCGGCTGAACTTTTAGTACCTCTTAAGGTAGATATGAAAACAGGTCGCAGTTGGTACGACACAAAATAGAAAGAGTGAGTGCTATGTCATTTACTGTACAGACAAAAAATGAATTATGTAATGAATTTCCCTCCTCTCGTTGTTGTATGAGGGCACATCTTGCAGGTATTGCAGGGTTTTCGGGTGCGGTCAGTTTTGAAAAGGGAAAGCGCGTATTTCGTATGCGTACAGAGAGTGAACAAATCGCAGAGCGCGTAGTGGCTCTGTGCTGTGAACTTTTTGATATGGAGCCCGAAATAATCAAAAGCGGCAAAATCTATGCCGTTGAGATAAGGGAAAATACAGAAAGGGTATTAACCGAACTTGGCTTTATGCAAAACGGTGTGGCAAGGTACTTGGCTGACCCCTTTGTAGTACACGATGAATGTTGTAAGGCGTCATTTGTGTCGGGTGCTTTTTTGGGTGGCGGCTATGTAAAAACTCCGAAAAACGGCTATCATTTTGAGATCAAAACTCACTACAGAGATTTAAGCCGTGACCTTGCAGACATTATGACTGACATCGGTTTTGAGCCAAAAATGGTGACAAGAAAAGCAGAGTTTGTAGTGTATCTTAAGCAGAGTGATGCTATTTGCGATATTTTGGGGCTTTTTGGTGCTACAGATGCTATGTTTGAACTTTGTAATGTGAAAATATTCAACGAAATGAAAAACAAAGTCACAAGACGCGCAAACTGTGATATTGCAAATATCAACAAGTCAGTGGCGGCTGCCACAGAGCAGTTGGCGGCTATAAACAAAATAAAATCAAAAAAAGGCCTTGGGGCTTTACCTCCTGTTTTGGAGGAAATGGCAAGGCTGAGGCTTGACAATCCTGACGCAAATTTAAAAGAATTGGGCGATATGGTAAATCCTCCTATCTCAAAGTCGGGAGTAAACCATAGATTGAAAAAAATAATTAAAATTGCCGAGGAACTGTAAATGGAAATAATAGGAACAGTTATAAAGGTTGACGGAAATTGTGCAACCGTGTCAGTAAAAAGGGCATCTGCCTGCGGTGAAAATTGCGCTCATTGTAAGGGTGCATGTGAAGAAACCAAAATGACGGCAAAAGCCGAAAATACGGCAGAGGCAGCAGTAGGCGATATAGTTAAAATCGAGTCCCACAGCGGTGCTGTCGTTCGGGCGGCTGTGGTTTTGTACCTTGTGCCTGTAGTGGTTACAATTCTTGTGGCGGCGGCTCTTTACGGCATGGGAGTTCGCGATTTATTCGTGATGCTCTTTAGTGTTTTGGCTTTTTTTGCAAGTTTCTTTATTATAAAATGCTTTGACAAAAAAATAGCCCCCAAATCATATATTACCAAGGTTATAAAAAAGGCGTGAGTTAAATGGCAATGGACGGCGTGAGCATAGCGGCTCTCACAGAAGAATTAAATAGTGTGCTTTGTGGCTCTCGCGTTGATAAAATTCAGCAGACAGAGACAGACGAGTTGCTGATTTCTTTTTACGGTGGCGTGGGCGGCGGCAAGAAGTTGCGCCTTACGGCAAACCCTCAGGTTGCCCGAGTGTGCATAACCGAAGATAAAAAGAAAAGTCCCGAGGTTGCGCCTCTTTTTTGTATGTTGTTGCGAAAGCATCTGGGCGGGGCAAGATTTAAAGAAGCCACACAGCCTGATTTTGAAAGAATTATAAAGATAGTATTTGACGGGGTTAATGAATTTGGCGACCCTTGCGAGAAGTACTTGATTGCAGAGCTTATGGGCAGGCACTCAAACATTATATTGGTTGATGAATCGGGAAAAATCATAGATTCCATCAAGCATATAGATTTTACTACAAGTTCAGTGCGACAGGTTTTGCCGGGGCTTAATTACGAGTACCCCCCAAGCCAGAAAAAAGCAAATATCTTGACGGTAAATTTAAGTGAGATAGTAGATATTTTAAGTGGTGCCACATCAGGAGAAAAAGTTGATAAGGTCATACTTTCGAACTTTTCGGGGATTAGCCCTTTAGTTGCAAGGGAGATAGTTTATCGTGCCTTTAATTCCTGTGAAATTTATATGGAAAGCCTTGATTACTCTCGTATTTTAGACCTTGCGGCTTGTTGCTTTGAGGTTTTTTGTGAGGTAAGGGAGAAGAAGTTCTTCCCCTGTTATCTTGTAAGGCGCGATACAGAAAAGCCCTTTGAATTTTCTGCCATTAAGATATGTCAGTATGAGGACGGGGCAGAGGTCATAGCACAAAGCAATATGTCTTGTGCTGTTGAGAACTTCTACCGCGAGCGCGACAAACAAGAACGACTCATGAGGAAAAGTGCGAGAATTACAAAGGTTGTGTCAAATAACATAGAACGTTGCGCGAAAAAACTCATTGCCCAGACGGCAGAACTTGCAGATACCGAAAATATGGAAAAATACAAAAGGTATGCCGAACTCATCACCGCAAATCTGTATTCATTAAGTGACAACAGTGACAAGGCAGTGGTGGTGGATTACTACGATGAGGAAATGCCCGAAATCACAATAACTCTCGACAAGCGCATATCTCCTGCGGCTAATGCGCAGAAGTATTTTAAAAAATACAACAAAGCCAAAACCGCAGAGGAAGAACTGAAAAAACAAATAGAACTAACCCGTCGTGAGCTTGACTATTTGGAATCGGTAGAGGAAGAACTGGGAAAAATAGAAACGGAAGAAGATATGACAGAAATCGCAGACGAACTCTACGAGCAGGGCTATATAAGGCGCCCTAAAGATGCGAGAAAAAAGAAAAAAGAAACTTCTAAACCAAAAGAGTTTACGACTCCTGACGGCTTTCGCGTGTTGGTGGGAAAAAACAACAAGCAGAATGATGTGTTGACATTAAAAACTGCCAAAAATGTAGACCTGTGGTTTCACACAAAAGAGATTCACGGCTCTCACGTTATACTGTGCTATGAGCACGGGAAAGAGTTTTCGGACGAGGCGATACTCTTTGCTGCAAAATTGGCCGCGAAATATTCAAAAGCATCGGAGTCCTCCCAGGTGCCTGTGGACTACACTCAAGTAAAGTATGTAAAAAAACCATCAGGTGCGGCGCCGGGAATGGTAATTTATACAGATAACAAAACAGTATATGTAAAACCTGAATAAAAAAGACTGTGACATCGTCACAGTCTTTTTTATGTTTAATTATTCTTCTTCGTTTATTTCTTCTGCTTCTTTAACAACTTCTTCGATTTCTTCTGCACCCTCGGGAGCAGTTTCTTCAGGTGCTACGGTTTCTGTATCTTCGTCTTCCTCTTCGTCGGTTTTAGCCAAAGATACAACCGATACGCCGTCAGCAAGCCTCATAAGTCTTACACCCTTTGTAAGTCTGCCGATTCTGCTGATTTCAGCAGTTTTCATTCTGATTATGATACCCTCTGATGTGATGAGCATTACATCGTCGGCTTCATTTACCACAACTACGCCGGCAACTGAACCTGTTGTTTCTGAAATTCTGTAGTTTGTAACGCCCTTACCGCCACGGGTCTGGGTTTTGTATTCATCAAGTGAGGTCTTTTTGCCGTAGCCGTTTTCTGTTACAACTAAAAGGTCCTCGCCCTCTGATGCTACGCTCATACCTACGACGTAGTCGCCGTCGGCAAGTTTAATACCGCGTACACCGTGTGAAACTCTACCCATAGGACGAACGTCTGTTTCGTCGAACTTGATACACATACCATTGTGGGTAGAAAGCGCGATTTTGTCATTGCCGTCTGTTAAGCGGACATTGATAAGCTCGTCATCTTCGTCCAGAACAATTGCGGCAAGACCGCCTTTTCTTGCGGTGTTGTAAAGCATAAGGTCTGTTTTCTTAACGACACCTTTCTTGGTAGCAAATATAAGGTTTTTGCCCTCTTCGAATTCGCGCAGGGTGATTGTTGCATAAATTTTCTCACCTGCGTCAAGCTGCAAGAGATTTACAATAGCAGTACCCTTAGCCTGTCTTCCTGCTTCGGGGATTTCGTATGCTTTTAAGCGATACATTTTGCCCTTTGATGAGAAGAACAAGATGTGGTCGTGGGTGCTTGTGGTAAATATTTTTTCCACGAAGTCTTCCTCACGAGTGGTAATACCCGTGATACCTCTGCCGCCGCGACGCTGTGACTTGTATGTAGATACGGGAAGTCTTTTTACGTAGCCGCGGTTTGTCATTGTGATTACTACGTCTTCTTCTTCGATTAAGTCTTCGATGTCAATCTCGTCAGCGTTTGCTGTGATTTCTGACAATCTTTCGTCGCCGAATTTATCTCTTATTGCGATGAGTTCTTCTTTGATAAGGTTCATTAAAGCGCCGTGGTCAGAAAGAAGATGCTTAAATTCTGCGATACTTTCTTTGAGTTCATTATATTCTGATTCAATCTTTTCGCCGTTTAGCTTCTGCAACTGTGCAAGACGCATATCAAGTACGCTCTGTGCTTGAATTTCAGACAAACCGAAGCGCTCCATTAAGCGTTCTTTTGCATCGTCGTAAGAATTTCTGATAACGTCGATGATTTCATCAAGGTTAGCTAAAGCTATTCTCAAGCCCTCTAAGATATGCATTCTTGCTTCGGCCTTTTCAAGGTCGAATTTGATTCTGCGTGTTACGATTTCTTCCTGGAATGAGATAAATCTTGCCAAGATTTCTTTTAAGCCGAGAGTCTTGGGTTTGCCATCGCAGATAGCAAGCATATTGATAGAGAAGCTGTCCTGAAGACGAGAATATTTATAAAGCTTATTTAATACAACCTGGGGGTTAGCATCTCTTTTTAAGAAGATTTCCACTCTTATACCGATACGGTCAGATGAGTGGTCGGCAATATCTGATAAGCCTTCTACTTTTTTGGTTTTAACAAGGTCTGCAATGCTTTCAACAAGTGCCTTTTTATTTACCTGGTAGGGAAGCTCTGTGATGATGATTGACGATGTGCCGTCTTTGTGCTCTTCGATTTCGGTCTTTGCACGGATTAAAATTTTGCCCTTACCTGTGTTGTAAGCGCTTCTGATACCCGAAAGTCCCATAATGGTTGCTTTTGTGGGGAAGTCGGGGCCTTTTATGTGCTCCATCAATTCTTCTACGGTGATTTCAGGGTTGTCGATTTGTGCTACTATACCGTTTAGCACTTCCGTCAAGTTGTGGGGCGGAATGTTTGTAGCCATACCTACTGCTATACCTGATGAACCGTTGATTAAAAGCGTGGGTATTCTGGTAGGTAAAACTGTGGGCTCACGTCTTTTTTCGTCAAAGTTAGGAGCGAAATCTACTGTGTCTTTTTCTATGTTTTCTAACATAAGGTTAGAAATTTTGCTCATTCTTGCTTCTGTATAACGGTAAGCAGCCGGGGGGTCACCGTCAACTGAACCGAAGTTACCGTGACCGTCAACCAGCATATATCTCATAGAGAAGTCCTGGGCGAGTCTTACCATAGCATCATATACAGATGCATCGCCGTGGGGGTGGTATCTACCGATAACGTTACCTACGGTTGTAGCTGATTTAAAGAAGGGTTTGTCGGCTGTTAAGTGTTCTTCGTGCATAGAGTAGAGTATTCTTCTGTGTACAGGCTTTAAACCGTCACGCACATCAGGAAGAGCACGGGCAACGATAACACTCATGGCATAGTCGATAAATGCCTCTTTCATTCTTTTTTCAATATCTACATCCACGATAGTCTGGGTGTCAAAATATTCTTCAAAATGGGAATCTTCGTATTTTTTATGTTTAGCCATTTAAACTGCCTCCGTTTATGCTATACGTCAAGGTTTGTAACGTACTGTGCGTTTTCTTCGATGAATAATCTTCTTGGTTCAACGTCGTCGCCCATTAAGATTCTGAATGTTTCGTCAGCTCTTATAGCGTCGTCCAATGTAACCTTTAAAAGAATTCTGTTTTTGGGGTCCATGGTTGTTTCCCAAAGTTCTTCGGGGTTCATTTCACCAAGACCCTTGTAGCGGCTGATGTCAACTTTAGCATTAACATCACCGTCTTTTAATTCTTCGCTGATGCGGTCTCTTTCTTCGTCGCTGAAAGCAACCTGTGCTTTTTTGCCGCGTGACAACTTATAAAGAGGGGGCTTTGCTAAATACACGTGACCAGCTTCTATCAAAGGTGTCATAAATCTAAAGAAGAACGTAAGCAAAAGTGTCTGGATATGAGCACCGTCAACGTCGGCATCGGCCATGATGATGACTTTGTTGTATCTTAATTTTTCAAGGTTAAATTCAGTTGAAATACCTGTACCTAAAGCCTGAATAACAGGTGTTAATTTATCGTTTCCGTAAACTTTGTCGGCACGTACCTTTTCAACGTTTAGCATCTTACCCCAAAGAGGAAGTATTGCCTGGTAGGTGCTGTCACGACCGCTTTTTGCTGAACCGCCCGCAGAATCACCCTCGACGATGTAGATTTCTGTTTTGGTTGAGTCTTTTGAGATGCAGTCGGTGAGTTTGCCGGGAAGAGTAGCGCTTGAAAGAGGTGTTTTTCTTTCTGCTTCTCTTGCTTTTCTTGCGGCTTCTCTTGCACGATTGGCAGTGAGGGCTTTGTCAATGATAGTCTTTGCTACTGCAGGGTTTTCCTCTAAGAAGTCTGCCAGCTTTTCACCAAGTGCTGATGATGTGATACCCTGAACTTCGCTGTTACCCAGCTTTGTCTTTGTCTGGCCTTCAAACTGTGCTTCTAAAACCTTAACGGAAATAACAGCAGCAAGACCTTCGCGGGTGTCGGAACCTTCAAGTTTTTTGTCGTTGTCCTTTATGATGTTATGCTTTTTAGCATAGTCATTTAAAATACGGGTCAGAGCCGTCTTAAAGCCTGATTCGTGAGTACCACCCTCTGTGGTGGAAATGTTATTGGCAAAGCTTACTAAAGTTTCGTTGTATGCGTCAGTATACTGCATAGCAACTTCTAAAATCACGTCGTTTTGCTCTGCTTCAAAGTAAATTATTTCTTCGTGGAGAGGGTTTTTGCCGCGGTTTAAGTATGTTACATACTCCTTGATACCGCCGTCGTACTTCATATCGGCAACCTTGCCCTCTTCGCGCTTGTCTGTTAAGACGATGCGCAGACCTTTATTTAGGAAAGCCTGTTCACGAAGACGCTTTAAGAGTATATCAAAATCGTATATAAGAGTTTCAAAGATTTCGCCGTCGGGCTTAAATGTAACCTTGGTACCGGTAATATTAGTATCGCCGATTACCTTTAATGGGCCGCAGGAGTTGCCGCGCTCGTATCTCTGGTAATGAACGTGCTCGCCGTCTGAAACCTCAACCTCTAAATATTCTGATAGTGCATTAACAACAGACGCACCAACGCCGTGGAGACCGCCTGATACTTTGTACCCGCCGCCGCCGAATTTACCGCCTGCGTGAAGCACTGTAAATACAACCTCAACAGCAGGAAGTCCTGTCTGTGGCTGAATACTTACGGGAATACCACGTCCGTCGTCGGTTACGGTGATGGAGTTGTCCTCGTTGATGTCAACGCGGATGGTTTTACAATAGCCTGCCAATGCTTCGTCGATAGAGTTATCAACGATTTCATAAACTAAATGGTGCAGACCACGCTCGGATGTTGAACCTATGTACATACCCGGTCTTTTTCTAACGGCTTCTAAGCCCTCTAAGACTTGAATTTGGGAACCGTCATAATTGGTATCTACTTTAATGTCCATACTTTTTAGCCTCCTAAAAAATCAAATGTATGAAAATATAATAAAATTCAAAATATTCGCAAAAATTATGCTATAATCATTATAACACAAAAATCGCAAAAATGCAACTTTTTTATTAAAAAAGATTTAAAGATATTTTTTGGGGCAAATTTCAGTAATGTTACAAAAATATTACTGCTCGGCGACAAAAAAAGACTTCTTGTTGTAAAAACAAAAAGTCTTCCTATATTTATGCGTTTGGGTTTTCTGAGTCCTCAATAAGAGCTGTTTGGTATTTTTCCAGAATGGAATGTTCTAAATTACTCCTCATATCAGTATTTATAGGGTGGGCGATGTCTTTATATTCGCCCTCGGGGGTTTTGCGGCTTGGCATTGCCACAAAAAGCTTGTCCGCCCCTTCGATTACTTTGATGTCGTGGACTACTAAAGAATTGTCAAAGGTTACGGAAACTATTGCTTTCATTTTTGAATCCATATTGATTTTTCTGATTCTTATATCTGTGATATCCATATATGTTCTCCTTTTTGATGTGGTTTAGGATTATTTTTAGTTTTTTTGAAAAAAATATACATATTATTTAAAAAATGCTTTTATTTTTGGGACAAATAGTGTATAATATATTAGTAAGCAACTATATCTTGTTATTTTGGAAGGGATATTTTGTATGTGCAACTTCGATTTGAGCAATTTAGATAAAGAAAAAAACGTGTTTTTTATAGGTATCGGCGGTATCAGTATGAGCGCCCTTGCCCATATTTTAAAAAACGACGGCTACTCGGTTTCGGGCTCTGATTTTTCTGACAGCGAAACTGTACAAGAGCTACGAAGCAGCGGCATAGATGTAGCAATCGGACACAGTGCAGAAAATGTAGATGGAGCAGGACTTGTGGTGTACACTGCCGCTATAAAGGATGACAATCCGGAGCTTTGTCGCGCAAGGGAATTAGGAATTCCTGCCATTGAGCGAGCAGTGCTCCTGGGTGCTATGATGAAAGGGTATAAATACCCTGTTGCAGTATCGGGCACTCACGGAAAGACTACTGCCACATCTATGATTTCCCACGTTTTGTGCCACGCAAATTTTGACCCTACCATTTTGGTAGGTGGAGTGTTGCCCTTAATCGGCGGCAATATGCGCGACGGCGGAAAAGAGTATTTCGTCACAGAGGCTTGCGAATATTGCGGAAGCTTTTTGAAGTTTTTCCCGCTTTTTAGCATTATTTTAAATATCGAAGAGGACCATTTAGATTATTTTAAAGATTTAGACGATATCATAGATTGTTTTTCACAGTTTGTGGCAAAAACCCCCAAGGGTGGCGCAGTAATCGCAAACTTTGATGATGAAAATGTAAAGCGTGCCGTGAATCACGCACCATCTGCGATAGTGTCTTACAGTATCAAGGACAAAAACTGCGATTACGTAGCAGATAATGTTTCTTTTGACGAAAGAGGGTTTTCATCATTTGATGTTTTGAAAAATGGAGAGTTTTTTGAGCATATAAAATTAAGCGTTCCCGGACTTCATAACGTGTCAAATGCTTTGGCTGTAATTGCCACATCAGAGCTTTTAGGTGTATCGCCCTGTGACATAAAAGACGGACTTTTGTCTTTTTGTGGTACCAATAGGCGTTTTGAGTATAAGGGCGAAGTAAATAGCGCCAAAATCTACGACGATTATGCTCATCATCCCACAGAAATCAAGGCAACGCTGTCTGCGGCAAAAGCCACAGGTGCAAAAAGAATAAGATGTGTATTTCAGCCTCATACCTACACACGCTCATACACATTAAGGGATGAATTTGCAGAAAGCTTTTATGATTGCGATGATTTGATAGTTACAGACATATATGCTGCCCGTGAAAAAGATACGGGACTTATTCACTCAAAAGACTTGGTAGATGCAATAAATGAAAAAAGCAAAAATGCAAAATATATAAAAGAATTTGCAGATATAGAGAAGTACTTTGAAGAAACTGCTCAAGAGGGTGACCTGATATTCACAATGGGCGCAGGCAATATATATAAAATAGGTGAATCAATAATAAAAAGTGATGAGAAATAATCTCATCACTTTTTATTATATTATATATTTCCTTATTTCTTTTTTCAGTTTTTCTATTATTCTTTTTTCCAGGCGTGATATGTAGGATTGGGAAATTCCTAAAAGATCTGCCACTTCTTTTTGGGTTTTTTCCTCAACGCCGGAAAGACCAAAGCGAAGAGTTAGAATCTCTTGTTCGCGACCGGAGAGCTTCTTTACTGAAATCATCAAGAGCTCTTTATCTACGGCGTCCTCGATGTTTTTGTATACGTCGTCGCCATCAGTGCCCAAAATGTCCGAAAGCAAAAGCTCGTTTCCGTCCCAGTCGGTATTCAGTGGTTCATTTAATGAGATTTCTGTTCTTTGGTTATGGATTTTTCTTAAGAACATTAAGATTTCGTTTTCTATGCAACGGGAAGCATAGGTGGCGAGCTTAATATTTTTTTCTACGTTAAAGGTGTTGATGGCTTTAATCAGTCCGATAGAGCCGATTGACACCAGGTCTTCTAAATTTACGCCTGTATTTTCAAATTTTCTGGCAACGTACACCACAAGTCGCAAATTGTGTTCGATTAAGGTGTTTTTTCCTGTTTCGCGAGCTTCGGTGTTAAGCAAGGACAGAAAGTGCGCTTCTTGTTCCGGTGACAGTGGCGCAGGCAGTGCCTCACCTGTGCCAACAAAGTGGCACTCGTCTGATAGCATCAAACGAAGCTTTAGTATCAGTAATTTTAGTTTTGTATTTATTTTGTTAAAAATGATGCCCATTATGAAGTCCTTTCTTGGTATATGCAGTATTGGGAAGAAGGAGCCTGTAATAGCCGTCTTTGTCAAGAGGAGTTTCGGTTACGGCTATCAAAATTTCTGACGGGAGGTTTATCTCATCAGATGTAACCTCATCAGGAGAAAAAGCATAAAGCCCCGATACACCAAAGGCACTCTTACAGCCGATGTAGACAAAATCTTTTGGGTTATTGACTATTGCTTCGGTGATTTTATCTTCTTCAAAAAGAGGGGACACCGATTGCCACTCGGCGACGATTACGCTCCTTTGTGTTATGGGGTCACACAGAAAATTTCCGCTGTCAAAAAAGGCGTTGTCTGTTATGGTTTTGCCGCGCCGATGGATTGTGACCTCATAAAGATAGGAGGATTTGATTTTTTGCTTTCTTATATAGCCCGTGGCGGAGTGTATGATTATTGCTGTAGTAAAAAGTGCAAAAAGTAAAGAGTAGGCATTTATATCAGCATAAAAAATTCCGTTATTTATAACGTAGGGGAGTGCTTCTTTTGAAACGAGGGCAAACGCCAGCCCGCCAGAAAGAGCGCACACAAGATAAAAGCAGACAGTGTCTTTTAGGATTGCCAAAATCGGTCTTTTGCCAAAGGCTATAAATATCATCAGGAGTGCCGCAAGAAAAGATGCAGTAATGCTAAATCCAATAGCTATAGGGGCAAAAAACATAACTGCCGAAAAGGTTGCGCCAACTGTTGCAGAAGCAAAAGTGTTTATGATTTTTGCTTCTTTTTTGACGAAAAATGATGTGACAGATAGCAGTATATAATCTATTATAAAATTTATAATGAAAAGTATATCCACGTAAATTTTTACCTCCATAGCAGTGCTCCTTTCGCTATAGGACAATTATACTATCAATGGGGGTGTAGACTTTGTCATCTTTTAGTGTCGAATAGAAAAAACTTTGTGACAGGAATTTCGGGAAAACCTCTTATTTCGCCTTGAAAAACAGTTAAAAATATAGTATAATGTAAAAACGAATAGGACAGGTAAATCCGCTCATATAATCTACCAAAACTTTAGTGAGGTGGATTGTATGTTTTTAAGTTTTATGTTGGCGCTGTCTTATTTTTTGCAGTATGGACTTTTTTTGGTGTCTTTTGTTTCAGGTCAGAATAATTTCCCAAAGCCTTTATCGGCGTCAGAGGAAAAGCACTATTTAGAGCTGGCGTCAACCGGGGATAGCGCTGCCCGCGATGTGTTGATTGAGAGGAATTTGAGGCTTGTTGCCCACATTGCAAAAAAATACAACAAGGTAGCAGGTGCTGACGAGGACGATTTGATTTCTATAGGAACGATAGGGCTGATTAAGGCGATTTCCACTTTTGATTATACGAAGCAGGCTCGCCTTGCGACCTATGCCTCTCGCTGTATAGAAAACGAGATTTTGATGACGGTAAGAAGTTCAAAAAAGCTAAAGCAGGAAATTTCCTTAAATGAATGTCTCGGTCACGACAGTGACGGAAACGAAGTGACATTTATGGATATTTTACCTGCGTCCGATATTGATATATCGGACCGCGTAGGAACGGATATAGA
Organism: Congzhengia sp.; assembly: GCA_045591015.1. GTDB lineage: Bacteria > Bacillota > Clostridia > UBA1381 > UBA9506 > Congzhengia. Next base: position 81,075 of record JAZNSC010000013.1, read on the forward strand.
TATAAGAAAGCTGGGCGCTTATATAAAGCGCGTTCTGACGCCAAAGGAGCAGGAGATAATTATCAAGCGATACGGCCTTGGAAATCGCATTTATACACAGCAGGAAATTGCAGACGAAATGGGGATTTCACGTTCTTATGTATCAAGAATTGAGAAAAAAGCATTAGATGCGCTAAATGCTTGCTATAGAGAAAACAAATAGAAAGGAACATCACAAATGACAGGAATGAGAGCTCACGACCTGGAGTACAATGACATTGAAATTTTAGCCGAAAAGTTAAAGCGCTACAATATGGAATTCATTCAGCTTGCCCTTGCAAAATCCGTAAAAGAGGTGCAGGACGAGGGCTATAAATATTCAGAAAAAACAGCAGAAAAAATAAGCGCAGCACTCACAAAAAACGGAGTAAAGATTTCTGTTTTGGGGTGTTATATAAACCCTGTTTGTCCTGATAAAGAGGCAAGAAAAACAGAAATAGATAAATTCCGCGAAAATATAAAGTATGCCCGTGCGCTAGGTGCTGATATGATTGGCACAGAAACGGGCTCTGTCGCGCCAAACGGTTTATTTCATCCATACAATCATTCCGAAGAAAATTATCAGGATTTTTTGTCTGTTATGCGTGAACTCGTGGCATACGCCAAGGATTTGGGTGTATGCGTGGGAGTAGAGGCGGTTACGATTTTTACAATTCATTCCCCTGAGACGATGAAGCGGTTTCTGGATGATATTGATGCTGATAATGTGAGAGTTATTTTTGACCCGATGAATTATCTTGATATCAATAACTACAAAAATCAACGAGAAATTTACCAAAAGGCATTCCGACTTTATGGCGACAAAATAGCGGTTATTCATTGTAAGGATTTCGTGGCAGAAGACGGCGCATTAAAATATGTGTTGCCCACAGAGGGTATGCTGGATTATGAATGTGTAGCGGAGTTAAGAAAAAAATTCTGTCCCGATGTGCCGTGGTTGTTAGAAGAAGTAAAAGAAAAAGACGTGGAGAGAATAGCCGAAAAATTGAAGAAAATATTTTAAAATAAAAAAGAGTCCGTATGGACTCTTTTTTTATTTTATTTATCCTATATCTAATGTTGCTGCCATATAGCCCAAGTCGCTTAAAACACTAAAGGGTACATTTCCAAAGGTGGAAAGCGTCATAGTATAAACTACTCCATCAGAAAACGCCATATAGGTTGTGACGTCTGAATTTTCGTCATATATTCCTTCGGCTGCGCCCGGTGCAGTGTAGTGTATTTTCATATATGGTATTTTATTGATACTTGTAATATCCGATGAAATCAGTGAGCCGCCCGTTAAGGTCACCATATCTTCTGCTATATGACGAGCGTACTCTTCTGTCAGCTGTGTTTCTGTTCCGTGGTAGATATCACTTCTTATGCCTAAAATTGCACAGTAATCGTTGCCTGCAGAAACAATCTCAAAATCCGTTCCGTCAGGGGCGTCGGTTTTTATATCGTATGTGGGGAGATAAGAAATCTCGAAGTAAGATTCGCGAGTTGTCCCGTCCTGACAGGACAGTGTTTTTTGAGATGAATGGTAGTCGATATCTCGCAGTTTTTTCAAAAAATCTTCTGTTGTTATGCTTACTTTGTTTTCTTCGGGTATCCATTTTACGCGAGCGTTAAGTGCCTCCGATACAGCACGAACAGGAACCAATGTTCTGCCATCTATAATCTGCGGAGGAACGTCTATTAGAATGGATTCGCCGTTTATCTTCATAGTGCTTTGTCCTATCACCATAACTATAGTAGAGCCGTCAAGCTTTGATGATACTGTCTGTGTTTGGGCATTCCATGAGACACTTGCTCCCATAGCTTCGAATATTGCTCTTACCGGAACCAAAACTCTGCCGTCTATATTTACGGGATTTGTATCAAAGTTGATAGCAAGATAGTCAACATCTACCGTTATAGGTTTTTCGGCAGAAACGTTTGTGCAGATAAGTACCAAAGCTATAAGTAAAACGCTTAATATTCTTTTCATACTGAAACTTTTCTCCTTTTTGTCATAATTTCCGTTGACTTACGTGGCATTATACCATTATATGGCATTTTTGTCAAGTTTATGGGTGTTTGGCGTCTTGACAAAGGAGAAAAAATGTGCAAAAATAGTACTCGAGGTGAGAGCATTGACAGGTACAATTGTAAACGCAATAGCGGTAATTATAGGAAGTGCAATCGGGCTTTTGTTAAAAAAAGGAATCCCTGCAAGGTTTTCTGATTCCATAATGAAAGCAGTATCGCTTTGTGTTATTTTTATAGGAATTGATGGGTGTCTAAAAGGCGAGAACACCTTAATTATAATCATATCAATGGCAGTTGGCGCGCTTATAGGAGAGCTGCTCAAACTCGATGACGGAATAAATGCACTGGGCAGAAAGCTCGAAGAAAAAATCTCCAAGGGAAAATCACAGGAAAACACCATAGCAAAAGGTTTTGTTACGGCAAGTCTTTTGTTCTGTGTAGGTGCTATGGCAATAGTTGGGTCACTTGAAAGCGGCATTAACAATAACCACGAAATCCTTTTTAGTAAGTCGCTCCTTGACTTTATAAGTTCCATTGTTTTTTCGGCTTCTTTAGGTATTGGGGTTATGTTTTCTGCGGTTTTTGTGTTTGTGTATCAGGGAATAATTACAGTGCTTGCACAGTTTGTAGGGCCATATCTGTCAGATACGGTAATTGCGGAGATGACCTGCGTAGGCTCATTGCTCATTATTGCGCTGGGACTTAATATGCTGGGCGTTACGAAGATAAAGGTAATGAACTATGTGCCGGCGGTATTTTTACCGATAATACTTTGTTTATTTATGTAGAATATAGAGAATTCACAAGGTGAATTCATTGCTATATAAATCTCGCAAACTCGATTTTCGATATGTCATAAATGACTCGATATGTGCTAATGCACTCGATATGTCGCCTGATGGCAACGAGATTTATATCATATCGAGTTTACGAAGTAAAAATATCGAGCAAACAAAGTTTGTATATCGACTAAAAACTTGACATCTAAACAGTTCAATAATAATAAAAAAATGCTTGCCACAAGGCAAGCATTTTTTTATTATTTTTTCTTCTTATGTACTATCTTCTGTTTCTTAATTAAAACAGGATGTGTCTTTAAGTAGATGCCGGTGTAAATTGCCATAACGATAAAGTACACTGCCATTAAGATAAATGTTAAGACGATTGCTTTTTTGATGGAGAATGTAAGGATGAATTTTGTTGATGCAGGAATTCCGCAAGTAATAAATGCACCCAGTAAGATGTAAGCATATTTTGTTAGCTTGGAAAATTTGAGCTTACCCAAAACAAATGCTGCGATAGTTGCAACAGCAAAAATAATGCCCAATACAAACAAAACATTCTGCACAGCGGGAATGTAGCCTGCTGCTGTGAAGTTATAAACATAAAGCATAACTAAAGCGCCTAAAAGCAGTATGCCGAAGTTTAAAACCAATCTGTTTGATACTTTTTCCTTTTGTTCTCTTGTGATAAATTTCTTTTCCATTTTTTGACCTTCCTTTATATTATTCAAATTCATTATACTCATACATTACGGCAGTAAGCACTGTGTGACCTGCGGTTTCGGTTCTCAGGATTCTTCGTCCCAGTGTTACTGTTTTAATATCGGCAGATTTAAACTTTTCTACCTCTTTATCGTCAAGTCCGCCCTCGGGGCCGATGAAAATGCCGATGGTTTCAGGACGTGATTCCGATAAAACAGATTTTATGCTTATGTCGCGCTCGTTTTCGTAAGCGGCAATGGTTAAATCCAATGATTTAGAAAAATTGATTGCCTCATCTACCGTCATTACGTCTGTAATTTCGGGGATTGTGCCGCGTCCGCATTGCTTAACTGATTCTGCGGCAATTTTCCTCCAGCGGTCGAGTTTTTTTGCTTCTGACTTTTTATCGTCAATCTTTACTACCGAGCGCTTGGTAGAAACAGGAACAATTCGTGCAATTCCAAGTTCTGTGCACTTTTCGATTATGTAGTCCATTTTGCCTTGCTTGGGGATTCCTTGAAAAAGCGTTACTGAAATTTTTGGCTCGGCTAAACAGGGGATTGTGTCGGTTATTTTAACATCAACAAAATCCTTGGTACATTCCGTGATTTCAGCCAAAAAGTCCGTACCCTCGCCGTCGCACAGGGTAAGTGTATCACCTGCTGTATGGCGCAGGACCTTCGAAATGTGGGTGGCGTCCTGTCCTGTGATTTTTATTGTGTTATTTTTGATATCGTCTTTTTTTATAAAAAATTTAGGCATATAATACACCTTTCGTAATGTTGTATGATAATTTTATCAAATTCTTGAGGCTTTTTCAAGTTTTCTTACAATTTAATTTCAAAAGTTAAAAATTTGTTGACAAATAGGGCGTTTAAATATACAATTATTAGTATAAATTAAGGATATTTTGAGAAAATATGACCTTTTATAAGGAGGAATAAAAATGGCAGCAATTCCGGAATTTTTTGGCTCTTTGGTTTTTAACGATTCTGTTATGAGTGAAAGATTGCCAAAAGATGTCTACAAGGTGCTCAAAAAAACTATTTCAGTAGGTAAACCCATCGATAAAAGTATCGCTGATGTTGTGGCATCAGCTATGAAAGACTGGGCAGTAGAGTTGGGTGCAACCCACTACACACATTGGTTCCAGCCATTGACAGGTATTACCGCTGAAAAGCACGACAGTTTTATTTCTCCCACAAAAGACGGTCACGTTATTTTAGAGTTTTCGGGCAAAGAGCTTGTACAGGGTGAATCCGACGCGTCGAGTTTTCCCACAGGAGGATTGCGAAACACCTTTGAGGCTCGCGGCTATACAGCCTGGGACCCCACATCTTATGCTTTTATAAAAGAGGGTGTACTTTGTATTCCTACGGCTTTTTACTCATACGGCGGAGAAGCTCTTGACAAAAAAACACCCTTGCTTCGTTCTATGGAAGCATTAAATATTCAGGTGTTAAGAGTATTAAAACTCTTTGGCAAAGAAGTAAAAAGCGCAACATCAACAGTTGGCGCAGAGCAGGAGTATTTCTTAGTTGAGCGCGATATGTTTGATGCTCGTAAGGATTTAATCTTTACAGGAAGAACTCTAATCGGCGCGAAGCCTCCTAAGGGTCAGGAAATGGACGACCACTATTTCGGTAGCTTAAAGCCTCGTGTTAGCGCCTTTATGAAAGACCTTGACGAAGAGCTCTGGAAGCTTGGCGTAACCGCAAAAACAGAACACAACGAGGGCGCACCTGCTCAGCATGAACTTGCGCCCATTTATGAAACAACAAATATAGCAGCAGACCACAACCAACTTACTATGGAAGTTATGCAAAAAATTGCTCACAAGCACGACCTTGTATGTCTTCTTCACGAAAAGCCCTTTAAGGGTGTAAACGGCAGCGGTAAGCACAACAACTGGTCTATTTCTACAGATGACGGCAAGAATTTATTCGACCCCGGCTCGTCTCCTATGGAAAATGCACAGTTCTTGACGTTCTTGTCAGCGGTTATTAAGGCAGTTGACGATTATCAGGAATTGTTAAGAATAAGCGTTGCAACAGCAGGCAACGACCACAGACTTGGTGCGGCTGAAGCTCCTCCTGCCATTGTTTCAATGTTTTTGGGCGAGGATTTAGAGGCTGTTTTAGATGCTATCGTTACAGACGATGAAAACTACATACATAAAGGCAAGGAAGAGTTTAATGTTGGCGTTTCTGTTCTTCCTAAAATCAAAAAAGACGCAACAGACAGAAACAGAACATCGCCTTTTGCATTTACAGGTAACAAATTCGAATTCAGAATGGTGGGTGCAAGCGACTCTATTTCCGATGCCAATGTGGTATTAAATACAATCGTGGCAGAGACTCTCTGTCAGTTTGCAGACAAGCTCGAAGGAAGCACAAACTTTGAAGAGGATTTACACGATTTAATCAAAGAAACAATCCAAAAGCACAAGCGTATAATATTCAGTGGAAACAGTTACAGTGAAGAGTGGGAAAAAGAAGCCGAAGCGCGCGGACTTTGTAATTACAAGACCACAGTAGATGCGCTTTCTCATTTCTTGTCGGACAAAAATATTGCACTTTTCACAAAGCACGGAATATTTACAGAAGTTGAGATGCGTTCTCGTCACGATATATTGCTTGAAATTTATAACAAGACAATTCGTATCGAGGCTCGCACCATAATAGATATGATTAAGCAGGATGTTGTTCCGGCAAGCCTTTATTACGTAAAGGATTTGTCAGAAATTGCAGCCAACAAAAAGGCAATCGGGCTTGATAGCCCCTTGGAAACAAAACTTATTTGCAAGATTTCTGACCTTTGCGACAAGGTGTATGCTTTAGTAGAAAAATTAGAGGCAGACAGATTAGAGCTCAAGAAAATCAAAAACCCTGAAGAAGCATCATTCTTTAATAAGGACGTAATCATTAAAGATATGACAGAAATCAGAGCCTATGCAGACGAACTTGAAAAAATCGTGGCAAGCGATTATTGGCCGTATCCTACATACGCCGACCTTTTGTTTGGAGTTAAATAGTTTTTTTAATCGGGTGCCGACGGGCACCCGATTTTAATGGAGGAAATATGTTAAGAAAATTATTTGGAGGTAAACGCTACTGGCGAGGTATAGCAAGTGTTGCCGTTCCCAGCGCCATACAGAATCTGCTTATAAGCTCCTTTGTGCTTATTGATACACTGATGGTGGGTATGCTGGGCGATGTGAGTTTAGCCTCGGTAGGTATGGCAGGGCAATGGAGTTGGCTGTTAAACCTTACGATGTTTGGATTCTCGTCAGGTGCTGCGGTGTTTTTTGCACAGTATTACGGTGACAAAAATGCAGACGGCATAAAAAAGACCTATGGCATAGTGCTGTTCTTTTTGGGTGTTGCAGGGCTTGTGTTTGCCCTTTTGGGATTTTTGTTTCCCAAGCCTATTATAAGTATATTTAATCGGGACGCTCAAGTTTTAGATATTGGTGCAAGATACTTACGTATTGCGGTTTTTTCGTATCCTGCCATTATACTTAATCAGGTAATTGGTGTGCTTCTGCGTTCAACAGGCAGAGCAAAGTTACCTATGTATGTGTCATTTGTGACTACGGTTTTGAATGCCTTTTTGGACTATGGCTTGATTTTTGGAAAATTCGGTTTTCCTGCTCTCGGTATAGAAGGTGCAGCTATTGCCACCTGCATTTCTGCCTGGGTAGGACCGCTGGTTATTTTTGCTGTTTTATTTATTCAAAAGGACGAAATCGTATGTGCGCCCATGAAAGAGCTCTTCGGATTTAAAAAAGAAGAGGTAAAGCTGTTTTTCACAAGGGCGATGCCCGTTATTATAAACGAGGTGTTGTGGGGGCTTGGCACATTTACTTTAAATGTGGTTTTTTCAAATATGGGCTACGAATACTATGCCGCTATGACGATTTTAAAGACCTTTGACAACATCGTTTTTGCTTTCTTTGTAGGAATAAACAATGCTTGTTGCATTATGGTAGGTGCAGAAATCGGTGGCGGAGAAATAAAGATGGGACTAAAAGATGCCAAAAGGTTTGCACTTATCGTTCCCCTGATGGCACTCTTTGTGACGGCGGTTGTTATAACGGCAAGAGGCGGTCTTGTGAGCATCTTTAACCTTGCAGGAACAATCACCGAAACCACCCTTAACACTGCAAAAACCATAATGATTATATATGCAATAGAATTTCCCGTAAGAAACTTTTTGTATCTTATTATTACGGGGGTTTTCCGCTCGGGCGGAGATACAAAGACCGGTATGGTGTATGACCTTGCGTGCCTTTGGTTTATTTCGGTGCCTGTTGCGGCAGTTTCAGCATTTATTTTCCGTCTACCCTTTGTTGTGGTGTATGCATTCAGTATGATTTTTGAGGATTGGCTAAAGGCGGTACTTTGTCTACGCCACTTTTTCTCAAAGCGCTGGTTAATGCCCGTTACCGAAACGGGAAAACAGGCATTGGAAGAGTACAAAAGGGAAACGAAAAAAGCCTAATAAAATACTTTAATTTGTTGACACAATGTATCATATATGTTAAAATAGATATGATAATCTTAAGACAGTCTCGGACTGTTGACAAGGTTTTATATGGTGCACTATTGCATCGGTTTTGTGCAGGAATTAAGGCCTTGTTATCAACAAGGCCTTTTTATTTGTAATTTTTGCGATAAGGAGTGGCGAAATGAACTATTTGTTAAAGGGAGCCAAATACTGGGACAAAAGCGAAGAAAACCTTGTAGTAGGAAAAAATACTTCCGCAGATGTTGAGATTTTAGATATGGATGGCTATACCGTATTTCCCTCTTTTTGCGATGTTCACGTACACTTCAGAGAACCGGGTTTTGAATATAAAGAAACTATCGAGTCAGGCAGTCTGGCTGCTGCTCACGGCGGCTACACCGATGTATGCACTATGCCGAATCTTGTGCCTTGTCCTGACAGTTTAGATAATTTAAAAAGGCAACTAAAGAAAATAAATGACAACGCAAAAATCAATGTTCACCCCTACGGCACTATCACAAAAGGGCAGATGGGGGAAGAACTTTCTGATATGAAAGAATTAGCACCGTCTGTAATCGCTTTTTCTGATGATGGCAGAGGCGTACAAAGCGATAGTCTTATGGAAGAAGCAATGAAAAAAGCCAAAGCACTAGGCAAGATGATTGTTGCTCATTGCGAGGTAAATGAGCTTTTGCGCGGTGGCTACATTCACGACGGAGAATATGCGAAAATTCACGGTCATAAGGGAATTTGCTCAGAAAGTGAATATCAGCAGATAGCAAGAGATATAGAACTTGTGAAAAAGACGGGAGTAGCATATCACGTGTGCCACATTTCAACGGCAGAAAGTGTGGAGATAATCAGACGTGCAAAGGCTGAGGGTGTTGACATTACTTGTGAAACTGCACCTCATTATCTTGTGTACAACGATATGGATTTACAAGAAGATGCTCGCTTTAAGATGAATCCGCCAATCAGGTCGGAGCGCGATAGACTTGCTCTCGTTGAGGGCTTGTGTGACGGAACGATAGATATGATTGCAACAGACCACGCGCCCCACAGTAGTGAGGAAAAGGGCAGAGGCTTGGAAAAGAGCCTGATGGGTGTGGTAGGATTGGAGACGGCATTTGCTGTTCTTTATACTCATCTTGTGAAATGCGGAATCATCACTTTAGATAAGCTCGTAGAGGTTATGGCGATAAACCCCAGAAAGCGTTTTGGAATTAAGGATAGCGGTATTACGGTTTTTGACCTTAACAAAGAATATACAGTAAATCCCGATGACTTTAAGTCAATGGGAAAAAGCTCGCCCTTTACGGGAACAAAAGTTTTCGGTAAATGTATGGCAACCTTTAAAGACGGTAAACTCGTGTGGAGGGAAGATAAATGACAAGTGCATTCTATGAGGTAGTTTCCAATGAGAAATTGACCGATAATGTATACAAAATGGTGCTGGGTGGAGATACATCATCGATTACTGCGCCCGGTCAGTTTATAAACATCAAATTAGAGGGATTCTTTTTAAGACGCCCCATTTCGATTTACGATTGGGATGATACTACCCTTACCATTATCTACAAGGTTGTAGGCGATGGCACAGAGGCGATGGCAAAGATTGCTTCCGGCGAAAGCCTTGACTGTTTAGTAGGTCTTGGTAATGGCTTTGATACATCATTAAGTGGGGATGCTCCCGTTTTAATCGGCGGTGGTGTAGGCGTTCCGCCTATGTATGGTCTTTTGAAAAAACTTATAGCCGAGGGCAAAAAGCCCTCTGTGATTTTAGGCTTTAACACAAAGGCAGAGATTTTTGCAGAAAGCGAATTCAAAGCACTTTGCGATAATGTATATGTTACAACCGTTGACGGAAGTTATGGAACAAAAGGGTATGTAACCGATGTTTTAAAGGATTTAGATTATACATATTTTTACACCTGTGGTCCTATGCCTATGTTTAACGCAATAGAAAAATGTGCAATCGGTTCAGGACAGTACAGTTTTGAAGAGAGAATGGGTTGTGGCTTTGGCGCGTGTATGGGTTGCACCTGCAAAACAAAATACGGCAACAAAAGAATCTGTAAAGACGGACCCGTTTTAGTAAGGGAGGAAATAATATGGTAGACACAAAAGTAACTCTTTCGGGAATTGAACTCGATAATCCTATTATTCCTGCCAGCGGAACGTTTGGTTTTGGTTATGAATTTGCAGAACTTTATGATATAAACATTTTAGGTACGTTTTCTTTTAAAGGAACAACCAAGGACGCAAGATTCGGAAACCCCACACCAAGAATTGCAGAGTGTCGCGAGGGTATGATAAATTCCGTAGGTCTTCAGAATCCCGGAGTTCACAAGGTAATCGAAGAAGAATTGCCGAAGCTTGCCAAGTGCTTTAACAAACCCGTTATGGCGAATGTCAGTGGATTTTCTGTTGATGAATATGTTTACACCTGCGAACTTTTAGATAAAGAAGACCAGGTTGGTTGGCTTGAGGTAAATATTTCTTGCCCTAATGTTCACAACGGCGGTATGGCTTTCGGCACATCGGCGGATAACGCAGAAAGCGTAGTAAAAGCCGTAAAAAAAGTCACCAAAAAACCCGTATATGTAAAACTTTCGCCTAATGTTACTGACATTGTGTCCATTGCCAAGGCGTGTGAAGCGGCAGGTGCAGACGGCATCAGTTTAATCAATACACTTTTGGGTATGAAGATAGATTTAAAGACAAAAAAACCCGTTGTTGCCAATAAAATGGGCGGTTTTTCAGGTAGAGCAATATTCCCTGTTGCCGTTCGTATGGTTTATCAGGTGGCAGAAGCCGTGAAAATCCCCATAATCGGTATGGGTGGCGTGGCTACAGCAGAGGATGTTATCGAGATGATGCTTGCCGGTGCTACGGCAGTAGAGGTAGGAGCAGAAAATTTAATTAACCCCTACGCTTGTCGCGATATTATAGAATCACTTCCTGCTACTATGGAAAAATACGGAATAAATAATTTAAAAGATATAATAGGAGGCGCTCACTAATGGGTAAAGACGTAATTATCGCTTGCGATTTTGCAGGAAAGGCAGAGGCTCTTGACTTTTTGGACAAGTTTACCGAGGAAAAGCCTTTTGTAAAAATCGGTATGGAACTTTTTTATGCAGAGGGTCCTGAAATCGTAAGAGAAATCAAAGCAAGAGGTCACAAAATATTCCTCGATTTGAAGCTTCACGATATACCAAACACAGTAAAAAAATCTATGGCAGTATTGTCTCGCCTTGATGTAGATATGTGTAACTTACACGCGGCAGGTACATCTGCTATGATGACAGCGGCAATAGAGGGCTTAACAAGAGAAGACGGTACACGTCCCTTGCTTATAGCGGTAACACAACTTACATCAACAAGTCAGGAAAGAATGACTGATGAAATTTTAATAGACAAGCCCATTGATGAGGTAGTTATGAGTTATGCAAAATGCGCAAAAGACTCAGGACTTGACGGCGTAGTGTGCTCGCCCTTAGAGGCAGGCAAAGTTCACGCTCATTGCGGTGCTGACTTTTTGACAGTTACACCGGGCGTAAGATTTGCAGATGGCGAAATCGGCGACCAGGTACGAGTTACAACACCTGAGCGCGCCAAGGAAATCGGCTCTGACTACATTGTGGTAGGCCGTCCCATAACTGCAGCCGAAGACCCGGTGGCTGCATACAGAAGATGTGTAAAAGAATTTGTAAATTAAGAGGTATAAAGAAATGGAAAAATTGATTGCAAAAGATTTATTGGAAATTAAAGCAGTGTTCTTACGTCCTGAGGACCCATTTACCTGGGCAAGCGGAATCAAGAGTCCTATCTACTGTGACAACAGATTAACTCTTACAGCACCCGAGGTAAGAGACCACGTTGAAAATGGTCTTGTTGAAAAAATCCGCGAAAACTACCCTGATGCAGAAGTTTTAATGGGCACATCAACAGCAGGTATTGCTCATGCCGCTATCTGTGGTCATCTTATGGGACTTCCTATGGGCTATGTTCGTTCAGGAAATAAGGACCACGGCAGACAAAACAAAATCGAAGGTAAGTTAGAAGCAGGTCAGAAGGTTGTAGTAGTAGAGGATTTAATCTCTACCGGCGGCAGCGTTATTGAGGTTGTGGAATCTTTAAGAGATGCAGGTGCTGAGGTTCTCGGTATTGTAAGCATCTTTACCTACGGAATGAAAAAAGGCTTAGAAAGATTGGCAGAGGCAAACGTTAAAAATGTAAGTCTTTCAAACTTTGATGCAGTTGTAGAGGTTGCGGCAGAAACAGGCTACATCAAACCCGAAGACAAGGCAAGACTTATCGCATTCCGTAACAACCCCCAAGACGAATCCTGGATAAAATAATTAAAAAGGAGAAGTTACATTATGAGAAATGTAATTGATATTCTCGATTTAACAAAGGAAGAAATCGCAGGTCTTATTGAAACTGCAGAAGACATCATAAAAAATCCTGAAAAATATCAGGAAAAGTGCCGCCATAAAAAGCTCGCAACACTTTTCTTTGAGCCGTCTACCAGAACGCGTCTTAGTTTCGAGGCTGCAATGTATGAACTTGGTGGTCAGGTGTTAGGATTTTCTGATGGGGCAAATTCTTCATCATCTAAGGGCGAGAGTTTGTCCGATACAATTCGTGTGGTAAGCAATTACGCGGACATTATCGCAATGCGCCATCCCAAAGAGGGTGCTGCGGCAGTTGCGGCAATGGCAACGAGCGTTCCCGTAGTAAATGCAGGTGACGGCGGACACAACCACCCCACACAGACATTGGCGGATTTGCTTACAATTCACCGCGAAAAAGGCCGTCTTGACAATCTCACAATCGGTCTTTGCGGAGATTTGATGTTCGGAAGAACAGTGCATTCCCTCATCCATGCAATGACAAGATACGATAACATTAAGTTGGTATTGATTTCACCCGAGGAATTAAGACTTCCCGATTATGTGTTAGAAGATATCAATAAGCACGGCATCGAATGTATTGAGACCACATCGCTGGAAGAATATATGAGCAAACTTGACATACTCTATATGACAAGAGTACAGAAAGAGAGATTCTTCAACGAGCAGGATTATATTAGACTTAAGGACAGTTATATCTTAACTCCCGAAAAATTAGAAACAGCAAAACCCGATATGGCGATACTTCATCCGCTCCCCAGAGTAAATGAGATTTCAGTGGCGGTTGACAACGACAAAAGAGCATGCTATTTCGAGCAGACCTTAAACGGAAAACTTATGAGAATGGCACTAATCTTGAAACTTTTGGGTATTGAGTAAGGAGGAAGTATTATGATTATAGGTCAAATAAAAGACGGAATCGTTTTAGACCACATTACTGCCGGTATGGGTATGGAGTTGTATAGCGTTTTGGGTCTTGATAAACTTGACTGTCAGGTGGCAATCATAAAAAATGCCGAAAGCAAAAAGTACGGCAAAAAAGATATAATTAAAATCGATAGAGCGATAGACATTGATTTGGATGTTTTAGGTTATATTGACGCGCGTATTACCGTAAATATAATCAAAGACGGAAAGCTTTTAAAACGTGAGCATCTTGAGGTGCCCAGAGAGGTGCGAAATGTCTTAAAATGCAAAAACCCCAGATGTATCACAACGGTGGAGCAGGAACTTCCTCACGTGTTCCGATTGACAGACAGAGAAAAGAAAATCTATCGTTGTATCTATTGTGAAAGTTTAGGAAAATAATCAAAATAAGGAAGGCATAAAAAATGGAAAACAAAGTAATAGCACAGGTTGGCGGAAACGCCATTTATCAGGCAGAAGTAGATGAAGTTGTAGCAATGTATGCATCTCGCGGTCAGAACTACGATACCCCCGAGGGCAGAGAAGCAATCCTACAGCAACTTATAGACAAGAAACTCTTGGTTTTAGACGCCAAGAAAAACTTAATGGAGCACAACCAAGAATTCAAAGTACAACTCGAAAAAATGAAGAACGAAATGCTTGCAAACTTCAACATTCAAAAAGCCCTTGAAAAAGTGGAATTAAAGGATGAAGAAGTAAAAGCATACTTCGACGAGAAAAAAGCACAGTTTGTTCGCGGTGAGTCAGTTGCGGCAAGCCATATTTTAGTTGATTCAGAAGAAAAGGCAAACGAAATAAAATCAAAAATCGAAGCAGGCGAAGTATCATTCGAAGATGCAGCAAGGGAGCACAGTTCATGCCCTTCATCACAGAACGGCGGTGCTTTGGGAGAATTTACAAAAGGTCAGATGGTACCCGAATTTGACGAAGCGGCTTTTTCAATGGAAGTAGGCGAACTTCGCGGTCCCGTTAAAACACAGTTTGGTTTCCACATTATCAAGGTAACTGCAAAAAATCCCGCAAGCGAAATGGCATTTGACGATGTAAAAGGACAGCTCACGAGCTTCCTCTTAAACGAAAAACGCCAGAAAGCATATGAATCAAAAATCAATCAGTTGAAGATTTTATTCCCTGTAGATAAGTTTTAAACAATAAAAAAAGAACCTCATACGAGGTTCTTTTTTTATTATTTCTTTAAAAATAGTCCGCATACAGGTCCGATGTGTGATGCTATTAGCGGACCTACCTTGTACTCGATAACTTCACAGTTGGGGAATTTTTCTTTTAATCTTTCGGTAAGTTCTGCCACTTCGGCATCTAATTTTCCGTTGGGAATGTAGAATGTCGTATCGTCTTGGTTGGGGTGGCGCTCAATTGCGTAGTCAAACATTTTCTTGGCGATTTTCTTTCTTCCGCGTACCTTACCCACTGCTGAAACCATACCGTCAACTAAAGATAATACAGGCACGATGTCCAACATATTGCCGAACACTAATGATGCTTTATTTATTCTGCCGCCTTTTTCAAGGTATTCCAATGAGTTAGGTATAAAATAAACTGTATAACTGTCCATCAACTCAATGATGGCTGTTTTTATTTCCTCGATTGATTTTCCTTCTTTTGCAAGCTTTGCCGCTTCCATTACTGCCATACCGTATGAGTATGAGTAACCGTATGAGTCAAAAATATCTACTACGGCATCGGGGTTTTCTTCTAATATCATATTTTTTGCAAGGTTGGCGTTGTTGTTAAGACCGCTTGCCTTCGATGAAAGGGTAATGAAAAGGATTTCCTTGCCCTCGTCAACATACTTTTTCAAAAGGTCGTAAATTTCGCCTGTTGTAGGCTGTGATGTTTTGGGGAATTCTTTGATATTTTCCAAAAGTGCATAGAATTCGTCTGAAAACAAATTAACACCTGCCAGATATTCTTTGCCGTCAGCGTAAATTCTTAAAGGAAGAACGTCTACGTCAAACTCCTTTTGCTGTTCTAAAGTCAGGTCGGCACCTGCATCTGTAATAATTTTAATGTCGGCCATAATCTATGTTCCTTTCTTTATTATTCATAGTGTAATTTATATATTTTTCGTCTGACTGAAAGAATCAATCCTACAGCCATACTCATAGCCAAAACTGATGAACCACCGTAGCTTATAAAGGGAAGCGGGATTCCCGTAACGGGCAGAAGCCCCATACACATACCGATATTTTCTATGGTATGAAAGGTTAGCATTGCCGATATTCCTGTAGCAAGGAGTTTTCCCTGCAGGTCAACGGCACGGCGTGCGATTTGCACACACCTTATAATCAAAATGAGAAAAAGCGCCATAGTAATTGCAGCACCTGATATACCGAATTCCTCGCTGATTACCGCGAAGATAAAGTCGGTGTCCTTTTCGGGCAAAAAGGAAAGTGTGCTGATAGCACCCTTTTTATAGCCTTGACCGAATATTCCGCCCGATGAGATGGCAAGCTTTGAGAGGTATACCTGAAAGCCTGCGCCTTGTAGCTCTCGGTCAGGGTTAAAAAATATCAGGATTCTGTCCTTTTGGTAGTCAGAAAGTAGTAACCACACCAAAGGCGAGAGTACCAAAAATAAGCCAATCGTGTACAAAATATATTTTATCGAAAGCCCCGACACAAAGAGCACAACTGCCAATATAAACGCAAAAACCAATGCCGTTCCCGTGTCGTTTTGCAGTATTACAAGAGCTATTATCGGTGTGCATTTTAGTATGAGGTTGATGAGCTTTTTGGGGTTATTGAGTGTGCCGTTTTCTAATATATTTTTCAGTTCGCAGGAAAGAAACAAGCAAAATATAAGCTTTACAAATTCTGACGGCTGAAAGCCGATAGAGCCGAAACGAATCCAACTGATAGCACCTGTATCACTTTTGCCTGTTCCAAAGGGAAAGACAATAAACAGTGAGATTATACAAGCAAAATATATATAGTTTAAAAACGGCAGAGCGCTTCTGTAATCCCAAAAGGCAATCCCTATCATAAAGATAAGTCCCAAAAGACATGCCAGAAGCTGCACTGTTAATTTTCTTGGTTCAGTTGCTGCTGAACTTACGGCAGTAAGCCCTATTGCCATAAGCGACAAGACTAAGGCTACCGTAATCCAATCAACAGATAAAATATATTTTTTCAAAATATTTCTCCAATAACAGTATACCATAAACAAAATTATAAATCAATTATATTGTATGTAATTGGTAAAAAAATAAACTCTCCTGATAAGGAGAGTTTATAAAAATTTTATTTGTAGTATTTTTTAGCAGATGTAAAGAGGTTCATTTCGTAAGTTCCCTCTACATTCTTATAAAGGTTATCGCCGATACGTTCACTATGTCCCATTTTACCCAAAACTCTGCCGTCGGGAGAGAGTATACCCTCAATTGCATAATCGGAGTTGTTGGGGTTGAAGCGGACATCGTTTGTGGGGTTGCCCGCAAGGTCTACATACTGTGTAGCAATCTGTCCGTTTTCGGCTAACTTCTTAATGAGGCTTTCCGGTGCTATAAATCTGCCCTCGCCGTGTGAAATCGGAACTGTGTAGATTTCGCCGGGCTTGGTTTCCATAAGCCAGGGAGATTTGTTAGAAGCAATTTTTGTTCTTACTAATCTTGACTGATGGCGACCGATGGTGTTGTATGTAAGTGTGGGGCAGTTTTCATCGGTGTCGATGATTTCGCCATAGGGAACAAGTCCTAACTTGATAAGCGCCTGGAAGCCGTTACAGATACCGCACATAAGACCGTCGCGGTTCTTTAAAAGTTCATGAACTTCGTCCTTGATGGTTGCATTTCTAAAGAATGCTGTAATGAACTTACCTGAACCGTCAGGCTCGTCACCGCCGGAAAAACCACCGGGAATGAAGATAATCTGTGATTCCTTGATTCTCTTTGCAAAGTATTCTACAGAATCAGCGATACCTTTTGCTGATAAGTTGTTGATAACGATGATTTCAGGGTCTAAGCCTGCACGAGATGCCGCCTTGGCTGAATCGTATTCGCAGTTTGTACCGGGGAATACGGGAATAAGCACTTTAGGTGTGGCAACCTTAATTGCAGGACCGGTTACCTTTGCATCGGGGTATGTAAGGTCGGGAAGTGTCGTAATTTCCTTTGTGATATTGCAAGAATATACGGGCTCGAGTTTGTCTTCGTAAGCCTTTAAGATTTCTGCAAGAGCTATTTCATTGCCTTTGTAGGAAATTGCCGCTTTTTCTGTGGTTTTACCTAATTTAATACCTGCTTCTGCATCTTTTAACTCTAAAACAAATGCGCCGTAGAGATATGAGAAAATATCGTCATAGCACACATCGTCGTCAAATGCAAAGCCGATGTTATTACCGAATGACATCTTCATAACGGCTTCTGCAACACCGCCGTAGGTGGGTGTGTATGCAGCCAGCACCTTGCCCTCGCGAACGAGCTTTGAAACTATATTATAGTTTGCCTTTACAGATGCGGCAACGGGGAGACCGTTTTCGTCGTATTCGGGTTTTAAGAGATATACATTGCTGCCTGCTTCTTTAAATTCAGGAGAAATGATGTTATCAACTGAATCTGTTGTAACTGCAAATGATACAAGTGTGGGAGGAACGTCGATGTCCTCGAATGTTCCGCTCATGGAGTCCTTACCGCCGATAGATGCGATTTCGTAGTCCATCTGTGCCTTGAATGCACCGAGAAGAGCAGACAGGGGCTTGCCCCAACGCTTGCCGTCTTTTTTGGGTTTTTCGAAGTATTCCTGGAATGTGAGGTATACTTCGTTGAAGTCAGCACCTGTTGCAATCAATTTTGAAACTGATTCCACAACTGCTAAATATGCACTGTGGTAGGGGCTCTTTTCTGCGATAAAGGGATTGTAGCCCCAGGCCATGAGGGATGCTGTTTTTGTATCTTTTTTCTCTATTGAGATTTTATTTACCATTGCCTGAACGGGTGTGAGTTGGTGCTTACCACCGAAAGGCATAAGCACTGAACCTGCGCCGATGGTTGAGTCGAAACGCTCAGAAAGGCCACGCTTTGAGCAGATGTTTAAGTCTGTGGCGATTTTGTTCATTTCAGCGACAAAATCAGCAGAGTATTCTTTTTTGAATTCCTTGGGTGCTACGGGTGTAATGTCGATATGCTTTTCTGCACCGTTTGAATTTAAGAATTCACGAGAGATGTCGCAGATTTTTTTGCCGTTCCAGGTCATTGTAAGGCGTTTGTCTTCTTTTACCTTGGCAACGATTGTAGCCTCTAAGTTTTCAGTCTTAGCCAGAGCCATAAACTTCTCGGCGTCCTTTGCTTCTACTACAACTGCCATTCTTTCCTGAGATTCAGAGATAGCAAGTTCTGTGCCGTCAAGGCCGTCGTATTTTTTAGGCACTGCGTTTAAGTCAATGTCAAGACCGTCTGCAAGTTCGCCGATAGCAACAGACACACCGCCGGCGCCGAAGTCGTTACAACGCTTGATGAGAAGTGATGCTTCTTTATTTCGGAATAATCTCTGGAGTTTTCTTTCTTCAGGTGCGTTACCTTTTTGTACTTCTGCACCGCACTCGTCCAGTGATTCTAATGTATGTGATTTTGATGAGCCTGTTGCACCACCGCAACCGTCACGGCCTGTTCTTCCGCCAAGTAAGATTACGATGTCGCCCGGCTCGGGAACCTCGCGTCGAACGTTTTCTTGAGGTGCAGCACCTACAACCGCGCCGATTTCCATACGCTTTGCAACGTAGCCGTCGTGGTAGATTTCGTCAACCTGACCTGTGGCAAGGCCTATCTGGTTACCATATGAACTGTAGCCTGCGGCCGCAGTTGTAACGAGCTTTCTCTGGGGGAGTTTACCTTTCATTGTTTCAGAAATGGGCTTCAATGGGTCAGCCGCACCAGTTACACGCATAGCAGAGTAAACATAGGCTCTACCTGACAAGGGGTCACGGATTGCACCACCGATACAGGTAGCCGCGCCACCAAAGGGCTCGATTTCTGTGGGGTGGTTGTGGGTTTCGTTCTTAAAGAGGAGAAGCCACTTTTCAGTTTTTCCCTCAACGTCAACGTCGATTTTTACTGTGCAGGCATTGATTTCTTCTGATTCGTCAATCTTGGGGAGTTTGCCGTTTGCCTTTAAAAATCTTGTTGAAATTGTAGCCAAATCCATAAGGTTTATGGGCTTAGTTCTGTTTAATTTCTTTCTTACTTCCCCATATTCTTCGTATGCTTTTTGCAAAAGAGCATCTTCGAATTTCACATTGTCGATTGTGGTTAAGAATGTTGTATGTCTGCAGTGGTCCGACCAATATGTATCAATCATACGGATTTCAGTGATTGTGGGGTCGCGGTCCTCCGATATAAAATACTGTTGACAGAATTTGATATCGTCTGTGTCCATTGCAAGACCAAAGTCCGCAACAAAAGCAGCAAGACCTGCTTCGTCAAGCTTAGTAAAGCCGTCTAATGTCTTTACTTCTGTGGGGATTTCGTACTCTGTTTTTAAGGTTTTGAAGGTGTCAAGTGTTGCTTCTCTTGATTCAACGGGGTTGATTACATATTTTTTGAATGCTTCGATGTCAGCGCTACTAAGATTGCCCTCTAACACGTAAACCTTTGCAGAACGAACCAAAGGACGCTCGCCCTGTGAAATAATCTGTATACACTGTGAAGCAGAGTCGGCTCTCTGGTCGAATTGTCCCGGGAGGTATTCTGTTGCGAATACGTATGCACCCTCTGTGTTTTCTACAGTGTCTGTTGTGATGTCTAACTGAGGCTCGGAAAAAACTGTTTTTACCGCATAGTCAAAAAGGTCCTTTTCGATATTTTCAACATCGTAACGGTTCAAAAGTCTTACGCCTTTTAAGTTATTTATACCAAGAAGTGTGACAGCATCCGAAAGGAGCGCTTTTGCTTCGTTGGCAAGTTCTGATTTCTTTTCTACATATACTCTGTAAACCATAGTGTTCGTAGCCTTTCTGTTTTATTTTAATGCATCAAGTGCGCGTTTGCCGATATCACGACGATAAAACGCGTTATCAAAATGCACTTTTTCTACTTCTTTGTAGGCTTTATCTAAAGCGCTTGCCAAATCGTTGGCTTTTGCTACTACGCCTAAAACTCTACCGCCCGATGTTACTGTTTTGCCGTCCTTGATTGCCGCGCCTGCAACGTAAACCTCGGCGTTACAATCACTATCTACTGTGATTTCAAAGCCTTTGTCGTAACTTTCAGGGTAGCCCTTTGATGCCATTACGATACAAGCCGCAGCGCCATTTGAGAATTTGATGTCTAAATCCTTTAAGGTTTCGTTTTCTACCGCCTGCATAATGGTCAAAAGGTCAGTTTCGAGTAAGGGAAGTACAACCTGTGTTTCGGGGTCACCAAAACGGCAGTTGTATTCGATAACTTTAGGACCATTGGGTGTGAGCATAAGTCCAAAGTATAAGCAGCCTTTGAATTTTCTGCCCTCGGCGTTCATTGCGTTGATTGTAGGGAGGAAAATCTTTTCCATACATTCGTCAGCAATTTCTTTTGTGTAGTAGGGGTTGGGAGCAATTGTACCCATACCGCCAGTATTTAAACCACGGTCGCCGTCAAGTGCACGTTTATGGTCCATAGATGAAACCATGGGAACAACTACGTTGCCGTCTGTAAAGGAAAGAACAGAAACCTCGGGACCTGTCAGGAATTCCTCGATAACAATTCGTGAGCCTGATGCACCGAAAACCTTGTCTTCCATCATTGATTTAACGGCAGCGATTGCATCATCTCTTGTTTCTGCGATGATTACGCCCTTGCCAAGTGCCAAGCCGTCAGCCTTGATAACTGTGGGAATGGGAGCAGTTTCTAAATATGAAATCGCTTCTGCCATATCTGTAAATACTTCGTATGATGCGGTGGGGATGCCGTATTTTTTCATAAGGTTTTTTGAAAACACCTTACTTCCCTCGATTTCAGCGGCGCACTTTTTGGGGCCGAAGCAGGGTATGCCGATTTCATTCAAGGCATCTACTGCGCCAAGCACCAACGGGTCATCGGGGGCAACTACTGCAAAGTCGATAGCGTTTGCTTTTGCAAATTCTACGATTTTTTCGATGTCCTTTGCGCCGATGTCAACGCAGGTGGCATCTTTCGCTATACCGCCGTTTCCGGGGAGTGCGAAGATTTCTGTGATAGATTTATTTTCTTTTAATTTTTTAATGATTGCATGCTCGCGGCCACCGCCGCCTACTACCATTATTTTCATATCAGTAATGTACCTTTCTGTCTTAGTAGATAGGGAAGTTTTCGCAAAGTTCGATTACTTCTTTTGTAACTTGGTCTTTGTTTGCTTCAAAGTCTTCGGCAATAAGGCGAATCCATTTTGCAATTTTTTTCATTTCTGCTTCCTTAAAGCCTCTTGTAGTAACAGCAGGTGTGCCGATTCTTACACCACTTGTAACAAAGGGGCTCTGGGGGTCGTTGGGGATTGTGTTTTTATTTACTGTAATGTGAACCTCGTCTAAACGATGTTCCATTTCTTTGCCTGTAATGTCAAATGCTCTGAGGTCAAGTAACATCAAGTGGTTGTCTGTTCCACCCGAAACGATACTGAAGCCCTCTTCTACCAATGCTTCTGAGAGTGCCTTGGCGTTCTTTATAACCTGCTCCTGGTATGCTTTGAATTCAGGTGTCAATGCTTCGCCCAATGCTACGGCTTTAGCCGCGATAATGTGCATTAAGGGTCCGCCCTGGATTCCGGGGAAGATTGCCTTATCAATCGCCTGCGCAAGTTCTGCCTTGCAAAGAATCATACCGCCACGAGGACCTCTTAAAGTCTTGTGAGTTGTTGTGGTAACAACGTCAGCATAGGGAACAGGGCTCGGATGAAGTCCTGCTGCAACTAAACCTGCAATGTGAGCGATGTCAACCATCATATATGCGCCAACTTCGTCGCAGATTTTGCGGATTCTTGCAAAGTCAATTGTTCTTGAATAAGCAGATGCGCCTGATACGATGAGTTTGGGTTTGCATTCTTTTGCGATGCGCTCCATTTCATCGTAGTCAATCATACCTGTATCATCATCAACACCGTAGGGAACGATGTTGAAGTATTTGCCTGAAATATTTACGGGGCTACCGTGTGAAAGGTGACCGCCGTGTGCAAGGTTCATACCCATTACTGTGTCGCCGGGTGTTAAAAGTGCAAAGAACACTGCAAGGTTAGCATTAGCACCTGAGTGGGGCTGAACGTTTGCATGGTCTGCGCCAAAGAGCTTGCAAGCTCTCTGTCTTGCGATTTCTTCTACTTCGTCAACGTGAATGCAACCGCCATAGTAACGTTTGCCGGGGTAACCCTCGGCGTATTTATTGGTTAAAACTCCGCCTGCAGCAAGTAAAACTGCCTCAGACACTATATTTTCAGATGCGATAAGTTCAATGTTGTGCTGCTGACGAGAAAGTTCTCTACTGCATGCCGCATATACGTCATTATCGTAGTCTTTTAATTTTTCAAAAAAGTTTGCCATCGTTTTTTCTCCTTTATATTAGTGGTGGAATAATCTCATTCCTGTAAATGCCATTGCAATGTTGTGTGCGTTACAGGTTTCGATTACGTTGTCATCACGGATTGAGCCGCCGGGCTGTGCAATATATGAAACGCCTGATTTTGCTGCGCGTTCAACATTGTCGCCAAAGGGGAAGAACGCATCAGAGCCAACAGAAACGCCTGAGATACTGTCTAAGTATGCGCGCTTTTCTTCTTTTGTGAAAGCGGCGGGCTTTTCTGTAAAGAAGTTTTCCCATTTGCCGTCTGCTAATACATCGTCGGCATCGGTATCGGAAATATATAAGTCGATGCAGTTATCTCTGTCTGCACGTTTGATGTCCTCGCGGAAGGGAAGTGCGAGTACCTTGTCGCTCTGGCGTAAGTGCCAGTTGTCTGCTTTTTGTCCTGCTAAGCGAGTGCAATGAATTCTTGACTGCTGACCTGCGCCAACGCCGATAGCCTGACCGTCGTATGCAAAGCAAACAGAGTTTGACTGTGTGTATTTTAAAGTAATCAATGAAATGATTAAGTCTCTTACAGCATCACTAGGAAGGTTTTTATTTTCTGTAACTACGTTAGATAATAATTCTTTATTGATTACGAAGTTGTTTCTGCCTTGCTCAAAGGTGATACCGAATACCTGCTTGGTTTCGATTTCTTCGGGAACGTAGTTTTCATCAATTTTGATTACGTTGTAGCCACCTTTTTTCTTGCCTTTTAAAATTTCTAACGCTTCGGGCTCGTAACCGGGCGCGATAACACCGTCAGATACTTCTCGCGCGATAATTTTTGCCGTTGTAACGTCACAAACATCAGAAAGGGCAATCCAGTCGCCGAATGAACTCATTCTGTCTGTGCCTCTTGCTCTTGCGTAGGCAAGTGCCAAGGGAGATTCATCGATACCCTCGATATCGTCAACGAAGCAAGCCTTTTTGAGTTTGTCGCTCATAGGAAGTCCGAGCGCTGCAGATGTGGGGGACACGTGCTTAAAAGATGTAGCACAGGGGAGACTTAACGCTTCTTTTAAGTCTTTAACAAGTTGCCAACTGTTAAAGGCGTCGAGGAAGTTTATATAACCTGGTCTGCCGTTTAAAATTTCAATGGGGAGTTCGCCCTGCTCCATATAGATTTTTGAGGGCTTCTGGTTGGGGTTACAGCCGTATTTTAATTCGAATTCGCGCATCTTATAATTCCTTTCCGTTTATCATTCTGTTTTCCACTTTACCTGTTGCTAAATCAACGTAGCGAACGTAAAGAGAAATCTTATTGTCTTTGTTTAAGTTTGTCCAAATCATTTCTGTAAATGCGTCGATATCATCTAAAATCGCTACTCTCTCAGGCTCGCCAGTAAAGGTAGGAATGGGATTTCCGTCGCAGTTATATGTGTGAATGAAATGGCCAAGTCCTGCAAGAGAATTGTAGCAGTATGTGTATCTGTTACAAGCAGAACCCTTTTCGTCAGCACTCTTTAATATGCTCATCTTGTATGTAAAATCAGAACCTGCAAATGTGAGTTCGCCGCTGATACGGGGTGTGAAGTTAGGAGCGTCTGGCTCAAATTCACGAGTTGTGAGCGCTTCTTCAAAGGTTTTGCCGTTCTTTAAAAAGTCATACACTGTATCAGTCTGGTCACCGTTTGTAACGATGAGTTTATTTTCAAAAACCTTAATGGGTGAATAAATAATCAAAGAGGGGTCTTCTACCTTGTTTGCATCGTAGGGGTAGATTGTTACGTTTTCTGCCTCTTCCTTGAAAATTCTGTTTCTTGAGTTTTCACTTCTGCCCATTATAAAGTAAGCGACAGCAGCCTTCGTTCCGTCGGGAGTTTTGCCTATTACGATACCGCGACCGGGGTAGGTGTTACTACTTAATATGTCGGCGAGTGAATCAATTTTATATATGTTCATTATTATTTCTCCTTAGTGATTTTTTGGCACAAAAGTTCTGTTGCCTGAGGCAAAATCTTCCATTCTGCTTGCTCCATTACGCGCTTTTGCAGAATTTCGGGTGTGTCGCCCTCTTCAATATATACCGCCTTTTGCAAAATGATATTTCCGCCGTCGGGAATTTCATTTACAAAGTGGACTGTTGCGCCTGTAACTTTCACGCCGTACTTTAGAGCTTCTTCGTGTACGCGGAGGCCGTAGTAGCCTTTTCCGCAAAAAGAGGGAATCAAAGACGGGTGAACGTTGATGATTTTGTTCTCAAAAGTATTTGTAAAGTTGGCGCTCAAAATCTTCATAAAGCCCGCTAAAACTATCAAATCGATTTCGTTGTCCTTTAAGACTCTGATGAGTTGTGCTTCAAAGTCCTCGGCTTTTGACGGAATGTATGAAGTTTTGATACCGTTGTCGGTTGCACGAGTTAAGGCGTAGGCTTTTTCGTTGTTTGATATAACGAGTGCGATTTCGCCTGATGTGATGATGCCTGATTTCTGCGCATCAATCAACGCCTGCAAATTTGTGCCGCCGCCTGAAACTAAAACTGCAATTTTAGCCTTTACCATAATATTACTCCCTCGTCACCTTTTACTACTTCGCCGACGATGTAAGCGTCCTCGCCGTTAGCCTGTAAGATTGAAAGGGCGCGGTCAGCATCTTCCTTGGCAACTACTACGCTCATACCAACGCCCATATTAAAGGTGTTGAACATATCGCGTTCGGGAATGTTGCCAACTTCTGCTAAGAGTTTGAAGATAGGTAAGATTTTAACGTCTGATTTCTTGATTTTAGCAGAAAAGCCCTCGGGAAGTGAACGGGGAATGTTTTCATAGAAGCCACCGCCTGTGATGTGAGAAACAGCCTTAACTGTAACTTCATCAAAAAGTGCAAGCATAGGCTTAACGTAAATCTTTGTAGGTGTTAAGAGTGTTTCGCCGATTGATTTGCCGCCTAATGCATCAACGGGTGTTTTGATGTCGGCCTTTTCTACGTCGAATACTTTTCTCACCAAGGAGAAGCCGTTAGAGTGAACACCTGATGAGGGGAGAGCAATGATAACGTCGCCCTCGGTTACTTTTTTATTGTCAACGATTTTTTTCTTGTCAACTATACCAACAGAAAAGCCTGCTAAATCGTATTCATCAACGGGGTAGAAACCGGGCATTTCTGCAGTTTCGCCGCCGATTAAAGCCGCGCCTGACTGAACGCAACCCTCAGCCACACCTGCTACGATGTCGGCAATTCGCTCGGGAATGTTTTTGCCGCATGCGATGTAGTCCAAGAAGAACAAGGGCTTAGCGCCGCAACAGATAATATCATTTACACACATTGCAACACAGTCGATACCTACTGTATCGTGCTTGTCTAATAAAAACGCAAGTTTTAATTTTGTACCTACGCCGTCGGTACCGCTAACGAGTACGGGTTCTTCCATACCGGCAAGGTTAGGTAAGAAAAGACCACCAAAGCCGCCGATGTCTGTCATAACACCGTCGTTCATTGTTCTTTCTACGTGTTTTTTCATAAGTTTAACAGCGTTGTAGCCTGCGGTAATATCAACGCCCGCTGCAGCGTAGCTGTCTGATTTTGAATTCTGATGCATAATATTTCGTCCTTTCGTCTATTCTTTGCCGTTCCAGCAGTATGTGCAGAGTTTACATTTATCTAATCCGATGGCTTCAATCAGTCCGTCTAAAGACTGGAAGTCAAGGGACGCAAAATGGAGTTTTTTGCAGATTGCATCGCGGAGCTTTTTGCCGCGCTCGGTAGATGAGTCGCAGTATTCGTCTAAATAATTTAAGCCCTCTTCGCCCTCGAGTTCTACAACTGTTCTTCGAGCAATTAAATCCATTTCGTCTTTTACGTTAGTGAAATTTAAGAATTTACATTTGTGCATAATAGGGGGACAAGCAGAACGCATATGAACCTCTTTTGCGCCGTTGTCGTATAGAAAATCTACTGTTTCTTTTAACTGATTTCCGCGAACGATGGAGTCATCAACAAAGAGGAGATTTTTTCCTTCGATGAGCTCGTGAACGGGAATCTGCTTCATCTTGGCGATTTTCTTTCTGTCCGCCTGGGTGGGAGGCATAAAACTTCTGGGCCAGGTGGGTGTGTATTTAATAAAAGGTCTTGCAAAGGGAACGCCTGATTCGTTGGCATAGCCTATGGCGTGAGGTGTGCCCGAATCGGGAACGCCGCTGACATAGTCAAGATTTTCGGCGTTTTTGGCGAGTTTGTCTGCCTTTGCCATAATGCGACCGTTTCTGCATCTCATAACTTCTACGTTTATGCCCTCATAACTTGATGTGGGGTAGCCGTAGTAACTCCAGAGGAACGCGCATATTCTCATTTCCTCTTCGGGAGGAGAAAGTTCAATGCAGGCATCGGGCGTAAGTTCTACGATTTCGCCCGGACCTAATTCTTTGTAATCTTTATAGTCAAGTTTCTTATAAGCAAAGGACTCAAATGATACGCAAAAGCCCTCGTCGTTCTTGCCAATAGTAACGGGAAGTCTGCCGTATTTATCACGGGCGGCGATTAAGTTACCGTCGTCCTTTAAGATGAGAATTGACGCAGAGCCTACGATAACGCTCTGTGCAAACTTAATACCTGAAACGAAGTCGTCCTTTTGGTTGATTAAGGATGCCACAAGTTCAACGGAGTTTACCTTGCCGCCGCTCATTACACCGAAATGTCCGCCATCGGTCAGAAGATATTTTTCAATCAATTCTTCTGCATTATTTACTATGCCTACGATGGTAATGGCATAAGTGCCGATGTTTGAACGTATAAGCAAGGGCTGGGGGTCGCTGTCGCTGATACAACCGATAGCGGAGTTGCCGCTCATCTCGTCAAAAACATCGTGAAATTTCGTACGAAATGGTGCGTTTTCTATATTGTGAATGTCACGCTGGAGGCCGTCGGCTTCGTTGTATGCTGCCATGCCGCCTCTTTTTGTTCCTAAATGTGAGTGATAGTCAGTGCCGAAGAATACATCACCTATTGCACTTCTTTTGCTGACTGTTCCAAAAAAACCGCCCATGGTTTGGGGTCTCCTTTCGGGGTAGGGATTTATTTATTGTATTTTTCTGCAATTTCTTTGTTTTTTGCCAGAACTTTTTCGGCGCCTGCTTTTCTGTGGGCGTCTAATTTTTCTGCTAAAGATTTATCTTCAACTGCTAAAATCTGAATTGCGATTAAAGCCGCATTTGCAGCGCCGTTGATAGCAACAGTAGAAACAGGAATACCTGTGGGCATCTGCACTGTTGATAAGAGTGCGTCCATACCCTCAAGGTTTGATGATTTAACGGGAATGCCGATAACGGGAAGTGTGGTGTTGGCTGCAATCGCACCTGCTAAGTGTGCTGCCATACCTGCGGCGCAAATGAGGGCGCCGTAGCCGTTTTCACGAGCGTTTGCCGCTAAATCGTGGGCCTCATTCGGTGTTCTGTGTGCTGAAAGCACGTGAACAGTAAAAGGAACGCCGAATTCTTCTAATACTTTTATGCCTTTTTCAACGATTGGTAAATCGCTGTCGCTTCCCATAATAACTGCTATTTTTTTCATAGTTTATCACCTTTCTTTTGAAGATTTAAAACAAAAATGGACAGACCTATCTACATATGTGTAAATGGGCTGCCCAGACGGTCGACATTGCGCGATTTTTTCTGCTCCCAGGCAGTGAACTCTGCCAATCCGTCAGTTGCAAAAAAATCTCCTAAATTCTATACTTATAGTATATAAAAAAATGCCGATAAAGTCAATGTTATTTTGTCAAAAAAAGTAATAATATTTTAAAAATTTCTCCTGTTTTTTCCGTCAAAATTATAGGGGTTGCTCTGTGAACTTTTTGTCCTTAAAAATAGTGACGCATCTAAAGCCGATTTCTTTTAAAAGTGCGGCGCTTTCATTAAAATAAAAATCAAGGAATGCTGCATCGTGACAATCAGAGGAAAGTATGATGCGAGCGCCTTTTTCCTTAAGTCTTTTTAATATGGGGAGTGCAGGGTAGGGGGTGTCCTTTAGCCCCTTTGCCATTGCGCCTGTGTTTAGTTCAAATAAATCGCAGTGTAAAGCATCAATAGCGGAAAATGCTGCGTCCAGATACTCCTTTTCATTTTCGTCAAAATAGCGCATACCGGAATTAAACTTTGTAACCAAATCAAAGTGGCCGATAATATCAGGGGAGATATCATCAAGGTGCGCTACAGTTTCAAAGTAGGCCTTTACATATTTTTTGTAATCTCCGCCAAAGTATGTGTTTACGTTCTCGTTTGTTATTTTTTCTGATACATCTACGGGTAAAAATGTGTCGTTTGTTTTTATGTAGTGAACAGAGCCGATGGTGTAGTCGTAAGGTGTGGTGTCGATTTCAGAATACAAATCCTGCTCTGTACCTAAGAAAATTTCAATATCTGAGTACTGATTTTTAAGGCTGTTTATGTGGTTGATGTATTTTTTTTCAGTTTCCTTACTCATACAATAGGAAATGTCAAAGGGAGTGTAGGCATGAGAAGAAAACCCTATGGAAGAAAAGCCTAAAGCACGCGCTTTTTCTATCATTTCCTCAGGGGTGTTTTTGCCGTCACAGTAGGTTGTATGGGTGTGAAGATTTACGCCAATCATTTTGTCATTTTCTCCTGTTTTACTTTGTGTTCGATGATGTCGCGAGATGCAAGTTCGCCCAAAACATCATCAACTGAAATTCCCATTTCAATCATCAATACAAGTGAGTGGTACATTAGGTCAGCAAGTTCATAAATGGTTTCGGCTTTATCATCGCCTTTTGCCGCAACTATAACCTCTGTGGTTTCCTCGCCGACTTTTTTTAAGATTTTATCGATGCCCTTTTCAAAAAGGTAGGTGGTATATGAGCCCTCGGGCATTTTTTCTTTTCTTTCTTTTAGCTTCTTTTCTAAAGTCTTGATAGAAAAGTCCAAAGGAGCCTCACCGAAAAATGTGTCGTTAAAGCAAGAATCCGTACCCAAGTGGCAGGCAGGACCGTCTTTTTTTACCATTACAACAAGTGCATCGCTGTCGCAGTCTGCTGTGATAGATACTATGTGTTGATAGTTTCCTGATGTTTCGCCTTTGCGCCAAAGTTCTTGTCTTGAGCGTGACCAGAAGCAAGTCTTTTTTTCTTCAATGCTGATTTTTAAACTTTCTTCGTTCATATATGCAAGGGTTAAAACCTTTTTTGTGTCTGCGTCCACAATAATAGCGGGAATTAAGCCCTTATCGTCAAATTTTAAATTCTTAATGTCCATTTTTTATAACCTCACATTTATATTGTTCTTTTTGAGTTCTTCTTTCAGAGTGCGGATTTCAACCTCTCCAAAGTGGAAAATTGAAGCGGCAAGTCCCGCGTCAATTGTGGGTATTTCTGCGAAAAGTTCAATGAAGTCCGAAATACCGCCCGCACCGCCTGATGCAATAACGGGAACTGAAACTAATTCCTCTACGGCACGAAGCATTTCGATATCAAAGCCCTGCTTTACGCCGTCGGTGTCGATGCTGTTTACTACGATTTCGCCTGCGCCGTTTTCCTCGCCCTGTTTAATCCAGGAAAGTGCCTCGATGCCTGTGTCAACTCGTCCACCGTGAGAAAACACACGAAATTCGCCGTCAACACGCTTCACATCAACGGAAAGCACCACACATTGACTGCCGTAGCACTTTGCGGCTTCTTCTATGATAGATGGGTTTTTGATTGCTCCTGAATTTACGGAAACCTTGTCAGCACCGCACTTTAGGACTCTGTCAAAGTCAGAAAGCGTATTGATGCCACCGCCTACTGTTAAGGGGATGAACACCTTGCTTGCGGTTTCTCTTAAAATGTCGGTAAAAATACCTCTGCCCTCGGCTGATGCAGTAATATCATAAAATACAAGTTCGTCAGCACCGTTGTCGCTGTAAAATTTTGCAAGTTCAACGGGGTTTGAAACGTCGGACAAGCCCTTGAAATTTACGCCTTTTACAACTCTTCCGTCTTTTACATCAAGGCAGGGAATAATTCTTTTTGTTATCATTTTGCCACCTCGATTGCATCTTTTAAATTTACTGCGCCAACATAGAGCGCCTTGCCTAAAATAGCACCGTAGATGCCCATTTCCTTTAAGGCTACAACGTCCTCCATTGATGAAACTCCGCCTGATGCTACTATGTCGATAGCATATTTTTGTGACAAATCACGGTAAAGTGCAAGGTTTGTGCCCTGCATAGCGCCATCTTTTGAAATGTCGGTGCAGATTACACATTTTGCGCCTGCTTTTTCTAAATCGGAAAACAAATCGTCGCAGGAAATAGAGGACACCTCGGTCCAGCCGTGAATAGCAACGAACCCTTTCGAAATATCTACACCTATGGCGATTTTTTCTCCGTATTTTTTAATCATTTCTTTTGTGAAATCGGGATTTTTGATAGCGATTGTACCTAAAATCACACGGAAAACACCTGCGTCTATATACTGCTTGATGACTTCCTCCGACCTGATGCCGCCGCCGATTTCAACCTTTAAATTAGTGTTCTGGCAGATTGATTTTATGATGTCGTAGTTGTGGACTTTGCCGTCTTTTGCAGCATCTAAGTCTACTATGTGAATAAATTCAGCACCACTTTCCTCAAAGCCCTTTGCTACGCTTAAGGGGTCGTTTCCGTATATGGTAACTTCGTTGTAGTCGCCTTTTAGGAGGCGCACTACGTTTCCGTCTATTAAATCTATTGCAGGGAATATATTCATAACTTTTCCTTTCTAAAGTTCTGTAAATGCACGTAAGATATTGAGTCCTACCTCGCCGCTTTTTTCGGGGTGAAACTGCACACCGAATACGTTATCACGGGCAACCGCCGCCGTAATGGGCGCACCATATTCTGTTGATGCTATTGTGTGTTCCTCGCAATCAGTGCAGTAGTAGGAGTGAACGAAGTACACGTGCTCGCCCTCGTTTACATACTTAAAGATAGGGGATTTGGGTTTGTCTTTCGGGAATATGAGTTTATTCCAGCCGATGTGGGGAATTTTGTAGTCAGAAGGTACTACACCCTCCATAGAAACTACGTTTCCGGGGATGATGTTGAGGCCATCGTACTCACCGAATTCGTAACTTTTTGTAAGCATCATCTGCATACCAAGGCAAATTCCCAAAAAGGGCTTTCCGCTTTTTGCCTCTTGGGTTACGATTTTATCAAGCCCTGTTGTGCGAAGTTTGTGTTCTGCATCGCGAAATGCACCAACTCCGGGGAAAATTATTTTGTCGGCGCGGCGTATCGTGTCGATGTCTGATGTAAGTTCGATATCGGCGCCGATGTATTTAAATGATGAGCATAGGGAAAAAATATTTCCCACGCCGTAGTCAATAATTGCAATCATTAAAGGAGTCCTTTCGTGGATGGGATTTCGTCTGCACGTTTTTCATCAATAGCAACAGCCAAGTGTAGCGCTCTTGCAAAGCATTTAAACATTCCCTCTGCAACGTGATGAGCGTTTTCACCTGCAAATTCTTTGAAATGGAGCGCCATAGGGCAATTTCTCACAAAGCCCAGCATAAATTCTTTGATGAGTTCTGTGTCAAAGTCGCCGATTTTGGCAGACGCAAATTCTACCTGATAGCCGAGTTGACTTCTGCCTGAGATATCAATGGCACAAAGCATCAAAACTTCGTCCATAGGAAGAACGAAGAAACCATAGCGATAAATTCCGCGCTTGTCGCCTAAGGCTTCGTTTACCGCCTGACCTAAGCAGATACCGATGTCCTCTGCTGAGTGATGGTAGTCTACCTCTGTGTCGCCAATGCAAGAAACTGTCAGGTCAAAGGAGCCATGACGAGCAAATAACGTGAGCATATGGTCCAAAAAGCCACAGCCTGTTGCGATTTCGGACACACCTGTGCCGTCTAAATTAAGGGTTAGCGAAATATTCGTTTCGTTGGTTTTTCTGTCGATTTTACTTGTTCTCATCTAAACACTCCTTAACCTTATCTATAAAGGTGGTCATTTCGTCTTTTGTGCCTATGGTAATTCTATTAAATTCTTTTATTTTTTCCGTTGTAAAGTGGCGAATGAGCACACCTTTTTCTTTTAATTTCAGGTAAAGGTCTTCCCCTGAAATTTTATCGGATTTTGCAAAAATAAAGTTTGCCGCCGAGGGAATTACCGTAAAGCCGAGGCTTTCCAATTCCTTTGTGGTAAATTCGCGGGTTTCGATGATTTTTTTGCAGTTTTCCATAAAATAGTCGTCACTGTCAATTGCCGCTGCACCTGAAATGAGTGTTAAGCGGTTTATGTTGTAGGGGTTTGTTGAGTATTTTATTTTTTCTAAATCTGCGATGATTTCAGCATTTCCAATAGCAAAGCCAAGGCGCGCCCCTGCCAATGAGCGTGACTTTGAGAATGTGCCTACAACAAGTAGGTTGTCGTATTTTTTAGTAAGGGAAATAGCACTCTCGCCCCCGAAATCAACATAGGCTTCGTCGATTAAGACGATGTTTTCGGGGTTTGATGCTACGATTTTTTCGATTTTTTCCAATGAGAGCATAAGTCCCGTTGGGGCGTTGGGGTTTGCGATGACTACGTTTTTGCCTACATTGATGTAGTCCGCAACGTCAATAGAAAAATCATCACAAAGGGGAATCATTTCATAAGAAATCCCGTAAAGCTCTGCAAAAACCTTGTAAAACCCATAGGAAATCTCGGGGAATACCACGGGCTTGTCTTTTGAGCAAAACGCCATAAAGAAAAAGTTCAATGATTCGTCCGAGCCGTTTGATACGAATACGTTTTCGTATTTTACGCCGTATCGTGCGGCGATTTTTTCCTTTAAGGTTTTGCACAAGGGGTCCGAATAAAGCCTTAAATCTGCCACTTCCTCGCTGTTTACCGCCTTTATTACCTCGGGTGAGGGAGGGTAGGGAGATTCGTTTGTATTGAGTTTTATGTATTTTTTGTCTCTGGGTTGTTCACCCGGAGTATAAGCCTCTAATGATTTCAGGCTTTCGTTTAAAAATCTACTCATTTTTGTCATCCTTAATTCTGATTACGGCACTTTCTGCGTGAGCGTTTAAGCCCTCTTTTTCTGCAAAGTAATAAACATCCTCAGCGATGTTAGAAAGCGCCTCTTTTGTATAGTAAGTAAACTGTGTTTTTTTGATAAAGTCGTCAACGGACAAGGGGCTTGAAAATTTAGCAGTTCCCGATGTGGGAAGTGTGTGGTTTGCACCTGCCATATAGTCGCCGAGGGATTCGGGGCAGTATCTTCCCATAAACACAGACCCTGCGTGACGGATTTCTGCTAAATAGTCGAAAGGATTGTCAACCACAAGTTCTAAGTGCTCGGGGGCGATTTCGTTTGAGATTTCTATTGCCTTAGACAAATCGTCACAGACGATGATTTTGCCGTTGTTGTCTATTGATTCTCTTGCTATATTTTCTCTGGGGAGTTTTTTGAGTTGCAATTCGATTTCTTTTGAAACTTCCTCTGCCAAAGCCATACTCGTAGTTACCAAAACGGCGCTTGCAAGTCTGTCGTGTTCTGCCTGTGAGAGCAGGTCTGCGGCTAAATGAGAAGCATTGCTGTTTTCATCTGCCACAATCAAAATCTCGCTTGGCCCTGCAATCATATCTATAGAAACTGTGCCGTAAACTTGCTTTTTTGCCTCTGCCACAAAAGCGTTGCCCGGTCCTACGATTTTGTCAACTTTGGGGATTGACTCTGTGCCGTAGGCAAGGGCAGCAATAGCTTGCGCTCCGCCTACTTTAAAGATTTTATTTACTCCGGCAATTTTAGCCGCCGCCAAAATTACGGGGTTAATCTTTCCTTGTTTATCAGGTGGTGTTACCATTACAAGTTCTTTTACCCCTGCGATTTTTGCAGGGATGCTGTCCATCAAAACGGTAGAGGGGTACGCCGCAGTACCGCCGGGAACGTAGAGCCCTGCACGGTCAACGGGGATGATTTTTTGTCCCATTATTGTTCCGTCGGGGTTTTCGATGGTAAAACCGTCGCGTTTTTGCATTGAATGAAATTTTGTGATGTTTTCGGCGGCTTTTTTAAGTATATTTATAAACTTTTCGTCTACTGAATTAAAGGCTTCTTCGATTTCTGCTTCTGTTACCTGTAAGGTGTTTATGCATACGCCGTCAAACTTTTTGGTGTAGTCACAAAGTGCAAAGTCGCCGAACTTTTTTACGTTTTCGATGATGTCTGCGACTATTGCCGTAACGTCCATTTTAGGCTCTACACGGGCAAAAATTTCCTCATTTGAAACTTCGCCGTATTTATATATTTTAATCATTTTTTATCACCTGTTCGCTGAGTTTTTTCTGAATGTCTGAGATTAGTTCTGACTTGAACTTATAACTCGATTTGTTTGAAATAAGTCGCGCACTTATGGGAACTATTGTTTCAAAAACCTTTAGGTTATTTTCTTTTAGTGTTGTACCTGTTTCCACAATGTCCACAATCACATCGGAAAGTTCCAAAATAGGCGCGATTTCGATTGAACCGTGAAGTTCCACCACGTCAATGTCACGGCTTTTTGATGCGTAGTATTTTTTGGTTATATTTACAAACTTTGTAGCAACGCGGAGTGTTCTGTCGGTGTTGTCGCGGAAATTTTCCTTTGATGCTACTGCCATACGGCATTTACCTAAGTCAAGGTCCAGAAGCTCGTACACATCAGGCTCGTACTCCAAAAGAATGTCCTTACCTGCTACACCAATATCTGCAGCGCCTCTTTCTACATAGATGGCAACATCAGAGGGCTTTACCCAGAAGTAGCGGATTTTCTTTTCGGGATTTTCGAAAATCAGTTTTCTGTTATTTTCTTTGATGGACGGGCAGGGGTAGCCTGCGCGCTCAAACATATCGTAAACTTTTTCGCCAAGTCTGCCTTTGGGCAGGGCGATATTTAGAAAATCATTCATTTTTTTGCACCTCTATTCAAAACGCAGGAGGGTTTTGTATTTTAAGCCCTCGGGGACACTCTTTTCTGCCAACACTCTGTTTCCTTGAGAGGTTAGGGCAGAAACTGTTTTTAAAACGTTTGCCAGCTCATCGTTTTCATTATACAAAAGCAAGATGTCCGCATCGTAGTCGTTGGTCTCGTCCATAAATCTTTCCAAAAAGTCAAGGTAAACCGCAAAGCCGATAGCCTTACTGCTTTTTTTCATTTTTTGCATCAAAAGGTCGTATCTTCCCCCTGACAAAATAGCGGTGGGGATGCCCTTTATGTAGCCTTTGAAAACTATACCGCTGTAGTAATTCATATCATTGACGATTGAAAAATCAAAGTGAATATTTTTGTTTTCATCAAGGCTTTTTAAGATTTCTGCCACTGTATAGATTTCGTCTAATGCTTCTTTGGAAGTTTCATCAAAGTCAATAGCAGAAAGTTTTTCTTTTATTTCATCAGGTGAGCCGCACACGTTTATAAGCGCGCATAAGGTGTTAGAATTTATGCCTTTTTCTTCACATAAAGCGCATAAGTCGTGGGTGTTTTTTTCGCTGATGTATTTCAGAATAAGTTTTTTTGCATCGGCATCAACGTCACAGAGCACAGAGGAAATCAGTCCCATGTGTGACACATCAAGCACAAAGTCAGGAGAAATGGCACCGAGGCTTTTTGCGGCCAGGGTCAGCACCTCGCAAACATTGTAAATATCAATCTCGCCGATACACTCAAGACCTGTCTGCATAATTTCTTTGAATGAGTTAGTGTTTTTTGGCACTCTGTAGACGTTTTCATTGTAGTAGAGTTTCTGTACTGAAGTTCCGGAGTCTGTGGAGTTTTTGATAATAGACAGAGTAACGTCAGGCTTTAGCGCCATTAGTTTGCCGTTTGTATCGTTAAAAGTGATGACGCTGTCGGAAACCAAGAAGTCCTTATTTCTTACATACAGGTCATATTCTTCGAACTTGCTCATCTTAAATCTGGCATAGCCATATTTTGTATATAATTCACGAAGGGCAAATATCACTTTTTCCTCTGCTCGCATATATTCAGATTTTAATTCCATATTAGTCACTCCCGTAATTAAAAAATCGGAAAAATCCCGACTGCTATCAATAGTACTTTATCACTTTACCACTTTAGCATAGTAAAGTCAAGAGTTTTTGAAAAGTTTTTTTAGACTTTTTCGAACTTTTTTGAACTTTTTGCAAAAATACCTCTAAATTCTATCATAAATCGCGCTTTTTGTCAATGAAACACACCACATTTATCTTTGCACACTTTTGCACATTTTTTTGTGCTACAGTATTTATGAACCGGTTCAAAACTTCAAATGAAAGGCGGAGATTATGAGTCGCAAAAAAGAAAAGAAACTCTCGGAATGTCTTGGGAGCATATTAAATCTCAAGCCTTCGGGCGAGGATGCTGATTTTTTGGAAAATCTCGGCATCAAAAGCAAGGCACACGACAACAAAATGCTGATTATGGCAAGGCTTTTTGTACGTGCCGCATCGGGCGACATTCCCGCAATCAAAGAGGTACGCTCCATTATGTCCGATACGGAAAATCTTGACCTTGGTCGTCTTACAGAAATTATCGAGGCAGTAAAAAATGTCAGGTAGCACAATTACATTTTCCAAAAAGCAAAAAGAGGTTATATCTTTATTAAAACACAAAAAGTTAAAAAGAATTAACTTACTTGAGGGGTCTGTCCGCTCGGGAAAAACCTGGATTAGCCTGATTCTTTGGGCAATGTGGGTAGCGACTTGTCCAAAAGATGCCCAGTTTTTGATGGCGGCAAAAACCCTGACGGCGCTGGAGCGAAATAACCTTAATTTGCTGTCTTCCCTTGTGGGGGCTGATAATTTCAGTTTTTCCACTCAGGCAAAAAAAGCCACACTCTTCGGCAGAACGGTGTATTTAGAGGGTGCAAGTGACGTAAGAGCAGAAAACAAAATACGTGGTCTCACACTGACGGGAGCATACATTGACGAGTTGACCTTGGTTGATGAGGAGTTTTTTATAATGCTTCTTTCGAGATTGTCAGAGCCCGAGGCAAAACTCTTTGCCACTACAAACCCCGACTCGCCGAACCACTGGCTTATGACCAACTACATAAACCGCGCAGAAGCAGGGGAACTTGATTTTTTGAGAATTAAATTTTTGCTTGACGACAACCCCTATCTTACAAAGGAATATGTAAAAAACCTAAAGAGCGAGTACACGGGCGTTTTTTATGAGCGCTTTATAAACGGCGAATGGCGAGCCGCAGAGGGAGTGGTGTACCCTGATTTTGCAAATAACCCTGATGAATACATCAAAAAAACACCACCCGAGGACATAAACTTTGCAACTGTCGGGGTGGACTTCGGCGGCAACAAATCAGCCCACGCCTTTGTGTGTCTGGGCTTTACCAAGGGTTTTCGTTCATGTGTGGTGCTGGATGAATTTTACCTAAAGGAGCAGATAAGTCCCGATAGGTTGTGTTCGGAGTTTGTGGCGTTCTTAAAAAAGCAGAAAGAAAAGTACAAAGTCTACGAGGCATATTGCGACAGCGCAGAAACCACCCTTATTTGTGGTCTTAAAAATGCGGTGGAAAGAGAGCATATTGCAGTTGATGTGAAAAAAGCCAAAAAAACTAAAATTCTTGACCGTATAAGGTTTTTTAACACAATGATTGCATCAGGCAGATTCACTGTTTTAGCAAACTGCAAAAATGTGATTTCGGCGCTCTTGTGTGCCTTGTGGGACTCTGACAAACTCACGGATGTGCGTCTTGATGACGGCAATCAAAACGTGGACTCGTTAGATG
Source organism: Congzhengia sp. (assembly GCA_045591015.1). Classification (GTDB taxonomy): domain Bacteria; phylum Bacillota; class Clostridia; order UBA1381; family UBA9506; genus Congzhengia. Next base: position 119,684 of record JAZNSC010000013.1, read on the forward strand.
CATTAGAGTATGCCGCAGAAAACTATATGAAAGAAATGTTGAGCGTATCTAAAATTTAAAAGGAGAAAAGTATGGTAAAAAAAGTACTAAAGAAAATGGGCTACACACCGCTTGCTGATGGAATTTCCATGCCTGTTGAGCTTTGGCGCTCCTGGTACGAGGGAAAGGTTAAGGCTTTTCACGAGTATCGTCAGTACAATGGCAAAAGGGTATTAAAAAGAACAAGAAAATCCTTAAATATGGCAAAGCGTGTGTGCGAAGACTGGGCCGATATGATTTTTAATGAAAAGTTGGAACTTACACTTCCTGACAACCGTCTGCAAAATGCTTTTGACAAGGTTTTATCGGACAACAATTTCAAGGTAAGTGCCAACAGACTGCTTGAGTTGACCTTTGCTCTGGGCACGGGTGCTTTCGTGGAGCACAAGACAAAAGACGGCATCATAATCGACTATATAAGAGCAGATATGATATACCCTCTGTCATTTGCAAACGGCGAAATATATGAGTGCGCCTTTGCCAGCAAAATGGCGATTTACGGTAAAACGCATACGTATATAAACATTCACACAAAGGAAAAGGGAAAGTACGTAATAATAAATAAACTTATTTGTGATGAGACAGAAAAAGAGGTACCACTTCCCAATGGTGTTTGTGAGAAGTTTTATACAAATTCCGATATTCCGCTTTTTCAGATTTTGATGCCGAATATTGCGAACAATATTTGTCCTGACAGTCCTATGGGTATTTCTGTTTTTGCCAATGCCGTTGACGTTTTAGAGGGAATTGATTTGGTATATGACAGTTACCAGAACGAGTACCGTCTCGGTAAAAAGCGAATCATCGTGCCTCTCACCATGGCAAAAATCGAAATGGAGCAGCAGGGAGATATCTTACCTGTGTTTGACGACAACGACACAGAATTCTATGCTATGTCGGGCGCCGATCCTGATAGCTTTTCTATCAGCGAGATAAATATGAATATCCGTGCAGATGCTCATGAGGTGGGCTTGCAGCGAGGTATTGACCTTTTGTCCGATTTGTGCGGTTTTGGCTCGGGCAAGTACAACTATACAACAGGCAAAATCAAAACCGCAACTCAGATAGTGTCGGAGCAGTCGGATTTGTTTAGAAATTTAAAAAAACACGAGCTTGTTGCCGAAAAAGCAATACGCGATCTTGCAAAAAGCATTCTTTACTTACTGGGAGAGGATCCCGAAACTGAAGTTTCCGTAAACTTCGACGATTCAATTATAGAAGATTCTGAAACCACAGCAGAGCGTGCGTTGCTCGAAGTGCAAAACAACATCATTGACGCGGCAGAATATCTGTGTCGCGTGTATAAACTGCCGAGACATCTGGCAGAAGAAAAAGTGAAGAGTATGAATCTTCATACGCCTCAAACTGAGGTTTAAATATATCGTGCTCCCACGTAAAAAGGAAAATCTCGGGCCGCGTTACCCGTAAAAGCGCGTGAAAGGAAATTTATGAAAAGAGAATTTTTAACAGGCGAACTTGGCTTATCAAAGGAAGTTACCGAAAAAATTATGGCACAGTACGGCGAATCCGTTAATTCGCTGAAAAAAGAGCTGGACCGCATAAGCAAGGAAAACAAAGAATTAGTCGACAAAACTTTAGCATCGGACGAGTTAGTGAATCAAGTAGAGGAACTGACAAAGTCAAAATCAGAACTTACAGAAAATATCGAAAATCTTAAAAAATCGTTGTATGATGCAAGGTTTGACGGCGTCCTTTCTTCTTGTTTGGCTATGAGCGGTGCAAAAAACATCAAAGCGGTAAGTGCCCTAATCGACAGAACAAAAATCAACCTTGACGAAGATGCAGAAAGCTCCATAAAAGAGCAGATAGAAGCAGTAAAAAATGAGTGCTCATATTTGTTCTATGACGGAGATTTATCATCGGGAATGCGCCACGGCGTCGCCACAAAAGATGCAGACGGCTTTACGAGTATGGCTCGTGCCGCCGCAAAACTTAACTAAAAGAAAGAGGTATAAAAATGGCAAACAGTATTACATTAGCAGAAAAATTCTTACCCGTAATCGACGATATTTATAAGAAACAGTCAGTTACTCAGGTGCTTGACAACGACACACAAGTTAATTTCGTAGGTGCAAACAAAGTTCAGGTATTAAAAACAGCTACAACAGGACTTGGCGACTACTCAAGAGCAGATGGCTACCCCAAGGGTGACGTTACAGCCACATGGGAAACAATGACACTTTCAGTAGAAAGAGGTAAAGAGCTCTCTATTGACCGTATGGACAACGAAGAAACTCTCGGTATGGCGTTCGGTGCTGTTACAGGCAGCTTTATGCGTGAATGGGTAGTGCCCGAAATTGATGTTTACAGATTTGCAAAGTACGCATCAAGTGATGGCATTACAAAAACATCAGGCACATTAACTGCTGAAAACATCTTAAGTGCAATCGACGAAGCCAAAAAGCAGATGGACGCAGACGAAATCCCCGAAGAGGGCAGAATTTTATTTGTAAATTCTGATTTACAGCTTTTACTCAATCAGTCTGTTTCACGTTCTTACGGCAGTGATGCTGCAGTAAATACAATCATGGGCGCATACAACGGCATGCAGGTTGTTTATGTTCCTGCATCACGCTTCGTGACAAAGGTAGATTTAGCAGACGGTGCAACAGCAACAGGCTTCAAAAAAGCCGCAGATGCCGAAAACATCAACTTTATGCTTGTGTACCCCGGTTCAGTACTTCAGGTGCAGAAATTCGCAATGCCCAAAATCTTTACACCTGATGAAAACCAGGACAAGGATATGTGGAAGTTCCAGTTCAGACTCTATCACGATTGCTTCGTATATGAAAACAAAGCAAAGGGCATTTATGTCAACACCGCAGAGTAATAAAGGAATGATTTTATGGAATTTATAGATTATGCTTATTACAAAGAGGTGTATTGCGGTTCGCTTACAGAGGAGGAATTTTCTAAAGTATACCCAAAGGCGTTAGCGTATCTTCTGGGTGCAACTCGCAACAGAGTAAAATCTTCTGACACTCCTGTGTGCTTTGCTCTGTGTGAATTGTGCGATATATTTGCAGAAAATCAATCGCACGATATGATAAAGAGTGAGTCCTGTGACGGTTACAGTATAACCTACAGTGAAACCTTAAATACATACTCTTTGGCATGGGATGTTTTGACTACGTATCTTGAGGGCTCGGGTTATCTCTACGGAGGAAACTATATATGAAAAACTTAAAGACCGTGACGGTTTTCAGATACGATGAAAAAACAAATGCGTGGAGTAAGCACTTTGTTCCTGATGTTTTTATTGCAGGCAGCAGCAATACCTACACATTGACCGACACCCTGAATAAAGATGCACATCTTACACTCAGGGTTTTAGGCGATATTGTCTGTGATGTTGTTCCCTCTGATGTTATCTTTTTAGGTACACATCAGGGGGAAACCCCACCGGAGGACAGTGTAGTTGTTGTTTCGGTTGTCCGCAATGAACAGGGAAAAAAGACTGCTCACACCAAAATCTCATGCAGATAATTTGGCAGAAGGGAATTATATGGTAACAAATATTTTAAATTATTTGTCGGATTGCCCGTATCTTTCGGATTTTAATATGAATATTGATTTTTTAGGCAAAAGTAAATATTCCCTTTCCGTAAGCGGCAGAGGCGAGGACAAAATCTTAAAAAAGTATACAGACGGAGATACACTCGTTATGCGTACATATAAGATGCGTCTCCGCTTGCCCTTCGGCATTGATAAAACAAAAAATTACGAAAACGCTAAACTCTGTGAGAACATTACTCTCTGGGCAGAAAACAACACAAAATCAGGAATTTTGCCGGAACTTTCCGATGATAAAATCCCTGTTTCAATAGAGATTAAACCCTCGCGAGTAAGTGAATCGTACTTTTCAGATACGGCAATATACACAAAAGACATCGTACTTGTTTTTTATAAAGCAAAGTAGAAAGGAAAGAAAAATATGTTAGGAAAGTTAATAGGAAGACACGAGAAAGTGGCATACTACGGCATCGCGGAAGATAACGGACAAGTGGTATATCACAGAATGTGCGGATTTACAAAAATGGATACCTCCAAAAATCCTGTGGAGTATTCTCGCCGTTACATTGATGAAAGTTTTGAGCAGACAGATATTGTGGCGATATCACCATCTATTGCATTCGCCTTTGACCGTTACAGCGGAAACCCCGTACATGACGATATTGTAAGGATTTCAGATGACGAAATTATCGGCACAGGTGCGGTACGTTCTATCGTTTTGGTGGATTTATCAACAGATGACGGTAGTGGCGTGTGTCGCGCAATCAAACGCGATTTTTCAGTTATGGTAGAAACCGAGGGCAACTCTACCGATGCCTATACCTTAAGCGGAACAATGAGCACAAAAGGCGAAAAAATCGTAGGAAGTGCACAGATTTCTGCCGATGGTGCCACACTTACATTTACTGCCGATGAATAAATACAACATACTAACCGATGCGTTGCCTGATTTTGTGACGTTGTACGGGAAAAAATACCCCATACACACAGATTTTAAAAATTGGTTGCGTATAGCGTGCATTTTAGAGGAGGAGGATTTAAATCAGCCTAAGGTTTTAGCCGAGGTATTAAAACTTTGCTATAAAGACACACTTCCTCCAAATCACATATCGGCAATGCTGGGTGTTATGTCGTTTTTAAACAGGGACACGGATTTTTCTGTGTCCCAAGACGGCAAAAAAGAACGAATATGCTCATTTTCCAAAGATGCATCAATTATTTATTCGGCTTTTTATTCAAAATACGGTATTGACTTGACGAATGAGAGTATGCATTGGTATAAATTTTGTGCGCTTTTTGAAGCTTTGGCTGATGATAATCCATTTAAGACGGTTTTGAAAATCAGAAGTACTGACGAAAGGGAAATCAAAGACGCAAAATCAAGGAAAAAGTTGGCGAAGCTGAAGTCAAAATACCAGATAAAAGATAAAGTAGAAATAGATGTAGGAAGCAGCATAGAAGATTTATTTTAAAGGAGGTGTCCTATGGAAGAAAAGGAAAACATAGCCGAGTTATTAAGAGAATCCCGTGAACTGGGAGAGGAAATGGCAGAGCTCTTTAATGAGGGTTATATAAACTCTCTTTATAAAACAAACATCGAAGTAGTAAGAGCGTTTAAAGCACGATACGAGGCGATAGGTTATCAGCTGAAATATGGCCTTATCACAGAAGAGGAATACTATGAAAAGCTGGCGCAAATACGCGACAGATATTTTAGCCGCAACAGTCAGGAATGGCACAAGTACACCGAGGAAATTTATGATTACAAGGTAGAAAAATTAAACGCATACAAAGAAGAACTCGAAAAGAATTTGGAAGAAATCCTACAGATTAGTCGTGAAAAATTTGCCGCAGTCGAAAAAGAATATGAAAATACTTCGGAAAAATTAAAGGACTTTGCCGGGGGTACCGGTTTGGAAAAGCATCTGGTCACAGTAGAAAACTATTATCCAAATGGCGGAACGCTGCAATTTTACGATTATTCCCTGACAGATATCGAAGACGATATCGAAAAATTAAAATCATTTAACGCATCAATCGAAAAACTAAAAGAAAAAGCAAGCCTAATTTCGCCGGAGGTATTTGAAACTTTTTTTGCGGGATTACGAGATATGCCTATTGAGGATGCACAGGCCTTTGCAGACCTTTTGGTTAAACAGAGCGATGAAGATTTTATAAAGTATTTCGAATTGTATCAGGAAAGAAACGAGCTTGCAGACGAGATTTCCGCGTCCCTCTATGAAGATGATTTCAAAGAAGTGGGAGAAAGCTTAAAGCAGGAGCTTGAGGAAGTGTTTTCTACTGTTCCCGAGGAGTTTTTCACATACGGAGAAATGACAGGTGAAAGCTTCGCGCAAGGTTTCATAGGCGAAATAGAAGGGCTCTTTGATGACATAAACGCAAAAATAGATATGGCAAGTGCCGAAATAGGTTTGCCTGTGGGAAGTGAGCAGAATGTTTTTTCGCCTGTTTACTATTTCTTTGGCGACCGTGCAAGCACATTGAGAACAAGACTTCACGCGAAAAACGATGTGCTCTATCAGTATATGAGAGGTTTGGAGTAGGGAGGTTTTTTATGAGATTGATTTATGAAAACGAACGCGGCAAGGTGGTAATGAATGGCGGAAACGGCGAAGGCTTTAATATTATCGAAATTAAGGGCCTGTCCCTGCCGGAAAATGATATCGAAGCGGTATATTTTCCAAACAGTCCGGGCCGCAAAGTGCAAAATGTAACGCCCCTTGAGCGTGCTATAACCATATCGGGCGATATTTGTGACAAAACCAACCAAAAGTTAGCGCGTGCTGTGAATGTGTTGTCTGTTCCGGGGAGGATTATTATAAATTCTAACGGAAGAGTGCGAAAAATCGATGCCAGATGTGTAAGCTTTGAGCCAAACAAAAGGCGAGGTGCATACGTGCCTTTTGCGGTGCAGTTTATAGCAGATGACCCATATTTTACTGATATGAACGAAACACTAATCAATGTCTTTAAAAGAGAGGGCAAGGTATCTTCTGAGTTTGTGCTGCCGTGTGTTTTTTCTAAAAGAAAAACAGAAGCAGAAATCATAAACCGCGGCGACGGAACAATCGAGCCGATTTTTGAAATTTCCTCTGTGAGTGGTGCGGTGTGCCCTGAGGGAATATCTATAAAAAACACTACCAACGGCAATGAAATCAAACTGATGTGTGACGTTTTGGCAGGCGAGGTAATCACGGTAGATGTAAAGAAAAGAAAAATAACAAGCAATCTTCGTGGAAATTTGATTTTTTTGATGGCGGATGAAACCTCAATTTCACGTTTTTTTCTTGATACGGACATTTCAACAGTAACAATATACGCAAAAGATTTAGAGGGTACATTTCATGCTACTTGCAGGTACCTGAACAGATATCTTTATGCGTTGATTTGAGGTGATGATATGACATTGGGAGATATAAAAATATACAACAAGGATTTTGAGCTTATTGCCATCATTCCACAGTTTATTTCCTCGTATTGGGAGCTTAAATTTTGCGGCTACGGTAGTGGCGAAATCCAATTCGAAAAAGACGATGAGTTAGTGTCAATGCTTTATGATAATGAGTACCTTTTTTTGGTGCAGAATGATATTCAATCTATAATTACAGGCTACACAATCGGAAAGGTTTGCACAGTTTTTACACGAACTTTAGAGTGGCTGCTGACAAAATTTATTGTAAAGGAAGTAACGCCTGCACAAAATTTAAGCAAAACAATAGAAAATATCCTTTCAGCGTTGCCCCAATCCTTTAATTTAAAATTTTGCGGCATAGACGATTCCTGCGATATGTCAGATTACACCTTTTATGAAATGACAGACATATACAGCGCCATTACTGAATGTATAACTGATGAAAAAACAGGATTTTCATTTAATGCAAATTTTCATAATAAGAGTTTTACTTTTTCCTTGAAGCAGGCGCAAGAAAATGAAGATATTGTACTTTGTGATGAATACAAAACGTCTTATGACAGTGAGCATATTCACGACATTCAAAACAGAGTAGCAGGGGCGTGCTACTACCATCAGGTCACTTATATGGGAAAATGGAATCCCACAGTAAACGAGCCGCAAATCCGTATAACGCCTGAAAATTACGGCAAATATTACGTTGTATCTGTAGACGGAAACAGGTTCGGATTATCTTTGAAAAAAGACGATATAATCCTATGCACAGACCCTGATGGGAGCTTTACCAAGGTAGCGGAGGCAAAGCCGTTTTTGGTAGAGATTTTGCCCGGTGATGACGGGGTGTTTTCTTGGAGTGAGGTGTTAGATGCAAAATCACAAAAAGAGGCAGCACGAATTTTAAAAAGCAAAAGAAATATGGATTTAGTCACCCTAAAGACTAATCTTGACTACGGCGTGGATTATAAAATTGGTGACATTATAAAGGTGAAATTTTTCGGACGCGATAAGAGTTTGTCTGCCAAAAAAATAGTATCGGAAATGCGTTTGTGGCTGGAAAGAGACAGTAATGGTGCAAGCCCTGTTATGACAAATTTAACAAAGGAGGATGAAAATGGCATATAAATATAGTTTTGCAGATAATGAAACATATTCAGCAACGGATTTAAACGAAATCACGAAAAGGCTCGTAACATCAGGTGTAGAAGACGCATTTTCTGATGGCGTTGCATATAATGTATCTCGATTTAACGAGGCGGGAAAGCTTTTGTACACATCGGGCGTAGTGCCTGAAACGTGTATGACCTTAAAGGTAGTGCCGAATGGCGACGGCAAGGTGCTGATAAATTCCGGACGAGCCTTCTTTAATGATGGTGCAGTAATTGAAATTCAAGTGGGCGGCGAGTCTTTAGAGTATGTTGTGGGTGCAAGAAACTATGTATATTTAAAGAATGATTTACTCAACAAAAACGAGTGTTTTCCTTGTTGTACTACAGAAGAACCCACAGGAGATTTTGTATTACTTGCAGAAATCGACGAGTCGGGTGAAATCTTTGACAAGAGGACCTATGCAAAGGGAAAATTGCCGGGGTACCAAAGCTATGCTGAAAATGTTTTAAGAATAAAAGAAACCCTAACTTTCACTCTGGAAAGTTCCGAAAAAAATCTTTATGAAACGCTGACTTTCGATTTGGGTCCCAATAATTTTGAGTACATAATGACATACAGAGAATATGGGGTTGGTGAAGACGGAAGAACCTATAATTCCTGCTTGGGAGTGTATGATATAGCAAACAATCGATACAGAAGCCTTCATACAACAGATACTACAAAAGACGACGAGAAACTGATGATTCAATCTTCCTGGGAAGGTATAAGCTGGAAGGACGAGCGTGCTTTTGTCACCTTTGAATTGATAGACAACATTCTCACAGTTTCTTTTCAGGCGATTGCTGTTGACAGATTTTCTGCAGGTACTCATTCATTCGATATTGACCTTATACTTTTTTAGGAGGAAGATATGATAAATTATAATTTAAAAATAAATTTTCAAGACGAAAAAGTCTTATCGTCAGATATTGTGTTTGTTTCAGGAGATGTAGGTGCGTACAAGCTTATATTTGATTTTTATGACAACGGCAAAAAAGTCGATATTTCCAAGTACACACTTTCTGTAAAAGCAAAGCGCGCCGACGGAGTAAAAATTGTAAGTACAGGAAAAATCGAAAACGACAAGGCAATATTCATTCCCGAAGGGAACATCTATGCGGTACCTGGTGAGCTGTATATGGAGGTTGCTCTTTGCGATTCTGCAGGAAAATATGCAACCGCAAAAATAATTTTGATAAGTGTTATTGAGGGTATAGGTGAAGCGGAATTAAAAGGTGCTGAAGCTACGTCGATATATGTGACCTTGTTGAGCGGCGTGCAGACAAAAATAGACCAGGCAAACGAGCTTATTCGCAAGTCTGTTCCCGTTAAAGGCGTGGACTATTTTGATGGCAAAGACGGCTACACACCCCAAAAAGGTGTAGACTACTACACCGAAGAAGAAAAAGAAGAGCTGTTAGCAGAGTTTATTAAAGTAAGCGGCAATACTAACTGTATAACACCCCAGATGTTTGGTGCTGTGGCTGACGGTATTACAGACGATACCGAGGCGATAAAAAGTGCAGTGGCGTCGCTTACTGATAACAGTCGACTTATATTTCCTACGGGACATTACAAGGTGTCGGCTGCAGGTACTTGGCAGGACAACAGTATTATCGCATTAGACGGTTTAAAAAATATAACGGTTGATTTTCAAGGAAGTATCGTAGAAGTAATACCTAATGGTTTTGCTCATTACGATTTGATTCGCATTAAGAACTGTACCGACTTTACAATAAAGAACGGCATATTAGTCGGCGACAGAATAAACCACGACTACACTACTACGAGTGGTACTCATGAGTTATGCTATGGTATTTTCATTTTAGGACTTGATAATGCTACCAATGTTGAATACGAAATGACAGGTAAAATTTTAGATATGGACGTATCTGATTTTCCCGGAGATGCCATAGTTTTGCAGAATAAATTCAACAACGGAACGATAACAGTTAATAATTGTAACCTGCACCACTGTCGCAGACAAGGTATTTCTATGCTTGACGGCGACAAATATATTGTCAAAAATACCGAAGTACATCATATTGGAGATTCCGACGGAATTGCGGGTGCATCTCCCAAAACGGGTATTGATATTGAACCGACTTCAGGTACAAAGCGTGTAAATAATGTTGTGTTGGAAAATGTGCAAATACACGATACCACATCTTATAACATCATATGTGGTGGCGACTATGTATCAGATAAAATTGTTTTAGAACAGGTGAAGGTTGATAGTGGTGTGAACATAAATCGTAATTGCGCTATTGAATGTAGCTACTGCACCTTTAAAGTTGCAAGAAATGAAAACGGCTTTCCCGCATCAAACAGTGGTTTTGGCCCTGGTGCAACATTCCGATATTGTTCAGGTGAAATATATGGACCGATTTTGGACATGAATATGGAGTACTGTGATATTACCTTTATAGAACCCGAAGTACACGTGGGACAAGGTGTTATGTACAGTGGCAGGGCAAACAATTCCATACTGCGAAATGTGAGACTTTCAGGAAATAGCGGCGGCAATGTATTGCAAACAACGACAAATACAGTGTTTTATGGTGCGGTGCTGTCTGGTTGGACGCCGTTGACCATTGTGAATTGCACTCTGTACGAAACAAAAACATACAATTTGACACAACCTTTTACTTTTGTAAATTGTCTGCTTGATGCCAAGGTTACAGGTGGCGGTAGTAGTAAAATCGTATACACTAATTGCTGCGATACGTCAGGTGCAAAAATTGAGTAAAGGTATTTAATTAAAGGAGGGGAGGGTAAAAATGGAAAAAATAATCACTGCTATTAAGATAATCTGCGGCGCTGTTGCCGCTGTGTTATCAAATATATTCGGAGGACTTGATGTACTTTTTGTGGGACTTTTGTGGTGCATACTTATCGACTACATAACAGGCATCTGCGCTGCCGTCTACCAAAAGAAGCTCAACAGTGAAATAGGGTTTAAAGGGATTTTAAAAAAGTTTGTAATCCTTTGCATTGTGGCTTTGGCCCATGAACTTTCAATGGTGGTGGGAGTTCCTGAACTTCGTGATTTGGTGGTGGGTTTTTACATTGCCAACGAGGGCATATCAATTCTTGAAAACGCAGGAAAAATGAACGTGCCCGTGGCTAAAGGACTCTCTAATTTTTTGGAGCAGTTGAGGGAAAAGGGAGACAAGGATGAACATTGAGAAAAAGCAAATTTCATATAACAAAAGCACCAGAAATTCTGCTATAAAATATATAGTAATCCACGATACGGCAAATCGCTCAAAAGGTGCTGATGCCGATGCTCATTTTAAGTATTTTAACGGTGGCAATCGCAATTCCTCTGCTGATTTTTTTGTAGATGACAAAAAGATTTTGCAAATTAACGACTACACCAAGTACTACACCTGGCAGGTGGGCGACGGCAAGGGAAAATACGGTATCACCAATCAAAACTCCATAGGTATAGAAATCTGCATAAATGCAGATGGCGATTACGAAAAAGCCGTGGAGAATACCGTAGAGCTTGTAAAATACTTAATGGAAAAGCTTGATATTCCCGAAGAAAGAGTTATTCGGCACTATGATGCCAGCCGAAAAAACTGCCCTGCTACAATGAGTGATAATAATTGGGCAAAATGGCACAACTTCAAAGAAAAAATCAAAGGAGATGTTAGTGTGTTTACAGATACAAAAGGACACTTCGCACAAAAAGAAATAGAGGACCTTGCAAAGATGGGAATCGTTAAGGGAAAAACTCCCCAAAATTTTTACCCTGACGAGCCGATAACAAGAGCAGAAAGTGCGGTTTTAATAAGACGAGCCATAAAATTTATAACAGGAAAATAAAAAGGCCTGAAAAAGAGGAAAAAACTAATTTTTTCCTCTTTTTTTACTTGCATAATAAAAAGAAATGTGTCATAATAAAATTGGAATACTTTGAAAGGTAAAGGGGAGTAATATTATGACAGATATGAAAGCAATTTTGAAAAAAGTTGCGGACAATATGACCGCAATCAAAAATCAGGGTATTGATGAGGTTTGCCCTATCGGTATTATCGATATCGAAAACTGGGAATGGCCTCAGGGCGTAGGTATGTTCGGTATGTATAAGTACTATAAAGAGTTAGGCGATACATCTTACCGCGACTATCTGCTTGCCTGGTATGACAGAAACCTCAAAAAAGGTTTACCCGAAAAGAACGTAAACACAATGTGTCCCATGCTGACACTTGCATATCTCTATGAAGAAACGGGCAATGCTGACCATTTATCACTTTGTACCGAATGGGCAGAGTGGATTATGAACGAAATGCCAAGAACTGAGGGTGGCGGTATTCAGCATATCGTTTCAGGTGAAGAAAATCACAATCAAGTATGGATTGATACGCTTTTTATGACTGTTTTGTTCCTTGCTAAGATGGGACTTATTTTAAACAGACCCGAATACATAGAAGAAGCAAAGAAACAGTACCTTTTCCACATTAAGTACTTGGTTGACAGAGAAACAGGCTTCTGGTTCCACGGTTGGACCTTTGACGGCAGACACAGTTTTGCCAAGGCTCGTTGGGCAAGAGGTAACTGCTGGTACACAATCGGTTCTGTTGAACTTATCGAAATGCTTGGGCTCGAGGGCGCAATGAAAGAATACTTAATCGAAACATTGGTAGCACAGGTTGAAGCATTGGCTAAAACTCAGCACGTATCAGGCGGTTGGCACACATTGCTGGACGACCCCGAAACATACTTAGAAGCATCTGCTGCTGCAGGCTTCGGCTATGGTATCTTAAAGGCAGTTCGCCTCGGTCTTATTGATGAAAAATACAAGGAAGTTGGCGTAAAAGCATTAAACTACGTTATAGACAATATAGCAGAAGACGGCGAAGTACAGAATGTTTCCTACGGCACAGGTATGGGCAGAACCTTGGACGCATATAAAGTTATTCCGATTTGCCCTATGACATACGGACAGTCATTGGCATTGCTTATCTTAACAGAGGGCGTACGCCTGTAAAAGATGGAGGAAAAGGAAATGACCGCATTAGAATTCAGAAAAAAATGCGCAAGCGACTATGTAGATAAAGAATACGAAAGATACAATCCGGAACGCGGAATGCTTGGCAGCTATCACGAACCGTATAATGGCGGTGCAGGCGGCTACCACACGAGAAAGTCAGGTTATCTGCACGATATATCAGGCAACAGTCTGTTTGCGGGAATGGTTTTCTTTGCAGAGCGTGAGGATTTATACGATGTTGCTACAACCATAATCAAAGAAGTTGTCGGCGTACAGGACATAAATGAGGCTTCAGAAACCTTTGGCTTATGGCCTTACTACGCTGAAGAGCCTTGCGAAGAAATGCTCAAACCCGATTACAATATGTCAGATTTCAATGGCAGAATTCTGGCATTTCTATTAAAGAAAAAAGCAGAGTTTTTTGATGCAGAAACCATAGACCTTATGAAAACATCACTCTACCGTGCGGCGCAGTGTAGCATCAAAAGAAACGTATCTCCCGACTACACAAACATCAGTCTTATGAGTTTGATTACAATCGTTTGTGCAGGGGAACTTTTCGGAGACGAAGCATTTTTTGAGCGCGGCAAGGAAAGATTGAGAAAAGTGCATAAATACAACACCTTTAACGGCACATTCTCTGAATTTAACTCTCCTGCCTACGGCCCCTTGGCCCTTGAAGAAATAAGCAAGATGGTCGAACTCTTTGATGATGCAGAATGCAAAAAAATGGCAGAGGATTTAAACCACATCGGCTGGGAAATGCTCCTTTCTCACTACGACTATCAGATGAAACAGTTGGCAGCGCCTCATATGAGATGCTACAACATCCTTATGGGTAAAAATGGTTTTGAGCATCTTATCTATCTTGGTACAAACGGTAGATATGGAAAAGTAGACAACGGTGCCGCAGTAGGCGGAATACTTATGTGCGACTTTGTCTGCCCTGAGGATTTGGTTGAAAAGTACATAAAGAATAAATTTACGAAGCCCTACTATCTGGCAGAAACGATTTATAAAAAGAACAACATCAGAACACCTGATGAAGAAACAGTAATCATCAGAAATGTCGACAGCCCTGACCTTCGTTCATTTACATATGTGGATGACGGCTATTCGGTAGGCGCCTTTGAAAAGATTGATACATGGGCACAGAGAAACAGCGGTACTGTTTACTGGGGAGATAGCGAAAACGTTACATATCTTCGTACACGTTGCTTCAATGATGAATACGATTACTGTTCTGGAATGGTATACACAAACCAATACAAAAACGTACTGTTGGTGCAGACAGGCTTCGTTACAGACAGAGGCGATTTCCATTACATAATCGACAAGGTAAAGGACGGCAAACTCACAACGAAGAAACTGCTGTATTTATTCCATCTTGGCGGCGCTTGTGATAATGTAAAGGTTACACAGGACGGCGGACATTTCGTTATTTCCGATAAAAATGTGACAATCGACTTGAACATCACAGAGGCTTATTTTGACGGCGAGCCTATGGAGTTACGTTACAACGACGAGAAGAAGCGAATCGAAGCGGTTTGCTTTGAGGGTGAAAAATCTGTTGATTTCAACACAATGGAAAAACCCACCTATATGGTTTACACATTGGCGGTAAATACCAAGGTTGATGCTCCTGAAACTAAAATTTGCGGCAATATGGTAACATCAACACTCAAGGTAGAGGACAAAACTCTGACGTTAACAAGCCATATTACACCGGTAGCCTATGACGTTGCAATAGAAGAAGTTCGTAGCGAAATAAAATAAACATAAAAAAGAGCGGCTTAGCCGCTCTTTTTTAATACTCTGATATAAAGTTTTTCATAACCGAAACTGCGTTTTCTGCGGCAGTTTCCAGAAATTCCATATAATTTTCAGCACCCGAGCCGTCAGCACAGTCGGAAATCGCACGAAGTACGCAAAAAGGAACTTTGTTCACATAGCACACATGCCCGATTGAGCCGCCCTCCATTTCGCCGGCAATAGCGCCGAAGTTAGAAACGATGCGAGACTTCACATCATTGCTTGCTAAGAACTGGTCGCCTGATGCTATTGTGCCGATTTTGTAGTTTGTTCCCGTCTTTTTAACGGCTGCTTCTATTTTCTTACAAGTCGCATCATCTGCGGGGATTTTTACGATATTTATTCCCGAAAGAAGTCCCACAGGGTCGCCCAAGGGAGAAGTGTCCATATCGTGCTGAACAACAAAGTCCGAAATTGCAATATCACCAATCGAAAGTTCGTTGCTTAGAGTTCCTGCTACGCCTGTATTTATGATGATTTCAGGGTTGTACTTTAAAATCATAGTCTGTGCACAAATTGCGGCAAAAACCTTGCCAATACCGCATACAGCGAGAACTACATCACGTCCAAAAATAGTACCGCTCAAATATTCTACACCGCTGACGGTTTCACTTTTTTTGTTTTCTAACAGGTCAGCAAGAGTCTTGACCTCTATACCCATTGCGCCAATTATACCTATCATTTTTCTTCTCCTTTCGGGTAGCAGAAATTATTGTTATCAAGTTTTAAACTTTCAAGATAGCGGATGGCCTCTGCTTTTGCCTTATTTAAATCCAAGGTTTTATAGTTTCCGCATTCTATTTCGCTGTTGCCAAAAACTTCACCCTCATAATCAACGATACTTTGCAAAACATCAATCACAACTGCTCGCACCGTATCGTTGTCGGCATTGTTGACCAAAAGATAAAACCCTGTCTGGCAACCCATAGGACCAAAATACAAAACGTCGTCCGCAATAGAAGAGTTTCGCACGAATGTGGCAAACATATGCTCAAAAGTATGCATAGTAGAGTGGTCCATATAGTCATTGCAGTTTGGTTTTCTCGTTCTTAAATCATAAGTGGTCACCGTGCCGTCAACCCGTGAAATATAAATTCCCTCGGTAATATAGCGGTGGTCCACAGTAAAACTCGTTATCTTTTTCATAGGATTTCCTCGATTTCTTTTGATACTAATTGGGGGTGGGGTATTTTGATTTCCTTGCCTTTGAGATAGGAAAGTATGCCACCGTCATCCGAAAAATCAAACACAAGTCGATATGCAATAAGCGCCTGACGACGAACGGGAATAGCCTTTTCCCAGGTTCCGTATTTGCCGTCGCCCAATAAGGGATGCCCCAGATGTGCAAAATGTGCTCTTATCTGGTGAGTTCTTCCTGTTATCAGTTCCACTTCCAACAGGTCGTGATGCGCGTATTTTTTCTTCACTTTATACTTTGTTATCATTTCCTTAAAGCCTTGCTTTTTGACATCTGAAATGATAGCGGTCTTTGATTTTTCGTCTTTAAAATGGTAGGCTTTTTCGGTACTTTCTTCCTTATATATATGTCCCTTGATTATACACAGGTAGAATTTTTTGATTTCCTTGTATTTTATTTTCTCATTTAAAATACGAAGGGACTCTGAATTCTTAGCAGCGATTACTAACCCTTGAGTGTTTTTATCAATACGGTGGGCAAGGGTAGGAGAGAAGGTTAAATCTGCATTGGGGTTATACTCGCCCTTGTCATAGAGATACTTCTGAATTCTGTTAATCAAAGTATCAGGAGTTTTTGTTTCGTCTGCGTGAACAGATAACCCCTGGGGCTTATTTACGATAATGATATTCTCATCCTCATACACTACATCAAGCACAGAAGAGGTAAGATGCATAAACTCCTGACCATCGCTCTTTTCTTCAAAGAACTCGTCGTTTATGTAAAGTTCTAACATATCTCCCTCTGCGAGTATCAAGTCTTCATGTGCCCGCTTGCCGTTTACCTTGACTCTCTTTTTGCGCAGAGATTTATAAACGAGACTCTTCGGCATCGAGGACAAATATTTAATTAAGAATTTGTCAAGCCTCTGGCCTGAATCGTTTTTGGTAACGGTAAGTGATTTCATAAAAACCCTCCTGAAAAATAGTATACCATAAAAAAATACTCCTCGCAACTCCTAAAATTCTGTTGTAATATTGCACAAAAATATCAAAAAACAAATAAAAAACTTTGTGAAATATTTTTTAAATAAAAATCAAGAAAAAACTTGCAAATACCTATTATATAAGGTATAATATAAGGGCTGTGACATGGCATACGAGGAAGTGGGAGGTTGCCGCAGTTTATGCGGGTTTTTCCATGGAGAATGTCCGATTCATCGAAACCGGGCGACAGAGTCATTGCAAAAACGGTAATATCAATTAGCGAAAAACGGGGCAACTATGCCCTTTTTACGCGTGTGTCCGTTTGTGCAGAAGAAGACTACATCTGATAACCCGGAGGCCGAAAGGTTTTCGGTATTATTTATGAGACGGCGCAAAACACCCGGCTCAGTTTCAAAAAAGATGCTGTCGTTCCATCACAGACACAAAAAAATAAGGAGGAAACACAAATGGCACAGGCAAACCAGAAAATGAGAATCAGACTGAAGTCTTACGACCACGTACTTTTAGACCAGTCAGCTGAGAAGATTGTTGAAACAGCCAGAAGAAACGGAGCTAAGGTATCAGGCCCTATTCCGCTTCCCACAAAGAAAGAAATCGTAACAATCTTAAGAGCTGTTCACAAGTACAAGGATTCTAGAGAACAGTTTGAAATGAGAACTCACAAAAGACTCATCGAAATCTTAATGCCCACAGCGAAGACTGTTGACGCGCTCATGCGTATCGACCTTCCCGCTGGTGTAGACATCGAGATAAAGAACTAAGCAAACTGCCAAGCGGTTTGTAAAAGAGCACCCTTGAGGAAACTCGGGGTCACGTTTGCGAAAGCAAACCAATAACCAATTTAGGAGGTGCTTTTATGAAAAAAGCAATTTTAGGCAAAAAGCTCGGCATGACACAGCTTTTTACTGAAGAGGGCGTAATGATTCCCGTAACAGTTGTAGAAGCAGGTCCATGCAGAGTAATCCAGAAGAAAACAATCGAAAACGACGGCTACGTTGCTGTTCAGGTTGGTTTCGGCGAAAAGAAAGAAAAGCATACAACAAAAGCTATGCAGGGTCATTTCAAAAAAGCAGGCACAGGCTACATGAGATACTTAAGAGAACTCAAGTTAGATGCTGCTGCTGAAATGAACGTAGGCGACGAAATCAAAGCAGACGTATTCGAAGCAGGTGAGGCTGTTGACGTAACAGGTATCACCAAAGGTAAAGGTTATGCAGGTCCTATCAAAAGATGGGGCGCACACAGAGGTCCTATGACACACGGTTCAGGCTATCACAGAGGCCCCGGTTCATTAGGTGCTTGTTCAACACCCTCAAGAGTAATGAAAGGCAAGAAGCTTGCCGGTCACCTCGGTGTAGAAAAAGTAACAATCCAGAATCTTGAAGTAGTATTAGTAGACGCTGAAAAGAACGTAATTGCAATCAAAGGTGCAATTCCCGGTCCTAAGGGCGGCATGGTAATCATCAAAGATTCTGTTAAGGCATAACAAATAACGGAAACGAAAGGAGGAAGTTAAATGCCTAACGCGATTTTATTGAATATGGAAGGTAAAGAAGTTGGCAAGTTTGAATTGAACGATGCAGTATTCGGTATCAATCCCAGCAAGTCAGCTATGCATACAGTAGTAGTTAGCTACCTTGGCAACCAGAGACAGGGCACACAGAGCGCTCTCACTCGTGCTGAAGTACGTGGCGGCGGTATCAAACCCTGGAGACAGAAGGGTACAGGCCGTGCTCGTCAGGGTTCAACAAGAAGCCCTCAGTGGACAGGTGGTGGCGTAGTATTCGCTCCCAAGCCGAGAAGCTACAGAACAAGTGTTAATAAGAAGATTAAGCAGTTGGCTATGCGTTCTGCATTATCAGCAAAACTCGCTGACAACGAAATGCTCTTCTTAGAAAACATCACAGTAGAAGAAATCAAAACAAAAACAATAGCAGCAATGCTTAAAAACTTAAACGTAACAGAAAAAACTCTTATTGTTCTTCCGGAAAATAACGAGCAGGTTTATCTTTCTGCAAGAAACATTCCCGGAGTTGGCGTGTCTTACGTAGGTATGCTTAACGTGTACGAATTATTAAAGTACAAGAAAGTTATCATGGTTAAAGACGCTGCCGAGAAATTAGGGGAGGTGTATGCGTAATGAAAAGCGCTTATGATGTTATCATAAAACCCGTTGTAACAGAAGCTAGTATGGATATGTTAGCTGACAAAAAATACACATTCAAAGTAGCGACAGACGCAAACAAAGTTGAAATCAGAAAAGCAGTTGAAGAAATTTTCGACGTAAAAGTTGAAAAAGTAACAACAATGAATTTCGACGGCAAGCTCAAAAGAATGGGAAGATTCGAAGGCAGACGCGCAGCTTACAAAAAAGCAGTTGTTAAGCTCACAGCCGACAGCAAAACAATCGAATTCTTCGAGAGCATGGTTTAATTAAAAATAAGGAGTGAATAGGATATGCCGACAAAGAAATATAATCCTACCTCACCGGCCAGACGTTTTATGACTGTTTCCACATTTGAGGAAATCACAAAGTCAGAACCCGAAAGATCATTACTTGAATCTTTAAACAAAGCCGGCGGTAGAAACAACTATGGCAGAATCACCGTTCGTCACAGAGGCGGCGGCAACAGAAGAAAATACAGAATCATCGACTTTAAGAGAAATAAAGTTGGTACAGCAAAGGTTATCGGTATTGAATACGATCCTAACAGATCAGCAAACATTGCTTTAATTCAGTACGAAGACGGCGAAAAGAGATACATCTTAGCTCCCTTGGGCGTAACAGACGGTATGGAAATCGTTACAGACCCAAGTGGTGCCGATATCAAGCCCGGTAACGCAATGCACATTGCTAACATTCCTGTTGGTTCATTGATCCACAACATCGAGCTTCAGCCCGGTAAAGGCGGTCAGTTAGTAAGAACAGCAGGCGCTAGCGCACAGCTTATGGCTAAAGAGGGCAAATATGCTCAGGTAAGACTTCCTTCCGGTGAAGTTAGACTTATTGCTCTTAACTGCATGGCTACAATCGGTCAGATTGGTAACTTAGACCACGAAAACGTATCTATCGGTAAAGCAGGTAGAAAACGTCACATGGGTTGGAGACCTACAGTAAGAGGTTCCGTAATGAACCCCTGCGATCACCCCCACGGTGGTGGTGAAGGTAGATCACCCGTTGGTAGACCCGGTCCTGTTACACCTTGGGGTAAGCCTGCACTTGGTCTTAAGACAAGAAAGAAAAAGAACCTTAACGACAAGTTCATTGTTAAGAGAAGAAACGATAAATAATATTTCGTAACGATATCGAGGAACTCCCTCGGATAATCTTAGGCGAAGGAGGATTTAAATTGAGTAGATCGGTTAAAAAAGGACCTTTCGTGCATGCGAAGTTACTTGCTCGCATCATGAAAATGAACGAAACAAATGAAAAAAGAGTTTTAAAGACATGGTCAAGAAGCTCAACCATTTTCCCTGATATGGTAGGACATACAATCGCCGTACACGACGGAAGAAAGCACGTTCCAGTATTCATTTCAGAAGATATGGTTGGACACAAACTCGGTGAGTTTGCACCCACCAGAACATACAAAGGCCATGCCGGTAATAAAACAAGCGGTAAATAATATTTCCTTTTAAGAGAGGAGGAGTTATAGTGGAAGCGAGAGCAAAACTTAGTTACGCTCGTATTTCATCAAGAAAAGTTAAGATCGTAATTGATATGATCAGAAATAAACCTGTTGACGTTGCAATGGGCATTTTAAAGAACACACCTAAGGCAGCAAGTGAATTACTCATCAAATTACTTGCATCAGCGGTGGCAAATGCTGAAAACAACCACAACATGGACAAAAACAACCTGTACATTGCAGAAATTTATGCAAACCAGGGTCCCACATTAAAGCGTGTAAGACCCAGAGCACAGGGTAGAGCGTTCAGAATCAGAAAGAGAACAAGCCATATCACAATCGTGGTAAAAGAGCTTGGTCAGGAATAATTAGGTAAAGGAGGTAAAAGTCTTGGGACAGAAAGTTAATCCACACGGTTTAAGAGTAGGCGTAATTAAAGACTGGGATTCAAAGTGGTTCGCAAATGACAAGGACTTCGGTGATTACCTGGTTGAAGATTATAAATTAAGAAAATTCTTAAAGAAAAAACTCTATGCTGCTGGTATCGCAAAGGTAGAAATCGAGCGTACAGCAAAAAGAGTAAAGATCAACATTTTTGCAGCAAAACCCGGTATCATCATTGGTAAGGGCGGCGCTGAAATCGAGAAGGTAAAGACAGAGCTTGAAAGCTTGACAAATAAGACAGTTGCTTTAAATATCGAAGAAGTAAAGCAGCCCGATATGAATGCACAGCTCGTTGCTGAAAACATCGCTTCTCAGTTAGAAAGACGTATTTCTTTCAGAAAAGCAATGAAATCAGTTATGGGCAGAGCAATGAAATTAGGTGCTAAAGGTATTAAAACAACATGTTCTGGCCGTCTTGGCGGTGCTGAAATCGCAAGATCAGAGCACTACCACGAAGGTACAATTCCGCTCCAGACATTAAGAGCAGACATCGACTACGGTTTTGCAGAAGCAAACACAACATACGGTAAAATCGGTGTTAAAGTCTGGATTTATAAAGGAGAAATCCTTCCCGAGAGCAAGAAGATTAAGACTGAGGGAGGTAAATAAAGAATGTTATTACCGAAAAGAGTAAAATACAGAAGAGTAATGCGCGGTAGAATGAAAGGCCAGGCGTTACGTGGTAACAAAGTAACAAACGGTTCTTTTGGTCTCCAGGCATTAGAAGCTTCTTGGATTACATCAAACCAGATTGAAGCTGCCCGTATTGCGATGACACGTTACATCAAGCGTGGCGGTAAAGTTTGGATCAAGATTTTCCCGGATAAACCGGTTACAGAAAAACCTGCTGAAACACGTATGGGTAGTGGTAAGGGTTCACCTGAGTACTGGGTAGCAGTTGTTAAGCCCGGCAGAGTGCTCTTCGAAATCGACGGCGTTTCAGAAGAAGTTGCAAGAGAAGCACTTCGTCTTGCTATGCACAAACTTCCTATTAAATGTAAGTTTGTAGCTCGCGAAGCTGAAGAAATGGAGGGTTAATCAATGAAGGTAAACGAAATTCGTGCTTTAAGCACAGCGGAACTCGAAAGTAATCTCGCAGACCTTAAGAAAGAACTCTTTAACCTCAGATTCCAGAATGCTACAAATCAGTTGGAAAACCCCATGAGAATCGTTGAGGTTAAGAAGACAATAGCCAAGGTTAAAACCGTAATGGCTGAGAGAAAACTTGCAGAGTAAGGATAATAATTAGTCCTTGAAAGGAGTGAAATCATGGCTGAAACAAGAAATTTCAGAAAACAGAGAATAGGTAAAGTTGTTAGCAACAAAATGGACAAGACAATCGTTGTTGCTATCGAATATAACGTAAAACATCCTCTTTATGGAAAAATCATGAAGAAGACCTATAAACTTAAAGCCCATGACGAGAACAATATCTGCGGAATAGGCGATAAGGTGTTAGTAATGGAAACAAGAAAACTCTCAAAAGATAAGAGATGGAGACTTGTGGAAATTTTAGAAAAGGCACAGTAATTGAATTAAGAAACGGAGGTAACCAATTATGATTCAACAGCAGACACTTTTGAAGGTTGCGGATAACACCGGAGCAAAAGAGTTGATGTGTATCAGAGTATTGGGCGGTTCTAAGAGTAGATAGGCGGCAATCGGCGATGTGGTTGTTGCTTCTGTTAAAAAGTCAACGCCCGGCGGAGTTGTTAAAAAAGGTGATGTCGTTAAGGCAGTCATCGTAAGATCAGTTTCCGGCGTAAGACGCAATGATGGAACATACATCAAATTTGACGAAAACGCAGCCGTTATCATCAAAGATGACAAGAACCCGAGAGGAACTCGTATATTCGGACCTGTAGCAAGAGAGCTGAGAGAAAAAGAATATATGAAGATTCTTTCGTTAGCGCCTGAGGTACTCTAAATTTTAAACCTTAGAAATGAAGGAGGAGCCGTAAATGGCAAAGATGAATATTAAATCCGGCGACGAAGTACTCGTAATTTCCGGAAAAGATAAAGGTAAAAAAGGTAAGGTTATAGAAGTTTTGCCGAAGACCGGCAAAGCCATCGTTGAAGGTGTTGCAGTTGCAACAATGCACAAAAAGCCCAAGGCACAGGGCCAGACCGGCGGCATCATTAAGCAGGAACTTGCAATTGATGCATCTAACGTAATGGTTGTTTGCGCAAAGTGCAAAAAGGCAACAAGAGCTGCAAGAAAAGTATTAGAAGACGGTTCTATCGTTAGATACTGCAAAAAGT
>JAZNSC010000014.1:0-15490 GCA_045591015.1 Congzhengia sp.
GTTGCGACTGTGATTTTTTTGAAATTGATCCACGTTGGGAAAAATTAAAAAATTTTAAGTGATAAAATTCAGGAGGTGTAGACCATGGCAGTACCTAAGAGAAAAACCTCACAGGCAAGACGTGATAAAAGACGTGCAAACTGGAAATTAAGCATTCCCGGTTTCGTAAGCTGCCCTAAATGCGGAGAACCTATTATGGGACATAGAGTATGTAAAGCTTGCGGCTACTACAACGGAAAAGAAGTTGTAAAAAAAGAAGCGTAATTACGCGTAAATAAAAATGGAGAAGGAAATATTTCCTTCTCTATTTTTATATAAGTAGAAAGGGTGGTGAAGAAATGTCCGGCTCATACGTTTTGTCAGTAGATGAGGGTAGCATTGCAGAAGAACTTGAAATCGAAGCAGGGGACCTTATTTTGTCTATTGACGGCAAAGAAATCATAGACTATCTTGATTATAAGTTTCTGTCTATGGCAGAGCATATCGTTATGGAAGTACAGAAGCCCACAGGGGAACTGTACGAGTACGAGATTTTCAATGAAGATTTGGAAGATTTGGGAATTAACTTTTCCAATATGCTTTTTGACAACCCCAAGAGTTGTCACAATAAATGTATTTTTTGTTTTATCGACCAGATGCCCAAAGGTATGAGAGAAACCCTGTATTTTAAGGACGACGACGCCCGCCTTTCCTTTTTGTACGGAAACTATGTAACACTTACAAATATGAAAGATGAGGACATACAAAGACTTATAAATTACAGAATTTCGCCCATAAACATTTCAGTTCACACCACAAATCCCGAGCTTCGTAAAAAAATGCTTAACAATAAAAACGCAGATAAAATTTTAGAGCATATAAAGAAGCTCTATGACAACGGCATCGAAATGAATATGCAGGTAGTACTCTGTCCTGATATTAACGACAAGCAAGAACTTGACAGAACCATCGAGGATTTATCGCAGTTTTTACCTGTAGCAAGAAGTATGTCTGTTGTGCCTGTAGGCCTTACCCGTTGCCGCGAGGGGCTATACCCTATGCGTGCATTTACAAAGGAAGAATGTAAGGCAGTAGTAGAACAGATAGAAGCCTGGCAGAAAAAGCTCCTAGGTAAGCACGAAACACGCTTTGTTTATGCATCGGACGAGTTCTATGTGACGGCAGAACTTCCCATTCCAAGCGATGAGGCTTACGAGGATTTCCCCCAGATAGAAAACGGCGTAGGTATGCTTGCATCAATGGAGGCAGAGTTTAACGAAGCACTCAATGAGAACATAAATCTAAACAACGAAATGAAGCAAATTGTTGCAACAGGCGAAATTTCGGAAAAATTCATAAAAAAGCTGGTAAATCAAGCCAAAATGAGATATAATATAAATGATATAGAGGTAGTAGGAGTAAAGAACGAACTTTTTGGAGGTCGGGTTACGGTATCGGGCCTTTTGGGAGCAGGTGATTTATTCCGCGAGCTTTCGGGAGTGAAAGCGGACAGACTACTTATTTCTGAATCAATGCTAAAAGCAGATGAAGACATTTTCTTAGACGATGTTACATTGATTGAGGCACAAGATAGGCTCGGTATGGAAATTGTTCCCGTTAAAAATGATGGGGAAAGTTTTCTTCGGGCAATTTTAGGTTATTAGAAAGAGGACACATTATGAGAAAGGCAACGGTAGCTATAGTAGGAAGACCTAATGTAGGTAAATCCACACTCTTTAATAAAATAGCGGGAAGCCGCATATCTATAGTTGATGACACCCCGGGTGTTACCCGTGACAGAATTTATGCTGATGCCGAGTGGTTGAATAAAAGCTTCACATTGATAGACACCGGCGGTATCGAGCCAAAGTCTGACAACGAAATCTTAAAGAGTATGCGTTTTCAGGCAGAGGTAGCCATAGAGCGCGCGGACTGCATTATTTTGCTTACCTGTATTCACGACGGACTAACTGCTGCCGACAAAGACGTGGCGGCAATGCTCCAAAAGAGCGGAAAACCCGTAGTATTAGCAGTAAATAAAGTTGACCACGGCGGCGAGCCTCCTATGGACTTTTACGAGTTTTATAATTTAGGACTTGGGGACCCTGTGGCGATTTCTTCTGTTCACGGACTTGGTGTAGGGGATTTGTTGGACGAGGTATTTGATAAAATTCCCGAAGACTTATTGACACCAAAGGACGAAGAAAGCTCTGCCCTGCGTGTTGCCATAGTAGGTAAGCCCAATGCAGGTAAATCGTCCTTGATAAATAAGATTTTGGGCGAAAACCGTGTAATTGTAAGTAATGTTGCAGGCACAACTCGCGATGCTATCGACACAGCCTTTACAAAGGACGGCAAGGAGTATGTTTTCGTTGACACTGCAGGTATGAGAAAGCGTGGCAAGGTTGACGAGGGAATTGAACGTTATAGCGTGCTTCGTTCTCTTGCTGCCGTTGACAATTGCGACGTGTGTGTAATCGTTGTCGACGCATCAGAGGGAATTTCAGAACAGGATTCTAAAATTGCAGGCTACGCCCACGAAAAAGGCAAAGCCTCAATCATTGCAATAAATAAGTGGGACTTAATCGAAAAAGACACCCACACCATGAAAAACTTCACCGAAAAAGTTAATCTTGAGCTTGGCTTTATGCAGTACGCGCCTCAGGTTTACATTTCGGCATTAACAGGACAGAGAATAGAAAAACTCTTTGAGCTTATAGATTATGTTCACATTCAGCATTCTATGAGAATCAAGACAGGTATGCTAAATGACGTATTGTCAGAGGCTACAATGAAAGTTCAGCCACCCTCCGACAAGGGTAAGAGGTTGAAAATCTTCTATATGACTCAGGCCTCAACCTGTCCGCCTACCTTTGTTGTTTTCGTAAATAACAAAGAGCTTATGCATTTTTCATATTTGAGATATCTGGAAAATCAAATAAGAGCAGTGTTTGGGCTTACGGGAACACCTGTTAAATTTATAGTGAGAGAAAGAGAAGACAAAGGCACCAAGGAATAACGGAGGAAATTATGATTTTAGCAATAGTAATCACAGCAGTAATTTCATATCTTATAGGCAGTATCAACACGTCGTTGATAGTTTCAAAGCTCAAAAACAGAGATATCAGAAAAGAAGGCAGCGGTAACGCAGGTGCCACAAATACTCTCAGAGTCATGGGAAAAGCGGCTGCAGCTATTGTAGTTATAGGCGATTTTCTGAAGGCGTTTTTAGCAGTAGGTGCTTCCTGGCTTGTTGCGTATTACTGTAATATTCCTGCACCCGAGAGCCTTGTTTTAAAGTATGTTGCCATTGCGCTCGTAGTTATAGGTCACGATTTTCCGCTTTTCTTCGGTTTTCGCGGAGGCAAGGGAATTGTCACATCTGTTGCTTGTATTTTTGCAGTTGACTGGCGTGTGGGCATTATAGTTTTAAGTGTGGGTATAATAGCTATTATACTTACAAGATTTGTATCTTTGGGTTCTATTATCGGTTGCATTCTCTTCCCGCTTTTTATTTATGCGATTCATATAGGCGAGAGTATATCTTATGAAAAAATGGCATTGATTCCTGCTGTGTTTTTAGCAGCGCTGGGCGTGGCAAGACATAGAAGTAATATAAAGAAGCTTATGTCAGGCACAGAAAATCGATTAGGCGAAAAGAAAAAGCAATAATTCATCAGGTGGTGAGTGACATGAATATATCTGTTATCGGTTCAGGTACATGGGGTTGTGCAATTGCCGCAATCTTACAAGATAAAGGAAATAATGTGACCCTCTGGTCATATTTCAAAGAAGAAAGCGAAGAATTAAAAGCTACAGGTAGAGTGCGAAACCTACCTGATTTTGTGTTACCTGAGGGCATTGTATATACTTGCGATTTAGAAGAGGCGGCAAAAGATAAAGATATGATAGTCTTGGTAACGCCCTCATCTGCTATCAGCAAAACAGCAGAGACTATGTCTGGGTTTGTAAAAGAAAAGACAATCATTGTTTGTGCTTCAAAGGGTTTTGACAAAGAAACACAAAAAACACTCACAGAAACAATAAAAGATAAAATTCCCCAAGCATACGTTGCGGCACTCTCCGGCCCCTCTCATGCAGAAGAGGTGGCAAAGAAGATGCCCACAACATTAGTTGCGGCTTGTGAGGAAATTGAAATCGCATATAAAATACAGGAAGTCTTTATGACGGAGTATTTGAGAATATATACAAACGATGACGTTTTGGGAGTTGAAATTGGTGGCGCACTAAAGAATGTTATCGCTCTTTGTGCAGGTATATCTGACGGACTTGGCTTGGGCGACAATTCAAAAGCCGCACTTATGACTCGCGGAATGTCAGAAATTGCGCGCCTTGGTGCTGCTATGGGTGCAAAATTTGCAACCTTTAGCGGACTTTCAGGTATGGGAGATTTGATTGTTACTTGCACAAGTATGCACTCAAGAAACAGACGTGCAGGCATATTGATAGGTCAAGGAATGTCCCCTGACGATGCCATGAAAGAGGTAAATATGGTAGTAGAGGGCGTATATGCAACAAGCGAAGCCTATAAGCTCGCCAAAAAGCACAATGTGGAAATGCCCATTGTAGAAGAGGTACACGGCATACTGTTTGGGGGAAAACCCGCAGGCGACGCCGTAGCATCCTTGATGCAAAGAACAAGAAAAGAAGAGATAAACGAAGACTTTATAGCGTAGACGGAGGTTTTTTATGAAGTGGTGGAACAAAAAGAAAAACGAGGAGCCTCAGTTACCTGAGAGTGAAAATAAAGAAATAGTAGAAGATATCGTAGATGTAGCCCAACCGAAAAAAAGCTTCTTTGCAAAGCTAAAAGACGGCCTTGCAAAGACTCGTTCCGCGGTTTTCGGCAGACTTGACGATGTCTTTTTTGCTTTTAAGTCCATTGATGAGGATTTATTTGAAGAGCTTGAAGAGGTGCTTATTACAGCCGATATCGGCGTAGATACCTCGGTTTTTATTATTGACGAGTTAAGAAAAGCGGCGCGCACGAAGCACATTAGTGAGCCTGCTGAATTAAAGGGAGAGTTAAAAGCTATAATAAGTGATATCCTAAAGGAGCAGAATACAGAATGTGACCTGAGTGAGTCCCCGTCCGTTATTATGGTAATAGGAGTAAACGGCGTAGGCAAAACAACCTCAATAGGCAAAATCGCAAACTACTATAAATCCCAGGGCAAAAAAGTGTTGCTGGCAGCAGCAGACACATTCAGAGCGGCAGCCATAGACCAGCTTGAAATCTGGGCAAAACGCGCAGGTGTAGATATAGTTAAGCATCAGGAGGGGTCGGACCCGTCGGCTGTAGTGTTTGATGCTATTAAAGCGGCACAAGCAAGAGGCACAGACATTGTAATCTGTGACACTGCAGGCAGACTCCACAACAAGAAAAACCTTATGGACGAGCTTGCAAAAACAGCAAGATTAATAGAACGTGAAACAGGAAAAGCCGCATCCGAGGTGCTTTTGGTGTTGGACGCATCAACAGGACAAAATGCTTTAATTCAGGCACGAGAATTTAAAAACGCGGCAAACATCACAGGCGTAATTTTAACGAAGCTTGACGGCACGGCAAAAGGCGGTGTAGTGATAGCTCTCTGTCGTGAGCAAAATATAGGAGTAAAGTTTATTGGCGTTGGCGAAGGAATAGACGATTTGCAAAAATTCGACCCTGAAGAATTTGCGAACGCTCTTTTCCCTGAAGAATAAGGAGGAAGGTTATGGACTTTTCCGGTGGAGGATTCGGAGGCTTTCACAACAGTGAAAACAGCGAGAGCTTCAAAGGAATCAACAAAGAAAATTTAAAAGAAAAATTCAAAAACCAAAAAAAGAATTTTACAAAAGGTAAAAAAACACTTCTCGGAATAATCATAGGTATTATAGTGCTGATAGCTCTATCGGGCGCAATTCTTGATTTTGTGATGGATATATGGCAAATCCAAGAAATAGGCTCAGGCTATGATGCGGTTTTCTGGAAGAGCGTAATTACGAAGCTTATAGTTTTGTCATCGGGCTTTGTAGTTGTGTTTATTATTTCCTTAATCAATTTGTTTATGGTGAAGAAACTTGCGCTCACCAAGCATTTTAACGCAAAAATCTTTGAGAAAAAGTGGATTTTTATTCTTGGAGCGTTTATTATTTCGCTGATTTTAGGCGGAACAATGGGCAAAAATTCCTACCTTGAGCTTTTGACAGCATTAAACGCAACAGAATTCGGAAAAGCCGACCCGTTGTTTGGGCAGGATATGAGCTATTACGTTTTTGTAAGGCCGTTTTTGTCTAATGTGGTTTCTATGTTAAAGGGGCTTTTCTTATTTCAGGCAATTTTGATTGCGGCTATATATTATATTTCATTTATGGTATCGGGAACAAAACGTATCAAAGATATGATAGTTTTCGGAAAAAGTGCTGTTGCTCACGTGGTTTTTAATGTTTTGATTTACTACGTGATAATGATTTTTTCATATCGCTTAACAGCAGAGGGCCTCATGTACGGCAATTTCGGAAAAGACGCACTTTCGGGTGCAGGCTTTATTGAGGAAAATATCTGGCTTAATTATTATAAGATAGCGCCTTATCTTATACTTGTGGCTGTGATTTTGGCTGTTGCTTTCTTATGGCGCAAAAAATACAAATCAACAATTGCTGCAGTTTTAATAGTTCCTGTTATTTATACTTTGGTTTCTGTTGCAGCACTTGTTACACAGCAGTTGGTAGTTGCACCTGATGAGAGAAACTACCAGACAGAATACATTGAGCGCAATATGGAGGCTACCAAGGACGGCTTTCAGCTGAATGATATAAATGAGGTGCAGTTTGACTTTTCTCAAGAGCTGACAAGTGAAGCCTTGAGCGCAAACAGCGCAGAGCTTACAAACACAAGAATAATCGACTTTTCTGCATCCCTCACTGCATATAATCAGCTTCAATATTTAAGAAAATACTACACCTTTAATGATATTGACGTGGTACCTTATGAGGTTGACGGAAATCTATCGGGCGTGTTTATGTCGGCAAGAGAGCTGAATAAAGAAAATCTGGAGGAAACGGCACGCTCATATACAAACGAAAAATTCCGCTACACCCATGGCTTTGGCGTTGTGGCGAGTCCCATAAACAGAGTAACACAAGACGGTCAGCCCGACTTTTGCATTAAGGACATTCCCATTGTGTCAACTAACGGAATGCCCCAGGTTACTCAACCCAGAATCTACTACGGCGAAAGCACAAACGATTACGTAATCGTAGGCTCTGATAATTTAGAGCTCGACTATTCGGAAGGATACACAGACGTTGAGTACACTTACACAGGGGATTCAGGCGTGAAGCTTGGATTTTTCAAAAAACTTCTGTTCTCCATATATTATGGTGATTACAAGATGTTCTTCTCAGGAAACATCGATTCCGAGAGCAAGATTTTGATAAACCGTAATATAATGAACAGAGTCAAGATGGTAGCGCCTTTCTTAAAATACGAGGAAGACCCCCAGGTAGTTGTAAATGACGACGGCGAAATTATGTGGGTAATAGATGCGTACACCTATTCGGACCAGTATCCCTACGCACAGAATTTTGGCGGCGTAAACTATATAAGAAACTCTGTTAAGGTTATTGTGGATTCATATACCGGAAATATGAAATTCTATATAATTGACGATAGCGACCCCATAGTTAAGACCTATCAGAAAATTTACCCCAAACTCTTTACAGAAGAACCCTTACCTGAAAACATAAAGAATCACATCACAACTCCCGAGGGATTCTTTAAACTTCAGTCGCAGGTTTACCAGAGATACCACATAAGTGATGCAGGACAGTTTTATGACCAGGCAGACGTGTGGCGCCTTGCAACAGAAAAATACCACGACAACGAAATAACAGTAGCGCCCTACTTTAATATTTTCACAATTGAGGGCGAAGAAAAACCCGAGCTCGTTTTGAATATGCCTTATGTATTGGGCGATAAGTACAATATGGTAGGAATTTTAATGAAGCGCACAGACAATGAGCATTACGGAGAGCTGGTGCTTTACAGAATACCGAAGTCCGATACTGTTTACGGACCTATGCAAATAGAAAACAAAATCGACAACGACCCCGATATTTCAAGAGAAATGACTCTCTGGGGACAGGGCGGCTCAACAGTAATACGCGGAAATCTTTTGGTAATACCCTTTAAGAATTCTATTTTCTATGTAGAACCCGTATATATAACATCTCAAAACAACGCTTCACTCCCCGAAGCAAAGAGAATTATAGTTGCATACAAAGATGCGATAGTTATGGCACCGACTTTGGAAGAAGCGCTCTCTCAGGTTATCAAGAGTTCCGACGGCATATCGGAAAATTTGGCGACAACACCCGATACCGCACCGGACGAAAACGTAACGATAGAGGATGTACCCGAAGTATCTTCCCACATTAAAGAAGTCATCGACGCATACGATGCTTTCCGTAAATCCAGCAGCTCAAACAATTGGGAACAAATGGGTAAAGACTTGGAAAATCTCGACAAAGCCATCAATAGCGTTAGATAAAACATTGATAAAATATTGACAAACCTTGCAAAAAGTGGTATTATAGTAAAGTTACAATTCATTTCAAATAAATATTGGAGGTAAACTTATGTTTCAAGAAATTATGGACTATGCACCGTTTTTTGTGCTGGTAGCAGCAATTATCGCATTGGTTTTTGCGGGCTACAAATTTTATTCAGTTAAGAAACTACCCGAAGGAACAGATGAAATGGCATCGATTTCTTCAAAAATTCGTTCAGGCGCAATGGCATACTTAAAGCGCCAGTACAAGACAGTTGGTATATTTTTTGCAGTAATGTTTGTTATTTTGAGCGTTCTTGCATTTTTTGAACTGCTCACACCTTACGTTCCTTTTGCTTTCTTGACAGGTGGAATTTTCTCCGGTCTTTCAGGCTTTGTAGGAATGAAAATCGCAACCTATGCAAACTCACGTACAGCCAATGGCGCACGCCAGGGCTTAAACCGTGGTCTGAAAATCGCTTTTTCATCAGGTACCGTAATGGGTATGACTGTTGTAGGCTTGGGACTTTTAGACATCAGCATTTGGTTTATACTTTTGAAGTTTGTATTTAATTTAGAAATCGGCGATATTACATCTGCTATGCTTACCTTTGGTATGGGCGCAAGCTCAATGGCGCTTTTTGCTCGTGTTGGCGGCGGTATCTTTACAAAGGCTGCAGACGTTGGTGCTGACCTTGTAGGTAAGGTAGAAGCAGGTATTCCTGAAGACGACCCCAGAAACCCCGCATGTATTGCCGACAACGTAGGTGATAACGTAGGTGACGTTGCAGGTATGGGCGCTGACCTTTACGAGTCATACGTTGGCTCTATCATTTCCTGTGGCGCTTTGGCAGTTGCAGCGGGTTATGGTTTTTCAGGCGTTATCTTACCTATGCTTATTGCGGCAGTAGGTATTATTGCTTCTATCGTTTCGACCTTCTTTGTATCAACAAAAGAAGGCGCAACACAGAAGAATTTACTTGGCTCACTTCGTCGCGGAACATATTCAGCGGCTGTTATTTCAGCCATTGCAAGTTTGGTGCTGATTCTGATACTTATGCCTGACAACATTGGTCTTTTTGGCGCTGTATTATCAGGACTTTTAGCAGGTGTTTTAATCGGTTACTTTACAGAATATTACACATCAGATTCATATAAACCCACACAGAAATTATCAGGCTCATCTGAAACAGGCTCTGCTACCATCATCATCGACGGTATCGCACTTGGTATGAAATCAACTGCAATTCCTGTTGTTATCGTTGGTATTTCAGTTCTTATCAGCTACTTTGTTGCAGGCGGCTTCAGCGATGCTAAAAATGCATTTGAGCTTGGTCTTTACGGCGTAGGCTTGTCAGCAGTTGGTATGTTGTCAACACTTGGTATCACCTTAGCAACAGACGCTTACGGCCCCGTTGCTGACAATGCAGGCGGGATCGCTGAAATGAGCGGTCTTGAGCCCGAGGTTCGTGAAAGAACAGATGCTTTAGATTCACTTGGTAACACCACAGCCGCAACAGGTAAAGGCTTTGCTATTGGTTCAGCAGCATTAACAGCACTTGCCTTAATTGTTTCATACACAGACGAAATCGAAGCAATTGCAGCAGACAAATTAGACCTTGCAATCACAAACCCTGCAGTTTTAATTGGTCTTTTTGTTGGCGCTATGCTTCCTTTCCTCTTTAGTGCGATGACAATGCAGGCGGTAGGCAGAGCGGCTCACAAGGTTGTTTTAGAAGTTCGCAGACAGTTCAGAGAAATCAAAGGTTTATTACAAGGTACAGCAGAAGCAGATTATGCAACATGTGTTGACATCTGTACAAAATCATCACTTCGTGAAATGATAGCACCTGCAGCTTTGGGCGTATTGGCTCCTATCATTGTAGGCTTGGTACTTGGTGTAAATGGTGTTGTAGGTATGCTTGCAGGCGCACTTGTTTCAGGCTTTGTACTTGCTATTATGATGGCAAACTCAGGCGGCGCTTGGGACAATGCTAAAAAATACATCGAAGCAGGAAACTTCGGCGGCAAAGGTTCAGAAAACCACAAAGCAGCCGTTGTTGGCGATACAGTTGGCGACCCCTTTAAAGATACATCAGGTCCTTCTGTTAATATTTTGATTAAGTTACTTTCTATGGTATCTATCGTATTTGCTTCACTAATTGCTAGTGTTGGCGGCTTCGGTTTATTCTAATAGACGGCAGGCGAAAACAGCGCCAAATCGTTCAAAACACGTTTTGTGAAAAATATTGTATATGAAAGCACTCCTTGTGGAGTGCTTTTTTATTTTATGTTTTGAACTCAAACGAATGTCACCTCTCGCTGTACCTATGTACAGCTTCGGGTAACCACTTCGTGTTCCATTCGCGTGTTTGCCATCTGTTTTCTCGCTGCCTTAAACATCGGTGGTACTAAACTTTTCACTCTTTTTTTAAAATGTGCATACTATATACCAAGGAGGGTATTATGCTTTCTCTTTCATCTTTAGTGCCGGGTGAGTGCGGAGTGATAAAGTCCGTAGGTGGTGCGCAGAGTATGAAAAGGAGGCTTTTTGATTTAGGGTTAGTTCCCGGAACGAAAATTTTGTGTGTAGTAAAAAGTCCTCTTGGTGACCCTGTGGCATATTTTGTACGTGGGACTATGATTGCGCTTCGCAGGTGCGACTCGTCAAATATAATTATCAGTAAACCCGTCACGGTGTGACGGGTTTTTGCATAGAGTGAACATAAAGGGGGTATTGATATGGGGTTGAGTAAAGCTTCTACGGGAAAAAGTGCTCAAGACAATTTCAAAAGGAATTTCAGCGGTATAGCGGTAGCCTTTATAGGAAATCCCAATGTGGGAAAATCAACGCTGTTTAACTACTTAACGGGAATGCATCAACACACAGGCAATTGGCCCGGAAAGACGGTAACAGGCGCCATAGGAAAATGTACATACAAAAACAACGAAATGACCTTGGTGGATTTGCCCGGTTGCTATTCCCTGCTTCCTCGTTCGCCGGAGGAGGAGGTCACACGAGATTTTATCACGTCGGGGGAGGCTGCTGTGACGGTGGTTGTAAGTGATGCCACATCACTTGAGAGAAATCTGATTTTAGTACTTGAAGCTCTTGACGTGACCAGTAGAGTGATTTTGTGCGTAAATCTCATAGACGAAGCAGAGAAAAAAGGCATAAAAATAGATAAAAACGAGCTTGAAAACGCCCTTAAAATCCCCGTTGTTATGACTGCTGCCAGAAGCGGAAAAGGCGTTAATGAGCTTCTTGATGAAATACTTAAAATGAATTCAAAGGAAATACAAAAAAAAGAAAATGTAGAAATTAAAAAAACAGAAGAAGAAATAATAGAAATCGTAGAGCAAGCAGAAAAAATAGCAAAACGTGTCGTGGGATTTGAAAACAAAAGCTACTTTGAACGTGACCGAAAAATAGACAAAATACTTTGCGGGCGGTGGAGTTTCCCTATTATGATGCTGATGCTTTTAGGGATTTTTTGGCTGACGGTTACCGGCGCAAACAGCATTTCAGAAGTTCTGTCAGGGGTACTTTTTAAAACGGAAAGCTGGCTATATTCTGCTCTTTTAAATATAAATTGTCCGAAAAATTTAGCTGACTTTTTAATTTTGGGCGGCTACCGTATGCTAATCTGGGTGGTGTCGGTAATGCTTCCGCCTATGGCGATTTTTTTCCCGCTTTTTACGCTATTAGAAGATGCGGGGGTGCTTCCTCGAATTGCCTTTAATCTCGATAAGAGCTTTTGTCGATGTGGTGCCTGCGGAAAGCAAGCCCTTACTATGTGTATGGGCTTTGGGTGCAACGCCGCAGGGGTAGTGGGCGCAAGAATTATTGACTCAAAAAGAGAACGCCTCATTGCCATAATCACGAATAGCTTCGTGCCATGCAACGGGCGTTTTCCTGCGCTGATTTCTGTAATAACTATATTTTTGGTAACGGGTGCAGGATTTATCTCAAAAAGCATCCTCACTGCCTTAATACTTACTCTAATCATCACATTAGCTGTGGCAATGACCTTTCTTGCCTCAAAATTCCTCCACAAAACGCTCCTTTCAGGCGAGAAGTCATCCTTTGCCTTAGAGCTTCCACCCTACAGAAGACCCCAAATAACAAAGGTCATAGTCCGCTCTGTATTCGACAGAACGCTGTTCGTATTAGCAAGAGCCGTAGTGTCGGCAATTCCTGCAGGGCTACTGCTTTTTTTGCTTGCAAATATAGAAGTCGGGGGAGCATCACTCTTTTCGCATTTTTGCCAAATTTTGTCACCCATAGGAAACCTTATGGGTTTAGACGGTGTGATACTTGCGGCATTTATTTTAGGATTTACTGCTAACGAAACTGTCATTCCCATAATGGTAATGGGGTATCTTTCAGGAAATGTCTTAACAGATATAGCAAGCCTTGATATACTAAAAGAGGTACTCTTATCAAACGGCTGGAGTGTGGTTACCGCCATAAATACGATAATATTTTTTCTCTTTCACTGGCCCTGCGCTACAACTATGATTACGATTTACAAAGAAACGAAAAGCAAACTCTGGACCGCTGTTTCTTTTATCTTGCCTACGGTAGTTGGGTTTCTTCTTTGCGTGGGTGTAAATCTAACCTGCAATCTGCTTGCCTGAATGGTCGATGGTATAGTTTTCTTTGTATATAAGGTCCGAACATTTTACAAACTTGTAGCCTGCGGCGGTGAGTTTTTCTAAAATCTGCGGTATAGCCTCGGGGGTGTTCTTTGCACCATTGTGAAAGAGAATAATTGACCCCGGCGCTATTCTGTTAGTGACTCTTGTGGTAATTTCCTCGGCGGAGAGGTTTTTCCAATCAAGGCTATCAATATTCCATTGAACGGTAAACATATTCTGATTTGTGGCTTCTTTGATTACAGCATTGTTGTATTCGCCATAAGGACCACGGAAAAGTATGGGGCGCACGCCTGTTACGGCTTCGATTTTGTCGGAGCAATTCATTAACTCCTCTGCGATTTTTTGAGTTGAGAGCTTATCAATATGTGGGTGCGTGTCGGAATGGTTCATTATTTCGTGACCGGCAGCATGAAATTTTTTCACAGAGTCGGGGTATTTTTCCACCCAACTACCCACCATAAAGAATGTGGCAGGTGCGTTGTATTTTTTTAAAACATCAATTAAAATATCGGTGTCCGTATCGTCCCATGCAGCATCAAAGGTAAGGGCGCAGA
Organism: Congzhengia sp.; assembly: GCA_045591015.1. Classification (GTDB taxonomy): domain Bacteria; phylum Bacillota; class Clostridia; order UBA1381; family UBA9506; genus Congzhengia. The sequence continues at coordinate 13,748 of JAZNSC010000014.1, forward strand.
CTTTTTCATCTCCCTTGTCAACGGAGTAAATGGGCAGCAACTTATCACCGCCGTCGGAGTACACATCAACAGACGTAGAAAACCCTGCGACAATCATAAAAACAGCGCAAAACACAAAGGACAAATACACAATGGCACGAGTTTTATTAAGAACAAAAACTTTCATTTTAAAACCTCACTTTTAGTAAATAAATAAGCGTTATGATTTACTCATAACGCTTATCTATTACTATTCTATCGTGAGGGATAGAAATTTATGACTTAATATTCGCATTTTCTGCCGGCTTTTTTGTCAAGCTTTGCCTTAACTGCAATGGGAAGACCAAAGAGGTTGATAAATCCCTGTGAATCCATCTGGTTGTAATCTTCGTCCTCGCCGAATGAAGCTGTTACTTCATCGTAGAGTGTGTAGGGACTTGTTACGCCTGCGTTCATGATGTTACCTTTGTAAAGTTTTAACTTAACTTCGCCTGTAACTGTTTCCTGTGTTGAATCAACAAAAGCATCGATTGCGCGGCGTAGTGGTGTGAACCACTGACCATTGTAAACTAAATCTGCCATCTTCTGTGCAACTGTTGCTTTGAAGTGAGCAGTTTCTTTGTCAAGACAGATTGTTTCCAAGACTTCGTGAGCGTGGTAGAGGATTGTGCCGCCGGGTGTTTCGTACACGCCACGGCTCTTCATACCTACGAGACGGTTTTCTACAACGTCGAAGATACCGATACCGTTTTTGCCGCCGATTTCGTTTAACTTTCTGATTAAAGCTACGCCGTCTAATACTTCGCCATTAACTTTTGTGGGAATACCTTTTTCAAATGTGATTGTAACATACTCTGCCTTATCAGGTGCTGACTCGGGAGATACGCCGAGCTCCAAGATTTTCTCATAATCGGGCTCATTAGCGGGGTCCTCGAGGTCCAAACCTTCGTGTGATAAGTGCCAGAGGTTTTTGTCTTTTGAGTAGTTTGTTTCTCTTGAAATTTTCAAGGGGATGTTGTGCGCTTCGGCGTAATCGATTTCATCGTCACGAGATTTCAAATCCCAGATACGCCAGGGTGCAATAATGTCAAGTTCAGGAGCAAAAGCCTTGATACCAAGCTCAAAACGAACCTGGTCATTACCCTTACCTGTGCAACCATGACAGATAGCGTCTGCGCCCTCAGCAAGTGCAATTTCTACGATTCTTTTTGCAATCAAAGGACGGGCAAATGATGTACCAAGGAGGTAACCTTCGTACTTAGCACCAGCCTTTAATGTGGGCCAAATGTATTCTTCTACGAATTCCTTTTTAAGGTCTTCGATGTATAATTTGCTTGCACCTGTTTTTAATGCTTTTTCTTCTAAGCCTTCAAGCTCTGAATCCTGACCAACGTCAGCAGCAACTGCGATAACTTCGCAACCGTAGTTTTCTTTAAGCCACGGAATAATGATTGATGTGTCAAGACCGCCTGAGTAGGCAAGTACAACTTTGTTGTATTTTTTCATTTTTATAACTTCCTTTCGGGTAATAAATTCATAAATACTATTATACAACACTTTAGTAGTTTGTCAAGGGGTAAATTGCATATTTTTGCATAAAAATACAAAAATTTTAAAAATATACACATTTTATGCATATATGAAAATTATTGCAATGGATATGCTTGGTATGGTATAATTAGCTAAAGGAAATAAAAGACAAAGGAGAAAAAATATGAAAAAAGGAAATGCTATAGCACTGCTTCCTATAGGAGTGTTTTTGGT
>JAZNSC010000015.1:0-132201 GCA_045591015.1 Congzhengia sp.
TTGGCTCGTTTCGTTACTGCGTCTCTATCAAAAAATGGTCAATAACCATTTTTTGAAAAAGGAAAAGCAACGAAGCGTTCAATGATTCGCACCCTGCGAATCTAATTAGCGTAGTTTGATTTTCCGCGGTGATGTTTGTTCGAAACACAAGGCATAAAAAAGAAGGGATTCAAAATTGAATCCCTTCCTTAATTTTTGCTATAAAAGATGTAGAACACCTCATCCACCGCAAGCGGTCCCCCTTCCCCTCAAGGGGAAGGCTTAATTCTTGCCTTGTGTGGTCTGCACTTTTTTCTACATCCCGTTAGTTGTTTTTATTTTGTAAATGCTCGTTAAATGTCTTTGAGAAATGATGCTTTCCGTCGCTACCCAATACAAAGAACAGGTACTCTGATTTTTCGGGGTTTATTGCCGCCTCAATAGCTTTTTCGCCGGGAGAAGCTATAGGTCCAATGGGCAGGCCCTTATTTATATAGGTGTTATAGGGGCTGTCGATTTGTGTGTCCTTAACTGAAAGCACAGGCTTTCTTTCTTTTAACACATATTGAACGGTAGCACAGGACTGAAGATACGGGTAATCCGAGCTTTTGAGTCTGTTGTGGAACACACTGGAAACAAGCTTTCTGTCGTGGTCTCCTTGTGCTTCGCGTTCGATTATTGAAGCCAGAGTTATGATTTCGTCCATTGTCATTCCTGATTCGTCTATTTGTGAGGCGTACTTTTGGTACACTTGCTCATATCTTCCCAGCATTTCGTTTATTGTGCCATATTCATCATTAGGCACAAATTTGTAGGTGTCAGGGAACAGATACCCCTCCAAGCGAGAATCTCTCTGGGGGATATTTTTTACAAAATCATAATCAAAGGTGCCGTAATTGATAAGGTAGTAGAATTTATCCTTGTCAATGAGGCCTTTTGATTCCAGCAGGTCTGCAATTTTGTAAATTTCGTAGCCCTCTGGAATTGTAACTGTCACAGCGTTTATATCTTCGCCGGGCTGCGTTAAGGTTTTAAATATTTTTTGGTAGCCTGCCGAACGGTCCACGTTAAATTTACCGGAATTGTACTTTCCGTCTATGCCGCAGATTTTCGACATTACCCGATAAAAATACTCCGAGGAAATAAGATTGTTTTTCTTTAATTCTTTGGCTACTCTTACTGTGCCTGCGCCCTGGGGAATGGTAACTACCACAGAGCCCTCGGCGGATTTTGGCATAAAATCTGCGTAAAAATACCCGCCAAAAATCACCAGCGCAGCAATTGCTATAAAGGAGACAGCTTTAGTGAGAATTTTTTTGTTTTTTTCGATTCTTTTTGCTTCTTCTGCACGCTCTTGCTCTGCCTTTTCCTCGTCAGAAACGGTGGTGTGTGCCACCACTTCGATTTCGGTAGTACGCGCAGTAGCGTCTTGAGGCGCGTCTTCAGGTTTTTCGGGCACATCGTCAGACTCTATGTCTGCTTTTAGTTCTGAAATGTGCTCGAAGATATTTTCCATTTTTTCAACTATTGCCTGTTTTTCAGGGGTTTCTTCCGGTGTGCTTGTGTCATTTTGCAAAATTTCTTTTTCGTCCATAATGCACTTCCTTTCGCCGAAATTTTCTAAAGCTTCAAGTTGGCCACAGCGTTAAGGTCGCTGTGGGCAAAATCTCCTTTTTTAAACTTATAGTAACCTGCCGAGGCTATCATTGCAGCATTATCTGTGCAAAGAATCAACTCGGGGTAGAAAAGCGCCAGGTCGTGGTCAGATGTTGCTTCCTCAAATGCCTTACGCAGTGCGCCATTTGCACTTACGCCGCCGGAGAGTACCACTTTGTCCACGCCTTTATCGAGAGCTGCGCGTATGGTGTGCGCAACCAAAACGTCGGTAACGGCTTTTTGAAAGCTTGCGGCTAAATCCGCTTTATTTACTTCTTCTGACTTTTGCTCTGCGTTGTGCAGAAAATTTATCACCGAGGTTTTTACTCCGCTGAAGCTAAAGTCATAGGGAGCATCATGAAATTCCACTCTGGGAAATTTAAACGCATCGTCCTTTCCCTCTTTTGCAAGGGCTTCAATCTTAGGACCGCCGGGATATCCCAGGCCTATCACTCGTGCAATTTTGTCAAAGGCTTCGCCTGCGGCGTCGTCCCTTGTTCTTCCTAATATTTCAAAGTCCATATAATCTTTTACATACAGTATATGGCTGTGACCGCCTGATGCCACCAGACACACGAAAGGCGGCTTTAAGTCCTTGTGTGTAATATAGTTTGCCGCAATATGCCCGTGAATATGATTAACTGCAACCAGCGGGAGATTCTTCGCCGCCGCAATTCCCTTGGCATAGGAAACTCCCACCAAAAGGGCGCCGATAAGACCGGGGCCATAAGTTACGGCAATGCCTGATAGGTCGTCGTAGGTAACTCGGGCTTTTTCCATTGCCTCTTTTACTACAGAGGAAATGTTTAAGATGTGGTTACGGGAAGCTACCTCGGGCACTACGCCACCGAATTTTTTATGAATATCAATTTGTGAAGAAATCACGCAGGACTTTACCTCACGGCCATCTGCCACAACGGCAGCCGAGGTTTCGTCACAGGATGATTCAATTGCTAAAATGAGATTTTCCATAATTATTCTCCAAAAAATTTTGTCATAAGTAAGGCATCTTCAATATTTTCGTAGTATTTTTTTCTTACGCCTACCTGCACAAAGCCAAAAGATGAATAAAGTGCGATGGCAGGTAGATTTGATGCTCTTACCTCAAGAGTCATAAATTCAAGTTTTTCTTCTTTTGCAATATTTATAAAATGCGATATAAGCTCTTTTGCATAGCCTTTTCGTCTGTGGGCCTTTGCTATGGCAACGTTTGTGATATGGCCCTCGCCCGAGAGTGCCCACATACCCATATAGCCGATGGCGTGAGCCTCTTCTTCTATCACAAAATAGTGAGAAAACTTCCCCGCAAGTTCCGATAAAAACATAGCCTCTGTCCAAGGAGAGGAGAAGCACTCCGCCTCCACCTTTAGTATATCAGATAAATGGCGAGGCTCCATTTTTACTATTTGCATAATACCACACGACCTCCGCAAGATTTATGGATTCTATTGAAAAGCGCTGTGGTTATACCGCCGTCAGAGAAAGGAAACTCCGCAAAAATCAACTCTGCGTCCATAGTATCTGCTTCTCTTAACAGGTTAAAAAGATTCTTTGAATATTCTTCGGGAGTTTCGCCGCAAATGAGTGTTTTTGCTCCTTTGTAGCCTTGGTCTCCTGCCGCAAGAACGCAGATTTTCTTGTGGGGGTTTTCCTTTATTCTATCATTTATTGCATCAGTGATATTTTTTCCCATAAAGACAGTCATTTCGCCCTTTGGTGCGTAATGCTTGTATTTCATACCGGGGCTTTTTGGGGAGTGTTCGTCAGCATCTTTCTTTTCGTAGCCGTGAACGTCGCCTAAAAGACGAGTCAATTCCTCGTGGGTAACTCCACCGGGACGTAAAATAACAGGGGGAGTAACAGTAAAGTCAACAACCGTGGACTCCAACCCTACACGACAAGCGCCGCCGTCAACGATAAAGCTCACCTTGTCATCAAGGTCGTCCTTTACGTGAGAGGCTTTAGTGGGGCTGGGCTTTCCTGAAATGTTTGCAGAGGGCGCCGCCACGGGAACGCCTGCCTTTTCGATTAAGGCACGGGCAATTTCGTTTTCCGGAATTCTTATGGCAACGGTGCTGCCGCCTGCTGTAACAACATCGGGTACCACATCGCTTTTTTCCAAAACTATAGTAACAGGTCCGGGCATTAAATTGTCAATGACCTTTTGTGCGTTGCGGGGAATATATTTTACTAATTTTTTTATATCTTCTTTTTTTGCTATGTGCACGATTAAGGGGTTGTCCTGGGGTCTGCCCTTTGCTGCGAAGATTGCGTTTACGGCATCGGGGTCTAAAGCATTTGCTCCAAGACCGTAAACTGTTTCCGTAGGAAAGGCAACAAGCTCACCCTGCGCCAAAGCGCTTGCAGGGCGGTCGAGATGTTCGTAATCGGCAGTGTTTTCTATCTTTATAACCTTACTCATCTCGCCTCTCCTTTCGCAAATCATAGTATCTCATTTTGATTATAACATAAATTCGCTAAAATTCATAGTTTTTTTTGATATTTTATTGAATTTGGGTGAAAAATAGTATAAAATAATAGAAAGAATATTGTAGAATTTTACCCAGAGGAAACGCTATGAAAAAGATACTATCTTTACTTATGGCTGTGGCTATAAGTGCAAGCTTTATAAATACTGCTCACTGCAGTTATATAGTAGAACAGGAACCCTCCTATAATATGGCAGACGCTTTTTACAGCAGCGTCGGTAAGGTTTCCAAAAACTCCCGTTGGGCGCTGATTGATTCAAACGGCAAGCTTATCACAGAATACAGATGGGACGCGCTTGGCACTGTTACATCTGACCTGATACCTGCCATGCTCAGTAATATGTGGGGCTACATAGCACCTGATGGTACCACCGTGATTCCCTATCAGTTTGTCAGTGCCGGAGATTTTCACAACGGTATAGCACACGTGGTTATGTCGGGAGGTGTGCACGCATATATAAATATGAGTGGCGCGCTTGAATTCGTATCGCCATTTTCTTATTCCTTTGACGTAAAGGAAGGTATGATTTGCGGAATAACAGACGGACTTTACGGTTATTGTGATATCAACGGTAACGTGGTAATTAAACCACAGTATACTTTCGGCTATGACTTTTCTGATGGTCTTGCCGCAGTACAAAAAGACGGAAAATGGGGCTATATAACTAAAAGCGGCAATTTTGCGATACAACCTGTTTATGAGTACGCCGCAGATTTTGAAAACGGATATGCCGTTTGCAGAACATCAACAGGCTACGGTCTGGTGGATTCTGTGGGCACAAGAACAACCCCCTTTGATTTCGACTATATCGGCAAGGCGGACGCCAAGGGCAGATTTCCGGTGAAAAAAGGCAGCCAAAGCGGCTATATCGACGCAAACGGAAACTGGCTTATCACCACAAACTATGAATTTTGCTATACATTTACAGAGGGCTTTGCCAGAGTATATTCCGGCGGACTTTGGGGATATATAAATGAAAGCGGCGAAGAAGTTGTACCGCCTACATTTGCTGATTGCGGAGAAATTCGCAACGGGGTAGCGCCCTTTTCTCTTGATGGCGTTACATACGGTTATTTGACACTTGTGTCAAACACACCGCCGCCTGCTGTTCCGGAGCCTGCGCCTACACCGTCACCCATTATAAAGCCGGCAAACCCGGCTGATAATATGCTTTCGCTGGAGGAAATCTCGGCTACAGGTGAGCTTATTCCGGAAATTCCTGCAGCAGAAACCTTGTCTATGAAAATCGGTAGTCGCTATGTGCTGAAAAATTCAGGCGGCAAGGCAATGGTGGCTTCTCCTGCGCTTGTCAATGGCGTTACCATGGTGCCATTAAGGGATGCGGTAGAGTTTTTAGGCGGAAAAGTAGAGTGGTTTGCCGATACTCAAAGAATCTATATTACATATAAAACCAGAAAAATTTCTTTATATATAGACAGTAAAATATGCTTTGTAAACGGTACGTCTACTACCGTTGCGGCGGCGCCGGCCTTAATCAACGGCGTTACAATGATACCTCTGCGCAGCGTAGCTGAATTTTTGAGGTGTGATGTAGAATGGATAGGCGAAACCCAGAATATATTTATAAAATACTAAATAGGAGTGTAAGCTATGGCAATATTAGTAACCGGTGGCGCGGGATATATTGGAAGTCATGCGTGCGTTGAACTTTTATCAGCAAATTACGATATCGTAGTTGTAGATAATTTCGCAAATTCCGGTCCTAAAGCACTAGAAAGAATAAAGAAAATCACAGGTAAGGGTTTTGCCTTTTACGAGGCGGATATTTTAGATAAAGATGCAATGACAGAAATTTTTTCCAAAGAAAAAATCGATGCGGTTATTCATTTTGCAGGGTTAAAAGCAGTAGGCGAATCGGTGGCACAGCCTGTCCGTTATTATCAAAACAACGTAGCAGGAACATTGGTGCTACTTGAGGCAATGAGTGAAGCAGGCGTTAAAAAAATCGTATTTTCTTCCTCTGCCACAGTTTACGGCGACCCCCATACTGTGCCGATTAAAGAGGATTTCCCCTTATCTACCACAAACCCCTACGGCAGCACCAAACTAATGATAGAAAACATTTTGCGGGACGTATATACATCAGATAACGGCTGGAGTGTATGCTTGCTTCGTTATTTTAACCCCATTGGCGCACACGAAAGCGGTCTTATTGGCGAAGAGCCAAACGGCATACCAAATAACTTGATGCCTTATATCGTTAAGGTTGCATCAGGGGCTCTTGAGATTTTGAGCGTGTTTGGTAACGATTACCCCACCCACGACGGCACAGGCGTGAGAGATTATATTCACGTTGTGGATTTAGCCAAAGGACACATCAAAGCATTGGAAAAGGTACTGACTTCTTCAGGTGTTTCTGTTTATAATTTAGGCACGGGCAACGGGTATAGCGTTTTAGACATTGTAAAAACCTTTGAAAAGGAAAACGGAGTGAAAGTCAATTACAAAATAGTTGACCGCCGCCCCGGAGATATTGCGGCGTGCTTTGCCGACCCACAAAAAGCCTTTGATGAACTGGGCTGGAAAGCAGAATTAGGACTATCTCAAATGTGCAAAGACAGTTGGAACTTTATAAAGAAAAATAGATAAATAAAAAGCACTCGGATTTTTCCGAGTGCTTTTTATTATTTACCTAGAAATTCTCTTTCCATTTCCAGTATATCTTCAAGCCAGTATATACCGATATCAAGCGCCGCCCACATACTTGTGCGTTCTGCTTTTTTGGTGAGTTTAGCTGTGCTGATATCTTCGCCGTTTTTCTCCAAAAGCTCAATGATAACTTTCTTTGCCATATCTAAATCATTGACCTTTTCTGATTCTAAAATTGTAAATCTCACGATAAAGTTTTCTTTAAAATCTCCGTAGTAAAGTGTATTTCCGTCGCGGAGAAGAGGTTTTTCGCGGTATAATAATACTTCTCTTTCTGTAACTGCTGACATGTCTTTCCTCCTATGATTATTCTTTTTCTAATTCTTCCAGTGCCTTTGCATCAACGTCGCTGTCGTCTGACTTGTGTGCGCGCTGAACATTCTTTATGATAACGATATCGTCAACCTTAAAATCGTTGACAGTGGTATCTTCAGAATCCATTTTAACTGAAACGATGCCCTTTAGGAGATGCGATGCAATAACAGTACCACGTCCCATTGGAGTTTCAACCAAAGCGCCTACGTTAGGAGCTTTTTCCAGGAGCGCTTCGTATGCGTCCTGCTCGTACTTTAGGCAACACATAAGTCTGCCGCAGGTGCCCGAGATTTTGGTGGGATTTAAAGATAGGGACTGCTCCTTTGCCATCTTTATTGACACCGGTTCAAAATCTCCTAAAAACTGCGAGCAACACAGTGGTCTTCCGCAAATGCCGAAACCACCTAAAAGCTTTGCTTCGTCACGAACGCCAATTTGCCTGAGCTCGATACGAGTTCTGAAAACTGCCGCCAAATCCTTTACCAGCTGACGAAAATCCACTCTGCCGTCGGCTGTAAAATAAAACAGCACTTTGCTTTTGTCAAAGGTGTACTCAACATCTACCAGATTCATTTCGAGATTGTTTGCGGCGATTTTTTCAAGACAAATAGAAAAAGCTTCTTTTGCACGAGCTTTGTTTTCTTCAGCTTGCTGAAGGTCTTGCTCTGTTGCCTTTCTCAAAATGCTTTTAATCGGCATATTAAATTCTTGTTCATCTATTTCCTTGTCCGTGAGCACCACTGTTCCGTATTCGACGCCGCGTGTTGTTTCTACGATAACGCCGTCTCCCGGATTGAGCTGGGTGTCCTCTGGGTTGAAATAGTATATTTTACCTACGGGCCTAAATCTAATGCCCACTACCTTCGTCATGGAAGTCCTCCCATATACGCATAACGGTTTCTGACACCGATGCGTTAAAATTTAAATTTTGTTTTAGTCTGACGTTTAAGTCACACAATTTATCAAAAGCTGAAATCAGCCGAGCTTTGGGGATATCAGATACGAAAACGCGAATTTCGGAAATCTTATCCGCAAAAACCACCTGCTGCTCCATATCGCTTTTTATTAAGACGCAATCTCTCAAAAAAGTCATAAAATACTGCAAGATTTCTGCTATGTTTTCTTTTTCTTCTGTGAGATATTCTACCACTTCGCGAATGGTTACGGATTTTTTCTTTAGTGAGATTACGGCATCTGTTGCTTTTTGAATTTTTTCATACTTTGTGCTGTCTTCTGCTAATGCTTTAGCCTGACCTATGCTACCTTGAGCAAGCCTTGCGTAGATTTTTGCACTTTTTTCGTCTATATCGTAATTGTCCATTACATAGTCTGTTACCACCTCTTCCGAAAGTGGAAAAAACGTAACCGACTGACTGCGTGACAAAACAGTAGGCAGGAGCTTCTCCTTAGACGTTACACAAATAATAAACGTAACGTAGTCGGGCGGCTCCTCCAAAACTTTCAAAAGTGCGTTCTGGCAAGCGTCATTAAGCTCGTCACCTTGCTCTATCACAAAGACTTTTCGTTTTGTTGCTCTGGGTTTTATAAAAACCTCCGGAATTATCTGCTCACGAATATCGTCTACGCCTACAGAGGCTTCGCCCGTCTTCTTTTTCAGGTAAATGATATCCGGCAAAACGCCAACCTGCGCCTGTCTGCAAGGGTCACACTGACCGCAGGGGGGATTTTCGCCACAGCATACAAGAGCTTGTGCAAAAATTTTTGCGCACAATTTTTTGCCCACGCCGGAAATTCCCTCAAAAACGTAGGCATTTGACACTCTGTCTGATAAAATTGCACCCAAAAGGCTATGTTTTACTGTTTCGTGTCCGCGAAAATCATCAAAAGTCATCAGATTTTTTCGAATCTTTCTACATCAATTACAAAAATTGTGGCACCGCCAACTTCAATTTCTGTGGGGTATGACATATAGCCTGCTGATGCGCCGATGTAGGGTTCAGCAGAAAATACCATTTTGTTGCGCTTTGCGCTGAATTTAGAAATAACATCAATAGCCTTCTGCACGTTTTCTTCTTCTGTACCTACTAAAAGAGTAACGTTTCCAACACGCAAAAAACCGCCTGTTGAAGCCATTTTTGTAACAGAAAATCCTTCTTTATTAAGTTCCTTCATAACAACGTTTGCATCATCGTTGCTTACAATAGCAAATACTAATTTCATAAAATAGTCCTCCTTGCAAAGTTATTTGTTTTTATAAATGTCAATTATGAATTCTCCGAGTTTTTTGGTAGCGTCGGGCTTTGCTAAAAGACGCGCGTTTTCAACCAATCTGTTTAATATATGGGGAAAATGCATTAAAAGATAAATAGCTTCGTCTGCAGGGTGGGTATCGCTTAAAGATATAGCCACACCGTGGTTTAGCATAAACTCCATATTTCTGTCTTCCTGACCGGGAATAGGGTTTGTCAAAATCAAAGGAAGATTTTTAGCCAACGCCTCGGAGGTAGAAAGACCGCCGGGCTTTGTAATTATACAATCACTTGCGTCCATAAGTTCGTCGACGTTGTCAACGAAGCCGTAGGAGATAACCTTTGCGTTAGTTTTTAAGCGCTTGATGCTGGCTTTGAGTCTTTTGCTCTTACCGCAAACGGCAATAATCTGAAAGTCCTCAGGAAGTCGGTCCAGCTGTTTGATTATGTTTTTCGCGGCAGTGCCGTAGCCCATAGAGCCCATCATAATAAGGACAGTAAATTTATCCTCAAGACCGAGCTTTTGCCGAGTTTGCGCTTTGTCGCTTTTTGTTGAAAATTTAGGATGTACGGGAATGCCCAAGGGCAACACGTTTTTGTTTGTTCCTAATTTTTTGATTGCCTGATAGGACAAAAACTCCGACGCGGTGATATAATAATCTGACTTTGTCTGCTCCCACCATGGGTGCATGGTATAGTCGGTAACTATTGATATTATTTTTGCGCGTAAGGGGTTTCTTTTTGCTATTTTATTTAGAATTATTGTAGCAAAGCAATGGGTAGACACTATAATATCAGGGTCGTATTCGTCCAGATATTTCTTTAGTTGTTTTTTAAAGCCGTTAGACAGAAGCTTAATAGCTGACTTGTTATCGTCGTCTACGGTTTTTGTGTCAAGAATATCGTAGAGCGAGCCGTAAATTTTGGGAAAAATAGTGGTAGAAAGAATATACCCTTTTGAAATCATATCCTTTACCAGATTATTTACGTTTTCTGCAACGTCCAAAATCTTACACTCTACGTTTTCTTTATCTTGAAAATACCACTGGAGAGCTTTTGCGGCCTGATGGTGACCGCCCCCTGTGGGAACTGATAAAAACAGAACTTTCATAGTTTACCTCAATTAAAACAGACCGGGGATGTTAAGTCCTCCTGTTAATGCGCTCATGTTTTCCTCTGCTTGTGATTCAATCTGTTTTATTGCGTCATTTACCGCAACGGTAACCAAATCCTCTAACATTTCTGTATCGTCAGGGTCAACGATTTCAGGGTCAATGGTAATCTTTACGATTTCCTTTGTACCTTTCATTGAAACCTTTACCTTACCGCCTCCGGCAGATGTTTCTATTACTTTTTCTTCAAGTTCTTGCTGCATGCGAGCCATTTCTTCCTGCATTGCCTGAACCTGACGCATAGCGGTATTCATTTTTACATTTCCGCCGCCTGTGAATTTATTTCCTTTTGCCATAATTTTGTCCTCCGAGTTATATGAATTGTATGTCGCTACGAGTTTTGCTTAATTCTTCCAGCTTTTTAAAGGGGTCCTCGGGCTCAATCCCGATTTCCTTTGGTGTTACGCAGGAAACCTCAACCACAGCCCCTGTCACTGCCTTGACTGCCGCGCGTATCAGCTCAATGTTAGCGCTTTTCGCCACTACACTTTTAGAAAGAGCGGCATTTTCGCCAAACACCACACAGAACTTGCCGTTTACCATTTTGGCACTTACCAGCGCAAGATGGGGGTAAAGGGGCATACCGCCGTGGGTCTTGATATGATTTATAATTTCGGGCCAACGGGAAGCAATATCATCTGATACGGGTTGTTTCTCTTTTGGCTCTGTTTTTTCTTCTTTAGGTTCTTCTTTTGGTGCTGCCTTTTCTTCTTTAGGTTGCTCTTTCGGCGCTTCTTCCTTTGGCACTTCTTTCTTTTTGGGAGAAGCCTTTTCCGAAGCTACAAAATCACCATTTGCGATTTTTTCTTCCAAAGTTGCGATTCTGTCAAGGAGTGCTAACCTTGTGTCCTCTGTTTCGGGCTCGCACATTTTAACGATTGCCATTTCGTACACCGTTCTGGAAGAACTTGACTGCCTTGTTGCAGCATAAGCCTCCGACATAAGTTCGATGGCACGAATCAATCTCTCTTTTGAAAAGGAAACACTCAAATCGTCGATTCTTTTTGCGTTTTCTTCTGATGTATTCAGGAAGATTTCAGGCTTTTGAGTGATTTTTACCATTAAAATATCGCGAAGATATTTGATAAATCGCTCTGCAAAAAGCCCCAACTCCTTGCCTTTTTCTATTATATCTGAAATTTTAAGAAGTGCTTCTTTAGTGCTGCCCTCAGCAACAGCGCTAGCCAAATCGTAAAGCGCGTCGCTGTCTGCAATTCCCGTAACCGAGATAACGGTATCAAAGGAAAGGTGCGCATCAGCGGCGCCTACACATTTATCTAAAACAGATAGGGAGTCACGCATTGAGCCATCGCCCAGCTCTGCAATCATGGAAAGCGCAGACTCTTCAAAGGTAAATCCGTCAGCGGAGAGAATCTCTCCCATTCTGTCGGCGATGTCTTTGTTTGTTATTCTTCTGAAGTCAAACTGCTGACAACGGGAAAGTACGGTAATCGGCACTTTGTTAAGCTCCGTTGTGGCAAGGATAAACATAACGTGCTCAGGTGGTTCCTCTAATGTTTTCAAGAGGGCGTTAAACGCTTGCTGTGTCACCATGTGCACTTCGTCTATGATATAAACTTTTTTCTTGGCGATTGAGGGGGTAAAGTTTACATCGTCGATAATTTCTCTGATGTTTTCTACTTTGTTTCTCGATGCGCCGTCAAGCTCGATAACGTCTAAAATGGACTCATCCAAAAGGCCCCGACAAATCTCGCACTCGTTGCAGGGGTTGCCGTTTTGAGGGTTTAAGCAGTTTACTGCGCGAGACAAAATTTTTGCCGTTGAGGTTTTGCCTGTGCCGCGAGTACCGCAAAAAAGATACGCGTGGGCGCAGGACCCGTTCATAACCTGGTTTTTCAGGGTAGTGGTTATATGATTTTGTCCTACTACATCGTCAAAAACGCGGGGTCTCCAACGTCTGTATATCGCCTGATAAGCCACGGTTACACCTCCAAAAAAATTACAAAAAAAGCCGCCAAAAGCGGCATATACCGCAAAACTGCAGTATTAGGTTTTTTGCGTTCACACCGGGAGAAACCGCAACACACCAAAGACACCGCTTATCGCTGCTTGGTTCCCCACCTGACGAGGTTCACAGGCTTTAGTTGTGCGGGTCCCGGCCGACAACGCTTACGCGTAGAACGCAAAATAAAGGGAATACCCCTCTTTATATTATTTTATCATATTTATGAGATTCTTTCAACTGTTTTTTATATTATTTCTTCGACATAATATATTCATCTATTGCTTGTGCTGCAGTTTTTCCTGCGCCCATAGCAAGAATAACTGTTGCGGCACCGCTTACAGCATCTCCGCCGGCATAAATGGCATCTCTCGAGGTGCGACCTTCATCATTTACGATGATGCCGCCCCAGGAAGCAGTGTCCAGCCCCTCGGTTGTAGATTTAATCAAAGGATTAGGCGATGTACCAATAGACATAATCACAGAATCCACATCGAGTATAAACTCGGAATTTTCCTTTACTACGGGGCGACGACGGCCACTTTCATCAGGCTCACCCAAGGTCATTTCAACACATTTTATACCTGATACGAATCTGTCGCTGTCGGCCAAAATTTCTGTGGGATTTACCAAAAGTTTAAAGATAATGCCCTCTTCCTTTGCGTGCTCTACTTCTTCATGACGTGCGGGAAGCTCGGCCTCGGATCTGCGGTAAACGATGTAAACTTCTTCTGCGCCAAGGCGCTTTGCGCACCTTGCTGCGTCCATAGCAACGTTTCCGCCGCCCACAACTGCCACGCGCTTTGCTTTTTGTATGGGCGTTGCGCTGTTTTCTTTGTAGGCTTTCATCAGATTTACGCGAGTGAGGAATTCATTGGCAGAGTACACGCCTTTTAAGTTTTCGCCCGGTATTCCCATAAATCTGGGTAACCCTGCACCTGTGCCGATAAATACAGCAGAAAAACCTTCTTCCAACAGCTCGTCAATGGTCTGTGATTTTCCGATTACTGCATTTGTAACTATTTTTACACCTAATGCTTTTAGGGTGTCGATTTCTTTTTGTACTATTGATTTTGGCAGACGGAATTCAGGAATTCCGTAAACCAAAACGCCACCTGCCAGGTGCAACGCCTCAAAAACGGTAACCTCATAGCCGAGACGTGCTAAATCTCCCGCGCAGGTAAGTCCTGCCGGACCCGAACCGATGACGGCAATTCGATAGCCGTTAGATGCTATCTTTTCAGGCAATTCTTTTGAGTGTTCGTTGTGATAATCTGCCACAAATCGCTCAAGTCTGCCGATAGCAACAGGCTCTCCCTTGATGCCGCGGACACAGTATTTTTCACACTGTGTTTCCTGTGGGCAAACTCTTCCGCAAACTGCAGGAAGCGAAGAGGAACGAGCAATTATCTGATACGCCCCCTCAAAGTCTCCCTCGGCAACTCTTGCTATAAATGCAGGAATGTCAATTCCTACGGGACAACCGCCCACACAGGGCTTGTGCTTGCAGTTTAAGCAACGCTTTGCCTCGTCTATTGCGGCGTCGGGTGTGTAGCCCAGAGCCACCTCGTCAAAATTTTTATTTCTTACATCCGGTGCCTGTTGGGGCATGGGATTTTTGTCCATTCTTAAATTTGCCATTATTCTACCTCCTTATTTAAGAGGTTACAGGTTTCGTGATAGCTGTGACGCTCAAAGTCTTTATACATAGAGGCGCGGTCCATTGCCTCGTCAAAATCAACTAAATGTCCGTCAAATTCCGGCCCGTCAACGCAGGCAAATTTCGTTTCGCCGCCAACGGTAAGTCTGCATCCGCCACACATTCCTGTTCCGTCAATCATAACGGGGTTCATGGAAACTACGGTTTTGATGTTGTATTCCTTTGTTAAAAGGGACACAAATTTCATCATAACCAAAGGCCCGATAGCGATAACCTCATCGTATTCGTTACCTGCTTCAATCAGCTTTTTTAAAGCGTCGGTAACAAGTCCCTTTTCCCCTATTGAGCCGTCATCAGACATAATGAAAAGAGAAGATGATGCTTCTCGGAATTCGTCCTCCAAAATCACTAAATCCCGATTACGAAAGCCAACGATAGCGTGAACTTCGCAGCCCTCCTGATGTAGCTTTTTTGCCACGGGGTATGCTATAGCACAACCTACGCCGCCGCCAACTACTGCGACTTTCTTTAAACCGTCGGTCTTTGTAGCACGCCCCAAAGGTCCTACAAAGTCGGACAGGTAGTCGCCCTCACGCTTTTCGTTCAAAAGCATAGTGGTAGCGCCCACAATCTGAAAAATTATGGTTATTGTACCGCGGTCTCTGTCGTAATCAGCAACAGTCAGGGGAATACGCTCGCCGTCGTCTGTTACTCTCAAGATTATAAATTGCCCCGGTTGAGCATGGCGCGCAACTGAGGGAGCCTCGATTTCCATCAATGTAACCGTAGGATTTAAGATTTTCTTTTTTATGATTTTAAACACAATATCACTCTTTTCCAAGGTTGAAACTATAAAAAACATTTTAACACAACCAAGAGAAAAAGTAAAGATTTTTGCACACAATTGCACACTTTTTTGTGGTAGGCTAACGTTGAGGGAGGTGAAGATATGAGAAAACTTTTAGAAAAAATTTGTGAGCGTCTGGAGAAGAAACTCTACGACGAGCCAACAGTAGCAGAGCTTGCAAAAGCACTGGACAAAACTCGCTACAAGCTCTTTGATGCAAAATTAGAAATCGAGTACCTGCAGACTATTATTAAACAATTTTCCGGCAGCTGCAGGCAGTAGAAAAATGCGCAGAACACAATCATTTTTCTCCTGCCACATAAATAAGGACATTCATTTTCGAATGTCCTTTTTACTAAAACGCTTCTTAAAAAATCTATATGACCGCACAATTATATTTAAAGGTATATAATACAAAATATCAGACCAAAACATAATGGAAAGATCGGTAAAAGCATTGCTAAATGTAGGATCACTTTTATAGGGAATAGGCAACAGGCTTACTTCTACCAGTCTTCTGCGTCGGCCACATTTTTCACAAACCAGATAATCTTTGGTAAGAATGTAATCTTTTGACTTACGGTAATAAGTCTTATGAATTCCGTTGAAACAATAAACACAGTATCTTCCCATAAAGCACACCACACAATAAAAAATGCGTCAGCCGAAGCTGACGCAGAAAAACGTAGCTAAGACTGCTGTTGCGACACAGACTATATCAACACAGGATATAACAATCAAAGCATACATTTTTACCAATAGTATGCCTGT
This sequence comes from Congzhengia sp., assembly GCA_045591015.1. Classification (GTDB taxonomy): domain Bacteria; phylum Bacillota; class Clostridia; order UBA1381; family UBA9506; genus Congzhengia. The sequence continues at coordinate 15,734 of JAZNSC010000015.1, forward strand.
GTTGAACCAATATTAGTCTATGTCGCAGATATAGTTTATCATATTGTGTGAAAAATTACAACCTTAATTTGTGTTATCTTGCTTGATGGGCTGAAAAAAATGGATGCAGAATGAACAGATGGAATTGCCTGCGACTTGCCCGAAGGCGTACGAGGGTACGCCGAGAGGTGACAGATGTTCATTATGCGCCATTTTTAAAGACCAGTAAATAAAAAACGCACTCCATACAGAGTGCGTTTTTATTATGAAACTTACTTAAATTATTTAAGTGTAACTTTAGCGCCAACTTCTTCGAGTTTAGCTTTGATTTCTTCAGCAGCGTCTTTTGATGCAGCTTCTTTGATAACTTTGGGAGCGCCATCAACCATGTCTTTTGCTTCTTTAAGACCAAGACCTGTAACTTCACGTACAACTTTGATAACCTTAACTTTTTCAGCGCCAGCTTCTGTTAATTCTACGTCAAATTCTGTCTTTTCTTCTGCTGCTGCAGCGCCGGGAGCTGCTGCACCTACAACTGCTACAGGAGCAGCTGCTGATACGTTGAATTCTTCTTCGATTGCCTTTACTAATTCTGATAATTCTAAAACTGAAAGTGCTTTGATTTCTTCAATCATAGCTGTGATTTTTTCACTCATTTTAATTTCCTCCTAAATTTTGTCTTATAAATTTCTTTTTTTAACTGTAATAAATTGATTGTAATTATGCAACTTCGCCCTGCTGTTCTGCTACTGCGTTGAGTGCACGAGCAAGACCTGCGATTGTTGCGTTCAAGCCGCCTGCGAGCATAGCGTACAATGTATCCTTTGAAGGAATTTTTGCTAATGCATCGATTTCTTCTAAAGACATTGCCTTGCCTTCCATAAAGCCGGCTTTAATTGTAAATACTTCGTGGTTCTTTGCAAAATCTGCTAAAACTTTAGCAGGAGCAACTACGTCGTCAAAGCTAAAAGCTAAAGCTGTAGGTCCATTTAAGATTTCGTCGAAATCTGCAAAACCGGCATCATTAGCTGCACGCTTTGTGATTGTGTTTTTAACAACAGAATAATCAACGCCTGCTTCTCTTAACTTGTTACGAAGTTCTGTATCTTCTGCAACAGTCAAACCACAGTAATCAACGAACACACCTGCTGCAGCAGTTTTAAACTTTTCTGTTAAATCTGCAACCGCCTGCTGTTTCTGCTGTAAGATTTTTTCGCTTGCCATTATTTTCACCTCACTGTGAATAAAATTTAAAGGACTTTTCTCCGCAAACGAAGAAAAGTCCTGAAATTTGTAAATTCTGGTCTTTCCTCGGCGGGCAATTTTAAGTGAATACTCACACCTGCTGTCTGCGGAAAAATTTAATTAACTTTGCAATGGCTATTTTACCATAAGAATTTCACTTTGTCAAGTAAAATTAGTCAGTAAGTTTAGCCTGGTTGATTTTTACGCCGGGGCCCATTGTTGAAGCTACAGCGCAGCTCTTAATGTACTGACCCTTTGCAGCTGAAGGTTTAGCTTTGATGATAGCGCCAAGTAAAGCTTTGAAGTTATCTGTAAGCTTTTCTACGCCGAAAGAAACCTTACCGATGGGGCAGTGAATGATGTTTGTTTTGTCAAGACGGTATTCGATTTTACCTGACTTGATTTCGTTAACAGCTTTTGTTACGTCCATTGTAACTGTGCCTGCTTTGGGGCTGGGCATTAAGCCTTTAGGACCTAACACTTTACCCAAACGACCTACAACGCCCATCATATCGGGTGTTGCAACAACAACGTCGTAATCAAACCAACCGTCGTTCTGGATTTTGGGGATGAGCTCTTCGCCGCCGAAAAAGTCAGCACCTGCTGCTTCTGCTTCTGCGAGCTTATCGCCTTTTGCAAATACTAAAACACGAGCTGTTTTACCTGTACCGTGGGGAAGAACGATCGCACCACGTACCTGCTGATCAGCGTGTCTTGAGTCAACGCCTAATTTGACGTGAACTTCAACTGTTTCATCGAATTTTGCTTTAGAAGCTTTGATAACAAGGTCTAAAGCTTCTTCTGTTTCATAAAGCTTCGCTCTATCTACGAGCTTTGCGCTCTCCTGATAGTTTTTACCTCTAAACATTATTTTTTTCCTCCTTTTGTGGTCGAACAAGTGGTAATTCCACTCTCCCACTTAATTAAAAAAACCGAAATTAGTCTTCTACTACGATACCCATACTTCTTGCTGTACCTGCAATCATGCTCATAGCAGCTTCGAGTGAAGCAGCATTAAGATCGGGCATTTTTGTTTCAGCAATCTGTTTTACAGCTTCTTTTGAAACTGTAGCAACCTTTGTTTTGTTAGGTACGCCTGAACCCTTTTCGATTTTAGCAGCTTTCTTTAAGAGAACTGCTGCCGGGGGAGTTTTTGTAATGAAAGAGAAAGATCTATCAGCATATACTGTAATAACAACAGGAATGATTAAACCTGCGTCTTTAGCTGTCTTTTCATTAAACTCCTTTGTGAACTGAACGATGTTTACACCGTGCTGACCGAGTGCAGGACCAACCGGGGGAGCCGGTGTAGCTTTACCTGCGGGAATCTGCAACTTGATGTAACCTGCAATTTTCTGTGCCATAAAGTGCACCTCCTTAATAAAAATGTGGTAATGGCGAACGAAGACCACCTTCGTCCTCCCACGCGCAGAGGAACTCTGCGGCTAACAGGGGAATAATCCCCGATATCTTAAGCGTAACCGCTTAAAAAACTAACTTAATACTTCAATCTGAGAAAAATCAAGCTCAACGGGTGTTTCTCTGCCGAACATCGAAACGATAACGCGAGCAGACTGTTTTTCCATATTGATTTCGTCAACAACGCCAACGAAGTCAGAAAATGCACCGCCTGTAACACGAACAGATGAACCAACTGAGAATTTAACCTCAACTGTTCTTCTTTCGATACCCATAGCGTGAACTTCTTCGTCAGTCAACGGCACAGGCTTTGAGCCGGGACCTACGAAGCCTGTAACACCACGTGTGTTTCTTATTACATACCAGGTGTCGTCGGTCATTATCATCTTGATAATAACGTAGCCGGGCAAGAGCTTACGTGAAACAATTTTCTGCTCTTGGCCTTTTTGCTCCAAGACTTCTTCCATAGGAACTTTGATATCCAGGATTTTGTCATGGAGATTGCGGTTTTCTATGGTTTTTTCCAGGTCTGTCTGAACTTTTTTCTCATATCCTGAAAAAGTATGAACAACATACCATTTAGCTTCAGCCATATCTTTATAAAAGAAGCAAAGCCTCTTTTGCCTCCATTCCTGTCAAATTAAATTCTACTTATTTAATAAAGGAAAGTAAATAAGTAAAAGCAAGGTCAACCAGAGCAATAAATGCGCCCAGGAGAATGATAAATGTGATAACAACGCCTGTGTTGTTTCTTACCTGCTTAAAGCGAGGCCAAGAAATCTTCTTGAACTCTGATTTTAATTCGCGGAAATAGGTTGCTATTTTATTGGGTTTTTTTGCTTTTGTTGCTTCTGCCATCAAAACTCACTCCTTCTGATTTTAATCAATTTTGCGACTAAAACTTATTTTGTTTCCTTGTGAAGTGTGTGCTTTTTGCAGAATCTGCAATATTTTTTAAGCTCTAATCTGTCGGGTGTGTTTTTCTTTTCTTTCATTGTGTCGTAGTTTCTCTGTTTACATTCTGAGCATGCGAGAGTAATTCTTGTTCTCATTATTCGCGCCTCCTTAATTTATATCTATAATTTATTAACGTTTTTAGGGCGAGTTACAATTTTTTTTGAGCAAAAAAAAAGAACCCATCCACCCAAGTATCTTATAATATACCATAAATTCGATTTTAAGTCAAGCATTTTTTTGCAAAAAATACGATAATTTACAGTATTTCAAGGTTTTGTGGATGGCGGTTTTCTCTTTTCAATATGTAGTATAAATAACAGGGAGAATTTCCTCCCTGTTATTTATATTTCGCCTGTAATTTTTACCTCGGGTTCGAGTTCTACGCCCGACTTTTCAAACACAGTTTTTTTGACGTGGTCGATTAAATCCATTACGTCTTTTGCTGTGGCGTTACCTTTATTTATTACGAAGCCTGCGTGCTTTTCAGACACCTGAGCGCCGCCTATGGACGCGCCTTTTAAACCTGCTTCTTCAATCAATGTCCCTGCAAAGTAGCCTTCGGGTCGCTTGAAAGTGCTGCCTGCCGAGGGGTATTCTAAGGGTTGTTTTTCTTTTCTTCTGGCGTTTAAATCGCGCATAGTAGCAGAAATTTCGTCCTTGTCCCCTGTCTTTAAGGTCATCTTAACAGAAATTATGATTTTACTGCCATCTGAAAAAATGCTCTTTCTGTAGCCAAAGTCACAGTCGGTGCCTGATATGGTCTTTACTGTGCCGTCGGTGTCGATATATGATACCTCGTCCACAACGTCTTTCATTTCGCCGCCGTATGCACCTGCATTCATAAAAATCGCGCCGCCCAAAGTCCCGGGAATGCCCGATGCAAACTCTAAACCTGTCAAGGAAGCATTTTTTGCTTCTGCGGAAAGTTTAGCCAGTGACACGCCGGCACCTGCCAAGATTGTGTTTTGCTTTGCGTGAGCGTAATCAAAGCCGTCGCCCAGCTTTATTACTACGCCGCGGATTCCCTTGTCGGAGATTAGGAGGTTTGACCCTGCGCCCAGCAAAAAGTAGGGTGCATTTTGCTCTTTACAAAGAGCAATCACGTCCAATAACTCCACCAAGTTCTTTGGACACACAAAAAGGTCTGCCGTCCCGCCTATTTTAAAGGTGGTGTATGGGGCAAGCGAAACATCCTCTGTCACTTCGCCGAAAATCTTTTCAGTTATAAGATTTTTAAGCAATTTAAAATCCATAGGTTTCTCCTATTCAACATCTGTTTGATTTAATAGTCTTTCGTTTATTTCTTCTGCTGCGTTGTAGCCCATTTTACGCTGACGGGCGTTCATAGCCGCAACCTCTACTATCATGGCAAGGTTTCGACCGGGCTTAATGGGAATGGTAAGACAAGGTATTTCTATACCAAGAATATCCTCGGTTTCGGAATCTATACCAAGTCGGTCATAGGCTTTTCCCTGTTGCCAGTTTTCAAGCTTAATCACAAGGTCGATATTTTCTGTGTCTTTTACAGCACCCATACCGAAAAGGCGCTTCACATCAACTATACCTATGCCGCGTAGCTCGATAAAATGCCTGATAACCTCGGGTGCCGAGCCAACCAGCGATTTATTTGACACTCTTCTTATTTCAACGGCGTCGTCTGCTACAAGACGGTGGCCGCGCTTAACGAGCTCTATTGCGGTTTCAGATTTACCTACGCCTGATTCCCCAAGGAGCAAAATACCCTCGCCGTAAACCTCAACCAAAACGCCGTGGAGCTGAGTCATGGGAGCAAGGGCTACGTTTAGATAAAGAATAATCGCACTTGTAAATCTTGATGTAGAAAAATCACTTACAAAAAGTGCGCGACCGTATTTTTCGGCACACTTTATAAGCTCGGGAAAAGGCTCCATACCACGAGTGACAACTACCGCAGGCACGGGCTCTCTTAGAAGATTTTCGATTGACGCATAGCGGTCCTCTGACGACAGTGACTCAAGGTAGGTGTACTCAACCATACCGATAATCTGTATACGATTAGGGTCAAAATACTCAAAAAATCCCGCCAACTGAAGACTGGGACGGTTAACGTCCGCCACTGTTATTTCGATATTTTCACAGTCATCGGGGGTAACCACGGGTGTTAAATTATATTCCTCTATTATGGAAGAGAGCTTTACTGAAACTGCCACAACACATCAATTCCTTTCTAAAAAAAGCTTATACAAATACATTATACACCAAATTCTGTAATTTTTAAAGAGGAAAATAAAAAAATTCCCAAAAGCCTTGAAAGAAGCACTGCATTTGAGTATAATATAGGCATATAAAATTTTGCGAAGAAAATCTTTCCGATTTAACAAGTAAGTGAGGAGCGGCGATGAATTACTTAACAATTATAATATTGATTTTTTCTGTTTTGGGAGCACTGGACAGAATAATCGGCAGCAGATTCGGTCTCGGCAAGCAATTCGAAAGCGCCTTTATGCTTTTGGGAACAATGTCCCTTTCGATGATAGGTATGATAGTCATTTCTCCGCTTATTGCCGAAATGCTGAGGCCTGTGTCAGACTTTTTTTCAAATGTACTACATATTGACCCCTCAATAATACCCGCATCCTTATTTGCAAACGATATGGGTGGAGCGCCCTTGGCAGCGGAAATGGCAAGAAATGAAAAAATAGGGTTATATAATGCGCTGGTTGTATCATCTATGATGGGATGCACGGTGTCTTTTAACATCCCGTTTTCACTTGGAGTTGTTGATAAGCAGAATCACAGAGAATTATTGCTTGGACTTTTGTGCGGTATAGTAACAATCCCCATTGGTTGCTTCGTATCGGGAATTATTTGCGGAATAAAATTTTACCTTTTGCTGATAAATTTGTTACCGCTTTTGATATTTTCCGGAATTATAGCTGTCGGCTTAATTTTAGTTCCTGAAACTTGTGTAAAAATATTCAGAATATTTGGAGTATTCATTAAAATTATTATAACTATTGGTCTTTTGTTGGGTATTATAAGATTTTTAACAGGAAAAGAAATTATACAAGGACTTGCAACCATAGAAGAAGGGGCGGCAATTTGTCTTAATGCAGCCATTGTGTTATCAGGAGCATTTCCCTGCGTGTATGTTATTTCCAAAGTTTTGTCAAGGCCGTTTAAGGCAATCGGCAAAAAAGCTCACATAAACGAAATTTCAGTAGTGGGTATTATTTCCACTCTTGCCTCAAATGCAACAACATTTGGAATGATGGACAAAATGGACAAAAAAGGTATAGTAGTTAATTCTGCGTTTGCAGTTTCGGGCGCTTTTGTGCTTGGAAGCCATCTGGGGTTTACGATGGTGTTTGACAGTTCTTTCGTCTTGCCTGTGATAATAGGAAAGCTTTGTTCAGGCTTGACGGCGCTCGTTCTTTCCAATATTATCGCCAATAAGCTAAAGATTGGCGTTTCAGCATGATTATATAATGAATTTAACATAAAAAGGAGAACAAAAAAATGAAAGCAGTAGTAACAGTAGTAGGACAGGACCGCACAGGCATTATTGCAGGGGTGAGTGGCTACCTTTCCGACAAAAAAATAAATATTTTAGACATTTCACAGACTATCATGCAGGAAATATTCACCATGATTATGTTGGTAGATACTCAAGGCGCAGATATCACCGCAAAAACCTTAAGCGAGGATTTGGCGGCTATCGGCAAGACTCTTGGCGTAGAAATAAAAGTTCAGCACGAGGGACTTTTTTCTTCAATGCACAGAATTTAAGGAAAAGCTATTAAGGAGAAACTATAATGATAAACAGAAAAGAAATTATAGAAACCATCAGGATGATATCAGAAGAGCATCTTGATATAAGAACAATAACTATGGGCATTTCCTTGCTTTCTTGTGCAGGGGACGATGTAGACGCAGTTTGCAAAAAAGTCTACGACAAAATCACCAAGGCCGCAGAGCGCTTGGTGCCCGTTGCAGAAGAAATCGCAGTAAAATACGGCGTGCCCATTATAAACAAGCGAATTTCCGTAACACCGGCATCTTTAGTATTGCAGTCAACGAAAAAAGAAGATTTCGTAAAGTTTGCCCAAACCCTTGATGACGCGGCAAAAAAAGTAGGCGTAAACTTTATCGGCGGATTTTCGGCACTGGTACAAAAGGGCATCACTCCCGTTGAAATGGCGATGATAGATGCAATCCCTGAGGCTCTCGCCGTAACAGAAAAGGTTTGCTCAAGCATAAACGTAGGCTCAACAAAGGCAGGCATCAATATGGACGCCGTAAAGAAAATGGGCGAAATCATAAAAGAAACTGCAGAAATTACAAGGAGCGCCGACGGCTTTGGTTGTGCAAAGCTTGTGGTATTTTGCAATAGTGTTGAGGACAATCCCTTTATGGCAGGCGCGTACCACGGCGTAGGCGAGGCAGAGTACGTTATCAATGTTGGCGTATCAGGTCCCGGCGTTGTAAAATGTGCACTTGAAAAGGTAAAAGGTCAAGACTTCGAGGTGGTAGCAGAAACCATCAAAAAAACCGCCTTTAAAATCACCCGTATGGGTCAACTTGTAGCACAAGAAGCATCAAAGATGTTAGGCGTACCCTTTGGTATAGTGGATTTGTCTTTAGCGCCCACACCTGCAGTAGGCGACAGCGTAGCACATATATTAGAAGAAATGGGACTTGAGCAGTGCGGTACTCACGGCACAACGGCGGCACTGGCCCTCTTAAACGATGCAGTTAAAAAAGGCGGTATTATGGCGTCATCCTACGTTGGCGGTCTGTCGGGTGCGTTTATTCCTGTAAGTGAAGATGCAGGAATGATAGCGGCAGTTGAGGCAGGCACATTGTCACTTGATAAATTAGAAGCAATGACCTGTGTATGTAGCGTAGGCCTTGATATGATTTGTGTTCCCGGTGATACATCCGCGGCTACAATTTCTGCAATTATCGCAGACGAGGCGGCAATCGGTATGATAAACCAAAAAACCACCGCAGTGAGAATTATTCCTGCACCCGATAAGGTAGTAGGCGATACTGTGGACTTTGGAGGACTTTTGGGAACAGGCCCTGTAATGCCTGTGAATAGTAAGGACAGTTCTGCGTTCATCGCACGTGGCGGAAGAATACCTGCCCCAGTCCACAGTTTCAAAAATTAAAACCGGTGAATTTAGCGCAGACCATCAAAACAAAGATTAGTTTAAAGAATGAAGGAACACCAAATTCGGTGTTCCTTTTATTTTATTGTTTTGATTATTGACATTCTTCACCTCTCGCAATATCTTATATATTGCTTCGGGTTCAGACTGTCAATTCTGCATCCAAATTCCCTCGGTTTTTGTCGCTTGGACGCTTTAATTATTGCCCTTAGTAAACTTCTTCCAGATTGGCGATGCTATAAAGCACGCTGCCATTCCTACAAAGCAAAGCGCCGCCCATACAAGTATAGTCGTGCTCCAGCCGTATGTGTCGGCGGTCCAGCCGTAAATCGTACCTGCAATCATACTGCCGATACAGGTAGCCGCGTTGATTAAGCCTGCCATCATACCTGCTTTGTTGTATTTTTTGTAGCCTGCAGGAATTTCTACTGTGTAAAACTGATGGATTGAATTTTTGAACATATTTACAAAAACCACCATAATAATTGTCACAATAAGGGGAATTTTTCCCACAAAGGACATCACGATTATAAGGGGGAGCGACATCAGGAAAAACATACCTGTTGCTACTGTTTCGCTTTTGAACACTCTGGGGTAAAGCAAAATCACCCAAAATACAGAAACCAGATTTGAGCAGGAGGTCAAAGTAGTCAAAACACTTGAAAAACTTGCCGACATATCGTAACTTTCCATAATCATTGTGGGCATCCAACTGGCGATACCTGATGATACCATACTTTTTGCAAAAGAGGAAATAAATATGAGTATGGCACCGCTTGATAATATAATTTTCCAGGTGCTGATATCAGAAACGGGCGCATCGCTCTTTTGCGCAGGCGCACTTTTAGGAACTGATACCACTGCCTTTTTGTCGATAAAGTACACCGTAACAACAAATATAACAGTGATTATGCCAAGAATGACATATGAAACCACAAACAAATCTTGCCAACTGCCTTGCGCCAGCACGATAGATGCTACCAGATAACTTATAATTGTACCCACCTGCATACCAAGCGGCATAAGGTACATACTTTTTCGTCTGTAATCCTGGCAAATATATTCAGAAACTATTTTCAAAAGAGCGGGCCACACGCCGAATTGTGCAATACCGATAAACGCGCGGGCTATAAATATAACTGCAAAGGATGCAGAAACAGACATTGCCACATTTGCAAGCATAGTACCGATTAAGCCTATGGTTATAACTTTAAATGGGGAGATTTTGTCCACGTAAAAACTACCCAGAATCTGTGCCAGACTATATGTAATATAAAAACTTGAATTGATTGTGCCTGCAGCAGTTTTAGTAAAAATCCCGTCGCTGATGATACCGGCAAGGGCTGCAGTATATGCGTTTCTCGTGAGACCGATTATCGTATAAGCAATAAAGCACATCAAAACGATAATAAGGCTTGCTCGCCTGTCCGTTAATGTCTTGTTCAATAAAATCACACCTTAAAATTTAAAAAGTCTTTTCATAATATTACATCAACCACAATAACATTGCTACAACTTTATTTGGAAAAACATAAAAAATATTTGGGTTTTAAAAAAAGAAATAATTCGCAAAATGCGAATTATTTCTCAAATTTTTAATAACAACTGTCAAATATTTTCTTTAAATCATCATAATCTAAATCTTTATAAGTCGGTATTGTTCGTGTTTTATTAAATGTACAGAGTTCTGCGAGAGTGTCGGTACAATCGGCAGGAATCCCGAATTCACGAAGTGATAAGGGCATATCAATTTCGCGGAAGAAGTTTTCCATTGCTTCAATTCCAAGAATTGCCGCCTTTTCGTCATCGCTTTCCACTACACCCCAAACTCTGCGAGCAAACTGCGCAAGGCGCGATGGGTTTAATTTATAAATATAGCGCGCCCAAGCAGGGAACAACACAGCCAACCCTGCCCCGTGAGCAATTTCAGGAAACTCGCCACTTAAGGCGTGCTCTAACTGATGCACGGCAAGGACAGCCTTTCTTCCGCAACTTGTCAAATCATTGTGAGAAAGAGACGATGCCCACATTAAAGTCGCACGGGCGTTGTAGTCTTGCGGGTTTTTCATTGCCACTTTTCCTGCATTTATTACAGACACGAGAATGCTCTCTGCAAGTCTGTCTGTCAGGTCGGTAGGCTCACATACGGAGAAGTATCTTTCCATAGTGTGCGCCATGATGTCCACTATACCGCAAGCGGTCTGGTAAGAGCTTACCGTATAGGTAAGACAAGGATTCATTATAGAAAATTTTGGGCGGTTAAAGTCCGAGTTATAGCCGCGCTTTAAGTGAAGTTCTTCGTTTGATATAACAGCCGATGAACTCATTTCACTGCCTGCCGCAGAAATAGTAAGAATACACGCCACGGGAAGTCCGTCAGTGGGGGTTGCGCGTCTTGTGGGGAAATCCCACACGTCGCCTGAATACTTTACGCCTGTTGCGGTGTACTTGCAGGAGTCGATTACCGAGCCGCCACCAAGAGCCAAAATCATCTCAACTTTTTCTTCACGTGCCACATCAATAGCGCGCTTTACAAATGAAAGTTTAGGATTAGGCTCAACTCCGCCCATCTCTACAACTTCGATTTCGGCATCAAATAAAGACGCCATAACCTCATCGTAAAGCCCCGACTTTTTCACGCTTCCCATACCGTACTGAAGCATGATTTTTTTGTAGCCGTAGCCCTTTATGATTTCGCCTACTTGCTTGTGAGTATCAGTTCCAAAAAACACCTTGGTCGGTGCAAAATAAGTAAAATCCAACATAAACACAATACCTCCTAAAGCACAATTTTTCCTGTATCTAAATCTTCTATTATTTTGGCGATGGCGTGGTTTTGGTTAGAAACTGTCACCATATCTGCCACTGCCTTCACAGAATCCACGGCGTTTTCTACTGCAATGCCGAGTTTCGCCGATTTCAGCATGCCGATATCGTTGTCGTAGTCGCCTATAGCGATGGTTCTGTCGATATCAATTCCCAAAATTTCAGACATTTTTTCGATAACTGTTCCCTTGTGAGTGTCCTTTGGCATCACTTCAAAGAGAAAACGCTCGGATCTCACAAAATCAAAATCACACACCTTAGGATGCGCATACAAAAGCTCCCCTATACGACGGATGTTTTCGCTATTCATATCACAGAATATGATTTTTGCGATTTCTCCTGTTACGTCCTTGCGGTCAGCCATAATTTTTTCGATGCCCGTGCGCGCAACAAACTCATCAATGGCAGAATTATCGTGGCAAAAATACGTTCTTTCAAAGCCGCACACCACGACTCCCGCTTCGGGAACCTGCTCCAAAATATAATCAATTAATTCCATAGCATCGTAAGACAAGGGCCTTTTCCAGAGATATTCTTGTTTTTTGTGGTCATAAAGTGCGCCCCCGTTACAACAGCCATAAGGCACATTGGGTACAACAATATCGCACAAGCCTTTTACATAGTAGGGAAGTCTGCCCGTTACAAAGGTGAAAAGTCCGCCCTCTTCTTTAAAATATTCGATAGCATCGATGTTTTCCTTTGAAATTGATGAATCATTCCGAAGGAGCGTACCATCAAGGTCTGTGCATATTAAAATTCCTGAAAATTTTTTCATAATTTATACCTCGCGTGTTATTTTACGTTATCTATGTAGTCTGTTTTATAAAGTAATCCAACCAATATCCTGTTTCACTTACTTCTTTTAATGCTATTTCAAGTTTTGATATAAAGTCCTTTTTACCTTGAGCATATTGCGCTTCGTGGATATTAGCTCCAATAGAAGTTCCGCTTCTGACAATTTTTTATATTATTATAGTATAAAATCATAGTTTTTTCAAGTGATAAGTGATGCATTTGCTTCGTAAATGTGATGTCGCTCATTTTACTCGCTGTGATGCGATGCGTTCCAATTCACACACCGAAGGTGTGCATCACAGACGAAGTCTGCATCACGCAGGTCGTGCGCATCATGTTCCGAAGGAACGCATCACTCAAAAAGAGAACTCTTGTCTTGGTAGACAAAAGTTCTCTTTTTGTTGGTGACCCGTACGAGACTCGAACTCGTGTTACCGCCGTGAAAGGGCGGTGTCTTAACCGCTTGACCAACGGGCCATATTAAGTTTTGGTAGCGGCAGCTGGATTTGAACCAGCGACCAATCGGGTATGAACCGAGTACTCTAGCCAACTGAGCTATGCCGCCACACAGTCAAAAACTGACAAAATGTATTTTACACTATATTTTTTTGTTTGTCAAGCATTTTTTAATTATTTTTTAAAAGCCTTTAAAAACATTGATTTTTTCCTATATAACCTGTATAATTTAGGTATACTCAAATTTCGGAGATACGCTTATGAAAAAAGTTGTTTCATTATTGTTAATGATTTTAATATTGGTGTCTTTCGTACCTGCTGTATCAGCCGCAGAAAATCTCTGGGAAGCGGAATACCGCAAGGTAATTGGAGAAAATCGTATCAGCAGAGGAAAGCTCCTTGATATAAACGGTGACACAGTACCCGAATTGGTATTAAGCGTATCGGGCAAAGTGCAGCTTTATCATATAAAGGAAGCTACTTATGTCAAATCCTACGAAGGCACGGAAATTCCCTTTGAGTTTTTTAATAATTTAAAGCTTATGACCGCAGCTCAAAAAAACGACACCGGCTTTTTCGGACAGGCTATTTATAAGGGAATTCTTTATACATACAGAATGAATTTTGAAAATTTCGTTCCTGCTCTTGACGTTATAGCCCAGGAAAATATTAAAACCGGCGTAGGTAGCGTAAAGCTTGACAACGAGGTGTTTTCGCAATCGTACACGGTGACCGGTGAAGTGGCGGAATATTTCGAGGACTACGCGGAAAGCTATATGTTATGTGCCGATATTCTTCCCGAGGAAATCAAGATGTTTGGCACAGCGGCAGGGCTCACTCGCGCTTTTGGGCGTTACAATCTTTTTACCGAAATTTCAGACAATCAGGTGAGTTTTTCTGCTGCTCAAAGAGAAAAAATCAAGAAAAACGCAGGTCAGGGTAAATTTTTAGAATTCCATCGCATTTCGGTTTTGAGTGATGACTTTATTTTTGTTGAATTTTTTACAAATGATACACAAAACGAGAAGGTAATTTTACCCTACGACAAAAACTACGCGCTTCTTGACAGTGAGATGAATGTGATAGAAAGCTATCGTGACGAAAAAGACGTAGCCACATCGAAGATTTCTTCTTTGATAGCGGTAGAAAAAGCGCCCTCTAACATAAATCCCGACTACAAAAAATGCGCAAGCTTTCGCGGAATAGACGATTATGTAAATTATCTTTCGCAGATTATACCCTCGGGCGGCGCAGTAAATGACAACGACAAAAAAGAACTGGCACAGTTTTTGGAATACGCAGTAAACAAATGCTCAAGAGCAGAAATCAAGGCAAAAAATAACACCTTGACAATCAACAAAAAATCCGTATCAATCGTTGCGGAAAGCGCAGGAATCTCCATGGGTCAGTTGTTGTCAGTGTGCAAATCCAAAAAAATCTCCCAGATAAGAACAGCTCGTACAATCCCCGAGCTTGTGTGTACGGGAGTGGATTTTTCTCGCCCTGTAAGAATAGAATTTGCCGATAATACGGCTAAAGCTTTAGCTAATGCAACAGGCATAAGAATAATGCTTTCGGATACTCACGGCATTTACCTAAATACCGCAGAGCTTGCAATATTAGAAGAAAATACAGATACCTTCTGTATAGAATACACTCTTCGTGATGAGGACTATTCTATAGTATTTACCGACGGTCACTCCAGCGTAATAGACCAGATTTATTCGCCTGTGTGGTTTATCGTGCCGGCAAAATACGAATACTCATCAGTTCTTGTAAGCTACGACGGTGGCACAGGAAACCGTGGCGGTCAATTTGACAAAAAGACCTCTACCATTGAGTTTTCGGCTGTTCGTTCGGGAAACTATCAGCTGGTGGAAGACGATATAACAATAAACGACACAGACTCCTTGCCTATGTCAAAAAGCGAAGCCATAAGGTTTTTGGTATCTAAAGGGATTTTAGATTTAGACAGAAAAAACAACTTCTACCCCGAAAAAATCATGACTCTTGATGAGTTTGATGAAGCGGTCAGCAAGATGTTTTACAATGAGCAGTACGACGGCATAAGCAAAAAGCTCCGCTTGACAAAAGAGTATATGCTGGCTACCTGCGGCAAAATCTTGGTCCAGAAAAAAGGCTATCAATGTCCCGAAAATTATATGGATTACATTTTGTTCTCCGACAAATCCGGCATAACACCGGAGAATGCTCCGTATATTGCAGTAGCAGTTCAGTGCGGACTTTGTGAAAACGGTGGCGACTTTTTGCCCGACACATTTATAGCAAAAAGCGACGCAGCAGAGGTTTTATACAAGACCTATATGCTTTTATACGAAGCGTCATCGGTTACCACGTCGCTGTCTGCAGCTGCCCAAAAAGCAGACGGCTGGCAAGAGCCTCCCTCCGACCTGTCGGGTCTTGTAAGAGTAGGGCTTTGCATTATTATTACGGCAGGGCTTTTTGCGGGAGTCTATATAATAGAAAAAACAAGAAAGAAAAAAGAATAACAAAAATCTAAAATTTTCGTATATTGTCAGTATATATGGCAAAAAATACTGTTGACAAAAAACAATCAATTGTGGTAAACTATCTGTGGAGACTCGGCTTTTGTGGAAAGTCTGTCAGGGAGAGTGCATCATGGACTGAAAGTGCACTTCAGATGAGTAGTAAGTTTGGGAACACTCCGCGTGGCTAAATTTTAATATTAAAAGAGGATGCAAATCTTTTGCATCAATGCGGGTGGCACCGCGGGTATTTTGATTACTCGTCCCGGGAATATTTCAGATATTCCCGGGATTTTTTATTTACTGCACTAGGCAAAATCAGGAGGTAAAAAATATGTACAGAACACTATATTGTAACGACATTCGCGATGAACACATCGGAAAAGAAGTGTCTTTAGCCGGTTGGGTTGACGTTATTCGTGACCACGGTGGTGTTATATTTGTTGACATTCGTGACTACACGGGCGTTACACAGGTGGTAATTCACGATGAGGCATTTATCAAGAATGTAAACAGAGAAACAGTTATCACTGTTACAGGTACCGTAGAAAAGCGTGACCCCGACACAGTAAACGAAAAAATCGCAACAGGTAATGTTGAGCTTGTGGCATCTTCCCTTACTGTTTTGGGCAAGAGCATGAATATGCTTCCCTTTGACGTGAGAGCATCACGCCAGAGCAAAGACGAGCTCCGCTTAAAGTACCGTTATTTAGACCTTCGTAATCCCAAAAACCACGACAATTTAGTTAAACGTTCACAGATTATAAAGTTTTTGAGAAACAAAATGGAAGAAAAGGGCTTCTTAGATATGCAGACACCTATTCTTACTGCATCATCTCCCGAGGGCGCTCGTGACTTTTTAGTTCCCAGCCGTAAGCACCCGGGCAAGTTCTACGCTCTTCCCCAGGCACCACAGCAGTTTAAGCAGCTCCTTATGGTGTCAGGTTTTGACAGATACTTCCAGGTAGCACCGTGCTTCCGTGATGAAGATGCTCGTGCTGACCGTTCACCCGGTGAATTCTATCAGTTGGATTTTGAAATGGCTTTTGCCACACAGGAAGAAGTTTTAGATGTTTGTGAAGATGTAATTTACGATACATTTAAGAAGTTCTCGGACAAAAAGGTTTCCGAAAAACCTTTCCGCCGTATTACCTACGCCGATGCTATGATGTACTACGGCTCCGACAAGCCCGACCTGCGTAACCCCCTTATCATCTGCGACCTTACTGACTTTTTCGCAGGTGTTGATTTCCCTGCGTTCCGTGGTCGTCCTGTTCGCGGTATTGTTGCTGACTGTACAGGAAAATCAAAGAAATTCTTTGAAGATTCGCTTAAATTTGCAACATCAGCAGAAGTTGGCCTTGGCGGTCTTGGCTACATCACATTGCGCGACGGCGAATTCTTAGGACCTATCGCAAAATTCTTAACAGATGCACAGAAAAAAGAAATCACCGACATCACAGGAGTAAAAGAGGGCGAAACACTCTTCTTTATCTGTGATGATAAGAAAAACGATACAGAGAAAAAAGCCGGCCACATCCGTACATGGCTAGCTAAAGAAGAACAACTCAACCTGATACGCGACGATGCCTTTGAGTTCTGC
Source organism: Congzhengia sp. (assembly GCA_045591015.1). Taxonomy (GTDB): domain Bacteria; phylum Bacillota; class Clostridia; order UBA1381; family UBA9506; genus Congzhengia. Next base: position 32,674 of record JAZNSC010000015.1, read on the forward strand.
TTCGTAGTAGATTTCCCCATGTATGAAAACGACGAAGAAACAGGGGAAACCATCTTCACCCATAACCCCTTCTCAATGCCGCAGGGCGGTATGGAAGCACTCCTGACTAAAGACCCCACAGAAGTTCTTGCTTACCAGTACGACCTTGTTGGTAACGGTATCGAACTTGCATCGGGTGCTGTTCGTAACCACGATGTTGACGTTATGAAAAAAGCCTTTGAAATTGCAGGCTACACAGAGGACGAATTAAAGAAAAGATTTAATGCTTTATATACAGCGTTCCAGTACGGCGCTCCCCCTCACGCAGGTATGGCGCCCGGTATTGACCGTATGGTAATGCTCTTAACAGATGAAGAAAAAATCTTAGACGTTATCGCATTCCCCTTAAACGGAAATGCACAGGATTTACTCCTTGGTGCTCCCGGCGAAGTTACAAATCAGCAGTTAGAGGACGTTCACCTACTTGGAAACGGAAGTGCATTGGCACAACGCGCCGCAGCAACCGGCACAGTAACAAAAGGCACTCAAACCAAGCGCTCCACATTCTCAAACGCGCAGCAGTTAAACCAGATTGCGTTAACAGACGATGAGGAAGCAAAGGTAAAAGAGATTTTCGAAGCAATGAAATCAAGCGAAGAAAAACTCAAAAATATAGACACTGAAAATGTAGAAGAAATGGTACACGTAATGCCCATGACAAACGTACTCAGAGAAGACGCTCGCAAGCAGCCTTTTGCAAGAGAGGACCTCCTTTCGGGCGCACCCGAGAGAAGCGACGACAGTTGGCAAGTACCAAGACTTGTAAAGTGAGGTGTGTAGGATGAAATATTTTAAAGAAATAATAGATAACGGCGGCACAATCGCCGTTGATGAAACAATACTCATAAAAAATCACGAAACCGCGGCAGGCTCAAAGATGCTCACAGGATTTAAGTCACTGTTTTCAGCAGAAGTAGTAGAAAGATTAGAAGCAGCAGGCGAAAAAATCGCAGGAATCACTCACACAGGCGAGTTTGGTCTTGATTTAGTAGGCGAGTTTTCTCACTTTGCCGAAAAAGAAAGCACCTTATCAGGCGCTGCAGCAGAGGCTGTAAAATCAGGTGACGTAAAAGCAGCCTTGGCCGTTGATATGAATGGCGCACCCAGACGTGCAGCGGCTATTTCAGGTGTAAGTTTCTTAAAGCCCACCTACGGCACAGTTTCCCGTTACGGCGTGATTTCTTGTGCGGCATCAGGCGAAACTGTCGGCGTATATGGAAAAACTGCCAAAGGCGTTGCTGAAATTATGACAAAAATCGCAGGCCACGACGAAAAAGACGGCACAAGCCTGAAGAATGAAAACTATGATTATGCCATAACAGATGTTAAAGGTAGCAAAGTCGCTATAGTAAAAGAACTTTTTGACTTGGCAGATGCCGACACACAGGCAAAAATCACATCTGCAAAATCTGCTTTAGAAAAAAGCGGCGCAACAGTTACAGAAATCGATTGCAGCCTATTTGAAATTGCAAACACAGCCTGGCAGATTCTTATGACAGCCGAAACCTGTAACAACATTTCCCGTTACGACGGCGTAAAATTCGGCCACCGTGCAAAAGAATATAAAAACATCGACGAATTATATGTAAATTCCAGAACAGAGGGCTTTAACTTCTTGACAAAAGCAGTAATCCTCTACGGCTCTGATGTTTTATCTAAAAACCGCTATCGCGATTGCTACGATAAATCCTTAAGAGTGCGCAGAGTGGTAGCAGATGGAATGAAAAAACTCTTCTGCGATTACGATGCATTGCTTATTCCCGCATCAAGCAAGACCTCATACGAAGCCTACGATATAGCAGATGCTTTCACTAAAGTTTTTGAAGAAAGCATCTTTACCGCTACAGCAAACCTTGCAGGTTTTCCGGCGGCAGTGGGCAATGGCGTTCAATTGATGGGTGACCATTTTGCTGACGGCAAGCTCTTAAGCCTTGTTGATGCTATGGAAAGGATGGGTGAATAATTATGAAATACGAACTCGTTATCGGACTTGAAACCCACGTAGAACTCGACACAAAATCAAAGATTTTCTGCTCTTGCGGCGGACACTCTTCGGCAAATGAGCCCAACGATTGCGTATGCCCTGCTTGTAGCGGTATGCCGGGTATGCTTCCCATTATGAATAAGCACGTAGTTGAACTTGCAGTAACGGCAGGTCTTATGCTCAATTGCAACATCAACCGCTATACAACATTTGACAAGAAAAACTACTATTACCCCGACCTTCCTTGTGCCTATCAGATAACACAGATAAATCACCCCATCTGCACCGACGGTGTTGTTACCGTAAAAACATCAGAGGGCGCACGTGACATCCGCATCAAGCAGATTCACATGGAAGAGGACGCAGGTAAACTCGTTCACAGCGGAAAATACTCATACGTTGACTTTAACCGTACAAGTGTTCCCCTTATCGAAATCGTTACACAGCCTGACTTCCGCAGCGCAGAAGAAGTTGTAACCTATCTCAACAAATTAAAATCAATGTTCCGTTCAGGCGGAATTTCAGAGTGCGAAGAGGGTGCAATGCGTTGCGACGTAAACATTTCTGTTCGCCCCGAGGGTAGTGAGGAATTCGGCGTTCGTACCGAAATCAAAAATATGGCATCCTTTGAAGCCATCGAAAAGGCAATCCACTACGAATCACAGCGCCACATTGACGCTATCGAGTATGAACTTGAGGAACTCGTTCAGGAAACAAGACGTTATGACGATGCAACAGGCAAAACCTTTGCAATGAGAAACAAAGAAACAGAAGCGGACTACCGCTATTTCCCCGATGCAAACCTTATGCCTATTATCATTGACGACGAGTGGCTTGAAGAAATCAAACGCAACAAGCCCGTTGCAGTTGATGAAAAGGCAGATGATTACAGAGCTGCAGGAATTTCTGAAAAAGAAATCGAAATCCTACTTTCTGACAACAAAATCAGCAAACTACTTGACGACACAATAGCAAAAGGTTGTAACCCCAAGGACGCGGCAGGCTGGATTTTGACCGACTGCACAGGTATTTTGTCAAAGGCAGGCAAGTCCTTTGAGGACGGCGTGGTTACTGCTGATAACTTGAGCGCAATTATCAAAATGGTAGCAGAGGGCACAATCAACCGTAACGCAGGCAAAAAAGTGCTGATTGCAGTTGTGGAAGAGGGCGCTGACCCTGTTGAATACTGTAAGGCTCAAGGCCTTGATAAAAAGGTAGACGCAGGCGCAATTGAAGAAATCGTAGATAAAGCGATAGCAGCAAACCCTGCCGCAGTAGAAGACTACAAAAACGGCAAGGTAAAGGCTATCCAGGCACTTTTCGGTGCTTGTATGAAAGAACTTCGCGGCGCAGGCGACCCTGCCGTAATCAAAGAAATGCTCGAGCAAAAACTCAAATAATAACGAAAACACAGCGAAGGCACTCTGCTTTCGCTGTATTGCTATAGGTGACGATATGAAAATTCTCATAATCCCTACAGGCGGCACTATCTGTACAGGCGAAAACGCACGAGGAACGTTGTCTGTTCAGGAGCGAGCAGGTATAAAAATAGTAGAAAACTACAAAACCAATCACAAGGACGATGTCTGCTTTGATGTGGCTGATAACTTAATGATTCTTTCTGAAAATATGACTGTAAACAAGTGGAATAAAATCCTTGACGCATACAGACAAGATGTAGAAAAAGACCGCTACGACGGTGTAATATTTCTTCACGGAACGGACACCTTAGGCTATACAGCGCCGCTTTTTTCGCTTATCTTAAAGGACACCCCGATACCTGTGATTTTTGTGTCGGCAAATAAACCCATAGATGATAAATCTTCAAACGGATGCGAAAATTTTGCCGCGGCGGTTAAGTATATTTCAGATGGTATCGCACCCAATGTGTATGTAACGTACAAAAACATTTCTGACGGCATTATGTATATGCATTTTGCGTCACGAATTCTGCAGTGCGGAAACTACTCCGAGGATTTTTATTCTGCTAAAGTTTCCGAGCCCAAAAAAAGCACAACCCCACCACTTCCGAATGATTTTACACTCAAAAACTGCATTTTAAAAATCACTCCCTATGTGGGAATGGATTATAAAAGTTTTGATATCAAAAACTATAAAGCAATACTGCATTCGGCATACCATTCGGGTACAGTTTGTACGGAAGAGGACACTCACTCTGTTATGTACCTTGCCAAAATTTGCGAGGAAAACAATATCGATTTATATATTTCTCCATCGAATTTTTATGGAAAAGTATATGAAAGCACAGAAAAAGTACGCCAAAAAAGTGTACATTCTTTGTATGGTATGACCGACGAATGTGCATACGCAAAACTCCTCTTGGCATATTCCATTTTTGATGACAAAGAAAAAATCAAAGAATTTATAGAGCGTGAGCAAAACCTTGAATTTATCTACGAAAAGAGATGAGAAAATGAAAATATACGAAAGAGATGCCTACTGCAAGGAATTTACTGCAACAGTAATAACGTGCACCAAAAACGGCGACTGCTTTGATGTAGTTTTAGATAAAACTGCCTTTTTCCCCGAGGAGGGCGGTCAGCCTGCAGACACAGGAACAATAGGCGGCGTAAAAGTGGTGGACGTTTTAGAAAAAGACGGCGTAGTTATTCATAAAACAACCGCTGAAATTTCAGGTGAAGTAACAGCCACGATAGATTGGGACATAAGATTTGCCCGTATGCAGAGCCACACCGCCGAGCATATAATTTCAGGCATAATAAATAAAACCCACGGCTACAACAACGTAGGCTTTCATATGAGCGAAGACGGCAAAATGACGGTGGATTTTGACGGACCGTTGACCGCTGACGACATAAAAAATGCCGAAACCCTTTCAAACCAAGCAATCTGGGAAAACCGCCAGGTACGCGTAGAATTCCCCGATTCTTCGGCGTTATCTGACCTTGACTACCGCAGCAAACTTGACCTTACAGAAAATGTAAGAATCATAAACATTGAGGGTACTGACCTTTGTGCTTGCTGTGCTCCCCACGTAAAGTCTACAGGGGAAGTAGGGCTCGTTAAGGTTATAGATTTTTACTCATATAAAGGTGGCACAAGAGTAGAAATTTTAGCAGGAAAGTACGCTCTTTGTGATTATAGATTTTTAAACGATGAAAATAAATCTTTGATGGGTATGCTCTCGGCTTCTCGCGACGCCGTAAAAGAAACCGTGGAAAAACAAGCCGAGCAACTAAAATCACTGAAATCAGAACTGAATTCTTTGAAAAACGAAATGGCTCTCGTGAAATTATGCCCCCAAACAATAAACGACATAACCTACTCCATAACCGAGGGGCTCACCTTTGATGAATTAAGACATTGCGTAAATACTATCGGAAATGATAAAAAATGTATGTTCTTCTCATACGATACCGAGGGCAACTGCCTGTACGTGATTTCTTCAAAATCAGGGGGAGTGAAGAAAATCGTCAAAAACCTGAACGACACTTTCTCAGGCCGTGGCGGCGGAAAAGACGACTACGCACAAGGAAAGATAACGGCAACAAAAGATGAAATTGTAAAGTATGTTGAAAGGCTGTAGAAAAATGCACAGACCACACAGGGCAAGAATTTCAAGCCTTCCCATTATGGAAAAGAGGTCAGTGACAGTCGACGGATGAGTTATTTTATTTACAAATAAAAAAACAAAGGGAGCAATTCGCATTACACGAATTGCTTCTATTTTATTGCCCTGTGTTTTGAACAAACTTCACCACTCGGCGTACCCTCGTACGCCGTCGGGTAACCCTATCGGTTCAGTTTGTCCAATCTGTACTATTTTTCGTCCAGCCAAAAATGCGATATACAAAAAGAGAACGCTTAAGCGTTCTCTTTTTGTGTGTTCTGCGTTATTTTTAAGTCCGTAGTTTATTAGTTTTTTGGGTTTACAATATCTCTCCAATCGAGGTCGCCGCGGTCAAGTCCGCGAATAAGCACTTCTGCTGTTGCGGCGTTTGTTGCAAGAGGAATGTTATGCACGTCGCAAAGGCGGAAAAGCGCCGATACGTCAGGCTCGTGAGGCTGTGCGGTCAATGGGTCGCGGAAAAAAAGCACCAAATCGATTTCATTATATGCGATTCGCGCGCCTATCTGCTGGTCGCCGCCCTGGGGACCAGATAGGAATCTATGAACCTCAAGACCCGTAGCATCAGATATAAGACCACCTGTTGTACCTGTGGCACAGAGCATATGCTTTGCAAGGATTCCTTTATATGCTATACAGAATTGTATCATAAGTTCTTTTTTCTTATCGTGGGCAATTAAAGCTATATTCATTTTCTGACCATCTCCCGTCTATGTATTTTACAAGAATATTTTACCACAAAAATTTTTTATAGTCTATAAATTTTTTTAAAATTTTCTATGAATATTGTTCAATCTTTATCTCATTCCCTGCAAGATATGCAATTTCGGGCACGGAAAGTAGCTTCTTAAAGACGTTTTTCGTAATAGAGGTGCTGTAATCTGCTATCTGGATTTTTTCGGGAATAAGCTTCATAGCAACCACAACGCAAGCGGGATTTGTAACGGTTACCGAGCCAAAAAGTCCGCCCATTACGAACACGTTTCCCCCGGAAATTATCTCTGCGCCTTTTTCTACATCGCCGATTATTATCAGGTTGTTTTCATATTCGATTTTCTCTCCCGAGGTTACCTTGGTACGCACAAATTTTGTGATACCCTCATCTGAGGAGAGGTCATCTAAGGGAGAATGCTGTTTGGGGAGCATTTTCGGTACTTCCTCTATGAAATGTACCGAGGTTTTTTGTAAAACCTCCTCCACAATAGGGTGAAGCTCCAAAACCTCCACATCAGTCAAAGACGTGCTGGTCAAAAAAACGTCCAGCATTTCTTCACAGAAAAACTCCGTAGTAGGCGCAAGCTTTTCGCGGAGTTCTTCCTTGGCTGTGGCAAGGTCTACCTCTTCTATCATAAGCATTATTCCTTTTGGACTTCCTTTTAGTGTTATCATTGGTTTGTTCCTTTCTGTCTTATATTAAAATGTGATGATATAGCATTTTTTATAACTTCGGCAGCAGTGTTTCCCGATGGTGCACCCTCAATTACTGCACAAAAAGCAATCTGTGGGGCATCGCTTGGCGCATAGCCGATAAAAAGTCCGTTGGTTGCGCCTCTCACCTGCGATGTGCCTGTTTTTCCGCAAACGCTGATGGGAAAATCGGCAAACACCGACTTTGCAGTGCCTTTTTCGGTAACATAGAGCATACCACTGCGAACAGCAGCAAGAGTTTCTTTGTCAATAGATATTTTATTCTCTATCACAGGAGCTTTTTCGGTGTCGTTTACTGCTTTTAATATATGCGCCGAATAAAGCGTTCCGCCGTTGGCAAGGGTAGCGGCATAATTTGCCAGCGCCAAGGGTGTAAAGCGGTTATCGCTTTGACCGATAGCGGCCTGGAGAGTGTCACCTGCGTACCAGTGCGTTGAACGGTTGTCGGGGTGTGCAATTTTTCCTACTGCTTCTTCGTCTATAAGCTCAATTCCTGTAGGTGCGCCAAGACCGAAGTCGTTGGCAACCTTTGCAATTTTATCAATTCCTGTCCTTGCGCCAAGTTCATAGAAAAAATAGTTACAAGACACGCCCAAGGCTTGAGAAACATTGATGCGGCCGTGAGTTTTGCCTGTTTCTTTGTAAATATTACAACGAAAAGCGCGGTCGAAGTATTCATATTTTCCTTTTGTGAGTATTGTATCAGAGGGGTCAAGCTCCCCCGATTCCATTGCCGCAATGGAGGTAATCATCTTAAAGGTTGAGCCCGGCTCATAAAGTCCTGCTATGGCACGATTAAAGAGGGGCTTGTTTTTGTCTTTTATGAGATTGTTGTAGTTTTTGCTGAAATCTTTTATATTGTAGGAGGGGTAGGAAGCAAGTGCTAACACTTCCCCTGAATTTACATCAGTAATAACGACGGCACCGGAAGTCGCGCCGCCGGTCTTTGAAATTGTGCGAAAAAGCGCATTTTCTGCGCACTTTTGCAGGTTTATATCAATGGTAAGGTACACAGTATCGCCGTCTTTTGCAGGAATATTTTCGGAAAATACCATCTCTCCGCGAGAGGTATTTTTTACTATGGCGGCTTTGCCGTCTGTACCGCGCAAAAAACTTTCAAGCTCTTTTTCTACCCCTTGTTTTCCTATATGGTCGTGGATACTATAACCTGCCTTTAAATCTTCGGGGGAAACAGGGCCGCATCTGCCCAGAATATGCACTGCCGTATCGGGAAAAAAGTATTCTCTTATCGGCTCTTCCTTGATTTCGATTACGGGAAAAAGGTGGGGAGCCTCTTTTATTTTTGTGATAAAGTCAGCATCCGCATCTTCGCTCACGACGTAAGGATTGTAATAGGAAAAATCCTTAGCCTCCATATCAGAAAAAATCTCATCTTCATTTACACCAAGTACGCGAGCAAGGTTTTTTACGGTTTTTTTCACGTTTTGTCCGCTGCCGTTTTTTATCCTGACGGTATATCCCCGTTTGTTTCCTGCTAAAACGGTACCGTTTCTGTCACGGATTTCGCCTCGCTTGGCAGGGTCGATTTCCGACAATGATAGCCTTACATCGCGCTCTACTCTTGCTTCTTGGGTTTTTGAGCCTAAATAAGTAAGCCTTACAAAAAACAACAGAAAAAACAAACCCACAAATGCCAATATAATATTAAATCTTGTAATTTTTTTTAATTTCATAGTACCCTTTTTAAAAACAAATAAAATATCGGCGAAAAAACAACATTTACAAGTGTGCCATTTCCCGAAAACGCAAAATCAAGCAAAAGCGAGACCACGCATACCACAAAAAACGTCAGGAAATTCACCTTAAAAAGAGAATTTTTGCACCATACACATCCTAAAGATATGTAAAGATAAATAAATGTATAAAAGGGAGCGGAGTAATTTAAAAAATCAATAAACATTCCGCACAAAGTGCTGATTACAACGGCGCCGCCACTGCTAAATAACGACATCCACACCACAAAAATTAGAGATACACAAAAGTCAGGAAAAAGCGCATCAAAAAGAGAAAATAGAAATCCCGTGACAAAAAATGTGACAAAAAGAAGCATTTTTTTCACTTTGCCACCTCCGAGAGAACACACACATTGCGAAGAGAGAATAAATCCACAGCAAGTGCGATTTCGGCGGTGCTTGATTTTTTGTCGGTGGAGTCTGTAACGGTTCCTATCAAAAGTCCTTTAGGAAAAACCGTTCCCAGACCTGATGTTAGTATTTTATCTCCTGCTGCGGCGTAATCATTTGCGCCAAAAAGGGAAAGCTCAAGAGAGTTTTTTCTAAAATCTGTATAATTTCCCTCTGTGTAGCCGAGAGCCGCTGTCCTTGAAACGGTTGCGCCTACAGAGGTTTCGGGTGCGCTGATGGGTATGACCTTGGAAACGTCAGCAAAAACCTCGCCTACACGCCCAACTAAAGCCGAGCCAAAGACCACCACGTCGCCCGAAGAGATGCCATGATTTTTTCCCTTATCTATGGTAAAATGCACATCGCCTGCTACTGCTTGGGCGATAACTTCAGCGTAGGTTTTTATATACTTTTTGTCATAATTTATATCAAGGAGAATTTTTAATTCCTTATTTTCTTTTTCTAATATGTCGCATTTGGCTTCGGTGTTTCTGATTTTTATAATCTGCTTTTTTAGTTTTTCGTTTTCTTGCTTTAGCTTCTTTGTATCGGTAAAATCCACAAAGGTAAAAAGGGCGGATTTTACAGGCGCTAAATTTACGGGGTAAAAGTAATTTATGGTAAAAATCACACCTGCAACCAAGAGAATTACACAACTTATTACGATTTCTTTTTTCATGCCTGTGCACCCACGGTACCGAGGCCGATGTTTTCTTCTATAAATTGACCAAGTCCCAAAAGGGCACTTGCGCCGCCTGTTAAAATTATTCCGTGGGACTTTAAGTCATAGGCAAGCTCTGCCGGAGTGGCTTCGAGGGCTGATTTTATTACATGAAGAATTTTCAGTAACGTAGGAGAGATAGCATCTCTTATTTCCTCTGAGGTGACAGTCAACTCACAAGGAAGCCCTGTGTCCTTGGTGCGCCCGATAACAGTCATACTTTTGCCGTCTGTGGCAGGGTGAGCCGAGCCGATGGTGCATTTGATTTCTTCGGCCGTGTTTTTGCCGATTATCACACCGCGAACAGAGCTTATATAGTCTTGTATATTTTTGTCCATTTCATCACCTGCGGCAGCAGATGTGCAGGAGCAAACCACACCGCCAAAGGAAAGAACAGAGGCACATACTGTTCCTGCACCAATATCTAAAATCATCTGCCCTGTGGGTGAAGATAGGTCGATTTGTGAAAGGTGCGCCTTTGCTATGGGGGTTTCTACAGTGGTAGTCACCTTAACACCGGAACGCTCGGCGGCCTCTATCAAAACGCGCTGCTCCATAGGAGTCATTTCCGGTGAAACTACAATTTCGGCCCTTGGGCGAAAGGTGCTTTTTGGGAAAGTAGCGTTTAAAAATACTCTTATCATAGCACAAGCAACGTCAAAATCAGAGATTGCGCCGCGTCTTATGGGAGCTACAACAGAAATCTCCTGAGGGGAACGCCCCAACATATTTTTGGCATCAATCCCTGTGGCTATGATTTTTTTGGTTTTGTTATCTATTGCAACAACGGAGGGAGAAGAAAAAATCACTCCTGCCTCCGCATCAAAAATCCTGGTGGTTGCTGTACCCAAATCAATAGTTATGCGCTTTTTCATAATTTTCCTCCTAAAATTTATGTAAAGCGCAAAAAAAGATTAAAGCACCGAGAAGTCTTTTTTCAACACCTGACGAAGGCGACATAGGGGAAGTCCTACCACGTTAAAGTAGTCGCCCTCTATCTTGTCAATAAAAGCGCCGCCTGCGCCCTGTATTCCGTAGGCGCCTGCTTTGTCCATAGGCTCGCCGGTTTTGATGTATGTGAGGATTTCATCGTCAGTAAGCTCGATGAAGTGAACCTTGGTTTCAACATAGAAGCTTTTGCTTTCAGCGCATTTTGTGTTCATTACAGTCACGCCTGAAATCACGCTGTGCCACTGTCCCGAAAGTTTTTTGAGCATAGCAAAAGCATCGGCCTCATCCTTTGGCTTTGTGAGGATTTTATCGTTACACACAACCAAAGTATCTGCACTGATAATGATGGCTTCCTCCGAGTGATTTTTTGCAACGGCAGTTGCTTTTTGCAGTGAGAGTGCCTCCGCTGTAAAAAACGGCGGAAGTGCTTCGTCGATAATTTCCTCTGCATCGGACACCTCTATTTTAAAAGGTACATCAAGCAAAGACAGTATTTCTTTTCGTCTGGGGGATGCAGATGCTAAAATAAATTCCATAATCGTTACTCCTTTATTTTGTCAAAAAGTGCGAGAATTATTCCATTCCGCGATAAAAATGACCGCGAGTTATACGCTCAAAAATGCTTTTTGGCTGGCCGCCTGAAAGGGCTTCCTTATAAGCCGTTATCACTTTTTTGGTTTCTTCTTTCGTTTCCGTTGTGAATTTTAAGCGCAACACGTCAACGCCCGAAATGACAAGGTCATCGATTTTGTCTGCCATATAGGTAGGCACACTGTTTAAAAGCACGTTGCGACAATCCTCGCAAAGAACAGGAAACCGCTCGCCCTTTCTGTCGATGAGATTAAACTTGCCGCCTGATTTAGAGCAAAGTCCTTGTGATTTTATCACACAATTTTCCATAACCATTACAGGAAGTCGCCCGTAGGCAATAACCTCTGTGGGTACGTCTGTATGTTTGGTGATTTCGCGGATTTCCTTTAAGTTTAGTTCAGGGGAAAGGGTGACTCTTTTTACCCCTTGCTCGTGCAATACTTTGCAAGTGGCGGAATTGGTCACGTTAAGTCGCTCGCCGCCGTAGATTTCTTTGTCTTTTTCCTTTAACTGACCGATGTTCTGCGCCATAATGCGAGGGGCGGAGATGTCGGTGACATTTGCTTCTTTCTTTATAGCGGGACACAATACGAAGTCGGCGTTTGTTTCTTTTGACAACTCGTACCCTGTTAAAATATCAGTAATTCCTAATTCTTTTGCCGCTTCAAGCTGCTCCTTGGTCGTTACCTCTATCAAAAGCGACGGAATTTTTGTTTTTGGTCTACCTGAGGGCAAGTGTTCTATAATTTTTGCGTTCTTTTTATAGGAGGCGCAAATCTGCTCTTCTAAATTTTTACACACCTCACGGCGCAGGGCATTTATGGCAGATACGGGAACAAAGGGGTTTCCTGTATAGGTTACCCTGATTTTGTCACTTATAAAACCTGTGTCGCCCAACTTTTCTAATTGCGCCTGACAGCGCTCGGGGTCAAAATCCTTTCTGGCAGGCTCTAATACGTCGCCAAAAGCCTCTGCCGAAAATCCGTCACATTGTGCGGACAAGTGCAAAGGCAAACTCACATCTGCCGATAACACAAATGAAATTTTTCTTCTTTTTGAAAGGTCCTCATCTTTTAAGTTTACGGCATCTTTTCGCTCGGCAGAGATTTTCTCCAAGGCCTGATAGTCCATCATTTTGTCGTATGTTCTGCCGTCAAAATACCCAAGACTGCTGCCGCCGCGAGAGAAAAAGGAAAGAGTTTTTGCTACGTCATTTTCCGAAATTTTCCCCGTCAATGCCTTTTTGTAAAGGGCGGTAACGGACGCAGTATATTCGGGGGATTTCATTCTTCCCTCGATTTTTAAAGAATCGGTAATACCCGTGAGATTTTCTAATTTTTCAGCAAGGCAAATGTCTTTTGGAGATAGTAGAGGCATATCTTTTGCCACTGTTTTTGAGTCTTTTTCAAGGGAATAGGTAAGCCTGCAAGGCTGAGCGCAGAGGCCTCGGTTTCCCGACCTGCCGCCGATAATTGACGAAAGCAAGCACTGCCCCGACCAACTCATACAAAGCGCCCCGTGGACAAAGGTTTCGAGTTCTATATCTGTTTTTTCTTTTATTGATTTTATTTCTTTTAACGAAAGTTCTCGTGCCAAAACCACACGGTCAGCGCCTAAATTTGCGCAGAAGTTCACCGCCTCGGCTGATGCCGCTGTCATCTGGGTTGAGGCGTTTAGTTTTATGCCACTCGACTGCTGACGGACATAATGCATAAGACCCAAATCCTGAATGATTATTCCGTCAACGCCTGATTCTATTAAGAATTTCGTATAGTTAAGAGCATCTTTTAGTTCTGATTCTTTTATCAATATATTTACGGCAACATAGAGTTTCACCCCGTGGGCGTGGCACAGACGTATTGATTCCTGTAACTCTTCGTCGGTAAAATTTTTTGCGTTTCTTCTTGCAGAAAACTGCGTGCCGCCGCAATAGATAGCATCGGCGCCGGATTTTATCGCAGCCTTTAGCGATTCAAAATTTCCCGCAGGGGACAAAAGCTCCATATTGTCACCTCTTTTAGATATATTTTGCCTTATTTTACTATTTTATCATATCATATATTTGTGAAGATAAAATTACAATTACTTTAATTTTAAATTTCAAGGAATTTTCCCTTGATTTTATGTCGAAAATTTGGTATACTAATAAAAATAAATAAAATGCGAAAAATTTACATACATAACCACGAGGAAGGGGCAAAAAGATGAGCAAAGTACTTAAAGAAGGGCTTACTTTTGATGATGTTTTATTAGTACCTCAAAAATCAGAAGTTACACCCGACATGATCAACTTAAAAACACAACTTACAAAGAATATTACACTTAATATTCCTTTGATGAGTGCGGCGATGGACACCGTTACAGAATCAGCGATGGCGATTGCCGTGGCTCGTGAGGGCGGTATTGGTGTTATTCATAAAAATATGACTATCGAAGCGCAGGCAACAGAGGTTGACAAGGTTAAGCGTTCAGAACACGGTATTATCACAGACCCATTCTACCTTTCTCCTGACCATACCCTTGAAGAAGCAGATAAGCTCATGGGAAAATACAGAATCTCAGGCGTGCCGATTTGTGAAGATGGTAAATTGGTAGGCATTATCACAAACCGTGACCTTAGATTTGAAGAAGATTTCACAAGAAAAATCGGCGAAGTTATGACAAAGGAAAACTTAATCGTTGCACCCGAGGGCATAACATTAGACGATGCACAGCAGATTCTTCGTCATCACAAAATTGAAAAACTTCCCTTGGTAGACGAAAACGGCGCCTTAAAGGGACTTATCACAATAAAAGACATCGAAAAAAGCGTAAAATACCCCAACGCTGCCAAAGACTCTAACGGCAGACTCTTGGTTGCTGCCGCTATCGGCGTAACAAAGGACGTTTTAGAGCGCGCACAAGCCTTGGCTGATGCTCAGGTTGACGCTTTTGTACTTGACTCTGCTCATGGTCACAGCAAAAACATCATCGAAGCAGTAAAATTAGTTAAAAAGACATTCCCCAATATTTCTTTAATCGCAGGTAACATCGCAACAGGCGAAGCCGCTGAAGATTTAATCAAAGCAGGCGCAGATGCTATCAAAGTTGGTATAGGCCCCGGCTCTATCTGTACAACACGTGTTGTAGCAGGTATCGGTGTACCCCAGATTACAGCAATTTCTGACGTTTACGAAGTAGCGAAAAAACACGGCATTCCCGTTATTGCTGACGGCGGTATCAAATATTCAGGCGATTTACCCAAGGCTATTGCTGCAGGTGCCAACGTTATCATGGTTGGTAGCCTCCTTGCAGGTTGTGAAGAAAGCCCCGGCGAAGAACAAATCTATCAGGGCAGAAAGTTTAAGGTTTATCGCGGTATGGGTTCAATGGCGGCTATGGAAGTAGGCTCAAAGGACCGTTATTTCCAGACAAATACCAAGAAGCTCGTTCCCGAGGGTGTAGAGGGTCGTGTACCCTATAAGGGCCTCGTTGCTGATACAATCTATCAGCTTATGGGCGGACTTCGTGCAGGTATGGGTTACTGCGGAACACCTACCGTTGAAGAATTAAAAGAAAAAGGCAAATTTATAAAAATCACATCAGCAGGTTTGATTGAGAGCCATCCACATGATATAAACATTACAAAGGAAGCCCCCAACTATAGCCAGTCATAAAACGCGGGTGTAGAAAAATGCACATACCACATAAGGCAACAGGATGACTTAATTTGTTTTACACAGTATCAATAAAGTATAAGGAAGAAATTCGCACAGGGGGCGAATTTCTTCTGTATAGTGCCTTATGTTTTGAACAAACTTCACCTCTCGTAATATCTGTATATTACTTCGGGTTCAGTTTGTCCAATCTGCGCTATTTTTCGTCCACCCCATTAAGACCAAAAAGAAAGGATTGACGAGATGAAAAAATATGATGACAAAAGTATATCGTCATTAAAGGGTGCTGACCGAGTAAGAAAACGTCCGGGCGTAATCTTTGGCTCTGACGGAATTGACGGTTGCCAGCATTCGTTTTTTGAAATTTTGTCAAACTCTATCGACGAGGCCAGAGAGGGCCACGGCAAAGAAATAGAAATCACAAGATTTTCCGATAAATCAATAGAAGTAAAGGACCACGGACGCGGTATTCCCATGGGTTACAACGAAAACGAGGGAAGATACAACTGGGAACTGGTCTTTTGCGAAATGTACGCAGGCGGCAAGTACAACAACGACACAGGCAATAACTACGAGTACTCATTAGGTCTAAACGGCCTTGGTACTTGTGCTACCCAGTACTCTTCGTCCTATATGGACGTTTGCGTGCTTCGTGACGGCAAGCGCTACACCATGCACTTTGAAAAGGGTAACCCCGTAGGCGAAATGATTACGGAAGAGGCAAAAGGCAAAAAAACAGGAACAACAATTAAATGGCGTCCCGATACAGAAGTTTTTACAGATATCAATATTTCTTTGGAATATTTTCAGGATGTTTTAAAGAAGCAGGCGGTAGTAAACGCAGGACTTAAGTTTGTCCTTTACAATCAGACCGCAGACGGCTGGGATATGTACGAATACTGCTACGATAAGGGTATCATCAACTATATCGAAGAAATCGCAGACGGAAAATCCTTTACACCTGTGTATTCTTTTGAAACACAGCGCCGCGGACGTGACCGCGAGGACAAGCCCGACTACAACGTTAAGATGAGTTTTGCTTTTTGCTTTAACAACGAGATAAATATGATAGAATACTATCATAACTCAAGTTTTTTGGAGCACGGCGGCTCACCTGACAGAGCGGTAAAGAGTGCTTTTGTTGCGTCGGTTGACAAATATTTAAAGCAAACCAACAAATACAACAAAAACGAATCAAAAATCAGCTTTGTAGACATTGCGGACAGTCTTATTTTGGTTTCGAATTCATTTTCTACCATTACGAGCTATGAAAACCAGACCAAAAAATCAATAACAAACAAGTTCATTCAGGACGCAATGACAGACGTCCTAAAGGCGCAACTTGACATTTATTTTATAGAAAACAAAGAAGCGGCAGAAAAAATCGCACAGCAGGTTTTAATAAACAAAAGAAGCCGTGAAAGTGCAGAAAAAACAAGAATTGCCGTTAAGAAAAACTTAACAGGCAATGTTGATATGACAAACCGTATCAACAAATTCATCAACTGCCGTACCAAAGACATTGACCGCCGCGAAATTTACATCGTTGAGGGTGACTCGGCTCTGGGCTCTTGTAAAAAGGGCAGAGATGCAGAATTTCAGGCAATCATCCCCGTAAGAGGTAAAATCTTAAACTGCTTAAAGGCAGATTATGCAAAGATTTTCAAAAGTGAAATCATCACAGACCTGGTAAGAGTTCTGGGTTGCGGTATCGAGATAAAGTCAAAGCACGCAACTAAAGATATGACTACCTTTGACCTTGACAACCTAAAGTGGAGCAAAATCATCATCTGTACCGACGCCGACGTCGACGGCTACCAGATAAGAACGCTGATTCTGACTATGATTTACGTTTTGATGCCTACCCTGATAAAAGAGGGCAAGGTCTATATAGCGGAATCTCCCTTGTTTGAGATTACCTGCGGTAAGGACACATTCTTTGCATTTAACGAACAGGAAAAACAAGACATAATTAACTCACTAAACGGCAAAAAATGCAAAATCCAACGTTCAAAAGGTCTTGGTGAAAACGAGCCCGAAATGATGTGGCAAACCACCATGAACCCCGAAACACGCCGACTCATCCGCGTAACTTATGACGATGCAGAAAAAACCGCACAGATGTTTGATGTACTCTTAGGCGATAAACTCCAGGAAAGAAAAGACTACATCGCAGAATACGGCCACAACTTCTTGGATTTGGCAGATATATCTTAATAATTTCAAAATAAAAAAGACACATCTTACGATGTGTCTTTTTTTATATTAAATTACATAATTCATTAAAAAATCGACTCGCCTGCTAAATACATCATCAGTATTACAACCGCCTACTGATATGGGTGACTTCGGTGGATAATAAGGACGACTTACCGTACTTGTTACGCTTCTTGGATTTTTATTTATAAAGCAATGAGTCTATTAGCCGATATTATATCCGCTGTATTTTACATAGGCAGAGGGGTATCCGCAGTTTTTAACGTAGACAAGCAACTGATTTGCCTCGGCTTCTGTACTGCACATACCTGCCGTTACTACATAGTACATTTCGGGGTTTAAATTCGACCAAGAATTTGAAACAAACATACGAGCATCAAAGCCCTGTGCTTCTAAATCCAGCAAGACGTTTCTTGCGTTGCTTTCCACCTTACCTGCAAAGCACCAAACCCCATAAAAAGGATCTTCTGCATACTGTGTTGTTTCGGGTGGCAAAACAGGTGCTTCCTGCTCCAAAACGTAATCGCTGTCATCGTCGGGGGAAGTGTATTCTGCCTTTGATTCAACCTTTTCGTTATCGTCAAACCCAAAAGGTGAGACAATAGAACATGCTGATAAAACTGTAGTTAAAAGCAATAAAGAAATAACATAAAGTGATTTTTTCATTTGTGCCTCCTGATAAGCAATAGATATTTGCTTTTTATTATTTATTTGCTAATTCATTTATTGAATAAAATGTTTTTTTGTTGACGAGAACGGATTGCTTGAATGCTTCGTGTTCCTCCGGAGAAACCCCATCTTCCAGATATTCAAATTTCTGACAGGAATAGTGCATTTCAATAGCATCACCCGTGTAAGAATCAAACTGCAACAAAGAAATTCTAAATCCTGTTGCTGATGAAAAGCTTTCCTGCACCAGATAATCCTCGCCCTTGTATTCTGTGAGCCAGGTAGCCGTTCCCATAAATCCGTTTACAGATGTATGAATCTTAACCACATTGTCGTTGACGAGAGTATAAACTAAAAACAACCCGTCATCTGCCGATACTACCATTTCGTCTTTTTTGTCGCCGGTCAGGTCTGTAAGATAGTATCCGGTGTTTTCTTGATTAAAACAAGAAGTATCAGTAATATCTACCTCGTTGGCAAAGGAAATTATATCATTCAAAACATAGTTTTTTGCATACAGATAATATTTGCCGGGTTTATTTTCTTTGGCAACTGCTTCTTTTTCGGCAGGCGGTGCTTTTGTAATGGGAATTTGCTCAACCTTGGGAGGAGTGACCCTGTCAGTAGCCCCTTGGGACCCATCAAAACCGCAGCCTGTCAAAACAAGTGCCATAATACATAAAAGGATGCTTATCTTTTTCAATGTGGTTCTTCCTTTCCGATTGTTATATATAAAATTATACCATATATCGGTAAAGCTTGCAATAAAAAGCCGGATTTTTTGTTACAACATTTGACAAAATTTGAAAAGATATTGCGTCAAAGGACAGACGGTGGTATAATATAGATAGCACAATATTTACACAAGAAAGGGTTTTTACCATGAAAAATTTTAAGAAAATTATTTGTTTATGTTTGACGGCGATTGTGTTATTATCAATGACACTTACAGCCGGTGCTTATTACGCAGTTACAATGTATGCTCCTGACGGCAGAACAATTAACGTTTGGAACTATGAGGTCGACGCATACAAAGCAGTAGGCTGGAGCCTTGCAGAAGTAGTAACAATGTACGCGCCCGACGGCAGAACAATTAACGTTTGGAGCTATGAGGTCGACGCATATAAAGCGGTAGGCTGGAGTCTTGCAGAAGCAGTTACAATGTATGCGCCCGACGGCAGAACAATCAGAGTTTTCAACTTTGAAGTTCCCGCATACGAATCAGTTGGCTGGTACTCTTATCCGGTAGTTACTATGTATGCTCCCGATGGAAGAACCGTTGTGGTAGCGGCAGCAAGTATCAGCTCTTGGGAAAGAGTTGGCTGGTATACTCATGAGGACTATCTTATTTTGAGATCACCGCAATACTCCTATCCAGGTACTAATATTCCCGACTATACCTATGTTACAGGCATTGAATTAAACGATATATATTACGGTGATGATGGCATTGTAATTTACAGGTACCCATTTACATATTATGGTGACTATTATGATATGGTTGATTATGTATCTTATTTATGGGATTCAGGTTTTTGGTTGGACGACGAAGAACAAACGGAAAACAGTATTGAGTATTACTTTACAAATGGCACATATTATGTAGGTGTCGCTTATTTTGCAGAATATGATGAAGTGTGGATTGGAATTGCCAGATAATTTATTTTTAAATTCGGCTAACTAAATCCTTTGTCGGTATAAATGTAATATTAGAGATATAAGGTTTAGATGCAGGTTTTTTAAAATGAATTGACAACTTTGTTGTCAGGAATTGGTATACTGCAATGCACCAATAGGTGTAATTCATGAGCCGTTAGGCTCAATTTATGAAAATCTTGATTTTCAATTCACGCCGAAGGCAATTCATTGCGGTCTTACAGACCGCATACCGTTATCACTCCAAGGAGGATAAAAATGAAAAAAGTCATTGTTTTAATTTGTGTGACGGCGCTCTTGTTGTGTGGCTGTTCGATGCCCGGGCTGGATTTTTCAGGCAACAGGGGAGAAAAATACATCGATGCAATCAAAAACGAAGTTTTAACAGGTATAGACGGTACATACGAAAAGGTGTTTGACAAGTTTTTTGACAACGGCACATGGGAGTTCTTTGCCGACGAAGAGGGACGGGATTTTGTTGAGTTTGTTGGTAATTGCACTTTTGAAAATGAAGTGAAAAAAGCAAAAATCCGTTTTACCATTACAAATAAGAAAAAGGACGATATAAGATTTGAGGCCACATATTTGAGCCTTAACGATGTGCCCCAAACAACCGACACTCTATCGGAGCTTTTAAGGGAAGCGTCGCTCGTATATATCGGAAAAGACATAACCGAAGCACCGGCAGTTGTTACCGAAACCAAACCTGCGGTAAAGCAAAAGGCCAACAACACCGTAACATACGCCAAGTACACAAACGGCCGCTTTGGTTTTAGCATAGATGTTCCTACATTTTTGATAAAGCAGCGCGACCCTGATAACGGCAGCGGCTTCACCTTTGTTTCCGACGACGGAACAGTTGTTTTAACGGTATATGGTTCTCACTATCCAATAGTAATGTACACCAACCCCACCATAGAAACTTTATATCAAGAGGGGCAGGCCAATGCCGACTATACAATCACCTACAAAGCCCAAAAGAACAACTGGTATGTGCTTTCGGGTTCAAAGGGCAGCGACGTTGTATATGAAAAATATTTCTTAAAATCCGACGGTTCGGAAAATGTTTTCGTTATCACATACCCACAATACAGAGAAAAAGAATTTGACCCCATCGTAACACATATATCCAAATCCTTTAAAACGGGTGTAGGCATAGATTCTGACGTATCACAATAATATAAAAACAACAGGCTGTAGCAAAATGCTGCAGCCTGTTTTAGTTATATTAAGCAGTTTAGAATTTTCATCTGCTGTTTTACTTTATAAAGAGCATTACGGGCTCTAATGTCAGTACAGTTTTATCTATGCGTATAACATTTCCCTCTTTGGTGAAATCAAGTTTTACTTTTTCGCCGTCGGGTGATAGCATATAAACCTCGGAAACGTCATTTTCGCAATAGAGGGGAATGTCCTCTAACATATCAAGTCCAAGGTTAAAGAAGCCTACAAACATTTCGTCGTCTATATAGCCTGCTCTTAAATAAACCTCAGCATCTTCGGTATAGTAAACAGGCAGGTGTCCGCCTTTTGAAAGTATGTCGATAAACTGTTTTTTTCTTATTCCGTTAAGCATTGAGAATGCAGTAAAATACAAGTACGGCATATCGGGATTTCCGCAGAATACGATTACCTTGCCGCCTAATGAGTTTTCAAAACTCGTAACTGCAGGGAAGAGGTTTTCGTATACGTCGTCCTTTTTGTTGAGATGAACTGTATAGGAAAGTGCCTTGGTCTTATCGCTCAATGCTTCCAACTGCTTGGGCTGGTATTGTACATAAACATTTTTGTTGTCGATTCGCTCGTAGGTCATGGTCTTTCCTTGCCATTCGCAAACATTTACGCCGATATATTCAGAAAAACCGCGCTTGCCTAATTTTTCAGCAGCGCCACTTGAGAGAACAAGCGTTCCGCCCAAGAAGCGCTTTATATCTGCATCATCAAACTGGTCTGCGGCAAAGTCGTCAATGAAAATCGCGCCGTTTCCCTCGTTGGAAAAATACAGCGGCAAGCCGAATCTTTCCAAAATACAGGATGACCAAGCACTTAAATTAAGGAACGAAGGCTTATCAGCAACAAGTTGATAATCCTGATGAAGCGAAATCGGAATTTTACATCCAAAGGGTTTGATTTTCGGTACTAATTCTGATAACTTTTCATAGAATTTTGAGTTTTGAGCAAATTTTTTGCGATATGCTTTACCTGCATCAGGCTCGTAAGAATTCAGTCTGGTAATCCAGTGCTTCGCACCATCTGCACCCTCTAAAATCAAGCCTGTAAGATGAGCGTGCAAGAGCGATGCGCTTGTGCTGTATCTGTTATGAGGGCAGGCGTCTGATTCTGCAAGATACATATCAACCTTGCCCTTTGTGTTTTCTTTTAAGTATGCTGCGCGGAACATATTTGTAGAGAAATATTTGGTGGTTTCCTTAGCATAAGGACCGCCGTTAAATCTTATAATAGCGGGGTTGCCTTTTCCTGCAAAGGCTCTCGCAAATTCGTCGGAGAATTCATAGTATGTGGCAGTACAAATACCCGACACCACGCCCTGAATTGTGGGATCTACACTGTCAAGTCCCTCTCTCATAGCGGTAGCAAATTCAATAGAGCCCATCTTCTGTGCTTTGATGTACATTTCTGTATAGAACTTGTCTTCTTCGCTATTGCCCTTGATATGCTCATAGAGTTCCTCGCGGCTCATATTTGTGCCGGCGAGTTTATTGAACAGTGCCATGTGATATTTACACGCACAACCCTTTACGCCGCTTCTGTACACAACGCCGATATCATCATCTACCATAACGATAGGCGGCTTGTGTTCAGCGAGGGTTTTCATCTGGTTTTTCATATAATTCTGAAATTCCTTGTCAAGAGGACAGCATGTACTCTCCAGGGGCTCGCCTGTTACAAGGCTGATTACAGTCTGAAAGGGGTGTGGGGTGTAGGGCTTTGTAATATGGCCCATTGTTGCCTGAACTAAAACGCCGTGAGCAGCACCTGCGGCATCTAAACGCTCACGAAATAAATCGTATTTCGCGCATTGTGCTTCTGCCTTGTTGATGGGAGGTGTACCCTCGGGGTTGAAAGTCATCATCATCATTGCGTGGGTTGATACGCCATTTTTCTGCTGCCATATTATATCTTCGCAGATTTCATCCAAATGGTCTGTGTCAAGTGCCATAATTGATAGGTTTAACATTTTCTCATCTTCTTTCGAAAAAATTTCGTTAAAATAAAGGGGAAGGCATTTCTGCCCTCCCCCTACCTAGTGTCATAAACTCTAAGTTGTTTTATTTTTCTTATTTCATTGCTTCTTCAATAGCAACAGCAACTGCAACGGTCATACCAACCATGGGGTTGTTACCTGCGCCGATAAGTCCCATCATTTCAACGTGAGCAGGAACAGAAGATGAACCAGCGAACTGAGCATCACTGTGCATTCTGCCCATTGTATCTGTCATACCGTAAGAAGCGGGGCCTGCAGCCATGTTGTCAGGGTGAAGTGTACGACCTGTACCGCCACCTGATGCAACTGAGAAGTATTTTTTGCCCTGTTCGATACATTCTTTCTTGTATGTACCTGCAACGGGATGCTGGAAACGTGTGGGGTTGGTTGAGTTACCTGTGATAGATACGTCAACGCCCTCTAAATGCATGATAGCAACACCCTCACGAACGTCGTCTGAACCGTAGCAACGAACCTTTGCACGTTCGCCGTTTGAGTATGCTGTTTCTTTAACAACTTTAACTTCGCCTGTGTGGTAGTCAAACTGTGTCTGAACGTATGTAAAGCCGTTGATTCTTGAAATAATCTGTGCAGCGTCTTTACCAAGACCATTTAAGATAACGCGGAGGTCTTCTTTACGAGCCTTGTTAGCACTACGTGCAAGACCGATAGCACCCTCTGCTGCTGCGAATGATTCGTGACCTGCCAAGAATGCGAAGCACTTTGTTTCCTCACGGAGTAACATAGCGCCTAAGTTACCGTGGCCGATACCTACTTTTCTGTCGTCTGCAACAGAACCGGGAATACAGAATGACTGTAAGCCGAGACCGATTTTTTCTGCAGCGTCAGCCGCTTTGGTGCAGCCGTCTTTGATAGCGATAGCAGCGCCTACGATGTAAGCCCAGCAAGCGTTTTCAAAGCAGATAGGCTGGATTGATTTTACTAAATTATATACGTCGATACCTTTATCGTCGCAGATTTTCTTTGCTTCTTCGATAGATGAAATGCCGTGGCGCGCGAGTTCAGCATTTATCTGGTCGATTCTTCTTTCGTAACTTTCAAATAAAGCCATTATTCATACCCTCCTTAATTACTCGTGACGGGGATCCAGCAATTTTGCTGCATCGTCAACTCTGCCGTACTGTCCGCTTGCTTTTGCCAATGCTTCGTTAGCGTCCATACCTTTAGCAATCATTTCCATCATTTTGCCGAGGTGTACGAATTTATAACCAATGATTTCGTTGTTGTCGTCAACTGCGATTTTTGTGATGTAGCCTTCAGCGAGTTCCAAGTATCTGGGGCCCTTGTCACGTGTTGCGTATGTTGTACCAACCTGTGAACGTAAACCCTTACCTAAGTCCTCAAGACCTGCACCGATGGGAAGACCGTCTTCTGAGAAAGCAGTCTGTGTACGACCGTAAACAATCTGTAAGAAGAGTTCTCTCATGGCTGTGTTGATAGCGTCACAAACTAAGTCTGTGTTCATAGCCTCTAAGATTGTTTTGCCTACTAAAATTTCAGAAGCCATAGCAGCAGAGTGTGTCATACCTGAGCAACCTACTGTTTCAACTAATGCTTCTTCGATGATACCTTCTTTAACATTTAAGGTAAGTTTACATGTTCCCTGCTGGGGAG
Source organism: Congzhengia sp. (assembly GCA_045591015.1). Lineage (GTDB taxonomy): Bacteria > Bacillota > Clostridia > UBA1381 > UBA9506 > Congzhengia. The sequence goes on from JAZNSC010000015.1 coordinate 57,201, forward strand.
CACACCAACCGATACCGTGTGTTAAACCGGAGATTTCTTTGATTTCTTTTACCTGTGTCCATCTGCCTTCCTGAGGAATAGGCGCAGGACCGTGATATGCACCCTTGGCAAGAGGACACATATGTTCTACTTCAGCTGAATATTTCATTCTATTCCGCTCCTTTCAGATATATAAAATTTTTAATAATCTACAATTTTCGCCGTATAAATTTTACCACAATGTCAAGTGTTTGTCAAACAATATGAGGGATTTTCGATTATTTTTCGTTAAAACTCTTGACAAAGGCACAAAATTAGGGTAGAATAGTAGAGGTGTGAAGAGCAAAACCTTTACACCCAACAAAAAAGCGAGGTGATTTTCTTGAAAAAGACCGGCAAAGATTATGAAATCGCAATGCTTTTGGATTTTTACGGCGAACTTTTGACGGAAAAGCAGCGCGAGGCTATGGACCTTTACTATAATGAGGATTTATCATTAGCCGAAATTGCAGAGCCTCTTAACATTTCCCGTCAGGGCGTCCGTGACTCCATAAAGCGCGGCGAAAAGCAGTTGATGGAATTGGAAGACACATTGGGTTTAGCCAAGCGTTTCCGCGAAATCAAGCAGGAGGTTGTGGACATCGGCGAGATGTTTTCACAGTTAAAGTCTTATATCGACACATACATTCACTCGGCAAAACTCTCGGGTGCTGTTAGTGAAATGGCAGAAAAAATCGAAAAAATCACAGAAAAACTATAAATCATAAGGAGGAAGCTTAATGGCATTTGAAAATTTGTCCGAAAAGTTGGGCGCGGCGTTAAAGAAGTTAAAAGGTCGCGGCTACGTTACCGAAAAAGACATAAAAGAATCAATGCGCGAAATTAAGCTTGCTCTTTTAGAAGCTGACGTAAACTACAAGGTAGTAAAGGACTTTGTAGCCAAGGTTTCCGAGCGCGCGGTAGGAGCCGACGTTTTAGAAAGCCTTACCCCCGGTCAGCAGATTGTAAAGATAGTAAACGACGAGTTAGCAGCTTTAATGGGCAGCGAAAACTCAAGAATAGAATTTTCTAAAAATCCCACAGTAGTATTGATGGCAGGTCTTCAGGGTGCAGGTAAAACCACCTTCTGTGCAAAGCTTGCAGGCTTAATGCGAAAAAAACACAACAAACGCCCCTTGCTTGTTGCCTGTGACATATATAGACCTGCTGCTATCAAGCAGTTGCAGGTTGTAGGTAAGCAGTTAGACATTCCCGTTTTTGAAATGGGTACAGATACATCTGCTGTAAAAATTGCAAAAGCCGCCATTGAGCACGCAAAGGCTCACGGCAATGATTTCGTGATACTTGATACCGCAGGCCGACTCCACATTGATGATGAGTTAATGCAGGAGTTAGAGGACGTAAAGCGTGCTGTAAACCCTGATGAAATCTTGCTGGTAATTGATGCAATGACAGGTCAGGACGCGGTAAATATCGCCGAAAACTTCAATAATCGCCTTGAGATTACAGGCGTTATCATCACAAAACTTGACGGTGACACCCGAGGCGGTGCGGCGCTGTCAGTTAAGGCAGTAACAGGCAAGCCTATCAAGTTCTGCGGTGTAGGTGAGAAACTTTCCGACATCGAAGAATTCCACCCCGACAGAATGGCATCAAGAATTTTGGGCGCTGGCGATGTGTTGTCTTTGGTTGAAAAAGCTCAAGAAGCCTTTGATGAAAAAGACGCCGCAGCATTAGAAGAAAAAATCAGACAAAACACCTTTAACCTGGATGATTTTCTCTCACAGATGCAACAAATGAAAAAAATGGGACCCTTGTCCTCACTTATAAAGATGGTGCCCGGCATTGACCACAAAGCACTTGACAACGCAAACATCGACGAGCGCAAGTTAGACCGCGTTGAAGCTATCATCAAGTCAATGACAATGCAGGAGCGCGAAAAACCTGAAATCATCAACGCCAGCCGAAAGAAGAGAATAGCGGCAGGCAGCGGAAATCAGGTAAGTGATGTAAATCTTCTTTTGAAGCAATTCGAGCAAATGCAAAAAATGATGAAACAACTTGGCGGTGGCGTTAAGCGTTTCAAAAAGAAAAAGAAGAAAAAATAGTTTTTTATGTTAAATAACATATACATTAAATTTTGCGGAGGTGAAACACAATGGCAGTAAAAATGAGATTAAGAAGAATGGGTGCAAAAAAAGCTCCTTTCTACAGAGTAGTTGTTGCTGATTCTCGTTATCCCAGAGATGGCAGATTCATCGAAGAAATCGGCACATACAATCCTTTAACAAATCCTTCTGAAATCAAAATCGATGCAGAAAAAGCAAAGAAATGGATTGCTAACGGCGCACAGCCCACAGATACAGTTAAGGTTTTACTTAAGAAAAGCGGTATCACAGAGTAATCCCGATTGAGGAGAAAGAAAATGAAAGAATTATTAGCAGTTATTGCAAAAGCCTTGGTTGACGAGCCTGATGCAGTAGAGGTTTCTGAGCGCGAGGGCGAACGTTCTATCGTTTTAGAGCTTCGTGTAGCAGATGCCGATATGGGAAAGGTTATCGGAAAGCAGGGCAGAATCGCAAAATGCATCAGAACTGTTATGAAAGCGGCGGCGTCTCGTGAAAACAAGCACGTTGTTGTGGAAATAGTTCAGTAAATAAAAAAAGCACCCCGACGGGTGCTTTTTTTATTTATCTAAAGCCTTAAGGCTTCTTTTTAGTATTCTGCTGAAGTTTGCTAGCGCCAATCCGTAGTTAGTTACGGGTACACCTTGGGACACTGCGCGCTCCATACGGCTCTTTATTTCTTTGTCATTTAACATACAGCCGCCACAATGAATGACGAGAGCAACCTCTGACAAATCATCGTAAAACTCTGTACCCGAAACCGTCTTAAAGTTAAGATTTTTGCCGGTGTATTTTTTTAGCGCCGCAGGGATTTTTACAGTGCCGATGTCCTCGCATTGCCTATGATGGGTACAACCCTCGGCAATGAGTACCGTATCGCCGTCGTGTAAATTATCGATTGCCTCAATTCCCGATAGAGCAAGGTCCAAGTAGCCCTTATACCGAGCCATAAGAATGGAAAAAGAGGTAAGGGGAATGCTGTCAGGTACAACACTTGCCACAAACCCGAAAACCTGGCTGTCGCAAATAACCATTCTTGGCGGTGCGCCCAGCTTTTCTAATGTAACTGCAAGCTCTGTTTCCTTGGTAACAATCGCTATTGCATTGGCGTCTAAAATATCGCGTATGGTCTGCTGCTGGGGGAGAATGATTCTTCCCTTTGGAGCGGATGCATCAATAGGTGTAACCAAAACAACAACGTCACCTGATGTAATCAAGTCGCCTACGATTTGTTGCTCTTTTTCTTTTGGCGCTAAAGTTGCGATTTTTTCTTTTAACTCTTCTATTCCCTCGCCTGTTACAGCACTCACGCAAAAGCCGTCGGCAGAGGCAAGATCGCATTTATTATATACTACGATATAGTTTATTTCTTTTTCTTCAAAGAGCGCAATCAGTTCACGGTCTGTATCGGTTAAGCCGAATCGAGCATCAACTACCAAAACTGCGATATCGCACTTTGCGATTATATTTCGGGTTTTCTCCATACGAAGAGCGCCAAGCTCGCTTTCATCGTCAAAGCCGGGCGTGTCAATGATTACCACAGGACCCAGGGGGAGTAGTTCCATTGCCTTTGACACAGGGTCGGTGGTAGTGCCCGAAACGTCTGACACAATAGCAAGGTTTTGCCCTGTGATAGCATTTACCACGCTTGATTTTCCCACATTTGTCCTGCCAAAAAATCCAATATGAACACGTTCTGATGAGGGGGTTGCTGATAAACTCATATTAATTTCCATAGTCTTTCTGCCCACAAATAGTAATAAAATTCCCATACGCATCTTACCGTGGGCAGATAAGGCGTGTAATGGAAATTATGCACATCGCCGTTTCGTGCCTTTCGGGCACGAAAATTTCGGCGGTGCAATTAATTCCGCCGGAGGCTGATAACGTGATTTTTCACGTTATCACCTAAAATCTGAAATCTCTTATGCCTTCCTCGATTTTTGCCAAGTGGTCACGGCATATTTCTTTTACTTTGTCTTTGGGGATTTTTTCTATTTCTGCACGAATAAGTGTTTCGCCGATTTTTTTGGTTTCTTCTGATGCGTAATCCATCAAAAATTCCTTTAATGTAATCAGTGCGTTGGGGTGGCAACAATTTAAAATCTGTCCGTTTTTACAAAGCTCCATAAATCTGTCACCTGTTCTGCCCTCGCGGTAGCAAGCGGTACAGAATGAGGGAATGAAGCCCTCCTCCATAAGCCAGCGGACAACCTCGTCTAAGGTTCTTTTGTCGCTTACGTCAAACTGCTCGGAGTTTTCATCTTCCGGCTCATCTTCAGCATAACCGCCGACGGAAGTTTTTGACGCGCCACTTATCTGTGATACGCCAAGTTTGAGAACTTTTTCTCTGACTTCCTTGCTTTCGCGGGTAGATATAATCATACCTGTATAAGGTACGGAAATTCTGATTAGCGCACAAATTTTAGCGAATGTCTCATCGTCGATGCCGTTGTCAAACTGGTCCGGGTCGATATCGTCGGCGCGCTTTAATCTGGGTACTGAAATGGTATGAGGACCTACGCCGAATACTGCCTCTAAATGCTCTGCGTGCATGAGTAGTCCTGCAAATTCGTATTTGTAGAGCTCAAGACCGAATAAAACGCCCAAGCCCACGTCGTCAATTCCTGCCTCCATTGCTCTGTCGTGTGCCTCGGTGTGGTAGTCGTAGTCACTCTTGGGGCCTGTGGGGTGGAGTTGCTTGTAGGATTCCTTGTGATAAGTTTCCTGAAAAAGTATATATGTGCCGATTCCGGCATCTTTTAGCTTTTTGTAGTTTTCAACGGTTGTTGCAGCGATGTTTACATTTACTCGTCTTATAGCGCCGTTTTTGTGCTTAATTGAGTAGATAGTTTCGATGCTTTCTAATATATACTCAATGGGGTTCATGGTGGGGTGCTCGCCCGCCTCTAACGCCAAGCGCTTATGCCCCATATCCTGTAATGCTATAACCTCTGCCTTTATTTCTTCCTGGGTGAGTTTCTTTCTTGCGATGGTCTTGTTCTTCATGTGATAAGGACAATACACACAGCCGTTTACACAATAGTTAGACAGGTATAAAGGCGCAAACATAACTATACGGTTGCCGTAGAAGTCTTTTTTTATCTGCTCTGCCAAAGCATAGCATTCGGCTATTTTTTCGGGAATTTCACAAGCAAGTAACACGCTCGCCTCTCTGTGAGTAAGCCCCTTTCGCTCTTTTGCCTTTGCGATAATTGTATCTATAAGTTCGATATTTTCTTTATTTTTTTCGGCATAATCCAGAGTGTCCAGAATCTCCTCGTGAGAGATAAATTCCTCAGCTCTTCTCGATTTCGGATTATACATCGTCACCATCTCCTAAAAATTTCTCTACCCTTTATATTATCATAATTTCAGCTTAAAGTAAATGGTTTTTATTTGTAAAGACATAAAAAAAGAAGGAATTCGAGAAATTCGAATTCCTTCGTAAATTTTACTTTGTTTATGCTAGATTACGCCAAGTTTGCAACCTTTGTGTAGATATAGATAGCAAAGAGTGCTACTGAAACCCACATGATAGGTGAAATGTCTTTTGCTTTGCCTGTGCAGAGCTTTAAAACTACCCAAGAAATCATAGCAAACATAATACCTGTAGCAATAGAATATGCAAAAGGCATCATAACGATAGCCAAGAAGCCACCGATAGAGTCTGCGATGTCGCCGCCAAAATCCATTTCCTTAACTGCTGAAAGCATAAGAAGACCTACGAAAATCAAAGCGGGTGTTGTAGCAAATCCGGGGATTGCCAAGAAGATAGGAGCAAGAGGAATAGCGAGCAAGAACATAATACCTGTTGTTAATGCTGTAAGGCCTGTTCTACCACCTGCTGATACACCTGCTGAAGATTCAACATAGCTTGTAACTGTTGATGTACCGAGGCACGCACCTGCTACTGTACCAACAGCGTCTGCCATCAAAGCGCCGCCTGCTCTGGGGAGGCTGCCGTCTTGTGCGAGTAAGTCACCTTTTTGAGCTACACCGATAAGTGTTCCAACTGTATCGAAGATATCTGTATAAAGGAATGTGAACAATACAATAGCAAAGGACATAAAGTTTTCTTTGATAAATCCAAAGTCAAACTGGAAGAGCGCAGGAGCAGCGAAGTTTGCTTTTATTGCGTCCCAAGAAAGTGAAGGAATCAAAGAATATGCGCCTGCATCAGGATTAACCACGTACCAGCCTGCAAGCTGTGCAATGATACCTAATACCCATGTTGCCAAGATACCGATTAAGATGTCACCCTTAACTTTGAAGTGGTGCAAAATACCGATAACCAAAAGACCTATAATAGGCAACACAACTGTGGGAGAAGATAAATCGCCCAATGCAACTTTTGTTGAGGGGTCTGCAATTATAATGTTAGCATTAAAAAGTGCAATCAAAGTAATAAACAAACCAATACCTGCTGTAATACCGAGCTTTAAGTTTTTTGGGATTTTGTTAACAAGTGCTTCTCTGAACTTAAAGATAGAAAGAATCATAAAGATAATACCTTCAAGTAAGATAGCGGTCAAAGCTACTTTGTAGGAGTAACCCATTGTCAAACATACTGTGTAGGTAAAGAATGCGTTAAGTCCCATACCTGATGCTAATGCTACGGGGTAGTTAGCAAAGAATGCCATACAGATTGTAGCGATTGCAGCAGATACTGCTGTAGCCATAAAGATAGCTGCAGGACCTGGGCCATCAGGAATAATACCTAACATACCGGGGTTAACTGCCAAGATGTACGCCATAGCCAAGAATGTGGTAATACCGGCAATAATCTCTGTTTTGACATTAGTGCCGTGCGCCTTGAGTTTAAAGAGCTTTTCCATTTTCATCCTCCTGTTTTGTATAATTTTAAAAGATGTCTTAATTATACCATATAAAGTGGTAAATTTCAACAAAAAATACAAGATTTTGTAAAATTTTTTGTTGATTGTTTTTGGCGTAACAAAAAAAGAACATACACAAGGTATGTTCTTATTTTATTGCGAAAGACCGCGTAGACGGTGAGTAAACGTAGGTAAAAAAAGTAATTTGATGCGTAAATCAACTGCTTTTTCTTTTTATTTACGCTTTCCAAAATAGCCTTCTTCTATAAAAATGTCAGTTGTTTTAGTTTCTTTAGGCAAGGGAATCTTATTAACTATCATAGTAGCATATATGCACAAGGCAATACCACCAAGCCAGAAAATTCCACAAACAATATCAAAAACTATATATTCTACAGTTGTAGCCAAAAAACCTGACAATACACCTAACAACATCATTCCTATACCTATTATTGAAATCTTCTTAGCTCGTTTGTTAAACTTTTTTATTTCTTCTTTATCCATTTGTATAGTTTTTTCTCTTTTCTTTTTCATAATTTACGTCTCCAAACAATGGTGTATTAACAATTTTCCTTTGCAGTTTTACAAGAAGCAACAAGCATTGCTCTTAAAGATTTGCATTTACTTTCAAGGTTAGTATATGTTGTTTTATCTATGTAACCTGTTTTGTAAAGAAGCTCTAACCAATATCCGGTTTCACTTGCTTCTTTTAACGCAATTTCAAGTTTAGATATAAAATCTTTTTTACCTTGTGCATATTGTGCTTCGTGAATATTCGCACCAATAGAAGTTCCACTTCTGCCAATTTGATTTGAAATAATGCTTTCGTGCTTTTGTTTGAGTTCCTTAACGAGATTTATTACATCTATTGAAAATTCCATAGAAAGTTCTTTGAGTTTCGATTCAGCCATAATAACGCCACCTTTCAAGGTAATTATAAAACAGATTTTATAATTTTTCAAGTGATAAGTGATGCATTTGCTTTGCAAATGTGATGTCGCTCATTTTACTCGCTGTGATGCGATGCATTCTCACGCGCCGCAGGCGTGTATCACAGACGAAGTCTGCATCACGCCCGAAGGGTGCATCATGTTCCGAAGGAACGCATCACTCAAAAAGAGAACTCTTGTCTTGGTAGACAAAAGTTCTCTTTTTGTTGGTGACCCGTAGGGGACGAAGCTGCTTCGCATCTTCCTTGCTTGTCGACCGTGAGCTTCGCTCACAGTACCCGACTGCGCACCATTTTGCTGAAAAACTTGCCACCGGCAACTTTTTTAACCGCAAAATGCCCTCTCAGGGTTCGAGTCCCTCTGAATATAAATAAAAAAAGAACATACACAAGGTATGTTCTTATTTTATTGGTGACCCGTAGGGGACTCGAACCCCTGTTTTCGCCGTGAGAGGGCGACGTCTTAACCGCTTGACCAACAGGCCTTACTTCTATTGCAAAGTGTATTATAGCACAATTGTTTTAAAATATCAAGTACTTTTTATAAATTTTAAAATTACTCTTGCAAAGGGCAAAAAACTGTGCTATAATAACAATTCGTAATGAGCATATCAGCTGTGGAGAGATGGCTGAGCTGGTCTAAGGCGCACGATTGGAAATCGTGTAACGGCTAATACCCGTTCGAGGGTTCGAATCCCTCTCTCTCCGCCAGACAAGCACTACGTTTAATGCCGTTGGTATTGTGGCTGTAGTGCTTTTGTTTTTATCAATGTAAACAGTGTTTTTTCGAATAAACACAGGTTAATTGTGGAGGTTAGAGTATGTGCAACTCGATACTGATTAGCAATGGCGCCGAAGAATACAGGCCCATTGGAAAAACTGTATATTCACTCTTTAAGCAAAGTTGCGCGGACTTTCATGATTTACCGGCGTTGAGCTACTTTGGTAAGAGGATTACCTTTGGCGAGCTGACAGACAACATCAATCGTGCGGCGGCGGCTCTTAAAAAAGCGGGAGTAGAAAAAGGCGACAAGGTTGTTGTTTCGCTTCCGTCTGTTCCTCAAGCGGTTGAGCTGTTTTATGCAGTAAATAAAATCGGTGCGATTTTTTGCGGTATGGATTGCCGAAGCAAAAAAGACGAAATAGACGAAACCATAGCACAGGTTAAGCCCAAGGTGTGCGTTGTATCTGATTTTCACCTTAAGGAATTTTCCCACGTGGACGATGTTTTGATAGTTTGCGTTTCATTTATGCAGACAATCGGACCGCTGGCGGCAGTTGCCTCAATCTTTACAGATACTATCAAAGGAAGAACACTCTTAATCGCAAGAAAGAAAAATTTCATCACATACAGACAATTTATCTCAAAAGGCAAAGGTTTTTCTGCCGCAGATGCCGATGTTGCTGCCGATGATGTGTGTGCGTACTTTTATACCAGCGGGACAACCTATGGTCGCAAATGCGTTGTTCTTACAAATGAAAATATGAATTGCGCTGTATTGCAGTATGCGTATTCACAGCCCGATATAGACGATACGGACCGTTTCTGCACGATAATGCCTCTTTTCACTTGTTACGGCATTACTTTAGGAACACATCTTCCGTTAATTCTCGGAAAGCAAATCAGAATGATTCCGCTTTTTGCAGCGAAGAATATGAAAAAGCTCCTGCTTACAGAAAAGCCAGGTTACATAACAACAGTACCTGCCCATTGGGAGTATTTTATAAAAGATAACTTCAGAGGCGTTGATATGTCCTTCTTTAAGGGCGCTATTGTAGGCGGCGACAAGTTAAGTGTTGTTGCAGAGGAAAAAATCAATTCAATTTTGCGCAAATGCGGAAGCAAGGGCAAGGTTATGCGAGGATACGGCTTGACAGAAGCAAGTACAGCAGTAACGGCACAGCCCTTCGATACACCTACAGGTAGTGTTGGTACAAATATGTGCTGGTCTACCATTCGTATTTTTGAACCCCAGACAGATGTTTGCTTAGAAGACGGAAAATGCGGAGAAATCTGCGTTTGTGGGCCGAATATATGCCAAGGGTACCTTGACGACAATGAAGCTACAGGAAAGTTGCTCAAGCGCCACTCCGACGGAAAAGTATGGCTACACAGTGGCGATATAGGTTATATTGATGAGAATAAGTTTCTTTATTTTTGCGAGCGAATTAAGCGCATAATCGTTCGTTTTGATGGAACAAAGCTTTCGCCTTTTGCAATTGAGCAGCAGCTTTACCGTTGTCCTGCGGTTGCTCATTGTATGGTTTACGGAATAGATGACCATGAGCACGACCACGGAAAACACCCTGCGGCTATGATTGTTTTCAAGGAAGAATATAATCAAAAAGAAGCAGAAGCTATGCTCAAAAAACACATCGAAAACAACATAGCAGAGCACATGCGCCCCGTAAAGACAATAGTTGTTAACGCATTGCCCGTTACAAAGAATGGAAAATTCGACTATTTCCACACTTATTCTACCAGCGGCGTTGAATAATTTAAATTTTAATAATATTAAAAAGAACAGCTGTTTTCAGTTGTTCTTTTTTGTTTTGGAAATGTAAGTGAATAGCGTTAAACAGAACAATCGGTGCAATTTTACCTATTTACTTTGCCAAAGGCATGTGTTATAATGAAATAGTTGGAAAACAATTTTATTTAGGAGGAAATATATATGAAAAAAATACTTCTGTTAATTACTGTTATAGCTGCTGTAGCCCTTTCAGGCTGCACAGGCATTTCAGTGGTAAAAAATGACGAAATCGCACAGGAAGATTATCTTCTTGCTTCTGATACTCAGGTTATTACCGAGGTAGATTTGTCAAAGTTAAACGAAACAGAGCTCGAATATGCGTATGAGGAAATATTTGCCAGACACGGAAAAGTGTACACAGATGCAAATTATGAAAAGTACTTTAATTCTAAAAAATGGTACAGCCCCAATCCGTCTTTTGACGAAAACGATTTAACTGATTTAGAATCAGAAAACGCTGATTTTATTAGGGCATATATTGCGTCAAAAACAGCAGAAGCAACACCCCAGCCAAGTTCTGAAACAAAATACGACGCTAGCTACTACTACAAGTATTATACCGGCGACAACACATACATAATTCCGGACAGCCACACAAGAAAATTAACCGCAAGTGAGCTTCGCGGATATTCGCCCAGCACATTGGCGTTAATCCGTAACGAAATCTATGCTCGCAGAGGGTATGTTTTCTCAACGGAAAAATACAGAGATTATTTCTCATCAAAGATGTGGTACACACCAAACCCCAATTTTAAAACAAGTATGCTCAACAGCATAGAGCAGTACAATATTCAGCTTATAAAGAGTTTAGAGTAGGAAAACGAAAGCTATATGAAAAAACATCACAAAGTATTAACAATTGTTTTGTCAATTTCGGCATCGGTTACGGGGATTATTGTGACAGCAATGCTGGTGTTCGCATTTTTTCAAAACTACACAATCGTTATAACTGATACTGATAAAGTAAAAGCATCAGCGCCTAAAGAAGAAAAATTTGCCAAAGAAGAAAACGTGCCCGTTGCTCCGTCAAAAAAACCGTCAGTGGTGAGTGAAACTCCCAAAGAAAAGAGAATCATTGCTATTGATGCAGGGCATCAAAAGAGGGGAAATTATGACACCGAGCCCATAGCTCCCAACGCTTCTCAAACCAAAGCCAAGGTAACCGGTGGCACGGCAGGAGTTTCCACAAAAACGCCGGAGTATCAGGTAAATCTGGAAGTATCTCTTCTTTTGGAGGAAGAGCTTAAGGCAAGAGGATATGATGTGATTATGATTCGTCGCACCAATGATGTCGATATCAGCAACTCCCAAAGAGCTGCAGTAGCAAACAACGCAGGTGCAGACGCCTTTATACGTATTCATTGCAACGGATTAGAGGACAGCAGCGCAAAAGGTGCTCTTACTATGTGTCAGACTGCAGGCAATCAATATTGTGGAGATTTATACAGGCAAAGTCGCTCTCTGGCAGAGTGCGTGCTTGATGGGTTGTGCACGAAAACAGGCGCAAAGAAGCTCGGAATTTCCGAAACAGACAGTATGAGTGGTATCAATTGGTGCCGCGTTCCCGTGACGATTGTGGAAATGGGATTTATGACAAATCCCGAAGAGGACCGACTCCTCTGCGACGCTTCTTACCAAAGAAAGCTTGCAATGGGCATTGCGGACGGAATAGACAATTATTTTAAAACCCAATAAAGACTAATATCTTGACAAGATTTTCATCTTGTGCTATAATTTTTCCATAAACATAAATAAGGAGTTTTTGTTATGACAAGAATTAAAACACTCAACACAAAAGATTTAAAGAAAACAGTAGAAAAAGGCGGCTGCGGCGAATGCCAGACATCTTGCCAGTCAGCTTGCAAAACATCTTGCGGCGTTGCAAATCAGCAGTGCGAAAATAAAGATAACTAATTAAGATAAGCGAAGGGGCTGTAGATACAGCCCCTTTTATCTTGCATAGAGGTAGAAAAAATGGTACATTGCTATAAATTAAACGGCTACAATATAATACTTGATATGGCATCGGGCAGTGTTCACTCGGTGGACGAGGTGGCGTATGATGCGATTTCTATGTACGAATCTTGCGAAAAGGCTGAAATCAAGGCGTACTTGCTTGACAAATACAAAGACACCCCCGATGTGAATGATGCTGAAATCGATGAGCTTTTTTCAGATATTGAAGCACTGAAAGACGACGGTAAGCTCTTTACAAAGGATATCTATGAGGACCGCGCCTTTGACTTTAAGGCTCGTCATACCGAGGTCAAGGCGCTATGCTTACATATTGCTCACAGTTGTAATCTGACCTGCAACTATTGCTTTGCGGCTCAGGGAAATTTCCACGGAAAGTCTGCTTTAATGAGCCTTGAGGTAGGAAAGCGAGCTATAGATTTCTTGATAGAAAATTCGGGAAAAAGAAAAAATTTAGAGGTTGATTTTTTTGGCGGCGAGCCGCTCCTTAACTTTGACGTGGTAAAAGAAATCGTAAAATATGCCCGCTCCATCGAAAAAGACCACAACAAGAATTTCCGCTTCACTCTTACCACAAACGGTATGCTTATTGACGACGATGTGATAGATTTCGCAAATCGTGAGTGTCACAACGTGGTACTGTCTTTAGACGGAAGACGCGAAATCCACGATGCTTTGCGCAAAACTCATTCAGGTGAGGGCTCATACGACATCATCTTACCCAAATTCAAAAAAATGGTGGAAGCGCGAGAGGGCAAAGGCTACTATATGCGCGGCACCTTTACCCACAGAAACCCTGATTTCACAGAGGACGTATTCCACATGGCAGACCTTGGTTTTACGGAGCTCTCTATGGAGCCTGTGGTGTGCGCGCCCGACGACCCCAATGGTTTAACCGACGAAGATATCAAGGTGGTTTGCGACCAGTACGAAATTCTGGCAAAAGAAATGATAAAACGCAAAAAATGCGGCAACGGCTTTACATTCTACCACTATATGATAGACCTAACAGGTGGCCCCTGCATTTACAAGCGAATCGCAGGCTGTGGCTCGGGAACTGAATATTTTGCAGTTACCCCCTGGGGTGAGCTTTACCCCTGTCACCAGTTTGTAGGCGACGAAAAATACAAAATGGGCGACATCTGGAAAGGTGTAACCAAAGAAGAAATCCGTGACGAGTTTAAACTTTGTAACGCCTATGCAAAACCCGAATGTGCTGATTGCTGGGCAAAACTATACTGTAGCGGCGGTTGTGCAGCAAACGCCTACCACGCATCAGGCAAAATTACAGGCATATACGAGCAGGGCTGTACCTTATTTAAAAAGCGCATCGAATGTGCAATAATGATGCAAGTAGCAGAACAAGAAGAATAGGTTGTAGCAAAATGCGCAGACCACACAAGGAAAGAATTAAGACCGCGGAGAACCCACGGTCTTTTTTGTTGTTTTTATGATATTATTTTACACTGTGTGGTCTGCGCTTTTTCCTACAGCCGATTTAGGCTGGACGGAAAATGATGCAGATTGGACAAACTGAAAGGGCGCACGCGCCCGTCCCGAAGCCTCGCCACATTGAGCTACACTCGCTATATTTCTGTTAAACAGAAATAGTTGGCTCGTTTCGCTACTGTGTCTCTCTCAAAAAATGGTCAATAACCATTTTTTGAACAAGGAAAAGCAACGGAGCGTTCACAGATTCGCACTCTGCGAATCTAATTAGCGTAGTTTGATTTTCCGCGGTGATGTTTGTTCGAAACACAAGGCATAAAAAAGAAGCAATTCGTGTAATGCGAATTGCTTCCATAATTTATAATTAAAAAATAATTCTTGCCTTGTGTGGTCTGCGCATTTTGCTACAGCCTACAGCTTTAGTATGTTATTTGCTGCACACAGTACCGATATCTTTCCGCTCTCATAGGTCAAACCGCCCTGCATATATGCAGCAAAAGGCTCACGCAGGGGTCCGTCTGCTGATATCTCAATACTTGCGCCCGATACAAATGCGCCTGCCGCCATAATAACCTGGTCAGAATAACCGGGCATATCCCATGGTTCTGGTACAACAAATGAATCAATAGGGGCACCTCTTTGAATACCACGGCAGAATGCACATAAATTTTCTGCAGAGTTTAACTTTACTGCCTGAATGATGTCGCCGCGCTTCTCACTTGGAAGCGGTGCTACTTCAAAGCCAAGGAGTGAGAAAATTTCCGCCGCAAATACTGCGGTCTTTAAGCTCTGTGCTACTGTGTGAGGAGCCATAAAGAAACCCTGATACATATGACGATTCATACCTAAAGATGCTCCCACCTCTGCACCTATACCGGGGGAGGTCAAGCGATATGAAACCTGCTCTACCAGGTCAGCTCTACCTGCAAGATAACCACCGGTTAAGGCAAGGCCGCCGCCGGGGTTTTTTATTAGTGAGCCTGCGATGATATCTGCACCTACGTTTGTGGGTTCTTGTCTTTCAACAAATTCGCCGTAGCAGTTATCAACCATAACAACCACATCGGCGCGAGCATTTTTAATAAAATCTATCGCGTCAGCGAGTTCCTCTACTGTGTAGGATTCACGCCAGGCATAGCCTTTAGAGCGCTGAAGTTCTACCATTTTTACTTTTTTGTTTTTTAGCACTTCGGCTAAAGCGGCTTTATCAATTTTTCCGTCGGGCGTGAGAGCAACCTCTATGTAATCAACGCCCCAGTCCTTAAGACTTGCGCCTGATGTACCGCGTTTTCCTATTACCTCTTCCAAGGTGTCATAGGGTGCGCCTGTGGCTGATACCAAAATATCTCCCGGTCGCAAAATCCCAAAGAGGCACGAGCACAAAGCATGAGTACCTGACACTATACTGTGGCGCACAAGAGCCGCTTCTGTACCGAAAACGTCCGCGTAGATTTTTTCCAATGTATCTCTGCCCAAATCATCGTAGCCGTAGCCGGTAGAAAGCCCCAGATGAGCTTCGGACACACGATGCTCTGAAAACGCCCTCATAACTTTTACCTGATTAAATTCAGCCGTTTGGTTGATATCATCAAAAGTGCTGCGTATGTTTTCTTCTGCCTGACGGCCCAAGTCTATTACTTTGTCCGACAAGCCGTATTCTTTTTTTAAAATTTTAGATATTTCCATTATAAAACCTCTTTTACTACACCAAGTCCGTTAAAATCAGGAATGAAGCTTTCCTCCGCTGCGCCGCCCTCCTGAATAAAGGCGTTTTCAACGCCGAGAGACAGCGCATAGTCAATTAACTTTTCGTAGTCGGAGGCCTTCACTTTCTTTTGCAGTTCGGGAAAATCTTCTAAATTTCCTACGGGTGTGTATTGATTCATTATGCTCAAAATTATATTATTTTCGTATTTTTCGTGTAGGTATTTTATGATTTTTTTGCTTTCTGCGAGTCCATCGGGTAGCATTAAATGACGGACAATTACGCCTTTTGTCAACATGCCGTCTTCGTCAAACTGTAATGCGCCTTGCTGACGTACCATTTCATCAATTGCCGCCATTGCTATTTCGGGGTAGTTGACAGCACATGAGTATTTTTTTGCACGTTTAGAATCTATGTACTTAAAGTCAGGCAAAAAAATATCAATAAGCCCCTCGCAGAGCTTTATGGACTCTGCGTATTCATAGCTGCTTGTATTATACACAAAAGGAATGCCAATTCCTTGGTCCTTTGCGCGCTTCACCGAGGTCATCACCTGAGGGAGAAAATGGGCTGCCGTAACTAAATTTATATTGTGTGCGCCAAGTGTTTCAAGCTCAAAGAAAATCTCCGTTAGGCGCTCGACGCTAACCTCAAAGCCTGCGCCCTCCTGTGAAATCTTTTTGTTTTGACAATATACACAAGAAAGGTTGCAACCCGAAAAAAACACCGTTCCCGAACCATTTTCTCCTGATATGCAGGGTTCTTCCCAGGCGTGAAGTGTTGCGCGAGCAATTTTTATTTTATCGTTCGCGCCGCAAAAACCTGTGTTTCCTGATGCGCGGTCAACTCCGCAGTTTCTGGGACAAAGGGTGCAATGTGATAAATTACTCATTTATAGCAAGCTCTATAGCGCGGGCCAGCTTATCAGGACAAGATGTCCCTCTGCCGCCGCAGTCAATACCTTTTAATCTTTTTATTACTTCTTCTGCGTCCATTCCGTCAACCAAAGATGCAACACCTTGGGTATTTCCGGAGCACCCCCCCAAAAATCTTACGTTTCTTACTTTGTTTTCTTCATCAATTGTAAAGGCGATTCTTCTTGTGCATACGCCTGATGTAGTTACTTCGTATTCCATGGTTTTCCTCCTAATTTACAAGCCATTTTTTCGGCACGTATATTTCGTTGAATTTATAAATCGCAAAGTTATCTGTCATACCTGCAATGTAGTCGCACACCGTCTGCTCTATGCCGAAGCGCTCGATGTCTGCATCAAGACTTCCCATAAGCTCGGGCTTTTCCATAAAGGTTTCAAAGAGTATGCGAATGACTTTTTTTGCCTTTTCGTCTTCGCCTTTTGCTTCGCTGTTGACATAAAGCGTCGCAAACATAAATTCCCTGAGTTCAGCCATTGCAGATGAGACACTGTCGGTCATGGTAATTTTCGGCATTCCCTCTGATGCCTTTACGATATCACAAATAAGGGTGTTTATTCTGTCGCCGTGAGTTTTTCCTAAAACATGTACGCAAGTTTTGGGAATGTCTTGTTCTTTTATAATATCGCCTCTTAAGGCGTCGTCGATATCGTGATTTATATAGGCGATGCGGTCTGCAAGTTTTATGATTTTGCCCTCTAAGGTTTCGGCTTCGTTGTCGCCTGCATGGTTTTTGATACCGTCGCGGACTTCGTAGGTAAGGTTTAAGCCTACGCCATTTTCCAAAAAATCAACAACCCTCAAGCTCTGGTTATAATGACGAAAACCGAATGAGCAAATCTCGTCCAAAACAAACTCCCCCGTATGACCAAAGGGTGTATGCCCCAAGTCGTGTCCCAATGCTATAGCCTCGGTCAAGTCCTCGTTTAATCGAAGCGCACGAGCAATGGTACGGGCAATCTGTGAAACCTCCATGGTGTGAGTAAGTCGCGTTCTGTAGTGGTCACCTTTAGGCGCTAAAAAAACCTGTGTTTTGTGCTTTAGGCGACGGAAAGATTTTGCGTGAATTATGCGGTCGCGATCACGCTGAAAATCTGTTCTTATATTGCAAGGGGAGATTTCTTTTTGCCTGCCTTTTGTGTTTTTTGACAAAGTAGCAAAGGGCGAAAGAATAAGTTCTTCGTTTTTTTCTGTCGTTTCTTTTATTGTCAACCAAAATCCCGCCTTTTATTTGAAATCTATCACTATTTTAACATATATATATTACAATTGTGTAAAAAAGAGGCTACATTCCTTTTAAAATCAAGGAATTTCTTCAATAAAATGCAATAAAACAATTGAAATTTCGAAAATTTTGTGGTACAATCATAATGTTAAACTGTGTGCATTATGGTTTTTTGCTCGCAGTGACAAAATTTTTAGTGTTAAAATTAAAAAATATATCTTCATCAGAGGAGGAAAACCAATGGCAAAGAAATTCAAAACCATGGATGGTAACTGCGCTGCCGCACATTGCGCCTATGCCTTTACGGAAGTAGCAGCAATCTATCCTATCACTCCTTCTTCCACAATGGCAGAATATGTGGACCAGTGGAGTGCAAACGGACTCAAAAACATTTTTGGACAGACTGTTGAAGTTGTAGAAATGCAGTCAGAAGCAGGTGCTGCAGGTGCAGTACACGGCTCACTCCAAGCCGGTGCATTGACCACAACCTTTACAGCATCACAGGGCTTATTGCTCATGATTCCCAACATGTACAAAATTGCGGGCGAATTACTCCCCACAGTTTTCCACGTAAGTGCAAGAGCATTAGCTGCTCACGCTCTTAACATTTTTGGTGACCATCAGGACGTTATGGCTTGCCGTCAGACAGGCTTCGCGTTATTGGCATCAGGTAGTGTTCAGGAAACAATGGACTTAGGTGGCGTTGCTCACCTTGCTTCAATCAAAGGAAGAGTACCTTTCTTACATTTCTTTGATGGTTTCAGAACATCACACGAAATTCAGAAAATCGAAGTTATGGACTACGAAGACTTAAAGGGCTTAGTTGATTGGGATGCATTACGTGCATTTAAAGACAACGCATTAAACCCCGAACACCCTGTTCTCCGTGGTACAGCTCAGAACCCTGACATCTACTTCCAGGGCAGAGAAGCTTCTAACACATATTACGACAAGATTCCTGACATCGTAGCAGACTACATGAAAGAAATCACAAAAATTACAGGTAGAGAATACAAACCCTTTAACTACTACGGTGCACCCGATGCTACAAAGGTTATCGTTGCTATGGGTTCTGTATGCGAAGCAATCGAAGAAACAGTTGACTACTTAAACGCTCGCGGCGAAAAAGTAGGTGTTGTTAAGGTTCACTTATACAGACCTTTCTCAGCAAAATACTTCTTCGATGTAATGCCTAAAACAGTTGAAAAGATTGCAGTACTCGACAGAACAAAGGAACCCGGCTCACTGGGTGAACCCTTATACCTCGACATCTGCAACCTCTATACAGGTAAAGAAAACGCTCCTGCTATCATCGGCGGACGTTTCGGTCTTGGTTCAAAAGATACAACACCCACACAGATTGCAACAGTTTTTGCTGAACTCGATAAAGAGTGCCCCAAAAACGGCTTTACAATCGGTATCGTTGACGACGTTACAAACTTGTCACTTACAAACATCGAAAAAATCAACGCTGCTCCCGAGGGTGCTACACGTTGTAAGTTCTGGGGCTTCGGCTCAGACGGTACAGTTGGTGCTAACAAAGACGCTATCAAAATCATCGGTGACAACACAGACCTTTACGCTCAGGCCTACTTTGATTACGACTCAAAGAAATCAGGCGGCGTAACAATGTCTCACTTACGTTTTGGTAAGAAGCCCATCAAGTCAACATATTTGCTTGACGAAGCAGATTACATCGCTTGTCACAAGCCTGCTTACATTTATCAGTATGATATCTTAGAGGGCCTCAAAAAAGGTGGTACATTCTTACTTAACTGCGTATGGTCACCCGAAGAATTAGAAGAAAAATTACCCGCTTCAATGAAGCGTTACATTGCAGAAAACGAAATCAAATTCTACATCATCAACGCTGTTGACATTGCATCTTCAATCGGTCTCGGCGGTAGAATCAACATGGTAACACAGTCTGCATTCTTCAAACTCGCTAACGTTATTCCGATAGACGAAGCAGTTCCGCTTCTTAAAGATGCTATCAAAAAGACATACGGCAAGAAGGGCGACAAGATTGTTGCTATGAACTGCGAAGCAGTTGATAAAGCACTTGACGCTATCGTTGAAATCAACGTTCCTGCTGCGTGGCGCGATGCAAAAGACGAAGCAAAAGAAGAAAAGAACGTTCCCGAATTCATCAAGAAGATTGTTGAACCCGTTAACGCACAGCAGGGTAACAAACTCCCCGTTTCAACATTCTTAGGTATAGAAGACGGTACATTTATGCAGGGTACATCACAGTACGAAAAGAGAACTGTTGCAGTTTCTGTTCCCTCATGGGATGAAACAAAATGTATCCAGTGTAACCAGTGTTCATTAGTTTGTCCTCACGCGGCAATCAGACCTATTCTCTTAACAGAAGAAGAAGCGGCAAAAGCACCTGCTACATTCGTTACAAAGGATGCTACAGGTCCTCAGCTCAAGGGTCTTAAATTCCGTATGCAGGTTAGCCCCAGAGACTGTCTCGGTTGCGGAGTTTGTGCTAATGTTTGTCCTGAAAAGATTCAGGCTCTCACAATGATCCCCGTTGACGCTGCAGTTGATCAGGATGCTGCTAACTGGGATTACGCTATGACAGTTTCAGTAAAAGACAACCTTATGGACAAAGGCACAATCAAGGGCTCACAGTTCGCACAGCCTCTCCTTGAGTTCTCAGGCGCTTGTGCAGGTTGTGGTGAAACACCTTACATCAAGTTAATCACACAGTTATTCGGCGACAGAATGATGATCGCAAACGCTACAGGTTGTACATCAATCTGGGGTGGCTCTGCTCCCTCAATGCCTTACACAACAAACGCAGAGGGCAAAGGTCCCGCTTGGGCTAACTCACTCTTTGAAGACAACGCTGAATTTGGTCTCGGTATGGCAATCGCTGTAAGAAAGATCAGAGAAACATTAAAGGCTAAGATGGAAGAAGCAATCGCAGCAGGCGTAGATGCTAAGACAGCTGAAGCATTTAAATCTTGGATTGACGGTATGAACAATGCTGAAGCATCAAAAGCAGCAGCGGCTTTAGTTGAAAAAGCTCTAGAGAGTGCAGATATGAACATCCCCGGTGTAAAAGATATCGCAGAAAGAGTTGACTTCTTAATCAAACGTTCTAACTGGGCGTTCGGTGGTGACGGTTGGGCTTACGATATCGGTTACGGCGGTTTGGATCACGTTATCGCATCAGGCGAAGACATCAACATCTTCGTTGTAGATACAGAAGTTTACTCAAATACAGGTGGTCAGTCATCAAAGGCTACACCTACAGCAGCAGTTGCTAAATTTGCTGCAAGCGGTAAGAAAGTTAAGAAGAAAGACCTCGGCATGATTGCTACAACATACGGCTACGTATACGTTGCACAGATTGCCCTCGGTGCTAACCCCTCACAGGCTATTAAAGCAATCCGCGAGGCTGAGGCGTACCCCGGTCCTTCACTCGTTATCGCTTACGCTCCTTGTATCAACCACGGTATCAAGGCTAAGGGCAATATGGCTAACTCAATCGCAGAAGAGAAAAAGGCTGTTGACACAGGCTACTGGCACTTATGGAGATACAATCCTGACCTTAAGGATGAGGGCAAGAACCCCTTCATCTTGGATTCAAAAGAACCCACAGGTACAGTACGCGAATTCTTAGAAGGCGAAAACAGATACCTCATGTTAAAACAGGCATTCCCCGAAGTAGCAGAAGAACTCTTTACAAAGGCTGAAAAAGATCTTTTGGAAAGATACGAAAACTATAAGAGAATGGCTGACTAATCAAAAAATCGGGCACTCGGATGAAAATCCGGGTGCCTTTTATTTTTTTGCACTTCCCACAAAAACAAACAAAAACAAAAAAATCCCACAAAAACAAAAATAACTATTGACGAAAAACAGAAGATGTTGTATAATATTATTGTAATATTTTATGGAAACCCAAGGAGGTAAAATAAATGTTAGTTAATATGAATGAGGTCTTAAGACCGGCTAAGAAAAACAAATACGCAGTAGGTCTTTTTAATGCGGTTAACTTAGAGCTTGCGCGCGGTATCATCGCTGCAGCAGAGTCAAGACGTTCACCCGTTATCATGGGTACAGCAGAAGTGCTTCTTCCCTATGGTCCTTTAGAAGAAGTTTCCTACTACTTAATCCCCATGGCAAAGAAAGCATCTGTTCCCGTAGTTGTTCACCTTGACCACGGTCTTACATACGATATGTGTATCAAAGCGTTGAAATTAGGCTTTAGCTCTATTATGTATGACTGCTCAACAGATTCATACGAAGAAAACGTAAGAAAAGTTAAAGAAATGGCAGACATTGCTCACTCTTACGGCGCTACAATCGAGGGCGAGCTCGGTCACGTTGGCGACAACGAAGGCTCAGCAGAAGGTAGCTCACACTTGGCTGACCCCTCTGCATTCTTTACAGACCCCGCATTGGCAAAGGATTTCGTTGACAAAACAGGCGTTGACGCTTTGGCTATCGCAGTAGGTAATGCACACGGTGCATACAAATTACCTCCCAAACTCGATTTCGAAAGAATCCGCACAATAGCAAAGACAGTAGACGTTCCGTTGGTACTCCACGGCGGTTCAGGTCTTACAGATAATGACTTCAAACAGGCAATTCAGGACGGTATCAGCAAGGTAAATATCTTTACCGATATCAACGTTGCCGCAGTTGAAGCAGAATTTAAGAAGTTCTCCGATATGAACAAGGGCATTATCGACTTAATCCCTGCAGCAGTAGAAGCAGTTAAGCTTGCTACAATGAACAAACTTGAGCTTTTCGGCAGCTGCAACAAAGCTGACGGCGGTATTGCAGGAAATTCCGGACTTTCTACATCTGACCTCGAAAAAATTACAAAGTTGGTAGCAGCGGAAGTCGCTAAATATATGAAATAGACGGCTGTAGCAAAAAGCGCAGACCACACAAGGCAAATTACTCACCTTCCCCTTGAGGGGAAGGTGGGTTGCGATAGCAACTCGGATGAGGTGGCAAATAAATTATGGAAGCAATTCGCATTACACGAATTGCTTCTTTTTTTATGCCTTGTGTTTCGAACAAACTTCACCACTCGGCGTACCTTTGTACGCCTTCGGGTAACCCTTTCGGTTCAGTTTGTCCAATCTGCATCTTTTTCCGTCCAGCCTAAATCTGCTGTAGCAAAAAGCACAGACCACACAAGGCAAGAGTTATTTTTAATTAAAATTATGGAAGCAATTCGCATTACACGAATTGCTTCTTTTTTATGCCTTACACGGTCTGTGCTATTTTCTCTAAGCCTTGGTAAGTGTTGGCATAAAAAAAGGAACACCAGATAGGTGTTCCTTTTGCTTTTATAGTTTATTTCTTATAATCTTACCACTTGTTGTTTTAGGAAGTTCATCACGGAATTCAACTATACGGGGGTACTTATAAGGAGCGGTATGCTCTTTTACGTACATCTGAATTTCGCGTTTTAATTCATCAGAGGGTGTTGTGCCCTTGGTGAGCACAATGCTAGCCTTTACAACCTGTCCGCGAACGGGGTCGGGTGCTGCCGATACGCCACATTCCACAACGTAAGGAAGTTCCATAATAACGCTTTCGATTTCGAAAGGTCCGATACGATAGCCTGATGACTTGATAACGTCATCAACTCTACCTACATAGTAGTAGAAGCCATCTTCATCGCGGTAAGCAACGTCGCCTGTATGATACATACCATCGTGCCATACGGACTTTGTTTTTTCCTCGTCTTTATAGTAGCCTTTGAACAAACCGCAGGGAACTTTTTTGTCTGTGCGGATGATGATTTCGCCGTTTTCACCGGTTTTTACGGGATTTCCGTCAGCGTCAACCAAATCAACATCATAAAGGGGTACGGGTTTACCCATAGCACCGAGTTTGAATGTATCTCCGCAAAGGTGACCGATAACGCAGGTAGTTTCTGTCTGGCCAAAGCCCTCCATAATGCGAAGTCCCAGTTGTGATTCAATCTGGCGGAATACCTCGGGATTAAGCGCTTCGCCTGCTGTTGTAGTATGCTGAACAGAAGACATATCGTACTTGGTGATGTCTTCTTTGATTAACATACGGTACATTGTCGGAGGCGCACAGAATGTGGTGATTTTGTATTTTGCAAACATAGGAAGTATGTCTGCCGCTTCAAACTTATCAAAATCATATACGAATATTGCAGCCTCGCACAACCACTGACCGTAGATTTTACCCCAGGCAGCCTTAGCCCAACCTGAGTCGGAAATCGTAAGGTGTAAGCCCTCAGGGTCTACACAGTGCCAGTAGTTTGCAGTGTGGAAATGTCCCAATGGGTATTTATAACTGTGAAGTGCCATTTTGGGATTGCCTGTTGTACCTGATGTGAAGTACATAAGCATATCGTCGTCGCCGCAGGGGGAGTCTGCTTTTCTTTCATATACATCGGAGAAACGCGCCGCTTCTTCATCAAGGTTTTTCCAACCGTCGCGAGTGCCGTTTACAATGAGTTTGTGATTTAATCCTGTAACACCCTCAGCACCTGCGTCTGCTTCTTCGCACATTACGCCCTGAGCACTACAGATAATAGCAGATACGCCTGCAGCTTCAAAGCGGTATTTATAGTCGTGTGCTTTTAAGAGGTTAGATGCAGGGATTGCAACTGCGCCGATTTTATGAAGCGCCAAAAGCGAAATCCAGAACTGATAGTTACGACGAAGAACGAGCATAACTTTGTCGCCGCGCTTAATTCCCAATGACTCAAAGTAGTTAGCATATTTTGCGGATTCGCGCTTTAAGTCGCTGAATGTGAAGCGATGCTCACTCTTGTCGTTTGCAACGTGTATCATAGCAAGGCGCTCGGGTTCTTTGTCTGCAATTGCATCAATAATATCAAATGCAAAGTTGAATTTTTCTGTATTTTTGAAGTCGATAGCGGTAAGTTTGCCGTTTTCATCAACTTCCGTATCAATAAAGTTATGATAGAGTCTGCCGGGCTTTCTGTGAACTTTGACGATTTTGCCCTTGTTGGGGTGCTTTTTCTCGTCGATAGCCGCTTCGCCCTTGCCACCAGCCAATACGATAGCATAAAACTCCATATCTTCGCCGCCAACGGCAATCATACCGTGGGGTGTAGATGAATCGTAATAGATAGAGTCGCCGGGACCCAAAATCTCCGTATGGCTGCCTATCTGGATTTTCATTTTACCTGAAATTACGATATCAAGCTCCTGACCATTGTGGGCGGTGAGTTCGATGGCTTTTCTTTCGGCCTCGTCGTCGTATTTGCACTGAACATATAAAGGCTCAGATACACGATCCCTGAAATCTCCAGCAAGACCGTGGTAAACCATACCGTGCGCTTTTTGAATAACAGCACCTTTGCCTGCACGTGTTACGGTGTAGTGCTTAAGCTTGGGGCTTGAGCCCTCGATAATATCTGTGACATTTACGTGGAATGCTTGAGCGCATCTGTAAATAAAGGCAAAGCTCAAATCGTGAGTGCCTGCCTCACATGCGGCATATTCTTCTACAGACACACCTGTCAGGCGAGCCATGGTTTCCTTTGATATGCCCTCGATGTGACGAAGTTCTTTAATACGGGAAGCAACTTCGCCGATTTTTAAGTCCAAACCTGTCATCTGTCCGTCCATTTTATCAATCCTTTCTGATATGGGCGATTTTTTTCATAAAAAAACGCCCCAAAGAGAATTTCTTTGAGACGAGAAAATTTCCCGCGGTACCACTCAAATTGTGTAAAAACACCACTTCAGACGCTAACACGTCCTATGCACTAACGCAGCCGTCTCGGAAAGGGTCTACTCGTTTTTAAAAACTTTCTTCCTTTCAGCTCAGGAGCTACAACTCAAAAATCCCCCTTATGGCTCGCACCTACCGCCAATTCTCTCAAAGGCTTCCTGATGAGTACTCTCCGTCAACGCTTTTACTATGAAATTATTGTCATAATACCATAGATTACGCGATTTGTCAATATTTTTGAAAAAAATATTTAATTTGGAAGAAATTATGATATACTAAAGGTGGTGATGAAAATGAAAAAAATATTTGCGATTTTACTTTCTTTATTTATATTGGTGAGTTTTTCTGGTTGCGTGCCCGAAAATACGGCAACCTTTGATGCAAAAACAGAGTATAGCATTCCCGAATATTCGAAAAAACCCTATGTTGAAATAAATGGGAACGTGCCATACCTGACCATAGACGAAAGCGCCTACCAAAGTTACGAGGAGTATTCCCGACTTGACTACCTTGGCCGTTGTGGTGTGGCGACTGCCTCAATCGGCACAGATATTATGCCCACGGACGAGCGTGAGGGTATCGGTATGATAAAGCCCACCGGCTGGCAAATTGCAAAATACGATTTTGTTGACGGTAAGTATCTATATAACCGTTGCCACTTAATAGGTTTTCAACTGACAGGGGAAAACGCAAATGAAGAGAACCTAATCACAGGCACACGCTCTATGAATACAAAGGGTATGTTACCCTTTGAAAATATGGTGGCAGACTATGTCAAAGAAACAAATAACCACGTGCTTTACCGCGTAACACCTATCTATGAGGGTACAAATTTAGTAGCATCAGGCGTTTTGATGGAGGCGCTGTCCGTAGAAGATATGGGAGCAGGAATACAGTTTTGCGTGTATTGCTACAACACAGAGCCGGGCGTAATAATCGACTATAAAACGGGGAACAATCATCTGGACGAAAACTATAAAGAAGAAAAAGACGAAGCGATACTTGGCGATTATGACTATGTTTTAAATATCGGAACAGACAGATTTCATTTTCCCGATTGCAAAAGCGTAGATGATATGAAAGAAACAAATAAAGAAGAATTCCGCGGAACGAGACAAGAGTTAATTGATAAGGGTTATAAACCCTGCGGAAATTGCAAACCATAGAGTGATGTCGAAAAAAGCGCATAACACACAAGGCAATAATAAGCCTTCCCCTTGAGGGGAAGGTGTCAAACCGATAGGTTTGACGGATGAGGTGGGAAACAAATTATGGAAGCAATTCGATTTTTTCGAATTGCTTTTATTTTATGCCTTGTGTTTTGGACAAACTTCACCTCTCGGCGTACCCACGTACGCCTTCGGGTAACCCTTCGGTTCAGTTTGTCCAATCTGCATCGTTTTTCATCCATCACAAAAGATAGATGTCGAAAAAAGCGCAGACAAAAAAGGAGTTGCAAAGCAACTCCTTTTTTATTTATTATCGTCCATTTTATCAAGTACTAAAGAATACCCGTCTGCGCCATATTGTAAACAACGGTTGATACGGGCGATTGTTGCGCTTGACATTCCTGTTGCTTCTTCTATTTCCGAGAAAGTTTTTTTGTCACGCAGGAGCTTTGCTACAGTGATTCTTTGTGCCATTGAGGCTATTTCTCGCGCGGTCATCAAGTCCGTTAAGAATTTTTCGCACTCCTCGGGAGTAGAGAGTGCGAGAATCGCAGATGAAAGTGTTTTTAATTCTGAATCAAGCTTCATCGCTCTCGCCTCCGTTCTGTGAAAAACTTGTGATAAATTCTTTTGTTCTGGGGTTTTGAGGATTTTCGAAGATGTCCTTTGGAGTTCCCTCTTCTGCGATAATACCCCCGTCCATAAAGATTATTCTGTCGGAGATATTCTTGGCAAAATTCATTTCGTGTGTAACGATAATCATAGTCATACCAAGGTCCGCAACAGATTTAATAACCTTTAAAACCTCGTTTGTGATTTCAGGGTCTAGAGCCGATGTAGGCTCGTCAAAGAGCATAATTTTGGGATTTAGCGCCAACGCTCTGCAGATAGCCACACGCTGCTGCTGACCGCCCGATAGTTCACAGGGGTAGTTGTTAAACTTGTCACCTAAACCTGCACGGTCAAGCAGTGCCTTTGCATTTTCTTCGATTTCCTTAAAGATTTCTTTTTTATTCTTTTTATAATCAGGTC
The DNA here is from genome assembly GCA_045591015.1 of Congzhengia sp. GTDB lineage: Bacteria > Bacillota > Clostridia > UBA1381 > UBA9506 > Congzhengia. Next base: position 84,833 of record JAZNSC010000015.1, read on the forward strand.
TGTCCTTTGCCGCGAGTTTCGGCGCAAGCATTACATTTTCAAGTGCTGTATATTGCGGAAAAAGGTTAAAGGACTGAAATACAAAGCCGAATTTTGACTGAATTGCACGCTGCTCGGCGGAAGTTTTCTTGAGTTCCCCGGACGCATCAAAAACCACTTCACCGTCTAATGTAATGGTACCCTTGTCTGCAGTTTCTAAAAAACTAATCGAGCGAAGAAGAGTAGTCTTACCGCTACCGGATGAGCCGATGATAGAGAGCACCTCGCCCTCCTCCATAGAGAAGTCGATACCGCGCAGAACTTCGGTTTTTCCGAATTTTTTGTAAATTCCCTTTACTTCTAAAATTGCCATATCGCCCCTCCTTTTATACCTTGTAGTAGCTGAGTTTCTTTTCTATGTAGCCAAAAATCAAAGTTAAGATACCACACAATGCAAGATAGAAAAGACCCGAATAGAATAACGGCCAGAGTATATGCTCACTGTTCATCATTCTTTTTGCGTTCCAGGTGATTTCGTAAACCATAATAGTATTAGCCAGAGCGGTATCTTTGACCAGGGTCAAAAATTCGTTACTCATTGGGGGCACAATTCTTTTGATAACCTGCATCAGAATAATCTTAAAGAAGATTTGCGATTTTGTCATACCTAAAACCGCGCCTGCTTCGTACTGTCCCCTTGGGATTCCCTCGATACCGCCGCGGAAAATTTCTGCAAAGTAGCAGGAATAATTCAAAACAAAGGCAATGATAACCGCTAAAAACAGGTTCATACCTTTGACTCCCAGAAGCCCGGGTCCCAAGCCAAAAACAATAAGCTGGAGCATCAAGGGTGTTCCGCGAATAATCCAGATAAATGTTTTTACGGGAACTTTTATAACTTTAAATTTGCTCATAGACCCAAAGGAAATGATGAGTCCCAAAGGAAGAGCAAGCAAAAGCGTTATTCCGAAAATTTTGATTGTTGTAACCAAGCCCTCCAACAGACTCATGGTTACTTTAATAAACAATTCCATATAAGCTACACCTTTAAACGTACCAAAAAGGCAGACCCGAGGCCTACCTTTTTGATGTGATAATTTTTATATCTTTTAATTATAAAGCAAGGTTAAGACCGTATTTTTCAGCCAAAGCGTCTAATGTGCCGTCTGCCTTGAGCTCGTCGATAGCAGCATCTACTGAATCTTTGAGTTCTGTGTCTGTAAGACGGAAGCCGATACCGTATTCTTCAGAAGTAAGCTCTAAACCTGCAGCATAATCTGCATAGCTTGTGCCTTCGCCTGTCATTGATTTTGCCATTGTGATATCGATTACGCAAGCATCAGCCTGACCGCCTGCAACTGCTAAGAGTGCGTCTGTCTGTGCAGCAACGGGAGAGTAGTTAGCGTCTAAACCGTTGTCCTTGATTGCGGTTTCGCCTGCAGAGCCTGCTTCAGCTGCAAATTTTAAGCCCTTTAAGCTTTCGATGTCAGCATAATCTGCGATTTTATCTTTTGCCATTACAACAACCTGTGCATTCTTAACGTATGCTTTTGAAACGAGGCAGTTTTTCTTAACTTCGTCAGAAATTGTCATACCGTTCCAGATGCAGTCAAACTGGTTAGAATCCAATGTTACGAATTTTGTGTCCCAGTTGATTTCGATGAATTCGGGTGTTTTGCCGAGCTTTTCACAAACAGCTTCTGCAAATTCTGTGTCAAAGCCTGTTAAGTTGCCATCTTCATCAAGGTAGTTCATAGGTTCATAAATTGTGTAACCAATTCTAAGAACGTCCTTGTCCTGAGCGCCGCCGCAGGCAACTAAAGATACTGCCAAAACTAATGTTAAAATAAGTGCTAATAATTTTTTCATGACTATAATCTCCTTTTTTGTGTAAATGTTTACTACGCATACTACTTTACCACAGTAAAGTGATAAAGTCAATACCTTTTTTAAAAAATTTTTACAAAGAAAAAAGAATGACAAATTTTCGACAATTGTTGCACTCAAAAGGCATCTGTGCTACAATGTAAAATGAGGTGGTATGATGTTTTATAAGGAAGAATATGAACCAACAAAACAGAATAAAGAAAACTACGTAAATGAACTCTGGGCTTTAGTGCAAAAAAGGAACAATGATGCTATCGCCACAAGAGATACATATATAAAGGATATTTTCAAGAATCCCGAAAAATACCGCGAAGATTTCAAGAAGATGCTTGGCTGGCCTTTGGTAGACTATGAAAAAAGCGGTATTCCCGAGGCAGAATCAGAAAAAATCACAGAAGACGAAGAATACGAAGTTTTTCGTATGAAGTTTGAGATTTTACCGGAGCTTCATATGACGGGACTTTTCTTCCGTTCAAAGGGCGAAGGCAAAAGGCCCTTAGTCATAGCACAGCACGGTGCTGATGGCTCACCTGAATTTGCCGCAGGCTTTTATGGTGACACCAGCAATTATAACAGTATGGTAGCAGATATTCTAAAACACGGCGTGCACCTTTTTGCGCCGCAGCTTCTTTTGTGGGAGAGAGAATGGTATCAAGTAGAATACGACCGCAAGGGAATTGACGCCCAGCTGAAGCGTACAGGAAGCACTATTACAGCAGTAGAAATTTTCGGTATCACAAGAATACTCGACTATTTTGCTTCTCAACCCTTTGTTTCAAATTTCGGTATGGTAGGACTTTCCTATGGCGGTTTTTACACTTTGTGTACTACTGCGGTGGACACAAGAATAAAATCAGCAGTGTCCTGTGCATTCTTTAATTCACGTGATGCGGTAAACTGGTCTGACTGGACCTGGGAAAACGCCGCAAAGAAATTTGACGATGCAGAAATCGCGTGTTTGGTGTACCCCAGACATTTATCAATAATGATTGGCGACAAGGATGCACTTTTTGATGAAAAATACGGAAAGCGCTCCTACGAAAGACTAAAAGAAATCTCAAAAGGCGTAGGTGAAGCTTGGTTTGATTTTACAGTTTTTGACGGCTATCACGAGTTTTATTGTGGCGGCGACCAGATAGAAAAGCTAATTGACGATATAAAGTAACAATGAGAACAAGGGGGAGAAAAAATGGAACTAAAAGAGCAAATTCCATTATGTACGATGGAACAGCACTTGACAGAATAGACGGCACCGAAACTGAAATGGTGCTTGATATAGTGACCATAAATACCAAAGAAAATAAAATTTTCATCACTCGCGTAGGTGCGGGCGAAGATTTAGAGATAAACATTTAACGATTTTACGCAGAAAGGACGATAGTATGGCAAAGTTAACTTTCTCAGGTGGTATACACCCATCAGGAAAAAAGAGCGCAACAAAGCAAAAACCATTGATTTCAATGGATGCTCCCGAGCTTTTATATTTTCCTCTTAATCAGCATATAGGTGCACCATTGACACCTTGTGTTTCAGTAGGAGACAGAGTGCTGAAAATGCAAAAAATCGCAGACGCAGAAGCCTTTATGTCGGCGCCTTTGCATTCTTCTGTATCGGGCAAGGTAAAGGACATCGGACTCTACCTTAACCACTCAAACTCAAAAGTAATGACCATAGTTATAGAAAATGACGGACTTTATGAAGAGGCAGAGCCTATACACAAAAAATCTCTTGACGATTTATCGCCCAACGAAATGCGTCAAATTGTCAAAGAGGCAGGTATTGTAGGCTTGGGTGGTGCGGCTTTTCCCACTCACGTTAAACTCTCCCCTCCGGAAGACAAAAAAATAACCCACCTTATTATAAATGCTGCTGAGTGTGAGCCCTATCTTACATCAGACAGACGAGTAATGATGGAAAAACCAGATGAGGTTATTGGTGGTATTAAGTGCCTTTTGAGGCTTTTGGACCTTCCCGAATGCTACATAGGAATAGAGGACAATGCTCCTGAAGCCATAAAACTTATGTCGGAAAAAACTGTTGGTACAGGCATCAACATAGTACCATTAAAGAAAAAATACCCTCAAGGCTCTGAAAAGCAAATGATAGATGCCGTAACAGGCAAAAAAGTTCCTATGGGCAAGCTTCCTGCAGATGTGGGATGCCTTGTTTTAAATGTAGGAACGGCGGCACAAATTTACTACGCCCTTGCTTACGGTGCGCCTTTAATCAAGAGAGTAGTTACCGTATCGGGCGATGCGGTGGCGAATCCATCGAACCTTTTAGTTCCTGTGGGAACGCCCTTTAGCGCAGTAATCGATGCCTGCGGCGGATTAAAGGAAGATGTCAAAAAAATCATCATGGGCGGACCCATGATGGGTATATCTGTGATTTCTCCTGAAGTTCCCGTAGTAAAGGGAACATCGGGAATACTGCTCTTTAGCGAAAAGTACACCAAGGCAGAGGCTGAGCGCGCTTGTATCCGTTGCGGAAGATGTGTTTCGGTATGTCCTATGAAACTGATGCCCACAACTCTCGATATGTATAGCAGAAAGGGCGACACAGATACATTGATAAGAGAAAACATAATGAACTGTATGGAATGCGGAAGTTGTACCTACGTATGTCCGTCAAAAAGATTTTTGGTACAGTCCATAAGAGTGGGCAAACAAAGAGTAAATGCCCGTCGTGCAAAGGAGGCAAAAAAATGAACAACGTAATAGTTTCACCGTCTCCTCATATAAGAGATGAAAAAAGAACCTCACAGATAATGATAGACGTGTGTATTGCACTTGCTCCTGCCCTTATCGCCTCAATCATTTATTTTGGCTATAAGAGTTTGGTACTGACAGTGTTGTGCGTTTTGTTCTGTGTGGGATTTGAGTACCTCTGGCAAAAAATCACCAAAAAACCCGTCACCATTTCCGACGGTACAGCAGCGGTAACGGGTATGCTTTTAGCATTTAACCTGCCCGTCAGCGCACCCTGGTGGATTTGCCTTATCGGTTCTTTTGTAGCAATAATTATTGCAAAGCAATTCTTCGGCGGCGTGGGCAATAACTTTATGAACCCTGCCCTTGCAGGTAGAGCGTTTCTGCTTGCATCCTGGCCCGTTATTATGACCACCTGGACTTCTCCTTTCGGCGTAGATGCAGTATCTTCTGCTACACCTATGGCGGTGCTTAAGAATGCTTCCACAGGAAGTTTACCTGAAATTTTTGATATGTTCATAGGAAACATCCCCGGATGTATCGGCGAGACGTCAGCATTGGCACTTCTTCTCGGCGGCATATATTTAGTAGCAAGAAAGGTAATTTCAGCAAGAATTCCTCTTACATACATATTGACGGTAGCATTATTTACCTTTATATTCCCATCATCAGGACTTACGCCTCTTTACAGTATGGCGTATAACGTCTTTGGCGGCGGTCTTATGCTTGGTGCCATCTTTATGGCAACAGACTATGTAACATCTCCCATTACCATCCGCGGTCAAATCGTAATGGGTATCGGTTGCGGCATTTTAACCTTTGTTATAAGACGCTTTGGCGCATACCCCGAGGGCGTTAGTTACTCGATTCTTTTGATGAATGTAGCAACACCCTTAATTGACAGATGGACTCATCCGAAAACTTTCGGCACAAAAAAAGGGGGTAACAAATAATGCAAAAAAATGAAAACCCCATTATATTGTCAATCGTTCTTTTGGTTATATCTGTAGTGGTGGCAGGGCTTTTGTCTTTTACAAATTCCATTACAAAAGATAAAATCGCCCAAAACACGCAGGAGCAGCAAAACGCGGCAAAACAAGAAGTTTTTGCCACGGCTGATGAGTTTGTGGATTTAAATTACAAAGAAGAGGGCAATGTAAAATCAATCTTCTGGGCAATGAAAGACGACAAAATCCAAGGCTGGTGCGTAAACGTAGTATCTTATGGTTACGGCGGCGAAATAGATATTATGGTGGGCATAACTTTAGACTACAAAGTATCAGGCGTTACGGTAGTGTCAAACTCTGAAACTGCAGGACTTGGTGCTAAATGTACCGAGGACAAATTCCGCAGTCAGTTCAATGAAAAATCAGCGCCCATTGAAGTTATCAAAAACGGAACACCCAAAGAAAATGAAATCGTAGCAATCACCGGTGCTACCGTCACATCAAAGGCAGTAACATCAGGCGTAAATGAAGCGATTGATGCAGTTCGTGCAATTGGAGGTGGGGCAAATGAATAAGTTAAAAGAACTTACAAAAGGAATATTCTCCGAAAACCCCATCTTTGTACAGTTTTTGGGAATGTGCGCAACTTTGGCTGTAACTACCTCCGTGGTAAACGGTATCGGTATGGGACTTTCCACTATGGCGGTTTTGGTTGCATCAAATATCATCATATCACTACTTCGTAATTTTATACCCAACAAGGTGCGAATAGCGGCATACATCATAATAATTGCAGGCTGTGTAACGGCAGTAGAAATGGTGCTGGATGCTTTTGCCCCTGCAGTGTCCGAATCCTTGGGTATATTTATACCTTTGATAGTTGTAAACTGTATCATATTAGGAAGAGCAGAAGCCTTTGCATCAAAAAACGGCGTAGTTAAGTCCGCCTTAGACGGTATCGGCATGGGACTTGGCTTTACTGTGGCGCTTGTGATTCTGGCATCTGTTCGTGAAATTTTAGGCAATGGTACATTTTTGGGCATCAGCCTTTTTGGTGAGGGCTTTATGCCGGCAACTGTTATGATACTGCCTCCCGGCGCATTTATCGTGCTGGGTGTGATACTTGCAGTAATCAACCTTATTTCAATGAAAAAAAGAGAAAGGGGAGATAAATAATGGCACTTATAGGAAAACTCGTTCTCCTTTCTTTGACCACAATTTTGGCAAATAACTATGTACTGGTAAAATTCTTGGGAATTTGTCCCTTTCTGGGCGTTTCCAAAAAAGTAGGCACAGCAGTAGGTATGAGCGTTGCGGTTACATTTGTTATGACGGTGGCATCAGCGGTTACATACTTTGTGCAAAAGCTTTTGGTAGCGGCAGGCATTGAATATATGCAGACAGTGGCATTTATTTTAGTAATTGCAGTTTTGGTGCAGTTGGTAGAAATGGCAATACAAAAATTCTCCCCTGCACTATACGGAGCACTGGGCATATATCTTCCCCTTATTACCACAAACTGTGCAGTTTTAGGCGTGGCACTCCTAAACGTTCAGGAGGGCTATGACTTCGTATATACATTGGTGTATAGTTTTTCTGCAGGACTTTCGTTTATGCTTGCTATCGTGCTTTTTGCAGGTGTAAGAGAAAGACTTGAAACTGCAGACATTCCGAAAGCCTTACAGGGTTTCCCTATAGCGTTAGTTACGGCAGGACTTTTGGCGCTGGCGTTCTTGGGATTTTCGGGAATGAGTTTTTAAGGGGGTATTGATATGAAAGAAATATTAACTCCGATTTTAATATTAGGAATTTTAGGTGGCGTGTTCGGCGTTCTTTTGGGATTGGCGGCAAAGGCTTTCCGCGTGGCAAAAGACGAAAGAATAGAAAAAATCACCGAGCTTTTAGCCGGTGCAAACTGCGGTGGTTGCGGTTACCCCGGATGCGCAGGTTTTGCTGAGGGTTTGTGTCAGGGAAGAGCAAACATCACGGACTGCCCCAGTACAAAACAAGAAAATAGAGAAAAAATCGCCGAGATTTTAGGCGTTTCGGCAGGAGATGTGGTTCCCAAGGTTGCAATGGTAATGTGTAGCGGTACCTGCGGCACAGTAGCGCTAAACCACAAATACGAGGGAATAACAAGTTGCGTTGCGGCAGCTCGTTACGGCGGCAGTGACAAGGCTTGCAGTTTTGGTTGTATAGGATTTGGAAGTTGTGTTGATGTGTGTCCTTTCCACGCTATTCACGTAGAAAACGACGTGGCAGTAGTTGACCCTGACAAGTGTGTCGCTTGCGGCGCCTGTGTAGACATTTGCCCTCACAACGTAATCAAACTCGTTGCGGCAAAGCAGAGAACATTCGTAAAATGTGTATCTCACGACAAGGGCGCAACTACAAAAAATACCTGCTCTGCAGGTTGCTTGGGCTGTAAAATTTGTGAGAAAAATTGCCCCAAGGACGCAATCCACGTAATAGATAATGTTGCGGTAATTGATTACGAAAAATGCGTAAACTGCGGAATTTGCGCAGGCAAATGCCCCAAGAAAATTATCGACTTTACAAAACCCGATGGAACTAAACCGTATATAAAAGAAGAATAAAGAAAAAGAACTGTAGAAAAAAGGGTCACACGATTTTACTACAGTTCATTCTTCATTTATTTTCCATTATGAATTTTTCAAATTTCGTACGCGGGGTCCGGGGTATCCCCGGCCGGGGGTTGCAGGGGCATCGGCGCCCCTGCGCTTTTGCCTACTTTTCTCAAGAAAAGTAGGTCCCCACGAAGTGACCAAACAAAAGTTTAATCACTGAAGTTGTTTTGAACAAAAAATCACTCCATAGGATGCCCTATGGAGTGATTTTTAATTTTATCTTATTGCTAAACTGTTGTTTAAAAGTGTGGTACTGTATAGGAACAACACATCTGCGCCCTCAAAATCCACTAAATTCCCAAGCATTTCGCTTGCTACATACCTTGTATCAACTACTGTGATTTTGTCATAGCCGGACAATAAAAGCGGCGCAATAGATGAACCGTAGGAATCGCGGAAAAGTATCAGGTGATTGTTAAAATTTCCACCTTGCTTTTCTATGGTAACCAGCGGCATAGTACCTGACAGGAACATCTCATAAGGGTCTTTTCCTGTGGCTTTTTCCATATTATACATATCACCCACCTCAGGAAGTCCTGATGCGTAGTAGGTGACGGTGGCGTTATCTATTTCGTCGTTTGTCAGGTACTTTATGGTATCAGGGTCAACGGGAAGTGCAAACTGCCCCGAATACACACCGTAAAATGGATGGGGCAGGGTGTTTTCCTGGTAGGTGACATTGCCTGCATCTTTTCCCATAGAGGAAAGTATTCGGTGGGAAACATCTACGATTTTTTCTTGCTTCCAGTGGGTGTCAGTATAAAAATAATCATTTGCAGACAATAAACCCGTCACGTCGATATACTCCATATAGGGAAGCTTTTCGCGCATTTTTTCTATAAAATTATCGTAGTCTAATGACGGATAATTATGGGGCTCTGCCAGAACGAAATTTTTGTCCGGAACAATAGAAAGGTACACGTCATTTTCCTGAAGATAGGTGTTATGAATATATGAAAAACGCTTTGCCGCGTGGTCCATCATAGCTTCGTTTTCCGTAGCGTCAATTTTTGAAATGTGGCCCTCGGCATAAAATATGCCGTTGTTATCCTGCTTTAATAAGACGTTTCTCACGAAAAAAGCTTTCATTCCGCGCATGTTGTCGCGCATAGGAAAACGGTCAGTAGAATAGCTTTCAAAGTCCTTTGAAAAATCGCCGCTGAACACATTTTCTGCACTGGCTGTGGGGAATTTTGCAAGCTCTCGCCTTTCGCTGTGGGAGTAATCGCCCTCAGGCGCAACCATACAAAAAGAAGAAACACTCAACATAAAAACTCCAAAAACAATTGTCAGTAATATATTTTTTATTTTCATTTTGCGCCTCCTAAAATCTAAAATACAAGAACGGATTAAATGACCCGTCTACTAAAAATGATGTAACCACAATCAATAAAATCAAAAGTATCGGTATTTCTAATATATTTATAATTTTTGAGCTGATGTTCTTATTCAAAAGATAACCGCACGCAGATTTTACTAAGGGTGTTGAGCCGATAATCGCTAAAATCAACACAAAACCGTAATTGCGCAGTGCGTACAGGAAGCTTGCAGAAACAAGAGGAATACCCCCTGCACCAAAAAGTCCGCCTACTCGGGAAATGGCGTCCACGGCGCCGTTTCCGCTGAAAATCACAAAAGATACAGCAATAAAGAAAAGCGTGTATATGCGAGAGAACACCTTTGACTTTTCTATATATTTTGAAAGAAATAGCTTTTCAACGAGAAGCATCACGAAGAAATAAAGTCCCCATATAATGAAGTTCCATTCTGCTCCATGCCAGAATCCCGTCAAAAACCAAACTACAAATAAATTAAACAAAAGACGCAATTTTCCTACGCGGTTTCCACCCATGGGAATATACACATAATCGCGAAACCATGAGCCCAGTGATATGTGCCAACGTCTCCAAAATTCAGATAAGCTTTTTGAAATAAAGGGGTAGCGGAAGTTTTCCAAAAATTCGAAGCCGAATATTTTTCCCAGACCTATCGCCATATCAGAATACCCCGAAAAGTCGAAGTAAATCTGCAACATAAAGCTTACGGCAAAAAGCCAAAAATACATAACGGACAAATCTGTGGACTGGTAAAATCCCTCACACAGCTCGCCTAATGTGTTTGCCAAGATTACCTTTTTTGCAAGACCGATAATAAATCTGCGAATGCCTGCTGCTACCTTTTCAAAGCTGTGAGTACGATGTGTCAATTGCTTGGCAACGTCTTTGTACCTTACGATAGGACCTGCAATAAGCTGGGGAAAAAGCGAGATATAAGTAGCAAGAGTCAGGGGGTTTTTCTGCGCGTGAGTTTCGCCGCGATAAACGTCTACAGAATAGCTCAACACCTGAAAAGTGTAAAAGCTGATGCCGATGGGAAGCACAGGAAATGAAAAATCCATAAGCTCCAAGGGCCAGCCCATAAGCCTGCCGTAATTCATCACAAAAAATCCTGTATACTTAAAATACAGAAGCCCCGATAGCGTAAGAGCCACAGTTATAAAAAGAAAAAGCTTTTTTAAAGTTTTTTTCTGCGCTTTTTCTATTAAAATGCCAAAGGTGTAGTTTGTGAGTATTGTTGCCAGCATTAAGTAGACACATCTTGGCTCGCCCCAAGCATAGAAAAAAAGGCTTGCAATGAGCAGAATTACGTTTTTTAACTGCTTCGGCACAATAAAATACAATACCAGCACTGCCGGCAAAAAATAATATAAGAATGTTATACTTGAAAAGAGCATAACTGCTTCTCCTTTGTAAAAAAGGGCTGTCATCCGACAGCCCTAAAAATTTAGTTTATTCCTCAAATTCTTTGGGGCACATTACAAAGAATACTTTGTTGCCCACAACGCTTGTAACCACTTCATCTGCTTCTACACAGATGTTCCAACGCTTGTTGGCATTGGCTTTTAGTGAAGCTGCGAATTCTGAAGCACTTACTCCGTCAGAAACTTCAAACACATAACCGATAAAAGGAATTGAACCAATCATGGGCATAAATACAGCGCCTGATTTAAAGCCTTTAACCTCGAAGTTATCAAAGCCTGAAAGAAGACCCTCTTCAACTTCCATAGCACCTGCCATAAAGGGAAGTGAGCCGCCGTTAGCTATTGATTCTGCAATAGATAAGGGTGTGCCTGAACTTGCTTTTTTGTTAAATTCTGAAACTAACTTCTGACCTACTGTTTTTGCATCTTCCTGTGGCTTTTCTGCAGGCTTTTCTGCAGGTTTTTCCTCAGGCTTTTCCTGGGGTTTTGCTTCGGGCTTCTTGCTTTCTTCAGGTTTTTTGTCTTCTGCAGGTTTGTTTTCTGCGGGCTTTTTGCCCTCAGAAGGTTTTTCGTCTTCTTTTTTGTCCTCGGTGACTGTTTCGTCATTCTTGTCTGTCTCTGTTAATACATTTTCAACAGGAGCCTTTTCGTCGTCTTTAGGCTCTTCTTTTCCGCAGGCAACGAATGACGCCGCCATTGTCAGCACTAAAAGTAATGCAAGTAGTTTTTTCATATTTATCTTTACCTTTCTGCCCACGAAATATTTATAAAGCACAATCTTTTGTGGGCAAAAAGATATGCGAGATTTTAAACCTTAATAGCACCTTGCTTGGCACAGCAAGGGGAGACATTCTCCAAAATCAATTATACTAAAAATATGTATGTATGTCAATAAAAAAAGGAATGCCAAAGCATTCCTTTTAAAATCATTTAACGGGTGTAGTTTTCCAAATATTTTTAGCGTAGTCTGTTACGCTTCTGTCTGATGCAAACATTCCTGCATTTGCAATGTTACGAAGTGACATCTTCATAAATCTGTCGCGGTCAGCGTAAGCCTGATTTACCCTTTCGTGAGCCGCACAGTATGACTCAAAATCTGCCAGATTCATATAGGGGTCAGAGTTTACGAGATAGTTGTAGATTGAGTCAAAGTTCTTACCCGGGATTCCGTCTTTTATAAAATCTACTACTCGCTTGATTCTGGGGTTACCTTCATAATAACTTCTGGGGTTGTAGCCACCAGCGGCAAGGTCGTTTACCTCGTCTGTACTCATACCGAAGATAAAGATGTTATCTTCGCCTACAGATTCATAAATTTCAACGTTAGCACCGTCCATAGTACCTAAGGTCACAGCACCGTTTATCATAAGCTTCATATTACCTGTACCTGATGCTTCTTTACCTGCTTGAGAAATCTGTTCGGAAATATCAGCCGCAGGAATAATGATTTCAGCAAGTGACACCTTGTAGTCTGCGATAAATACTACCTTCATATAATCACGTACATCGGGGTCGCGCTCTATCATTTCGGAAAGGGCACAGATTAAACGGATGATTTCCTTTGCCATAAAGTAGCCGGCAGATGCCTTAGCCGCAAAGATAAATGTCTTAGGAGCAGGGCGCAAGCCGTCATACTTGATTTTTAGATAAAGGTCAATAATGTGCAAAGCATTGAGTAATTGACGCTTGTACTCGTGGAGTCTTTTTACCTGAATATCAAAGAGAGAATCGCAGTTAAGTTCGATGCCTGATTTTCTCGCCACATATTCAGCAAGGCGCTTTTTGTTAGCCTTTTTGATGTCGTAAAGAGCATCTAGGACTTTCTTGTCGTCTGCGAATTTATTAAACTTTTCGATATTTTCAAGGCTCTTTTTGAAAGAGTCGCCGATTTTTTCTTCCAACAATTCAGAGAGCAAGGGGTTTGCCTGGCAGAGCCAACGTCTGTGGGTAATACCGTTTGTAACGTTGGTAAATTTATCGGGGTAAACAGCATTAAAGTCGCGGAATGTGTCACGCTTTAAGATTTCGGAGTGGAGTTTCGATACACCGTTTACGTTGTATGAGCCGGCAATACACAAGTTCGCCATTTTTACCATTCCGCCCTCGATGATTGCCATATTATTGATGCTGCCGCCTAAGTTAGCGTGATTTTCATAAATGTACGCGCAGAAGCGACGGTTAATTTCTTCGATAATTGTGTAAATTCTGGGAAGATGTGATTTTACCAAATCAACGGGCCATTTTTCTAAAGCCTCGCTCATAACCGTGTGGTTAGTGTATGCTAAAGATGCAGCGGTGATTTCCCAGGCTGCGTCCCATTTGTAGCCGTACTCATCCATCAAAATTCTCATAAGTTCGGGAACACAAAGAGACGGATGGGTGTCGTTTATGTGGATTACTGCAAAATCAGCAAAATTATCAAATGTGCCGAAGCGCTTAAAGTGTCTTTTTGTTATCTGCTGGAGTGATGCACTTACGAAGAAATACTGCTGCTTTAAGCGCAACGATTTTCCCTCGTAGGTGTTGTCAGCAGGGTATAAAACTTTAGAAATTGATGAAGCGATGGCTTCGTTTTCTGTTGACTTTACGTATTCGCCCTTTGAGAAAAGGTCCATATTAAAGCCCGATGTAGCTTTGGCACTCCAAAGACGCAGTGAGTTTACCGCCTCTGTGTCGAAACCAGAAATAAACAGGTCATAGGGTGTTGCGATAATGCTTACGTAGTCTTTGTGTTCAGTTTTTAAGCCGTCCTCTGTCCAATGCTCATCAACCGCTCCAAAGAAATGCACCTCTACCTCTTCGTCATAGCGGGGATTTAACCAATAGCCTGCTTTATCAATCCAACTGTCAGGGAATTCATTCTGCCAGCCGTCGATAATAACCTGTTTAAAGATACCAAACTCATATCTTATAGAGTAGCCTGTAACGGGGTAGCCTAAAGTGGTCAATGAATCCATATAGCAGGAGGCAAGTCTACCAAGACCACCGTTACCAAGACCTGCGTCAGGCTCCATTTCGTAAAAATCCTCAATATCTATATTGTTGTCTGCAAGGTATTTTTTGATGTCGTCTTCAACACCTAAATTCCACAGGTTGTTTTTCAGTGATGTACCCACCAAAAATTCCATTGACATATAATAAACCTGCTTTAGCTCTTGCTCTTTTACTTTTTTGGCGTATGCTGCGCGCTTTTCTGCCAATGCTCTGTTTGTAGCAGACATCAAAGCCTCATAAATTTGACGGGGGTTAGCAGAACTAATATCTGTTCCGAAATTAACCTCCATAATTTTTTCCATATTTTCCTTAAGTTTTTGCGATAAATAGTTCATTCTTTTTTCCTTACTTTGCTAATATTTCTTTGTATATCTCTATATATTTCTTAGCGGGTAATTCCCAGCTATAATCACCTGACATTGCATTTTTACGAAGTGCACGCCAAGCGTTTTTGTTGTGGTAAAGGTCCACTGCACGACGAATTGCATCTAACATATCGTAAGCGTTGTAGCTCTGGAAGGTTACGCCGCGGCCCTCTTTTGTTTCGGGGTTAAAGGCAGGTACCGTATCGTGAAGTCCGCCTACTGAGTGGACAATGGGAATTGTGCCGTAGCGCATAGCAATCATCTGCGAAAGACCGCAGGGCTCGGATTTTGAAGGCATCAGGAACATATCTGCGCCCGCATAAATCTTTTGTGCCATAGCACCTGAAAAACCGATGTAGCCACGGACTTTGTCGTGTCTTGACTGTTCCCAATTATAGAAAAAGCTCTCAAAATGCTTATCTCCTGTACCCAGTGCCACTATCTGAACGGGAAGCTCGGATATTTCATGAGCAACCTCGTACAAAAGGTCGATACCTTTCTGGGTGGTAAGTCTTGTCACCATACCGATTACGGGAATGTCGTTGTTTACTTCTAAGCCCATTTCTTTTTGGAGGGCTTTTTTATTCATTGATTTGAAACGAATAGTTTCATAAGTATAATTTTTAGCTATCGCGCCATCGGTTTCGGGGTTAAACACCTCTGTGTCGATACCGTTTATAACGCCGCGCAATTTATAGCGTCTAGGAATCAGGATGTTATGAAGTCCGTGGGAGTGGGTTTCATGAAGAATCTCTTCGGCATAGGTATTACTTACTGTGGTTATCATATCACAGGTTTCAATACCGCCTTTTAAGAGGTTTATATTTCCGTCGTACATAAGCAGTGAGCGGAAATTTACATCAAGACCGAATATGCTTCCCAAGATAATGGGGTTATATTTTCCCTGAAACTCAATGTTGTGGATTGAAAGCACTGTTTTGATATTTCTGTATCGCTCGTCCTGTCTGTAAAAGGCCTCTAAATAAACAGGAAGAAGTGCTGTCTGCCAATCGTTTACGTGGATTACGTCGGGGAAATAGTCTATTAAATTCAAAACGTCTAAAACTGCTTTTGAGAAGAAAGCAAAACGCTCTGAATCGTCGTATTCTCCATAGATTTGACTTCGCGCAAAATACTGCTCGTTGTCGATGAAGTAGTAGGTTACTTTACCTACTTTTGAGCGAAATACGCCGCAATAGGTTTTTCTCCAGCTTATGTTTACATAAAAGCTATCTATAAATTCCATCTGACTCTTAAGTGTATGAGGAATATCAGAATATAAAGGCATAATGACAGAGGCGTCAACGCCCTCTTCTGCAACTGCTTTTGGAAGCGCACCCAAAACGTCACCAAGTCCGCCTGTTTTCAAAAACGGCGCTGCTTCTGATGTAGCAAATAAAACTTTCATTAAAATTATCACTCCTTACACTATATATTGTACACGAAATCTCAAAAATAATCTATTGACAAAATTCCTAAAAGAAAGGAGAATTTCCTAAACTGTTTTGCCTTTATTAACAACAACGGGGAGATTAAGCTCACCTTTCAGGACTTTATCAGCAGAAACAGCGGCGTTTTTGTCTACGATTACGCAGTCGAGAGAAGCGCCTGCTTCGATTACAGAATTCTGCATTATGATAGAATTTTTAATCTTTGCGCCTGCTTTAACCTTAACATTTCTGAAGATTATGCTGTTTTCTACATCGCCGTCAATAACACAACCGTCAGCAACGTAGCAGTTTTTAACAGTTGCGTTGTCGCCGTATTTTGTGGGAACAGAGTCCTTGGTACGAGTAAGTATTGGCTGCTCCGGACGGAAAAGGTCTGCTCTTACATCGCGAGAAAGTGTGTCGAGGTTTGAAGCGAGATACCCCTCCAAATCGTCAATAACCCTAAAGTAGCTTGTGTGTTGATAAGCATATATATCAAGTTCTGTGAATTTTTTCGCTATAATATCTTTTTTAAAGGTTTTCCAGCCGTAGGTTACGCCGTAGTCGATAAGGTCATAAAGAAGTGACTTTTTCATAATATAAACTTCTTTTGCAACCAATGCTTTGTCCTCATCAGGACGTGCTTTTATTATAGCGTTTACTATTTTGTTGTTTTCGTTTAATGTAAGCACGGTATCTGTATCTTCGGGCGTGCTTTCTGTTGCTAAAACTGTGATATCAGCACCTGATTTTATGTGAGCGTCAAACATTTCGTTAAAATCGATGTTTGCCACCATATTGCCCGATGCGATAACACAGTATTCCTCCAGCATACTGTCAAAGTAGCCGTGAACGCTCTTTAAGATTTCGAATTGGTTGTCATTGTAGGAAAAATCAGTTGTGGCAAAGGGAGTCAAAATCTTAAGACCGCCGTTTTTACGGTCCAAATCCCAATCCTTGCCCCAACCGAGATGGTCCATTAAAGAACCGTATTTACTCTTGGTGATGATACCGATATCACGGACTTTCGCCCCTACCAGTGAAGAAAGCATAAAGTCGATAAGTCGGTATCTTCCGCCAAAGGGTACTGATGCTAAAGTTCTTTTGTTTGATATTTCATTTAATTTATTTTCTGTACTGTCATAAACATCTGTAAATAATATGCAAAATGCGTCCATTTTGGACCTCCGTTTCTGCCGTAAGGCGTAAAATTTATCGGCACTCGCCCGGTGCGAGCATTTCTTTGGGGAGAATTTTTTGTCCCGCTTTAACTCTGGCGCCCTGACCTATTACGGCAATTCCCCACTGGTCGCGGTCGGGGTAATCCTCGGGAGGAGCACCTACAACTGCGCCCTCTTCGATAATTGCATCGTCAGCGATAATGGCGTACTGTACCTTTGCGCCGGATGCAATGTGTACGTTTCTCATAATTACAGAGTAATCAATTTCTGCACCCTTTTCTGCTACAACATCAGAGAAAAGAATAGAGTTATTAACCTTAGCCTCTACATCACAACCCTCTGTAATCATAGAGTTTGTGATGATGGCATCGTTGCCGATGTAGTGAGGCGTTGTAAGAGAATGCTTACAATAAATACGCCATAAGGGGTCGCTTAAATTAAGGGGAATTGTGGGGCTCAAAAGGTCCATATTTGATTCCCAGAGGCTATCTACTGTACCAACGTCTTTCCAGTAGCCGTCAAAGGGGTAAGCAAACATCTTTTCTCCTGCATCAAGCATATTGGGGATGATGTTTTTACCGAAGTCATTGGAAGAATTGGGGTTAGCCTCGTCTTCTATCATATATTTTTTGAGTTTTTCCCAAGTGAAAATATACACACCCATAGATGCCTTTGTGGATTTTGGCACTTTGGGTTTTTCTTCAAATTCATAGATGGACAAGTCATCATTTGTGTTCATAATGCCGAATGCAGACGCCTCATCAATGGGAACATCCATTACGGCAATGGTAGCATCAGCGCCTTTTTCCTTGTGGAATTTGAGCATTTTTGCGTAGTCCATCTTATATACGTGGTCGCCCGAAAGAATCAAAACATAAGTGGGAGAATACTGCTCAATAAACTCTATGTTTTGGTAAATTGCATTGGCTGTACCCTTGTACCACTGACCGTCAGAACCTGTAACGTAAGGGGGAAGAACCTGAATACCACCGTTCATACGGTCTAAATCCCAGGGCTGACCTGTGCCGATATAGGCATTTAACTCAAGGGGCTTATACTGGGTAAGTACGCCTACTGTGTCAATGCCCGAATTGGTGCAGTTTGAAAGGGGGAAGTCGATAATACGGTATTTGCCTCCGAAGGGAACAGCGGGTTTTGCGCGGCTTGATGTCAAAACGTAAAGTCTGCTGCCCTGACCGCCAGCGAGTAGCATAGCAATCATTTCTTTTTTTAGTTTCATAATTGGGCCTCCTGATAATGTATTGTATATTTATTTTGTTTTTTTGTTTGGTTTCTTTTTGTATAGGTAAATGGTAGCAAAAGGCGGAACAGTCAAGGAAACGAAATAGTCCTGACCATTGAATTTGCCTGATTTTGCGCTTACCTTGCCGTTAGTTGTTCCGCTTCCGCCAAAAGCCACGTCGTCAGAGGAGAAAACTTCGGTGTAAACGCCTGAACGGGGCACGCCTATTTTGTAATTTTCCTGCTTAACAGAGGAAAAATTCGATACGCACAATAGAGAATTTCCTGCTTTGTCCGTTCTCATAAAGGCGAGAATGTTATTTATATTGTCATCAACCGTCGCCCAGGAAAATCCCTCCCAGGAGGTGTCCTGCTCGTACATAGCGGGAGTTTTCAGGTAGAAATTTCCCAACTCGCGACAGAAGTCGTGATGCTTTTTGTGGGCATCGTAGGAAAGCAAACTCCAATCAAGCTCTGCCTCTTCGTTCCACTCTATAAACTGACCCAGTTCTGCCCCCATAAAGAGAAGTTTCTTTCCGGGGTGAGCATACATATAAGCAAGATATGCGCGAAGATTGGAAAACTTGTCTTCGTATTCGCCGGGCATTTTGGAAAGCAATGAGTTTTTGCCGTGAACAACCTCATCGTGTGAAAGAGGAAGTATGAAGTTTTCCGAAAATGCATAGGTCATAGAGAAAGTCATTTTGTCGTGAACGCCTTTTTTGAAGAAGGGGTCCTGACGAATGTATAACAGTGAATCGTTCATCCAGCCCATGTTCCATTTATAGTTAAAGCCAAGTCCGCCAACGTCGGTGGGGTAAGTAATCAATGGCCATGCGGTGGATTCTTCTGCAATCATAAGCGCCTCGGGGAAACATTCAAAAACGCGGGTGTTTAACTTCTGCAAAAAGTCTCTCGCTTCTAAATTTCCGTTTCCGCCGAACTCATTGGGAGTCCATTCGCCATTTTTCTTTCCGTAATCTAAGTACAGCATAGAGGCAACAGCATCAACGCGAAGACCGTCGATGTGGTATTTTTCCAGCCAGAAGCAAGCATTTGAAATAAGGAAGCAACGGACCTCGTTTCTTCCGTAGTCAAAAATCCTCGTACCCCAGTCGGGATGCTCTCGTTTTTTGGGGTCCGAGTATTCGTAGCAACTTGTGCCGTCAAAATCAGATAACCCATGGGCATCTTTTGGGAAATGCGCAGGTACCCAGTCCAAAATCACACCAAGACCTGCCTTGTGACAAGAGTCAACGAATTTCATAAAGTCCTTGGGTGTTCCGTATCTTGACGTGGGAGCAAAATACCCTGTTACCTGATAGCCCCAGGATTTGTCGTAGGGGTACTCGCTCATAGGCATAAGTTCAATGTGGGTAAAGCCCATCTCCTTGGCGTAGGGGATGAGTTCCTCTGCCATTTTGTCATAGGAAAAAACTTCGCCGTCAGCATATCTTCTCCAGGAGCCAAAATGCACCTCGTATATGTTTAAGGGGCGAGAAAAATCATTGCCCGAGCGCTTTTCCATCCATTTTTTATCGCCCCAACGGTAACCCTCGATATCGTAAACCTTTGATGCGGTTTCGGGCTTGGTTTCGCTGTGAAAAGCGTAGGGGTCTGCTTTGTGGAGAATATGGCCGTCACGGGTCTTTATTACAAATTTATAGGAATCAAATTCCGTAATTCCATCTATAATACATTCATAGATGCCGCCGTCTGTTATTCTGTATGCTTCGTAGGCAAAATCATTCCAATCACAAAAAGAGCCTGTTACAAATACTTGTGCAGCATTAGGCGCCCAAGTCCTGAAAACGCACTTGTCATCACCAATAAAGTGCGCGCCTAAGTAGTCGAAAGCACGATAGTTTGTACCCTCGTGGAATAAATATTCTGCCAAACTGTTGTCGATGTTGTTCATATTAAAGGTCCTCCTAGGAACATAAAATCCACACAATATACTATCACATAATAAGTATATCATAGCCCGATTTAAAAATAAAGGCTTTTGTGATATTTTAATAATTTTTTTCTAAATTTTGTGAATTTTTTATAAAAAATCGACAAAAAGTTAGTAAATATTTAAAGGAATGTTAAACTCATATTTGACAAAAAACAATATTAGTAGTATTCTTTTTATGTAAAAAAATATGCCGAAGGGGTGAAATGGTTGAAAAGAATAATATATAACTCAAAATCAGAGGAGTATAAAAATCCTTTTGGTGCGATAAAAACAGAGGAAATATGCACATTTAATATAGATATAAATAAGTCAGAAAACCCTATGGATGCCACCCTTTGCATCCGTCGTGATGAGGGTACGGATTTTAGCGCTTACAGTATGAGGGTTGTTTCTGAAAGTGAAGATTTTTTGCGATTTTCATGCAGTATTTCATTAGATGAGCCGGGGCTTTATTTTTACCGCTTTGAATTTACCTGCCCCGAGGGTACAAGATTTTGCGGCGAGCGCGACGGCGAGGCTTTTGTTGAGGATTGGCTTTCTGAGTGGCAACT
Source organism: Congzhengia sp. (assembly GCA_045591015.1). Lineage (GTDB taxonomy): Bacteria > Bacillota > Clostridia > UBA1381 > UBA9506 > Congzhengia. Next base: position 105,486 of record JAZNSC010000015.1, read on the forward strand.
GACGGTGTATGATAAGAACTTTACAACACCCCACTGGGCAAAAAACAAAGTAATGTATCAGATTTTTCCTGATAGATTTTGCCGTAGTGCCAAGTTTTCTCATCTGCCTGCAGTAAATGACAGAAAAATCGTAGAGGATTGGTACGCCACCCCTGAAACCAGAGGCAACGATTTCTTTATGGGAAATATTGAGGGCATTATCGAAAAACTCCCCTATATAAAGGAAATGGGCGTGGACATAATTTATTTAAATCCCGTTTTTGAAAGTCCCGAAAACCACCGTTACAGTACCGGCGACTATATGAAGATAGACCCCTATCTCGGCACAAACGAGGATTTTCGTAAATTGTGCCGTGATGCCGAAAAGCTCGGCATAAAAGTAATATTAGACGGCGTGTTCAGCCATACGGGAGCCGACAGCAGATATTTCAATAAATTCGGTCACTATGACGAGTTGGGCGCTTGCCAGGGAGAAAACTCTCCCTATTATAAATGGTACAATTTCAACCGGAGCGCAGTTGGGTACGAGAGTTGGTGGGGCTTTGAAAATTTGCCCAATGTAAACGAAACCCACCCTGATTATTTAGAGTTTATCACAGGCGAGAGCGGAGTTTTACCCTATTGGCAAGGTATGGGCGCATCAGGCTGGAGACTTGACGTTGCCGATGAACTCCCCGATGAATTTTTGGACGCGTTGCGCCAACGTGTCAAGACCACCGACCAAGATGCCTTAATTATCGGTGAGGTTTGGGAGGATGCTACGAACAAATTTGCCTACGGCGTACGCAGACGGTATCTTTTGGGCGAACAGCTTGACTCTGTAATGAACTACCCCTGGAGATGCGCTATAATTGACTATATAAAAAGTCACGATGCCAAAGGCTTTTGCGATGGGGTGATGACAATTCAGGAAAACTACCCCAAGCCTTCCATTGATTGCCTTATGAATATAATTTCAACCCACGACACAGAACGTATAATCAATGCACTGGGCGTTGAAAATCAGCCCGACAGAGATACGGCAAGAGATTACGTTCTTTCAAGTGAGGAATGGCAAAAAGGAAAGATGGGTGCGCGCTTTGCGTTCTTTTTGCAGTTTGCCCTGCCCGGCATTACCTGCATTTATTACGGCGACGAGGTGGGGCTTGAGGGATTCCGTGACCCCTATTGCCGAAAAGGCTACCCCTATGGCAGCGAGGATTTTGAGCTTTTTGAGTTTGTATGCGAGCTTTCGAGCTTGAAGAAAAAATACCCTGACGCATTTTCTTCCTTAATAAAAGAAGTAAAAATTGAAAAATCCGCCCTATGCTTTACGCGAGGCGACCTTTTATTCTGTATAAATGTGGGAGAAAATGACGAAAATGTTAAAATAAATGAGAATTTTGTAACAATTTACGGTCAAAAAACACCCGAAATTGTTAACGGAGTATTAACAATCCCGAATAAATCATATAGCGTAATGATTCGAAAAAGCTGATAACAATCGGCTTTTTCGAATTTTTTTGTTTTTGTAACAATAAAGTAACATAAAAAAAGCTTGATTTTTTTACAAAAGTGTTGTATATTATATTTAACAACTTTGTAATAATTTCGTAATTATTGCATAGAATGTTGTTGTAACACAAAAAAAATCAAGGGTGGTTAAATGTTAAAAAATAAAAAAATGGCATCGGCAAATATTAAATTGATGCTGAAAAAATACCTAAAGCGTGCTTTTGGTATAAGAAAAACAAAAACATACGGCACAAGAAAAAGAAGTCGTATGTCAGCGGCAATCATTTCTGTTTCGGTTTTGATAGGCCTTGGAGTATTTTCTGCTAATTATAGTATAGGCTATACAGTAATGGTAGAGGACACCGTAGTAGGAACAGTTGCTACAAAAAGTGAATATTACGAAGTATTAGATGAAGTAAAAACAGAAGTAGAAACAATTTCAGACATTGAGTTTGCACCAAAGGCTGAAGTTTTCAACGTAGAAATAATACAAAAAGACAATTTCACAGAAAAAAAAGAACTTATGAACAACCTAAAGGCCACATCAGAAGAAATGGCAGAGGCACACATCATCACATCAGATGATAAGTTTATGATGGCAGTGTCACAAGAGGTAGACGCACAGAAGCTTTTGGAAGATTATCTTATGGGCTTTAAGAGCGCAGAAAATATAGAGTGCTCATTTGCTACAGAAGTCAAGGTAGAAGCAGGTCATGCGCCAAAAGATGAAATATTGGATTACACACAGGCTCAAGAAAAAATCAATATGGGCGAATGTGTGCTTCACACCGTAGCAGAAGAAGAAACTACATTCTCCATAGCTCAAAAATACCAGGTAGAAGAAGAAATACTTAAATCTAACAACGAAATAACAGAAGTAAAAGCAGGAGACATATTAAAGGTATATACCAATGGACCTTTTATTCCCGTTAAAACCGTAGAATACATCAACGGCGAAATTGATATTCCCTATGAAATTATCGAAAAGGAAGACGCTACTATCTACGAAGGACAAACAAGAGTAGAAACGAAAGGCGAAAACGGCAAAAAATATCTTCACGCGTATATTACCCGTGTAAACGGAATTATTACCCAAGAGAACATAATCGAAGAAAGAGAAATATTAAAACCCAAAACCGAGGTTGTTTTAATAGGTACAAAAACACCTCCTCCCTCAGCAGGAACAGGTTCCTTTATTGTACCTACCAGCGGACGTCTTACTTCAGAATTCGGCAGACGTTGGGGCAGAATGCATTCAGGTATCGACCTTGCAGCATCGACAGGTACACCAATTTATGCATCTGACAACGGTATCGTTGTTGAGTCAGAATACCAGTCAAACGGTTACGGAAATATCATAAAGATAGACCACCAGAACGGTTTTGTCACATATTACGCACACTGCTCAGCACTCTATGTGAATGTGGGCGATGTAGTAGCCAAGGGCGACAAAATCGCAGCAGTTGGTAACACAGGCCGTTCTACAGGACCTCATCTTCATTTTGAAATAAGAAAAGACGGTACAGCCCAAAACCCCTACAATTACATTGGTAAATAAAAAAAGCGAAGAGTAAATATTACTCTTCGCTTTTTTTGATTTTAAAAATGCTTCGTAAGACACCTGAAATGAACTTTGGAAACTGCAAAACAACAATTTTCATAATAAAACCCTCCAAATATGTATTAACCGCACAATATACAAAAAGCTATGAGAATAAGCAAGAAGCACTGCATTACCACCAGCCACATGGCAGGAAGAAGGAGTCCTGCAAAAAGTCCAATAGAAAAAACTCCTGCAAAAAGAGCCAGTAATCTGTAAGTTATACGCACCATAGTCACCTCACAAGCTTTCTATACTGCATTATATGTAAAAAATGAAAATGTGCTATAAATTTTTTGCGATTTTACATACACATACGGTCATATCATCTGTGGCAATGCCGCCTGAAAGCGTGAGAGCCCGCTCGATGATTTTTTGACACAGCTCATCGGTATTGCGGGTATTTTTACACAGCTCAAAGATTTCGTTTTTATCAGGACGGTCCAATGTGTCGGTAACGCCGTCCGATGCCATAATTATTATGTCGTCTGCCTGAAGATATTTTACGCTAAAATCAGCACTTGTAGTACTCATAAGACCTGCAGGAAGCGAAGTAGAGGAAACGCAAACCTTGTCTGTTTGTTGTTTTATGTATGACGAGGCGGCGCCGGTTTTTACAAATTCGGCAATTCCCGAATACAAATTGATAACGCACAAATCAACTGTGGCAAAGGTCTCTCTGTCGGCATTTGTCATTAAGATATTATTGATAAGGCGCACGCAGGTTTCGGTATTAAAGCCTGATGTGAGGAGTTTTTTTGCAAGAGTTGTCACCACGTTGCTCTGAAAAGCCGCCGCCTCTCCGCTGCCCATACCATCGGACAAAACAATCGCAAGACACCCGGTACCAAAGGGGAAATACGTGCAGTTGTCACCGCAGAAGGAGCTGTTTTTGCGAGGCACGGAAGCCACGGAAATATAAGGAACAAACTCTGTTTTTTGGCAGTAAACCAACTTTTGAGGCGTGCTTTCCTTTAAAACCATAGGCACTTCAAAAATTTCCGTCAGCTCCTCTGAAATTTTGGTGTCGGCTTTTGAATTTATATAAAAATCCGGATTTATTATTTCGGTTACGATACCGTTTGAGGAGTATGTACGAACATCGGACGAAGAAATACCCACTTTGTCAAGAGCCGATATTACCCTAGCCTCTGTTTTGCGAGAAAAATCAGTTTTTTCCAGCAGATTTTCCTGAATGTTTCCTAAAATTGCAGATATATTTTTAAATTGCTCGCCCACCAATCTTTTGCTCTCTGTGACTTTGCCGGACCACATTTTTGTAACTTTGTGGGACTCATAGTTTTTATTAAGCTCAGCTATGAAGCTGTCGCTTCTTATACACATATCGGAAAAATCTTTCGGGATATCGCTTTTTCTGATGATGCTTTTTCTCTCCATAACTGACAGCAAATTATCAAGCAGAGACATTGTTTTTTGTTTGTCCTTTTGCCAGCAAAAGCGACAAAGTGAGCAGCTGTCACACACGGCCTCTTTGGTGTTGTTAAAGACGGTATTATGCCCGGAAATATCAATTTCTGTGCCTTCTTTAATAATATCTTCAAACATATCGGACACAGAGTCTATAGTGTCTATGGCGCGATTAAAGCTTCGCGCTACTTCTTCTTTGATTCTGCTTTCCTTTCTTGGTGAGTTTTGGGGATTGGTTGCGGCTGTGCCAAATGACAAAATGAGCCTCTCGGGCACAAAGAATAACAAAAGACACGAAACCGCAACGTAAGACACCGTTACAAAGTTGTTTGCTTCAGGAGATAAAAGCATAGTAACAATAAATGTGCAAAAAGCAAAAACTCCCGAAACAGAAAGTCTTCCGTAACGTGCTGTCAATCCCGAAAACAGAGAGGACAATGTATATGAGCAGACTGCCTGTGCTGGAAACGCTGTGACGAGTCCTATAGACAATCCCAACACGGCGCCTGCAGGGGTAGATACTGAAAAACCGCAGGTAAGACTCAAAAAAAGGATAGCCGTGATTGATATAATGTGAGCAAGGGGCAAGAGGTTTTCTGTCAGCGATATGCTCAAAACCACACAGGCAAGAAGCAGTACTTGCGATACGATTTCCTGGGGTTCATATACCTTTCGTTTGGTAAATGTTGAAATACACCCCACTGCTTTATCAAATACAAAAAACGAAAGATAACAAAGACCACATTCTAATATAAGCAGCAAAATATCATAGAGGAAAAGCCCCTCCACAAAAACATACACGCCGCCGTTTAATAAAAGTGCGGCTGTAGAAAGTACCGCTACGGTGTTTTGGCGGTGCTTTAGTTCCTGGGCAAAAATTATCAAAAGCGCCATCACTATAAGAGATGTGCCTATATATTTAAAGTAAAAGATGGGCGTTCCCGTAAGGAGAGTCCCCAAGATTAAAAAAACCACGTAGGACGGGCGTTTCCTTTTGTAAAAGAGAACGGAAAACAAAGCTATGCCAAAAGGAGAAATTAAATATTCCATAAAGCAAATACGGGAAAGCAACAGCAAGATTACGTTTTCCACAAGTTCTTTTTTTGTCAAAACCTTAAATATTTCTTTTATACTCGGCAATTTCAGATTTGCGCGAGTTGTTTCTAATTGTTGTTTCATCATTTGTGCCTCCAAATCTTAATTTATTTCCATTATATACCAATTTATAGGAGAAAAATGTAAATATTTGGAAATGACACTTATGTTTTTTTCGACAAAAAAAGAGCTTTAGAAACTAAAACTCTTTTTAAAATACTATTATTTCGTTTTATTTTGTGGTTTTTTGTACTATTTTATACATTCTTGCGATTATTTGCAGGAATATTTCAAAGCCGCAATCAATGCCTTTGCCGTAGGCTCTGATAATTCTATGGGGTTTTCTTTTTCATAGAACGTGTCTAAATAGTGAGAATCGGAATCGGTAATGATATTGTATTGTGAAAGGTAGGGGTAAAGCGTAAGCGCTTCCTCGCGGGTGATATTTTTTGAAATTTCCACCGTAGTGAAGCCTAAATCTTCAGGAATAAAGCCCAGATTTGAGATGATACTGTAGGAGCTTCTGTCCACGTGGGCAGGAATGATTACTGCAGGAAGGGTGTCGATTTTTTTCTTAACGTCGTAGATGGAAAGCCCTGTTGCCACTACCAAAAGATTTTCTTCCGTTCCTACGATTTCGTCCATTTCGTCCATATACTGCTGTTTGCCGAAGATATCAGGTCGGTTTTTGTGTTGCGCCTTGTAAGGCGCAAGCCATTCATCAAACTCTTTTGCCGTTTTGATATCTTCAAAAAGGCACAGAAAATGCACTTCCTCCGAGGTTTCGAGCTCCATAGCGGGAACAACGGTTATGGGAAGATTTTCTGCCACTTTCATTGCGGCTTCTACGTTTCCGATTGAGTTATGGTCGGCGATGGCAATAATATCAAGCTGTGATAAGCACGCCATATTCACGATATTGTTTGGTGTCATATCGTCGTCGCCGCAGGGAGATAAGGCAGAATGAATATGTAAATCGCAATAGTATTTCATTTTGCCACCTCCGAAAGATTAAATAAGTTCGTGAATTTTTACTGCAAGCTCGTATGCAGGCAGGTCAGTCTTTAAGATTGTGATTTCCTGGTCCTTTGCTTTTTGTACGGTAACCTCGTCGGGCTCCATACCCTCCACCACTACAACGCAGGCAAGTCCTACAAGTGCCGAAACTGCGGTGATGTTTACGTTTGTCTGTACTGTAAGCCACAGGGCGCCCTCGGGAGCCTTTGACATAACTACAGATAGCATATCGCCTATGTAGCAGGTGGTGATTTCTTCGTCGTTTGCTTCGTTTATGTATTCAAGGTTTAGTTTTTTAGCAAGCTCTGATACTTTCATAATGATTACTCCTGTTTATCTGACATAAGAATATTTATTTGCTCTTTTAACTTGTGGATACAGTCAATTTCGTCGGCTGTGCCCTTAACAATGTCCTCTGCAAAGCATCTGCAGGTAGGAGAACCGCAAGAGCCACAGTCTGTATGGGGAAGACGAGCATAGATTTCTTCGATTTTTTGAAGCTTTAGGAGTGCCTGTGAAAAGTCAGCATCTAAAGGATGCACGTCGCGATATGTAACGGGTGTATTCCAGAAAAGCTCGTTTTCATCTATTGATACGGGAGAGGGAGCAAGATTTTTTGCTTTTTGCGCTTTTCCCAGCTCTACTATTCTCATTTTTGCTACGTAGCCGTTTTCAACGGACAAAGGACCGCTGACACAGCCGCCCTCGCAAGAAAGCGCCTCAATAAAGTCGATGTCTAAAGCCTCGTTGTCCTCTATTTCTTCCAAAAGGGCGATGATGTTTTCTATGCCGTCAACGGAAATGCAACGTCCGATGCCGCCCAATGCTTTGATTTCACCACCTGAACGGGCCCAGTTTATGCCCTCTAATGTGGAGTCGGAAATTTCTTTTATTTCCTTTAGCTTGCTCATGGCAGGAGCTAATTTTAAGTATATTGAGCTCATGGACAACACGCCGCTTACGGGAGATTTGTCAAGGCCCAAAGGATTTGGTATGGTGGTTGCCTTTGCCGTACAAGGGGAAATAAAGAACACGCCGATATCTGAAGGGTCAAGACCTGTTTTTTTCACAGCGTCGTTTCTCGCTGCTATTGCCGCCGCCTCAAAAGGCGCAATAACAGGAAGCAAATGCTCTATCAAATTAGGAAAACGCACCGAAATAAGCCTTACTACTGCAGGGCAGGCGGAGTTTATAACGGGTTTTTTTAATTTTTTTGATTCAAGAAGTTTTTTGGAAACCTCGGTTACGGCTTCTGTTGCCTTGGCGGTTTCGTACACATCGTCAAAGCCGATTGCAAGCAAGCCGTTTAAAACATAGTCAATGTTTGTAAGATTCCTGAACTGTCCGTAAAGTGCCGGAGCAGGAAGTGCGATGTTATATTTATAGTTTTTTAAACTATCAAAACCATCTGTAACCGCAACCTTTGCGTGATATGGACATACTTTGATACACTCGCCACAGTCAATGCACAGCTCCTTTATAATCTGTGCTTTGCCGTCGTGAATTCTTATTGCTTCGGTAGGACACCTCTTCAAGCAGGTGGTACAGCCTTTGCATTTATCTTTGTCCAAGGTAACTGAGTGGTACAGATTTTCTGTCAATCTGTGCAATGTTAGCACCTCGTTTCTTTTGGAAATAATTAGCCTAATGTTATGGTGATTTGGATTTTTGTGCCTTTGCCCACTTCGGACTCAACCGTTAGGTCGTCGGAGTATCTTTTCATATTGGGAAGTCCCATACCGGCACCAAAACCTAATTCTCGTGCTTCTGTTGTAGCGGTAGAGAAGCCCTCCTGCATTGCCTTTGTAATATCTGCAATACCGGGGCCATCGTCTGTAAATGTAATAAGGATTTTATCAGCAGAAATATCTACGTCACAGGCGCCGCCCTTGCCGTGAATGATGGTGTTGATTTCGCCCTCATACATACAGATGGCAGCTCTCCTTATGATTTCGGGAGAAAGGCCAAGCTGCTTCAGCACTTTTTTGAAGTTGCTGGAGGCAAGCCCCGCCATAGAAAAATCGTCACCGCTTATATCATAGTGAAGTGAATGTGCCATAGTGACCTCCTATTCGCCGTTGCCGGCAAGACCCTCTGAAAAGAGCTTGCCTGAGGAAACGTACAAGGAGTCCTTAGTGCGCATAATTATCATATTTAGTTTTTTTGCAATGTCTATCATTTCGGGTGTGGGAGTTTTTCCTCTTACAAAAACGATAGCATTGATGTCAAGCATTTCTGCAGTGCGTATAACCTGAGGATTTACAAGACCTGTCAGAAGAAGCGACTGGTCCTCAACAAACGCCAACACGTCGCTCATCAGGTCGCAACCGAATGCAGAGTTGATTTCTACATCATCAATAGGGGTTTCGGTTAAAACCTCCGCGTTTAAAAGTTCTTTAACTTTTGATAGTTTCATAATATTTCGTCCTTTCCTTTTACTTTAAAAAGGTTATTTACTGTTATTTAAAAGATTTTTGCTGCTTTCGTATATCATATCCATGTAGTCAGCGCCTAATTTTTTCTCCATAAGGGCAACTGCCTTTTTGATATCGGGAGTGCGGTGGTTAAGGCTATGGCAGTCAGAGGCAATAGCGTGCACCAGCCCTACATCTGCCAAAGCGCGAATTATACGCCTGCTGGAAAACGAAAGAAACGACGATGCGTTTACTTGAAATTTTACTCCAAAGGAAACAAGCGTCGCCAGCTTTTCTATATCTTTGGGGCCGTCAATATAACGCTCGATGTGCGCCATTATAGGCGTTACGTTGTGAGTTGCGATAATATTGTAGATTTCGTTATTGTACCAGGAAGACCAAGACATATAAGGAAGCTCTAAAAGCAACATCTCGCTACCCTCAATCAAAAGCGGCGAAATGTCGGGGAATTCATCCAGGGGACCGTCTAACGCCACCTCGGCACCCAACAGAATCTTCGGGTAATCGTCTGGATTTGATTCCATAGCGGACTTGAGCTCTGCTACTTTTTTCTCCCGAAGAGAACAAAACTCCCCTATGTCCGTTTTGGTACTGTAATGGGGAGTGAGGATAACCGTATCTGCACCGCTTTGGCGCGCTAATGAAAGCATAGCCAAGGACATAGATATATCCTTGGCTCCGTCGTCAATTTCCGGGACAATATGTGTGTGAAAATCAATATACATACACATACCCTCCTATATCAATCGTTGTTATTATAATAGTAGTAATTGTTGTGGTAGTTGTGAGCTTTTTTACGGGGTGAATCGATTGTTACAAAGCCCAAAATTTTTGCATGGGCAAATTCCAATGTGGAAACTGCCTTTTTAACTTCCGGAGCAACAGAAACTCCGCAACGGCATACAAACACTACATTCTTTACATGTGAAGAAATAGAAAGTGAGTCTGCAACCACGTTTACAGGGGGAGTGTCGATAATAACGTAGTCATATTGAGCTTTTACTGTTTCTAAAAATTTTGCGCATTTTGCAGAAGAGAGCAATTCCGCAGGATTAGGCGGAATGTTACCTGCTGTAATATAATCAAAATCGAATTCGCCTTTTCTAACAATAGAATCAATATCCGCAAATCCGCCCAAATGATTAGCAAAACCTGCTGTATTCTTAACGCCCAAGCATGTGTGAATACGGGGCTTTCTCATATCGGCATCAATAAGCAAAACCTTGGCGTCTGTCTGGGCAAGAGATGCAGCCAGATTTATGCAGGTTGTGGTTTTGCCTTCAGCCGAAAAAGCAGAAGTAACCAACAATGCCTTGCCGCCTTCCTCGTCAGAAAGTGTATACATAAGGTTCATTCTGATTGCCTTTAAAGATTCAGAAAGCATATTGTTGGGATTTTTGATGATTAAATCTGCGTCTGAAAGTATATGTAAACCATCGCCGCCGTTATTCTTTTTAGAGAAAGGAAAGTTCATATTTTTACTCCTTTATAATAAATTATATACAATTCCAAGTTTATTTTATCATAGTTTTTTTGTTTTTTCAAGATTTTTTCAAAAAAGTACTTGACAAAGTATATACACTCGTATATAATGAAATTGAAAATGATAATCATTATTATTTTCAAAAAGAAAAAAGGAGGGCAGAACATGAATTTTTCACGACAGCGAGAGAACATTTTGGAATATCTTAAGAATACCACTGCGCACCCTACAGCAGAGATGATTTACGCTGATTTAAAGCAAGAGATGCCGAGTTTGTCACTTGCTACCGTTTACAGAAACTGTAATAAGTTAGCAGAGGACGGCACTATAATCAGACTCGATGCCGGCGGAAAAACTCACTTTGACGCAGACGTATCTGACCATCAGCACTTTGTATGCGAAAAATGCGGAAAAGTTTTCGATATGTTTTTTGCACTTCCTCGTGAGGTTATCGACACTAATCTTCCTGACGGATTTATTCACGAAAAGCACAGACTTTACTTTTTTGGAGTTTGTAAAAATTGTAAGTAATTTATTTTAAAAAATATATTTATTAAAAAAGGAGAAATTTATTATGAAAAAATTTGTTTGTCCCGTTTGCGGTTACGTTCACGAAGGAGCAGAGCCTCCTGTAGCATGTCCCTTATGTAAGGTACCCGGCGAAAAATTCACAGAAATGGTAGAAGGCGCGGCTTTAGCTGCTGAGCACGAATACGGCGTTTATGCAAAAACAGTTAAAAACAACCCTGACATTTCAGAAGAAGACAAAAAATATATCTTTGACCAGTTGATGGCAAACTTCAACGGCGAGTGTGCAGAAGTAGGTATGTACCTCTGCATGGCTCGTATCGCACATCGCGAGGGCTACCCCGAAGTAGGTCTTTACTGGGAAAAAGCAGCTTATGAAGAAGCAGAGCACGCTGCAAAGTTTGCAGAACTCTTGGGCGAGGATTTAGAACCCAATATGAAAGCAACAACAAAAGAAAACCTCGCTTGGCGTGTTGACTGCGAATACGGTGCAACACAGGGTAAATTTGACCTTGCCGCTTGCGCAAAGAAAAACGGCCTCGATGCGATCCATGACACAGTTCACGAAATGGCTCGCGATGAAGCTCGGCACGGAAAGGCTTTTGAAGGACTTTTAAAACGTTTCTTCAACTAATCTAAAACCTTGAAATAACAATGAATTGGAAACCCCTTGACATTAGGTAATACCTACTGTTGAGGGGTTTTTGGCATTCTAATTTTCAAATTATCGATGCCACATTGCTCGAAGTGTTGCAATTTCAACCAACATTCAATTTTGTAATTGAAGTTGGCGTTAATATGGCATTTTCAGGACAAAAAATAAGTGGACTGGCATCGCCGATGCCAGTCCAACTCTGCAAACCCTTGTCCCATAAGGGTTTGAGGAACATTGGTGACTCAAAAATGTGCCAGATTTATAGCAATTTCAAAGCTTCTTTTAATTTTTCATCAGCTATCTCATTGTTACCGAAATAGTACTTTGAAGTTGTTGAAATTTTCTTATGTCCTAACCTATGTTGCAGTTTTGGAATAGGTGTATTACAGGCTGCTAAAAAAGATGCATGTGTATGTCTTAAATTATGAAATTTAAAGTGAATACCTAATTCAGCTTCAATTTTTGTCGCCCAAGATTTCATACTGTCAGTTGTAAGAAGCTGACCATTGCGTTGCCTGTTTATAAAATCGCCACCAACTAAATCATCATCTTGATTTTTCTTCATACGAACTTTAACCACTTCAGTATTTCTATAAGATGTCCCATAGTATTTTTTGTTTTCCTCTTGTTCCTTTTTTAATTTTTTCAAATGCTCATATAATTTGTCAGGAATTTCGATAGTTCTTTTGGCTGCTAATGTTTTTACAGGGGCAATAACACGGTGTGGAGATTGCATCAGAAGTTGACGTTGTATGGTGATGGTATGGTCTTTCCAGTTTATATCGGACCATCTGGTCCCAAATGCCTCGCTAATCCTTACTCCCAAAAAATATCCTAAAAGATAAGCCGTATACAAATTAGTTGGCTTTAATCTGTTTGCCATACGTTCTATTTCATCTTGGGTGTATGTTTCAACATTTTCTTCATCTTCATCTTCTTGTTCTTTTTTAGGCATTTCCAATCTAATCTTTTTATCTTCACACATAATGCAATATGTATCTCTACTGATCCAAAACATACGACGAGCATATCCCCAAAGTAGGTAGAAAAGCTTTAGGAATCCCTCCACATAACTATATGCATATGCCTCTTCAAAATTATTATATGGAGAACCTTTGTGATACAACTGAATTAGATAATTTTTAAGTTCGCCAACACCTATACTAACTAATGGTCTATCTCCAAAAGCCGGTTCAATATGGTTCTTCCATATGCTGTGTTGCTTTTTTAAAGTACCTTCTCTTTTTTCGGTAGAACCAAATTCCATATAATGTTCATAAACCTCTCTTAATGTTATGTTGGTATCTACATCAGGTTTCTTTGATTTGGTAGCTTTATGTTCTAAAACAAATCTTGCACGAGCTTCTTTAGCTTCGGTTTTGGTTGGATATCCTTTTTTTCGGGTATCCTTTCCATCACGTACAGCCCTAAATCCCCAAGTTTTACTTTTTGAATCATAAAACACACCTTCGCCGGAATTATCTGAAGTCTTCTTGGCAGGTTTAGTTGCCTTATTTGCTAAAAACTTCTCCTTGTTCAACATAACCATCACCTCCCACGAACACATTTTCTCTCACACAGTATACCGTATTTTTCATAAGATATCCGCATGTAAAACGACTAAATTTTAATTCTCTTTTTTTATTCACAATCTTCACACTCCTATATAAATTTGTTCTGTTATTAATCTTGACCTGTATAAACATAGACTTCATAAACATTGCCTGCTTTTGTTTCAATTCTTGTGATTGGTTGATAAGCATTCATCAACCAATCAAATTCCTCCTCAATTTCATCTTCATTCAATTCTTCGCAAAGTTCATGATACGCCCTATAATATGTTTCAATAACATCGCTCCATGATTGAGTTTTTGGTTCGTAGTCGTCAAAAAATTCTTCACCACTAATAATGCTATCTACTCCAACGCCAAAAGAGATATTGAAAAGTTTTTTAACAGAACCTACAGGTAGATGCGTTGCAACCCATTCTATTGCCTCGCCCTCATACAACTCCCTTATAGTTGTTTCTTCCAAACTTTTGTTATAAACAAGAAAATAATCAGCAGTTTTTTTATTGTGATATAGGTATTCCATCCCGTATGGCTTCTGACGTTCACCTATCATAACACTATCCATAATAATTTTTTCATTATCACTAATCTCAATCTTTTTCATAACTAAAATCCTCCCAAATTAAATTTCATTTTAAAATTGCAGGGCACCGGCATTCACCGGTGCCAGAACAACTTTAATTAATATAATATTTATGTACTATTCTTTTTCAATAACAGATTCATCATAAGCTGGTGGCAGAGAGCCAAAAACAGAAATAATCTGTTGTTTTTCCTCATCCCATATAGTCAAATATGATTTATCTGCATCTACATCATCCGTCTGTAACATTTTTAGAAAATCAACTTTTTCATTTTCATTGGGTGGCTTATGAATACCAAATATATCAGTAATTCCGCCTTTGTATGTTACGTGTGCAACTCCATAGCCTTGCGTTTCTTCCTCACAATCACCATCTTTATAATAACTCCACCCACATCTCTCACAAAAAGCACTCATTTGTCCTTTTCTGTAATAAGAATTAACAATACATACGCCACCACATTGAGGGCATTTATCTGCATATATAACACTAGCCATTATTATTCACCATCCTTATCTGTTCCAAAATATTTTTCTAACTCTTCTACAAACTCTTCAAATAAGATGAAGTCAAGTTGGGTTATATAATTAACTGCATCTTCTATGATGTACTTCTCAAATTCTTCATCTGTTTCAAAGTCGTCTCTATATTCACCAACATACAATGGTACACACGAATTTTCTATCAGATGTATCTTATGAGAATTATATACCTCTGCTGGTAAACTTGTATCAGAATTCCAAGGCAAATCATAATAATGAAAAATCTCATTATCCTCATTTACACAAATCATGCTAATGAGCCCACCAAACTTCTCACTCTGATCGTATCTGCTGATACCATCTCCATTAGGACCGTACCATCTTTCTTCGGTTTCCTTAACAGCTTCATCATAGATAGCCTTCAATTTTTCCACACTATAACCTTTTACAATTTCTAAATTTTTCATTACGAAAAACCTCCTTAAATTTATTTATTTATTTATTTTTAGCAAATACTTGCTTAAAGCAGAATCGCCAGCCGGAGTTGAAAAAATACCGATTGGCGATTCTGTTAGAGCCAATATTCACTTGTTTATATTAAAATTATATCACGTAATTTTTGAAATCGTGATAATTCGTCATTTGACGATTTTTATTTTTTTCTTCTCAATAGTTATCATTAGTTTGAACCAATGTAAACTATATGTTGAATTTCCATTCTATGCCACCAACTGATATGTAATCATATGCATTATCCCAATCTTCTTGGGTAAATTTTGTACCACAGAGTTTGTTTAATTCTTCTACATCCTCGTAGTCTTCGAGAAAGTATTCTGCATAATCTACAACTTCATCTATAATAAGTTCTCCATATTTTATAAGATAATGCTCCATGAACTCATAAACGGGCTCAGAAGAATACACCTCGATTTCAAGGTCCAGTTTTGCACTTTCTTGTAGTAATGTTGTTCCATTACCATCAGGGTGGCGCGACTGTTCAGTGCCTTTTCCATCAAACATACAAGAATACACAGAGTATGCGCAATCTCCCCTTATATCAATAGTAATTACGCCATCTTCCAACTCATCAACTGTAGCAAAAATAAGGTTGTCCAGGCTCCATAGATGTCTATCACTCTTACCTTCGCATTCATAGTAGGTTTTACCCACGCCATTTTTGAATGAATAAGTAACCAAACATTCTGTTTCTACAACATCAATAAATTCTTCTACATTATCTTTTTTACCCTTAACTCTCATTAAAAAATCACAATATTCCATAGAAAATCCTCCTAATTTTTACAATCAGGGCACCGGCACTCACCGGTGCCCTACAAACTTTTATTTATTACTATTATTCTTTTTTATGACCTTCACAACAATTTAAGCAGCAATACGTGTCGAGTTCATCACACCAATCAAAATGATCGGTATAATATAGACCACCACATACCTCACAAACCCCAACATAAGAGTCTGCGTTATTCTTACAAATTATAACAGGTTCATTTGTGTAAGGTTTAGTTTCACTCAATTCAATCATGTCGTTTACGGGGATAAAACAGCCATAAACATCTTCACCACAGCCGTTGCATACATCATAACCTACTGTGTTAGTAACACAATCTTCACATATATACTCTTCAGAAAGCTGATAATATAAATGTGTGAACTCTGCATAATTGTCTTCTGTCATAGCCTTACCACAGATAGGACAATGACCTATCACATCATGCTCATCGGGGTAAGGAACTATATATCCAGCATTTGCATCATCTATAACTCTTTTAAATGCCTTTTCAAAGGCACCGATGCCGGCAAATAAATCTATTATTTGCACATCTTCAAAGAGTTCAGGCATTACTTTGAATAACTCCTGTAACACTTTTTCAACAACGGGTACAACGATAGAGTTCCCGCACTGCTTGTACAACTGCGTCTTGCAGGTAACTTTTGATGCCTTTTCATAATCCTCGTCATCAAAGCCCATAAATCTAAAAGCTTCAAGCGGTGTTAATCTTTTTATGTAGTACTTTTTACCTTCAGAAGTGTTAAATGTTTGTAGTGCGAGAGTGCTTGAATTTTTTGCTCTCAAAGCAGGTACAAACTTAATACCCACGGCATTATCATTAAACCCTGTGGTACACTTCATACGGAAGATACCCTTTGTCGAAGTGATAATTTCGGTGACATCTCTCTCAACATTCTTTTTTAAATACGGAGAAATTTTATCATCAATAATCACATTTGAAGCTGTACTCTTGAAGAGATCCATGTTCTTTTCAAGCAAATCATTAATGGTTAATACCTCACCACAGGGTTCAGGGAACTTAAACTTATCATTGTCTACATCTTTTCTGATGGCGAGAAAGATAACTCTTTCTCGATTCTGTGGAATTCCGTAATCTTTAGAATTCATCAGCTTATAATAAGTATTATAGCCAAGACTTTGAATTCTGCTTTCAAACATGCCAAAGGAATGTTCAAATTTTTTGCTGAGAAGATTTTTAACATTCTCAAATATTGCAAGTTTGGGATTCACTTCCTTAAATATTCTCAACCAATCTACTATTAAAGAAGATTCTGTTTTTATCAAATCTGTTGATTTGCAATCAGGACAACAACAATTATCAAGAGCGTCAATCTCCAATGGATCAAATTTTTTACCACAATCATTGCAAGTCCATACCGAACCTTCCTGTTTGCCGGCTGTTGAAAAAGAAGTGCAAGGACTACCCCCAACAAGAACCGTTATATCCTTAGACAGTTTCTTTGGATCAACTTTTGTGATGTCGCCGAGATTCAAATCCTCGCTCACACCGTGAATTGCGGTATATGAGGCAACTGCTGGTTTATCAATTTCTGAAAAATTAACTATATTTAAATTATAAAGAGATTTCATCTCTATACCTCCTAAAAAATATTTTTTTAGAAGGTATGGCCATACCATTTCCGAAGAGCGGCCTTTTCTCTCCGGTCTAATCTATTTATATGTGGATGCCGCGAACATCCTATTTTAAGTGTCAGGAGTTTAGCAGTAGCTGTTTCGAGATACTCCATCGAAACTGAAACAACCGTGTATGTTTAATAGTTAGTAATTAGAACTTCCACATCTGGTGATGTCTTGTCCTTCTTGTGGTAATTGCAATTACTGTAATTTGCATTGAGATAATATACTGTGTACTTTTGCATCCACGCTGTAAGAAGTGGGTTATTGTACTTCAGGTTATTACTCAAAGCAAATTTGATTCCCTTATTATTAAGGTCATCTAAAATGGAAAGTAGTGCTTTCTCATGTTCTTCCGTCCAACCGCCATTTTCGTTATACGCCGCTACCGAATTGAAGTATGGTGGATCAGCGTATACGAAATCATCTTGTCCAAGACTTGAGAAATCAAAGTCTCGAAAATCTTTGTTGGAGAAAGTGCATTCCTTGCTATGTAATGCCTCAACAAAATCAATAAATTTTTGCCTTAACTTATTGTTGAAAGATGAACGATTAGCACCAAAAGGCATATTATACTGTCCATTCTTATTAAAGCGTATTTGATTGTTGAAAGCGTAACACACAAGGGTATAAAACACCATCGGATCGCTTGGATCCTGATTATAAAAATCTCTAAGTTTGTTGTATCCCTCTGCATTTGTTTTAGAGAGGTCAAACTTTTCTATAAGATTATCGATAGCTGTAACTGCCTCATTAACATCTGTCGTGTGAAGATGTTTTAAAAGGTCAGTCACGTGTGTTTCGTTATCGTTGTAGATAACTTTGTTGCTTTTGATGTTTATGCCGACATTAAAGCCTCCACCAAATAAGTCCACCAAGGTGTTTACCTTCTCAGGAAAGAGTGGTAAAATATCACCTAACAATTTGTATTTACCTCCAACATAGTTGAGAGGTGATTTGATTAAACTATTTTTCACTGAGCTTCAGAGGAAAAGCGCTTTTTGAGGTTAACCAACCCTTTCCTCCTATTATTATTTTTATATGAACCCCTCCGTTGTACACCGGGGGAGGTATAGCAATATTATCTTAATAAGGCTTGAGCAAACCTATTTATAAAGTCATTAACATCTTCATTCTTTATTAACAGGTGCTCTATGTAAGGCTGTCCGAAATCGCCGCGACAGATTTCTAAAAGCACCTGATATTCTTCCTCGAAAGCAGTGCTACATATATGTTCTTGTACAGCTCCTGCCAAGAACCAGCGAATTTCTTCCGGCAAAGTTCGAGGTTGTATTTCTTTAAGCTGTTGCTCAACAAAGTGTTCATACACATCTGGTATATTAAAACCATATTCACTTGGTGTATCAATCACTAGCTTAATGATGTTGGAAATAAAAGTGGTGAAAGTATCTCCTACAAGCGTATCAAACTTTCGCCAAAAGCCTTTGCGAGCTGATGGATTCAGTTTGCATTTTAAGAGCTCTCTCAGTAATGCTGTGGAACAGGTTTGCGCCGTTCTGTTATCGTAGGCATACTTTGCCAAAAGAACAAAGTCTTCATATATCTTCATGTCTGGCTTAGGGCGAATAACCTGTAATAAGTTCTTTTCAACATACATACAAATAAGTTTTATAATTTTATCCATTCTTTTTTCCTCCTTTATGTATTATAGGTATAAACTCTTTTACTGTATCAATTGACACCCCAAGAATTCTTGCGATCGTGTCGCTGTCATAACCAAAGGTTGTTAACAACCTTACAGTTTTGGTTAAATATGCTTTCATAATGAAAAGCCTCCTTATTTAATATATTTAAGCCAGCGTTTGCTACGATACGAAATCACAGTTCAATATCAAAGTAGTGAACTATGATTCGGTTTGAGCAAATTTTTGGTGGCTTATATAATTTTTATATCACGAAAATTTCTGCTTTCTTTTTTTTCGGCAGTTGCCGATTTGTTTTTTATCATTTAATTTAGATCCAAATAATATTGTAGAAGAATGATGGCGTCCTTAGCAGGCATGCTTTTGTTTTTCTTGCTTGGTATCAGTGAATCAATTGTCCCCAAGTAGTTATCGGATGAGTGTTCGTCGATGTGGAAAGTATAACCACCTATTTTGTAGCAATCCATACAGTTATGGGCAAACCTGTGATATCCAATGGGTTTTGCGCTTGCATCATTTATGAGTTTTGAAAGAGCAGCATTTTTTAATGCATATAACTGTTCTTTCTTATCTTTGCTTTGGTGCAATAGATAATGTAATGTTTTCTTTGGAAGGTAATGGTTATAATAGCTATAAGCATTATCAGCGTGCTCGTTTTGTTTATCTCTGTATTTTTTTGCTTCCTTATTTATTACATAAAGAGCTTCAGCAACTTTGTCGACTGATATTTTTGAAACAATCTTTGCTTTACGGTTGTTTTCTTTTTCTTCTAATGCTTTAAAATATTGGTTTTCTTTATCCGAAAAATCCTCATGTATAATATTGACGAGTATAGGCGAGTAGTAATTTTTACCACGACTGTATTTTTCTTCGAATCCAATACAGGCTTTATAAGTTGGAATTTCCAACTTCCTTAATTGAGTAACAGTTAGCTGCGACTTTACCCAGTTTGCCGGGAGCAACACATTACCATCATCGGTATATGCTGTGACATTACCATAGGCATTGGTTTTTAAAATGTAATCTTTCTTCATTATTAGTCCTCCTAATTTTTTCATAATTTCTGCTATAATACAGAAACGCCATCCGGATTCAAAAAATACCGATTGGCGTTTCTGTTCAAGACAGTATTCAATTGCTTACATATGACATTATAACACGCGATCGCTGAACCCACCTCTGAAATCGTCAGTTGACGATTTGGTGTTTTGGGGGTGTTTTTATGAAAATCACAGTTTTTGTATGCCTTATATTGTGATTATAACACGTGATCGCTGAACCCACCCCTGAAATCGTCAGTTGACGAAAAAGCCCCTTGATGCGTAAAATGCATCAAGGGGCAAATATAGTTTTATTTATCTTTGGCATCAACTTCATCGGTAGTGATGGTGGAAGGCGGAGGTGTTGTTCCAAGTAGTTGACTTGATGGTACACCAAGAACCGTTGAGATAAGATACAAGTGTTGCATTGGAAGCATTGTGTTTTCCAACTGATATAACTGGTTGTTTAACGCTTCTTTTGAACTTCCGCAAATTTTAGCCAGATCTTCTATTGTGATATGTTCGAATTTTGAAAGTGCTGTGTTTATTGACAGATTAAGTTGTCTTTTAAGTAATCCGGTCAAGGTGTTGTCCAAAATATCACCAATCAGTTTTTTGTCAAGATTAAAATACTCATGTGTTAGAACGGAATACATCGACTTATAGTATTTCAAAATTGTGGTGCTTTCTTTATCAATTACTTTTGTATTAACATTTAGTAGTCTTAAATATTCCTCACGACTTTCCTTAGGGGTTAAATCACAAGATATTTCTTCTGTTTTCTTCTTTGTTTTAGATGTATTGGAAGTCTCTGTCTCTGGTTCTCTGGTGTGAACTGCATCAACTCGGCTATATTCTCCTATTATCTTTTTGCTTCTAAAGAAAAGTCTATACATTTCAGAATTGAAATAATAAAAAGGTTCACCATCTTTCCCGGTTAGTCTTAATTCTTTCCATCTATACTCATTAAAATCAAAATCAACTTCATCGTCGGCAGTTAACAACTCACTATTAAGCCACTCATCATTATACTCACCGTCATATATTATACTGTCTATTGACAATTCTTCTTTTGAGCATGCGCACAAACAATCAACGACTTCTTGATAGTTAGTGCGATTTTGCAATGCAGTAGTGAGTCTCTCTATATACTCTACAAACAACTCTGTATTAAATTTAGAGTAGTTTTTTATGTTTGTCTTGAAATTTTCCATTGGTATGCCATTAAACTTCATACTGGCTTTTTTGTCCTTAAAAATGGATATACAGTCAGACAAATCATTTAAAGTAACTTCGCCTTTCTTTAAAGCATCAATAAACAGCTGTTCCAAAGCAGACTTTTTAAACCATACATGAAATGCAAAGAAAGGGAATTCTTCTACAAGTTCAAAGTTTGAATAATCTGCGGCGCAAATGTTTTTAATTTGTCTCTTAATCTCGGTATTTAAATATTTAATCCTTATATCTTCTATCATTATATATTCCTCCAATATTTTATTTCTTAAAAACAAACAGATACTCGTGCGCGATCAGCAGAAAATTATATTTCACGCTGTTCGTCTTCCAATATCCTGTTGCTTTGCAGTTGTGTTGTTCCTTTATAATAAGTTCTTTTAATTTGAAACCAGCGTCTTGAAAGATTTTCATGACGTCAAATGACATAGGTATCATATGACCTTTTTGCCGGGTGTCGCCCATAAGCACAGCACAGAACTTGTCATTTTTAAGTACACGGTAACTCTCTGCTGCAACCCTTTTCATTTCTTCAAGAAAATCTTTTACTTTAAGCTGTGATAAATCTTCTTCAATGCCGTCGCTATACTTTATGATATCCGCATACGGTGGATGGGTACAAATCAAATCAATGCTTTCATCTGGGATGAAGTCGAGATTTCTTGCATCACCTTTTTTGATATATACCTTACCTTTGGCAGGTTCGTAATCAAAGTCGGTTTTATCTTTACAGCGTTCCAAAGCTATGTCATTTACATCAACACCGATTATATCGCGGTTAAGAAGCTTTGCCTCAACGAGCGTAGTTCCGCCACCGGCAAACTGATCGAGAACCAAATCTCCTTCTTGTGAGTATCGGAGAATGATATTTCTTGGTATATAGGGGGACCAATTACCACGCCACTTTGCGTCGTGTGTTGCCCAATCACCACGTTTTGGGAAAGACCAATGGGTAGTCATTTCAAGCTCGAAATCTTCCGGTTCCCATTTCTTTATTTTCTTTTCAGCCATTATTTGAACACCTCACCAATAATACCATTTTCTAAATCATTGATGCTGTATATATGCGGCATAACATCAAAGGTTTCTTCCAAATTATGACGAGCACTTGCCCATCCTTTGCCGTCGGTGAACCATACAAACGTAACTCCGTCAATAGTTCCTGCTTCTAAAGCAAGGGTTTTATAACTGCGGGCAGTTTCATTAAGTTTAGAACCACCACTTCCGTAAAAGTTGGTTTCAATAACATAAATCATATTATCGGTTTTAACCACGAAATCAAAGCGTTTCTCCATTTTGCCTTGATTTGATATTGCAGAAAGGTCAACATCCCATTTGTCTGTGATTTGATGTATGTAGAACTCCTTGAAATATGTTTTGTCCTTTACAAAACCTGCTTTCTGTAAGTAGCTTTCAACCAAATCTTCCATAAGATGACCGCCACGGTTCTTACGACCATTCGAGTCAAGACCTGTTTCCACACCCGTAACATAGTCAATCAGATTATTGATAAGATGACTTTCAAGCAGGTCGAAAAGCCCTGTTTCTCTCATGAAGTAAACATACTTTTCGCCTTCGGTCTTACACTCATCTGTATTAAAGCGGAATAGGTGACCGCCGTTTGCATCCTGACAGTATATGTCGCACTCTCTTTTCGCCAGAAGTATGGGAATTGCTTTTAACACTTCCGGGTATTTGGTATATAGGTTAATGAAATCGGTTTCGATATCTTTTGAACCTATGAGCGAGTTCAGTAGGTTTAACTCGATTTTCAAGGCGTCCACATTTTCATATACCTTTTTGAAATTTATATAGTACTTATAATCAGCAATGCTTTCTCTGAACTTTGAAAGCCATGCATTAAAATCTCTTTGCATTACAATCCCTCCTTAAAAATTTGATATTAACAGTTCTTTTATTTTGCCACGAGCTTCACTCTTGGAGTTAATCATGCGTGTAGCTTCAACTCTTTTAATTGAATGAGCCGAGTATATTTCATCAAAGAAATTATCATCTTCGTCAACATTTTTAGGATCGGAGTTGCTTACAACTATCTTTGCGCCTTTTGCGTGCATTTGATTAACAAACTCTGCAAGCTCTATCTGGTCTTTATCATTGAATTGGTTTTCTGTATATGAAGTAAAGCTTGATGTTTCTGTAAGTGGTCTGTATGGTGGGTCAAAGTAAACGAAAGTCTTATCATCGATAAAGTCTGCTGCATCCTTATAATCACCACAAACAATTGTTACATTTTGCAGTTTTTCCGAAACAGCACGCAGGTTTCTTTCGTCGCATATCAACGGATTTTTATATGAACCCATAGGAACATTAAATAATCCTTTTTTATTCACTCGGTACAATCCATTGAAACAGGTTTTATTCAAGAAAATCATCAATGCTGCTTTTTCGGTATTATCGGATTGTTTGCCGGAAGAGCATAAAAAGTTAAAACGTTCTCTTTTTGAAAGGTAGTATGCTTTTCTTTCTTTGGTTTCAAGCGGTACATACTCTGATTGATACTTAGATAATAGGTCAATTAGATTATCAATATCATCTCTTACAATCACATAAGTATTGATAAGCTCTGCATTGGTATCACTTATATACACATCCTGCAGATCATATTTATCAAGTATATCAAACAGAACAGCACCTCCGCCTACAAAAGGTTCCGCATACTTGGTAATGGTACCATTTTCAAACGGATAGTACTTTTCAATTTCTTTTATAAGCTGACCTTTGCCACCAGCCCATTTCAAAAAGGGTTTAACACCTTTTTCATCTGTATCTATATATCTTGTAGTTCGTGCATCTTCCGGTTTTTCAGCAGTATCGGGTATAATCCACATATTGCCAACCATAGTTGCGTTTACTATTCTGTCTTCGGAACAGAGTACGGCAACACGTCTTTGTGAGATACCCCACTTATCTGCCGCTTGTTTTGCAGAAATAAATCCCATATCGGTACACTCCTTATATGTCATGTTATATATTATATTCCAAAGTTGGAACAATTGCAATACCAAGAGATAATTTTCTATGTCTTTTACAAAACTTTTTTAAATTTTTCTTACAATACCAACATTCGCAAGCATATAAAAGGCGAAATTCTACAGTCGTAGCTCGAAGTGGACATAAATCGGAAGAGGAATCGCTATAGTAAGTAGAAGGGTTTTTAAAGTATAATAATATTAATTAGTAATAATACAACTACAACATAATACAATAACAAGTAATAGTAATATAATCATCCAATACTTATAGGTTGATATTTTGAAGTCGGAGCCGATGATGATGTAAATATGGTTTAATTTTTATTATATAAGGTTGAAACGGAACGGATCATGAAAAGTGATCCGTTCCTCATTTACCGGGAGAAAAGGTTGAAAATGGTTGGAGAATGATAGTAATAAAAAAAGCTTGCGATTAATAGAGACACGCGATATAATGGCATGCATTATATTGCGAGGTGATTGTTATTACGTTGTCAGAGTTAATGCTTAATGTGAAAAATGTTCGTATGGAACAACTTGTTTTCCAGAATGATATTAAAACACAGGAAAAGGTTAAAGAATTAAATGAAAAGGGTTATCGTGTGAGCTTTACGGATGAAGAGTTCAGAGATAAGTTCAAAGTACCAACAGACTGCGTAGCCTATACTCCTTCAATCTCATACTCCTGTATGTACTTTAACAGAGATAGCCTTGCTGTCTTACAGTTCCCATTGGACTTTTACATCGCCGATGGCGAAAAAAGTCCGTTGTGGTCTGACATAGAGACTTTTTATAGAGCTGTAAAGTCCATTGAAGCAGAAGTAGCAAGTGGTGATTATACTACTTCCATTAGTGGTTTGCCAGACAGTATGAAGATTGAGTATTTCAATCTTCTTGTAGAGCGTGGTATAGATTTTGGAGGGTTTTATAGAAAGTTTATTGACTTCTACACCTATGCTGATTATGGGTTTGGGTGTATATCCGAAGAAAACATAGAGAAGATATTTCAAAAGAAAACACCCAAAGACATACAGGCAACCAAAAAAGCTCTTACATCTCTACCCGATACCATAACCATATACCGAGGTCAAACCCCAATTGGTACTTCGCTTGAAAAAGCATACAGTTGGAGTTTAGATAAGAGCATAGCGATGTTCTTTGCAGCACGTCTAGGTACAGACGATGCAGAAATAATTGAAGCAAGGGTTAAAAAAGAAGATGTCGTAGAGTATATCAAGGGTTATGAGCAAGAAATTTTAGTCAGGTATAGAGACGTAGAGATTATAAATATTACCAAGTTATTTGGCTTAGATAGACTTAAAGAACTTCTGCCAAGGGTTACAAAGATCTACTTGGAGTATAAAAAGAAACTATATACGCTGGACTACAACCTGAAAGACACCATTCACGGATACGAACATACCGTAAGGGTTCTTCTTCTCTCTCTGCTATTATCGGAGGAATTAGGGTTATCTAATAGAAACAGGGACCGCCTTGCAACAGCGGCAATCTATCACGATTGCCGGCGTAAGCACGACGGTGAGAGTAAACAACATGGGTATGATAGTGCTGAATATTACAAGAGTTCTGTCAGCCACCCTGATGAAATAACAGCTTTCTTGATTCAGTACCACTCCGTAGATGACAGATATGGGTATAGAGAGATAGAAGAAAACCCAATCTTGTCAGAAAAAGCAGATACCGCAAAACTCCTATTTAAGATATTCAAGGACTGTGACGGATTAGATCGGGTAAGATTTGGGTTACAAGCGTTAGACCTGTCATATCTTCGTATGGATATTAGCCATCAATACCCTCTAATAGCACGTATTTGCCATGAGGAAGTTCACTCATAAATTCTCATCCTCACTCAACTCCATATTTCATATTCCCAAAGATAATGCACACCGTGCGCGCCCGGTGTGCATTATCTTTTATGTTATAGAGAAGATTTGAAGAAATTGGATGAGATTTAATTAAAAGTTATATTTTTTGAAGAGTTTTTATGAGAAAAGGACAGTGGAGTTTCAAAAAAGACATGCGAAATTTATATTAAGTTAAAGGTGGTGAAAATATGGAAAAGTTTATAGCAGTATTAAAAATGTTACTTATAGAGCTTGAAAGACAGTCTATAAGTGATGATAGGGTTTTAGAGATTAAGGAAACTACGGTGGAAATGGCAGATAAGATTGATTTGGAAACAGGTGTTTCAGTAGCATCAGGGATGGTTAAAGATTACTACTCCACAGAAACAAAGTACTTAAAAAGAAGAGTAAAGATGGTGGTAAGGGTTTTACTTAGCTATTGTGAAGTGGTTGTAGAGCAGAAAAATAATGGTAAGGAGAGTTGATTTTATGGATGATGTTATTATGGATAAGGTGTCAAAAGCATTAGCGCCTATAAATGCGTATGCGGATGCACTGTACGGGGTTAGAGAAGAAATTTGCATAGTAAAAGAGTTTTTGGA
>JAZNSC010000016.1:0-60522 GCA_045591015.1 Congzhengia sp.
TATCATTGACTACTCTGGCTCGGTTGACGGCGTTAAGTTTGAAGGCGGTACTGCTGAAAAACAAACTTTAGAACTTGGTGCTGGTAGATTTATCCCTGGTTTTGAAGAACAAGTTGAAGGTATGAATATCGGCGATGAAAAGGATATCAACGTTAAATTCCCTGAAGAATACCACGCAGAAGAATTAAAAGGCAAGCCTGCAACATTCAAAACAAAAGTAAACTCAATCGCAGTAAAAGAATTACCTGCATTAGATGACGAATTCGCAAAAGACGTAAGCGAATTTGATACATTAGACGAATTAAAGGCTGACATCAAAGCAAAGCTTCAGGAATCAGCAGATGCTCGCACAAAGCAGGAAAAAGAAAACGCAGCAATCGATGCTGTAATCGATGCTATGGAAGTTGACGTTCCTGATTGTATGGTAGAGTCACGCATTGAAAGCACAATCAGAGAAAACAATGCAAGAATGGCACAGCAGGGTATCTCATTTGAGCAGTACTTAGGCTATATGGGTACAACAATCGACCAGTTCAAAGAACAGGTTAAGCCCAACGCTTTACTTCAGGTAAAGGGCACACTTGCATTAGAAGAAATTGCAAAACTTGAAAAATTCGAAGTAGCAGAAGCTGATATCGACGAACAGCTCCAGAAGATGGCAGATGCTTACAATATGGAACTTGCCAAGGTAAAAGAATTTATGCGCGATGAAGACATTGAAGCATTAAAGTCAGATATCAAAATCACAAAGGCTATGGACTTCTTAGTAGAAAATGCTACATGGACAAAAGCTAAGAAAACAGCCGCTAAAAAACCTGCGGCTAAAAAAGAAGAAGCTGAAGCTCCAAAGAAGACAACAACCAAGAAAACAACAACAGCTTCTACAACAAAGAAGACAACCACAACAAAAAAAGCTGCTGACACAGCTGAAAAGAAGCCTGCAGCAAAGAAAACAACAACTGCAAAGAAAGAAACAGCAGAAAAGAAACCTGCAGCAAAGAAAACAACAACTGCAGCTAAAAAGACAACAACAAAAAAGGCAGAAGACAAGTAATTTAGTGACGGTTTCATAAACAGAAAGGAAATATTATGAGCTTAGTACCGGTAGTAGTGGAACAGACCAGCAGAGGAGAGCGCTCCTATGACATCTATTCCAGATTATTAAAAGACAGAATAATCTTCTTAAGCGAAGAGGTAAACGATGTTACAGCAAGTTTAGTTGTAGCACAGATGCTATTTTTAGAAGGGGAAGACCCTGACAAAGATATTCAGTTTTACATCAATAGCCCCGGTGGCTCAATCACCTCGGGTATGGCAATTTATGACACAATGCAGTACATCAAGTGCGACGTGTCAACAATCTGCGTAGGTATGGCGGCTTCTATGGGCGCGTTCTTACTTGCAGCAGGCGCCCCCGGCAAGAGATTTGCACTTCCAAACAGTGAAATTATGATTCATCAGCCTTTAGGCGGTATGCAGGGTCAGGCTACAGATATCAAAATCCACGCCGACAGAATTATAAGAATCAAAAACACACTGAATGAGATTTTGGCAAAACGTACAGGTAAACCTATAGAAACCATTCAGGCAGACACCGAGCGTGACAACTTTATGTCAGCGTTGGAAGCCAAAAATTACGGTCTTATCGACCACGTTATCGAATCAAGAAACGACACATTAAAATAATAAGGTAAACTAAAAAGGGACTGTATATCAGTCCCTTTTTAACAAAACCGATATAGCAAAAAGAAAGGCAAAGGTATATCATATATGTCAAATATTAACGAAAGACCTGAATTTCGCTGCAGCTTCTGCGGAAAATATGAAAACGAAGTAGTACGTATGTTTGAGGGTCCCGATGCGTTTATATGTAATGAGTGTATTGCTCTTTGCAATCGCTATCTGGGAGAAAATTATGATATTTCAGAACCTGATATTGATTTGGGCGAGCTTCCAAAGCCTAAAGAAATCAAGGAAATTTTAGACCAATACGTAATCGGTCAGGACAAAGCAAAAAAGACCCTGTCCGTTGCGGTTTATAACCATTACAAAAGAATAGCAAATCACAAATCTTCAAAAGATGTTGATATACAAAAGTCAAATATTTTATTGCTTGGACCTACGGGCTCAGGCAAAACCTTGCTTGCGCAGACCTTGGCAAAGATTTTAAATGTTCCTTTTGCCATAGCGGATGCTACAACTCTAACCGAGGCAGGTTACGTTGGTGAAGATGTAGAGAATATCCTCCTAAAACTCATTCAGGCGGCCGACGGCGATATCGAAGCGGCTCAAAGAGGTATTATCTATATTGACGAAATCGACAAAATCACCAGAAAATCAGAAAACACATCAATCACACGCGACGTTTCAGGCGAGGGTGTTCAGCAGGCTCTTCTTAAGATTTTAGAGGGAACTGCGGCAAACGTTCCTCCCACAGGCGGAAGAAAGCATCCTCATCAGGAATTTTTGCAGATTGATACAACAAATATATTGTTCATTTGTGGCGGTGCTTTTGACGGCATAGAAAAAATTATCAGCCGCAGAACACAGGAAAAATCCTTAGGCTTTGGTGCTGATGTCAAGAGTAAAACAGATATTAAGGTAGGGGAGATTTTATCAAAAATCGAACCCCAGGATTTGTTGAAATTCGGTATAATTCCCGAACTTATCGGTAGACTCCCCGTCATTGCAAGCCTTGATATGTTAGATAAGGAGTCACTGGTAAGAATTATCAAAGAGCCCAAAAACGCGCTCTTGAAGCAGTACAAAAAACTCATATCTTTAGACGATGTGGAACTTGAAATTACAGACGATGCAGTTGAGGCAATAGCACAAAAGGCATTGGACCGCAAGACAGGTGCAAGAGGTCTTCGCTCAATTATGGAAGAAACTATGCTTGATATTATGTACGAGATTCCCTCTGATGAAAATATCACAAAGTGCACCATAACAAAAGAATGCGTAACAGATAAAAAGCAGCCCATCATCGAAAGAAAAACAAAAAAAGAAGCAGAAACAGCATAAGTGTCGGGGGCATTATTGCCCCCGTTTAACAGGAGATAAACTATGGAACTCATAGAAATAGGACAAATCGTAAACACCCACGGCATCAAGGGCGAAGTAAAATTAAACCCCTGGACAGACGATTTATATGACCTTTTGGATTTAGAGGTTTTCTACGACAAAGACGGCAAAGCTCTGAAAGTAGAAAATTCCAAAGTCCACAAAAACGTAGTGATTATAAAGTTCAAAGAATTATCAACTATGAACGACGCAGAGAAGATGAAAGGCAAAACCCTTTACACTGAAAAAACACCTCTGCCCGAGGGCCGCTACTACATAAAGGACCTGATTGGTCTTACCGCTTTAGAAAATGGCGAAAAATTAGGCACACTGACAGACGTTTTTAATACAGGTGCCAACGATATCTACGAGGTAAAAACTACTGACGGAAAAAGAATTTATCTGCCTGTAATTGACGGCGTAATCGGCGATGTTGATTTAGATAACAAGACAATTGAAGTTACAATTCCCGACGGATTATTAGACGACGAAGGAGAATAATATGCGTTTTGATATTTTAACGCTTTTTCCTGATATGATGAGAGCAATTTTAGACGAAAGCATCATCGGCAGGGCGCAAAAAGGCGGAATATTAGATATAAACTGCATAAATATAAGAGATTTTGCCAACAACAAGCACAATTCCGTAGACGATTACCCCTACGGTGGCGGCTTTGGTATGGTAATGCAAGCACCGCCTATTTACCGCGCTTATGAAAGTGTGGCGAACGGCGAAAAACCCTACACCATATATATGTCCCCGCAAGGCAAGGTACTGACACAAGAAAAGGCAATCGAACTGTCAAAGCTTGACCATATAGTAATTTTGTGCGGACATTATGAGGGCGTTGACGAGCGCATAATCGAAGAAATTGTTGACGAAGAAATCTCTATCGGCGACTATGTCTTAACAGGCGGAGAATTGCCGGCGGCAGTGTTAATTGATACAGTTTCAAGAATGATTGAGGGAGTCCTGCCCCAGAACGAAAGTTTTGAGGACGAGTCCATTTATTCAGGACTTTTAGAGTACCCCCAGTACACAAGACCCCCTGAATTTATGGGTAGGGAAGTTCCGGAGGTACTACTTTCAGGCCACCATTTAAACATAGAAAAATGGAAGAAAAAAGAAGCACTAAAACGTACCTACATAAAAAGACCTGAACTGTTAGAACAGGCAAAGCTGTCAGACAAAGACAGAAAACTTTTAGATGAAATTATTGGAGAGTTGGAAAGTGAAACTTAAAGAAGAAAGAAAATCAACCGAAACCATATACGACGGCAAAGTAATCCGCCTTGAGCGTGATATTGCCATTTTAGAAAACGGAACTGAGGCTGTCCGCGAAGTTGTACGACACCCCGGCGGCGTTGGAGTTGTTGCAATGGACGACGAGGGCTTCGTTTATATGGTAAGGCAGTTTCGCTATCCTTTCTTTGAAACGACTCTTGAAATCCCTGCAGGAAAACTCGACAAATGTGGCGAAGATACCAAGACTGCCGGCATCCGCGAACTTCGTGAAGAAACGGGACTCGTAGCAGAGAACTTTGAATACTTAGGCTCATTTTTTGCAACTCCGGGTTTTTGCGATGAAAAAATCAGCATATATTTTGCAACGGGATTGACCCAAGGGGAAACAGACCCCGACGAAGACGAATTTGTAGAATGTGAAAAATATAAACTTGATGACCTCGTTGCGATGATAGAGCATGGCGAAATAAAAGACGCAAAATCAGTAATAGGAATACTGATGGTAAAAAACAAAGTAAAGTAGGCGTAACTGTTGACAGGAATACTTAACGTATATAAACCAAAGGGCAAGACATCACACAACGTGGTTTCTTTTGTAAGAAAAAAACTCAATATGAAGCGAGTAGGTCACACAGGAACACTTGACCCTATGGCGACGGGAGTTTTGCCTGTTTTAGTGGGAAATGCCACTAAGTTGTCTGACATTATTATGGCAGATGAGAAAAAATATACAGCCCGCGTTACCCTCGGTATCAAAACAGACACCGAAGACATAACGGGCGAAATTTTAGAAAAAAAAGAAGTAAATGTTACCATAGATGATATAATAGCCACAGCGCAGAGTTTTTTAGGTGAAATAGAGCAAATTCCGCCTATGTACTCAGCCATAAAGGTTGACGGGCAGAAACTTTACCAACTTGCAAGAAAAGGCGTAGAAATCGAAAGAAAAGCGCGAAAAATTACAATCTATTCTATAGACATATACGACTTTGACGGCACAACATTCACTATGGACGTCCATTGCGGCAAGGGCACATATATACGCTCCTTGTGCCGTGATATTGGCGATGCCCTCGGCTGCGGAGCCGCCATGGCAGAACTTGAAAGAACAATGAGCGGCGTATTCAAAAAAGAAAATGCCTATACCTTTGAACAGATAGAAGAAGCCGTAAATAGCGGAAAAATTGAAGAGCTAATTATGGCACCTGATGAGGTGCTTACAGATTTTGTGAGAATTGATGCAGCAGAAGAAACTGCCGCCAAAATCAAAAACGGCATAAGATTAAGACCACAGCAGTTAGGCATAAAAGAATACAGCGATGACCAACTGTTCAGAATCTATCAAGAGGACGAGCTAATTTGTCTTTTGAAAGTAAAAAACTGCGACGGACAGATGTTACTTGCTATGGAAAAGAGCTTTTATTAAGGAGAAAATCATGCAGACCCATATCAAAGATTTTCAAAAAGTGAATAGCGCAGGCGGAACTGCAGTTGCTATCGGAAACTTTGACGGTCTGCACAAGGGCCACCAAAAAATCCTTGCCACCTTAAAGGAGATAGCGCAAGATTTAGGCGTGCCGTCGGTGGTGTATACATTCCGTGAGCACCCGATAAACGTTATGGGCGGCGACCTTAAGACCATTTATTCTAATGAAAAAAAATCACAACTCATAGAAAAAGAAAAAATCCACACACTTTTTTTTGATGAGTTTTCCGATGTTAAGGATTTGTCACCTGAAGAATTTGTGAAAGAAATTCTGATAGAGAAATTAAACATAAAAGCAGCAGTTATGGGTGCAACGGGAAGATTTGGCAAAAGCGCTTCCGGCACCGCCGAAATCTTACGCGAACTCGGAGAAAAATACGGCTTTTCGGTGTATATTGCAGAGCCTGTCCTGGTAAATGGTATCACTTGCTCAAGCACCGCCGTAAGAGAAAATTTAACTAAAGGACAGGTTGACCAAGCGAATAAATTGCTGGGCCATACATATACAGTTGAGGGTACGGTGGTAGAGGACAAAAGATTAGGCAGAACCTACGGTTACCCTACGGCAAATATGGTGCCTGATACATCGCTCATATCTTTAAAGAGCGGCGTATATGCCACCAATGTGATAATTGATGACAAAACCTACAAATCAATCACAAACGTCGGCACAACGAGTTTTGACGAAGATGACAAAAAGAAAATCGAGAGCCACATTTTAGACTATAGCGGAAATCTTTACGGTAGAAAAATCGCAGTTGAGTTTTTGCACTATTTAAGAGATTTTAAGAATTTTCTATCAGTAGATGAATTAAAATTACAGCTTGACGAAGATAAAAAAATGAGAAAGTTAGAGGGATAAAAATGAAAGTTACATTACTCGCCCACACACCCGATCCTGAAAAAATAATCGCAGCAGCGGCAAAACTTTGCTATTCTGAAAGCGGAGTAGAGAATATTTTGGATGGACTTGATTCAGAAAAAACAGAGAAGTTTTTAAATATGCTGATGAGTTTAGGACACCAGAGTCCTATTGAGCACGTTAGTTTCACATTTGGTATCGAGGGCGTAAGCAGGGCACTCCTCGCGCAATTCACACGCCACAGAATTGCAAGTTACAGTGTAAAATCCCAAAGATACGTAAAAGAGGGTATGTTTGAGTTTGTAACACCCCCCGAAATAGAAAACAACGAAAAAGCAAAAGAACTCTACATAAAAACAATGGAAGCAGACCAAAAAGCCTATGATAAACTGGCAGAAATCTTATTCTGCAAGCATTATGACACCTTAATCGCAGAGGGCAAAGACGAAAAAGAAGCAAAGAAAGCTGCCGAAAAAATGGCAATAGAAGACGCAAGATTTGTTCTTCCCAATGCTTGCGAGACCAAAATGGTAGTAACAATGAATGCAAGAAGTTTAATGAACTTCTTTAATCACCGTTGCTGCACAAGAGCCCAGTGGGAAATCCGCGACGTTGCTGACGAAATGCTCCGTTTAGTTAAAGAAATTGCCCCCACATTGTTCAAAAAGGCAGGACCCTCATGCGTTGCGGGCGCTTGCCCCGAGGGCAAAATGACCTGCGGAAAAATGCTCGATATGCGCAAAAAATATCTTGCGGAGGACTAAAAATGGGAAAACTTATTGTAATAGAGGGCGTCGACTCAAGCGGCAAAGAAACCCAGACAAAGCTCTTATACGAATACATAAAAACTACGGGCGCAAAGGTTAAAAAAGTTTCATTTCCCGATTATGAAAGTGACTTTTGTATGCCTGTAAAAAGATATTTAGCAGGAGACTTAGGCAATAACCCCGACGATGTAAACGCCTATGCCGCGTCATCCTTTTATGCTATTGACCGATACGCAAGTTACAAGCGCGATTGGGGCGATTTTTATAACGACGGCGGAATAATCGTCTGCGACAGATATGTAACTTCAAACATAATCCACCAAGCCATGAAGATAAAAGGCGACAAGACAGAATTCATAAATTGGCTTTCGGATTATGAGTACAAAAAATTAGGCCTCCCCGAGCCTGACGTGGTAATTTTCCTTGATATGCCACCTGAGGCGGCACAGTTTTTGATGAAAAACCGTGCCAACAAAATCACAGGCGAAGCCGAAAAAGACATCCACGAAAAAAACGCAGACTACTTAATCGGCGCCTACAATAATGCAACAGAGGTAGCAGAGAACTGCGGCTGGCACAGAGTTGTTTGTGCTAACGGCCTTGATGTGCGCACGATAGAAAATATTCACGCAGAAATCGTACAAATCGTGGAAAAAGTATTATAGGAGAAATCACTATGACAAAAAAAGCCTACTTTTATATAGACGATGTAATCTGGCCCTTTCGTGATTTAACCCGTGAGCGACCTGCATCAATGTTTGACCATCACCTTTTAGGTATGCTCAAGGAAGCCCACGAAAAATACGGCCTGAAAGTAATTCTAAACACTTTTTTCCGCACCGACTACTTTTACGGCGACGATGAGTTTTCTTTGACGGAAATGACCGATGCATACAAAACCGAATGGGAAGAAAATTCCGATTGGCTAAAGATTGGTTTTCACGGCAAGCAGGAATTTCCCGATTACCCTCATATCAATATCGACTACGACGATATGAAAGGACTTTTTAAGAAGTTTGAAAAAGAGATAATCCGTTTTGCAGGAAAAAACACTTTTTCTACTGCCTTTAACCCTCACTGGTGGCCTGTGAGCAAGGACGGCTTAAAAGCCGTAAGCGATTGCGGAATCGAGACAGTTTGCGTTACTTTCGGCGAAAAACACGAATATAACGGCGACCCCGCCTCACTTCCTTACGGACATTCTATGCGCCTTTTGAACAACAGAAAGCCCGAAACCATGGTGTATAGCCGCGACTCCCGTGATGTTGCTATCAGTAATTCTCTTTGCGGTTATAACCATATTTCCACAGAAGAAGAGCAGAGAATAAGATACACCTGCGACTTTATTTACGATAAAGAAACAAACCTATATTTTAAGCCTTTCTGGAATAGTGCGTGCCTTAACCTGACGCCATTGGATGAGTTAGAAGCCGAAATGGCACCGGCAATGGACAAAGAATACGTATGCTGTGCAACCCACGAGCAATACGCATACCCCGATTACTTTGCATACCAACCGGAATCAAAGGACAAACTCTTTAAAATGTGCGAAATATTCAATAAAAACAACTACGAATTCGTATTTATCGAAGATTTAATATGATAAAAGCCTGCAATATTTAACATATTGCAGGTTTTTTAATGATTTTTTAAAAATTGAGTTGGAGTATTTGAGAGTATTTAAGAGAAAACGGGCGAAAATAAGAGTTTGTAAAATGTATTTTAATTTTTGCAAAAAAAGTACTTGACACAGCGACAAAAGTGATTTATAATAAGTTACGTTGCAAAAATAACAGGACAATTCTGTTTAAAATTAGGAGGAAAGCATAATGAGTACATTTATGGCAAAGGCTCAGGACGTTGAAAGAAAATGGTACATTATAGATGCTGAAGGCAAGCCTTTAGGTAGAGTTGCAGCAGCAGCAGCTAACATTTTAAGAGGTAAGCACAGACCCGAATACACACCTCATGTTGATTGCGGCGAATTCGTTATCGTAATCAATGCTGCTAAAGCAGTTTTAACAGGCAAAAAGCTTGACCAGAAAATCTATTACAGACACACAGGCTGGGTTGGCGGCTTAAAAGAAGTAAAATACAGCAAGCTTATGGCTGAAAAACCCGAATTCGCAATGACAAAGGCTATCAAAGGTATGCTCCCGCATAACACACTCGGCGCAAAATCTTTAACAAGATTAAGAGTATACGCTGGCGCTGAGCACGAAAACGAAGCACAGAAACCTGAAGCTTGGACACAAGAGATTAAATAAGGAGGAGCAGAAAAATGGCAGACTTTTTCTATGGTACAGGTAGAAGAAAAAAATCTATCGCAAGAGTAAGACTTATCCCCGGTAAGGGCGACATAAAAATCAACGGCAGAACATTAGACGATTACTTTGGTTTAGAAACATTAAAAATCATCGTTAATCAGCCTTTAGTTTTAACAAAGACAGAAGGTAAGTTCGACGTATTCGTAAACGTTGTAGGTGGTGGCTTTACAGGCCAGGCAGGTGCTATCCGTCACGGTATTTCAAGAGCATTGTTGGAAGCAGACGAAGAAGCATATAGACCTTTACTTAAAAAGGCAGGCTTCTTAACACGTGACCCCAGAATGAAGGAAAGAAAGAAGTACGGCTTAAAAGGCGCTCGTCGTGCACCTCAGTTCTCAAAACGTTAACATATGTTTTCAAAAAGATGCAGAGTATTCTGCATCTTTTTTTATTTTACCCTTGACAGTTGAATGGGTATTCAATTATAATAATAGTTGAACAGATATTCAACCGTAAAGGAGAATCAAAATGCCAAAAAACGAATATACATGTGATTGTAATATGGTAAATGAAGAACTGGTGGCAAAAGTAAAAAGAGCAATGGAAAAAGGCGCTGATTTTCGCGCTTTAGCGGACTTTTATAAAATTATGGCAGATTACACCAGATGTAAGATAATTTTCGCTTTGAGCCAAAGTGAGATGTGCGTATGCGACCTTGCAAACGTGCTGTCAATGAGTAAGTCGTCGGTTTCTCATCAATTGGCAAAAATGCGCTCCCGTGGAGTAGTAAAGTGTCGCCGAGAGGGCAAAGAAGTGTACTATTCCCTTGATGATTCCCACGTGAGACAGATTTTTGAAACCACGGTTACCCATATCGAGCACAAACATAAAGGAGAACATTATGAAAAGTGAAAAAAACATACTAATCGCATTTTTGCTGAATTTATTTTTCTCTGTATTTGAGTTTGTGGGCGGGGCGCTTACCGGAAGCGTTGCTATCGTTTCTGATGCTGTTCACGATTTAGGGGATGCGGCAAGTATAGGTGTTTCGTATTTTCTGGAAAAAAAGAGCACAAAACAACCCGACAACATCTACACCTACGGCTACAAAAGATACTCGGTAATCGGAAGTGTCATTATGACTTTGATTTTGCTTTTTGGGTCTTTGTGGGTTATTTATAATGCGGCTTTGCGAATTTTTAATCCTGTTACCATAAATTATGACGGTATGATTTTGCTTGCGCTTGTAGGTGCTTTGGTAAATTTTTTGGCAGCCTACTTTACAAGGGACGGCGAATCATTAAACCAAAAAGCAGTCAACCTCCATATGATAGAGGACATTCTTGGCTGGATTGTGGTACTTATCGGTGCGTTGACGATGAAATTTACAGACATTTCCATAATTGACCCATTGATGTCAATCGGTGTTGCGGTGTTTATTCTGATAACTGCTGTAAAGAACTTAAAAGAAGCCCTGGACTTGTTTTTAGAAAAAATCCCTGACGGAATAAAGGTAGAAGAAATAAAGGAGCACCTTTTAGAAATTGACGGAGTAGAGGGCGTCCACCACATACACATCTGGAGCATGGACGGACACACAAACTTTGCTACTATGCATATTGTGTCGGATGAAGACCCGCACGAAACAAAAGAAAAAATAAGAGAAGAACTAAAAGAACACGGAATTTCACATTCTACGTTAGAGTTCGAAAAAGTGGGAGAACATTGCCACGATGAGTTTTGCCATATTGAGCACCATCATTCTCGCGGACATTGCCACCATCATCATTAAAAAAGAACCTATCGCTTATGCGATAGGTTCTTCTGTTTTTTCAATTATTTCGTCGCGGCACTTGTGAGCCGATTTTATTACGAATTGCAAAGCAATCAGGACACCCGTCATAATTACTGCGGTCATTATAAACATTCCGTCGTATGTACCGAATAAGTCATAGCCCAAATTTACAATAGGCCCGCCTACTGCATAGCCTGCAGTGTTTATCGCTACGAATATGCCTACCATTTTGTTGTAGGCTTTTTGTCCGAATAAATCACCTGCGTAAAGAGGAAGCATAATCGTTTCCAAAGGCAACGCCAAAGGCATAAAAGCGGCATAACAAAAAGAAAGTATACTACCTGCCTGATTGTTTGAAATAATACCGAGAACCAAAAATGCACCAATAGAGAATACAGTACAAATTGATATAGCACGCCTTAAGCCGAGCTTGTCGTATATAAAGCCCGTCAAGAATTTTGAGCAAGTCAGTATCAGCGACGATACACTGGCAACCGTTGCCACAAGAGCCTTGTCAAAGCCTTTGTCTATAAGATGAGCAGAGGACACACCGTTTGCACCGTGAAGACACATACCGGTCAGAAATATACATATTGCAGCACCATAGAAGAAAGGTTTCTTCTTGGCCTCGTCAAAGTCAATACCTACCCATAGGGCACCGCGGTGCTTCTTTTTTGTTTGAACAAACGTATTGTTTTCATCGCCTATGGGCTTTTCCTTTAGGAAAAACACTATCAATATGCCAACAATAGCCACAATCAAGAACACAAGACGGTAAGCACTGCGATAACCAAATGCCGTACCCTCTTGATAGATTATAGGAGTTATGATTTGTGCTGCCAAAGCGCCGCCGATACCGTTAGAGCTTAAGATAAGCCCCATAATTGTACCTTGGTTTTCGTGGCACCAGGTGTTTATGATGTTGCTTACCATAGCAGTACCGGTAAATGAAAAACCAATACCCGACAAAAACTCCGAAATAAAAAACAACCATATATTATTTGCGATTGAATTTATAAACAATGAACCTAACAAAAAGATAAAACCAATACACACCATTTTCTTGGTGCCGAATTTTATTATAAATCGGCCAAAGAAGATGTTTATAAGTGATGTGGCAATAAATCGAAAGCTTGTAGCTAAAGCATAAGAGCTTCTGGAAAAGCCAAGTGCCTCGGTAATGGCATTGAGATAAAGGCTCTTATTCGAACTGCAAAAGCCAAGACAGGTAAAAATCATTCCTGCACAAAGAATGACATTTATCCATTTGTTACGTTTGTTTTTTCGTGCTATGTCCGCGTCCAAAATCAACACTCCCATAATTTTATTTATGAATATTTTACCACAAGAAGACATGCGTTTCTACAATTATATTTTAAAAAATATAAAGAATATTTAGAAATTCGGCAAAAAACATCACAAATAACGCCAAAAATCAAAATATAGTTTAACTATTTCAAAATATAGTTGTTGAAATTTTTGGCTTCGTAATGTAAGATATAATTGTAGACAACAACACAAAGGAGCGATTCTTTATGGAAAAATTAGCCTATTTTTTTGTTGATGATGTTATCTGGTGTATCAGAGACGTAGCCAGACAAAAACCCACATCAATATTCGAACAACCCTATTTTAAACTTTTGAAGGAATGTCACGACAAATGGGGATTGAAAGTTCAGTTAAATCTTTTTTATCGTACAGACTTTTTCTATGGTTCAGACGAGTTTACACTTGCTGATATGCCCGATACATATAAGGCGGAATTTGAAGCAAATTCAGATTGGTTGAAGTTTGCTTTCCACGCAAAGCAGGAATTCCCCGATTACCCCTACCTTAACGCAAGATACGAAGACGTAAAGAAAGACTACGAAGAGGCCGTAGCCGAAATTAAACGTTTCGCAGGGGAAAAGAGCTTGTCATTGGCAGTTCTTCCTCATTGGTTGCCCTTTAGCCGTGAGGCGTGCTTGGCACTCCGCGACTGTGGTGTTAAATTTATGAGCGCCAGCGTAGGTCCATCATGGGAATACGAGGGTGACGAGAGCGTTCTTCCTTACGGACACGCGGCGAGACTTCGCCACAACCGTCAGCCTGAAACAAAGCTTTACAGACGTGCAACTGCTGACGTGCGCATACTTTCAAGTATTTGCGGTTATAACCATATTTCAGAAGAGGAAGCAAAAAAATTTCTCCACAAAAATACATCTATCGTTGACGAGGGAACAGGACTTCGCTACAGACAGTACGGCGGCGGCCCTTGCTTAAATCTTCACACAGTAGACCAGATTCGCGAAAAACTTCAGGCGGAAATCGATGCAGGCCACGAATTTATCGGTGTTGCTAACCATGAGCAGTATTTTTACCCTGAGTACTTTGCTTATCAGCCCGAAATGGCAGAAAAATTCTACGCAATGGCAGAAACGCTTTACAATGGCGGGTATAGATTTATCACAGCAGACGAATTCAAATAAAAACTAAAAAAGACAAACTATGAAAATAAGGCGGTGTAACTATTGTGGTTACACCGCCTTTGTTGTTTTGTTCTCTTGCCGCCATATCGTCAAAGGATAAAATAAACATAATATGTTGTAAAGCTTGGAAAACTATGTTATAATTGTTACATATGGGATTTTGTTTAACAAAATCCCTAAAAGTCTAAAGACTTTTTCGGCATAAATGCCGATGCATCAATTGACGGCGTCGCAAAAATGCCCTTGCAAGTAAGCAGTTTTGCTCCTGGTAAAATTGATGTTTGCATCCTATTTCAAATAAAGGTGGAATAAAAAATGAAAAAAGTAGCTTTATTGTTAGGTTTGTGTGCTTTTCTATTATGCGGCTGTAATACTATAGATAGTAGCATAGATAGTACCATAGATGCTGCCGTAGATAGTACCGTAGAAGAAAATTATAGCGAAATCTACTCTGATGAAAGTGAAGTAACAAGCAAAGATGAAACAAACATTGTTGGATTGTGGAAACATACTGAATACCCAAATGCATATTCAATAACAGTAGATTCGCTAGAAGGAACAAATATGAGTATTACAATGCAAGCGGCAAGAGCTAACTACGCGCAGCTGGCAATTGCTGGAGCTGATGATGTTTATTTTGAAAATAACAAAGCAAAGTTTGCCTATGAAGATACTTTTAATAACACTGGAATATGTGAAATTGAAATTATAGGCGACGAAATGACAGTAACTTACAAAACAAATACCCCGTATAAAGGCGGTTGGTGCGTTGATGCAGGAGCAGGTACATATAAGAAGAGCCAAAGTGCATCGAGCGATAATTAAATAAGGACTAATAGAAGCAGAGGAAAAATTAGCGCAAAAATTAGGAGGATTTATAATGAAAAAAATAATATGTAGTATACTTACAATTACAATGATACTTGCAATGATAACAAATTCATTTGTTGCAGCTGCATCATATGAATTTTCTGAATCGTATGAAAATAGCGTTTATTATACGAATTTAAAAAATGTAGAAATAACAGGCAATCAACGAATTGATATAGTAAATATAGCTTTATCACAATATGGGTATACAGAAGGAAACTTTAATGGCGATTTTGGAGGTGCAAGTAATGGTAATCAAAATTATACAGAGTACCAACGAATGCCAGGCGTTACTAGTGGGCAAGGGAATGCGGATGCAGGGTGGTGTGCATCCTTTGTATCGTGGTGCGCAAGACAAGCGGGTATACCACAAAGTATAATAGGTAATTCAACAACATCAAATATTAATAATTTTAAATTAGAGAAATCATCTACTGCAGAGATAGGAAGTTTTGCCTTCATACAGTTTGATAAAGATGTTAATATTGACCACACAGCGCTCGTATATGATGTGGATGATAAATATATTTACACTATTGAGGGTAACAGAGGGGACAAAGTAGATAAGCGAAAATATAACAAAAGTAACGGCAAACAATATAACTATTCTGATGTATACATTGAGTTTTATGGCAATCCGAATTATGGGATATCAAGTCACACTTGCCCTGAAATAGGCAGAAACTCCGAAGGTGAATACGGTTATGAAACTTATAAAAAAGGGAACGCAACAGTTTATGGAGCTTGCAAGGAATGCCATAAAGCGTATAATTGGCAAGCAACATTTAAGAAAACGAGTACGAAAACATATGAAATAAATAAATCGAACAAAAATTATGTTGCAAAAGTTCGTAGTATGCCTTATGACGGAGCACCTGTGCTTTGCGATAAGGTAAGTAAAACCTTTACTGTAATTGGCGAAGTAAAAAATGCTTATAATAATAAATGGTATGCAATTGATTTTCAAGACGATGCAAAAAAAATGTGCTATACTGCGTATGTATATGGAGAACAGATAGAAAAATATTATACTTTGAGTTCAACTGAAGTTAGTGCTAAACAGTATACTTCCGCAAATACCATAACACACAAACATGATTATTCTTATGCCAATGGAAAATGTTATTGCGGTGCAGTAAAGGAAGTTAAGCAAGAAGCATCTACTCTTAAAATTGACCTAACATCGTATCCAACCTCAATTAAACAAGGAAGCTCATTTGGGTTGCGAGGAACCATTTCGTCAAATTATAACATAAAGAAAGTATCCGGATACATAAAGCAGGGAGAAACAGTGATAGATTCATCAGAGGACACTCCTAACAAAAAGAGCTTAACTGTAAAAACAGCAAATTTAAACGAAGATTTAGTTTTTGGCAAACTTTCGGTAGGTAATTATTCCCTTTATGTAGAAGCTGTTGATGCATCAGGAAAAATTGTTAGAGTGACCAAAAACTTTAGTGTTTATGAAGAAACAAAACGAGATGAATCTAATCTTTCGATTAATTTAGAAAGATACCCTGTATCAATTAATGTAGGAAGCACCTTTAGTGTCAGAGGTAATATAACATCTAATTACTCAATCTCAAAGGTTAAGGGATATATTTATGATGCAAGCGGAAATGTGATTCAATCAACAACGGATACACCGAATTCCAAGTCTATGGAAATCAGACCTGCCAATTTGAATCAGAAATTGGTTTTCGGCAAATTAGCAACCGGTAATTATACAATGAAGGTTGAAGCTGTTGACGTGTCTGGTAAGGTTGTAACTGCAACAAAATCATTTACTGTAAAAGGTGGCAACACACCTTCGGGCAATACAATTAAATTTGATTTAGAGACCATTCCAAAAGGAAACTTGCCTTATGGAAAATCATTTGCATTAAAAGGTCGAATTCGCTCCGATGCTCCTATTGTGGAAGCTAAATCGTATATGTTAGATAGTAATATGAATGTAATTATGGAATCAAAGGCTGGAAAAACCACAAGCAATAATTACATAATTGAAGGGTATGCTTTGGATACAGGAATGAACTTTAGCAAATTAAATCCCGGAGGCTATTATCTTAGATATTTTGCAAGAGATGCAGACGGAGACACAGGAACATGGACAAGTGATATGTTCTACATTGTAAAAGATGGAAATACATCATCTGGTAGCAGTTCTTCCGGACAAATTATTTCAGATGGCACTTATATAATCGCAACGAAGTTGGACAAAAATTATGTTCTCGATATAGATGGTGCAGGTACTTCAGATGGTGACAATTTACAGCTATGGGAAAGAAATGATACTCCTGCACAGTCTTTCAAAGTAACTCATTTAGGCAATGGTTATTATAGAATAGTTAATACAAATTCAGGCAAGGCATTAGATGCTGAATGGGGTGGAATTGACCCTGGTACAAATGTATGGCAATATAGCATTAATGACACACCGGCTCAAATTTGGAAAATTGTATCTGCCGGTAATGGTAGTTATTACATCATAAACAAAGAAAGTGGATTGTATTTAGATGTAGATAATGCATGGGCGGATAGTGGCACAAATGTTAAACTTTTTGATAGAAATGACGCGTACGATGCTCAAAAATGGTGCTTTATTAAAAAGTAAGAAAATATTAACACAGATACTTTAATAACGACAAAGGAAGGTTTTAATATGAGAAAATTTATGTCTATTATTTTAGCAATAATGCTGTTGTTATCATCATCTGTTGTTTTAGCAGAAGAAGAATATTCTGACAGTGCAAATATTGAGTATGATTACGATGAATCATATGACGAATTTGAAACAGAGGAAACAACATCAAAATA
The DNA here is from genome assembly GCA_045591015.1 of Congzhengia sp. Classification (GTDB taxonomy): domain Bacteria; phylum Bacillota; class Clostridia; order UBA1381; family UBA9506; genus Congzhengia. The sequence continues at coordinate 17,642 of JAZNSC010000016.1, forward strand.
TGATAACATCGATACATCATATGATGCTACATATGATGAAAGCAAAGATAGTGATGCGCAAACCGTAGTAAATGACGGAATTAAGGTATTTCTAAATGGAAAGCAACTTGAATTTGATGTTGAGCCAACAATTATAAATAGCAGAACAATGGTACCGATGAGGGTAATCTTTGAAGCACTAGGCGCTGAGGTATCGTGGGATGGAGATACGCAAACAGCTATAGGCGAAACCAAAAAAACCACCATCAAAATCACCATTGGTAAAGATTATTTATTAAAAAATGACAACATAGTTGTTTTGGATTCTCCTGCTGTTGTAATTTCAGGAAGAACACTTGTCCCTGTTAGAGCTATTGCAGAAAGCTTAGATTGCAAAGTTGAATGGTATGGAGAAACTCAGGTTGTGGAAATTTTAAAATAGATCAGCGATAAATATAACAAACAAAAAAAGGACAAGCGTCAACAACCGCTCTGTCCTTTTTGTTTATTTACTCTAATGTTATTTTGTTGCTTTTAAACAACTATCGGCCGTGCTAATACTTTTTTAGGCTTCAACTGTTTATCAAGGTTTTTGTCAGCCTCTTATACTTCAAAATCGTATGCTGCGCGAGACATAACATTGGGACGTACTAAGCCGTCTGCTATTGCCACGTGCTCGGGGTGATTAGCATAGTACTTTAATGCATCAGCATCTACAAATGTAGAATCAAGCATCATATCGCCTGTTGAGGAGGGGAGTCCCTCGGTTATGATTTTCATTTCGGAAAGACCTTCGATTCTGCCCAATAGTCCTTCCAACTTTTCTTTAATTTCTGCTTTTAATGAAGCATTTTCTTTTGCTTCGTCTTTTAACGACCAGATAATAACGTGCTTTACCATAATTGACCCTCCAAAAAAGATTTATACCTATATATTAACACAAAAATACAGAAATTTCACTAATTTTTACAAAAAATGCGATTTTTTTAAAAATTATGCTTTTAAATTGGAAAGAAATGTGGTACAATTATTCTGTTATTTATTTTTGCGAAAGGATGTGCAATATGAATAAAACAGGTTTTTCAAATCAAAAATACCTTACTATGCAATCGGAACAGATAAAAAAACGTATTGCACAGTTCGGCGGAAAATTATATCTTGAATTTGGCGGAAAGCTCTTCGATGATTTTCACGCATCTCGCGTTTTGCCCGGCTTTGAGCCTGACAGCAAAATCCGTATGCTTCAGCAGTTAAAGGATGATGCTGAAATCGTAATCACAATCAATGCCGAGGACATTCAGTCAAGCAAAACCCGTGGAGACCTAGGCATCACATACGATAACGACGTACTAAGACTTATTGATACATTTAGGGAAATGGACCTTTTTGTTGGCAGTGTTGTTCTTACAAGATTTAACGGACAACCTGCGGCAGAGGCTTTTTTAAAACTTTTGGAAAATCGCGGTATAAAATGCTACCGCCACTATACAATAGAGGGTTACCCCTCTGATATTCCTCACATTGTAAGTGATGCGGGCTTAGGCAAGAACGAATACATCGAAACAACTCACTCACTTGTGGTGATTACAGCCCCCGGACCCGGTAGCGGCAAGATGGCTACTTGCTTGAGTCAGCTTTACCATGACAACAAACGAGGAATCAAAGCAGGTTATGCCAAGTTTGAAACTTTCCCCGTATGGAATCTGCCCTTAAATCACCCTGTGAACCTTGCATATGAGGCGGCAACGGCAGATTTAAACGATGTTAATATGATAGACCCCCTACATTACAACGCTTACGGCGAGGTAGCGGTAAATTACAACAGAGACGTTGAGATTTTCCCCGTTTTAAATACAATATTTGAAAAAATCCAAGGCTGTTCACCGTATAAATCACCTACTGATATGGGTGTTAATATGGCAGGAAATTGCATCTTAGATGATGAAGTTTGCCGAGATGCATCAAAGCGCGAAATCGTAAGAAGATTTTATGCGGCATTAGTAGATGCATACAGAGGCAAGGGCAGTGATGCTCAAGTAGAAAAAATCAAACTCCTGATGAATCAGGTAGGAATTACTCCCGAGTATTCGCCAGCCGTTCCTGCGGCATTAAAGCGAGAAAAAGAAACAGGCGCACCTGCAGGTGCTATGGTTTTACCTGACGGTGAGATAGTTACAGGAAAAACCTCATCCACATTAGGTGCAGCATCTGCTCTTATCTTAAACGCCTTAAAAAGACTTGGAAACATCGACAAGGAAACAGACTTAATCGAGGCATACGTATTAGAGCCTATATGTAACTTAAAAACTGAGTACTTAAAGAATAAAAACCCCAGACTTCACATTGACGAAATTTTGATTGCTCTTACCATATCTGCGCTCAATTATGACGTAGCAAGAAAGGCAAAAGAACAACTCAAAAATCTTCGCGGCAGTGATGCTCACTTTACTGTAATCTTATCGGCAGAAGACGAAAAGGTACTAAAAAAACTCGGCATCAACGTAAGCTATGAGCCAAAGAGTGAAAACGGAAGATTATATCATAAATAAAATAAGCGATGGTTTAATTACCATCGCTTATTATTTTGTCTACATATATTTCTCCTACGATTTTAGGTTCTACTACCGCATTTGTCGCTTCCTTTACATCGTTTAGAAATTTTTCCAATAAATCAAACTTTACAAATACCGTCACTGAGACGTTTTCTGCGTATTCTGTACTGCCTTCGATGTAGTCGCCGTTTTCCACTATGTATTTTATTTTTCCTAATAGGTCATAGGGAACAGAGAGCTGTAGCTCATGGCAGTAGATTTTCTCGCATATTTTAGCATCTAGTACGCCGTCTTTTGCGGCTTTTCCGTAAGCCCTCACAAGACCGCCCGTGCCAAGCAATGTTCCGCCAAAATATCGAGTTACAACTATTGCAACGTCAGTAAGCCCCTCTTTTAGGATAACGTCTAAAACAGGCGCGCCTGCAGTACCTGAGGGCTCGCCGTCATCGGTAAATCGGGAGATGTTGTTTTCTGCTACAACGTATGCATATACGTTATGTCGGGCATCGCGGTATTTTGCTTTGACACTGTTTACAAAGGCGATTGCCTCGTCCTCTGTTATGACAGGTGCCACAGATGCAATAAAGCGCGACTTTTTCTCTACGATTTCAGCCGAGCCCTTGCCGTATACAGTTTTATAAACCATACCCTTATTCATTGGTGTCCTCCAAAACGTAATCACGATATTTTGAATAAGAAATTGCATCAAGTAGCGCGCAAACGCGTGTTCCCTCAGCCTCAAAACTTTCTTCTAAAACTGTCTGGTTTTCGTGTATGTCAGACAAAATCTGTCCCTTGCTGTAAGGAATCAGGAGAGTGATTTTTTTCTTTTTGCCCGGCACTAAATCCTCAAGCATATAAAGGAATTTGTCGATTCCCGTGCCGTCTTTTGCGCTTATTTCAACGAAAGGAGCACCACCTGCCAAAACAGACAGATTTTTCTCCTCGGGTATAAGGTCAGATTTGTTAAACACTACCATTTTCGGCTTATCGGCAGCGCCAATGTCAGTAAGAAGTCGGGACACAATTTCTAAATGCATATCGACCTCGGTGTCGGCACCATCTGCTACGATTAAGAGTAAATCCGCATAAACTGCCTCCTCCAACGTAGACTTAAATGCCTCAACCAAATGGTGGGGGAGTTTTCTTATAAAGCCTACCGTATCAACCAACATAATCTCGCGCTTGTCAGAAAGAGTAAGTCCGCGTATTGTGGGGTCAAGAGTTGCAAAGAGTTTGTCCTGTGCCAAAACGTCAGCACCCGTCAAAGAATTCAAAAGTGTAGATTTTCCCGCATTTGTGTAGCCAACAATTGCCACCATATAGCGATTTTCTTTTTTTCTTCTGGAACGCAAAAGTTCTCGGTGCTTCTTCACATCTGCGAGCTCTTCTTTTAAGTGGTCAATTCTTCTGTAGATATGACGTCTGTCGGTTTCAAGCTTGGTTTCACCGGGACCGCGAGTACCTACGCCGCCGCCCAGACGGGACAGCTTCGACCCCATACCTGTAAGACGGGGGAGAAGATACTTAAGTTGCGCCAACTCCACCTGAATTTTGCCCTCGCCGGTTACGGCGTGACGGGCAAAAATATCTAAAATCAACATACTTCTGTCAATTACACGAATAGACAACTTTTCTTCTAAATTTCTTATCTGCATAGGGGAGAGTTCGTCGTCAAAGATTACAAGGTTTGCGGAAAGTTCCTCACATGCAGCCTTTAATTCTTCGATTTTTCCCTCGCCGATGTAGGTTGCTTTTTCTATCTGGGATTTGTTTTGTATCATATAGCCTACGGTCTCGGCTCCTGCAGTGTCAGCCAAACGCTCAAGTTCTGCGATAGTTTCCTCAGTTGTATCGGACAGCACATCTACAGTTCCCGTATGCACACCGCAAAGAACGGCACGCTCGATAAGTTGTTCAGTTTCTGTTATCATTTTACCATTCCTTTCCGGCGTTTTCTCCTGCCAAATGTCCCGTAGAGTAAGCAATCTGCAAATTATACCCACCGGTGTAGGCATCTACATCTATAACCTCGCCTGCAAAATACAACCCGGGCACGATTTTTGACTCCATTGTTTTGGGGTTAATTTCCTTTACAGAGACACCACCCGATGTGATTATTGCCTCGGCAATGGGGCGTGTTCCTGTTATTTCAAGTGTAAGATTTTTAATTAAATTAACCAAGGCAAGACGTTCTGCTTTTGTTATGTCACGAACCTTTTTGCGCTCGGGTATTCCTGATAGTTCAATAATTACGGGAATTGCCTTTTTAGGCAGAAGTTCGTCTAATGAATTTATAAAATCACGATTCAATTCGCTTGAAAAATCTCGCAAAATGCGCTTGTCTAATGCTTCTTCGTCTAAAGCGGGCTTTAGGTCTATTGAAAGCATATAGTTCTTTTTGTCAAAATCACGAAGATGAGAACTTGCAGAAAGTATCACAGGACCCGACACACCAAAATGAGTAAAGAGCATCTCGCCAAAATCTGAATAGTACTTTTTGCCGTTTTCGTCTTTTATGGTGATTGCGATATTTTTTAGGGACAATCCCATCATCTTTCGTGCGACGTCGCCTTGGGTGGTAAGAGGCACCAAAGACGGAGTAGGCGTCACAATGGTATGACCTAAACTTTTTGCAAAATCATAGCCGTCGCCTGTGGAACCCGTCACGGGGTATGAAGCGCCGCCTGTAGCGATGATAACCTTGTCTGCTTTTAGTTTGCCGCGATTTTCAAGATTTAACAGGAATCCCTCGTCGACTTTTTTAACCGACAACACTTTATCACAAATTGCCCTTGCGCCTGAATCTTTGGCGTAATTTTTCAAAGCATCAACTACGGTTTTTGCCTTATCGCTGACGGGAAAAACTCTGTTTCCGCGCTCGATTTTTGTCTCAACTCCGTAGCGAGACAGAAGTTCTATCATATCTTCGTTGGAAAACGCGTAAAATGCACTGTGCATAAATTTTCCATTTACGGGAATGTTACCAATGAAATCCCGAATGTCCGAGGCGTTTGTGATGTTGCAACGACCTTTTCCTGTTATGCCCATTTTTTTGCCCAGATAGGAGTTTTTTTCTATTATTAAAGCATCAGCGCCCATAGCGGCACAAGCGGCTGCTGCCATAATGCCTGCAGGACCTCCGCCGATAATTGCAACTTTCATAAAAACACCTCCTAATCTAACTACATACAGTATAACAGAAAAATTGTTAAAAAACAATGAATTTGTAAAAAAGGTGTTGCAATAGTATATTTGTTGTGGTAATATAATAACAGTTTAGCACTCGTTGTGTGTGAGTGCTAATTTATTCGTTAATAAAACAATTTACATATTTACAGGAGGTAGTTTTTGTGAACATCAAACCTTTAGGCGACAGAGTCGTTATCAAAATGGTAGAAGCAGAAGAAACAACAAAAAGCGGTATCATCTTAACAGGTGCTGCAAAAGAAAAACCCCAGGTGGCAGAAGTAGTAGCAGTAGGCCCCGGCGGTATAGTTGACGGAAAAGAAGTAAAAATGGAACTCAGCGTTGGCGACCACGTTATCACAAGCAAATACGCAGGTACAGAAATTAAATTAGACGGCGAAGAATACATCATCTTAAACCAGAGTGATGTTTTGGCTAAAATTCAGTAATTGGAGGGTTTTAAATGGCAAAGGACATTATTTACGGCGAAGAAGCGAGAAAAGCGCTCGAGCGCGGTGTAAATCATTTAGCAGATACAGTTAAGGTTACAATGGGACCCAAGGGCAGAAACGTAGTTTTGGACAAAAAATTCGGCGCGCCCTTAATCACAAATGACGGTGTAACAATTGCAAAAGAAATCGAGTTAGAAGATGCTTTTGAAAATATGGGCGCACAGCTCGTAAAGGAAGTTGCTACAAAGACAAACGACGTAGCAGGTGATGGTACAACAACAGCCACACTCTTAGCGCAGGCTCTAATCCACGAAGGATTAAAGAATATCGCTGCAGGCGCTAACCCCATGATAGTAAAAAAAGGCATCAAAAAAGCAGTTGACGAAGCAGTTAGTTTCATCGTATCTTCAAGCCAGAAAGTAAAAGGCAAAGAAGATATCGCAAGAGTTGCTGCTATTTCTGCAGCAGATGAAAAAATCGGCGAACTCATTGCTGACGCGATGGATAAAGTAACTAACGATGGCGTCATTACTGTAGAAGAATCAAAAACTGCAGAAACTTACTCAGAAGTTGTAGAGGGTATGCAATTTGACCGCGGTTACATTTCACCCTACATGGTAACAGACACAGACAAGATGGAAGCAGTTTTAGACGATGCATTTATCTTGATTACAGATAAGAAGATTTCCAACATTCAGGACATTCTTCCCATTTTAGAGCAGATTGTAAATCAGGGCAAAAAGCTTGTTATCGTTGCTGAAGATGTAGAGGGCGAAGCGTTAGCTACATTATTAGTAAACAAACTCCGTGGTACATTTACCTGCGTTGCAGTTAAGGCTCCCGGCTTTGGCGACAGAAGAAAAGAAATGTTAAAAGACATCGCAACCTTAACAGGCGGCGAAGTTATCACAGACGAACTGGGTCTTGACATCAAAGAAACACAGCTTTCACAGTTAGGCCGTGCTCGTCAGGTAAAAATCCAGAAAGAAAACACAATCATCGTTGACGGTGCAGGAGATGCCGAGGCCATAAAGGCTCGTGTTGCACAGATAAGAACACAGATTGAAGAAACAACATCAGAATTCGATAAAGAAAAACTTCAGGAGCGCTTAGCGAAACTCGCCGGCGGTGTAGCAGTTATCAAGGTTGGTGCTGCAACAGAAACTGAAATGAAAGAAATGAAACTTCGTATCGAAGATGCACTTGCTGCAACAAAAGCCGCAGTAGAAGAGGGTATCGTTCCCGGCGGCGGCACAACATATATCAATGCTACAAAGGCAGTTGAGAAGTTATTAGCAGAATTATCAGGCGACGAAAAAACAGGCGTACAGATTGTGTTAAAGGCACTTGACGAACCCGTTAAGCAGATTGCAAAGAACGCAGGTCTTGAGGGCTCTGTAATCGTAGAAAAAGTAAGAGAAGCAAAAGATGCTATCGGCTTTAACGCATTAACAGAAGAATACGTAGATATGATGAAAGCAGGTATTGTAGACCCTGCCAAAGTTACAAGGTCAGCACTCCAGAATGCAGCCAGCGTTGCTGCAATGGTACTCACAACAGAGAGCCTTGTTGCTGATAAACCCGAACCCGAAGCTCCCGCTCCTGCAATGGGCGGAGGTATGGGTGGCGGCATGGGCTTCTAAGACTTCGGCTTTAGAAAAAAGCGCAGACCACACAAGGCAAGAAGTTAGCCTTCCCCTTGAGGGGAAGGTGGGTTGCGATAGCAACTCGGATGAGGTGGAAAACAAATTATGGAAGCAATTCGCCGAAACGCGAATTGCTTCTTTTTTTATGCCTTGTGTTTTGAACAAACTTTACCTCTCGCAATATACATATATTGCTTCGGGACGGGCGTACCGCCCTTTCAGTTTGTCCAATCTGCATCCTTTTTCGTCAAGCCGCTTTAGAAAACCTGCGACCACACAAAACTAAAACAAAAAAGGAATTCGAATAATTCGAATTCCTTTTTTTATTGCATTTTAATTATTTCTCTAAGAAACGTTCCATCAATTTGAAGCCTGGCTCAACATATAATCCCGTCGACTTTGCATTTTCCTCTGTGTATGTAAGACGAGAGCCTTTAGTTACTCTGCTGTCGTAAATTACAAAGGGTATAGCATCTCTTACGTGAGTTTTCAGCGCGATAGGCGTGGGGTGGTCAGGTGTAATTAACACTCTAAAATCCTCGCCACTGGATTTTAAGTAATCTATCACAGGTTTAACCACTTCTTCGTCAATTAACTCAATAGAGCGAATTTTTCCGCCTATATCGCCGTGATGACCGCATTCGTCGGGTGCTTCCATGTGAATATACACAAAATCTGTGCCGTTTTCGAATGCTTCTATTGCAGCCTGGGCTTTACCTGCAAAGTTTGTATCTATGTTGCCCGTTGCGCCCTCAACCTCAATTACATCCATCTTTGTTCCTGCGCCGATACCTTTAAGCAGGTCAACCGCAGAAATCATAGTGCCGCGGATTCCGTATTTATCGGTAAAGTAATCGAGTTGTGGCTTTGTTCCCTCGCCCCAAACCCATAAAGAGTTAGCAGGATTCAGACCTCTTTTTATTCTGTCCTGATTTATGGGGTGATTTACGAGGAGTTCGTGGCTCTTTTTCATAATTTCAAGTAAAATGTCAGCACCCTCGCCCTTGGGGAGATATTCTGTGACTTTCTTGTCGGAGATATCGTGGGGTGGAGTAAGTGTAACATTTGTAGAGCCGCCGTCCCAAACAAGTAAATGACGGTAACTTGTTCCGCCATATAATGAAATATGGTCAAAACTCATATTTTCCTTTAAATAGTTTATGAGTTGATGTGCTTCTTCTGTTGTGATTTCGCCTGAGGAGTAGTCCACCATAGTCTTGTCGGCATAATTTTCCTCATCAGAAAGTGTAACCACATTTGCACGGAACGTAACGTCAGCATCCTTTAAATCAACGCCAATTGATAACGCCTCAAGGGGAGAACGGCCCGTATAATAAATATCAGGGTCATAACCCATAACACTCAAATTTGCTACGTCACTTCCGGGAGACAGATGCTCTGCCACCGTCTTTACAAGACCTGTTTCGCCGTGATATGAAAGGTCGTCCATATTGGGCTTGTAGGCTACAGCCATAGGGGTTTCGCCCTCGAGTTTATCGCAGGGGTAATCTGCCATACCGTCACACAAAAAAACTATATATTTCATAAGAAGTACCTCTATTCGTTAAATTTGTCTTTAATTTTATCTGATGCTTTGATGTAGTAGTTTTGGAGCTCTCTGCCGTCTTTACCTAACCAAAATCCCACCATAGCTGAACCCATGGAAAGTACAGGTGCGAGCAGGAACACAAACCCGTTTGCCGCCACACCCGAAAGGTAAGAAAACCAAAGGGTAATCGCGGGCGCTACATAGTCAAAAACTGTCACCGAAACAAGCTCTCGGGGGAGGTTTTCGGGAAAGTCGAAGTAGGTTTCTGTTACTATTTCGCGAAGCGGAATGATGTTTGCTTCACAAAGACAGTAAAAAACAATGATAACAACCTCAAAGATAATAAGGGGAAGCATAAATTTCACAAAATCTGAAAATTTCAAGCCCCATTTTCTCTGTACGTTTTTTTTGCTCAATTTCCACATACGCGAATATATAAACCCACACAAAAACAAAATAGAAACCAAAGTCATAGCAGCGCGGAATATGGCGTTATTGTACCATGAGCCAAATATAAAGATAAACAAAAGGCTCAATCCCACCCCTTTTAAATTATCTAAAAAGGGTAAAAAGTAAAATTTTTTCTTGTTTTCCATTTTGTCCTCCTTATCGAGTGATTCCCAGGGAAGATAAGATTTCTTCCTGCTTTTCAAACTGCAGTTTTTCTTCCTCCTCTGACCTTTCGTGGTCATAACCCAAAAGATGCAGCACGGAGTGAACAGCCAAAAAGCACATTTCACGCACCAATGAGTGGCCGTATTCCTCTGCCTGTGCTACGGCGCGCTCTGCCGATATCACAATATCGCCCAGAAGCACTTTGCCGTCTAAAATGTCCTCGTCATATATAATGAGTGTCCCGTCTTCGTCTTGCTCAAGCAAAGGAAAGGACAATACATCGGTTGCAGAATCCTTGCCTCTTGCGTCAAGATTTATCAGACGAATGTCATCATCATTTGTAAAAGTAAGGCTGATTTCTGTATCGTCTGTGAATTCTTCTGTTTCTAGAGCCCTCTCGATTGCACCTTTGATAGTATCAATGAGGGATCCGTCGATATCTACTTTATTTTGCTGATTTTCCCAAATAAGTGTAAGCATTAAGCTCTTCCGCCTTTCGCATTTTTTCTTTTTTCGCGAGCGTCAGCCACACGTTTGTCGTGCTTTTCATAGGCTTGAATAATCTTCATAACAAGGGGATGACGAACAACATCCTTGTGAGAAAAAGTACAAAAAGCAATATCGTCGATTCCTGCGAGTATCTTCATAGCCTCAACTAAACCCGAGCGCTTACCGTCAGGCAAATCTATCTGTGTGATGTCGCCTGTGATTATGGCTTTTGAGCCGAAGCCTATACGAGTTAAGAACATTTTCATCTGTTCAGGTGTTGTGTTCTGGGCTTCGTCTAATATTATATAGGCGTTGTCTAAAGTTCTTCCTCGCATATAGGCTAAGGGAGCCACTTCGATTGCGCCTTTTTCTACATAGTTGTTGTAAGATTCGATACCTATCATATCGTAAAGTGCATCATACAAGGGACGAAGATAGGGGTCAACCTTATTCTGCAAATCACCGGGCAAAAAGCCTAACTTTTCGCCTGCTTCTACTGCAGGGCGGGTGATGATAATCCTTGAAACCTCTTTTTTGCGAAATGCAGTAACAGCCTTTGCAACAGCAAGGTAAGTTTTACCTGTACCTGCAGGACCAATACCGAAGACGATAGAGTTTCTATTCATTTCTTCGATGTAGTTTTTCTGTCCGAGTGTTTTACTGCGGATGGGCTTTCCCTTTGATGTTACGCAGACGCAGTCGCCTGATGTTGCATCGTGGAGTTTGTCCTCTGCACCCTCTGTGGCAAGAGATATAGCATAGATGATTTTTTGCTCGCCGATGGTTTCGCCTCGTGAAACCTCCTCGCACAAAATCCTTACCACGCGCTCGCACAGAGCCACAGCCCCTGAATCGCCCGTGATTTTCAGACTACCGCCACGAGAAGATATCAAGACACCCAGTTCTTTTTCTATTAACTTTAAGTTAACGTCAAAATCGCCAAAAAGTTGACCTACGTTAACACTTGAAACATCAATCAAAATATCAGGCATAAAATCCTCCTATTTACCTGTTAGTTCTGCGGCTTTTACTGTATTCTTCATCAGCATAGCAATAGTCATAGGACCAACGCCACCGGGAACGGGTGTGATAGCGGAAGCGTTTTTCTCACAAGATTCATATTCCACATCGCCAACGAGCCTTCCGTCATCGAGTCTATTCATACCAACGTCTATTACAACAGCACCTGGCTTAATCATATCTCCCTTGATAAGTTCGGGTACGCCAACTGCCGCAACCACGATGTCAGCCTCACGAACTTCGTCTGCTAAATTCTTTGTTCTTGAGTGACAGATTGTAACTGTGCCGTGCTTGTGGAGTAGGAGCATCGACATAGGCTTTCCTACGATGTTGCTTCTGCCTACAACTACGCATTTTTTGCCGCACACGTCAATTTCAGATAGCTTAATCAACTCCATAACGCCCGCAGGAGTGCAGGGGAGAAAATCAAAGTTTCCAATCATAATTTTGCCTACGTTCACGGGATGGAAAGCATCCACGTCTTTTTTGGAGTCGATTTTATTTATTACTGCTTCTTCGTCAAGTCCCTTAGGTAAGGGCAACTGACACAAAATACCGCTTACATTGTTATCGTTGTTTAATTTATCAATTAAAGCAAGCAACTCTTCCTGCGTTGTGTCTTCGGGGAGAGCATACTCTAAAGATTCAATTCCGCAATACTCACAAGCCAGATGCTTGTTTTTTACATAAATTTTAGAAGCAGGGTCATTTCCTACGATTATTACCGCGAGAGACGGTTTTATTCCTTGAGTTTTTAGAGTTTCTACCTCTTGTTTCAGTTCGTCTTTTATTTTTGCTGACAGCATCTTGCCGTCCAGTATTTTTGCTGACATTTTTATTACCTCCGCTGTGTTTCGGTTTTATTAAACATTCAGGGCCGAAGCCGATTAAATCCTCTCTGCCTAATTCTTTTAGAGCATTTAGCACCAAATGATAGTTAGATGGATTTTTAAACTGCAAAAGCGCCCTTTGCATAGCTTTTTCTTCGGGAGTTTTTGCCACATACACAGGCTTCATTGATGTTGGGTCAAGTCCCGTGTAGAACATACAAGTGGACGTAGTTCCCGGTGTGGGGTAGAAGTCCTGCACCTGCTGGGGATTGAGTTTATTATTTTTTAAATATAGTGCAAGTTCTAAGGCATCACGTAATGTGCTTCCCGGGTGGCTCGACATAAGGTAGGGAACAAGATACTGTTCTTTTCCTATTCGCTTGGTTATAGTATAAAACTTTTCGCAGAATTTATCATAAACCTCGCGAGATGGCTTACCCATATGACGCAATACATTTTTTGAAATGTGCTCGGGTGCAACCTTTAACTGACCGCTGACGTGATGAGCAACCAATTCTTCAAAAAAGGCATCTGATTTATCACACAAAAGATAGTCAAAACGAATACCCGAGCGGACAAAAACCTTCTTCACGCCCTCTTTTTTACGAAGAGAACGAAGAAGTTCAAGATACTCCGAATGGTCTGCGTCAATATTTTTGCAAGGCGTAGGGAAAAGACATTGTCTTTCCTTACAAGCACCGCACTTTAGTTGCTTTTCGCAAGAGGGGTGCTTAAAATTTGCCGTAGGTCCGCCTACGTCGTGAATGTAGCCTTTAAAGTCAGGCATTTCGATTAGCGTATCTGCTTCCCTGAGAACAGACGCGTTACTTCTTGCCTGAACCATTCTGCCCTGATGAAAGGTAAGAGCGCAGAAATTACACGCCCCAAAGCAACCTCTTACAGAGGTCAGACTAAACTTTACTTCCTCGATAGCAGGGATTTTTTCTTCATACATTGGGTGATATTCGCGTGTATAGGGAAGCTCGTAAGTTGCGTCAAACTCTTTCTGCGAAAGGGGAGATGACGGTGGCAACTGCACAAGGTATCTGTCGCCGTGTTTTTGTATTATTGTTTTGCCGCGAATGGGGTCCTGCTCTTCGTGTTGTATTTTGTGAGCGGTGGCATAACTGTATTTATCGGATTTAACCTCGTCAAAGGAGGGGATTTCGATGTATTTTTTTATTTTAGATATATCACTTGTCATGTAGCAGGTGCCACGAACGTGACGAATGTCTTTTACGTCTTTGCCGCTGTCCAATGCTCTTGCAATTTCAACCACCGAATGCTCGCCCATGCCGTACATCAAAATGTCAGCGCCGGAGTCGTCTAAAATAGAGCGACGAACACTGTCTTGCCAATAATCGTAATGAGCAAATCGCCTGAGACTTGCCTCAATTCCGCCGATTAAAATCGGCACCTTACCAAAGGTGCGACGAGCAAGATTAGAATAAGTAATAGTTGCTCTGTCGGGGCGAAGTCCCATTTTACCGCCGGGGGAGTAGGCATCCTCTGTTCTGCGCTTTTTGGAGGCGGTGTAGTGGTTTACCATTGAGTCCATATTGCCTGCAGAAATAAGCACACCAAGTCTGGGTGTGCCCATAATTTCTATTGACTTTTTAGAGGACACGTCAGGTTGCGGAATTATACCCACGCGGTAACCTGCGGCAGTCAAAACGCGGGAGATTATAGCGTGGCCGAAGCTTGGATGGTCCACATAGGCGTCACCGCAAATGTACAAAAAATCCAGCTCGTCCCAGCCGAGGTAGTCCATATCCTCTTTTGAAACGGGTAAAAAACCCTTGTCAGAATATATCATAATCTAATTCCTTACTGTAAGGACATTTCCATAAATTCTTCTTTTGTAATCAGCACTTCACGGGGTTTTGAGCCGTCAGGAGGAGATACTATACCGCGCTCTTCCATCTGGTCGATAATACGTGCCGCACGTGAGAAGCCTACTTTTAATCTTCTTTGCAGGTGAGAAGCAGAGATTTTACCTGTATCTACTGCAATTTCTATTGCCTTGGGCAAAAGCTCGTCAGCATCGTCAGGGTCAGCAAACTCGTCAGACACGTTAACAGGCTTTCCTGCATCGATTTTTTCTATAATGTCCTCATCATAGCGAGCGGTACTTTCGCCCTTGATGAAGTTTACTATTCTTTCTACTTCTTTGTCGTCAATGTAAGCACATTGAATACGTAAAGGCTTCGTAGCGCCTACGGGCTTAAAGAGCATATCGCCGCGGCCCAGGAGCTTTTCTGCGCCTGATGCGTCCAAAATTGTACGGCTGTCAATGTGTGATGATACAGCAAAGGCAATTCGAGAGGGAATGTTTGCCTTGATAAGACCTGTGATTACATCTACAGAGGGACGCTGTGTAGCAATAACCAAATGCATACCGGCAGCACGAGCCATCTGCGCTAAGCGACAGATAGATTCTTCTACTTCGTTGGGAGCTACCATCATAAGGTCCGCAAGCTCGTCGATGATGATTACGATGTGAGGCATTGTTTCTTCGCCGCCTGAAGATGTAATCATATCGTTGTAGCCCGAAATATCACGAACGTTATTTTCTGCAAATACCTGATAACGACGGAGCATTTCCTGAACAGCCCAGTAGAGCGCGCCTGATGCACGTCTTGGTTCTGTAACAACAGGAATCAAAAGGTGGGGTATGCCGTTATATACGCCCAATTCTACAACCTTGGGGTCAATCATCAAAAGTTTTACGTCGTTGGGGTCGGCTTTGTATATAATACTTGAAATAAGCGCGTTTATACATACACTCTTACCTGAGCCGGTAGAGCCTGCGATTAAAACGTGGGGCATACGGGTGATATCAAATATAATGTTTTTGCCTGAAATATCTTTACCCATAGCAAAGGAAAGGTTTGACTTTGCTGATTTAAATTCTGTTGAGCCGATAACCTCTTTGATATTTACGATATTTGTTTGCTGATTGGGAATTTCTATACCGATAGCTTCTTTTCCCGGAACAGGCTCAATTCTGACACTGGGCACTGCAAGACGAAGAGCAATGTCATCAACAAGCCCTACGAGCTTACTTACCTTTACGCCCTCGCCCAACATAATTTCATATCTTGTAACGGTAGGACCTTTACTGCAACCCATAGGCTTTGCATCAATGTTAAAACTCTTTAATATTGCGATGAGTTTCTGTGCTGTTTCACGAAGCTCAAATCTTAAATCCTCTGCGTTGTCAGCACCTTTTGGGTCATTCAAAAGAGATATGGGCGGGAACGTATAAGGAATACGCTCAAAAGCACTCTCAAGCTCATCAGATACGTCTTCCATTCCAGTAACCTTTTCGGGTGCGTCCACATATTTATGCTCTTGCAAATCCTCTGCAGAAAAGTCCACAGTTTCTTCCTCGGGTTCACCTGTAATAGCCTCGTATGAGCTTTTTACAGTGGGACCTGAGGGCTCTTCATACACAGGAGCCTCGGCAGGAATAGCGTTGTCGATGATTTCATCAATTCCTGACAATACATCATCTTCCCAGGGAAGCTCTTCTTTGATTTCTTCTTTTTTGGCGCGTCTTGCCTTTGCGCGCTTGGGGGTTACGCCGATTTCTTCGTCTGAAAAATCAGCAAATTCAACCTCACCTGATTTACCCACAGCCAACTGCTGGGGCTTTTCTTTTCTTTTGGCTTCAGGCGGGATTTTATATCTTTTGCCCGTTGCTCTCATATATGCTTTAACTATACCGCGGAGTAAAATCTTAACAGGTGACCAGCTTACCATCATCATTGTTACAACTAAAATAGCGGCAACGCCAACGATTACAGATGCAACCTGACCGATTAAGGCACGCATAACATCTGCCAAAAATCCACCAAAAAGACCGCCGCCTATAACGTTTGCGCCGTCTTTGAAGTATGTAGCGAGATTTGAAAAATTAAGGGGATTTTCCTTTTGCACCAAAATAATATGTGAAAATACTGACAACACAGCGATACCTACAGTGACATATAGGTATTTTGCTTTGTGAAGCTCATAGCTTTTTGATGATTTATGTATGCCGTTTATGATTAAAAGTATAGGCAAAAGGTACACGGGCCAACCAAATAATCCTAACGAAAAATCTCTGATAACCGAGCCGAAGAAGCCCTCAGGGAAATAATAAAACACAGCTAAAAGCAATCCTCCCACCAAGGTAAAGAGGGAAGAGAAGCCGTCGTTCAATCCTAAAAAGCTTGCGCCCTTTGACACTTTCTTTTGTTTCTTTTCTCTATTTTGAACAGATTTTTTAGGTGCTCTTTTTACTTTTCTTTCAGCCATAAAAAACCAAACTCTCCTTAACTATATAATATACTAACTTATATAATATCATAATTTAGTGCAAAATGCTACACTTTTTGATAAAAATAAATAAAAAAAAGAACCTCTTACGAGGTTCTTAATTTTAAAATTTATTATTCCAAAATATATACTCTACAATCACGTCTGCCGAAACTGTAGCACTGGTCCAATGTGTTGTAGCACAGGTCAACTCGTACGCCTTTGATAGCGCCGCCTGTGTCGCCTGCAACAGCAAAACCGTAAATCCAGGACTGACCACGGTCAGAAGATTCTACGTACACCTTTGAATTTAAGGGAATAACCTTAGGGTCAACTGCAATTACGCCGTAGACAGGTGCTCTTCCTGTTGCTGTCATACCTGCCCATTTACCGTTAGACTGTACGCCGCCTTCGTAGGCAGTTGCCTTACAATCAATTACTTTCTTGAATTTGAAAGTACCGTAAGGTGTAACTGCGGTGTTTCCGTTGATAATTGTCTTTGAGTTTTTCTGCGCCATAGTGGGAAGTGCAGAATAGGGAATACCATCGGGTGTTTCGCCGCGGATTACAGTCAAGTCCTCAGGTTTTATAACTCTTGTTCCGATTTCCTTGATTTCGGGCGTGGGCTCTACTTTTGTTTCACCGATTAAGAGAACAGTTGTTCCGGCATCTTCTTTAGTAACCTTTTTGTAGGTTCTTGTAACTGTGCCGTTTACACCCGACTGAATTATTGCTTCATAGCCTGTAAATTCATTGGGATTTTCAACGATGGTTGTAGTGTAGGGGATTTCATCAGTGAGCTGTGTGATTTCCACGTCAACGCGGTTGACGCTTACAGTCATACCGTCAAAGGTAGCTGTGTTCACATCGGGAGAAACCTCGTCGTATTTACCAACAGAGATACCCTCGGCAATCAATGCATCGCCTACATTGTTTTCGTTTGTATGAAATTCTGAAATTTCGCCTGCATTTTCCAAGTAAATAAGCCTTGAACGATTGATAAAAATAGTATCACCGTCTATAACGTCACCGTTTACGTCGTGAGAAACAATGTCGTTTTCGCCTATTTTAATTTGTGCAAAATCAAGAGCATCTGCTACTGTGCCTTCGCTCATTACAATTTCGTAATGCTGCTCGCCGTCGATGATGTCGATTGATTTTAGGTTTGTATCATCATCGGCAAAACCATAGAACAGTATTGAAGTTGTAAAGATGGCAACAAGAGCTAAAATACGAATGGAAATGCTGTTTGCTTTAAGCATTTCTGCCATGCTCTTGAGTCTTTTTTTACTACTCATTAAATACCTCCAAAGGACATTAAAAAATCCAAAGTTAATTTGAGCATTGCCTATTATAGAATATTTTTGCTAAATTGTCAAACAATTATGCCCAATTTAGCAAAAAACGTTAAAAATATTTTTACCATTTTTTGTAAATAGAGTAGACAAACCCCACAGTTGTCGCAAAAATAGACAAAATGGCAAAAAATGGTAATTTTTTCATTTTGTTTGTTTTTGGCTGTAAAATTTTACACAAAATGTCATAAAATGTAAATAAATGGAAGCGAAAACTACGCCAAAAACGGCAAAAAACCTTGAAATCAGCGACAAAAACAGTTCTAATGTATGGATTTTGGACATATAAATAACCAAGAAAAAAGGGGTGATATAAATGGACAAAGCATTAAGAGAAATTACATCGCTGATGTTGCCTGAAATGGCAGAGATTTTTGAGAAGTCAAGTAGTAAAAACTTACAAGAAATTCGCATTCGGGCAAATCGACCCGTGATGTTATATTACAACCATAGAATAAAAAAGAAACTTGACACATCTTTTACGGCATCAGAGATAGAGAAGCTGGTGGCGTCGTTTTGCAGTAACTCTGTGTACGCATACACACATAGTATAAAAGATGGATTTATAACCTTGGCAGGCGGTCATAGGGTTGGCGTTGTGGGACGTGCCTTATATAAAGACGGCAGACTTTTTAACATAACGTCATTTTCCGGTGTCAATATCAGAATAGCAAGAGAACATATCGGCTGTGCAGAAAAGTTTCTTCCTTTTATATATAATGGAGAAAAAATAAAAAACACTTTGATTATCTCGCCGCCGTCAGGCGGTAAAACAACGTGCCTCCGTGATATTGCGCGACTTTTGGGCAGCAGATACAAGGTTACAATCGTTGATGAGCGCTCGGAAATTGCAGCTATGAATAAAGGTGAGCCGCAGTTTGATATAGGTGTGTCTACTGATGTTTTAGACGGTTTTTCAAAAACTGACGGAATAATTCACGCACTTCGCTCTCTTTCGCCTGATGTGATTATAACAGACGAAATAGGCACGGCCGACGATGTAGTCGCTATCAAAAACATTATCAAGAGCGGCTCTAAAATTATAACGAGCATACATGGAGAGAATCTGGAAGAAGTACGAAGAAAAAAAGAAGAGCTTATATCACTGTTTGATGTGGCGGTGGTCTTAAAGCAATGCGAGGTGGAAGAATGTATAAATTTATAGGGATAGGGTTGATATGTATATCCTTAGGCGGATTTTTTTGGAAAAAGGCACAAACCCTTTGCCAAAAATACGAAAACCTCAAAGAAATTCTAAAGGCAGTTACCCATATAAAGCAAGAGCTTTCTTTTTCTTCGGTTGAGCTTGCAGAGCTTATGGCAAGAGTCTGTGACTCGTTGCAGGGAAATTTCGGCCAAGTTTTAAAAAATACAACGAAAGTATTAGCAGACAAGAAAACCACCGATATGAAATCTGCCTGGGAAGAATCAGGTGGCGGTGAGCTTTTGCTGACAGATGAAGCCAGAAAAATCACCGAGGACTATTTTTTTAATATAGGAAAGAAGTCATTAGATATTGAGCTTGAAAAAACAGAAAAAACGATTCAAACCTTAAGCTTTTTGGAAAAAGAAGAAAGAGAAAAAACAAACAAAGATAAAAAACTCTTATACACCATGGGTGCATCTGTTGCCGCAGCGATTGTTATTTTAGTCATATAGGAGGAAATTATGGGTATTGACCTGATATTCAAAATTGCCGCAATCGGAATATTGATTAGCGTCTTAAATCAAGTACTGATTCGCGCAGGCAGAGAGGAGCAGGCTATGCTTACTACGTTGGCCGGACTTGTAGTGGTGTTGCTTATGGTAATACAGCAGATTGACTATCTCTTTGAAACAGTAAAAAACATATTTAATCTATAGGTGATATATGGAAGCCATAAAGATAATGGCGCTGGCGCTGGTTGGTGTTATGCTGGCGCTTGTGCTAAAAGAACAAAAGCAATTTGCGTCGGTAGCGTTGGTTATTATGCTTGGTATATGTATGTTTTTTATGATTTTGCCGTATTTTGAAAAGGTAACCTCATACATAAAGGTCATCTACACATCCTTTAGTAACGATGGTTTGATGAATATACTTTTGAAGGTTACCGGCATAGGTATACTCACATCGCTCACATCGGACCTTTGCCGAGATGCAGGGTTTTCTGCGGTTGCCTCTTTGGTGGTGTTTTCGGGCAAGGCGATATGTATGTGCATAGTTCTTCCTGTGATAGGAAGCTTTTTTACACAACTGATGTCAATTATTCCATAGAAAGAGTGACAACCAATGAAAAAAGCACTTTTTGTATTGAGTTTCTTCCTTATTATATATACACCATATATTGTGCATGCAGAAACTCCCTATAACATTATAGAGAATATAGAAAAAACAGAGGGCGTAGATGTAGGGAAAATCGCAAATCAGGTTTTGTCGGGAGAAATGCCCATTGGCTTTTTTGATATTATGAAAAAAATCGCGGAGATTTTTGTGTCCGGAATCAAAGAGAATATACCGTCTATCATAAAGATGTCAGCGATTTTGGTGCTTTCGGGATTGATTTTAAATTTAAGCGGCCAAAAGAATGAAACAGGCACTTTTGCAACTGTTGCCATTGTATCGCTCATTGCAGTCAAAACCTTTTCTTATGTGGTAAGCGAAACGGAAGAAACGATCAATTCGCTGTTTATTTTCATTCAGGCATTGATGACACCTGTTGCAACTGCAGTTTCAGCAGGTGGTGCGGCGTCAGGTGCGGCGTGTGGGTCGGTATTTGTATCAATGCAGGTGTTTATACACATTTGCAAATCCGTATTTTTGCCGTTGATATGTGTAATTACAGCCTTTTCGGTAGGCGATAAATTAGGTGAACACCCTTACCTTGAGGGCATAAATAACCTGCTGAAGCAGTTTTTAAAGTGGGGCACGGGGCTTATGATAACCATATACGGAGTGGTCATAGCACTCCAAACCCAAACGGCGCAAAACCTGGACACATTAGCAGGAAAAAGCATAAAATATGCGGTGGGAAGCTTTATGCCTGTTGTAGGAGGTGCGCTTTCCGACTCATTAGAAACAGTAATCGCAAGCGCAAAAACAATATCAGGAGCACTGGGAGTAGCAGGAATAATCGGTATCGGTTATATCTGTATAGTACCACTTTTAAACGTGTGCGCTGTTTGCGTTTCGTTTAAATTAGCCGCCGCAATAGGAACCGTAGGCGCAGATACACGTGTGCGTACTGCTATAAATGAAATAGGCGACAGCATAGGAAAAGTAGCGGTGCTTTTAATTTCAGTTGCGGTGATGTTTATAATAAGCCTTGCTATGCTCATGAATATGGGAGGTGCCCTATGAGTGAATATATTAAAATGGTGATTTCTGCTGTGGTTGCGGCATCGGTGATAACAGCGCTGTTTTCGGGAAGCAATATTTCAAAATACATAAGCCTCATATCAAGCATTATAGTTATGGCAGTAATTCTCACGCCTGTTTTAAAAATAACCTCCGAACCTTTGGAAATTCCAACAGAAGCCTTAGAAATACAGACAGAAGCTTACGTAAAAGAAGAAGTAGAAAAAGAGCTTGCGGGAAGAATAAAAGAAGAATTACAGAAAAAAACAGGTACGGATTTTACCGTTTTAGTTACAGTTGGTACAGATAAAGAGCTAACGGTAAAGCAAGTAAAAATCAGCCCCTACAGTGAGAGT
Organism: Congzhengia sp.; assembly: GCA_045591015.1. Lineage (GTDB taxonomy): Bacteria > Bacillota > Clostridia > UBA1381 > UBA9506 > Congzhengia. The sequence continues at coordinate 39,310 of JAZNSC010000016.1, forward strand.
AGCGCAAAAATTGTCAGAGAATATTTAGAACTTGGGGAGGACGTAACAAAGGTAAAATGAATGTAAAAGAAACACTAAAAAGATATTTTGGACAAATTACGAATACAAAAACTCTTATCATCATACTTATAGTAGGGGTGGCGCTGGTTATGCTTCCTACAGGAGAGAAAGCGCCTGCTAAGGAGAATAAAATTGATGAGAATACATACAAAATCACCATAGAAAACGATTTAAAAGAAATACTCCAAAACATAAAGGGAGCAGGAAAAATCGATGTAATGATTACGCTTTCCGACAACGGAAATACCCTTTACGCCACTGATGAAAAAGTGAACACCGACGACACGTCAAAAACCCAAGAAAAAAACCACGTGCTGACAGACGAGGGAAATACAAATCACGCTCTTATAATAAAAAAGACAGAACCGCAGATAGCGGGGGTTTTGGTGTGCGCAGAGGGTGCCGGGAATATAGAAGTAAAGCAGAACATCATAAGTGCCGTATCGGCACTTTTAGGAATAAAAAGTCATAGAATTGAAGTATTAGAAAGAGGTTAATTATGGAAAGAAGAAAAGATAAAAACAAAATGTTCATAGTGAGAAAAAGACAGGTTGCGGCAGTGTCGCTGATACTTTTGATAGGCATTGCAGGTTACCTTAATTTAAGCATTAAGGACGGGGCAGAGGACCCTAACGTTTCAGTTATGTACAATGAAGCCTCAAAAAAATTAGGCGAGGCAAAAATGGTAAATTCTAATGAAAATTCTAAAAACAACTCCTATTTTACCAATGCAAAGTTAGAACGTGAAAAAAAGCGTGACGAATCTATCGAAATGTTGACAGAAATCCTGAATTCTCAAGGTGCTGACCAAGAGTCAAAAGAAAACGCCAAAATCCAGATAGAACTCTTGGCAAAATTTACAGAGTGCGAAGTCACAGCCGAAAATATGATTCGTGCCAAGGGCTATGATGACTGCGTGGTATTTATGGGAGAAAACGTAACAAGTATAGCGGTTATGACAGAGGGGCTAAACGAAATAGATGCTGCAAATATTATACAAATAGCTGTTGATACAGGTGCGTGCACTGCAGATGAAGTGAAAATTGTAGAGATAAAACCAAATTAACTGTAAAAAATAGTTGTAATTTATTTGATAAAGTGGTATAATAAACCTACAAACAAAGAAATTTATCAGTTCGGAGGTACGAATGATGGCAGATAAAGATATAATTTTTGAAACAACAAATAGCGGTGAAATCAGAATTGCAAACGAAGTTGTTATGGCTATTGCAGTTCAGGCATTAGAAGAGGTTAAGGGAGTAGCGGTTGCTGTTTCTGTAGCAGAGGGCCTCGTAGAAAAATTAAGAAAGAAAGCATCAGGTCGCGGTATCAACATATCTACAGATGAGGTGAGCGGCGTTACTGATATCGATGTACATGTAAATGTTGAATATGGTATCAACATTTTAGAGGTTTCTTGGGACGTTCAGGAAGCAGTTAAGAGAAATGTTACAGCAATGACCGATGTAAAAATCGGCAAGATTAACGTTTTTGTTGATGGCATTATTATCGAAAAAGAACCCAAATTCAAAAAAGAAATCAAAAAAGAAAGCAAAAAAGAAACAAAATAAGTCATTTCAGGGAATCGGGAAGTCCGATTCCCTGAAAATTTACAAAAGGGGAAAAAGACCATGAAAATAGGATTTATCGGCGGAGGCAATATGGCAGGGGCAATAGCTCAAGGCGTAATTGCATCAGGCGTATGCAAACCTTTAGATATGTGCGTCTGCGATATAAATAAGGACATCTTAAAAAAATACCAAGACGGAGTAAAAACATCTGTCCACAACAGTGATGCACTTTTGTGCGATTACATAGTTTTAGCAGTAAAGCCTTTTATTCTTTCTAAAGTTTTGGAAGAAATAAAAGATAAAAACATAGAGGACAAGGTTTTTATATCTATTGCGGCAGGAATTTCCGTTGCTGAAATTAAAAGCATTTTGGGTGCGGACGCCAAAGTCGTTCGCGTAATGCCAAACACACCTGCACAGGTAGGCGAGGGAATGACGGTTGTTGCAAAACCAGATAGCGCAGTAAGCGAGGATGAACTCGAAAACGTGGTTAAAATCTTTGATGCCGTAGGAAAAACCGAAATTATGGCAGAGTCAATGATAAACGTAGTTACAGGAGTATCGGGCAGCAGCCCTGCTTATGTTTATATGATGATAGAGGCCATGGGCGATGCAGGAGTAACAGGCGGTATTCCCAGAGATACAGCATATAAACTTGCAGCACAGGCGGTTTTGGGTTCTGCTAAAATGGTACTTGACACAGGTAAGCACCCTGCAGAGCTAAAAGATATGGTTTGCTCTCCCAAGGGTACTACCATCGAAGCGGTAGCAGAGCTTGAGAAGAGAGGCTTCCGCTCGGCAATCATCGAAGCTATCAAAAAATGCAACGAAAAAGCTAATAATATAAAATAACAAAAGGCTGAACGATTGATTTCGTTCAGCCTTTTGATGTTAACGGAACAATTATTTATTTTTTTTGTAAAAATTATATATTTTAATAGCCGTATTTTTATCAGTTAAAATCTTGTATGTAATCGTTTCGGTGTATAACGTAAGCCATTTGGATTTAAAGGTAATATTTTTAACTTCGGAAAGATTCATATTAAAATAAGATACGCCGCCTTCTCGTGAGCCGTTAATCATTTCCATTCCTTGTCCGGAAATTGTATGTTCGTTTATTTCGACATATGTTTTAGAGTATTTAACAGCTGAAAAAATCAGTACAGCCGGCATTACCAATGCCATAATGCCGCATAATGCCGACATAAGCGTCATAGGGTCTAAATCGTCACTGTAATTGCTTGAAGCAGGGATTAGATTAGCTCCTATACAACATAACAAAATAAAAATTATAAAACATAAAATCCCAAGCAAGATTGATTTAAGTAAAAAATTCTTCTGTGTGTGTTTTGTACTAATAGTGTTTTTCATAAATATTCTCCTCAAATTTATTTTGCGCATTGATAATTTGTAGTATGAAAAACAATCCTCCTATATTGCCAACATATTGATTTACATAAAAAATGCGCCTACCGAAGTAGACGCATAAAAAATGCAAACTCCGATAGTCGCTAAACATAACTTAAATAGAAATAGGAATACTCCGTCATACTACTTAATAGAGCTTGCACTTTTATCAAAATCTAAAAATAGTATGACAACAAAAGAGTATTATTACTCAAAAAATAAAATACCCCTATTTCTAATTATTTAGTTATGTTTAGCATAATTATAATACCACATTTTTTATATTTTATCAATAGTTTTTACAAAAATTATCCTGTACAGTAATAAACAGGGAAAATGCGCTTCAACTTACTCAATTCATGACGTCCTGATACCTGGCGATTCGTCGAGGACGCCGAACCCTACAAAAAAAGCAGAAACGATTTAATCGTTTCTGCTTTATAATTACTATTTAGTTAGACTGTAAAATTTCTACATCTTGTACCACATATACAAGGTTTTTTATTTCGTATGTTAATGAAAGCATAGTACCTTTTTTAATCATTAAATTGTTTTTGTCTTCGTTAAAAATATTGATTTGTTTTATTGCGTTATCTGACAAAGCAAATTCTATCTCTTTGCCCTCTATCATAAGTTTAAGAAAATCTTCTCCCAAAGCTACCAGACCACCGTCGGCCTTTAGCTGACCCTCAAACTCATAGAAGCTACCCTCGGGGTCGGTTATTTCCGGGTTAAAATCTGCTACGGGGAGCTGCTCTATATTGCTCTCTTTTTTACCACATGCGCAAAATAGCGAAACGATACATAAAACGCATAAAATACTAGCCAAAATTCTTTTTTTCATATTTATTTCTCCTTTATTTAAGTCGGGGACTTATTGCGGTTTTATAATAATGAGCAAAAAAGCTCAAAAGATAGTCATAAATAACAAACACTACTTCTAAAATCAAAATCACCAGCCAGATGTTTGAAAGCACTACGTCAAATATTGCACCAAAGGATACATACTGGAGCAGGAAATACTTGACTACAAAATACGCCACAATCAAAAGCGCATTAAAGAATAAAATCTTTACCAACCATTCAAGCCACAGCTTATCTATTTTTTCTATATGAAGCTTTAATATGGGGTAGTAGCCCAAAAGCGCCACAAAAACAAACACCTGTAATTTAAATGGTATCAAAAGTAGTGCCAAAAGTGTGGTTGCAGCATATTGAAGCCAGGCATATTTAATACCACATTCTGCAACTGTTACCAGGATGCACATAGAGGTTAAGGCAAGAAGTGCTATTCTTCCCGTAGGAAGATAAGCAGAGCCAAAAAGACACACAATGGCAAGTGCTGACATAATGGAAGCGACGGTGAATTTCTTTGTCATAAAAGCACCTCCTGATTTAACAGCAAGATATCAAATCTCCGCCCATACATTCACAACAGCAATCAGCACACAAAAGATTACCACAACAGTTGCAGGCGGTGTCCGTTGACATTCCGGAGCCTACATCGCGGTATGTGTTGTTGCGGTCTTCAATAGAAGAAAGTGTTCGTCTGTATTCTGAATTTTGAGGTTCCATATTTACTGCCTGACGGATAAAGCTTATTCCTTGCGCGTGCCAACCGCGACGGAGACATACAAGCCCTTTTAAGTAAAACCACTCGGCGTTGCGGTCATTCATAGAATCAAGAAGACTTTCGGCTTCTGCTAAGGCATTCATATTTATATAGTTTCTTATCTGGGCAAAGGTACCTGCGCTGTTGTAAGCATTGTTGCCGTAAGCGTTGCTGTGTCCGCCTGATAATGTGTCGAATGCTTCGTTTATTTCTTTGAACTTTTCAGCAGCTAAATCCGCCAAGGGATTTCCTACATATCTGTCGGGATGATATTGTTTTGCAAGCTTTCTGTAGGCTGCTTTTATTTCCTCTTGTGTGGCATTCTTAGGAACGCCCAAAACTTCATAAGGGTCACGCATTTTTATTTTCTCCTTCTATGATTTTGTCAAGCACCCCTGACAAACCAAGATAAATAATATTGTCCAATATGGGTTTATTTATTTTTAAATCAAGAAGCTCATAGCTTTCTGCTAAAGTGGCCAAGTTAAATGTAAGCAGGTCGCGTATCTTTTCTTTTTCAGGCTCTTTATGGGAAAAAGGATTGAAGTTATGCTTCTTTTTGTCCATATCTTTATCTTCATAGGCATCGGCAATGTAAATAAACCTGCCGATGAGATAGCCTATATGAGCAAGGATTCTTTTTTGAGCATCACTGGTTATAAAATCAGGCACAAACAAAATTTCCAAAAGGTGAGCAAAAACATCGGACAACTCGTCCAAATCATTGCAATTATTTTTCTCCAAAACGCTCAATTTATTTATCTGCTCTCGGCAGGAATTAAATAAAGCGGGGTAGCGCTTTTTGACTTTTCTTTTTGCTCCTGTAAGTAAAACATACTCAAAAAATGCTTTGACCGAATGCTCATCGCGTATGTCGTCCTCTAACTTCAAAAAAGCCAGAATCATCATAACGGCAGACGCGTAGGAAAGACATTTGTTAGTTTTCATAATGGGCTTTTTTTCCAAGGGGTGCGCAATGCAGATTTCCTTTTTGCAATCGTACTCGTCCTCTGTGACAGAGGAAAGCAGGAGTGCTAAAAAAACCGAATCATAATTTAAGCCAAAACGGGAAAAATAACCATATTCAGTTTTTAAAGTCTTACAAAGACCGCAGTAGTACGATCGAAAAACATTGTATTCACGCACGCGCAGCTCGTCTTTGTTTATTTTTACATAACCGAACATTTTTTTCACCCAAGAAAATTATACCACAAATTTTCACAAAAAGCACCAATAATTTTTAAAGTTTAAAATTTATTTATAATCATCAAAAACTTTGCAAAACTTTGTGAAAAAAATGTCTATATTTCTCTTGAAATTACAAACAAAATGTACTATAATATATGGGGTAAAGTTTTTTATATAAAAATGTATATAATATTTATGAGGTGAAAATTATGAAATTAACAGTTGAAGACATTCAGGTAAAAGGCAAGAAAGTCTTAGTACGTTGCGACTTTAACGTGCCACTCAATGACAAACTCGAAATCACAGACGAAAACAGAATCGTAGGCTCACTTCCTACAATCAAGTATTTAATTAAAGAGGGCGCAAAGGTAATCCTTTGCTCACATATGGGTAAGCCCAAGGGCGAACCCAAACCCGAATTATCTCTTGCTCCCGTAGCAAAGAGCTTATCAGAAAAATTAGGTAAAGAAGTAATCTTTGCAGCTGATGATAACGTAATCGGCGACAACGCTAAAGCTGCAATCGCTGCTATGAACGACGGCGACGTAGTACTTCTCCAGAATACACGTTACAGAGCAGAAGAAACAAAAAATATCGACGAATTCTCAAAAGAACTCGCATCAATCGCTGATGTATTCGTAAACGATGCTTTCGGTACAGCGCATCGTGCTCACTGCTCAAACGTTGGCGTATCAAGCTACGTTGACACAGCAGTTGCAGGCTACTTAATCGAAAAAGAAATCGAATTTTTAGGAAACGCAGTTAATAACCCCGTTCGTCCTTTAGTTGCAATCCTCGGTGGTTCTAAAGTTTCTTCAAAAATTTCAGTTATCGAAAACTTATTAAAGAAAGTTGACAAACTCATCATCGGCGGCGGTATGGCTTACACATTCTTTGCAGCCCAGGGCAAAACAACAGGTACATCATTACTTGAGCCCGACTACATCGACTATGCAAAGAAAATGTTAGATGCTGCAGGCGACAAAATCTTACTTCCCGTTGATACAGTTGTTGCAAAAGAATTCAACAACGATGCAGAATCAATGATAGTTGAGGGTAACATCCCCGAAGATTACATGGGTCTTGATATCGGTCCTAAATCTATCGAACTTTTCTCAGCTGCTATCGCTGACGCAAAGACAGTAGTATGGAACGGACCTATGGGCGTATTCGAAATGCCTAACTTCGCAAAAGGTACAAACGCAATCGCGGCAAAACTTGCTGACCTCGACGCTACAACAGTTATCGGCGGCGGCGACAGTGTTGCAGCAGTAAACCAGGCAGGCTTAGGCGACAAGATGAGCCACATCTCAACAGGCGGCGGTGCATCACTCGAATACTTAGAAGGTAAAGAATTACCCGGTATCGTTTGCTTAACAGATAAATAATATAAACATCAGGAGGAAACAAAAAATGTCAAGAAAAAAGATTATCGCAGGTAACTGGAAGATGAACAAAACACCTTCACAGGCTGCAGAACTCATAAAAGAACTCATCCCCGTAGTTGCAGATTCTGATGCAGATGTAGTTATCTGCACACCTGCAGTAGATTTGGCTATTGCTACAGAACTTACAAAAGGCACAAACATCGAGGTTGGTGCTGAAAATATGCACTGGGAAGAAAGCGGTGCATACACAGGCGAAATCAGTGCTGATATGTTGCTTGATTTAGGCGTAAAATACGTTATCATCGGTCACTCTGAAAGACGTGAGTACTTTGCAGAAACAGATGAAACAGTAAACAAAAAAGTAAGAAAAGCATTAGAAAAAGGCTTAACACCCATTATGTGCTGCGGCGAAACATTGGAACAGCGTGAAGCAGGCGTTATGGCTGAACACATCCGTATGCAGATTAAACTCGATATGGCAGAAATTTCTGCTGACGATGCTAAGAAAGTTGTTATCGCTTACGAACCCATCTGGGCTATCGGCACAGGCAAAACAGCAACAGCAGACCAGGCTGAAGAAGTTTGCGCACTTATTCGTGATGTTATTGCTGAACTCTACGATGCTCCCACAGCAGAAGCTATCAGAATTCAGTACGGCGGCAGTATGAATGCTGCTAATGCTGCAGAGCTCTTGTCAAAGCCCGACATCGACGGCGGTCTTATCGGTGGCGCATCGCTTAAAGCCCCTGATTTTTCAAAAATCACAAACTGGAATAAATAATTAAAAAAGACTGCGAGAGCAGTCTTTTTTAAAGGAGAATAGAAAAGTATGAAAAAACCTTTATTACTATGTATAATGGACGGTTTTGGCATTAACCCGGATGATAAGGGCAATGCCGTAAAAATCGCAAACACACCTAACCTTGATGAAATTTTTGCCACATACCCCACAACTTCACTTGAAGCAAGCGGTATGGCAGTAGGTCTTCCCGACGGACAGATGGGAAACAGTGAAGTAGGTCACACAAACATCGGCGCAGGAAGAATCGTTTATCAGGAATTAACAAGAATCACAAAGTCTATTGCTGACGGTGATTTCTTCGAAAATGAAGCATTAAATAAGGCAGTTGAAAACTGCAAGAAAAATAACAGCGCACTCCACATCATGGGACTTGTTTCCGACGGTGGCGTACACTCTCACAACACACACATCTACGGCATCGTAGAACTTGCCCACAGAAAAGGTCTTGAAAAAGTTTTCGTTCACTGCTTCTTAGACGGACGTGACGTTCCTCCCTCATCAGGTAAGGATTTCGTTGCCGATATGGCAGAAAAACTACAAGATATCGGCACAGGCAAAATCGCAACAGTTATGGGCAGATACTACGCAATGGACAGAGACAACCGTTGGGACAGAGTAGAAAAAGCCTACAATGCAATGGTAAAAGGCGAGGGCGAAACCGCAGCCTGCGGCGTATGCGCAGTTGCAAATTCTTATGCTGCTGATACCACAGACGAATTCGTGCTTCCCACGGTTATCACAGAAAACGGCGCACCTGTAGGTAAAATTTCCGCAAACGACAGTATCGTTTTTGCAAACTTCCGCCCCGACAGAGCAAGAGAAATCACAAGAACACTTGTTGACCCCGAATTTGATGGCTTCAAGAGAGAATTCTTTAACACATACTTTGTATGTATGACACAGTACGATAAAACAATGCCCAACGTTGACGTGGCATTCAAGCCACAGGTTTTAACCAACACATTGGGCGAATATTTAAGTATCAAGGGTAAAAAACAGTTAAGAATTGCCGAAACTGAAAAATACGCTCACGTTACATTCTTCTTTAACGGCGGTGTAGAAAAAGTTTCCGAGGGAGAGGACAGAGCATTAATCAATTCTCCCAAGGTTGCAACCTATGACTTACAGCCCGAAATGAGCGCATTTGAGGTAACAGACAAGCTTATGGAAAAGTTAGACAACGACGATTTGGACGTTATCATCTTAAACTATGCTAACTGCGATATGGTAGGTCATACAGGTATCATCGACTGCGCGGTAAAAGCCGTAGAAACAGTTGACACCTGCGTAGGCAGAGTAAAGGAAAAGATTCTCTCTATGGGCGGCGCAATGTTGATTACTGCCGACCACGGCAATGCCGACCAGATGATAGACCCCGAAAGTCAGGGCCCCTTTACTGCACACACCACATTCCCCGTACCTTTTACTGTTATCGGTTGCGGAGAGGTATCACTTCGTAAGGATGGCGTGCTTGCTGACATCGCTCCCACGATGCTCAAAATTTTAGAACTTGAGAAACCCGATGAAATGACAGGAAAAAGCATTATTGAATAATATTTTCTAAATGAAATGCACATTCTAATTATAGAATGTGCATTTTTTTATGCGTAAAAAAATTTGGAGGAAAAACTATGGATTATATTGAAATTGCAGATGTTTTTGCCAGAGAAATATTAGACTCACGAGGAAACCCGACAGTTGAAGCGACTGTAATAACAGAGGAAGGTGTAGTGGGTAGAGCGTCGGTTCCCTCGGGTGCTTCTACAGGTGCATATGAAGCGGTAGAACTTCGTGACGGCGACAAAACCCGCTACAACGGATTAGGAGTAACAAATGCAGTATCAAAAGTAAATAACGAAATCGCAGACACAATTTTAGGTTTAAATGTTTTAAACCAGAGAGAAATCGACAGAACAATGATAAAAGAAGACGGCACTGAAAACAAAAGCAATTTTGGTGCAAATGCCATTCTTTCGGTGTCTTTGGCCTGCGCCAAGGCAGCAGCAGCGTCTCTTGGCTTAAGCCTTTACAGATATTTAGGAGGCACAAACGGACACACCTTACCTGTTCCTATGATGAATATTCTAAACGGTGGAAAACACGCCGACAACAGCGTAAATTTACAGGAATTTATGATTATGCCTACAGGGGAGACGAGTTTTCGTGAAGCAATGAGAAAGTCGGTTGAAGTTTTCCACAGTTTAAAAAAAGTCCTGAAAGCCAAAAACTACTCAACCTCAGTAGGCGATGAGGGTGGCTTTGCACCGAATTTAAAATCGGACGAAGAAGCGCTGATGCTTATCTGCGATGCCATAGAAAAAGCAGACTTTATACCCGGTGGAGATTTTATGATTGCAATGGACGCCGCCTCTACAGAACTCTACGAAGAAGCAAAAAAAACAGGACGCGACGGCTATTATTTCTGGAAAACCGACGAATTCAAAACTCGGGATGAGATGATACGATACTGGGAAGATTTATCAAAAAAATACCCCATTATATCATTAGAGGACGGACTATCAGAGGATGACTTCGACGGTTGGCGCGAGTTAACACGCGCATTAGGTAAAAAAATCCAGCTTGTAGGTGACGACTTATTTGTAACCAATACCAAAAGACTTGAAAAAGGAATACGGGAGGGCTGCGCTAACTCGATTTTGATTAAGGTAAACCAGATAGGCACATTAACAGAGACGTTAGATGCCATCGAAATGGCAAACAGAGCAGGCTACACAGCGGTCACCTCTCACAGAAGTGGCGAAACCGAGGACACCACTATCTCAGACATTGCAGTGGCTACCAATTCAGGACAGATAAAAACAGGCGCTCCCAGCCGTACAGACAGAGTGGCAAAGTACAACCGACTCTTGCGCATCGAGGACGAATTAGGGGTAGACAGCTGCTATTTAGGAGAAAAAGCCTTTTTTAATTTGAAAAAATGACACAAGTTTTTTGCCACAAATTGTCACAACTGTTGATTTTCGTATTTTAGGGTGTTAAACTTATCACTCAAGGGGGCGGTTTTGTGTTCGACGATGAGTTTGACAGTTACTATGTGATAAAAATTTTAACAGATGGCGAAAGCAAATACTTTTTCAGTACGCGAACATTCGTAAAAGATAAAAGCCTTGCCAAAAAATTCAACACCATGAGAAGTGCAAAAAGAAGCGTAAAGCTCCTTATGGGAGTTAAGTGCAAAATAGAAAAAAATAAGAGAAATAATTTTTAAAAAATCGCACACACTATATTAAAAGGCGAAAAAGCCTTTTAACTATAGGAGGGAAAAGTATGAACTGTAACACAAACAACTGTCAGGCAAATAACTCAATCAAATGTACTGTTGAGCAGTGCAAATATCACTGTCAGGACCAAAACTACTGTAGCCTTGCCTCTATTTCGGTAGGTACTCACGAAGCAAATCCTGAGGTTTGCGAATGCGTTGACTGTCAGTCATTCTCCAAAAAATAAAGTTTAACAAAAGGCTGTCGAAAAATGCACAGACCACACAAAGCAATAATGTCTTAATTTTTTAACCAGCCTAAAAGGAGTTTTTTCTTATTGGAAAAAACTCCTTTTTCCTATTATTTTTTATTGACTTTGTTGCGTGTTAGTGGTATAATTACTCTGATATGGATATGATAAAGTTAAGCAGAGAACGAACTAATGCTAAAAAAAGATTTGAGGGTGACTGTATGGACAAAGCATTTGACAGAAAAATCGTATTTGAAAACGGCGAAGAATACTACGGCTACGGCTTCGGCGCAACAGCTGACCGCGTATGCGAAATAGTGTTTAATTCTTCGGTTGTTGGCTATCAGGAAATAATTTCCGACCCGTCATATACAAACCAGATGGTTGTTATGACGTATCCTTTGATTGGTAACTACGGAATTACAGATGAGGACTTCGAAACAAAAGTTCCCACAATAGGCGCAATAGTTGCAAGAGATTACAACGATATGCCCAGTAACTTCCGTTATACAAAGACACTTTCTGAATTTTTAGAAGAAAGTGGCATTCCCGGTATTTACGGTGTAGATACCAGAAAATTAACCAGAAGAATAAGAGACCTCGGCACACAGAATGTATTTATTACAAGTGCTGATACACCGGTTTCCGATGCTCTTAAAATTCTTTCAAATGTCCATATCCCCGAAAACCCTATAGAAAAAGTAAGCTGTAAAAAGCGTTGGTATTCAAGAACAACAAGCCACAAATACAACGTGGTTGCAATCGACTGCGGCATTAAGTTAAGCATTATAAGAAATCTAAACAACGCAGGCTGCAACGTAACAGTTGTTCCTTATAACACCACAGCTGAAGAAATAGAATTTATGAGACCCGACGGCGTGTTTGTTTCAAACGGCCCGGGCAACCCCAATGATGCAACAGCGGTTATAGATACAGTAAAGAAGCTCATTGGCAAATACCCCATATTCGGTATTGCTATGGGACACCAGATAATAAGCCTTTCTTACGGTGCTGAAATTGACAAGATGAAAGTTGGTCACAGAGGCGGCTACCCTGTAAGAAATTTAGAAACAGGCAAAATCGAATGCACATCACAAAACCACGGCTATGTGGTGAACGAAGATTCCCTCAAAAACACACCTTTAGAAATCACACACGTAAACGTCCTAGACGGAAGTGTCGAGGGCGTAAAATGTGCAAAAGACAAGGTGTTCTCAGTGCAGTACAATCCTGAAAGCGCCCCCGGTCCTCAAGATAGTGCATATCTTTTCGGACAGTTTATAGAAATGATAAAGGAGGCGCAGGACAATGCCTAAAAGAGACGACATTAAAAAAGTATTAGTAATAGGCTCAGGCCCTATCGTTATCGGTCAGGCGGCAGAGTTTGACTATGCAGGCACACAGGCTTGCCTTGCATTAAAAGAAGAAGGCTACGAAGTAATCCTTTGTAACTCAAACCCCGCAACCATTATGACAGATACAACCATTGCAGATAAGGTTTATATGGAACCCTTAATCCTTGATTACATTGCAAAAATCATTCGATACGGGCGTCCCGACGCTATCGTTCCCGCTATCGGCGGCCAGACAGGCTTAAACCTTGCTATGCAGCTGGACAAAAAAGGAATTTTGGCAGAATGTAGCGTAAAGCTTTTGGGTACAAGCCGCGAAAGTATCGAAATGGCAGAGGACAGAGAGCTCTTCAAGGAACTCTGCGAACGTATCGGCGAGCCCGTTATTCCCTCTAAAATTTCATACTCAATCGAAGAAGCAAAACAGGCAGCAGAAGAAATCGGCTACCCTGTAGTATTGCGTCCTGCATTTACATTGGGCGGTACAGGCGGCGGCTTTGCAGACAACGATGAAGAGCTTGCAGAAATTATGAAAAACGCCTTGAAGCTTTCTCCCGTTGGTCAGGTTTTGGTAGAGAAGAGTATCAAAGGCTATAAAGAAATAGAATTCGAAGTAATGCGCGACAAAAACGATACTGCTATTGCTATCTGCAGTATGGAAAATATGGACCCCGTTGGTGTTCATACAGGTGACTCTATCGTTGTGGCTCCCAGCCAGACATTGACAAACAAAGAGTACCATATGCTCCGTGATAGCGCATTAAAGCTCATTCGCGAATTAAAGATTGAGGGTGGCTGTAACGTACAGTTTGCTTTAGACCCCCAGTCCTTTAAATATTACTTAATCGAGGTTAACCCCCGTGTATCAAGATCATCAGCGTTGGCTTCAAAAGCCAGTGGTTACCCAATAGCAAGAGTTACAGCTAAAGTTGCAGTAGGTATGACCTTGGACGAAATCAAGCTGGGAAGTCTTAATGCTGCTTGTGAACCCACAATCGACTATGTGGTAACAAAGATGCCCAGATTCCCCTTTGATAAATTTACACAAGCCTCAAACAAACTCTCAACCCAGATGAAAGCAACAGGCGAGGTTATGTCTATCGGCAGAACAATGGAAGAAAGCCTACTTAAAGCCGTTCGTTCATTGGAAATCGGCGTATGCCATATCTATATGTCAAAGTTTGACAAAAACAAAATGACAGTTGACGAGCTTATGGAATACATCGCAGAATGTACCGACGATAGAATCTACGCTATCGCACAGCTTATGTATCTTGGCGTTGACCATTCACGAATCTGTAACGCAACACAGATTGATATGTTCTTCTTAGATAAAATCAAGAACATTGTTGACTTTGAGAGAATTTTAGAAATTCCTGAAAACAAAGGCAACGTAGAGCTTCTCAAAAAAGCAAAGAAGATGGGCTTTTCTGATAAATACATCGCACAACTTTGGAAAATAAAAGAAGACGATGTATATAATTTGAGAAAAGAAAACAACATCTTCCCCGTATATAAGATGATTGACAGTTGCGCAGGTGAGGTTGTAAGCGATATTCCTTACTTCTATTCAACCTATGAAGATGAAAACGAATCAATTCCATCAGACCGCAAGAAGATTGTAGTTTTAGGTTCAGGTCCTATTCGTATCGGTCAGGGTGTAGAGTTTGACTATTCAACAGTTCACGCAGTACAGACCATCAAAAACTACGGCTACGAAGCAATTATCATAAACAACAACCCCGAAACAGTTTCAACAGACTACACAACATCAGATAAGCTCTATTTTGAGCCCTTAACAGTAGAAGATGTTATGAACGTAGTAGAACTGGAAAAACCCATGGGCGTTATAGCATCATTAGGCGGTCAGACTGCTATCAACTTGGCAGACGGCCTTATGAAACGCGGCGTAAAACTTATCGGTACAGACTGCGAGGCTATTGAGCGAGCAGAAAACCGCGACTCTTTCGAAAAAATCATGGAAGAGCTTGGCATTCCCCAGCCTAATGGTAAAGCCGTTACAAAAATAGAAGACGGAATAAAAGCCGCAGAAGAAATCGGCTACCCTGTATTGGTTCGCCCCAGCTATGTACTTGGCGGACGCGCAATGGAAATCGTTGCCGATGAAAAGGGACTTCGTCATTACTTAAAAACAGCCGTTGAAATTGATGAAGACAAGCCCGTACTTGTTGATAAATATATCATCGGTAAAGAGGTAGAGGTTGACGCAGTGTGTGACGGTACAGACATCTTCGTTCCGGGTATTATGGAACACGTTGAACGTACAGGTATTCACTCAGGTGACTCAATTTCAGTTTACCCCACATTCAGTATTTCACAGAAAGTAAAAGATACAATCCTCGACTACACCAAGCGTTTAGGTTTGGGCATCGGTATTGTGGGACTTTACAACATTCAGTTTATCGTAGATAAAGACGAAAACGTTTTTGTTATTGAGGTTAACCCCAGATCTTCAAGAACTGTTCCGTTCCTTTCAAAAGCAACAGGCTACAGCCTTGCGGACATCGGTACACTTGTAATTTTAGGTAAGACCTTAAAAGAGCAGGGAATTACAGAAATCTACCCCGAAGAAAAGAAGCGTTGGTATGTAAAGGTTCCTGCCTTTTCATTCTCGAAAATCCGCGGTGTTGACACATATCTCTCACCTGAAATGAAATCAACAGGTGAAGCAATAGGCTACGACAACACCTTGACCAGAGCACTTTACAAAGCGCTCCAGGCGGCAGATATGCACGTAGTAAACTACGGAACAGTATTTACAACAATTGCCGACAGTGACAAGGAAGAAGCACTTCCCTTGATTAAGCGCTTCTATAATCTTGGCTTTAATATTGAAGCAACAGCAGGTACTGCTAAATTCTTAAAGGAACACGGCATCAGAACACGTGCCAAGAGAGTAGATGACGGTCCTGACGGAATTTTGGACCATATGAGAAAAGGCTTTGTAACATACGTTATAAATACCAAGGACGTACACTCAAAGGAACAGCAAACAAGCGGCTATACACTTCGTCGTTGTGCAGCAGAAAATAATATCACAACATTTACTGCATTAGACACTGTAAGAGTATTCTTGGATGTTTTAGAAGAAATGACGATATGTGTATCTACCATAGATTCATAAAAGCGGCGAGTGAAAATAGCGCAGACCGTGTAATGCAAAGACTTTTATATTTTATAAAAATGAAAGAGATTCGCGTTATTGCGAATCTCTCTTTTTTGTGCCTTACACTACCAAAAGCCCGAACCCTCGTCGTATCCGCATACGACTTCGGGGCACACCCTGCGGTTCGGTCTTTTGATTCTGCATCTATTTTCCCGTCACCTTTCGCGGCGAGTGAAAATAGCGCAGACCGTGTAATGCAAAGACTTTTATATTTTATAAAAATGAAAGAGATTCGCACTTTCGCGAATCTCTTTTTTGTTTATCTATTTATCTATTAGGGTATTCTGTTTCTACAAATTTTTTCAGTGCCTCAACCGAGCGCTTTACTTTTTCTGTATCTATGCAGTATGCCATTCTAAAATACCCGGGGCAACCGAATGAGTCAGCAGGTACTAATATAAGGTCGTACTTTAGCGCCTTTTTGCAGAATGCAATGGAGTCATCTTCCAATGCTTTAGGGAATATGTAGAATGTTCCATTAGGACGAACACAGGTAAAGCCTAATTCTGTCAATGCGTCGTAGAGTATATTCATATTTGTTTCATATACTGAAAGGTCTGCGGTTTTATCTGCAAATTCCGCTACTGCTAACTGGAAGAGTGAAGCAGGACAGTTGTGACCGATACCACGTGAAATCTGTCCCATCATTACTACCATCGTTTCAGCATCAGGACATTCGGGATGAACTGCCACATAGCCTATACGCTCACCGGGAAGTGACAATGACTTGGAGAAAGAGTAGCAGGACAATGTGTATTTATAGAACTTTGAGGGGTAGGGTGAAGCTATTCCATCGAAAATAATTTCGCGATAAGGCTCATCGGAAATAAGATAAATTATATGACCGTATTCGGCTGATTTTTTTTCTAAAATTTCAGCGAGCTTTGTGAGAGTTTCCTCAGAATATGCAACACCTGACGGGTTGTTGGGAGTATTTATTAAAACTGCCATAACCTTATCGGTGAGCATTTTTTCAAACTCCTCGAAGTTTATCTGAAAATCCTCAACCTGAGGCGGAACAGTTTTTAACACAGCACCTGAATGGTTGATGTAAGGTATGTACTCAGGGAAAAAAGGCGCAAACGCCAAAACCTCGTCCCCGGGCTCTGTTACGCATCTTACCGCGTGGGCAATAGCACCTGCAGCACCTGATGTCATAAATATATGAGTGCCGCGATAATTCATACCAAAACGGCGGTTTAAAGACTTCGCCAACTTTTCCTTTGCCTCAGGAATACCAAGGCTGGGGCTATAGCCGTGGAGTTTTATGGGGTTTTCTTCCATAAGCAATTTTGCAACATAATCTGTAAAATCCTGCGGTACGGGAATTGAGGGATTGCCGAGACTGTAGTCAAACACATTCTCGTAGCCGATTTCCTTTCCTCGCACTGTGGCAAACTCCGACAACTCACGAATTACAGATTTTTGAGTTAACATATCTTTGTATTTTTTTGCAAGCATTTTTAGTCCTCCTGGATTATGTTCATAAATTCATCTAATGTTAATGTGGCAACGCCTAAAGATTCAGCTTTTTGGAGCTTACTTCCTGCATTTTCGCCAACGATTAGATAGTCTGTTTTTTTAGAAACGGAAGAAAGATTTTCTCCACCGTTTTCTTCTATAATCGCAACGATATCATCTCGTGTTATGCCTTCAAATTTTCCCGTAACAACAAACTTCTTGCCTGAAAGGGTAGTGCCTTTTTGGGTTACTTCCTCGGCTTTGTCATTTACGCCAAGGGAAATCAGGCGCATAACGAGATTTTTGTTTTCCTCACTCTTAAAGAATTCCACGATGTTTTGGGCGGTCTTTTCGCCTATGTCGGGAATTTCTGTAAGTGATTCAAAACCTGCCGACATAATTTCTTCCATAGAAGTAAATCGTTTACATACGGCCTTTGAAGATTTAAGACCATTCAGGTTAATGCCCAAAGCATATAAGAAGCGATACAAATCACGAGTTTTGCTATTTTCTATGGAATTCAAAAGATTTTCAGCACTTTTTTCGCCCATTTTATCGAGGGATGCGATTTTTTCTTTTTCTAATGTGTAAAGGTCTGCAGGGGATTTTATAAATCCCTCGTCCAAGAATTTTTCTAAAACTGCAGGTCCTAACCCCTCAATGTCCATAGCGTCACGGGAAACGTAGTGCATAAGCCGACGCAAAAGCTGTGCCGGACAACTGTCACCTGTACAACGATGAGCAGCCTCGCCCTCAACACGAACAATGGGAGCGCCACACTCGGGACAAACATCAGGCATCAAGAAGTCTTTTTCATCACCTGTGCGGTCTTTTAACTCAACGCCTACAATTTCAGGTATAATATCGCCTGCTTTTCTCACATAGACGTTGTCGCCGATTTTTATATCGCGCTCGCGAATGAAATCAATGTTGTGAAGAGTAGTTTTAGAAATCACACTACCTGCCACTCTTACAGGCTCAAGTAAGGCGTTGGGAGTGATTTTTCCCGTTCTTCCTACTTGTATAAAAATATCTAAAAGTCGGGTTTTTTTGGTCTCGGGTGGGTACTTAAATGCAACTGCCCAACGGGGACATTTTGCTGTTGTACCCAGTTCCTCACGGGTAGCAAGGTCGTTTACCTTAATTACCGCACCGTCAATATCAAAGGGAAGAGTGTCACGCTCTTTTCCTATAATTTCAACCTGACGGAAGGCATCCTCGATGTTCTTAAACACTTCGTTTTGCTGAACTGTTTTGAAGCCAAGTTTCTTTAAAAGAGCCAATCCTTCGTGGTGAGTAGAAAATTCAACACCCTCTGCACGTTGAATGTTGAATATAAATATGTCAAGATTACGTTCTCTTGCAATGGATGAGTCGAGTTGCCTGAGACTTCCTGCAGCGGCATTTCTCGGATTTGCAAAAAGCGCCTGACCTGCGTCCTCTCGTGCGTGGTTTAGTTTATCAAATGTAGCCTTTGACATAAACACCTCGCCCCTGACTTCGATATAAGGCACGGGGGATGTGAGTTTTAAGGGGATTGAGTTTATGGTTTTTAAGTTTTCTGTTACGTCTTCGCCCACCAGACCGTCACCTCGGGTAGAGCCGCGTACAAAAAGACCGTTTTCGTACTCAAGCGATACAGAAAGCCCGTCGATTTTATATTCTGTTACGTATTCCACATCGCCTACGGCATCTTTAACACGCTTGTCAAAATCAAGCACTTCTTCCTTTGAAAATGCATCGTTGAGGCTAAGCATTGGAACAACGTGTGTTACACTTTCAAAGTTCTCTGCAACGCTGCCTATTACACGCACAGTAGGGGAGGCAGGGTCTTTGTATTCGGGGTATTTTTCTTCTAAATCTTTTAACTCACGGAGTAACATATCATACTCGTAATCGGAAATCTCGGGATTGTCCAAAACATAATACTGATGAGAGTGATATGTCAAAAGTTTTGTGAGTTCGGCTATTCTTTCTTTCATAAAAATTACCCCTTTCATAACATCTTCCTTAATTATACTGCAAATCAAACTAAAATGCAACAATGAAATTCTACTTGCATTTTGTATCAAAATGTGGTAAAATATGTGCATTAGTGTTATTTTTGGAGGTAGAAACAATGTTTAACATGGAAATTTTAGCATTTGTGCTCTATTTCGTTATTGTGCTCTTTATCGGCGTATTCTTCTTTTTGCGTTCAAAGGGCAATGGCGAAAAGGATTACTTTTTAGGCGGAAGAGCGATGGGTCCGTGGGTTACGGCTTTATCTGCTCAGGCGTCTGACATGAGTGCCTGGTTGCTTATGGGATTACCCGGAAGCATTCTGGCATTTGGTCTTGGTCAGGCGTGGATTGGTATCGGTCTTGCTATAGGTACAGCGCTTAACTGGATTTTTGTTGCAAGAAGACTCAGAAGTTTTTCTGCTGCAGCAAACGATTCTATCACAGTGCCTCAGTATCTTTCAAACCGCTTCGCATCAAAGAGTCCTGTTTTACAGATTGCAAGTGCTGTTATATTCTTAGTATTCTTTACAGTATATGTTGCATCTGCTTTTGTTGCAGGCACAGATGTATTTACCACAGTATTTAAAGATTTACCCAGAGAAACAGCAATGATAATCTTTGCGGCTATCATTTTGGTATATACTTTCTTAGGTGGCTTTAAGGCAGTTTGCTGGACAGACTTTTTCCAGGGAATGCTTATGTTTGTAGCATTACTTGCAGTTCCGATAGTAGCATACTTTGCTATGGATTTAGACAAGGGCGCGCTTTTGCAGACACTTACATACACAGACGGCGGAAGCGAAGTTGCATGTTCGTTCACAACAAACCTCTTTGCTGCTGACTGGAAAGAAATCATAAATGGTCTTGCTTGGGGCTTGGGTTACTTTGGTATGCCTCACATTATCGTTCGCTTTATGTCAATCAAAGAAGCAAAAATGGTTAAAAAGAGTGCTACAATCGCAATCATCTGGGTTGTTGTTACACTTATTTGTGCAATATTGATTGCATACTTCGGCAGAATGACAGCAATCGGACAAAGCCTTGTTGCAAGCGGCGGACAGAAACTCATTTTCATAGAACTTGCAAAAGCAATGTTCCCTGCATTTGTAGCGGGTATACTTATGGCGGCAATTATCGCAGCATCTATGTCAACAGCGGACTCACAGCTTTTAGTTGCATCATCTTCATTTACAAGCGATATCTATAAGCCTGTATTCAGAAAAAAAGCATCAGAAAAAGAAGTATTATGGGTAGGCAGAATTGTAGTTGTGCTCGTTGCTATTGTTGCATACTTCATTGCAAGCAGTAAGGGCTCAGGCGCTCAGGCCATTATGAATATGGTAGAAAACGCATGGGCAGGCTTTGGTTCAGCCTTTGGTCCTGTAATTTTACTTTCACTTTTCTGGAAGCGTTTCACATACAAGGGCGCCGTTGCAGGTGTTATCGGTGGTGCAGTGGTTGACGTAGTATGGTTACTCTATATGGGACATACCGGAATATATGAAATCATACCCGGTGTTATCGTAGGAACAGTGCTTTCTGTAGTGGTTTCATTACTTGATAAAAAGCCCTCACAAGAGGTAATTTCAATCTACGAAAGAGCATTAGCAGATAAATAATAAAACGAGCAAAAACCCCCGCGGAAAATTTCGCGGGGGTTTTTTGTTTTTTAGACAAAATAATTGCCAAATCTTTGGGGTTATGGTACAAT
>JAZNSC010000017.1:0-61829 GCA_045591015.1 Congzhengia sp.
ATTGAACGCTTCGTTGCTTTTCCTTTTTCAAAAAATGGTTATTGACCATTTTTTGATAGAGACGCAGTAACGAAACGAGCCAACTATTTCTGTTCAACAGAAATATAGCGAGTGAAGTTAACTGCGGCGAGCATTCGGGTAACCCTTCGGTTCAGTTTGTCCAATCTGCGCTATTTTCCGTCCATCCTAGTTCAACTATAACAAAACGCACGACCTTATGAACCTTTCTCATCTTGTGTGGTCTGCGCTTTTTTTACAGCATCTTTTCATTGGCAGTCATTATCATTACATAGTATTTTCCGGCTTGGTCTTCTTCATCAAATCCCAATATCTCCTGTGGACAAAAATGTATCCATGTAAAATTTCGGGACAGCGTTCCCGAGGCAAAAGCCTCAAAAAAGCTTCGTCTTTCTTTCTCTTTACCTGTAAATATTATGGCGTGGCTTTTTTGGTTGGCTTTGTTTTTTTCTTCCTCCACCACCGCGAGAGCCTCCTCCAATGTCATATCGTATTTCTCACAGACCTCTGTTTCGTAGTTATAGTGCAGTTTATTTTCTTTCATAGCAATTCTCCTTGCTTTTTTCAAATTTTGCTTTTTAAAAATTTTTCGAAAAATTAAAAAAAGGTGCGTAACCGAAGCTACGCACCATAAAAACGCAGCCTCGATTTTGCAAGCAATCAACACTCAACAGGTATGATTTATCAGGGCTACGCTTTTTTATAAAGCGTAACCTGCCAAGTGTCCTATTCGATTGCTTGCATTAACAATATACCACAAATATCGACAAAAAACAAGACCCCTTTAACAAATGAAACATTTATAGCATCAACACCACAAAAAACACCACTATTACCGCGGTATAAATAAGCGTGGGAATGATGTTTATCTTTATGATTTTACCCTCTTTGCCTGATATTCCCACGGTGGCGCATGCGGCGACGATGTTATTGATGCAGATTATATTCCCTACTGCACCACCTACTATTTGGGATGCCACTACCAACACCTGAGATAACCCTAGTGTTGCTGCCGTCTCGAATTGTAAATTGGTAAAAAGCAAGTTTGACACCGCGTTTGACCCCGAAATAAAGGAGCCCAAAATCCCGATAAGCGGCGAAATCACAACAAACAACACCCTGCCCACCGAGGCGATTTTTTCTGCCAATACGTTCATCATATTGGGAAGTCCCGATGTGTTGATGTCGGAAAATTTCATTATCTGCACAAGGCATATTCCTGCTACAATGGCAACTGCCGCACCGCTAATCTGACGGAAGGTATCACTCCACGCGTGACGCACTTTTTCTTTTGGCATTTTGTGCAAGAAATGAGTAATCAGCGCCACGGGAATGAATGGAATTAGACCTGGGATGTTTGCCCATTTCAGCGAGAAATCAATTCTCTCTACTCCCAAAATATTGGGCACATCAATTAAAAACATACCCTTTGCGTTAGTATTTATGATGTCCTTTATGCCAAGGGCAGGCACGCGGGTTATCACCAAAATGAGCGCTATCAAAACATAGGGAAACCAGGCGAGAAAAAGATTTAATCGGTTTTCTTTTTCGCTCACATTGACCTTTTCTCCTATGGTCCAGACTTCTTTGGGCACTAAGAATTTCTTTTTGGCGGCAAATACCGTCACCACAAGACCTATTAACCCCGCAAGCAGTGAGGGAAATTCATAGCCGAAGATTATGGCTATTAAAACATAAGGCACGCTAAAGGCAAGTCCTGAAAATATGGCAAAGGGAAGTACGGATGCGGCAGGTTTTATGGACTTTTCTTTTCCGAAAACTTTCACCAACACTGTCACCGCCAAGAATGGCAACACCGTCGCTACAATGCCGTGGGATGTGGCCACCGCCGCCGTAACATCCTCTGTGAAGCCCTCTGCCACTCTGCCTGACAGTTGGGCAACCGCCACTGTAACGGGCGTACCCACAGCACCAAAGGACACCGCCGCGGAATCACAAATCAGCGACACCACAGCCGCCGCCACAGGCGGAAACCCCAAGGACACCAAAAGAGGCGCACATAACGCCGCAGGCGTTCCGAAGCCTGCCGCCCCCTCGATAAATGAGCCAAACATAAAACTTATGATTATCGCCTGAATTCTACTGTCGGGAGAAATCCTCATAAAGCCGTGATTTATAGCCTCCATTCCGCCCGAGTGCTTTTGCGTGTTCATAATGAGAATCGCCCCAAAAATCACAAGCAAAACCTCAACCGAGCTCAAAATCCCGAAAATTGTCGCTGAAATCACTGCCACAAGGTCCATTCGCCACACAAAAATCCCCAGCGCCACCGAAAGTATAAAAGCCAACGGCAACACGATTTTTGCAGGTTTAGAAAATGCCGTCATAAGTACAATGCTCAAAAAAATCGGCAAAAATGCAAGTAACGCCAACATAAAAAGACTCCCCTTTTGCCGAGCAAAAAGGGAGTCTTTTTGGACGGCTCATTTTTTTATTATTATGAGCCGAATTTTGCTATTTAATTAAATTTTCGATTTTTTCTGCCATATCTTCCAAACCCTCTGCCCCGATGAGTTCAGCCAAGCCCTTGTCGCAGGCTGATGCGATTTCAGGGTTTACGGGAAGTTTTGCTACGGTATCTATGCCGTGAGCTTGTGCTACCTCGTCGATTTTGCTCTCGCCGAAAATAAAGTGACGCTTACCGCAATCAGAGCACTCAAAATACGACATATTTTCAACTATACCAAGCACGGGAACGTTCATAAGCTCTGCCATTTTTATAGCCTTGCCTACAATCATCGACACCAAATCCTGCGGCGATGTTACCACGATAATTCCGTCTAATGGCAAGGACTGAAAGACTGTCAACGGTACATCTCCTGTTCCGGGAGGCATATCAACGAACATAAAGTCCACCTCGCCCCAGATTACATCTGTCCAGAACTGCTTTACTGTTCCTGCGATGACAGGACCACGCCATACTACGGGGTCTGTGTCGTTTTCTAAAAGTAAATTTATCGACATTATCTCGATGCCTGTTTTGGTTATTGCAGGAAGAATTCCGTCCTCTGTGCCGTAGGCTTTTTCCTTGATGCCAAAGGCTTTCGGTATTGACGGACCTGTGATATCTGCATCTAAAATAGCCGTCTTGTAGCCGTGGCGGGATGTGAGTACCGCCAACTGTGATGTGACGGAAGACTTACCTACGCCGCCCTTACCACTGACGATACCGATAACTTTCTTTATATCTGAATGGCTGTTTTGTGGTTCTATGAAACTTTCCTTTCTTGACTCGCAGTTTGCACTGCAAGTAGAACAATCATGTGTGCACTCGCTCATAACTTTTTCTCCTTTTTTGCTGTGTTTAGTATGCGACAATTTTTTTCATCATTATTCTTTGCTGTATTAACCGACTTTACAAGCATACGCCTAATAATGCCACACTCATTCAACAGTTCCTTTGAAACTTCATCAGTTATACAATTTGAGCCAACGAGCATTTCAATCCAATACTCCGTTTCTAGACATTCTTTCAAAGCAATATGAAACTTGTTTATGAAATCAGCTTTACTTATAGCGTAATTTGCTTCGTGTATGTTTGCGCCAATTGATGTTGAACTTCGAATAATTTGATTTACTAAAACACCTCTATTTCGCTTCGAATCAATGTCATCGCAAACTGATATGATTTTAAGTGCAAATTCTTTTGTTCTTGTGCGAAGCTCTGAATCTTTCATAAATTGGTTCTCCTTGTATGTTTTGTGAAGTTTTGAACCGAAGTTCAAAGTGAAGTTACTAATCGCTGTGAAGTTTTTGCTTAAAGCAAAAGTGAAGTTATGTTTGCCCACTTCGGCGATAGCCGAAACTTCACTTTCAAAGAAAACTTCACTATGAAATAACTTCACTTGCCCGTCAGGGCAAACTTAGTTAATGAATTCGCTCTGTGAATTCATTATATATATTAGTGAACAATTTAGAAGCCACACTTTTTTGTGAAGTTTTGAACCGAAGTTCAAAGTGAAGTTGCTAATCGCTGTGAAGTTTTTGCTTAAAGCAAAAGTGAAGTTAAGTTTGCCCACTTCGGCGATAGCCGAAACTTCACTTTCAAAGAAAACTTCACTATGAAATAACTTCACTTGCCCGTCAGGGCAAACTTAGTTAATGAATTCACTCTGTGAATTCATTATACTACTTTTTCCCTCTCTCGTCAATCCTCATTCCGCCAACTGCAGCACGTCTTCTTCATATTCTTCCCCGTAGCGTTCCACGTTTGTATAACTTTGTGGCACGTCTCCCACGATAACCGTAGATATCATCGGAACGGAGGTTTCGATGTGTGCGCCGCTTTTCATCAGGGGCATCAGCACCGACACGTTGGCATCTATTTTGGCAGTGAGTTCGAATATGGTCTGATTGATTCCCGATGCGCGAAAATCAGTAACAATATCTGCCACCGCGTAACCGTACGGCACAATCTCAACGGGAATAAAGGGCCCCGTACCATAAAGAAAGTCAATCCCCGAAAGGCTTCCCAAAGGCAGTGAGATTTCTGACTTTTTTATGCCCGATATTGCCTCGGTAACTGTTTTTACCAGTTCTGCCTTTAACACGTTTACCGACGAGATATTGTTGCTTACGGCGCAGATTTCACCCTCGGGTGAATATGTAAATTTTACTATATCGTCATAGTCTATGGCATCTTTTGTGAATTTTTGTTCTATTGCCTCGTGAACTTTGATAATGGCGATTTCTTTTGCTCGGTTTGTGGCAAGTTTTCGCACATTGGGAACTATAGAAAGTACGCTATACATCACACCGCCAAGCATTACAGCGCCCACCAAAATTACCACAAAAGCCACTCTCACTCTGAAAACTCTACCTCGTCTTCGCCTCAAAAATGACCGCCCCCTTGTGCAACCATTATATGTAAAATATAAAAAACGGTCACAAATCATAACCACCGGTAAAACCGGTGGCATGCACTTGGCCTATAAGACTATTCTGTTGGCCTCTCCTCAAGGCGCACCGAATAATTTTACACCGGCATATATTACCCCACTATCGCTAAAACGATTAAGGCTTCTCCTAGAGGAGAGGCTCCGCCGTAGGCGGTGGTGAGGTGTAGCCGTTTACGGCGTTATTTTTTATCACGAAAATGCTTTGCATTTTCTACACCTCATCCGAGTTTTGCAAAGCAAAACTCACCTTCCCCTCGAGGGGAAGGCTTTATTCAGCAAAGCCATAAGTTATTTGGAATCACTGGCATAACCCGCGGTTTTCGTTTGCACAAAAAAACAACGCACCCGAGGGTGCGTTGTATAATTTATAGGCTTAATTTTAATATTCGTAAGCTAAAGCCAAAGGTGCGCATGTTGAAGACATGTCACTCCAGAGGAATACTTTCATGAATGTCCAGTCACCTAAATCAACTTCGTTTTCGAATAATTCTTCTGAGTAAGCATCCATATCAACAGGTGCTGTAGCAGTACCTGTGATTCTTACATAGCCGTCATCGTCGTTGTAACCAACCCAGATAAGTGTAGCGCCTTCAAGTGCTGTATCTGTTGAGATTTCAGCGAATGTATCGTCAGCATCTAAAATCTGAATGCCGTCGAATGCTGATAAGTCAACAATGTCAACCTTGATAGAATCGCCTACGTAGTCTGCTGTTGCAGGGATGATTTCCAACTGAATGTCTTCCGTTGCTGATGCGGGGTATACGAGACCGCCGATTGCAGCAGCTGAACCGTATACTGTGCCTGATGTTTTACCAACGAGCTTGTAGAATGACTTGTTAGCAGCAGCATCAATAGCAACGCCCATGTTTGTCTTGAAGTCGTATGTTGCAGAAATCTTACCCTCAGCATCGTAAGATGCTACAGCGTTAGATGCAACAGGGATTGTTGTAACGCCTGTTGTAATTTCGCCGGGTGTGTAGAAACGGAGTGAGTATCCATCAATCTGGAATACGGGAACGTTTCCGTTTGCATCCTTAGGTCTTCTTGCATTGTAAATATCAGAGAATACTGTAGGATTATTTACTGTGTAGCCATGGTACATAGCACCGGCTTCGATTGCTTCTGTAACTGTGTGTGTAGCTTCTACATACTGCCAATCTGTTGACTTACCGTTAATCGGAACGCCAAAGAGTTTGCTGCCGATAGCAACACCATAGTAGATGGTATCTACTGTTGCAGGTGTTTCGAGCTTAATCCACTGTGACATTTTAACTTCGTCACCTACAGCAAGTGTCATTTTGTTGCTACCGCCCTGGTTTAAGAAGTACTGCTGAAGGTTAGAGCTTGATACTGCTAATGCAAGACGATATACGTTACCTGTTGTGCCGTCATGCTTTGTTGTTGAGTATGATGAGTTCTGTGATGTAACGTTAGAATCCCAGTAGTAAACGTTTGAGCCTACAGCAGCGTTACCAGCTGAGCCGTTAGCCTTTGTGATAAACTTCTCTGTAGCAGGAGCCTGCTTTGTACCTTCAAATAAAGGTGTGTATGCTCTCATCTTAAAGTTATCTACGTAGATGATAGGATCTGCACCTGCTGCTGTCTTAGGTGCTGAGCCTGACTGTGCAGCAAATGTTAATGCTCCATTTGTTGTGAAGCTGTTGTAAATAACTGTGTCCTGATCAGATGTTATATCAAGAGTACCTGTAGCGTACTGCCAGTCTGTTGTCTTACCGCTGAACTGAACCTTACCAACGTCAGAGCCTGTTCCAATCTGGAAGTGGTAGTATAAGTTGTCAGCTGTGATAACATCTGAAAGTTTGAGCCACATAGATACTTCGATCTTACCACCCTTGGGGAAAGCAGCTCTCATACCATTCTGGCTGAGCCACATCTGGTTATATACGCCTGCGCCTGAATACTGGTATTTTGCAACCTTATTCATAGCGCCGTCATAACCTTCTATTTCTGCAGACAAGCCGTTACCGTTTGTTGCCATACCATTCTGGAAATAACCCAACTGATAGTTGCCGATAACACCGTCATATATAACCCAATCTACTTTATTACCTGCGGGTGTTGTTGTAACAGCGGTTGTACCTCTTCTGTTGTCGAGTTTAAGTTCTAAATCGTCAACATACATGATAACATTACCAGCTGCCTGGCTTGTAGCATGGAGACGCATTTCGATTTTTCTTACTGTTGTTTCTGCTTCAAATGTATATGTTGCAGAAACCTTCTGCCATGATGTTGTGTTTTTGGGGCTGGGAACTGTTGCATCTAATGTAACATGACTTGATGTAGTAAATGCAATAAATCTTAATCTTGCAGCATCCTGAACTGTGCCCATTTTTACCCATGCGTTGATTGTTATTGTCTCGCCTGCAGCAAATGTTTCGAGGAATGATTCCTGTGTGTCTGCTTCATTTTCTTTGTAAGCATAAGACAAGAGTGTAGGACCACCCTGTGTGTTGTTGGCTGTTTCGCCCTTTAACACATGGCCGCCACGTGTAGCGTCAGTAACAACAGAAACTGTTGTGCCTGATGCGTTACCTGCTACAATACCATTAGCGCCATTACCATCCGGACCTTCGAAGTCTTCAAAAACATAAGGGAACTTCTGGTGTGTTGTGTTGTAGGTTGCAGATGCAGGAACTACACAGAACAATGACACAATCATAGCACAAGCTAAAATTATAGATAATAATTTTTTCATTGTTAATTGAAACTCCTTTCGTTTCGTTTAAAATTGCAGGAAAAACCTGCTCTCTTGGTATGAATGTGTGAAAAATGTGTGCAAAAATCCAAGCCATCGCCTTATTTTTTAATAAAAAATTTCGTCGATAACCTGCACTTTTAACGCATCCATACCGTATAAAATTGTAATATGTCGGCGGTCTCTCTAAAATAAATTGATTTTTCATTCCCCCCGGTTTTACTCCACCAAAAAGCAGAGATAAACCACCTACATTATTTACGTTTATTGAGTGTAAAATCTATGAGGGTGCAATCTCTTAGACATACCTCTACAATATAACATAATTATTGTACCATAGGCATTTGTATTTTGCAATAGTTATTTGTAACAAAACAGAAATATTTTTTTAGTAATGTCGCACAAAGGTTACGAAAATTTTTAGAAACTTTTCACAATATATTGACATTTTTTGCATATACCACACAAGAGGAGACTTTTGATGAATTGACAACAGTGTTGTCATGAATTGGCAAAGCCATGAATTGATGCTTTGCATCATGAATTGAATTTCTTCGAAATTTATTATTGTTGAAAATCGCAATGCGATTTTCTTCCTTGATGCACCAGTAGGTGCAATTCATGAGCCGTAAGGCAATTCATTAAAATAAAAAAACCCACTCCAAATTCGGAGTGGGTTTTTTGTTTATTATAATGTTGCTTTTAGTCTTTCATTTACTGCAAGTAAGAAGTCTTCTGTGTTTAAGGCTTCCCCTCGAGGGGAAGCTGTCACGAAGTGACTGATGAGGTGTTAATATTATTTAGAATATCTTGACAAACACCTTCAAAATTTTTGTGAATGTCTAAATTGGAATATCTTAAAACTTTAATCCCTAAACCTTCTAAATAATTAGCCCTTTTTTCATCGGCATCTATACCTTTTTCTTCATAATGTTGTGACCCATCAAGTTCAATAACAAGATTAGATGAAGCAATATAAAAATCAACTATATATTTACCGATAACCTTTTGTCTATTAACTGTAACATGCAATTTTTTTAAAAAATCATACCAAAGATGTCGTTCTTCTTTTGTCATATTTTTCCTTAAAGTTTTTGCATTTTCTGTTAGTGTGGGATTGTTTGTTTTATTCATTTCCACCTCATCCGAGTTTTGCTTCGCAAAACCCACCTTCCCCTCAAGGGGAAGGCTTTTTTGCGTTATGTGGTCTGCATTTTCTTGTCGACTTATAATGTTGCTTTTAGTCTTTCATTTACTGCAAGTAAGAAGTCTTCTGTGTTTACCTTTTTCTTTTCGGGTAAGTTAGATAAGAGATACAAGTCTCCTGTCATTACGCCGTCTTCGATGGTTTTTATTGTGGCTTTTTCTAACTTATCGGCAAAATCACAAAGTTCGGGTGTTTCGTCAAGTTCGCCACGTTTACGTAAAGCGCCTGTCCAGGCAAAGAGTGTGGCTACGCTGTTGGTAGATGTTTCCTCGCCCTTTAAGTGCTTGTAGTAGTGGCGCTGAACTGTGCCGTGTGCCGCCTCGTACTCATACACGCCATCAGGAGAAACTAAAACTGATGTCATCATAGCAAGGCTACCGTAGGCTGTTGCCACCATATCACTCATAACGTCGCCGTCGTAGTTTTTGCATGCCCAGATGTAACCGCCCTCAGAGCGAATTACACGTGCCACTGCATCGTCGATAAGTGTGTAGAAATATTCGATGCCTGCTTTATCAAATTTTTCTTTATATTCTGCTTCAAAGATTTCTGCAAAGATGTCTTTAAAACGGTGGTCGTATTTTTTAGAGATTGTGTCTTTAGATGCAAACCAAACGTCCTGCTTGGTATCTAAAGCAAAGTTAAAGCAACTTCTTGCAAAACTTGCGATAGACTTGTCTGTGTTGTGCATACCCTGAATTACGCCGTCGGTGTCTGTGAATGTGAAGATTTCTTCTCTTAATTCGTTGCCGTCTTTGTCTGTTGCAACGAGCTCACACTTTGAGCCGGCGGGAATTCTCATTTCTGTATTTTTATACACATCGCCGTAAGCATGACGGGCAATGGTGATGGGCTTTGTCCATGTGGGGATGTAGGGTGTGATACCCTTTACGATAATAGGCGTTCTGAAAACTGTGCCGTCTAAAATCGCTCTGATTGTACCGTTAGGGGATTTCCACATTTCCTTTAGGTTATATTCGGGCATTCTTGCAGCGTTGGGTGTGATTGTGGCACACTTAACTGCTACACCATATTTTTTTGTAGCTTCTGCAGATTCTACCGTTACCTTGTCATCGGT
The DNA here is from genome assembly GCA_045591015.1 of Congzhengia sp. GTDB lineage: Bacteria > Bacillota > Clostridia > UBA1381 > UBA9506 > Congzhengia. Next base: position 9,939 of record JAZNSC010000017.1, read on the forward strand.
AGCGTTTCTGTATTCGAGGCCTAAGTCATAGTACTCGGTCTTTAAATCAATATAAGGAACAAGTAATATGTCCTTTATCATTTTCCAGATAATTCTGGTCATTTCGTCGCCGTCCATCTCAACGAGAGGGGTTTTCATCTGAATTTTTGCCATTTTTGGTTCACTCCTATTTTGAAAGTTGTTCTCTTGTGTAGTCAAGTAGTCCACCTGCTGCTATGATATCTTTTGCGCGACTTGATAGGTCACACGCACATTCGTAGTTTTCGCCTGTGGTTATGTTTTTCACTGTGATATTGGCGCCTGATTTGATAGCATCAATCAAGCCATCGCACGAAAGCACATCGCCCTGTGAAATTTTATCGTAGTCCGCCTCATTTATAAATGTAAAGGGTAAGATACCTGCATTTATAAGGTTAGAGCGGTGAATACGGGCAAAGGATTTCGTGATAACGATTTTAACACCCAAATAAAGAGGTGCCAACGCCGCGTGCTCACGAGATGAGCCCTGACCGTAGTTTGAGCCGCCTACAATTATGCTTGAGCCTAATGATTTCGCTCTTTCGGGGAATGCTTCATCGCAAACTGCAAAGCAATGCTCCGAAATTTTCGGAATATTTGAGCGCAAGGGAAGAATCTTCGCTCCCGCAGGCATAATGTGGTCTGTTGTGATGTTGTCGCCTACCTTGAGTGAACACTGACACTCGATTTTGTCAGATAAGGGTGCAGTATCGGGGTAAGGCTTGATGTTGGGACCGCGAAGAATTTCAACGGAGTCCATATTTGCCTCATCGATAGGAGGCTCTATCATATTGTCATTTACCTTAAATGCTTCGGGCATAGGAATTACGGGTTCTGCCCCTAAAGTTCTCGGGTCTGTAAGCACACCTGCAATGGCCGATGCTGCCGCAGTTTCAGGAGAAACAAGGTAAACCTGACCGTCCTTTGTGCCGCTCCTGCCCTCGAAGTTTCTGTTAAAGGTACGGAGCGAGATACCGCCTGAGTTGGGAGATTGTCCCATACCGATACAAGGTCCGCAAGCACTCTCTAATATTCTCGCGCCTGCATCTATCATATCGTAGAGTGCGCCATTTTCTGCAAGCATACCAAGTACCTGCTTTGAGCCCGGTGCGATAGACAATGACACGTCGGGGTGTACTGTCTTTCCTTTTAATATATGGGCAACTTTCATCATGTCCTGATATGAACTGTTTGTACATGAGCCGATACATACCTGGTCGATTTTCATTGCTCCTAATTCTTCGATTGATTTTATATTGTCAGGTGAATGAGGGCAAGCCGCCGCAGGTTTGATTTCTGACAAGTTGATTGTCAGTTCTTCGTCGTACACTGCGTCTGCGTCTGCTGATAGTTCTTTCCACACGTCTGCTCTGCCCTGCGCCTTTAAAAATTCAAGTGTAATCTCATCAGACGGGAATATAGATGTAGTAGCGCCAAGTTCTGCACCCATATTTGTGATGGTTGCGCGCTCGGGTACGGAGAGAGTCTTAACACCCTCGCCACAGTACTCAATAACCTTGCCTACGCCGCCTTTTACTGAAAGTCTCTTTAAAACTTCCAATATTACGTCCTTTGCCGCTGACCAGTCGCCTAATTTACCTGTTAAGTTTACTTTTACGATTTTTGGGTATGTGATGTAATACGCACCGCCACCCATAGCAACCGCAACATCAAGTCCGCCTGCGCCGATGGCAATCATACCGATACCGCCGCCTGTGGGGGTATGGCTGTCGGAGCCGATTAAGGTTTTACCGGGCGCGCCAAAGCGCTCCAAGTGTACCTGGTGGCAGATACCGTTACCGGGGCGTGAAAAGTAGATGCCGTGTTTTTTTGCAACAGAACCGATAAAACGGTGGTCATCTGCATTTTCAAAGCCAGACTGCAAGGTGTTGTGGTCGATATATGCAACAGAGCGCTCAGTTCTCACTCTCGGAATACCGATAGCGCAGAATTCAAGGTACGCCATAGTACCTGTCGCGTCCTGTGTCAATGTCTGGTCGATTTTTATTCCTATTTCCTGTCCTTTTATAAACTCGCCGTCAACAACGTGGTCTTTAAGGATTTTTTCTGTAAGGGTTAATCCCATTTGTATTCGCTTCCCTTCTTGTGTTCCTATTTATATGATAAGTATTTTTTGTTTTTTAATATGTAGTCGGCACCTGATATTACAGTGAGCGCCAAATTTACCCACATCAAAATATCAACCGTCCAGTGTTTGCCTACAAAAAGCGCCACCGATATAGCAATAAACTGCTCGATAGTCTTTACCTTGCCCCACCAACTTGCAGCCACTACATTTCCCTCTGCCGCCGCCGCTATTCTGATGCCTGATACTGCGAATTCACGAGCAAGCACCAAAATGGTAATCCATGGGTTTATCACGCCTGATGCTGTGAGCAACACCATAGCCGCCGCAACTAAAACTTTGTCTGCTAAGGGGTCCATGATTTTGCCGAAGTTTGAAACCTGATTGTTTTTTCGTGCAAGATAGCCGTCCAACATATCAGTCAAAAACGCCAACATAAAAATAAGTGTTGTAACAAGTTTCAACTCTGTGTACATAAAGAACACCATAAACACCGGTATCATTATAACTCTTAACAATGTTAATTTATTTGGAGTGTTCATTGTAATTCCTCCTCATCAATCTGCACTCCCGTACAGTCATATTGGTCTGCATCAAGTACGCGCACCTTTACAAATTCGCCCGATTTTACTTCATCATTGGCAGCAAAATAAATCGTGCCGTCAACCTCTAATGAGTCCGCCTGACTTCTGCCGAAGTACATAAGGTTATCTTCATCGTAGCCCTCAACTAAAACCTCGATGGTTTTGCCTATGCGCTCATTTTGAAGTTTCTCTGAAATGTGACCCTGTGCTTCCATTATTTCATCGCGACGAGCTAGCTTAATCTCTTCTTCCAATTGGTCAGGCAAAAGTGCTGCTCCCGTGCCCTCTTCTACTGAATAGGCAAAAGCACCTAAACGTTCAAAGCGCGCCCATTTGACAAATTCCAAAAGTTCTCTAAATTCCTCGTCCGTCTCCCCGGGAAAACCTGCAATAACTGTTGTTCTTATGGTCAGGTCGGGGATTTTGTTTCTGAGTTTTGTTATCAGGGCTTCTGTTTCTTCTTTTGTGTTTTTTCTGCCCATTCGCTTTAATACTCGGTTATTTATATGCTGAATGGGAATGTCCATATACTTGACGATTTTCTCCTCTTTGGAAAAAACCTCAATCATACTGTCGGTAATAGACTCAGGGTACATATAGTGTACTCGTATCCAATGAAGCTCCTCGATTTTACAGAGCTCTGTCAAAAGCACGGACAACTTCTCCCTGCCCTCTGTATCATAACCGTAGCGAGTAGTGTCCTGAGCAATCAGGATGACTTCTTTGACGCCTGATGCTACAAGTTCCTTTGCTTCTGCTATAATATCTGCCATGGGGCGACTTCTGTATTTTCCGCGGAGTTTCGGGATGATACAGTAGGTACACTTGTTGTCACAACCATCGGCAATCTTTAGATACGCCGTATGGGGCGATGTAGATATCATACGGGGGTACCCCTCAGGAATTTCGTCGTCAATATGACCGAAGTATATGGGGTTTTTGCCATTGTTTAATTCTTCGATGGCTTCTGCAATTTTGTGGTAGTCTCCCGTTCCCAAAACAGCATCAACCTCGGGGAGTTCTGCCATAATTTCGTCGTGGTAGCGCTCCGCCATGCAACCTGTCATAATGAGATAACGGCAGTTTTTCTTTTTGAACTCTGCCATTTCCAAAACAGTGTCTATTGACTCTTCCTTTGCATCATCTATAAATGCGCAGGTGTTTACTATGATTATGTTGGCATCCTCGGGGTTTGCTACTATCTCGTAGCCCTCATTTCCCAAAATTCCAAGCATAATCTCTGTGTCCACGCGGTTTTTCGGGCAACCCAATGAGACTATACCGATTTTTGTCTTATTCTTCATCTTCTTTGATTTCAAAACGAGCCCTTGCTTCGTTCTGAGCCATCTGGTTTGCAATGTATTCCTCTGAATTTACATAGCGAACTTTTTCGATGATTTCGTCTGTTCCCTCATAGTTTTCAACTGTAATTCCGCCGTCGGCAATTTCTGCGGCTGCCGCAGTAATAGCACGTGCGCCGTCTATAGCGTCACCTGCGTCTTTTGCGTCCTTACAAATTTCTCTTGCGCGCTTTGAAGCGGCAATTACTAAACTGTACTTACTTCCCGCCTTTTCAAGAAGTTTTACAATTGACGGATAAAGCATCATAATATATCAATTCCTTTCAAAAAATTATAATCTTATTTATATTCAGAAAGAAGTGTTACGTTTCTTTCTTTTTTACATTTTTCGCCTTCTATTACAGCAAGAAGTCTGCCTGCCGCATCCTCTACCACATCATTTACGATGATGTAGTCGTAGTTTTCTGCTTGTGATATTTCCCATATAGAAGTTTCGAGCCTTTTTTCTATAACGTCGAGCGCATCTGTGTTTCTGCCTACGAGACGATTTTTGAGTTCTTCCTTTGAGGGCGGCATATTAAATACCAAAACTGCATCGGGGCATTTTTCTTTGATTTTCATTGCGCCCTGAACTTCGATTTCTAAAATTACATCTTTTCCTGCAGAGAGCAATTTTTCTATTTCTGCTTTTGGTGTGCCGTAGTAGTTTTCACAGAAGCACGCCCACTCTAAAAAGCCGTCGTCTTCTATTAAATTCTCAAACTGCTCCTTTGAATAGAAAATGTAATCAATTCCATCTCTCTCGCCCTGTCGGGGATTACGGGTTGTTACGGAAACGGAAACTTTGAGATTATCATTTCGTTTGAGCGCTTCTTTTAAAACGGTGCCCTTACCTGAGCCTGACGGTCCCGAAAAGACAACCAAAAGACCTCTTTTGCTACTCATCGTCCTCGCCTCCCAAATCCTGAGGTGAATACTCTGCAGCAGCGTTTTCATCAAGTCTGTGAGCAACTGTTGTGGGCTGTACCGCTGACAAGATAATATGGTCACTGTCCATAATGATTACGGCTCTGGTACGTCTGCCGTAGGAAGCATCTATTAAAATACCACGGTCACGAGCGTCCTGCACCATTCTTTTGATGGGCGCAGAGTCGGGGCTCACTATTGCTACTAATCTGTTTGCTGAAATTACATTACCAAAACCGATATTTATAAGTTTCATAACGATTTCTCCTTATTCTATGTTCTGGATTTGTTCTCTTAGTTTTTCGATTTCTGATTTTATCTCCACCACGCATTTAGCAAGACCGAAATCGTTTGCCTTGGAGCCAATGGTGTTTGTTTCGCGGTTTATTTCCTGTACTAAGAAGTCAAGTTTTCTTCCTACAGGCTCTGATAATTTCAAAATCTTTTCAAGTTCGTCAAAGTGCGAATTGAGACGTACTAACTCTTCGTCGATGCAGACTTTATCTGCCATAACTCCCACTTCTGTCAATATTCTGCCCTCGTCAGCCTTAAAATCTCCTAAAAGTTGGTCGATTCTGGCTCTTAATTTTTCTTCATATTCTTTTACTATTTCGGGGCTTCTTTCTTTAATCTGCGCAACTAATGCTTTGATTGCATCTGCGCGCTCAATTAAGTTTTCTTTTAATCTTTCGCCCTCGCGGATTCTCATTGCTACGAAATCCTCTACTGCAGGCGCGAGACACGAAAGCACCATTTCCCATGCCTTGTCCTTGTCCTCATCCTCCTGACGTGTTACAAAGATATCAGAAAATCTTGATAAATCTGATAAACCAATACCATTTCTTAAGGAATAGGTTTCTTTTAATTCCTTTAACACGTTGTAGTAATTTTCTGCTAAAACGTGGTCAACAGTAACTACTTTGTCGTTTGAAGTGTAGTTTTCAATATATAAAAATACTTCAATCTTGCCACGGGAAACGTTAGATGCCACGTACTCCTTGATTTTGTCCTCAAGGTAGCCGTAGGCTCTGGGAACTTTGACTGTAATGTCACAATATCTGTGATTAACAGAGCGCAAATCAATTACGATTTTTCTGTTTTCGTCTACGCTCTCATATCTTCCGTAGCCTGTCATACTCTTTATCATTTCGTTAGTTCCTTTCTCTTGCTGACTGCTCAAGGTACACCAAAAGCACCGATATATCAGCAGGGCTTACGCCCGAAATTCTGCTTGCCTGACCAATAGATAGTGGCTTTAATTTGTTGAGTTTTTGCCTTGCTTCAAGTCTTAAGCCCTCAATGGTATCATAGTCCAAATCCTTGGGAAGTTTCTTGACTTCGAGTTTTTTAAACTGTTCTACTTGTTTTTGCTGTCTATCTATATAGCCACTGTATTTTACTAAAATCTCAACTTCCTCTGCTGACTCGCGAGGAAGAGTAATTTTATCGCCCATTAACTCCATAAGACTCACATAGTCAAGTTCAGGACGACGGAGTAAATCACAAAATCTTGCCCCCGTAGTGATGGGAGAAGAATTATGCTCTTCTAAATATTTTAACACCTTTTCAGAGGGCGGCAAAACGATAGCCTCTATTCTTTCTACCTCGTCGTTTATTGCTTTCCACTTGGCATTAAACTCTGCATATCTTTCATCACTAATAAGACCGATTTCATAGCCAAGGGGTGTCATTCTTGCATCTGCGTTGTCCTGACGAAGTATGAGCCTGTACTCAGAGCGCGATGTCATCATTCTGTAGGGCTCATGAGTTCCCTTGGTAACAAGGTCATCAATCAACGTTCCAATATAACTTGATGCGCGGTCTAAAATTACAGGCGGTTTTTCTGTGATTTTTCTCGCCGCGTTTATACCTGCAATAAGCCCCTGGGCTGCTGCTTCTTCGTAGCCTGAACTTCCGTTAAACTGACCTGCACCGAAAAGGCCTGAAATTTCTTTGAACTCAAGTGACGCGTCAAGCTGTGTGGGGTCGGAGCAATCATATTCAATAGCATACGCCGTTCTCATCATTTTTACATTTTCCAAGCCCTTGATTGAGCGAAGCATCTTAATCTGCACATCCTCAGGCAGACTTGACGACATACCCTGAACGTACATTTCCTCGGTATCTTTACCCATAGGCTCAATGAAGAGCTGATGGCGTTCTTTATCTTTAAATCTTACGATTTTGTCCTCAATGGATGGACAGTATCTTGGGCCTACACCCTCGATTTTTCCGCTATACAAAGGCGAGCGGTGGAGGTTGTCCATAATTATCTTGTGGGTGTCGGCGTTTGTGTAAGTAAGGTAGCAAACCTCTGTGTTTTCGCCTGGGTCCTTGGTCTCAAAGGAAAAAGGCGTAATGTATTCGTCACCCTCCTGCACTTCCATTTTGGAAAAGTCAACAGTGCTTCTGTTGACACGAGCAGGTGTGCCTGTTTTAAATCGCATAATATTTACGCCGGCAGCCTTTAATGAATCCGAAAGCAGATTCGCCGGCTGACAACCATCAGGGCCACCGCCGTAGGAGGTGTCGCCGATGATGATTTTGCCCGAAAGGTACGTGCCGCTGGCAACTATTACACACTTTGCAGGGTGGTATGCGCCAACTGCCGTTACCACACCCAAAACTTGATTGTCTTTTATTTCGATATGTATAATTTCTGCCTGCTTTAAGTCGAGGTTGTCGGTAAGTTCGATTACGTGCTTCATAGTAGACTGATATGCACGTCTGTCCGACTGCACGCGAAGAGAATACACCGCAGGACCTTTGCCGCGGTTTAGCATTCTTGACTGCAGGAATGTTTTATCTGCAGACTTTCCCATTTCCCCGCCTAAAGCATCAATTTCGCGCACCAGATGTCCCTTGGCAGTACCACCGATTGAGGGGTTGCAGGGCATATTGGCAACTGTATCTAAATTTAGAGCAAAAACTGCGGTTTTTACACCAAGACGAGCGGAGGCTAATGCCGCCTCTACTCCTGCGTGTCCTGCACCTATAACAACTACATCGTAACTCTCTGCAAGATACACGGCACAATCAGGTAAATCAACAGTTTTTTTCGTATCTGTCATCGAAATCTCCCCATAATTGTCCTAATTATAACTATTCTAACCTATTCTATCATATTTAAATGTCAATGGCAAGTTTTTTTTCATATTTGAGGCATAAAAAAAGAGCGTTTTCAAAACACTCCTTTTCATGTTTCTACACCAGGTTCAAACATTTGATATTTTCTGTAATATTCTTTTTCTGCATCGTTTCGCACAACAGTAGAGGGATTTTTCTCCAAAAGTTTAGTTATGGCATATACGTCAATCCATATTTCAGCAAGAGTCTCCTTTTGACTTTCATCAAAAATCAACTGCATACCCCAGTGAAGATGAGGGGTGTTTATGTTGTTTACGTTTTCTTTTGTGCTGTAGCCCGTCATACCAAGATAGCCTATTACGTCGCCTGCCGTGACAACCTTGCCCTCGTACATATCATTGTAGGGGTGGTCGCGCCGCAAGTGCGCATAATAATAGTATCTTTTCTTGTCAAAACTCCTGATACCTATTCTCCACCCACCATACTGATTCCAACCCACGCACTCAACATACCCCGACTCCACCGCTATAACGGGAGTGCCTACACTCCCCATCATATCGTGACCAAGGTGCTTTCTCTTAAATCCATAAGACCGCGATGCCCCGAAGTCATCAAAATGCGAATAGGAGTACCCCTTAGCAATGGGAAGATACGCCTTTAAGCCATACTTTTTTTCAAAAATTCCGCCCTCTTTTTCTATTTCGTATTCCCCTACAAAACCACCCAAAACCGCAGTATATGCCTCTTTATAATAAGGGTAGGTTTTTAAGCCTTTTGTGAGTTCTTCTACTGTCTTTCCCTGCTCTATCTCCTCGGTAATTTTGGTCAGGTCAGAGGTTTTATAATTTTTAAAATTACCGCTTCCCGCGGACGCCAAAATCGCCAACAAATCAATCCAACTTATATGGTCCTTTGTTTTGTAGGTTTTGATATCATAATCAAGACAATCCGAAAGCGCCTTATATGTAACATTAAAATCAACCCACTTGATAAATCCGTCTTTTTCTACTGCTGCATACTGCTCTCGCTCAGGCAATACCGAAACCACAAAAGCAAAAATTGCCGCAACCACAAGGGAAAAAGCAGAAAATCTATAAAAATTTTTCACCAAAATTTCTCACCTCGCTAAAATTATATGATTTATACAAGCCGTCAATTCATACAATTTACTCGTGAGGTGTTTTTATGAAGCGTTACCTTGTTCGCCTTTTGGTGTTTTTTGTTACGTTAGCGATGCTTTTCGGGATTTTTCACGCAGGCTCGTATATCTGCTGCATAGCAAGAGAAAAAAGTTCCCAATACCGACTTCCCGTAATTATGTATCATCATATTTTAAAAGATACCAAAAGCCACGGAGCATATATAATTTCCCCCGACGAGTTTGAAGAGGATTTAAAATTTATAAAAAAATCAGGCTACACCACAGTTTCTGTAAAAAACCTTGTGGATTACACAGAGCGCGGCACTCCCCTGCCCGAAAAACCCATAATGCTCACCTTTGATGACGGGCATCTCTCGTACCTTGAATATGCTGTGCCGCTACTTGAAAAATACAATATGTGTGCCGTGGTGTCTGTGGTGGGAGCATACACCAACGACTACACAGAGCACCCCGACAGGTGTGTGTCCTATGCTTATCTTTCCTGGGAGGACATCTCTGCACTTTCCAAAAGCACCCACACCGAAATCGGTAACCACTCCTACGATATGCACAAAAACTCCCAAGGCAGAAAAGGGTGTGCAAAGATGAAAAATGAAACCTGCGAACAACACAGAGAAATCTTCACACAAGACACACAAAAAATGCAAAACCTGATACATAACTACACGGGAGACTTCCCCTTGTGCTTTGCTTACCCTTTTGGCTATATGTGTGAAGAAACAGAGGAAGTCCTCCATGAGTTAGGATTTAAAATGAGCCTTTCCTGCAACGAGGGAATAAATTTATTATCACCGAATTCTTCCCTCTTTTCACTAAAGCGCTACAACCGCGCCCACGGAAGAACGGTAGAAAGCATATTAAAAAAAGCAAGTTAATTCTGTTCGTAAGCCGCAATTATAGTTCGGACTATCTTGCCGTCCGCAAAAGGACGAGAGAAAATCGTTCAGAATACACGAACGGAACCGAAGGGTTACCCGAAGGCGTACAAAGGTACGCCGAGAGGTGACGTTCGCGTATAATCAAAAGCACAAATTCAAAAAGCACACAGCGTACGCTGTGTGCTTTCATTCTTTTTTAAGCAATCTGCTTTTGATGTTCTGGATGATTTTCGCCGTCCGCTATTTAATCTCGGCTTTTGCAACTCTCACAACGAGCGACTTTCCGTATTCATAGCCCGTCGCATCAAAGCAAAGCATACCCTCGCCCTGAATAAACTTCAGCTCCTCATCATTGTCCATCCATTTGAGGCTCTTGATTTCGTCCTGCATTCCGGAAAAACCGTAAGCGCCCATATATTTTCCGCCTACAACAACATTTGTGCTTCCGCCTGTGCCGATGTCATAAACAAAAATATACAACGACTTACCGTCAACACTTTTTAATATAAAGTTCTTACCATAGCACTGTGCATCGTAGGGTCTTCCGTTGTAGACAGCCTCACCGAAAAATCCCATCCATCTTGCAATAAGACCAAAAAGTTCCTTTTGATAAGGGTCAATAGCGCCCTGTGCCAATGGTCCGATATTCAAAAGATAATTGGCGCCGATTCTTCTGCAATGACAAAGGCTTTCGATGAGTTCAGCGGGAGACTTATGCGCAATATCATTCGCGCCAAATCCCCAGTGGTCATTTGTTGTATGACACATTTCTGCAGCCAGATATTTAGGCATACCGCGTCTGTCCATAGGCTCGGGACGCCCCTGCTCGTAGGTCACAGAGTCAATCTCAATATCGCCCAAAGCACCGCGGGCAATCATACCTGTATTGTTTACTATCATTGCCTCAGGCTGATATTTTCTTATGGTCTTATATAACTCCGAGCATTTCCAGTCGGCATCCTTTGACCAGTTTCCGTCAAACCAGAAACCACCGATTTTGCCGTAATTTGTGCAAAGAAGTTCTACGCTCTGTCTGATATATTCTAAGTAAGTATCCCAGTCGTTGTCGTATTCGTACTGCTTGAACCAGTCAAGTGTAGCATGATAGAAAAACGGCTTTATTTCATACTTGTTGCACGCGTCTACAAACTCACGAATTAAATCGCGACCTGCAGGGCTGTGTGGTGCATCAAAATCATCATTTAATCCACAAGCATCATATAAAGCGAAGCCCTCGTGGTGCTTTGTAGTAAGAATAATATACTTACAGCCTGCATTTTTTGCAAAGCGACAAATTTCCTCCGCATCAAAATCCTCTGCTGTAAAGGTGTCTTTGAGTTTTTTGTATTCATCCATTGTGGTATTGGTGTATTGGAATGACCACTCACCCTTGCCTAATTGGGAATAGAGTCCCCAATGGATAAACAACCCAAAACCCATCTGCTCAAAATCGGCTATGTATTTTTTCGGTACGGGAATATTGTTGTTCATTTCTGCTCTCCTTATTTTACGAGTATAAACGGCTGATAGCCATAGATTTCAGGAAGTGTGATGATGGTCTTGCCGTCTTTTTTCTTTGACTTCACTTTCTTCATATCAGGCAGAGTTTTTACTGCCTTGTATTCGCCAATAAGAGTAACTGTTTTTCCTGCAGGAACGTAGGTATGCTCCTCTATGATACCGCGTGTGTTTCTGATTTCGGGGTATGTAACCTTAACGTGCATCATATCAAAATCCGCGCCCTCTGCCACTGTAACTCTTGATGTTGAGGGGAGGTCGGTTTCGATTTTTCTTTCGGGAAGAAGTTCTTTTATTACATCGTTTACCAATTCCTTGTGGAACACCGCACCGTGAACAATATATGCCTCAAAAATATTAAAACATATGTGAGCACGATTTTTCCATTTTGCAATGGCAGAATAGCCTACAGAATCCTTGGGCGGAACATAGAAATAGTGATGCTTGCCGTCGTAGTGTGTGTTAAAATATGGCTCAATATAATCTATAACGGAATATTTGCTCTTCATTTTTATTCCCATATTATAGCCGCCGTAAACTTCGCCGTTCCATTTGTAGAAGCCGTGAGTGTTTGTGTCTTTTTCAAACTCGTCAATATAGTCCCAAACGCCGTCTTTTCTGATGCTTGAGCCTGTTGATAAAATGCTTCCGCCGAAAGATTTTAGTTTTTCGTTGAGTTTGTCTGAAATTTCAATATCATCAGGCAAAATCAAAAGTTTATATTTAGAGAAATCTCCGTCCTCATTAACAGTGTCAAAACTCATTTTTAACTCTGCCATCATTCTTGATGCGCCCTTGTCGCTGTCGGTGAGGAAGTTGTAGTAATTTTTGTGTGTTACCTTGTTTCGTAAAATTGCGATTTCTGTGTAGGTCTTTACCTTTTCTGTCCAGGGCTCAAGGCTCTCTACATATCTGTAAGCCTCGCCGATATACCCATACATTTCTTTGTTTAAGCCGTCTCTGGGGTGCATATGGTCGCCCATTGAGGGGTTGTAGCCATAAAGAAGTGCATCGTACACATCGTTTTCAAGTGCGGCTTTGGTCTTTTTGCCACCGAAGTCGCCCCAACCGTCAACGAAGACACCTACCATGTAGAGCTTGTCTCTGTCGCCTGCTAAGGTTCTGAAATACGGCGCTTGGGCTGTGTAGAATTCATAGCCCCAGCCGTCTGTGGGCAGGCATTCAATTTCCGCCTGTGAATTGTACTGGCTTATGGCTTCATAGGGGAAACTATTCAAGAAAAGTCGCACGCCCTCGGGTATAAGCTCTTTGATTTCTGCAAAAACCTCATAGAGAGTGTCCATGGCAAACTTAAATACCGCTTCATCGTCATTTTCAACGTCAATGCCCTGTGCTTCCATCTTTGCACGACATTCGGGACAATAACATTTGTCGGGCATCAGGCAGTCAACAAATATGCCGTCAGGACCTAATTCTAACATTTCGCGAATTTCAGCGTAGAGATGTTCTCTGTAAGCGGGTCTGTTGAAGCAGCCCTGCTGATATGCGTGGTAATTATCTAACGGGTCCCATATAAATTTGGTGCCGTCTTTATTGAGTTTTGCAAATTCGGGATGCTGAATGATAATCTCGTGAGTGAAGCATCCGTTTAAATATGCCGTAACGCCGATATCGCGCTTGTGGCATTCGTCTATAATATCTTTTAGGAGGTTTGTTTTCATTGTGGGGTAAGGTACGCCAACTTTTGTCGGGTAGTAGGAAAATCCCTTGTTGCAACGTCCGAAGAAGTTTACATATTTTGCGTTTGCCGATTTAAAGATGTCTGCAATTTCCGCCGCTGTGAAATTTTCGCCGAAGTCATCAATTCCGGGCAAAGTGTGAAAGTCAATATGTATTGCTCTTTTCATTTCTCGCATGGTGTTTTCTCCTTTGCAATGTATAAAAATTTTTACCCATTTAGTATAACATAATTTATTCCAATTTTCAATATGAATTACATAAAAAAGGAACATCAAAGATGTTCCTTTTTGACTATTTCGTATTTTCCATACTGCGTAACATTTTTACTACGATATTATAACCATAGGTTACATCAGGCGCCCATTTTCCGCCTAACTGCTCCACATTTTTAACAGTTCCGCGCCAGGCAACCGTCTTTAGCACATAGTATCTGTCGTGAGGCTCGCCCACAGGGTCAATACCGATGTACGCCGAAATATGATTAAAGTGCGCTCTTACGCCGTCCTCGGGGGTTGCAAAGGTTTCGTGGTCCTCGGGTCTGTCGGCGATGGGGTTTTTAATCTTTATGCCTGCCCAGTTGTTTTGCTCGGGCTTGACTTGTCCTGTGTATTTACCAAAGCCTGTTTCCTTGGCTGCTTGTCCATACAAAATTTCGGGACGCACGCCCGTAATTTCGCCGTATTTCCAATAGTAATCAGCAATGTCGATAAATCTCTGATGAGCGCCTTTCTTCTCTGCCCAGCGTTTTGCTTGCTCAAGTGTTACTGTGCTTTCGCCCATCATAGGAGTCTGGGTTATAAATAAATTTTGTGAGTTTCTTGCTTTATACTGCATAGCACGGTGTAAAAGCACCGCAGCCTCGGCTCTTGTAACCTCGCCCTTGGGACGAATGGCACTGTCTGAGCCCTTTACGATTCCGCGCTCAACCGTCATAGCCACAGCCGACTTTAATGCAGGCGTTACGTCGCGTACATCTGTGAAATTATTTTCCAAAACTTCGGCATCTAAAAGGTTTGCCGATTTTCCGCCGTAACCCAAAGCATAGGCAATGGCATAGGCGCATTTTTCACGAGAATAGTTTTCTTGGGGGTTGAACTTTGTGTCGCTTTCATTATAGAAGAAATCCTTTGACGCCATAATATACGGCTGTGACCAATGCTCTTGGGGAACATCGCTGTATGTAACTGCCGCCTCTGACTGCGTGATTTCTATATCTAATGCACCAACAAGCATTTTTGCAAACTGCTCCTTTGTAACAGGGGCATCGGGCGCAAACTTTTTATTTCCCACGCCGTCTAAAACGCCTTTTTCTACCAGTTCGTTTATGGCATCTGTTGCCCAGGTGTAATGCTCCGTCACATCGGAAAACTTGGTATTTCCTGCGGCAGTGCCTGATATTGCCGCTGTATTCATAGCAACAAAAATCGATACAACCAAACATAAATATATCAGTTTTTTATACATATAAACTCTCCTTATCAAGATGGCTTGTATAACTAATTTATTCACTTGCTTTAATAAGTATAACATAAAATGGACAAATCGTCAACAAACGTAAAGAAACTGTAAAAAAGATGTTGACAAAGAAAAAGTCTTGTGCTAAAATAGATTTTGCTGATTTTAAGAAATGCGCCTTTACCTCAGCTGGATAGAGGACTCGGCTACGAACCGAGGCGTCGGGGGTTCGAATCCCTCAAGGCGCGCCAAAATAAATGGAGTGACATCGTAAGATGTTGCTCCTTTTATTTTTTGTGCTGTTTACTTTGAGAGGGATTCGAACCCCGAGGGGGCAACGAGCGTTAAGAAAATATGCCGGTGGCATATTTTTAGCGAAGTTGGTGCGCAGACGGGTACTGTGAGCATCGCTCACGGTCGTCAAGCAATGAAACTTTTGCTGACCGCGTGTGGTTTGTTGGTTTGCAAGGAAGTTATGCTCGCGGCGAAATAAGGTTCCCGAAAATGTATGGCAGTAAGATATACTACTGCTGTAACACGGACGGATTGTTTAAATATATGTAAATTCCAACAAAAAAGACACCCTCTGACAGGGGTGCCTTTTTGCTTGTACAAAGCATTGATTTTTAAATAAAATAATGCTATAATTCAAAAAAAGACAAGCTCTTGCAAATTTCATGACAGGAGAAATTATTATGGCAATCACTCAAAATTTTATGGGAACGAAAAAAGAATCAAAGTTACTGTTTTCGCTGGCACTTCCTTTGGTTGTTTCTATGCTGGTACAAGCACTATACAACATCATCGACAGCGCTTTCGTAGGTTTTATAAGCGAGGAGGCGCTATCGACTGTATCTATGGTATTTCCCTTTCAGACGTTGCTTACGGCGTTAAACGTAGGAATCGGCGTCGGAATGTCACAGCACATATCTTTGTGCCGCGGAAAGAGCGAAACCGCTGAAGCAAAAAGAACTGCAGGACAGGGGATTTTCTTGTCATTGTGTTGCACGGCAGTCTTTATTGTTTTGGGTTTGTTCTTTTCGGACACATTCTTTTCTCTGTCAAAGGTGTACGGCGAAATTGCAACGGCTGGAAAAGGCTATATGACCATCATTTTAGTGTTTTCTCTCGGGGTTTTCTGCGAGTTTGTTCTTGAGAGAATGTTGATGTCAACAGGATATACCAGGCTTTCGATGATTTGCCAGACAACAGGTGCTGTACTAAAT
The DNA here is from genome assembly GCA_045591015.1 of Congzhengia sp. Taxonomy (GTDB): domain Bacteria; phylum Bacillota; class Clostridia; order UBA1381; family UBA9506; genus Congzhengia. The sequence goes on from JAZNSC010000017.1 coordinate 25,921, forward strand.
ATCATTCTTGACCCCATTTTGATTTTTGGCTTTGGGTCAATTCCGCCCATGGGCGTTGCAGGTGCCGCCATCGCTACTGTATTTGCACAACACGTTGCCGCGGCAATGGCACTATACTTCAATTATAAACACAACAAAGAACTTCTTTTTGGAATATCGGAAATAAAGCCCTGTAAAAAAATACTCGGAAGAATTACAGCTGTAGGCTCCTCTGCCGCCGTAAAACTGGGTGCGGCATCTATCGTGTTGATGATTGTAAATGCCCTACTCTATGAGTTCAGTTCCACCGCAACGGCAGTATACGGCGCTTTTAATAAGTTGTACTCATTTTTCCTTACTCCAACCTGGGCAATTCAGGATGTTCTCGTCATACTTGTAGCCTATAACTTCGGTATTGGCGACAAAAAGCGCTATACAAAGCTTTTTAAGGTGTCACTTATCTCAAATATTATAATTACTATCATCGGATCTGCTGTGATAGCTATTTTTCCCGAATTTTTCCTCAATATTTTTGGTGCAAAGGAATCGATGCTCAAAATAGGTGCAGTTGCCTTGCCCATCCTTGGCTGTTTTTTCCCATTCCAGACTATAGCAAGCACCATTTCCGCTATGCTGCAGGGTCTTGGCGAAGGCAATAAGGCATTGGCTATAGGGTTAATAGAGCGATTCCTTTTGCCGATTGGTTTTGTCTGCCTGCTGGCTTCAACAAACATTCTCAACCTCGTTTGGTGGTCGTTTACCTTTGCAGAAATAATAGGGGCTTTAGTATCGATTTTGTTCCTCCGATATACATACAAGAAAAAGTTATCTCATATGACTTATTAATTAATTAACTCAAAAAAGACACTCACTGTCGTGAGTGTCTTTTTTAATTATTCTTCTACCATTTCTTCTTTTGCTTCTTGTACTTCTTCTGCTTCATCATCATCTTTATGTCTTATTCGGTCTATTACATAGACGCACACAGCAATAACAATTATAGCGCCAAAGCCACCCACCATATATTCTAAAGCTGTCTGGGATTTTTCTTCGGTTGCTTTTTCGGGACTGACCTCTGATTTGTCCTTTATCACAGTGAAATTCACTGTAGATGCAACCTCCTGCATAAGCGCCACATCTTCGTCCGTCACTTCATCGGAATCAAGATACATAGTAAATCCGATTGCACTTCCGTTAACCATTGTTCCGCCAAAGAGAATTCCTTTTTTTCCGTCATCATAAAAAGTATTTCCGGGAACTGTGATAAATTTCATTTGAGGGTAATCTGTAATCACTACCCCTGCTTCGTTATAGTTAAAGCCTTTTAAATAAAAGCCATCGTACAAAAGGTTGCGCAGGTTTTCCATCAGGTGGTCGTTTGTATGTCCTGCCATATTAAAATATTCGTATGACAAATCGTTGTTGATTATCTTTACATATATATCGCACTCTTTTTTAGAATTTATCAAAAGGTACTCACTGCCCGAATTTTCCAAAATCTCATTTACCTCGGACACGCTCATATCAATACTTTTTAAAAGCTCTGTGTCCTTCATATCGCGAGAAAACACAATCCAGTCTCCGGACACGGAAAAACCCATATAGGAGTCCTGTGCCGACACACCCAAAGAACTCATAACCAATATTAACATAGCAAAAATCAAGGTTATTGTTTTTTTCATTGTTTTCTCCTATCTGAACGCTAAAATTTGCATTTTTTCTTCTTCGGTGATTACTTCTTCTGCTACCATGCTGTCAAGCACCTTGTTCTGACGTTTTTGTGCAAGTTCTAAATTTTTAGTAGGTGCATAAATAGACGGCGCATTGGGGATTCCTGCAAGCATGGTTGCTTCGTAATCTGTTAAATCCATAGGCTCTTTTCCAAAATACCCCAGTGATGCTTCTCTTATGTTATAATAGCCGTCACCGTAGTATATTACATTCATATAAAGCTCTAAAATTTCGTCTTTTTCATAAGTCTTTTCTATATAATGTGTAGCAAAAAGCTCGGCAATTTTGCGAGACACACTCTGTTTATGGGAAAACAGCAGATTTTTTGCAAATTGCTGTGAAATTGTAGAGCCGCCCTGAACTAAATCTTTTTCCTTTATATTTGCATACAACGCACGAAATACCGCCACAACGTCAACTCCGTTATGCCGATAAAACCGCGCATCCTCCACGGAAACTACTGCGTCTTTGTAAATTTCGGGAATCTGTGACAAGGGGGTGAAGTTTTGTTTTTCTCTGATTTGCTCCACACGTTCTTCTATGGATTGCTCTTTTATTTCGGCACGGTACATACCGTAACCCATAGCAACATAAAAGCCGCCTACACAAAATAAGACAAGCAGTATAAAACCTATTAGTTTTTTTATGAGTTTTTTCATAATTTTCACCCATAAATCAGCTTATATACTTATTTTAGCACAAAGAAAATGTCATTTCAAGGAGTTTTATAGATATAAAAGCAAATAAAATGAAAAAAAACAAATAAAAGCGGTTTTTTTCTCAAAAATACTGTACACAGCGAAAAAAATGTGTTATACTGTAGTTTGATAAAATAGAATTAAATGGTGAACTATGTATGAATAGTAAAATACACATTATAGTGGGCCATTACGGAAGCGGAAAAACCGAATTTTCCATAAATTATGCCCTCTTTTTGAAAAAGACTTACCCAAAAGTGATTCTGGTGGATTTAGACATTGTGAACCCGTATTTTCGTTCTAATGATGCCCGCAAGGTTTTAGAAGATGCAGGCATTACGGTAATTGCACCGGATTACGCAGGCACGAACGTAGATATTCCCGTACTTCCTCCTGAGGTTATGAGAATATTTAACGAGCCCGATGCACAGGTGGTAATCGACGTAGGCGGTGACGACGACGGCGCTATTGCTCTGGGAAGATACAAGCAGTTTTTCGATTCCGCCGATTATGAGATGAACCTTGTGGTAAATACCCGCAGACCACTATCTTCCACAGTTAGTGAAATAATCGAAATGAAAGAAAATATCGAATTTTCATCACGCCTTTCGGTTACTTCGGTCATTGCGGACACTAACATCGCCGACGAGACCACAAAAGAAATCATAGAAGACGGCTACGATATAACAAAAGAAGCCGCAGATAAAATGGGACTCCCCATAAAATTTGTGGTATCTATGGTAGATGCCGACTTTAGTGACGATGTAAGCAATAAACTCTTTAAAATAGAAAGAAAACTTTTTAAAATTTAAAGCAGAAAGGAAATTTATTATGGCAAAGGTTGTTATTTTAGAAAACGTATGCAAGGGTTGCTACCTTTGTATCAATGCTTGCCCCAAAAAAGTATTGGGCGAATCAGAAAATTTAAACGCAAAAGGCTACAAGCCCGTAGCAGCAATAAATCCCGACGCCTGCATCGGCTGTGCAATGTGTGCTACCACATGCCCCGACTGTGCTATTGAGGTTTATAAATAAGAATTTTATTTCAAGAAAGGATTGAATAAATATGGCAGAAAAGGTTCTTGTAAAAGGTAATGAAGCCGTTGCAGAAGCTGCGATTTTATCAGGTTGCCGTTACTTTTTCGGATACCCCATCACACCCCAGACAGAAATCAGTGCATACATGGCAAAACGTATGCCAAAAATCGGCGGTGTGTTTTTACAGGCTGAAAGTGAAGTTTCAGCGGCAAATATGGTTTACGGTGCTGCCGGCGCCGGTGCAAGAGTTATGACCTCTTCATCTTCTCCCGGTATCAGTTTAAAGGCTGAAGCACTTTCATACATGGCAGGTGCAGACCTCCCTTGTGTTATCGTCAACATCATGAGAGCAGGTCCGGGCTTGGGCGGTATTCAGGCGTCACAGTCTGACTATTTCCAGGCAACAAAAGGCCACGGTCACGGCGACTACCGTGTAATCGTTTTGGCACCCTCATCAGTTCAGGAAATCATCGATATGACAGCCGACGCTTTCGATATGGCAGATATCTACAGAATGCCTGTTATGATTTTGGGCGACGGTATGTTGGGACAGATGATGGAACCCGTTTCATTCGAAAAGAAAGAAACAGGAAGAAAAGTTCCCGAAAAGACCTGGGCTACCACAGGAACAAACATGGAAAGAGAGCACAATGTTATCAACTCTTTATATATTGAGCCCGACCATTTGGAAAAACTCGTTTTGGAAAGATACGAAAAATACGCTCACATCGAAGCAACAGAGAAAAAATACGAAGCATACAAAACAGAGGATGCTGAATTCATCCTCACCGCTTACGGCTCAGTTGCACGTATCTGCAAAAATGCAGTTGATGCTCTTCGCGAGCAGGGTATAAAAGCAGGTTTAATCCGTCCTATCACACTCTGGCCTTTCCCGACTGATGCCTACACAGAACACACAAAGTCAGCCAAGGCTGTACTTTCTGTTGAAATGAGCATGGGACAGATGGTAGAAGATGTTAAACTTGCAGTAGGCGGCAAAATCCCCGTTCATTTCTTCGGAAGAACAGGCGGTAACATCCCCTACCCCAACGAAATTATCGAAGAAGTAAAAAAACTCATCGGAGGTGACAAATAATGAATCAGGTATTTAAAAAACCTCACGCATTATGTGATGTTCCTCTCCATTATTGTCCCGGTTGCGGACACGGTATCGTGCATAGATTAGTGGCAGAAGTTTTAGACGAATTAGGCATTGAGGGCAGCACTATCGGTGTTGCACCTGTTGGTTGCGCAGTTTTTGCTTATAATTACTTCAACTGTGATATGCAGGAGGCTGCCCACGGCAGAGCACCTGCTGTTGCTACAGGTATCAAAAGAGTTCACCCCGACAAGGTAGTATTTACCTATCAGGGCGACGGTGACTTGGCCGCTATCGGTACAGCAGAAACAGTACACGCAGCAGCAAGAGGCGAAAACATCACCATTATCTTTATAAATAACGCAATCTACGGTATGACTGGCGGTCAGATGGCACCTACCACACTTCCCGGTCAGGTTACACAGACATCACCCTACGGCCGTGATGTAAAAACACAGGGCCACCCACTTCGTGTCAGCGAAATGCTCGCAACAACATCGGGTGCTGCTTACATTGAACGTGTAACAATCGACACAGTTCCCCATATCAATCAGGCAAAAAAAGCTATCAAAAAAGCTTTCCAGACACAACTTGAGGGCAAGGGTTTCTCTCTTGTTGAGGTTGTATCTACTTGTCCTACAAACTGGGGTATGTCACCTACAGAATCAATGAATTGGTTAAAGGAAAATATGCTTCCCTACTACCCATTGGGCGTATATTGTGACAAAACAAAAGAAGACTAATAACAACTATAAAGCAGGGCGAAATCACGCCCTGCTTTAAAATACTGTGAGGCAACTATGAAAATCTCAAAGATAGAACAGCAAAAGAAAAACAAATCCCGTCTGTCCGTATTTATCGACGGAGAGTTTTCTTTTGGCGCGGACAATTTCACTGTTTTATCTCATCACTTAACAGAGGGTGCCGAAATCACAGAAGAAGAACTAAAAAATATAAAAAACACCGCGGTATTAGAAGACGCAAAAAACTACGCCGCAAGATTAGTTTCAGCAAGAAGCTACACCGAAAAAGCAATGAAAGAAAAGCTGATTGCTCACGTAGGCGACGAAGAAACAGTGGAAAAAACACTATCTTTCTTAAAAGAATATAAACTCATCGACGACTACGACTACGCTCTGCGCTACGCTCACGATTTGGTGCACCTCAAAAAATTCGGACCAAAGCAAGTAAAATGGAAACTGCAAGAAAAAGGAATTCCAAAAGATATTGCCCAGCGAGCAGCAGAGGAACTCAACCTTGAAAACACCATATCGGAAAACCTGAAAAGTTTGGCTTTAAAAAAACTTTCAGGAAATTTTGATATTAAAAATATAATGAAAGTAAAGCGGTATCTTGCATCCCGCGGCTACAGTTTTGACGATATAAATTCAGTATTTTCGCAAATTGAACAAGAAAACGAGGAGTAAGCATGAGGGGTAATTTTGCCGGAGTTATAATCAACAGACTAGCTCTTAACATCGACAAAATATTTGACTATCAAATACCTGACGACCTGATTGATAAAATCACGGTAGGCAGTCATGTTTTTGTGCCCTTTGGCAGAGGAAAAAAATTAGTTGACGGCTATGTTTTGTCCCTATCACAGGAAAGTGACTTTACTGGCGATATGAAAAAAATCGCATCCCTAGCCTCCCCAGACCCCTTGTTTGATGAAGAAATGTTAGAGGTGGCAAATCACATAAAAGCAACCTGCTTTTGCTCATATATCAGCGCAATTAAGACCATTCTTCCTCCGGGAAGCACTCAAAAGAATAAGGTAAACGACAAATTCATCCGTGGCTCTGTTTTAAACGTGCCCTACGATGAAGCCTTTGAGATTTTAGAAACACTTCGCACCAAAGCACCAAGGCAGGCGCAAGTGGTAGAACTTTTGATACAGAACGATTTTGTGGCAGATAGCGACATCACGCTTATTACAGGCGCAAGTTACGCCGCAATAAAAGCACTTCGGGAAAAAGAAATCATTCGCACAGAGGTTATCGAGTCCCTCCGTGTGCCTCTTGACTACGATGAAATCAAGCCCACGAAATCTCCCGAATTAAACGACGAACAAACACGCGCCGTTGACACTATTACCCAATCCGTAAAGAATAATACAAGCGACGTATATCTCCTGCACGGAATAACAGGCAGCGGCAAGACAGAAGTTTTCTTAAACTGCATTGAAAATGCCCTTTCTGATAACAAGACCGCCATCGTGCTCGTGCCCGAAATTTCCCTGACACCCCAGATGGTGACGAGGTTTGTTTCCCGCTTCGGCAAAAAAATCGCAGTACTTCACTCGGGACTGTCTCTAGGCGAAAGGGCTGACGAATATAAAAGAATAAAACGAGGCGAGGCAACTGTTGTTGTAGGCGCGAGAAGTGCCATCTTTGCTCCCCTTAAAAACATCGGTATTATCGTCATAGACGAAGAACACGAAACAAGTTACAAAGCAGAAAACGCACCCACATACCACGCCCGAGAGATAGCATTATACAGAGCAGGCAAGCACCGCGCCACCTGTATTCTGGCTTCTGCTACTCCCTCTGTGGAGAGTTTCTATCGGGCAAAGCAGGGCGAATACACTCTTTTGACACTTTCTCACAGAGCGACGGGGGCGAACTTACCTGAAATTATCGTTTCCGATATGAGAGAAGAAATCAAAAACGGCAACCGCTCATGTATCGGCACTACTCTCCTTGAAGAAATGAAAAAAAATCAGTTGTCAGGCGAGCAGACGATTTTGTTTTTAAACAGACGCGGTTTTTCTACATTTGTTTCTTGTCGTAGTTGCGGCTATGTGGCAAAGTGCAAAAACTGCGACATCACCCTCACCCACCACAAAACGCGAAACACCCTCACCTGTCATTACTGTGGCTACACCGAAAAGAAGCCCACAGTATGCCCCGAGTGCGGAAGCCCATATATTAAGGAATTCGGCACAGGAACACAAAAGGTAGAAGAAGAAATAAATAAAATTTTCCCCGATGCGTCAGTTATCAGAATGGATATGGACACAACGGGAGCGAAAAATTCCCATCAATCACTTCTTTCAAAATTTGAAGAAGAAAAAACAGATATTCTGTTAGGCACCCAGATGGTTTCAAAAGGTCTTGACTTTCCTGATGTTACATTGGTAGGAGTTTTAGCTGCTGACCAGAGCTTGGGTATTGATGATTTTCGCGCGAATGAGCGCACCTTTAACCTGATAACCCAGGTTTGCGGCAGAGCCGGCAGAGGCGAAAAGCGCGGTCGCGCCGTAATACAGACCTATATGCCCGAAAACATCACCTTAGAACTTGCAAAAAATCAGGACTACATTTCTTTTTATAACGAAGAAATCGGCATAAGAAAACATCTGAATTTCCCGCCCTTTTGCGATATAGTGTCACTTCTTTTGACCTCGGAAAGCGAAATCGCACTTACAGAGTACTCGAAAACAATCGCAAGAGATTTGCACCGAGTTATGACAAAAGAATTAGTCGACGGGTTTGAGATTTTAGGCCCTGCACCTGCATCGATTCCTAAAATTTCGGGAAAATACAGACAAAGAATCTGGGTGAAATGTGCTCTTAACGATAGGTCACGAGATATTTTTACCCGATTGCGCGCATTTCACATAAAAAATGCCAAAAATATAAATATGGTTATAGAAAACAATCCATACAACACCATTTAGGAGGAAATATGGCTAAGAGAACTATTTTAAATGTAGACACAGACAACGAAGCACTAAGAAGAAAATCCCGCGATGTAGAGGTAATTGACGAACGCATCTTAACTCTTCTTGACGATATGGCAGAAACAATGTACGATGCCAACGGCGTAGGTTTGGCCGCTCCCCAGGTGGGCATACTGAAGAAGGTCGTGGTTATCGACGTGGGCGACGGACTTATAGAACTTATAAACCCTGTAATCACCTACAAAAAAGGCGAGCAGATTGACGTTGAGGGTTGCCTTTCTGTACCCGGTCGCTCGGCAACAGTTTCTCGTCCCGAAAAAGTAATGGTAAGAGCAAAAAACAGAAAAGGCGAAGAAATAACCATCGAGGGCACAGGACTTTTAGCACGTGCTTTATGTCATGAAATCGACCACTTGTCAGGTACACTTTATATCGATAATGCAATCGCTTTTGTCGAACAGTAGGAGGCAAATATGAAAATAATTTATATGGGTACTCCCGACTTTGCGGTATTGCCTCTTGAGGCACTCTATGACGACGGCCACGAGATATTGCTTGCAGTAACACAACCCGACAAGCCCAAAGGTCGCGGCCATAAACTTCAGGCATCCCCCGTAAAAGAATATGCTCTTTCTAAAAATATACCTGTTTATCAGCCCCAAAGTGCCAAAACCGACGAGGCTTATGAATATTTGGCGTCCTTCGGCGCAGATATTTTTATAGTTGCGGCATACGGTCAGATTTTGCCACAGAGGGTTTTAGATATTCCCAAATACGGCTGTATTAACATTCACGCATCACTTCTTCCCAAATACCGCGGTGCTGCGCCTATTCAGTGGAGTATAATGTGTGGCGAAAGTGTCACAGGTGTTACCACAATGCAGATGAATGCAGGTCTTGACACAGGCGATATGTTGGTAAAAGAAGAAGTAGTCATCACACCCGTCGACACAGGAGAAACACTTCACGATAAACTTGCCACTTTAGGCGTTACCGCTATCAGAAAGACATTAGAGCAAATCGAATCAGGTACATTACGTCCTGAAAAGCAAAACGACGAGCTTTCCTGTTACGCGCCTATGATAAATAAAGCCACAGGCTATATTGATTTTTCGGCTTCTGCCGAAAAAATCAACAATCAGGTAAGAGCACTAAACTCCTACCCTTACGCTTCAACGGTATATCAGGGCACACGTTTTAAGGTTATTGCAGCAAAGGTTGTAAGCGGTAACCAAGGCAGTACAAACGGCGAAATTTTACGCGTAGATAAAGACGGAATTCTTGTAAAGTGTGCGAGTGACTTACTCTTAATCACCGATGTTCAGTTTGAGGGCAAGAAAAAAATGCCTGTATCAGAATATATAAAAGGCAACAAAATAGAGCAAGGCATAATATTAGGAGAAAACCAATGAAACCCGTAAAAACCAATGCAATGAGAATATTGGACAGAGAAAAGATTCCTTATGAAACTGTTTACTATGAGGTAGACGAAAACGACTTATCGGGCACTCACATAGCCGATCAGGTAGGGCTACCCTATTCTCAAGTTTTTAAAACAATAGTGGCAAAGGGTGACAAAACGGGACCTGTAGTTTTTTGTATTCCCGTAGATAAGGAAATCGACCTGAAGGCTGCCGCCGTTGCATCAGGTAATAAAAAAGTAGAAATGGTTCACGTTAAGGACTTGCTCGGCTTAACAGGCTACATCCGTGGCGGTTGCTCACCCATAGGTATGAAAAAGCAATTCCCTACTTACTTTGATGCTTCTGTGACAAAGCACGACCGCATCACGGTCAGCGCAGGAATAAGAGGCTGTCAATTGTTGCTTGAACGAGACAAACTAATAGAATTTATAAATGCAAAGATACAAAAAATAATCCGATGAGAAAAATCTCATCGGATTATTTTTTTCTATAATAAAATCTTCTTTACTTCTGCATCTAATTTGTCAATTTTTGCATTTCCGTCTTCAATGGAATCGCAAGGCACTGAATAGTAAAACTTTATCTTTGGCTCTGTGCCTGATGGTCTGATTACAAAGTACCCGCCGCCCGCAAGTTCAAAGTACAAAACATTTGATGGTTCAAAACCAAGCTTTGAAATCTCGCCTGTTTCGTAGTCCTCGCGAGTGTCATTATTGTAATTTCTATATGCTGAAATTTTCGTATCGCCGATATTTTTAAAGGGTGCATCTGCTACTTTTTTCATCATGGCGGCGATTTTTTGCATACCGTCCATACCCTCCATAGTAACAGAAACTGTACGGTCAACAATGTAGCCGTATTTTTTGTAAAGGCGCTCAACTGCATCAGCAAGAGTCAACCCCTCGCGCTTTAATACTGCTACCATTTCACAAATCAAAAGTGTTGCCGCAACGGCATCTTTATCTCTTGCATAAGTTCCGGGAAGCGAGCCGTAGCTTTCTTCAAAGCCGAAATGGTACTTGCCGTCTATGCCGTCGTGAAGTCTTATCTGCTCTGCAATAAACTTAAAGCCTGTATATACGTCATACATCTTCACGCCGAAGCTGTCGGCGATTTTCTTTGTAAGACCTGTAGTAACGATTGTTTTAACTATAAAGTCGCCCTCGCCTATTTCGCCTTTAGCTGCAGCGGAGGAAAGAATATAATCAGTAAGCAATACGCCTGTTTCGTTTCCTGTCAGTACCTTATATGAGCCGTCAGGATTTTTAACGAGTACACCTACACGGTCAGCATCGGGGTCAGTACCTAATATTACGTCTGCGCCAATACGATCTGCATATTCGATAGCAAGGTAAAATCCCTCTTTGTCCTCGGGGTTAGGTGATTTTACTGTTATAAAATCAGGGTTGGGCTCTGCCTGTTCTTTTACAACGTAAACGTTTTTATATCCTGCCTTTTCCAACGCTTCTGTAACGGGAACAAGACCTGAGCCGTGGAAAGGTGTATAAACGATTTTCAAATCCTTTGCTGTGTCATCTGCAACATCTGGGTTTTTGCGACATTTTAATACTTCTTCTAAATATGCTTCTCGCACGTCTTTTCCCACAACGGTGATTAAGCCTTTGGCTTTTGCTTCGTCAAGTGCCATTGTTTTTACATCGCGGAAGATGTCCATATTGGTAATGTAATCAAAAACCTCGTTTGAATCAGCAACGTTCAGCTGTGCACCGTCAGAGCCGTAAACCTTGTAGCCGTTGTATCTTGCAGGGTTATGGCTGGCAGTAATCATAATGCCGTTGTAGCAGTTTAAGTGTCTTACCGCAAAGGATAAAACAGGAACGGGGTGTAAAATATCAAATACATAAGAACGGATACCCGATGCTGCCAAAACGCAAGCACTCTCGTATGCAAACTCTGTGGAAAAATGTCTTGAATCGTAAGAAATCACAACACCACGGTCCATAGCTTCTTTGCCTTTTGCCACGATGTAGTTGGCTAAGCCTTGGGTTGCGTGCCTTACTGTGTAAATGTTCATTCTGTTGGTACCGGCGCCTAAAATACCACGAAGTCCTGCCGTACCAAACTCTAAATCCTTATAAAATCTTTCTTCAATTTCTTGGGGATTATCGGAAAGCTTCTTCAGTTCTTCCTTTGTAGCTTCATCTACCACCGGGGAACTTAACCAATATTCCCATTTTTCACTGTAGTTCATTTTCTCCACCTCTTTTATTGTCATTCTCCAAACCACGTTGATTCGTCATCAGCTTCACTTGCATCCGTGCCTGGCGTTGCCACATCATTTGTTCCCACATCACTGCTGGTATCGTTTGCTTCGCCATCTATTATCGGGTCGCTTGTATCTCCCGGTACATCTGTCGGAGGTGTGACGGGAGTAGTGGTCGAAGGAGTATTGGGCGTTTCTGTACCGGAAGTACTATTAGGACTGATTATCACCGGAGCTGTATGACCGGTACAATATTTCATAGGCTGTGTGCCCTCTTTGAAATATTCCACACGTGTATTTCCGCAGCCACTAGCTGCAACTCTACCACTGTTTTGACAGATTGAGCGTTTTACAATATCTTTAGGAACGGTAAGCTTTTTGATTTTTTCTCCCTCGTGGATTTTTACCATAACCTTTCGCCATATTCCCGGACAGAAATTGCTTCCGCTCATAGCTTTAGGCTGGTCATAACCCATCCATACGCCACCTACATAATTGGGAGTGAATCCCATAAACCATCTGTCTTTATTTGAGTTTGTTGTACCTGTTTTACCACCTGTCAAAATGCCTGACAACTGTGCAGACCTACCTGTACCGTTTGCTGTAACACCGGTCAGCATATTTGCCATAGAATAAGCTGTCTCCGGACTCATGGCTTTTTTGTTCTGGACTTTGTTTTCCAAAACAATTCTTCCATTTGCATCTAATACTTTAGTATATGTTACGGGTTTATTGTACATACCTGAATTTACAAATGTAGCATAGGCCGCTGTCATTTCCTCTACTGTTACACCGTAAGTGATACCACCTAATGCAGTTGACAGGTTCTTATCGCCCGTTGATTTATCTTCTCTTGTTTCATTGTCTACCAGTGTTGTAAATCCGAGCTTCTTCGTTAAGAAGTCATAGGATTTTTCGGGAGTAAGTTCACGCATAACCTTAACTGCAGGAATATTCTGTGAACGTTCGATTGCGTTTCTTGTTGTCATTCTTCCACGGAAACCGCCGCCGGAGTTTTTGGGCTGCCAGTTTCCGATAGTAAGAGGCGCATCGTTTATAAGCGTCGCAGGAGTTACTACATTATATTCTATGGCAGGAGCATAAACTGCCACAGGTTTAAAGGACGAACCGGGCTGACGTTTTGCCTGTGTGGCACGGTTTAGTCCTCGTACTGTTGTCTTCTTGCCTGTTCCACCTGCCATTCCTTTAATATGACCTGTGTACGGGTCCATTACCACCATGGCGGACTGAACTGATGAATTGGGGAAGTTTGATGTATTTTCATAAACTTCTTCCACAGCACTTTGTACTTTGGGGTCTACTGTTGAATAAATTTTGTAACCGCTGGTATAAAGTAATGTTGCCGCTTCGCTTTCAGAGATGTTTTTCTCTTCCATCAAGTCTTCGATTACGTCCTGCATTACTTCGTCAACAAAGTAGTTGTTTATATCTTGATTTACTTTTGCAGCAGTTGATGCACCGTCTGCAACTTTTGTTTCTCTGGCTTTAGCTGCTTCGCACTCTTCTTGTGTAATAAATTCAAGCTCTGCCATCTTATTTAAAACTACATCGCGACGTTCTTTGTTGTTTTCGTAATTTGTGGCAGGATTGTAGGTTGTGGGTGCTTTAACCGTTGCGGCTAAAGACGCGCACTCCTCTACTGTCAATTTGCTTACATCTTTTCCGAAATAATGATTTGCCGCAACCTGAACACCATGACAACCCGAGCCAAAATAAATGGTGTTCATATACATTTCGATAATTTCGTCTTTGCTCATTCTTCTCTCTAAATTCATAGCACGGAAGATTTCTGTTATTTTACGAAGAGGTGAACGGTCCTTTTCACCTGTAACGTTTTTAACGAGCTGCTGCGTAATTGTAGAGCCGCCATAGGAGTCATTTCCCGTTATCCACTGCATAAATGCACCGAATGTACGCTTAACGTCCATACCTCTGTGTTCACGGAAACGCTCGTCCTCGATTGCGATAAATGCATTGGGCAAGTCTTCGGGTACATTTGCAATATCTACCCAAACTCTGTTTTCTGCACTGTGTATTCTATCGTATTCAACCGGTTGATTTGTTTCTTCATCTATATAATAGATAATAGAAGTAAAATCAAGGTTGCGCTCTTCCGCTATAATGTCCATACTGTTGTCAATAAAGCCCATAAACGCTCCTGCAACAACAGATATAACCAAAAGACCTACCACAAAAACAGCCAGCACCACTTTAAGCAGTGCTCCCTTTTTGCTTTTTTTCTTCTTGCCTTTTGGGGGAGCTTTAACGCCTTTCGTAGAATATGTATTTTTTGCCATAATTTGTCACCTCTTGGTAATTGCACTTTTTATACTTATAGTTATTTTATTATATTGTACCCCAAACATATTAAGAAACTATTAAAACAAGGTTAATTTGATATTAAATATGTAAATAAATATGAATAAATGTCCCTTTTTTGCCGAAAATAGCTTTAGAGGTGATTTTATGGAAAAAAGCAGACGTAATGTTTTAGTGGTATTGATATTTTTGTCGTGCCTGATTATTGCTATGTTTTTGTGCGCAAGTTTGGGATATTTTTGGTCAAAAAAATCAGCACCGCAAAAAAGCGATGCTGTAAATACCAATCAATATGATACTGCCGGAATTTATAGGCCCTTAAAGCGTCCTCAAGACTTAAAGGAGGCTTTTTCTGCCACAGAAGAAATCCCAGCCGGTAACAAATGCGACTACCTCATAATATCAGAGGGAACACTTGTAAATCTGTATGTGCTCAATCCCGACGGCAGTCAAACCTTTCGTCAAATTTTAGATATTAACAAAAATTCCCTTACCGAAGCAGACCGTACCCTCTTAAATCAAGGAATTATTTTAGATACTCACGAAGAGGTGTGGTCTCTTTTAGAAGATTATACTTCTTAATCTAACTGAGGAATATCTTTTCTCATAAGAACTCGAATATAGCCTTTGTCCTTTGATACTTCATCAACGTAAAAACCGCGGTTGTAATAAAATCTCATTAAGGGTGTAGCCTTTGATGCGGTGTGCAGAATTACTTCTTTGATTTTCATTTCTGCAAGCTCCATATCAAGGGCGTTCATCATTGATTTACCTATACCTAAATTCTGGTATTTCATACTAACACCAAAACGTGAAAGGTATGCGGTATTTTCGTCTAAAATCTCAATACGTACACTTCCTACAACCTGATTTCTGATGTACGCTACGTACACGATTTTATTTTTTATATCATCTATTATCTGCTCTTTTGTTTCGTGCAGAGCAGGTGTGTCCTCAATGCCAGCTAAGGCTATGTACTTTTTGAACGCGTCGGCAGTAATTTCCTGAATACTGTCAACGTCGCTTAAATTTGCTCTTCTTACCTCAAACATTTTTTATCTCCTTAATTTTCTCCCATTAGTTTTACCATTACTGCTTTTTGAGCGTGGAGTCTGTTCTCTGCCTCATCAAAAATCACAGAATTAGGTCCGTCGATAACGTCCTCTGTTACCTCATAACCGCGATATGCAGGCAAGCAATGTAAAAAGATTGCATCACTCTTTGCATGAGAGAAAAGTTCCTTGTTTATCTGATAAGGTCCGAAAACCTTGATTTTTTCTGCTTTGTCCGCTTCCTGTCCCATACTTACCCAGGTATCTGCATAGACAACATCTGCATTTTTAATCGCATCTATTGGGTCGTTGGTCAAGGTAAGGCGTGTGCCTGTGGCTGCAGCATCCTCTAATGCATTTTTCACAACTTCGGGGTCACACTCATACTGCTTGGGTGTAGCAATGGCGATTTCCATACCAACTTTTGCGCCGCCGTATAAAAGTGAGTGTGCCATATTGTTGCCATCGCCGATATAGGCAAGTTTTAAACCTTTTAGTTTGCCTTTATGCTCGCGGATTGTCTGAAAATCCGCTAAAATCTGACAAGGATGTACTAAATCAGTAAGACCGTTTATAATCGGAATACTGCCGTATTTTGCCAAATCTTCAACGTCTGACTGCTTAAATGTTCTTATCATTATACCGTCCAAAAAGCGAGATAACACATTGGCTGTATCGTAGATTGTTTCCCCTCTTCCCAGCTGAATATCGTTAGAACTCAAAAAGAGCGCAGAGCCACCAAGCTGATACATACCAACCTCAAAGGAAACTCTTGTTCTTGTAGAAGATTTTGTAAAAATCATACCTAGAGTTTTTCCCTTTAAGAGATGATGCTCTATGCCGTTTTTCTGCTCATATTTTAATTTGTCAGCCAAATCAAGAGTATCTAAAATCTCCTGGGTTGACCAGTCGTGTAATGTCAATAAATGCTTGTTCATGGTTTTCTCCTATTTCAATACTTTTTCAAATACTTTCACAAATTCGTCTGCATCGGATTTTGTGATGTTTAAGGGCGGCAAAAGTCTCACTGTAGTTGCTGTGGCGCCCACCAGGTACTTTTCGTCAAAAAGCTTGTGCTTGATATCGCCGGCATTTGCATCTTTCAATTCAACGCCTATCATCAGGCCTTTTCCGCGCACCTCTTTTATTATATCGTATTTTTTTACAAGTTCAAGTATTTTTTCTTTTAAATATGCGCCGACTATTTCTGAATTTTTTACTAAATTTTCTTTTTCGAAGATTTCAAACACCGCAAGCCCTGCAGCACATGCTAAAGGATTTCCGCCAAAGGTAGAGCCGTGGTCACCTGGGGTAAACGCTGCAAACTCATCACGAGCACAAACAGCACCAATAGGAACGCCGCCGCCTAATGCCTTTGCCAATGTAAATATATCAGGTTTAACACCGTAATGCTCGTATGCTAAGAGCTTACCTGTTCTGCCCATGCCCGTCTGTACCTCGTCCACGATAAAGGCCATATCATTCTCACGACATAGAGCATAAACCTCTTTTACATATTCTTCGTCCAAGGGGTGTACTCCGCTTTCGCCCTGAATCATTTCCATCATAACGGCGCAGGTTTTATCAGTAATCGCCGCTTTTAGCGCCTCGATGTCATTTATCTCAACGTGATGAAAGCCCGGTGTAAGCGGTTTAAACGGTGCTTGGAACTTCTCCTGTCCCGTTGCGGCAACTGTTGCCAGTGTTCTTCCGTGGAATGAATTTGTCAGTGTAATAATTTCTGTTTTTTCTGTGTTGCCTTTTTTGTACTGATATATTTTTGCAAGCTTTATTGCGCCCTCGTTTGCCTCTGCTCCCGAATTTGCAAAAAACACCTTATCGGCAACTGAATTTTCGCAGATTTTTTGAGCTAATCTTGCCTGCTCCTCTATGTAGTAATAATTAGACACGTGGAGAACTTTTTTTGCTTGCTTCTTTATGGCTTTTGTAAGGGTTTTATGATTATGCCCTACAGCGCTAACGGCAATACCTGCCAAAAAGTCAGTATACACATCTCCGTTATCGGCAAAGAGCTTAACTCCCTTTCCGCCCTTAAAGCTCACGGGAATACGCTCGCCAAATGTATTCATATAATATTTTTTATCAAGTTTTGCAATTTCTTTAGTATTCATACCAATACCTCCAATATTTTATAATTATACATCAATTTGAATAATTATGCAATAGTATTTTGCATAATTTTAAATTTTTATCAAATTTAATAAAAAATGGTAGAAAAAAGATTACATTTAGGTTAAATTCGCAAAAAAACATTGCAAAATGCACAAAAATCTAGTATGATATATATGTATAAGTATTGCATACAAAAAGGAGTGGATATAAATGCTTAGTGAAATTTTTCAGCCTGTTTTAGACCAGATGCGAGGAGTTTCCCACAAATCTATGGGTGTTGTAAATAATACGTGTGTCCTCGTTTCTTATGTGGGTGAACCCGCAGGCGATGACGATACTTTTGCTATAATTTCCTCCGCTGTAAATAACGGCAGACCCTACATTTCCGGCGGGTATTCTTGTGTTGCCATCGGAACACGAAACATTATGGAATTTGTAGTATATGTTAAAGGTACAGAAGCGGAAGACCAGAAGCTCTGCACTCTCCTTGCTATCAGCATTTCAAACCTTTTGCTCCACTGCGCTGACAGATACGACAAATCAAGCTACCTAAAGAACGTTCTTTTAGGAAACGTACTCCCCGGAGATGTAAATCTTCGTTCAGGAGAATTGCAGATTGATGCTGACGTTCCCAGAATTGTATATATCGTACAGATTCCCGGCAATGAAACCGGCGTTATTCAGCTTTTGCAGAATATGTTCCCCGAACAGGATTTCATTATAAATATCGACAACAAGAGCATTGTTGTTATTAAATCTTTAGCAGGAAATAACAAGGAATTTATCACAAAAACAGCTAAATCTATAGTTGACACAATAAATTCAGAGCTTTTATTGTCGGCATACGTTGGCATCGGTACAGTTGTTAATTCAATCAACGACATCGCCCATTCCTATTCAGAAGCAAGACTTGCTTTAGAAATAGGACGAGTTTTTGATGCAAATAAATACATCTTAAGCTACGAAGAGTTAGGTATCGGAAGACTTATCTATCAGCTTCCCAGCAAGCTCTGCGAGCTTTTCTTGGGCGAGATTTTCCAGAAGGAAGGCCTTGAGGTTTTAGACGAAGAAACTCTGCAAACAATAGACAAATTCTTCGAAAACAACCTAAACGTATCAGAAACATCACGTCAGCTTTTTGTACATAGAAACACTCTCGTTTACCGCCTTGATAAAATCGAGCGCTTAACGGGACTGGACCTTCGTAAATTCGACGATGCGGTTGTATTTAAAGTAGCAGTATTGGTAAGAAAATATCTGCTTTCCAACCCATCGAAATTCTAATTTCATTTGAATTTCCTTATATGTTCCAAACTTTTTGGAACATATAATTCTTTTAAAGCATACAGAGAGGATTGATATTATGATATTGCTTAGCAATGTAACTAAGACATATCCTAACGGCTCAACTGCTTTAGACGATGTAAGCTTCTTTATAGAAAGAGGCGAGTTTGTATTTATCGTAGGACCGTCAGGTTCGGGTAAATCTACATTGATAAAGCTTTTGATGCACGAGGAAGTAGCAACCAAAGGTCAAGTTATTATAAATAACAAAGACATCGGAAAATTACGCCGTCGCCAAATCCCGTATTTGCGTCGTTCTATGGGCGTAGTATTTCAGGATTTCAGACTTCTTTCCAACAAGACCGTTTATGAAAACGTAGCTTTTGCTATGGATATAATCGGCGCATCGAAAAAAGAAATCAGAAAGCAAGTGCCTAATGTGCTGTCCTTGGTAGGACTTTCACACAAGGCAAAATCATACCCCGGAGAGTTATCGGGCGGCGAACAGCAAAGAGTAGCATTAGCTCGTGCGTTGGTTAATAACCCTGCGTTTTTAATTGCTGACGAACCTACAGGCAACTTAAACCCCAAGGTAGCAATGGAAATTATGGAGTTACTGGACAATATCAACAAGCGCGGTACCACAATTATTATGGCAACCCACGCGAAAGATATCGTTGATACTATGAAAAAACGAGTAATCGCAATCGAAGAGGGCAAAATTGTCCGCGACGAATCGAGAGGAGGTTACGGCTATGAAAATTAGAGGTATACGTTACTTCTTTTCAGAAGCTTTCAAAAACATCTTCTCAAACGGTTGGATGACTTTGGCTTCAATATTTACCGTAATGGCAAGCTTACTTGTTTTGGGTGTATTTATGGTGCTTACCATAAACATAAACAGCATGGTAGGAAATTTAGAAGGTAAATATGAAATAGTTGTTGTAGTTGACGAAACAGTTACAGACGACGGACTTATCTCCATCGGCCAGCAGCTCAAAGATATTCCCAATGTTGAGGCTGCTGTACTTAACACAAACGAAGAACGTTTTGCTGTTCTTCAGGAAAAAATGGGCGACAATGCATCGCTTTTAGACCGATATAAAGACGATAACCCTTTGCGCGATATGTATTTGGTTACTTTGACTGACCTGTCAAAATCAGCTGAAACCGTAGCGCAGATGGACGATATTAGCGGTATAGTAAAAATCCAGCAAAACGAAGAGGTTATAAACAAGCTTGTAAATGTGGCAAACTATGTAAGACGTTTTAGTTTATGGATTATCGTAGCATTAGCTATTGTTTCAATATTTATTATTGCAAACACCATCAAGCTCACCGTATTTACCCGCAGAAAAGAAATCAACATTATGAAGTTTGTAGGCGCTACCGACTGGTTTATTAGATGGCCGTTTATTATTGAAGGTATTTTTATCGGAATTATCGGTTCTGTTGCTGCTATTGGAATAATTATAGCAGGTTACAGCGCAATCGTCGGCGTAGTAGATTCATTGAATATAATGTTTTTTACTATGAAACCCTTGTCAGAGCTTACCACTCCAATTATTGTGGCATCATTAGGCTTGGGCGCAATCTTAGGCGGACTGGGAAGTTTGATATCAGTAAGAAAGCATTTAAATGTTTAATCTTATATGCACAAAAAAAGGAATTCACAAATGTGAATTCCTTTTTTATGTTGCACTCTGCTTTTTTCGTCTGCCTTTTACATTTCTTTAAGTTTATTTGCCATTTCTACTATTATGTCTACTGTGCCGTCAAGTCCCAATAGACTACTGCTGATAGACAAGTGATAACCACGTGAATCTCCCCACTTGATACTGCTGTAGTGGTTGTGATAGGTTTTTCTTTTTTTGTCCATTTTCTTCATCATTATGTGAGCTTTTCTCTTTGACAAGCCCAAAACGTCCATTACTCTCTGGGTTTTTGTTTCCTTATCTCCAAGAATAAACACACGAAGGGCATTGGGGTATTCCTTTAAAATATAGTCACTGCATCTGCCGATTACTACAAAGGATTCCCCTGAATCTGCTTTTTCCTGCAGAAAATCAAACAGCTTCTCCGCCATAATTTCTTCAAAAGAATTTGAGTGGTTTCTTATTTTTCTGGATAAGAGGAAGTTTTTGGGTTTTTCGTCGTATTTGTGTATTTCGTCATGGGCAAAACCGTGATGCTCTATAACTTCCTGCAAAAGCTCCTTGTCATAAAGCTTAATCCCTAAACGCTCTGCCACTTTTTCTGATATGTAGTGACCACCACTACCGAATTCTCGTCCCACTGTAACTATTATCTGTGACTTCATCGTACTCCCCCTTTTAATATACGTATCTTATCAAAATACAAATCATTGAGATAGTTATTGCAAGTACTGTCGCCGGCGCGCAGACTTTGCAATATTTTCCCCAGGTTACAGGGTGGCCTGCCTTGGCTGAAACCGACGTGCCCACAACATTGGCTGAAGCGCCGATGGGCGTTGCATTGCCGCCGATATCTGCTCCCATAGAAAGGGTCCACGCCAAAAGATTTAAGTCTATTCCCGTGGTCATTGCCATTGACTGAATAACGGGCACCATGGTAGCGGCAAAAGGAATGTTGTCAACAAATGCACTTGCAACTGCAGAAAGCCAGATAATGATAATTACTACCACTACCACATTTCCGCCGGATAGGCGCGCAATGTATTCTGCCAAAAGCTCCAGCGCCCCTGTCTGCTCAAGTCCCCCTACCGAAATAAAAAGTCCCACAAAGAATAAAAGCGTCTTGTAATCTATATGACGTAAAACATATTTAATATCATCTACACCCGAGGTGATAAACGTTGCAAACACAGAAATAATCGCAATTCCCACACCGATTGCAGCAACGGACAAATGGGTTTCTGCGTGTGTTACCAAAAGCACCACCGCTATAACAAAAATGATACTTGATGAAATAAATGCAGGCTTGTTTTTTATTGCGTCCTTTGCTTCGGGGAATACAATATCCGCAGGTCTTGTTTCCTCGCTTTTTTTCAGTTGCTTTCTGAAGCAAAGCCAGAAATAAAGAAGCGCAAAAGCAAAGCAAACCGCCACAATTACGCCTGTATTTGAGATAAAATCAAAGAACGAATACCCAAGTGACGTGCCTATGATAATATTCGGAGGGTCGCCGCACATTGTGGCTGCGCCGCCTAAATTCGCACAGAAAATTTCTGATAAAATCATAGGTATAGGGTTAAACTTCAAGGTCTTTGCTATTTCTACAGTAACCGCCGCCAAAAACAGCACAACTGTGATACTGTCGATAAACATTGCCAAAACGCCAGAAATAATCATAAAACAGAACAAAAGCGGCACTGTTTTATATTTTACAAGTTTTGCTAAAGACAAGCAAATCCAACGGAAAAAACCTGCCTTACCCATACTTTCTACCATTACCATCATACCGGCAATAAAAAGAATGGTTGCCCAGTTGATGCCGCTTGCTTCTTCATGCCCCTCTCCCCACCAAAAATCAAGTCTTACTATGCTGTGAAGATTGAGGGTTTCCCACACTGCGTCCCAGCTTCTCATACACAAGCCGAACACTAAAGTTAAAACCAGCGCTCCGCTGACCAAGGTTATATGATGGCGCTCGAATTTTTCGATAACCACCATAACAAACATTATTGTAAATATAATAATCGCTAAAGCCATTGCCATGGGTATTTGCCTTCTTTCGATAATTTTTCAAACCTTAATTATTATACTCCTGCAAGTTCATTTTTGCAATACTATTATTAAACAATTTTTTTGGTTTTTTTACAATATTTTTATCAATAATTCAACCACAAAAACTGCAAGTGACGAAAAGGCAGCAACTGCCACAAGGCTTTTTTTCATATAAGCCAGAATCAGCGCCACAACCGTTCCGACTAGAGCTGAAATCACATTTCCCGTAGAATAAAAAACCGCGGGAAAGGTCATTGCCGATAAAACCGAATAAGGTATATAGTACAAAAATGATAAAATGTACCTGTTTTTGATTTTTTTCTTTACCAAAACAAGCGGCACCATACGTATTAAGTAGGTAATGCCCGCCATAAGCGCAAGATAGACAAAATAATTATACATTTTCCTCGTCCTCCTTACGCAAATTCAAAGGCGCAAGGCAGGCAAACACTGCGCTTGACACAACCGCACAAATAATAATTGTAAATCCCGAGGGAATGCCCTTAAGATACGGCACATAATAAAACGCCACAGATAAAATAACAGCAAGCCCCACGCAAAGTGCCGTGGCGCGCTCCGTTTGCACTTTGGGCATAACAATTGCAATAAACATTCCGTAAATGGCAATGCCTAGTGATGACACCACAATTTCAGGCAAAATATTTCCCGCACCCGCACCAATAAGCGTACCTACCGTCCAACCGATAAAAGGCGTTAGCGCTAAACCATACAT
Source organism: Congzhengia sp. (assembly GCA_045591015.1). GTDB lineage: Bacteria > Bacillota > Clostridia > UBA1381 > UBA9506 > Congzhengia. The sequence continues at coordinate 49,048 of JAZNSC010000017.1, forward strand.
ATATTTTCTGCCTACCGCCTCATTAGATGATGCAACTGCAAAAATCTCATCTGTATTGGCAAATGCAATTATGAATCTATCAAACATACTGATGCTTTTTCCCAGTTTTTGAGAAAGCGACACCGACATCAGTGCGTATCTTAAATTTATAACTATCTGGGAAACGGCAAGCTCTGCTAACGTCCCCCCTGCGCATATAATAGGAACCGCCGCAAGCTGACCTGCAGAGGTGAGATTTGTCATAGACATCAAGACCGCCTGAAGAAGAGTCATTCCGTTTCCCACGGCAAAAATACCAAAAGCAAACGAAATAGACAAATACCCGAAGCAGATAGGTAGCCCGTCTTTAATTCCTTTTAAAAAACTGTTTTGTTCCATGATTTAAATCCTTTTTATCGTTGGTCTTTTGAGTAAATTCAAGTTAAACTTCTCTACATATTCAAGAGCAACACCTAAAGACTCTCTGTCCCCTGCTGCCTCAACATCGTGAGCATCAAACCCGAAAACAACAGGACACCCCACCTCACCTGCAATCTGCCAGAACTTTTCACAGGGGTAGTTTCTTTTAAGGCGAATACCTAAAAAATTTAATTCCAGAGGCACATTGTACTCTTTTGATGCTATGCAGATTTTTTTCATTTCTTGGTAGTAGATTTTTTCATCGCCTACAAAGTTTATAATATCAGGGTGTGCAACATAAGTGATAACTCCGCTTTTTATTGCCTCTACCACGCATTCTGTGTATTCTTTCAGGTCGTTTTCATCATAAGTTATGGACACCGTCCAGCGAATGTCAGGGTGTCTGCCTACCATGTGCTGTCCTAAAATCAGATACTCTGCGCCCCACAGACGTGCGTTTTCTACCATTTCATCAAAGCAGTCTGGAATGTACTCCGTCTCAAAACCCACATAAAGCTCAATTTTTCCTTTGTACTCTTCCTTGAGGACATTTATGGTGCTTGCATATTCTTTAGCACTCTCAACGGGAACCCGATAATAATACTCTGTCCCATCGGGATTTACGTGAGGAATGTGGTCTGAAAATCCCATAACCTTAATTCCTGCTTTGATTGCTTTTTCTATGTATTCACGCTCGCTTCCCTCTGCGTGTGCGCATCGGGTAGTATGGGTGTGGAAATTGTAATCCATAGTATCATCTCCTACCAATTATTATACAACTTTTCCCAAGGAATTGCAAGGCACACAAAAACCAAATAAACTTTATACTTTTTAAAATATAGTTGTTGAAAATGCTTTTGCACATCGTTATAATTAAAATAGAAGTATTTTTAGGAGGACTAATTATGCAAGCTATAAAAAACGCAGTAGAAAAACACTCCCAACTGATTTTAGACGCGGAGCGTTATATCTGGCAACACCCCGAAACAGGCTACAAGGAATACGAAACATCAAAATATATGGAAGAAATTTTCGAAAGTTTAGGCTACGAGCTTGTACGCGCAGGGAACATTCCCGGCTTTTACACTGTTATCGATACAGGCAAGCCCGGACCTGAGATTTTGATTTTTGGGGAAATGGACTCTATCATTTGCCCTACGCACCCTGAATGTAACCCCGAAACAGGCGCCGCCCATTCTTGTGCCCATCACGCCCAGTGCGCCACACTTATCGGCATTGCGGCTGCGTTAAAAGAGCCCGGTGTTATTGATGATTTATGCGGTAAAATCAAGCTCTGTGCAGTTCCTGCAGAAGAACTCTTAGAAATTGAATTCCGCTCCGAATTAAAGAAAAAAGGTATCATAAAATACTTCGGCGGCAAAAGTGAATTTATGCATCGTGGCTACTTTGATACTACAGATATCGCCTTTATGGTTCACACTTCAGGCTTTTTTGGTGCCACGCTGGGCTCTGTGGGCTGTATGGCAAAAAAAGTCACCTACAAAGGCAAGTCCGCCCACGCAGGTGGCTCTCCCTGGGACGGCAAAAACGCTCTTTATGCTGCAACCTGCGGCATAAATGCAATTAACGCCATACGCGAAAACTTTAAAGAAGACGACATTATCCGCGTTCACCCCATCATTACAGACGGCGGCCAGATGGTAAATGCAATCCCTGCCACCACCACATTGGAAAGTTATGTCCGCGGAAAAACATTCGACGGAATAGTTGCTGCCAACAAGCGCGTAAACCAAGCATTGGTTGGTGCGGCACTTTCTATCAATGCAAATGTAGATATCGAAGATTTTCCCGGGTACGCTCCTTTAATTAACGACCCCAATATGATATCTTTAGCACAAGATGCAGCAAAACTTATAATCCCCCATCAAACCTTTGAATTTCGCAATCGTACAGGCTCAGGCAGTACCGATATGGGTGAGCTTTCTTGTGTTATGCCTGTTGTTCATCCCTACGCCGGCGGAAGAAGCGGCACATCACACGGCGCAGATATACAAATCGTTGACCCCGTTGCTGCTTGCGTTGATAGTGCTAAATGGCAACTGGCAATGCTTAAGCTACTCCTTGAAAATAACGGTGAGCGAGCATATAAAATAAAGAAAGATTTTAAACCGCTATTCCCATCTATTAAGGAATTTTTGGCGTATTCTGATTCACTCTGTGATTCCGGCGACAGAATTACATATAACGAAGACAACACAGTAAACGTAAGATTATAAGCAATATTAAAAAGCACCGAGGGAGCACAATCCCTTGGTGCTTTTTAATATTTATCGCTTCAATTTGTGAAAAAATGTTTCATTTACAAAAACCTCTTGATTTTTGACAAAATAACTGATATTATATAACAAAAAGTTCAAGTTTCTTGAACTTTTGCGACAATTCGACAAAATTTTTAAGGTTTGGTGATGATTATGACAAAAGACAAACGTATCGAATTTCCAAAAAGACTTCGTGAATTACGACATACTTCTTTGCTTACACAGATACGCCTTTCTGAAAAACTTAATATTTCAAGGAGTTGCCTGGCAAATTACGAAACCGGCAAAAGATTTCCCGACGACAGCATTCTCGGTATTATTGCTGCATTCTTCAATGTTACCAGAGAATATCTCCTCGGGGAAGAAGAGTTTTTTCAGAAAAACACTTCCGAAGAAATCGCTTTTTTGAAAATTAAATCCAAAAAACTAAAAAAAGGAAAGCTGGACCTTACCGACTTCTCTTCAACATCAAAAATAGCACTGGTGGAGTTTTGTAAGTTTTTAGAAGACAAAGAAGGCGAAAACAATCCCGAACAAACATGTTAACAAAAAAACGAGAACCCTCAAGCTTGGGGGTTCTCGTTTTTTTATCTTTTTTGCTAATATAATGCTTATTCAGCGTCTTCTTTAATTGTAGCTTCGGGTTTCATCATTTTGTTTCTGATGTCAATAACATTCTGAACCAAAAGAATGAACATCAAAATGCCTTCATAAATCAAACGAACAACAATAGGACCAACAACAATGGTTAAAATGCCACCGAACATACCTGCCAAGAAGTTGCCTAAAACTTGTCCGAATGAGATATAGTCATCAACCAAGTATCCCATATCACGGAAGAAGCCCATAAAGGTTGCAACAAGGCCCGCTACACCTACAGCAACGCACACCAATGTCAACAAGGTAAACAAGAATTTTATTACAGTTTCAAGATAGAGATTCTTAAAATTGAAATAATCGTGAACACCCTGAAGTAATTTGCTTTTGAATGTGCCGTCATATTTTTTGGGCACTACCTTTAAGTAAAGAAAGATCATACCACCGATTACAAGCGATGCGGCAATAAGAATAGAAAAACCTGAAATAAAACCTGACATACCAAACATAACGTTCATAAATATACCCTCCTTTTTTTTAATTTTATCACGAAACATAAACTTTGTCAATGAAGCGAAACAAAAATTAGCATCACACACCGCTCCCACACAAAATAAAGTTAAAAGAAAGCAAAAATAAAGTAAACATAAACATTAAAAAAGAATAAAATAATATAAAAATAACTAAAAAGTATTGACAATGATAATTTTTCGTGTTATTATTACCTCGTATTCAATATTACTTCAAATTTATCAGGAGGTTATTTATGAACAAATTATTAGAACAGATTTACAGCATTACACCTGAAGAAACAGCAGATTACGGCAAGCACGTTATGGTTGGTGGCGGTAGCCCCGGTCCTTGCCTCGTAAAAGGTAAAGGCATCCGCGTAGAAGACATCAACGGTAAAGAATACATCGACTGTACTTCACAGAGCTGGGCTTTATACTTAGGCCACGGCAACGAAGAAATCAGAGAAGTAGTTTATGAGCACATGGGTGCTATGGGACACATTCACCAGGGTTTTGACACAAGACCCCGTTATGCTTTGGCTAAAAAACTTGCAGAACTTGCTCCCAAAAACTTAAACCGTGTATCATTTACAGTAGGTGGCGGCCCCGCTATTGAAGCCGCTATGAAAATTGCTCTTAAGAACAGACCCGAAGCACGTAAGTTCTTAACATTGAGAGATGCTTACCACGGCACAACCTTATCAACAGCAGGTGCATCCTGGGTTTCTACAAAGGCAGCAGGTAACTACACAGGCTACCAGAACTTCTCACGTTGCTTAAACGACGTGTTCACACGTATTCCCAATCCTTACCTCTACCATTGGGATATGACAGACAACCCCGAAGATTGCATCGACTACTGCTTAAAGGTTGCAAGAGAAACATTGGAAAACGATGTTTGCGGCCCTGTTGCAGGTATTATTGTTGAGCCCATTCAGGCAAGTGCAGGTCAGATTCCGCTTCCCAAGCGTTACTTACAGGGTCTTCGTGAACTCTGTGACGAAATGGGTTGCTTGTTGATATTTGACGAAATCCAGACATACTGCAGAATCGGTAGTTTCTTCGCTGCAAACTACTACGATGTTGAACCTGATATCATCTGCTTAGGTAAAGCACTTGGCGCAGGCTTCCCCATTGCTGCTGTTATTATTCATGACCGCTTAAAGGGCTTTGAAATCAACGGCGAAGAATTACATACATTCGCAAACAACAGTGTTTCACAGATTGCAGCACTTGCACAGATTAACATTATCGAAAGAGATAACCTTCTTGAAAATACAAACATCGTAGGTAAGCACATTGCTGACAGATTAGCCGAAATGCAGAAGGAATTCCCCCAGATTGGCGACATCCGTCAGGTTGGTTTACACATCGGTATCGAAATGGTTGAAGACCCCAAAACAAAAGAACCTTTAAAGAAAGCCGGCGCAATCAAAGCAAAGGCATTAGAAAACGGTATGATTCTCGGCACAGGCGGATTCAGAAAGAACCTTCTTAAAATCAAGCCTCCGCTAATCACAACATTAGCAGAAGCTGACGAAATTTGTGACATCTTCTACAAGACACTCAAAGAAGTATTATAATCATCCGCTATATAAGTGTTCAGGACGGCAAAACAAGCGGTGTAACCAAAAAGGTTGCGCCGCTTATGTCCATTTTATGGCTTCTTTACAAAATGAGAATTTTTTCTTTATTTGACAACAAAAAACGGCTGTGATACAATTTTTATAGTTAAAAATATCGGCTTTTGCCAAATTGTGAGGTGTTTTCCGTGGATATCAAAGCACGCGAAACCAAATTTTTTGAAATGAAAAAAAACACGCCTTTATTTGATATTAACTGCTATATTCCAACCAAGGCGGAAAAATTTTTGGAAGAAATTCCTGCAAGTCCCGAAGTCCTCTTATCAGAGGGATTAGACAAAATCGTGCTTGCAGAAAAATCATATATGTCTAAAACTGCGTATGAATCAAACGAGGCTCTTATCAGCAAAGTCAAGACAAACGATAATTTTTTCGCCTCGCCAATCATCACTCCCGAGATGTGTATGGCAGGGAATAATTTTGACGAATATTTATCGTATCTCATCGATAACAAGGCAGTGATTATGAGAGTTTTCCCGAAAACCTTTAACCATTCCATGAAGAAATGGCAAATGGGAGAAATTTTAAAGAAATTGGAAAAGCGCCGTATTCCACTTATGATTTGGCATACGGAAACATCCTTTGATGCTTTTGCAGAAGTGGCCGAGAACTTTCCTAAGCTACCCATTATCATTGAGGGCAGCGACCAAAAAACCATTTACTACACCCGTGATGTGATGGCTCTTTGTGAAAAGTTTTCTAACATTTATCTTGAAATGCACAATTTCACTCAGCACGGCTTCTTGCCCTATTTATTGAAAACAATCGGAAGCGAGCGTTTACTTTTTGGCACATGCACACCATATAATGACTACAACGGCACCTTGGAGATGCTTGATTCTCACACCACAAAAGCAGAAATGGAACAGATTTGCTATAAAAACTTTGAAAATCTTATGTCAAAAATCAAGAAGTAATTTATATAATCCAAAAAAGAGGAGAAAAATTATGAAAAGAAGAATTGAATCAAGTTCCGCACCCTTTGTGGCTTGCGGCGACAGATTTGTTGAAAATTACAGACCCAACGGACTCACCACCGAGCAGGTGTGGGAAGAATACGGCAAAATGCCTGAAATCGCAGGTATTAACCTTGTTACACCTTTGGAATTTGACCTCGAATATACAAAAAAACGTATCCACGAGCTTGGCAAGGTTGTTTCTACCGTTGCTCCTGATACATGGATGAATGCAGGCATCAAAAACGGTCAGCTTATGAACAGAGATGCAGGCATAAGACGTGAGCAGATTGCCATGATTAAGGATTCTATGGACATTTGTGCTGAACTCAACGGCGCTGACATTTTGCTTTGGCAAGCACACGACGGCTACACATATCCTTTTGAAGATAATTACAACGAAAGAATAGATTACTTAATGCAGTCATTAGATGAAATCTGCAGTTACCGTGACGATGTACGAGTTACAATCGAATACAAATACAAAGAACCCAAGACCTACCAGTACATCTCCGATGTAGGCAAGAGCTTATACATCTGCGAAAAGGTTAAGCGCGACAACTTAGGCATCGTTGTTGACATCGGTCACTCCTTAATGGTAAAGGAAAACCCCTCCGAAGCACTTGCTTGGGCGGCTCGCGAAAACAAACTTTTCCACGTTCATCTTAACGACAACTACAGAGGTACAGACGACGATATGATTGTTGGCTCTGTGCATTTCTGGGAAACCTTGGAATTCTTCTATCAGATGGACGCTATCGGCTACGACGGTTGGTTAAACCTCGATATCTGGCCTGCCTTCATGGACAACGGCAAAGCAGCATTAGAAGAAAGCATCAAGAGAGTAAGAATGTTTGAGCGTTTAGCAGAAGCGTTACCCAGAGAAACAATTCAGAAATTACAAAGAGAACATAAACTTGTTGAAATTATGGAAATTGTCCGTGAAACCTGTATCAAATAAGGAGGAGTTACGGTGATTATTGACTCACATACTCACTTTGGCAGCTATATGGGAATGCTGATGTTTGAGTTGTCCGTTGAGGATTATCTTAAAAATATGGAACGCACAGGTTGCGACTATATGGTGCAGTCCCTCTATACAGGCATATTCCGTGATGTTAACGAAGAATATCACGAACTTTACGGCAAGACCTGTAAGGAATTGAACGATGCAAGCGGCGGCAAAATAAAAAGTTATTTTGTGTTTGATCCACGAGTTGAGGCTATCGACCTTGCTACTATCGAAAAGTACGCAGATGACCCTACCTTTGTGGCAATCAAAATACACCCCTCAGACCACGGCGTTTCGGCAGATGACGAGCGCTACCGCGAAATCTGGAAAGTAGCAAGCCAACTAAATCTTCCTATTATGTCACACACTTGGGCGCTTACATCAAACCCCAAGCAAAAGTTCTCTACCCCTGATAAGTTTGTGAAATTTTTGGAAGAATTTCCGGAAGTTCCCTTTATATTTGGACACTCCGGCGGAAGACTTGCAGGAATAATAGATGCAATCGAAATCGGCAAAACTCACAAGAATGCATACTACGATATGGCAGGCGATGTCTACAACAGACATTTTGTTGAGTATGTTACCGAGAACGTAGGTGCCGACAGATTACTTGCCGCAAGCGACCTTAATTGGTTTGATTTTTCTGTGCAGATAGGCATGGTATTGGGTGCTGATATTACCACAGAAGAAAAAGAACTTATCTTAGGCGGCAACGCAGCAAGACTTTTTAATATCAAGTAGACTTTTAAGAGGAGATATTTTTGATGTACGCGTTAGCAGTTGATATTGGTGCCTCAAGCGGACGACACATTTTAGGACATATAGAAAACGGAAAACTGGTAATGCAGGAAATTTACCGTTTTCCCAATGGCATAAAAGAAAAAAACGGTCATCTCTGTTGGGACACAAATACCTTGTTTTCTGAAATTTTAAAGGGAATGAAAGTCGCAAAGGCTATGGGAATTTGCCCTGACACGATGGCAATCGACTGCTTCGGGGTGGATTTTGCCTTGATAGATGACGATGGCAATTTGGTTTTTGATACTGTTTCCTATCGTGACAACAGAACACAGGGCTTAAGCCTTGATACAAGCAAACTCATTCCCGATGAGGTCTTTTACGAAAGAACCGGCCTTGCGCCGAATGATATCAGAAGCGTGTATCAACTTTTGAGCATCAAAAATTCCGGTCAGGATTTAGATAAGGCAACACAGTTTTTGCAGTTGCCTGATTATTTCAATTTTCTTTTGACAGGTGTTCGTGCAAATGAATTGACAAACAGCGAAACCACCCTGCTCTTTAACCTTAAGGAAAAGGATTTTGACCGTGAGGTTTTGAAAAAATTAGGAATACCTGATAAAATTTTTAAAAAACCCTTACCACCCGCAACTGTAATAGGAAGACTAACACCCGAAATCCAAAAGGAAGTGGGTTTTTCCTGCAAAGTGGTATTGCCCGCAAGCCACGACACGATTTCCGCTATGCTGGTGTCCCCCGATGATGCTTCCGTGATTATAAGTTCGGGAACATGGTCTATGCTTGCAGTATACATAGACGAGCCTATTCTCACCGAAGAAAGCAGAAAAGCCGACCTTATGAATATGTACATAGACGACGGTCGCTACCTTTATATGAAGGGTATAATGGGTATGTGGTTTATACAATCCATCAAGAAGAATTTAGAGGACCGCTATAGTTTTGCCGAACTCAGCGATATGGCTCGCTCATCGGATTTTTCGGGCCGAATTGACGTAAACGCCACAGAGTTTGCTTCCCCCGAAAATATGATTGAAGCTATTAAAACATATTTTATCAAAAAAGGCGAAGCGGCGCCTGATGACATTTGTGATGTTTTAGCCTGTGTGTATCACAGTCTGGCGCAAAACTACGCAGACACAATAAAAGAAATTGAACGAATTACAGAAAAAACATATCAGAATATAACCATAATCGGTGGCGGAAGCCAAGATGATTTTCTCAATTAACTTACCGCCAAATATTCTAAAAAAACGGTTAGCAAAGGCCACACAGAAGCAACCGCTGCAGGAAATCTATTGGCGCAGTTTGTGGGTGGCGGATGCTTTTCGTCAATCACTGAAGCAACAAAAATACTTTAATAAAAAACAGGAGAGTGACTTATTATGTTTGAAATATCATTAAAAGGAAAAACAGCCCTAATTTCAGGCGGTGCACGTGGAATCGGCGCTGAAATATGCAAAAAAATGGCAGAAGCAGGTGCTAACGTGGTAGTAAATTATTACGACTGCGACCCTGACCGCGAGGCTTTAAAAACTCTTATTCCCTACCTTGAAAGCAAGGGCGTTAAGGTTTTGGCTTGTATGGCAGACGTGTCAAAGGAAGAGGAAGTAAATGCCATGATGGCAGAGGCTGCAAACTTTGGTGGCGTAGACATCGTTGTTCACAATGCAGGAATTACACCTGTAGCAAAAATCGAAGAAATGAGCACAGCAACCTGGCGCAGAGCAATGGGCGTTATTTTAGACGGTGCTTTCTTCCTTACGCGTGCCGCATTACCTCACATGCTTGAGCAGGGCAAAGGAAGTTTTATCATGGTAACAACAAACTGCACCGTAAACGGTGGCGGCGGCAGTGCCGCATACCCTGCTGCAAAATGTGGCGTTGAGGGTTTGGTTAAGCAATTGGCTTACGAATATGCAGGCAAAGGTATCAGGGCAAACGTTATTCGTCCTGCCGTTATCGATACTGATTTGTTAAGAGAAAGATACCCCTCCGATGCAGAGATTGCTGACTACGGCAAAAGACTCCCCGTTGGTCATGTTGGTAAGTCAGAGGACATTGCAAATGTAGCAGTATTCTTAGCGTCCGATATGGCAGAATACATCTGTGGCGAAAGCGTTCTCGTGGACGGCGGTAGAACATATTACAAGAAATAATCATTTAAATAAAAAAGAAGCAATTCGCACTTCTCGAATTGCTTCTTTTTTTATAAGTAAAAATAATTCTTGCCTTGTGTGGTCTGGACTTTTTTTACATCCCTTGTATCAAACTATAATTACCTCTACTCCACACTTTCTTATACGGTCCAGCTCTGCCTTGTCTGCTTTGCTTGTGGTTATAAGTTTGTGGATTTTATCAATGCTTTGTATCTGCACAAAGCGATTCTGACCGATTTTTGTGTGGTCAGCTACCACGATTACCTCTTTCGCCTTTTTTATCATTGCATTGTTGATGTCTGTTTCAAAGGGATGGTCGTTTGTTATACCGCCTCTAGCGCTTATTCCGTCTACAGACAAAAACAACTTATCTACATTATAAAAATCAAGTTGTTTTATAGCGCCAATGCCATAGGTGGAGCCTGTTTCTACGTTTAGATTTCCGCCCAAAAAAACTACCTTTGCAAGATTGTTTTTTCTCAATTCATTCGCAATGTTTAAAGAATTTGTCACAAGTATCGAACTGTTTTCCTTAGGAATGAAGCGCGCAACCTGAAGTGTGGTACTGCCTGTGTATAAGAGAATCGACTCATTGTCGCCTATAAGACGCGCGGCGTATTTGCCGATTTTTTCCTTTGAATCAAGTTCCTTTACAGTATGGGAATCAAAACTATAGGTAGGGGTGTCGGATTTTAGTAAGATTTTTCCGTATTGCCTTTCTATGATGCCCTTTCTCTCCAGGGCTATCAGGTCATTTCGTATGGTTACGCTGGAAACATCAAAACTTTCCTTTATGACATTTACGTCTACTTCTTTTTGTTCTCTTATGAGATTTTCGATTTTTTCGCGTCTTGCTTCAGCCGTCATTTCTATTCCCCCTTACCCCTCTATTGTACTATATTTTCTCCAAAACTTCAATAGTTTTGTTAATTTTAAGTAAAATTTTGCATATTTTTTACTTATTTTTTAAATTTGCAACAAAAAACATCTGTCAAGTGATTTTTATTTTTTCAGGTGTTTGTCGCTTGATTTATGTTTTTCTATATGGTATTATATAGAAAAACAAACGGAGGTTTTTGCTATGCACTTTCAATCAGAGGAAATCAGCTACAAGGATGTGTCTTTTTTTAATATACACGGACGAACCTTGACCGACAACATCGGGCTCCATTTTTCCTGGAGCAACTCCGGGCTCGAACTTAAATTTAAAGGGAATAGAATCGAGTTTCACTTTGAGGATTATGTATGCGAAAATCCGGTATATGTAAAGGCATTTGCAAAGGAAACCACCCAGCGTTTCTGCTTATGCGGTACAGCACCAAAGGTAATCTATGACTTTGAAAAAGAAAGCACTCATACAATTAAACTTCTCAGAATTTCGGAAGATGAAACTCCGCTTGTTTTAAAAAGCATCAGAATCTACGGCAAATCACCGAAATTTTTAGTTCCTCCTCCGCCGAAAAAATTCAAAATTGAATTTATGGGAGATTCCATAACCTGCGGATTTGGTGTCCTTGCACCCAAATCACAAAGCGAATACTCTACCTACGAGCAGGACAGCACAAAAGCCTACGCATATATGACTGCCGAATTGCTCAATGCCGATATTCGAACCGTAGCAATCGGCGGACAAGGTGTTTACAGAAATTGTGCACAAGAGGTAGGATTTCAATTTAAAAGAATGTTTAATATGGCCACCCGAACAAAAGACGGGTATGACCATTCTTTATGGACGCCTGACATATTCGTGCTGAACTGCGGAACCAACGACGAACCGGGCGGCACAACCGAAGAAACAATGTATGAAGAGGGCAAGTACCTTTTAGATATTGTAAGATGCGCATACCCCGACGCCAAAATTATTTGGATGTACGGTATGATGAATAGTAAATTTACCCAAATTCTGAAAAAACTAATTTCCGACCAAAGAAAAAACGGCGACAAAAATATGTACTTTCTCCCCATCAATGATATTTACGGCTACAAGGATGAAGTCGGAGGCGTCGGCCACCCCAATGTAAACGCATCTATAAGAGTATCGAAAAAACTTTCGAAATTTATTCTTGATATTTTAAAATAGTGTAAATGAAAAAAGAGTCACACCAGACGGTGTAACTCTTTTTTTGGCTTTCACGGACAAAATAGATGCACTTAATCACAAATGATGTCTTTTAACTTTGTAATTGCATCGCTAATTTTCATATCCTTGTTAAACACGCTGGATGTTCCCGCTACAAAAATATCAGCACCTGCATCTTTCATTCTTACAGCGTTTTCAAAGCTTACATTCCCATCAACCTCTATAAGGTGGTGCTGTTCGCGCTTAACTAAAGAAAAAAATTAAGAGCACTCGCCGTTGGCGTGTGCTCTTAATTTTGGCTCCTCCAGCTGGGCTCGAACCAGCGACATCATGATTAACAGTCATGCGCTCTACCGACTGAGCTATAGAGGAATATTCATATTGTATTC
>JAZNSC010000018.1:0-26866 GCA_045591015.1 Congzhengia sp.
GTACTGATTTAATGTAAGTAACGCTACTAATGTAATTCCATCTGCTTCTGTTGTAGAAGCTGTTACTAATGCCTTTAAATCATCATAATCTTCGATTGTTGCGTTTGTTGCTTTGTCCTTCCAGCCTGTCAGAGTGTAACCTAATTCGTTTACATCTGAGGCCCCGGGAAGTGTATATGTTGCATCAAAGTTAAAGGTAGATGCAGGTGCATTTGCAAATGAGATTGCTGTGCCATCTACTTTTTCGAATTTGATGTTGTAGTTTTTAGCTGTAAATGTCGCGTTTACTGTAAGCGCACCTCTGACAACTGTTGCTGATGTCACATCGTTATTGGATGCGTCTTTCCAGCCTGTAAATGTGTAACCAACTCTTACGGGGTCATCGGGCATACGAGTACCAATTGCCGTGTTTTTGGGAACACTTATCGGATCTCCGTAGGTTACGCCATTTACCTTAAAAGTTACGGTATAGGTTTCTGCAGGAGGTCTGTCTCCTCCACCACCTCCACCGCCGCCGCCACCGCCGCCGGGTGTGAGGAATGTAGCCTGGGTGTTCTCAATTATACCTTCAAATACCTTTTCGGTACGGTAGTTGTTGAAGTGTGTAACGCCGTTTACGTTATTAACTACAACACCGCCTGAAATGGTAGTATCTTTCAATGTGATAGTACCGCCTCTTGTTAAAAGACGCTTTTCTACTTTTACGTTTGTGATTTTTACGGAGTCTGTGCCAACACCATCACCGATAACAAGGTCACTTGTGTTGGAAAGTTTTTCTAAGGTAACGTTACCTACACGGAGAACTGTTATGCCATCCATGTCTTTTTTGTAAGTACCCTCTTTTGTTATATATGTACGAATTGTGTTGTACATAAATTGCGCAAACTCTTCACGTGTGATGTTGGCCTTGGGGTTAGCATTGCCGAACTGGTCACCGTTTACATAGCTACGCTCTGCTAATGCGCACATAGAGTTTAGGGCCCAAGCAGAAATATCATCTCTGTCGGGATATCTGTTGAGTGTTGCTCTGTTTTCGCTTGACAGTACAAGCACCCTTGCCATAGCTGTAAAAACTTCTTCTCTCGTTATGGGAGCGTCCGGGTACATCATTGTAGCGCTTTTGCCCTGCATTGCACCCATCTTTACAACTTTAGCAATATAATCGTAATACCAAGCATTAGGATTAAGGTCAGTATATGCTGTGATATCTGCCTTTGTCTGCGCGTTAAACGCTCTTACGATTATTGCTGCCATTTCAGCTCTTGTAAGGTTTGCCTGAGGCTTGATTGTTCCATCATCAAAGCCGTTTAGCAATCCGTTGTCAACAGCTGCTTCCATTGCAACCTTGGACCAACCTGTGGGGAAATCCGAATAGTCGTCCTGATAGGCTGCAAATACGCTTGTGGGTAACATCGCTATTAACATAACCAATGCTATCAACAAGCTTACCGCTTTCTTCATAACTTTCATTTCTTTACTCCTTTTTATATGCTAAATAAATTTTAATCCATATATCTTCCAATGAAATAAGATTTTTTAAGTCTTTTTTCATCTAAATACGCTTGCTCAATTTTATCTGCAACTTCCTGACTCTGCCCGCTTTCCTTAAGGGCTGCTCGCACCTCATCAAGAATTCCGTATACTATTGTATCGCATTCTTTTTCCCATGCGGCCACCTTTGGCAGATACTTGGAAATAATAGCCATTTTTCCTTCTTTTTGTACTTCTTGTGGTTTTCCCTTGCAGGTTGCAATAAACTCTGCTCTTGCCTCAGCCTCTATAACGTCAAGCTTTGACAAGTAGGCGTTTTTCTGAATATACAGTCTTGCAATCGCCTCGGAGACTCTTTGTCCTGCCGCCTCTTCTTTGGTAGGCTCTTTTTTATCGTTTTCTTTATTGTTTGGCTTTGGATTTTCGTTGGTATTTGCATTTTCCTCAGGTGGCGCTTCCGGCTTGGTGGTAAGAATCTCTACCACTTCGTCCTCCGTCAGTTCACCTTTGTTTAATGCGTCTGCTTCTTCTTGTGTCAAATCTCTCACGTTTACATTTTCATTATTGTCTATGTAGTCCTGAAGTTCCTGTTTGTTGGTTTCCATCTTTTCGGTAACTTCTTCTTGTGAGTATCTCAAGGTGTCAATAATAGCACCTATGTTATTCCATTGAAAATATATAAACAATGCCAAAGAAGCACAGATAACAAATACTACCGTCAGCCATATAATGTGTTTCTTTTTCATAGACCTCTCCCCTTATATCAAGTTATAAGAATAGATACTTACATTATAGTACAAACAGATTTAAAAGTCAAGGATTTTTAACATTGATGAAACAAAACTGCAACAAAAGAGCTGTAGCCCTTTGCTACAGCTCTTTTTATAAAAATTTTCTTATATTTACAGCAAGTTTTTCTTCCTGGTTTATAAGCCTTTTTGTAATGTCTTTTGAAACCTCGTCTGCGGCTTTGTACTGATTTAAATATTTGTTTAAAGATTTTACTCCCATGTTGCAACCGTCAGTCATTAAGTCCGCTATGGTGGTGTCTGATTCATTGATTACCAGCATCACATTTGTTTTAAGCCAGGACATTCCCTTTGCCATGGGGTTTGGATTTTTGCCCTCATCGGAATAGTCATTGAGCTTCCCCTCAAGCTCGCCCTTTAACTGCTCGTGGTCTGTTTTGCATTGGGTCAAAACATCCCTGAACTCTTCGTCCTTTACGTATTGGAGTACCTCGTTGATTGAGTCAACTCCCATTTTTACACCTGCGTCACACTCCCGCAGGAGTTTTATTGTGTCTTGTTCTACCATAAAAACACTCCCTTCTTGATATAGGGAGTTTGTGCTAAAAAAATGAAAATTATACATTGAAGACAAAAAAGCAGCGAGCCAAAAGGCTCGCCGCGGTATGTCTAAGCAAGAGTAAATTGTGCATTTTAATAGGCAAGTCAGTACAAAAGTACACTTTTTTATGTCAATAAACCGATATTTGTTATGTTTGTATACATTGAATAATCAAATTAGATATATAACTAGCATCTTCCTTAAAACCGCCAACAATCCATTTTGTTACTACAGCATGGATACCGCTTAAATAAAAAGCCATACGATATTTTTGCTCGTTTTTGGGAATGTCGAATCTATCTAAAATCGGTTCGAATAGTTCGGAAAAAAGGTATTTGGAAATCTCAATTGTTTTAAACACTGATGGTTGCGATGCAACAGCCGTGAATACCGCTTTATTTTCCCTGACAAATTCTAAATACGGAATTAGATATTGTGGAGTTATCAGCATCAAATTTTCTTTTGGAGAATTAGCAATTTCTTGCTTATCAATTTTGTGTTCTTTTGAAAACTTATCAGTAATTTTTCTTCCTACATATTCAACACATTCCACAAGCAAATCTTCTATTGTTTCGTAGTGCAGATAAAAAGTGGAACGATTAACTCCTGCTTTTTCGCATATTTCCTTTACCGTGATATACTCAAAGCTTTTCTTTTCAAGCAACCTGATAAGTGCTTCATCCATTAAGCAGGCAGTATTATAATATTTACTTTGTGATTTATTCAGTTTACTGCCATTCATAAAGCATTACTCCTCACTAATTTCTTTTGCTAAGCGAATAATATCATCTGCGTATTTTTCTTTTCCGCTTTTAAGTATTTTTTTATACAGAAAATGGTTAACGCTTACACCTGCAATACCCAAAATGCCAATTATAATTCCAAGTATAAACATAAAATCGCCACTGCCAATTACCCTCATTGAAAGGCACATACCTGTACCAAGCACTAAGGCTGAGATAATGCCAAAAGTAAATGCGAAAATATTTGCAGGCTCCTTTGCCTTGCGGTCTAATTTTTTAAGTGCTATTACCTTCGATGTGTTTTTAACGGAATACTCATTTGCGATTGCCTCTGCATAAATTTTGTCTGTGTTCATTTTAAAATCTCCTTTGCTATTTGGTGATTTCATTATACAGTCATTTTTGTAAAAAAAGAACAACAAACAAAGAGAAAAGTGTTGTTTTATAACTTGGAATAATTTTGCCAAATTCTGATCTATCTGTTTCTCATATTGTATCACAATGATAGTAATGTGGCAACAGTGATAAGTGATGCATTTGCTTTGCAAACGTGATGTCGCTCGCCTTACTCGCTGTGATGCGATGCGTTCTCACGCGCCGCAGGCGTGCATCACAGACGAAGTCTGCATCACGCCCGAAGGGTGCATCATGTTCCGTAGGAACGCATCACTCAAACAAAAAAGATTTGTCTTGGTAGACAAATCTTTTTTGTTTGTTGGTGGAGATGAGGAGAGTCGAACTCCTGTCCGAAAAAGGTTCCGATTCAAGCGCTCCGGGTGCAGTTTGTGATTAAGTTTCCCGCCTTATCAGGTTCACAAACAAACCCGATAATTTGGTAGCTTCATAGGTCATGGCAGTCGCAAAGCTTTGACTGCTCACGTTCACCGCTTAAATGATACTCTTTGTTATGCTGCGGTAGGCTTAACAAGAGCAGCCGCCATAATTAGGCAGCGTAAGCTAATCTGTTATTGTCGATTATATTTAAGTTACGGATTTTTAAGTGGCTCCGCACCACTACCCGCTCTTAAATGTTCGCCCTTCCCGTCGAAACCGTTGCATCCCCATATTCAGTTGTACATTCAATTCTACCATTATTATGGGTTAAAGTCAACGGTTTAATTCTGACAGAATTGTAAATCTTTTGATATTTTATAAAGAGCATCTGCCGCAAAATCTACTTCCTTGATAGTGTTAAAATAACCGAAGCTAAACCGCACGCATCCTGTGTCCTTTGTCCTGAGGCTCTCGTGAGCAGACACGGCGCAATGGAGTCCTGCTCGCACGCATATTCCGAATTCGTCATTTAAGCGAGTTGCTACCTCTACACAGTCAGCGCCCACTATATTCATAGCGCAGATATTATGGCGTGTGTGGTTTCCGTAGATTTTGATTCTGCTTATATTTCGCAGCTTTTCTTCAAAGCGGTTAAAAAGACTTTTTTCGTGGTGGTAAATTGTATCGACACCTACTTTTTTGATAAATTCCGCCGCCGTACCAAGTCCTGCAATGGCAGGTACATTCAGTGTTCCGCTTTCTAACATATCGGGGAAAAAGTCAGGCTGTGTTAAACTTTCCGACACGCTTCCCGTACCGCCCTCTATAATCGGGCGCACCTTTACTCCTTCTCTTACATACAGGCAGCCCGTTCCCATGGGACCCATCAGTCCCTTATGTCCGGGAAATGCTAAAATGTCGACGTCTGTTGCATCTATATTAACACTTCCTGCACTTTGCGCCCCATCAACCATAAAAAGAACATTTCGTCTTCTGCAGATTTCTGACGCCCTTTTTATGTCGTACACATTGCCGCAGACATTTGATGAGTGTGTCATAACAAAAAGTGTAGTCTGGGGTTTAATGAGCTTTTCTAATTTGTCTATATCTAGGCTTCCCTTTTCGTCGGCGTGAAGCACGGAATAGGCAACACCCTGCGACTTTTCTAATGCTTTAATCGGTCTTATTACAGAGTTGTGCTCCATTGAGGTGGTTATAATGTGGTCTCCTCGCGCCATAACGCCTTTTATTCCGAAGTTCAGCGCTTCTGTGGTGTTTTTGCAAAAGGTTATTCTTTCGGGATTTTTTATATTAAAAAGTTCAGCTATCTTTTCCCTTGCATTATATATAATCTCCCCTGCCGAAAGTGACAGCTTGTGTCCGCCCCTGCCGGGGTTTGCGCTGTTTTTATATGTTACTTCGCAAACCTTTCGCATTACACTTTCAGGTTTTTGAAAGCTTGTTGCTGCATTGTCAAGATATATCATAAAAAATCTTCCTTTCCGTACAATGTATGCGAAAAAATTTTTTTTGACAGTTGTAAACAGACAAGTCCTCGTCACATATAATTGTAGCATCATAATAAAAGGAGTGGACCACTTTGGACATATCATCACTTTTAAAAAATCTTGACAAAGAAAAACTCAACAAACTCTTATCGGACCCGAAAATTCAGGAAAAAGCAAAAAACATAGACGTAGGAAAGCTGATGGAGGAATTAAAGAAAAATCCGGAAATGCTAAATGAACTGAAAAAGTTCTTTTAAAGGAGTGATACCGTGTCACAAGAAAGTGAATTTTTAGAGGCGATTTCTTCCGTCTTATCATCAGAAGATGCCCCCACGCAAAGCGAAGAAAAAACAGAGGAAAGCCCTCTTGACATAGAGTCCCTTATGAAAATAGGAAGTCTTGTGGGAGATTTTAATAAAGAGGATGACAGATTGAGGCTTTTAAAGGATTTGAAGCCTTTTTTAAGCGACGGCAAAAAGGAAACCGTAGACAAGGCGGTAAAAATCTTAAAACTTATCAGCGTCGCCCAAAAATTAGGCATAGAAAAACTGATATAAGGAGCAGATATGGTTACTAACTACTACAATTCAAGTAATAATTTTTCATCGCCTGTAAGGTGCGAGCCAAAGCCGCACACAGAGCCTATTTGCGATAATGTGTCGGCCACTGCTCACCCTGAGCCAAAAGACGAAAACGACAAACTCCTGCTTGTAGGGCTTTTGGTTGCTCTGTACTTTACGGGGTGTCGTGACAAGATTTTGTTGTTGGCGCTAGTGTTTCTTTTGATTTATTAGACGTCCTTTGAAAGAGCTGAATAGCCTTTTCTTTTTATTGCGTGCAAGAAATCTTTTTCCGTTGCAATTTTTGTTATTTTCATATTTTCGTCCACTATATACACTATAAAGAAGTTACTGTAATTCAGTTTTTTGATGACCTTTGATGCAGGAGCATTTTCTTTGATACTGATAGTACGGGTGGGTATCATATTGAGTTTTTTGAATTTTTCTTTTTCGTATATGATTTCTTGGGCTATCAGTAGGTCGGAAAACTTCTTCTCCTCAAAAAGCGAAAAAATCAAAAACGCCCCAATAATACAAAGGCTGGGGTTTCCGCCTGATAATATCGCCAGAAAAATCCCTGCCGCCCACACTAAAATCACGAAAATTTTTGAGATTTTTCGCATTACTCCCATTGATGCTATAAGTCCTGTGTTTTTTATAACAACAGCCCTCAAAACTCTGCCGCCGTCCAGTGGCGGAACGGGGACGAGGTTTAGCATAAGCACTGCCCAATTTATCACCATAAATAAAAGTAAGTTCATGCTTGACCCGTGAATTTTTGCAAAAATTTGTGCCCCTATCAGCATAACCACGTTAGAAAACGGCCCTGATAGCGCTATGAGGATTTCTTTTTTTGGTGTTCGTATTACGAAAGAATCAAGTCTTAAAGTCATTCCAAAGGGCAGAATTACGATGGATTTTACCGTTACGCCCAACAGAAGTGCTGCCAAAAGATGCGAAAGTTCGTGAATTAAAACCACGCCAAAGGACATAAAAAAGGTTACCTGACTTTTTAACAAAAAAGCAAGCGTCATCATAGGCGCCAACAAAATATGAATATATAAAAAGCGTGTTATTCTAATCATTGGGCACTCCGAAGTCGATAAATTCCGTAGGGTCTAAATATGTTTCGCCTTGCTTTATTTCAAAATAAATTGTGCTGTTTTCGCCGTTGGCGCGGCCAATGGGTTGACCCTTTGTGACATTCTCCCCTACGTTGGGAATTATTTCCCCCAAATGTGCGTAGGTGGTATATATTTTGTCGCTGTGCTTTATGGTTATGTACGAGCCAAGCTCCTGAGTGGTGGCGATTTCTGTAATTTCTCCCGATGCGGAGGCACAGATATTTGCACTTTGTGGTGTTTTTATGTCTATGCCGTAATGAAAGCCGCTGCTTCCTGCGTCCTGAACGCCAAAGCTTTTTATCACACTACCGCCCAAAACAGGATTTATGAATTCTGACACAGGGGTCATAGCGGTTATGTTTTCATCGGGAATGAACATATTTTTAAGCTTTATCAGCTCTTCCTTTATGTCTACGTTTTGTGTCAATATTAAGCGCACGGTGTTTTTTACTTTTGTGAAACTCCCATCGGGAGTGAGATTGACCAATGTTAAAGCAATCAATAAAAAAACACAAAACAACGAATTCGATATAAATCTCTTTATAAAGCCGTCGGCTCTTGGTGTTTTTGTTTTTGTTCTTGTTGGAATATGTGTATCATCTGTTCTCATATTGTTTCCTCCTTAAAGGTTGTACAATATTATATTGGACAAATCATCTGTATATTACCAAAAAGAAAAAAGACCTGCCAAAGCAGGTCTTTTAAATCTATTCAAGTGTAAATTCTACAAAATACTCCGGTCTGTGAAAATCGGGTGTGGGTGTATTGATAGGGGCATAGGTTACAAAGTGTGGGCGTTTGGTGTCTTCGCCGCATTTGTAGATGTTGCCGTACATCTTCTTGGTGTGGCCGCCGTAGATGCCGTCTATAAATTCAAAGGGTATAATAAATTGCAGCACCCATCTGTTTTTTTCAACGAAAGACTCAGGACTAAAGTACGTATTCTTCACGTCGGGAAGAACTTTATTGTGTCTGTCGTATCTGTAGCCTATGTTTATGGTGTTAAAAGCATTGAATTCTATATTTATATATCGCGCGTCGTTTTCATTGGGACGAATAAAAAGCTCCATACAACTATCGTTGCACACGTTGCCGTTCTGCTCGGTACATCTTGCGATTAAGTCCTCTTCATCGGTTTCCATCTGTACATAGATGCCGTTGTCGTTATAGAGCATTTTGGCAGTAGTGTGAGGTTTATAGTCGTATTCTTGCCAATTTATTACGGAAATTTCGGCAACGTTTGCCTTTTCCCATTCAGTATCCCACATGGTGAGCTCTGACTTTTCTGTTCTTTTTATAATATACATAAGCGTCCTCCCGATAAAATACTTACCGGTAAATTGTAACACATATCTTATAAAAATTCAACCTGTTTATACTGCTAAAATTTCATATTCCTCACACTCAATCTCGTCTGTTCCGATAAACTGCTCAATAATATCATGGAGCGAAGTGGGGGTTACCGTATTATCTGCCAATATTTCTATGACCTCGTAGGCTTCGCGCTCTGTGCAGAAAATATCAAATATCTTTCTGTATTCGATTCTCATTGTGCCAAAATTAGTGTTTTCTCTTTTTAGAACTTCTATTCCGTAGGTTTTTTCATTCATTCCCTCAATATAGATTTCCTTTTCCAATATGCAATACTCTAAAGTAAAGCTTCTCTTTTCTTCTTCGGTCACGTCTACGTTAACCTTTCTTACCTGTTTTCTTATACTCATTATGTTTCTCCCTTGCTATTTTGTGTTTTCTCTGTCGACAGTACACATTATATAGTATCTAATGTTACAAATCAATTACAAGACTTCGACAATATGCTAAATAATTGGAATTTTTTGCACCTAAAATGTCGAAAAAGAAATAAAATACAAATAAGTTGGTAAAAAATAATAGACTTTTTTCGTTTTTTGTAGTAAAATAAATTCATCTAAAAAAAATTGGAGGTTCTTTATGAACGAATTAAAACAAAAATACGGCCTTTTTACCGCTATTGCTATGGTTGTTGGTATCGTTATCGGCAGTGGCGTGTTCTTTAAGGCTGAAAAAGTTCTTTCCACAACAGGTGGAAATTTACCCCTTGGTATCGGCGCATGGCTTTTTGGCGGTCTTATCGTTTTGGTATGTGCATACACTTTTGCAATCCTTGCCACCCGTTACTTAAAGGTTAACGGCGTTGTTGACTATGCAGAAAACATGGTAGGCAAAAAGTATGCTTACTTCATGGGTTGGTTTATGGCATTTATCTACTACCCCAGCTTAACATCAGTTCTCGCTTGGGTTTCTGCTCGCTATGCAGGTGTACTCTTTGGATTTGACATTACAGGTCCTCAGGTAATGGTTATTGCCTTTGTATTTATGATTGCACTTTATGCGCTAAATACATTATCTCCCATTATTGCAGGTAAGTTCCAGGTTTCTACAACAGTTATCAAGCTCATTCCCTTATTGCTTACAGCAGTTGTAGGTTTGATTGTAGGTCTTTCAAACGGTCTTACAGTAGAAAACTTCAACACATTCAGTATCGTTCCCGAGGGCGGTTATGTAGTTGCATTCTTTACTGCGGTTGCTGCTTGTGCTTTTGCTTATGATGGTTGGATTATTGCAACAAGTATCAACGCAGAGCTCAAAAACCCCAAGAAAAATCTTCCTATCGCTTTGACATTAGGTATGGTTATTGTTATTGTGGTTTACATCCTTTACTACACAGGTCTTGCAGGTGGTGCTACAAACGCTGATATGATGGCAAACGGCGAAGCAGGTGCTAAACTTGCATTCAATAACCTCTTCGGTTCATTCGGCGGTACTGCTTTGATGGTTGTAGTTGTTATTTCGTGTCTTGGTACATTGAACGGTCTTATGGTTGCTACAACAAGAAGTATCTATTCACTTTCTGCTCGTGGCACAGGTCCTAAACCCGAAATGTTCGGAAAGCTCGACGAGCATACAAATATGCCCACAAACTCATCAGTTGTAGGCTTACTGGTTGCAGCACTCTGGCTTATGTTCTTCTACGGTGCTAACCTTACAGACAACTGGTTCGGACCCTTGGCATTTGACTCATCAGAACTTTCTATCGTGTCAATCTATGCGTTATACATTCCTATCTTCATTATGATGATGAAAAGAGAAAAGGATTTACACCCTGTAAAGAGATTCATCGTTCCTACATTAAGTATCTTAGGATGCCTCTTTATGGTTGTAGCGTTGGTTGTTTCACACGGCTGGACACCTACAGTAGCATTCCTCATTATCGGCGGTTTGATAATGTTAGCAAGCATTCCTTTCTATAAGAAAAAGAACATTCAGTAATCAAATACATAAAAAGAGCAGTAGCGCTTGCTACTGCTCTTTTATTATTTCTTTATCGTATTGTGTTTCTAAATTTACGTTTTCTGTGTGATATATTTTTCCTGATTTGTCTATTAAAATCATTTCGAAGTCTTTATGAGTTTTCCAGTATTCTACCGCTTTATCTTTTCCCATTACGAAGAGTGCAGTTGATAGGCTATCTGCATAAATTCCGCTATCGGAGATTATTGTTACTGATGTGAGGTCGGTTTCTGCCGGGTAGCCGGTACTTGGGTCTATGATATGGTGGTAGCGCTTTCCGTCTATTTCAAAGTACCTTACATAGTCACCCGAGGTCACTACCATAGTATCTTCTGCCTCTATGGTGGCGTAAATCCCCTCATCAAAGGGACTTTTGATTCCTACCGTAAAGGGCGAGCCGTCGGGTCGTCTGCCGATTAGCGCCACGTTTCCGCCCAAAGACAGTACAGCTGATTTTACCTTTTCTTCCTTTAGAATTTTTACCAATCTGTCCGCACAGTACCCTTTGGCTATACCACCCAAGTCTATATGCATACCGCTTGATACGGTTGCGAGTGCTTCTTCTATTTCTTCATCTGTTGGAACGCGATGGTTCTTTTCGCCAAACTCATGAGAATAAAAGCCCCAAATACGCATAATGGGTGCAACATTTACATCAAATGCACCATGAGTGCTTTCCTTAATCTCTTGGGCTTTCTTTAGAATTTCTTCTGTTTCCGCGTCGTAGTTTTTTATGGATTGTTCCAAATTTTCTACAGAATATTTTTCGTTTATTCTTGCGATTTCTTGTTCTGCTTTTGTAAAGGACGATTGTTTGCCGTAGATTGTAAGGTTGATTTCTGTATCCATGGCAAAAAGGATTTTCTCTTGTTTTGTATTGCTTGCACAAGAAGTAAGCAGCAATGCACACAAAAACAAAATCAGAACTTTTTTCATATTTTACTCCTTACTTATTTTTATGTTTCCAAAAGCCTTTATCGTATACATGGTTACAAGTCCGATAAATGCACCCGTTATAATTGCAACAGGAACAAGTATTGTTAAGTACCACAGGATTTTTTCGGTACCCACTAAAACTGTCGCCGCTATAAGCTGACCTATATTGTGGGCTATAGCCCCAGTGACAGACACTGCCCAAAGCTGATTGTCAGAGGTAATTTTGAGTATAATGGCTTGCGCAACAAAGCACAAAATTCCTCCCGCCAGACTATATATCAGCGAAACAACTGTGCCCGTTAAAAGATTTCCCAAAAAAATCTTCATCAGCATAACTATAAGGGCTTCTTTCGTTCCCATAGTTTTCATGGTGTATAGAATCACCACATTTGCCAAGCCTAATTTGATGCCCGCTACAGGTATCGGAGGCGGTATCTGGCTTTCGATAACAAACATAATTAAGGCTATACAGGAAAGAACAGAAATACGCGTTAAACTTTTCAGCTTCATACTCTACCTCCCTGCTACCGCATCAATGTCTGATGATGAGGTTTTATATTCTATCACAATTTTATGAGGCAGGCACACGATTGAATCGTATCTGCCCTTTAGCTTTCCGTGACGAACACAGAGCTTGTCGGGGCAAGTTGCCTCCACTATGAAAATCTCGCCGTTCTTGACATTTACAATGTTATGCCCGCCTTTTGTCTTTACTACAAGCATACCGTCTTCTGATAAGTCCATTTCACGATAAATTTCGCCATCTACGGTGATTTGGGCTATATCTTCATCGGGTGAAATACTCCCAACTACAAAAGCCCCAACAGTAAATACTAAAAATATACAAGCAAAAATTATTATAAACTTTTTATTGGTCACGGGATTCACTCCTTTTTTTCATTGTAACATATTTTAACAA
Organism: Congzhengia sp.; assembly: GCA_045591015.1. Taxonomy (GTDB): domain Bacteria; phylum Bacillota; class Clostridia; order UBA1381; family UBA9506; genus Congzhengia. Next base: position 12,736 of record JAZNSC010000018.1, read on the forward strand.
AAAATAAAAGAGTAAATATTATTGAAAATTTACATTCTGTTAACACTATCTACTCATTTTAGTGGTAATATAAATATGTAACATATAAAAAGGGAAGGGTTTTATAAATGAAAAGAGAGAAAAACGATACTGTACATAAAACAAAAAAGCTTAAAAAATGGCATATTATCCTTGGAATTTTGATTGTAATTACAATCTTTATAAGCATTGTATCGGGTATTGCCAGAGGAAAAGTCAAGCAGGCAATGGAAGCTACATTTATAGATACCCCTGTAGAAAAACACGACATCACCTCATATATTACCGGTTCTGCAGTTGTTATGCCCAAGGACCAGTACTCTATTACAGCATTAGTTTCAGGTGATGTTATTTCTGCCGATTTTGAGCAGGGAGATATTGTTACAGAGGGAGATATTCTCTACCAGATAGATTCTTCCGACGCGCAAAACTCAATAGAAAATGCAGATATTTCATACCAACGTTCACAATTAGAGCACAACAACGCAACACAGAACTATGAAGACTTAACCGTAAAAGCTCCTTTTTCGGGAACAGTGCGAAACATTTACGTTAAAGTTGGAGAAGCTGTAACAGTAGGCACTAAAATCGCAGATATATATGACGATTCTACTCTTATGCTTACGCTTCCCTTTAACGAAGCCGACGCTCAAAACATTTCACGCGGCGACAGCGCTATCGTCAGAATCTCTTCAAACGGTGAAACCTTAAACGGAACGGTAACAGACGTTGCTTCATCGGGGTATGCCGCAAGCGGCAACGCCCTTGTGCGAACTGTTAAAATCAGCGTGAAAAACCCCGGTGTTCTTTCTATAAATGAGGTCGCTTCGGCAGAAGTAAACGGTATCTCATCAAGCGATGACGGAAAATTCGAATATGCATCACACAAGACAATCACCTCTAAAACTGCAGGCGATGTAGATAAAGTTTATGTTTTAGAGGGGGCATTCGTTTCATCAGGTACCGCTATCGTTCATATTGATTCTGATGCTGTATCTGACAATCTCACTTCATCGTCATTGGCATTAAGGTCATCAGAGCTTTCCCGCGACAGCGCCCGTGACAAGCTCGACGACTACACTATCACTGCACCTATTTCAGGAACTGTAGTTGCAAAAAACATAAAAGCAGGCGACAAAATTGACAGCACAAACATGGCAAAAGAAATGGCAGTTATCTACGATATGTCAAGCCTTGAGTGTGAATTGTCTGTTGATGAGCTTGATATCAAAAACGTAGAAGTAGGTCAAACCGTAACCATAACATCAGACGCGGTAGAGGGCAAAACCTATCACGGTACTGTTTCAAACGTTTCAATCAATGGCTCAACCATGGGCGGTGTAACCACATACCCTGTAACTATCGTAATCGACGATTTTGATGAGGACTTGCTTCCCGGTATGAACATCGATGTTGAAATCACCACTTCCCAGGCAAAAGATGTATTAGCAATACCTGTTACCGCTGTAAATCGCGGAAACATCGTATACGTAAAAGGCGAAAAGACAGAAGAGGGTGATTCTGCACCCGAGGGCTATAAATCTGTAAAGGTTGAAACAGGCGTTTACAACAATCAATATATAGAAATTATATCAGGCTTAAATTCGGGCGATATGGTTTATACTCCACAGATTCAAGCATCTACCACTGACGTATTTTCCGATATGATGGGAATGATGGGTTCTACCGGCGGTATGCCTCACGGCGGCGGAATGTCCGGAGGCAATATGCCCCAAGGTGGCGGAATGTCCGGTGGTAATATGCCTCACGGCGGAATGCGCTAAAGGGGTGATACTGTGGAAAATAAGCCTTTAGTAGAATTTCAAAATATATATAAAATATATAAAATGGGCGACTCGGAGGTCCGTGCTTTAGACGGGGTGTCTTTCTCTGTTTACGAGGGCGAATTTGTAGCTATAATCGGTCAATCAGGCAGTGGTAAATCAACCTGTATGAACATCATCGGTTGTCTTGATGTTCCCACAGAGGGAACGTATCTTCTAAACGGAACTGATGTGAGCAACTTAACAGATGATGAGCAAGCAGAAATAAGAAACGAAACTTTAGGATTTATATTTCAGCAATATAACCTACTGCCCAAATTAAACATATTGGACAATGTAAAGCTACCCTTAATGTATAAGGGTTTAAGGGATTCAGAGCAGACCGAGCGCGCAATGGAAGCTCTGCGCCGTGTGGGAATTGATGATAAATACCACCACAAACCGTCGCAGCTATCAGGCGGTCAACAGCAAAGAGCCTCTATCGCAAGAGCTCTGGCAGGCTCTCCCTCGGTAATATTGGCAGACGAGCCCACAGGAGCCCTTGATTCAAAAACAAGCACCGAAGTGATAGATTTTTTGATAACCTTAAACACACAGGGCAACACAATAATTCTTATCACCCACGACAACTCTATTGCCGCCAAGGCAAAGCGAGTGATAAGAATTCACGACGGAAAAATAACCTATGACGGAATACCCGAAAATGATGCTATCATACGTTCTACCGTCCTTTCACAAAAGGAGGCGGCGATATGAAATTTGCAAAAACCATACAACTGGCTTTCGGTAGCATAATGTCAAACAAGCTTCGTTCCTTTCTTACTATGCTGGGTATCATTATCGGTGTTGGTGCGGTAATTATTTTGGTTAGCATTATGGACGGCGTTACAGGTCAGGTCACAGACGCCTTTGAAAGTATAGGTATGAATAACATTACCGTTTCGATTACTTCTCGCGGAAGCACGCGTTACGTTGAGCCTGATGATATGTACGAAATAATCGACGAAAATCCGGAGCTTTTTGCATATTGCTCACCCAATGTTACTGTAAATGCCACCGTAAAATCAAAAAACTCCTCCGACAGCGAAATCGCATCGGTCAATGGCGTTGATGAAACTTACGACAAGATAAACGATATGAAAGCTGCACAAGGAAGATTCTTACAGTTCGTAGACGTGGACAAAATCCTAAAAGTGTGTGTAATCGGTACATATTACGAGCAGGAATTTTTCGGCAGAGGCAAGGCTTTGGGCCAAACACTTAAAATAAACGGCGAGCCCTTTGTTATTGTAGGTGTATTGGAGGAAAAGGCAGATTCATCTAAAAATTCTTCTGACCAGTGTATATACATTCCCTACACCATAGCCTCCAAAATGTCTCAAAACAGCTCAATTGGCTCATACGCTATCTCCATGACCGATGCCAACAAATTAGAAGATGCAAAGCTTGTTTTAGAAAAAGAGTTGACCGAGATTTTGGGCAGCAGTGACTTTTTTGCTATAATTGCAACTCAAGAAATTTTGGACCAGCTTAACACAATTATCGGCACTATGGAAACGGCTTTGGTTTGTATTGCGGGAATTTCACTTTTAGTAGGCGGTATCGGTATTATGAATATCATGCTCGTTACCGTTACGGAGCGTACCAAGGAAATCGGCATAAGAAAATCACTGGGCGCAAAGAAAAAGCATATTCTCTCCCAATTTGTAGTGGAGGCCGCTACAGTCAGCGGCATAGGCGGAATATTGGGAATTATATTTGGCGCAGCAGTTTCTTCAGTTGTAGGAAAACTTTTAGACATTACTATTGTTCCGTCTTTCTTTGCAGTTGCACTTGCTTTTTCCGTATCAGTGGCAATAGGTATTATCTTTGGTTTCTTGCCTGCAAAGAATGCTGCAAACTTAAACCCAATCGATGCATTGCGGTTTGAATAATTATCGAGTTGAAAGGAAAATTATCAATGAAAAAAATATTAGCTTTATTGATTACTGCCTTAACAATATTTTCAATATTAGGAGCGAGCGCTTATGCCACCTCTGATTACGAAGCAGAGCTTTTGTCTGCTTTGTCCATTATGCAGGGCGACCCTGACGGAAATATGAGATATAACGACAAGGTTTCCCGTGCCGAATGTGCAAAAATCGTGGTTGCAGCTTCTCAATATCGTGATTATGTAAATACCGACGTTAAAAACTCACCATTTATGGACGTTACGGCTTCTCACTGGGCAGCACCATACATTACTGTAGGTGTAAAAAACGGACTTTTTAAAGGATATTTTGATGCTACTTTCCGCCCGTCAAACACTGTTTTGTTTGAAGAAGCTGTAACAATGCTCCTGCGTGTACTTGATTATACTGATGCAGACGTAGGAGCTGACTGGCCCTACGACCAGATAGATATGGCAAAGAAAATCGGAATGCTTGACGATGTAAACATCTCAATCGGCAAAGAATTGACACGTCGCGACATTTCGACCTTAGTGTATAACACGCTAAATTCTACTGCAAAGGGCGCGCAAAACACATATTTATCTAATTTTAACAGAATCATAGGTCCCAAGACCGTTACATCTTCTAATTGGTATGAAGAATTTGGTGCAGATTCAAATATAAGAGTTATGCGCAATGGTGTAAAATCGACAGTTTCAGAAGTGGCAATAAACGATATTGCGTATTATATGGAAGAATATAAAACAGCACTCATCTACTCCAAAACTGCCACAGGTATATACGAAAATGCAACTCCAAGCAAAGACGCTCCTACCTCGGTAACGGTTTCAGGTGTTACATATAGTATAGAGGGTGACAATGCCTATTATAAATTATCATCAGCCGGCACATTTAATTACGGCGATACTGTTACACTGCTTTTAGGTAAAACAGGCGGCGTGGCTGATGTTTTAGCAGGTTCATCTTCAGATGATACTGTTTATGGTTTTTTAATCGGAACAGGCACAAAAGAGACCACATTCTCCGGAAACACCACAACTAAACCTTTTGTAAGGTTAGTGCTTTCTTCGGGAAATACGGCTGAATACATAACAACAAAAAACTATTCTGATTATCTTAACCGTGTTGTTGCCGTAACCTTAGAAAAAGAAACTGCTACTGTTTCATTATCTTCATCACAGAATAAAGTTTCAGGTAAGTTCACATGGACTTCAAGCGATAAAAAGCTGGGCGAAACACCCATTTCAGCAGATGTAAAAATCATAGAGGTAAGCTCCACTGCATCTAATGACACTGCCATTTACGGCACAGTATTTCCTCAAAGATTAAACAGTGTCAATCTTTCTTCAAGCGACGTGCTCTACGCCAACAAAAACCAAGATGGAAAAATTGATGAGCTTATTTTACTTGATGTGACAGGCGATATATATACCTATGCAATCTTAACAAAAGCAACAAACAACAACCTGCCCGGCATAGCTCTTTCGGGAAGCTATGAATACATATCAAACGGCACACACTACACGGCTATGACATCAAACAAGATTTTTGGTGTGTCTGCAGGCGAAGCGGTTAAAATTGTATCTGCAGGTGCAAAAGGCATCACCTCTATGTCTTCACTCGCAAAGGCGGCAACAGGAAAAATCACCTCTGTTTCAGGAGTTGAAATTACAATTTCCGAAAAAACTTATACTATGTCTGACAAGGTGCAGATTTACATCAAAAATCAGTCCGACTATACTATGGTGGCATTAAACGAACTGTCTAATCTTAAAGACAGCTACAATGCCGCTATATACACAGACAAGAAAAGCTCCATCGACAGAGTGAGAATTATTGTTCTTTCTTAAGTTATAATTTTCTGCAAAAAAGTCAAAAATTTTATTTACAAATTATTCATAATATGATAAAATATTACCAACGAGATAAAAAGCCTCTTGTTACGGTGCAGGTCATCGACAAGACGAATGGTTTTGATTTTTTGGTATGCGTTTATTCGCCCTGTCGCACCTGCGGCAGGGCTTTTATTTTTAAAAATTATAATATAAGGAGAATTATTATGGCAAACAACTCAAACGATGGCATCTATGATGCTCGCACCCTTGGTAAGGGAAAAATGCTCGTGCTCGGTTTTCAGCACATGTTCGCAATGTTTGGAGCTACGGTTTTAGTTCCCCTTTTAACAGGTCTTGACATCGCTACCACACTTTTGATGGCAGGCTTGGGAACACTTTTGTTCCACGTTTTGACAAAATTTGAAGTTCCCGCATTTTTGGGTTCGTCCTTTGCATTTTTAGGCGGTTACGCTGCAGTTGCACCTTTAGACGGTGCCAACGGTATGACAAACGCAGAGCTTCTCCCCTACGCATGCTTGGGCGTTGCAGTGGCAGGTTTGGTTTATCTGATACTTGCGCTTCTCATTAAAGTTGCAGGCGTTAGAAAAGTTATGGCATTCTTCCCGCCTATCGTTACAGGTCCTATTATCGTTGCTATCGGTTTAGGTCTTGCGGGTTCTGCAGTTGACAACTGTAACACAAACTGGTTAATCGCATTTATCGCTCTTGCTTTAATTATCGTATTTAATATCTGGGGCAAGGGAATGGCAAAGATTATTCCTATACTTATCGGTGTTTTAGGCTCATGTTCTATCGCTGCGATTCTGGCACTCATCTGGGGTGTTGAGGTTAACGGTTACATCTGCCTTGCAGGAAATGAAAAGCTTCAGTTATTCTCTGTTGCAGCACTTGACCAGTTAAAGACAGCTCCCTGGATTGGCATTCCTGTTAAGTGGAACGGCACAATCTTTGGTGGTATTGATTGGAAAAACACATCACTGATATTAAGCTCAATTATCGCTATCGCTCCTATCTCACTTGCTACAATGATGGAACATATCGGCGACGTTTCTGCTATTTCTTCAACAGTTGGCAAAAACTTCATCGGTAAACCCGGTCTTCACAGAACATTACTTGGCGACGGTTTGGCTACATCACTTTCTGCAATTTTCGGTGGTCCCGCTAATACAACCTACGGCGAAAACACAGGCGTATTAGCACTGTCTAAAGTTTACGACCCCAGAGTTATCAGAATTGCCGCTGTTATCGCTGTGATTCTCTCATTCTCACCTAAATTTGCAGCTTTAGTTAACGTTATTCCCACAGCAGTTATCGGTGGTATTTCATTCGTACTTTACGGTATGATTTCTGCAGTAGGTATCAGAAACGTTGTTGAAAACAGAGTTGACTTCACAAAGAGCCGTAACTTAATCATCGCAGCAGTTATTCTTGTTTGCGCATTAGGTTTAGGCAGCGTTTCATTCGCAATCGGAAACATTACAATTACGCTCTCTGCTTTAGCGGTTGCTTCAATAGCAGGTATTGTTTTAAATGCTATCCTTCCCGGTAAGGACTACGTTTTCGGTGAAACACCTGAAGAAACAGAAACAGGCGTACAATTTAAAGTTTGATAATTAAAAATTATTTAATAAAAATGTGGCAGAGATTCTGCCACATTTTTATTTTGCATATTTTCTTTGTTTTTTTCAAAAGATAAAAAATAAAAAGGAAGAAACAATGAACAAAAAAACAGGTAATCAGACAATAGTTTTTAAAAACCCTCCACACATAAAAGCATACGCTTCAACCGCAGGGAAAAAAGAAGCAGAAGGTCCTTTCGGCAAATTTTTCGATATGACAACAGACGATGTTTATTGGGGAGAGAACAGTTGGGAAAAAGCCGAGAACAAATTCGTAAAAGAAGCATTAAAAAAAGCCCTTACAAAAGGAAAGCTCACTCCGGATGATATAGATTACATTTTTTCAGGGGATTTACTTAATCAATGTGTCGGCACGAGCTACGGGCTCCGTGAGTTCAGCATCCCCTTTGTTGGTCTTTTCGGCGCGTGTTCTACTATGGGGCTTTCACAGAAGCTCGCTGCCATGACTATCGACGGCGGTTTTGCCAAAAGATGTATGGCAATTACATCAAGCCACTTTTGCTCGGCAGAAAGACAGTTCCGTTTCCCACTTGAGTACGGCGCACAAAGACCTCCAAGTGCACAATGGACAGTGACAGGCGCAGCATGTGTCATTTTGGATGATTCAGAGGGCGATGTGCGTATCGAGTGTGCAACATCGGGCAAAATCATCGACCTCGGCATAAAGGACGCCAATAATATGGGTGCCGCTATGGCACCTGCTGCTGTTGACACTATCAGAACCCATTTTGAAGATTTAAACAGAACCCCCGACTATTATGATGCTATATTCACTGGTGATTTGGGGAGTGTAGGAAAAGCGATTGTAGCCGACCTTTTATCTAAGGACGGCTACGATTTATCAACAAACTATTTTGACTGCGGAGAGCTGATTTTCACCCCTGACCAGGACGTCCATGCCGGCGGCAGCGGTTGTGCATGCTCCGGGCTTATATTGTGCGCTCACATTTTACCCAAAATGGAAAGGAAAAACCTCAAAAAAGTCCTCTTCGTACCGACAGGCGCTCTTATGAGCCCTACAATGGTACAACAAGGAGATTCAATACCGGGAATAGCACACGCTCTTTCGTTGTATATAGAATAAAAAAGACGCCTGTGGCGTCTTTTTTATTCTTCCTTTAAATCTCTGTGATTTATGATTGTATAATAGTTTTTTTGCCCTAAAAAGTTCTTTAAATCTTCTGCAACAGCGACCGAACGATGCTTGCCGCCCGTACAACCTATACCTATAACAAGTGAATTTTTTCCTTCCTCTGCATACAGGGGCAATAAGTGAAGCAACATATCTTTTAGCTTTTCTAAAAAGATCTGACTCGACTTGCACGAAAGCGCATAGTCAGAGACTTCTTTTTCCTTACCCGTCTTTTTCTTTAACCCTTCTTCATAGAAAGGGTTCGGCATAAATCGAACATCAAAGACCAAATCGCAATCAAGTGGAATTCCGCGCTTAAATCCAAACGAAACGATATTTACAGAAATACTTTCATAGACCCTGTCAGTAGCATCAAAGTAAGAAATCATTTTCTCTTTCATCTCGCGAACAAGCATAGATGAGGTGTCTAAAACGATATCGGCTTTTTCCTTGATATCTTTAAAAAGCTTCCTTTCAAATGCAATGCCTTCTTCTATTCTTCCGTTTGTCTGTGGGTGCTTACGACGAGTTTCCTTGTAGCGTCTGATTAATGTTTCGTCATCAGCGTCTAAAAAAATCACCCTGCACTCGTTACCGCGATTTTTAAAATTATCTATCTCGTCACTTAAATACTGCACCAAATCACCGCTTCTTGCATCAACTACAAGAGCAATGCGCGACAGATGAAAATTCGAGTTTTCACAAAGTGCAACAAAGCTTGAGATAAGCACGGGCGGAATGTTATCGACACAGTAGTATCCTATATCCTCAAGCATATGCACAGCGGTTGTTTTTCCCGCGCCCGACATACCTGTTATAATTACTGTTTTCATGCTGCTTCTCCTGGGGTTTAAAATTTATGCAAGACGTGCTTCGATTAGTTTAACCAAATAACTTGCCTTTTGATTTATGGCATTATATTCAGGGCCTTCAATCATTACTCTTACACACGGCTCTGTGCCCGAGGGTCTGATTAACACTCTTCCGTTTCCTGCAAATTCTTTCTCAACGGAACGAATTGCCTCAACAATTACTTCGTCTTCTGTGTATGAGTGTTTTTTGTCGTTTGATACTTTCGCATTTATCATAACCTGCGGAAGCGGAGTAAATACTGATGATAAATCACTCAACCTCTCGCCTGTGTCCTTTAATATTGAAAGGAGTAAAAGTGCCGAGCACAAGCCGTCTCCCGTGGTATTATAGTCTAAGAATATAATGTGACCTGACTGCTCACCGCCTAAAGTATAGCCGTGCTTTAACATCTCTTCTAAAACATATCTGTCGCCAACTTTTGTCTGCGCAATTTTTATTCCTTTTTCTTTTGCGGCGTTAACAAGACCTAAATTCGTCATAACTGTCGTAACAAGCGTGTCTTTTGCAAGTTTTCCGTGCTCTTTTAGGTAACTTGCGCAAATCATCATTATCTTGTCGCCGTCAATTAAGGTGCCGTTTTCATCAACAACTAAAAGTCTATCCGCATCTCCATCAAAGGTAAGACCCAAATCCACATCAATGTTTTTGACGTATTCGCAGAATTTATCTGCGTGAGTCGAGCCGCAATTTGCATTGATGTTGATACCGTTGGGGTGATTATGAACAACAAATACTTCTGCACCAAGCTCAACCAATGTTTCAACAGAGCTTAAGTAACTTGCGCCGTTTGCACAGTCAACAGCGATTTTCAAACCATTTAAGTCTTTGCCCATCATCATCGACTTTGCAAATTCCTTGTAGTCATGAAGCGCCGTTTCACATTTAGAAATCGTACCAACGGCATCGCCCGTAGGTAAATCAATTTCTACATTGTCTAAAATGATATGCTCTATTTCATCTTCTATTTCATCATTCAGCTTATAGCCGTTACCGTTAAAAATCTTGATTCCGTTAAACTCTGCCGAATTGTGCGAAGCAGAAATTACAACACCGGCATCCGCCTCATATTTTCTGGCAAGATATGCTACAGCAGGAGTAGGAATAACACCCAAAGAAACTACACTTGCACCTACGCTGCAAAGGCCTGCAGAAAGTGCTGACTCCAACATATCACCTGAAATTCTTGTATCCTTGCCTATTAAAATTTTCGGTTTGTGCTTTGTCTCTTTTGTTAAAACGTACGCCGCGGCTTTGCCTATTTTGTATGCAAGTTCACACGTAAGTTCGGTGTTCGCAACACCGCGCACACCATCTGTTCCAAATAATCTTCCCATGATTTACCCCCGAAAATATTTATAAAATGCTTACATTTTAATTGTATCACAAAAAAAACAAAATGTTAAGTTTTTTTTGGTGCATACTAAAATTATATTTTAAAAAAGGAGCAAAATTATGAAAATCTCACTCGAAAAAAATTTAAACGATTTGGAAGAATACCTCTCATCACGCGGTTTTACTATTGTTCCGGAATCAGAATCAGCAGACGCGTATATCTACGAATCAACACCGCTTACACAAATAAGTGCAAAAAATTTCACGCCGATTTCTACCCTTTCTTCAGACCCGATGTTGCTCGTCTGCGCCCGCGACAAAAGTTTTTCCGAAATTGAACAGATTTTAACACAAAAAACCTACAATAAAATCTTCTGATATTTGTCTGTTTCTCTTGAAATCTGTTTTGTTTTGAGTTATAATATAATTTCAGAGTAATATAGCTTAGGAGGACTAAAAATGGCAAAAAGCATTTACCTTGACAACAGCGCAACAACACCTTTAAAGGAAGAAGTTTTAGACGCTATGTTGCCATATTTAAAAGAACATTTCGGCAACCCGTCATCCATATATACAATCGGCCAAAGCGCAAAAGCCGCAGTAGAAAAAGCAAGAGAACAGGTGTCAAGTGCTCTCGGAGCAGATTCAAGAGAGATTTTTTTCACGGGTTCGGGCACAGAAGCAGACAACTGGGCGATCAAAGGCATCGCCCGTATGAAAGCTCCTAAAGGCAAACACATTATCTCATCAAAAATCGAACACCACGCGGTTTTGCACACATTACAGGCGTTGGAAAAAGAAGGATTTTCAGTTACTTACCTTGACGTTGACGAGCACGGTTTGATTTCACTTGATGAGCTAAAAGCCGCACTCCGTCCTGATACAATTTTAATCACAATCATGACGGCAAATAATGAAATCGGCACCATTGAGCCCATTGCAGAAATAGGAAAAATTGCAAGAGAAAACAAGATTTTATTCCACACAGATGCAGTTCAGGCAATCGGCTCTATTGATATTAATGTTAAAGATATGAATATTGACCTTTTGTCGCTTTCGGCACACAAATTCGGTGGACCGAAGGGCATAGGTGCACTTTTCGTGAGAAGTGGCATAAGACCGGAAAACTTTATTCACGGCGGTGCCCAGGAAAGGTCGAGACGTGCCGGCACTGAAAACGTAGCATCAATCGTAGGCCTTGGAAAGGCCATTACATTAGCTACCGAAAATATCGAAGAAAAGACGAAAAAAATCCGCGCAATGCGTGACAGACTAATCAAAGAAATCCCCGAAAAAATTCCCTATGTCAAGCTAAACGGTCACCCGGAGGCAAGACTTCCCGGCAACGTTAACTTTTCGTTCCAGTTTATTGAGGGCGAATCCCTGCTCTTATTACTTGACTTGAACGGAATAGCAGCATCCTCAGGTTCTGCTTGTACAAGCGGATCGCTTGACCCGTCGCACGTACTGCTGGCATTGGGACTGCCGCACGAGATTGCACACGGTTCACTTCGTCTTTCAATAGGAGAAATCAACACTGACGAAGATATTGATACGGTTTTAGACGTTTTACCGAAAATTGTTCAGCGTCTCCGTGATATGTCACCTCTCTATGAGCAGGTAAAAAACAATTAAGGAGGACCCAACTATGTACACAGAAAAAGTTATGGATCATTTTGCAAATCCGAGAAACGTAGGCGAGCTTGCTGACGCCAATGCAATAGGCGAAGTAGGAAACGCAAAATGCGGAGATATAATGAAAATATATATGAAAATCGAAGACGACATAATAAAGGATGTCAGCTTTAAAACCTTTGGCTGTGGTGCCGCAGTTGCAACAAGCTCTATGGCAACAGAAATGGTCAAGGGAAAAACCATAAAAGAAGCACTCACACTTACCAACAAAGCCGTTATGGAGGCATTGGGCGGTCTTCCCCCTGCCAAAGTACACTGCTCTATTTTAGCAGAAGAAGCAATTAACGCAGCTATTGCCGATTATTACAAGCGCCTCGGAATTGAACCCGACGTTGAGATTAAATGTTCGGGCTGCTGTGCCGATTGCTCCAAACACGACTGATATGAGTAAAGTTTTAATCGGAATGAGTGGTGGCGTTGACTCCTCCGTTGCGGCGGCTTTATTAAAAAAAGACGGACACAGCGTCACAGGTGTAACGCTCGTCTTGAATGAGGACAGTAAGTCTTTCGTTGACGATGCAAAATCTGTTTGCGAAATTCTTGATATCCCACACGTTGTGATTGATTTATCCCGCGAATTCAAGACGCACGTAAAAGATGCATTTGTGGAGGAGTTCCGTCGTGGAAGAACGCCAAACCCTTGTGTTATCTGCAACAAGATGATTAAATTCGGCCTGCTTTTTGACTATGCGGTTGATAACAACTTTGATTATATCGCAACAGGCCATTATGCACGCGTTATAAAAAAAGACGACGGCTACTCGCTCGCCATGGCAAAAAGCATCGAAAAAGACCAGACGTATTTTTTATACAATTTAACACAAGCGAAACTTTCAAAAATTTTATTGCCCCTCGGCGAATACGATAAAGATACAGTCCGAGCCCTTGCGCAGGAATTTAATCTACCCGTCTGGAAGAAAAAAGACAGTCAGGACATCTGCTTTATTCCCGACGGAAATAAAAACGCTTTTTTAAAAAGATTTCTTCCCGACAAACCGGGAAATTTCTTAGACACAAAAGGCAACGTAATCGGCAAGCACACAGGTATATTTAACTATACCTACGGCCAGAGGAAAGGCCTCGGTGCTTTTGGCAAGCCAATGTTTGTTCTCTCAATTAACCCCGATGATAACAGTATAACCCTGGGCGAATCGGGAGAAGAATTTTCAGAAAGCTTTACTATAGCCGACGTTAACTTTATCGCCGATTGCGGCGATAGTTTCTGTGCAGAATGCAAGGTCAGGTACTCAACATCCACCGCACCGTGCACAGTGAAAAAAGAAGGCGAGTTTTACCACGTCACATTAGATAAACCCGCACGTTCCGTAACACCGGGACAAGCGTGTGTTTTTTATGACGGAGGCGAGGTGTTAGGCGGCGGAACTATCGTCTGAGGTTAAGATTTCTGTCGCTTCATCTGGCGTCATAATTAAAACGTTGTCATAAACGTCAACAAGGCGCCACAGAATGCTTTGTTCGTTCTTATCTAAACCCTTTACAATGCACAAGAGCGTGCATCCGAGTGACAAACTTTTAGAAACAGCGCACCGTATGTCGTGCTCCAGCGTAGCGCTTTTATGTTCTATTGAAAGCACTAAAAAATATCTCGGCGGATGCTTACAAAACCGTTTGATTAAGTATCCCGACAAATCAGTTAAAATGCCAAAGATGGCATAACATATTAAAAATAAAATCACACAATCAACAAAAGCATTCCCACTCATAAAATACCTCCAATAACTTTTGGTATATTTTATGATGGGAAAAATCTTTTGTTACACAGGAGGAAAAAAATGAATAAAAGAAAAATTACTGTAAAAGATATTTCTATAGCGGCTCTGCTTACGGC
>JAZNSC010000019.1:0-22053 GCA_045591015.1 Congzhengia sp.
ATGCTCTGTGGCTGTCTGTAATCAAAACAGTATCTTCCGTAAAGTGTGGTAAAAGTGTTTTTTCAATATGACTTGCCCATATTCTGCCAACACAAACAGTTTGCAAGAAATGGTTATTATTTCTATCAACACAAGACAAACAACATACTTGCTGATTGCTGATACCTCTCTTTTTCTTCTGCTGTTCATTCAATGTCTTCAAGACCTGAATAATTTTCTCTGTATCCATACCATTTAGGGCATTTGAGAACTTTTCTTGCGATTTTAAATCATCGTAATTGACGTAGTTAAGCAACTCATTTCTAACCTGTTCTTCATTATTATTAAGAACTTGTAAGAAAGCACTATCAAAACCTTGTTTCTCAATATATTCAAGTTTCTGTTTGTAATTTCTATGAGTATATGGCATTCTGCCAAGTGTATTCAAGAAAAATATTGGGTCTTTTATATCCTTGAAAGATAAAGGATAGTAATACTCGTCACTCTCTGCTAAACTCTTGAAATCGTCTTGATTGCACACAAACTGACGAAGAACAGAACATATCCTGTGTCTGTTGTGTAATACTGTCTGCTTGTTGATACCAAGTTCTTTTGCTATGGTACGGCAACTCTCACCTTGTAAAGTCAACTTGATAAGTTCAATCAACTTTGCAATAGATAATTTGGAGCGAAAGACAACGGTACCAATGGTATCCCCAAAGGTTCTTGCACAATCTTTGCATTTGTATCTCTGTCTGCCATTTTTTGTACCATTTTTGATAATGTTAATTGAACCACAAACAGGACAAACAACAGTATCTAAATCCTTATTTGCAGAATAACTCCTACGTTCTCTGCAACATTGAAGAAAGACTTTTTCTTCCTTTGTAAGTTTAGGTTTTGCATTTCTCTTTGTTTGCAAAATAGACAACAACTCCAGAATTTGCTCGTCTGTAAGGTTTGCAAAAGAGATTTGTTTTTGAATATCACTAAAATTAGAATTAAAACCAGTCATAAAAAGTTCCTCCACAAAATGTATTTGTAAAAGAACGTAATTTTTTATGTTAGTAACAATTCTATTTATGCATAATTATATTTAAAATTGTATATTTTTTGTTTATCAATACTCATGTAGGACAGAGACAAAATTAAAACGGACTGAAGCGAAATGCTTCGGTCCGTTTTTTATGTTTATTTTTACGCTCATGTCAAGTTAGGACCAAAAAAATTACCCTTCTTGTAATGATAGTATATCTCCCAAACATATGTATGTTTGTATGATACACTGCATCGCATCCAGTTTTGACACTTCTGAATGAACACCTTTACATTGCAAATTATTCAAATATTCTATTCTATCCAATAGATATATTACATTAGTTCCAATCAAACTCTTATTAGCTGATTTATCTTGTAATTTTTCAATTACTGCGGACAATTTGTTAATGTAGTGGTCACCTGTTACATCAATCTCTTTTCCAGATTTTGTTTTATATGTTTTCTCACTAAAATTGGGGAAATATTTGTCAAATAATTCTACGGCTGTATTTTCAAATAATCTTCGACATGTTGTTAATGCTTGTGAATACATCTCTGGATTGTCTGAGTTGATCTTATTCTCAATCGCTTGTAACTTCAATACAGTATCTGATGATAATTGGGAGAAATAGTTATCGACCTTCTCCCTATATATTGAAAAAACTTCTGCCGTAACATTTCCAAAAGACAACTCAATTTGCTTCTTCAATGCATAATCGTAATATTTTGATTTTAAAACGGCTATTCTTTTTTCACTTATCGAAATAGCACTAACTATATTAGATGTGGAATTAGCGACTGCACTTGTTAAATTGCTCATAGTTGGCAGTGCGTAATCTCCAGACACAGAAACTCCTTCAGTACTAAAATTACCAATAGCTTTTTTCTGCGCTTCAATTTTGGTTTCTAACTCCATAACAGTTTCTGAGAAAACAACTTTCTCCTTATCATTATTATAATATCCTCTTCCATTATCATAAGCAATCTGCCAAGCTTCATTAACTATGTAACCATCTTTATTTCTAGGGTATCCCCCACTTTCATATTGCAACCATTTTAATGCATCAATATCACTTAATAATCTTGCAATTCTAGTGCAAAGCAATAACGCGGATGAAATTGTTATGGTTCCTAATTCTAGACCCTCTAACACCTTTTCGCAACATTCAAGCGCTTGTTCACTTTTATTCATAAACTTCTACCTTTCTAATACTTTATCTTTCAACAATTTTCTTGTACAAGTCTACTAGCGATTTAATATCCCTAACAAAAATGCTCCTGCCAAACCAATTATCGTTAATATTGTAAAAAACTTAAGCATCTTTTGAATGCTTTTAAGCGTTTTTAGTTGCTCTGCCTTTAATAACAATTCAACACTTTCATCATCTACACTATCAGCAATAACTCTATATTCCTCTTTGGCATCAAAACTTTCTACTGTGTATGTAACATCTTCGTCAGTTTTAGGATTGGTTTCCGTGATTTTCTCTGAATCCAGAACATCTAAAATTCCTAATAATTTAATCAATTTTTTGTTTTGTGTTTTCATATGTATTCTCCTTTATTATTTTTTCAACATCTTTCGACATATTTTGCGTATAAGGGATGTAGGGTTTAGATGCAACCTTTTTTAGTCGATATGCAAACTTCGTTTGCTCGATATTTTTGTTTCACAAAATCGATATGTTTTCGCTTTGCTCAAACTCGATATGATATGAATTCTCGTTGCGAAGCAACATATCGAGCCGTAAGGCATATCGAGTGCTTTAGCACATATCGAGAATTCTTGCAAAGAATTCATATCGATGCGGTTGCTTTGCAACCGTAATATAAAAGTAGTACGATTTAGCGCCTCTTTATATACCGCTATTCTTTGCCTTTGCAATAAAGAGGCTCACGCCTTTTAATGTTAATTCGTCGCCTGAGCATTCTGCATTTTGGCTGAGGAGCACATCGTATTCATACGGAATAGTGCATTTATACTCGTTGTCCGACGGATTTATTGCGATATATATTTTTTCGTTGTTTGCTTTTCTTTCATATACAAAGGGGTAGCCTTTTTGTAAAATCGCAAAATCGCCGTCTGCCCACAGTGCAGGGGTTTCCTTGTGAAGAGCGATGAGTTTTTTCACGAAAGACAGTACTGAGTTCTCATCGTTTTCTTGTTTTTTAACTGTCGGTGCATTTTCTCTTGTATCTGTAGGAAGATACGGTGCATCGCTTTTAGAAAAACCGTGGTTCTTTTCATCGTTCCACTGCATCGGCGTTCTTGCACCGGTACGGATGTAGCCACCTTCTTTTGAAGGTAACCCCTCAATATAATCCATGCCTATTTCGTCGCCATAATAAACAAAGGGTACGCCGGGCATAGTGAATAAAAACGCAAGTGCGACTTTTAGTTCGTCGGGGGTTCTCTTATATGCAAGGCGCTGCATATCGTGATTGCCCGTAATCATTCCTATATAACCTTTTCCATTTGTTTCTTCAAGGTCATACAAGAAACGATTCAGATATTCATCGAGATTGCCTTTACCATTTCTATTAAAATAACTGTCTCCCACAAAAAGTTTAGTTGTGTTTCTGCCCTCTTCGTGGCGGAATAGTGACGTATAAGCAGAATTGTGAGCATGAAGCAAGAAATCAAGGTGAAAGCCCGCGCTTATCGCATCAGCAGGTGAGCCCCATTCTGATATAAGCAAGCATTCGGGGTTTCTGCTCTGCATATGGGTGCGAACTTCGTTCCAGAATTTTTTCATAGCACTGCCGTCTGTATCGCCCTTGATGAGTGATGCCGCCATATCTACGCGGAAAGCGTCCGTTCCTAAATCCATCCAGAAATCTATAATCTTGATGAGTTCATTTTTAGTAGCCACGCAATCAGGGTGGTCTGTGGGTAATTCCCATGGACGATTGGGGTCAGGATGTGCATAGCCGTAATTTAATGCAGGCTGACTCCAGAAAAAGTTATTGATACATTTAGCATCGCGCTCTCCCAAGCCTGCAATACCCATATCTTCGCCCTCGTCAAAGGTAGATTCCGTCCAGATATAACGATTGGTGTATTGGTTTTTTTCTACTTTTCCTGACTCTATAAACCAAGGATGGTCAATAGATGTATGACCTGCCACCAAGTCAAATATAACTTTCATACCGTTTTTGTGGGCAGTGTCGCACAGTTTTTTGTAATCGTCTAACGTTCCGTAGCGCTTATCAACGTCACAGAAATCTGTTACATCATAGCCCGCATCACGAAAAGAGCTGGGGTTGATTGGGTTTAGCCATATCGCAGTAAAACCGCAATCCTTTATGTAATATATTTTTTCAATAATTCCTTGCAAATCCCCGATGCCGTCATCATTTGTATCGTAAAATGACTGGGGGGTAAATTTCATAAACAACTGCATCATTAAGCCAATTTTTCATAGTTGCACCTCGTAAGTTATTTTTTATAATTTATTTTGCCACAATCAGTTCTTTCGGATTGAGGTTTTTTTTCATTTCATCACCGGGAGCCTCGTCCGTGATAAAATAGTCAAGTTCTTCTGTATGACACAGATGAAAAAACGATGTTTTATCGTATTTTGAAGCATCACACAGAAAAACCTTTTTCTTTGTGTTTTCCATAGCAATTTTGCGTAGGCTCACAGCAGATTCGTGCAGGTCTGTTATGTTTCCGCAGTTATCAACTGCATGGGCAGAAAAAATCATAATATCAGTATGTATCGTTCTGCACGCCTGCTCTGCTAGAAAGCCCGTTGTAACCATTTCTCCACCGGACAGCACCAAGCCGCCTGTGGTGTAAATCGAAACGTCTTTATTGTCTTTAAAAAAATCAGCAAGTTTGAGATTATTCGTGATAATGTTGATTTTTTTATTTTTAATCCATTCGGAAAGATAAAGGCAGGTGGTGGAACTATCAACATAAACAAAATCGCCGTCATTGATTAGTTTTGCCGCTTCGCGGCATAGTTTTCTTTTTGCTATACTGTTTTTTTGCATTCTCATTTCAAAGGGAACGAGGTTTTTTTCTTCTTTATTTACGGCGCTTACTCCACCGTGAGTTCGCTTAACTAAACCTCTTGATTCTAATGCTGCCAAATCTCTTCTGATACTTGACGGGCTGATGCACAGAACTTCTGCCAAATAATTAACGGTAACATAATCAAATTTTTCAAGAATTTCTAATATTTCTTCTTTTCTCAATAAATAATGCATATTTTTCTCCATTGACACGTGGTCTTATTTTGGCGCAAAAAATGCGCATTTTTCGAACATTTCGCCAACTCTTGCGCGTTTTTCCCTATATTGATATGATAACATATATAGACTATCAAGTCAATAAGCGAATAGGAGGACGTTATGGATTACACAAAGTCAATAAAGGAATATCTTGATATGCTTACTGCTACTGTTAAGGATTTGGACATCAATGTGATTGACGAGATTTTAAACCTTATTCAGCAGGCAAGAAAAAATCAAAAGCAAATTTTTATTATGGGTAACGGTGGTTCAGGAGCAAATGCTTCACACATAACAGGCGATTTTAACAAAGGTCTCAGCCTTGGCGAGCCTGAGGAAAATCGTTTTCGTGTGATTTGCATAAACGATAACATCTCAACAATGTTAAGCCTTGCAAATGACGTATCTTATGATGATATTTTTGTAGAACAGTTGAAAAACTTTTTAAATCCCGAGGATTTGGTTATTGCTATTTCGGGAAGCGGCAATTCTGAAAACTGCTTAAGAGCCGCGCGCTACGCAAAGCAAAGAGGCAACACTGTCATTGGTTTCGTAGGCTTAGACGGTGGCGAACTGAAGAAAATATCGGACGTATGTTATCACGTCAAATCAAACAGTATGCAAATTACCGAGGATTTACATATGATGCTGGGACATCTTTTCTATCACGTTTTGAAAAAATAACCTATATAAAAAGACCCTACAGTTTACTGTAAGGTCTTTTTTATGTTATGCCTTATTTCTTTACTTTGAGTCTTTTTACCACTACTGCTTTTTGTGGGCAAAGTTCCTGACAACAGTAGCACTTGATACATTTATCGTAATTGATATGCGCTTTTTTGTCTTTCATATCGATAGTTTCGGCAGGGCAACATCTTGCACATTCGCCGCAACCGATACATTTATCTTGCAAAACAAAAGGATGAGGAACCCTTGTTTCGAAGTGTCTTTTTATAAAACCGGGCACAATCTTCAAAAGACCGAGTGTGTTTTTGCTGCCCTTGGGTCTTTTGAACTTGAATTTATGTGCTGATACCTCTTCCCCATCGACATTGAGTTCCTGGACTGCAGGGCATAAATTTCTTTCTCGTGAAATTCTTACGGTATCTACTTCACTTTCGTCATAGCCCATAAGATGTGCGCACAGGCAATCTGCCGCAAATGGATTGGCAGAGCCGATAACTACGCCTGTCTTAATAGGTGTGCCGTTGGCGGGACCCTCGCCCTCCATACCGATAATGCCGTCAATAATATTTATCTGGGGTGCATTTGAAAGGCATAAGTCAACAAGCATTTCGGAAAAGACCGCTTTGTTTGGGTATTTGGCGTGATATTCTGCCTTGATGAGTCCCGGAATTGAGCCAAAAAGATTCTTTACCGCCGCCGTCATATCACAGAGGGTGTGAGTTTTCATTCTTGCAAGGTTTACTATTACGTCCGCTTCAACGAGGGGTTTTATAATGCTGAATTCCTTGTCTTCGTACTTTACCTGCTCGGATTCCACGTTTAAGTTGAGGGTAGCCTCGGTTGCCTCGTCCATTCTGCAAACCTTATACAAGCTCTTTAAAATTGTGGGGTGATACATACCACCGGGGCTGTCGGCAATAATTACCTCGGCTCCTTTTTGGGAAAAGTATCTTGATGCCGCAACAACAAAGGACGGCTGTGTGGTAACGCCCATATCGGGGGCTCTCTTTGCAAGTAGATTGGGCTTTAAGACAACCTTTTTCCCCTCAAAATCAGAAAAATCGTTGTCAGCACATATTTTATCAAGCAAGTTATTTAAAACCTTAGTAACCTCTTCTTGCTGATATGTTTTACAAGATGATAAGTACACCTTATCTGTAAGTTTTAGTTCTCTTTTCATATTTTTCACCCATTTATATTAGATTCGTCTTTTTTTGCAGACCTTTTTATCTTTTTTATTAAAACGCTTATCAGCATCGCAACAACGCCTATAGCAAGGTAGCACGCGGAATAAATCAAAAAATCCAACTCGCCCATATCGAAAAAAATCCACACTCCTGCCAAAAACAACACCGCCGTAATAATCGGCAGCGACCACAGTTGCCTGATATTTATGCCGGCAATTGCACCGCATAAAACAGAAAACAGAGGGTTGATTGCAAAAAACAAAATAAAGCAGATTGCCATTCCGTCAGGACCTGCAACACCAACCGTCAACCAAGGGCAACCAATCATTAAAATTGCTGCTATTATAGTCCAGGTAATTAGTTTTTTCATACAAGCACTCTCCTCTTTGGTTTATGTTTTTTCACATAAAATATATAAAGGTTTAGACGTCCTCTGTAAGCATTTCATAGGTAACGCCATATCTTTTTGCGATATCGAGCGCATAAGACATTTCCTCCGGAGGAGCGACCTTTATTTTAAAGGTACGTTTTTCGCCATCATTTAATGCGATTAGCGATGATACCTGCACACCAGTGTTTTCAGAATTGAACTCATCAATGTCCTTTCCAAGTTTATGCATATGTGTATTGTATATGGTTCTGACTGATTTTTTCAGCAGCGCCCTTACCGAATCCTTTGCGATATAGTAACCCTCTTCAAAGGATGTTGTTGAAAAGGATTCATTCATTAAATACAGACTGTCTTTTGTGCAAGCATTGTAGTTTTCTTTAAAACGCACACATTCCTCGCCTAATCTCCCTAAATCCAGCGTTTTATCTTCGTCTGCGGGAAAATGTGTATAGATACAGTCTACAGGCTTGTAGGCAAATGCGGTTGCAGGAACAAAGATTCCTCCCTGTGCAAGCACATACATAATTCCGACAGCCTGTGTAACCGTTGTCTTACCGCCACGATTTGCTCCGGTAAAAATATAAATCGTATGCTCTTTATCAAAATCAAGGTCATTTGTAACGATGTCCTCCATTTTTGAGTCCAAAACAACAAGTTTGAGATTATAAAAATCCCTTGCCTGCATTTGCTTTTCATCATCTGCAATGACCTTTGCTTCGCAGAATTTATAACCCTGCTTGATGCTTTTTTCAACAAATTCAGCAAATCTTATATAATAAATAAATTCCGGAATCATCTGAGAAATATTAACAACCACTATATCATTATATTTGTTAAGGGTGTCACGAATTTTTTTCAACATCATATCAAGCATTTTGCTTACAACATTTGAAAGATAATATGTAGAATTGGCCATTCCGTTGCCTTTAACAATCTTAGCCATAGTTGAACTTGATTCATCGCCACCTAAAAATCCCGCCATGGTGATAATTCCTCTTTTTGCATATCTGCCCATTGCTTCGCTAAGAGCGCCATCGCCATCCGACGCTATTTCAACAGGCTGATAATGCATATCGCCGTCCCACTGGGTTCCGTCCTGAATTTTTCCCTTTGCGGAGAGGGCATCTGCAAAGTTGCTTACGATACCTGACTTTTTAAAAAACTTGTTATTAACTGAAATAAGCCCCAATTCTGTTGCTTCAAATCTTTCATTTACATTGATACCAACCGTAACACTCTTTACTTCCGAAGAATGAACTTTTAATGCAGTAATATCTTTCCTCATTTCCGCAAAGCATGCATCATTATACAACTCTTCAATATATTTTTTTAGACCCTTAAGCCCGTCTGATTCAACATTATGTTCGGTAAGGCATTTTTGCATTGCCTCTACGCATGTGATATAGTCGTTAAGTTCATCCATTCGGCGAAGCAAGTGCCAAATACCCAATTTTTCGTCGGTGTATTTATTCTGTAATCCGAAGTTTCGTATAAATTCTATCTTGTCAAAAAGTTCCATCATCTGCACTCTAAGGGTAGGAAGTCTCAGAAAGTCACTAAAAACCTTTTGTCTGTATTCTGCAACCCTTGGGTCAGCCGTCATGTTGGAGATAATATCCATTGTTAGGTTGATTTCCTTATCATTATCACTCAATTTTTTACACAATACATCAAGTGACAAATCATGACAAGTAGTTTCTGAAAGTTGTTTATATTCCACTCCTGCAAAATTCGGATAAAGAATACTGTAGTTTCTGTTTGCTTTCATTTTTTTACTCCCGTTTTTGTTTTGATTGGTTGACTTTGCGGAACATTTATATAAGATGCAAACTACTTTTTTGTTTTTTATTAGATAGCCTCTTATTTAAATAATAATATTTTTAAAGTGATTTAATATACTCATTCATATCAATCGTTTTATTGGTGTGTCTTGCTTTTTCTGCGGCAAAGCAGATAAGATGGCTCATACACGAAACATCAACATCTGAAATAGAATCAGAGGGGTTATCATTTGCAATATACTCATACAAATCCTCCATGATGCCCATGTCGCCACCGCCGTGACCTCCTGCAATTGTATGATCAATAGTCACATCAGGGCTATAAACCACGCTTATCTGTCTTGTGGCAAAATCATAAAAATAAGCGCTCTGGTCTTCCATATCAATTTTTAGTTCGCCTTTTGTACCCATAATGCTTGATGTTCTGCCACCCTTGTTAAAAGGCGACATTGTAAGGCTCACGAGTTTGTCCTTGCCAAACTGAATATTCACAACTTGATGATCAACGACATCATTATCGCACTGATAAACACATCTGCCGTAAGGCGATGTCTTTAGGCTTTCATCAACTTCTTCATCTGTTGGCTCGAATTTATTAGCCGCAATCGCTCTAAAGTGTTGTACCTCAGCAGTATCTATTCTGTAAAGGCTTGGTGCATAATAAAAACAGGTGTCCTTATGAGGACAGCCGTCAAGACAACGCTTTGGCGCGCCCTCCGGCTTGTTTTCTTCTGTGAAGTATGAACGCATTCCCATAGACGAAACCTTGGTGCAGGGTTCATCTATAAGCCATTGCCAAAGGTCTGCATCATGACAGCACTTCGCCAAAATCATAGGAGCACTCTCATCCTCTCTGCGCCAATTACCACGTACATAACTATGGCTCATATGTATGTTTCCCACACCCTCGATGTGATTCACATTCACAATTTCGCCGAGTTTTCCCTCTGCTATAATCTTTTTTACAGTTTTATAAAATGGCGTGTATCGAAGAACATGGCACACAACTACTTTCACACCATTTTTTTTGGCATTTTCGGATATTTTGTAGCATTCCTGAGGAGTTGGTGCGATAGGCTTTTCCAAAAGCAGATGATACTTCTTATCGATTGCAGCCATTGCCGGATCAAAATGCATTTTATCCTGAGTGCAAATCATTGCAATATCAGCGATTTTGGGTAATTGCATAAGTTCTTCCCAACTTTTGAAGCATCTTTCCTTTGGTACGTTATATTTTTTTCTTAGATATTCTCGTTTTTTCTCGATGGGTTCTGCTATCGCCTCAAGACTAAACTTGTCAGAATTTGTATCCAAAAATTTCAGATAACTGCTTCCTCTGTCACCACCACCCATGATGATTAAAGATAATTTCTTCATACTCTCACTCTTTTCTGTGATTATTATATGCTGACAATTATGGTGCGCTCATGTCAAGTTAGGCGAACAGTGAATAATAGGACCTACTATTCTTCACTGAATTTTCCTTGAACAAAATCCATTAAAACCCGCAGAAATATTAGATTTTCCTGCCCGATATGTAAATATCATAAATAGGCAAACTAATTTTTTAAATTATATGGACTTGACACGAATGAAATCACAAGCGAATTTTCCACTATGTCTTTCCCAAAATGTCATTTTGCAAAAAATCATTTATCGACTGGCAAACTCAGAAAGGACTTTTGCAAATACACAGTATTGTGTGCAATTTTTGCCGTTGTTTGTTCGCTATACAATCCTTTTTGATTTGTATGGCGTACATAATGTTCGTTGTCAGCAGAAGAAATATCAATTCTCAAGCGTTCACCCTTTTTAATTAAAAATGCATGTTCATCAAAATCGAACTTTAATTCAACAACGGAGTCAGGTTTGTATTCTCTAAGTTGATAGCACAAAGAGGTTATATCATCCCTTAAACCATAATCTCCACCTTCTTTTTCAATGCTCAAGCGGATATAAAAACAGGTATCTTCACAATCTGATTTTACTGTGAGTTTTGCAGACATTTTACCCTTTACGCAAACATCCTCTTCAAACGGGTCGGTATAAACATATATAATATCATGGCGTGAATTCGGCTTATCCTGAAAAACAGTTCCGCCAAAGTTTGCTGACAGTCCACCTTTGAATGTGGGCGCATCATAGGGATTATACACATAGGAAACTTCACTATCTCCAAGAGCAATATCCATACAATCCTTTGAATCCAAAAACTTATCTGTTTGCCAGCAATTTTTGAAAAGGTTATAATATGTAATTTCACCTGTTTTAAAAGGCGATTGATTTTTTCCTCTAATAAAATCAAACCATTCTATTGCATATAACTTCCCAAACTTTTCTGCTTTTTTTCCGCTTGGAAATACTATTGAATTTTGGCTATCACAGCCATCACTATGGTCATATGGAGAAACAACAAGAGCAGACATATTCCTGCTTTTTTCACTCATTTTCCCCCACATGTCAAAAATTCCACCGGTATAAATGTCATAAAACCCGGTTGTAAATAAAACGGGGAATTTTACATTATTGGTTGCATTCCGTGCATCGTTTCCGCCAAATCTTGTGTTCCAGAATTCATGGTCAGGATTTGGGGCTTTAAGCATTTCATCAAAATCTTCTGCAGATTCACCGAAAACTGTTTTTGTAAAATCTTTCATAGGAAGCATATCAAAAGAACCTATTGTATAATTCTTTTTCATGTGTGATTTTGCTTTATACATTCCCACATACCAAGAGCCATGTAAGGCTTTTTTCAAAAAGCCGTTGCGGTAGCAAATGTTGTATCTTTCACTATCCTGAACCCCAAAAATTGCTCCTTTGATATCATCTGCAAAAGGTGCGGTAGCGTAGTGGACAGAAGTAAGATAACTGCCACCTTTGAGGAATATTTCCCCATTATAAAAACTCTGTTTTCTTACCCATTCCTGTAAGTTAAGCCCATCTTCTTTTTCATTTATGTATGGAATACAGTCGCCTTCACTTTTTCCTCTTCCTCTGCAATGCTGAATAACAACAGCATAACCTCTGTTTAACCATTCTTTATTTTCATTTAAGTATTCTATTGCAATATTTTCTTCTTTTTCCTCTTCAAATTTGTCAACATACGGATTGCGAATTAGAACAACAGGAAACTTATCCGTTGCATTAGGCAATAAAACCACAGTAAATAGTTTTGTTTCTTTTGAATCTACATAACAATAATCAGCAACATATTTCATCATATTTCTTTTTCCTTTCACCATTTTTCTACAATATTACTAAATTCGTGTCAAGACCGGCCCAAAAAAAATCAATTATTTCTCCAATCATATGTATCGTCAGGCACATTTAAATTAACATTATTTATTTTGACGGTATCATTATCTATCCATTCAATTATTGCATCTTTTTCTCTATACTTCCAATAAATATTTTTAGTTTTATTTGTTTTATTATCAGTAAGTGTGCAAAGAACAGCCCAATCTACAGTTGATCCTCCATTATTTCTATACGCCTTGATTGTATACACATTATCAGAAGAAACTGATTCACTGATAAGTTCTTGCCCTTTGATTTCCTGCAAAGGCTCAATCTTTTCTCTGCTACATGATGTAAAAACAAAAACAAATATTAATGTCAACACAATTGTAGTTATTCTTTTCATAATGTTTCTCCTTTTGACATTTTTCGACATTTTTCTTATAAGGGATGTAAGGTTTAGATGCAGTTTATTTTATACTCTCCAAAACATAGTCCGAAAATTTTCTTTTCATATTATCACCCAATTTTATGATTTTTGTTTATTTGACAATTTAATGTGTTTTGATTTGATTTTTTCCGCTCTTTTTGGCATTGTACATTATTTGGTCAGCCAATCCAAAAAGGCCATTCTCTGCGGTTGTATCACTGCATTGAACCAATCCGCAAGAGAATGTTATGGTATCGCTTGTAAATCCATATTTTGCAGTTCTGAAATCATGGAGAATATAATTCATAACAACCTCTGACTCACTTAAGGATTTATTGCCAAAAAGTATCGTGAATTCTTCTCCGCCATATCTGCAGGGTTTGTCATCGTCGCTACAATGATTTTTTATAATATTGGCAAGCTTTATCAGCACCTCGTCCCCACAATCATGGCCGTATGTATCATTTACTCGTTTAAAATCATCTATGTCTATTACCGCAAGGCAAAAGCTTTCGTTGTGATGGTGATACTTTTCAAAAAAATTGTCCTGTTCTTTTATAAAAGCTTTGTGGTTAAGAAGCCCTGTCATTGAGTCTTTTTGAATTTCCTCATACAGCACATCGTTTTGCATTTCTTGGTTTTCAATCAGTGTAAAGCTGCTGTTTGAAAATCTGATTGAAGCAATGCTGCAGTAATACGACACAGCTACAAAGCCGCAAAGCACCATAAAATTCAATCCATACTCTACATCTGCCTTACCCTCTAAAAAAACCACAAGACCGGTTGTCATAACCGAAAGCATAGATAATATCAGGCTTATTTTCATAAATTTGAAATCGTTATACATAGTCGTCAACAATATCGGAAAAATAAACGCACAACCTGTTATAATATAATCTCTATGAGCAATAGAAACAACAAAAGTCGTCACGTATGCAGCATATATAATTGCATGGTCGCTTATTTTGGAATTTACTTTTTTGCTTACGGTAAGACTCCTTGCTACAAAATGCGCAATAATGTTAATTATTGCAGGAATAATAACGCCCTCCCAAAGATAGCCGCAGCTCCACGAAAGCTCGTATTTCCCCTGTTTTACAAACACTATGTATGCAACTATTTCAACAAATGTAACAATAGAAATTGTAATTGCGTGAAGAGTTACAACTTGATTTTTAAATTTGTCTATCAGTGTCCTGTTATTCACAATGCAACACCTTTCTATGAGTGAATATTACCTAATGTATTCTGATTGTCTATCGAAACGTAAATTTTTCCAAAAATCTTTGTAGGGAGACTTTTGTAACGTCGTAAATTAACATAACCGTCTCACGGCTACAGAAAGCCAAGCCGCACGAATACCGAAAATCAGCATTAGTGCGGCTTTTATTTTTAATATGTCAGTGTCCTTTAGGGCACTTTCCTTATCGTTTTTTTAATCTTCTTTCATGTGAGAACTCAAGAATGGGTTTGCATTTGCTTTTGCTTCAATTCGTTCTGACACATATACGCAAATCATTTTTCCATCGTTTTTATAGAATGAAACGGAGTCGCCGTAGCCATTTTTCTCACAAGATGACCAAGAGAAAGAAATATCAGAATATGCACCGCCATCGAAGTTGCACATTGTATAAATGTCCTCTATTTTTTCGAAGTAGTCTTCTGTTTCCAATACTTCCTTGCTTGAGTTGTCAAATTCAAAAGATATTCTGTTTTCTACGCCTCTTCTGCGGAAAGTAACATCGGGATATTTCTCCCCTACTCTTGCTACGATATCTTCATCTAATTCTGTTATATACGGAATACCGTATAATGTTTCACCCTCAATAGAAAGCCCGAAAGATATACTGGTGTGAGGGGTGGTATATTCGGTATTAACAACGTACTGCGCTAATTCCATAATTACTTCGTAATCTTTTTCTACGGCGTTTTTACCAAGGAATGACATACCCTTAAACTTCATAACGTTTTCGGTAGTTTCTTCGGTAATATTTCCTGATGAAAATGTCATATTGCCTAATTTTAAGTAAAGTGTTTTGCCTACATTTTCTGCACAATATTTATTAAAATCGCTTAAATTCATTTCAGGTACGGTTACACTAATGATGTAATCTCCGTCATCGCCCATTTCGTACTGGAAATTTTCAAGATTGCTTACTTTAAAATCTCCCATTCCGGATACGATAGAATTTTCATAGGAACCATTTATATTTAATAAAGCAAGGATTGGTAAGCCAATTTTTTCCGCATCAATCTGAATGCTGAGTCTATCAGCTCTCTCTCCGCTGAAACCAACGGCATAAGGAACTTTAAGCACGTCCATTTTGTCCTTGAACTTCTGTGATGCAGTAACAAATTCTTCTTCGGTTACCATAAAAATACCACCGGCAGACAGTTCAACACATCTTCCCTCTAAAGAATCTTTATCTACCTGATATTCGCCCCATGTAACATTAAGGCCTTCTGTTTCGTAGGTAATTGTATCTGTATCTTCTGACACAAATGCCTCATTTACATAATAGTCAATTGATGAGCCACAGCCGGTTAAACACATAACCAAAACTGCTACTAATATTAAAGATATTTTTTTCATATTGTCCTCCGTAAAATGCGTCATAGTTAATATTTAAACCTTGATTTATTCGTCGTACATTTTCATTTGTTCAGCGATTGCATCAAAACTATTGCAGCCACCGTTTTTAACATAGAGAAAAGATGTTGTCATACCGCTGATTAAGCAACTCTTAACATCGAGTCCTGCTAAGAGGCCAGCACAGAAGCCTGAGTTGAAGTTGTCGCCGCCGCCTGTGGTTTTCTTGGGGCTTTCGCACACGATACCCTGAACCTCAACTTCTCCGCCGTCGTACACTGCCGCTGAACTGTCAACGGGATGGATGATAACTGTGCCGATACCTGAATACTCCTTAATTGCTCGTGCAATGGGAAGTGAGCCTTGGTATTCGCCATCACAAAGGACTGCGTGCATTACCATTGCTTCGCTCTTGTTTAAGCCGAGATATGTGGGCGCGTATTCTGAATAGCGACCAAACATCTTAAGGGCTGCTTTGATTTCTTCGGGCTGGCGTTTTGCGCAGTCTGCAATATCTATGTAGATTTTTCTGTCTTTTTTAGAAAGTTTGGGCATTACGATTTCTAAGAATTTTTCGTAGATTTCGTGGAAATGAACAAGGTAACTCCAGTTTACCAAAGTGATGATGTCAGCATCGTCAAAATACTCTACGAGTTCATCAACGCTTACTCTTTCGATTAAGTCCGACCATCTGAGCTTGCTGATTTTTTCGATGTCGCTCATAATGATTTTTCCGTCTTCAAATTCGAAAACGTATGAGTAACCGGGTTCGCTGATTGAGATTGTTTTGCAGTTTTCGTTAAGCGCAAAAACAGAATTCTTTTCAGGGTAGCCCATAGCACCTACGCAGGTACAATTAACGCCCATATTAGCAAGGCCGTTCATATAGTGCGGACCACAGCCGCCGAAGTCTGTGCTTTTGATTATGAGTTCAATGTTACCGCTTCTGCCTGCAAGTGATGTAATTTTTTCGCCGAATTGGTCAATTGTGGGAAAATATGTGCAGTTGTCTTCGTCTTGACGTGTCTTTACAGGGTGGATGATATAATCCACGAAACCATCAAAACCGGCAGTAACTTTTTTAGACTGTACTACTTCTTTTTTAGCTTTAAACTGTTCTGAATATTTCATTTTCTTCCTCCAAAAATATTATATATTTTTAATATAACATAAATAGAAATCTTTTACAAGAAAAATAATAAAAAAAGCGCACAGTTTCCTGTACGCTTTTTATTAGGTTCATTATTTAGATAACTTTGCTTTTAAGTTTTCTAATTCTTCCTTGATTTCTGCGGGAAGTTTGTCGCCGAACTGTGCAAAGTATTTTTCCTGATCAGCAACGTCTTCTAACCAGAGTTTCTTGTCTACTTCGAACAATTCTTCTAATGCTTCGGGTGTCATATCGAGGTCAGTTGTATCGATAGCACCTTCTTCAGGAATGTAACCGATTTCGCATTCGCGAGCGTCTACTTTACCTGCACATCTGTCTAAAATCCAGAGAAGAACTCTCATGTTGTCGCCGAAGCCGGGCCACATGAAGTTGCCTTCGTCGTCCTGACGGAACCAGTTAACGTGGAAGATTTTGGGTGCTTTGTCTTCGTCAATCTTTTCGCCCATATCAATCCAATGCTGGAAGTAGTCAGCCATATTGTAACCTACGAAAGGCTTCATAGCCATGGGGTCACGACGTACAACGCCTACTGCACCTGCAGCTGCTGCTGTTGTTTCAGATGCCATTGTAGCACCAACGAACACACCGTGGTTCCAGTCTCTTGCCTGATATACGAGGGGAGCAGTTTTAGCACGTCTGCCGCCGAATACGATAGCAGAAATCGGAACACCCTCGGGGTTTTCGAATTCACTTGAAATGCAGGGGCAGTTAATAGCAGGTGCTGTAAATCTTGAGTTGGGGTTAGCGAGTTTGCCGTCGTATGTCTTGCCGTTAACCTGCTTACCTGTCCACTCTGTGCAGTTTTCGGGAGGATTCTTGTCTAAACCTTCCCACCAAACTGTCATATCGTCGTTATTGATAGCAACGTTTGTGAAGATTGTATCTTTCTTTGTTGATTCTAATGCGTTGAAGTTTGTCTTTACGCTTGTACCGGGAGCAACACCAAAGAAGCCTGCTTCGGGGTTGATAGCATAGAGTCTGCCGTCCTTGCCTTTTCTGATCCAGGCAATGTCATCGCCTACTGTCCATACCTTGTAGCCTTTTTCCTTTAAGTATTCGGGAGGAATAAGCATAGCGAGGTTGGTCTTACCACAAGCTGAGGGGAATGCTGCACAGATGTATTTTACTTCGCCCTGGGGATTTTCTAATCCTAAGATGAGCATATGTTCAGCCATCCAGCCTTCCTGCATACCCTGATATGAAGCAATACGGAGTGCGAAACATTTCTTACCTAAAAGAACGTTACCGCCGTAGCCTGAGTTAACAGACATAATTGTATTGTCCTGAGGGAAGTGAACGATGTATCTTTCTTCGGGGTCGATATCTTTCTTTGCGTGTAAGCACTTAACGAAATCGTCGCTGTCGCCGAGCTGTTCGATAACTGCTGTGCCTACTCTTGTCATAATAATCATATTGAGTACAACGTAGATGCTGTCTGTGAGCTCAATACCGATCTTTGAGAAAGGTGAGCCAACGGGACCCATTGAATAAGGAATAACGTACATTGTTCTTCCTTTCATAGAACCCTTGTATAATGCGTTTAATTTTGCATACATTTCTTCGGGATCCATCCAGTTGTTTACAGGGCCTGCTTCTTCTTTTGTAGGTGTGCAGATAAATGTTCTGTCTTCTACACGAGCAACGTCGTTAACCGCTGTTTTATGGTAGTAACAGCCAGGAAGTTTTTCCTGGTTGAGTTTAATCATTTCTC
This sequence comes from Congzhengia sp., assembly GCA_045591015.1. Lineage (GTDB taxonomy): Bacteria > Bacillota > Clostridia > UBA1381 > UBA9506 > Congzhengia. Next base: position 18,442 of record JAZNSC010000019.1, read on the forward strand.
CTGTTTCACATGCTTCAGCACGGAGAGCCTCAATCTGCTCCTTTGAGCCGTCAATCCAAACAACCTTATCAGGTGTTGTCAAGGCTTTCATTTCTTCGAGCCAGTTTAAAACTGCTTTGTTGTTAGTCATTGTAAAAACTCCTTTCGCCATAGTGGCGTGATATTTTCAGCAACATTCACCGAGAATATCACATTATAATATTGATAATCTTATTATACACTTTTTTCAAAAAAATTCATAGTACTTTGTTAAAAAAATAGCACAAATAATTCTACAAATTTCTTGCTTTAATTTTATCGGAAATTTGTGCAAATTGCACTAAAGTTAGTGCTTCTCCCCGTATATTTTCTGAAATTTCCAGGTCTTTTAGTATTTCGCGTAAAACCTCCTTGTCGGCTTTGATACTGCTTTGGGACACGCAATTTATAAAGGTTTTTCTTCTCATTAGGAATGCTGCCTTTATAAGTTCAAACAGGTGTTTTTTATCTTGTGTATCAACGGGCGGCTTATCGCGAAGAGAAAGTTTAATAACAGAGGACCAGACTTTTGGTGCAGGAACAAATGCCTCGGGCGGTACGTCTACGATTTTTTCCGTTTCGCAGTAGTAGTTTACACTGTATGTAATGGCGCCGCAGTTTTTTCCGCCGGGTTGTGCCGTCAGTCTGTCTGCCACTTCTTTTTGTACCATTACCGTGATACTTTCAAAGCCAGGGTTTTCCTCTAAAAGTTTCATAACGATAGGTGTGGTAATATAATAAGGAAGATTTGCCACTACTCTCACCTTTTCGCCGCCGAATTCTTCTTCTGTGAGCTTTTTTAAATCTACCTTGAGAATATCTTCGTTTATGATTTTTATATTGTCGTAGGCTGATAAATTCTCTGTAAGCATCGGAATTAGTGATGTGTCAATTTCTACGGCAACGACTTTTTTGGCGCATCGGGCAAGTCTTGTGGTCAGCGCCCCTGCTCCCGGACCTATCTCTAAAACGTTTGTATTTTCGTCTACAACAGACGATGCGATTATCTGGTCTAAGATATTGTCATCGGTCAGAAAATTCTGTCCAAGAGCTTTATTGAAGTGCAGATTGTTCTGCTTCATTTGTTTTTTTAGTGTTTTTTTGTTGTCCTGCATATTATCACCTTTTTTGTTATTCTCAGTACATTGTACCACATTTGACGCTCAAAGTAAATATAAAAAAGGACTGTGGTTTTACCACAGTCCTTTACGTCAAGTTTATTTATAAACTATTACCATCTTTAACTCGTTCATCAGCATTATGTATGTGATTCTTGCATCTGTAAAGTCTTCGTTTTGATTTGTAAGAACGAGTGTGTCGTCGTCTGAATCATACATATACCCTCGGGAGCATCATCCGACATTGTGTATCTGAATGAATACTTGCCGTTCTCGTTTGATTTAACTTGTCCCATAGTTTCTACGCATTCGGGGTTTGTCTTGGCTAAAGTCAAGGGCGGAATGCTCGAATCGGAAGTTTGCGCGATTAAAATAGAAACGTCTGCATTGCTGTTATTTCTCACAAGTTGACCTTCTACATTTACAAATTTATCGCGAACAACAGTTACTTTGAAACTATCAATTTCCGTTTCTGCCGATGCAGGTACCACAAACACCAAACTCAACAGCATCACAGTTGTAAGAATTGTTGCTATAAACTTTTTCATATTTTCTCCTTTGCTAAAAATTTATTAAATGGATATAGACTTTTGCACAGCAAAAGCCTTAAAATTTCTCCAATAACTTATTGTACCATTCCATTTTCTCCTACGCAATAAGGTCATAGGTATTACTTTTTTCCTCTGTTTCAAAAGTTTTCCAAAATATTTTTTGTGTTTTGTTATATTTTTAACAAAAAATCTATTTTGTCGACAATAACCCATTGTGTATTTTTACAATTATATGATACCTTTTTTACCTATATAATGCAATATCTAAATATTTGTTGTTAGGGTACAAAAACTTATGTAATTAAAACGATACGATTTTTTCTCGCAAATTGCCTCAAACGCAAAAAGAAAAGATAGGCTCAAGCGGTGCTAAAGCCTATCTCTTTCTAAGTATATTATCTTTCTGTTTTTAATTGGATAAGGTCAGAGAAATCTGCGATTTCCATTTTTTCTTCTGCTTCGTAAACCTTCCAGATAACATCCAAACTACGAAGTGCACGACGGCCGTTTGTAAGAGGAACTTTATGTTCATTGATACATTCTACAAAGTGCTTAAACGCACGCCATGTAGCATGTCCTGCTGTGCTACTAAGGTACCATGTTTTTTTCTGTCTTGATGCATAGTCAAAGTCTAAGCTGTTATCAAATGTTAAAGTATGTGTACCGTCATGATACTGGAACATACCCTTATCTGTAAGAACGTGGAAGGTGTAGCCGTGGAATGTACCCTTAGCACCCCATGTGCCGAAGTGGTATGCCATTGTGCCGTTCTTGAACTTCATTACTACTGTAAAAGAAATCAAAGGTATTAAACTTGCAGCAGACGGCACAGCGCCCGAGCAGTACGCTCTGGCTATGGCTAAAAAGTTCCTGAGATTTGCCGCATCTGAAAACAAGCCCCTTCCTTTACAGGTTATAAAAATCGGCGAACTTGAAATTTATGCATTCCCCGGCGAATTTTTCTATCAATTCGGAAAAATGGTCAAGGATGCATCAAAGACAGATAAGGTAGTTGTTGCAACATTATGCAACGCAGACGGTGGCTACTTCCCCACTGCCGATATGCAGTACGAAACAATTTACGAGTCAAGAATCGGCGCATGCTTCTATTGTGACGAAGCAGGGGAAATTGCAACAAAAAAACTTATTGAAATGGCAAAATAAATAATTTATTTATATGAAAGGATGATAAAAATGGCACAGGAAAAAGAAATCGTAATGAACGGCGCGGGCATCGAGGAAATTGGTTTTCCCATGTGGCCCCAGTTCAACGAAAAATCTTATGACGAAGTTTTGGAAACTTTAAGAACAGGTAAAGTTAACTACTGGACAGGCAAAAAAGGCATGGAATTTGAAGAAAAATGGGCAGAATGGATGGGCGCTAAAATGGCTATCTCCTGCACAAACGGTACAGCCGCTCTTCATATTGCACTCGCTGCATTAAATATCGGCCCCGGAGATGAAGTTATCGTTACATCATACTCATTTATCGCATCTTCATTTGCTGTTTTACAGGCAGGTGCTATTCCCGTATTTGCTGACGTAACAGACGACCACACATTAGACCCTGCAAGCATCGAATCTCTCATCACAGACAGAACAAAGGCAATCATCGTTGTTCATCTTTATGGTGTTGTTGCTGATATGGGCGGAATTCTCGACGTTGCAAAGAAGCATAACTTAAAGGTAATCGAAGACTGTGCACAGTGCTTCGGTGGCGAATACAAAGGCGTTAAAGCAGGTCTTATCGGCGATGTAGGATGTTTTTCATTCTGTCAGTCAAAGCACTTTACAACAGGCGGCGAGGGCGGTATGGTTGTTACAAATGACGAGGAAACCGGTTGGGAATGTCGTTCTTTCCGTGACCATGGTTACGATGTAAAGGCAAGAATGAATATGTTAGCACTTGAGGAAAAGCTTCCTTA
>JAZNSC010000020.1:0-111840 GCA_045591015.1 Congzhengia sp.
AAATCAACAAAAAGAAAAAGAAACTTAAGAAAAGGTGCGTACGCATCAAGCGCTAACTTAAAGACATTAAAGAAGTTAATTCCTTATAAGTAAGCAGTAAAAAAAATAATATTGGAGGTAACAACAAATGGCAAGAATTAAGGGCGCTATGACTACGCGCAAAAGACATAAAAGAATTTTAAAACTCGCAAAGGGTTACAGAGGTGCTAAGAGCAAGCAGTTCAGAACAGCTAAAGAAGCTGTAATGAAGTCACTTTCTTACGCTTACGTTGGCCGTAAGTTAAAGAAGAGAAACTTCCGTCAGCTCTGGATTGCAAGAATCTCAGCTCAGGCGAAGCAGAACGGTATGAACTACTCAACATTTATGAACGGCTTAAAGAAAGCCGGTATCGAAATGAACCGTAAAATGTTAGCTGAAATCGCAGTTGCTGATAAAGCAGCATTTGCAGCATTGGTTGAACAGGCTAAGGCAGCATTAAAATAATTAACTGCGTAGGGTGTAGCAAAATGCACACACCACACAAGGCAAAATTAGAAATTTTTATTGAAGAAATTCGCAGATTTGCGAATTTCTTCTTTTTTATTGCCTTGTGTTTTGAACAAACTTCATCTCTCGCTGTACCTATGTACAGCTTCGGGTAACCCTTTCGGTTCAGTTTGTCCAATCTGTGCTATTTTCCGTCCACCCATAAAAGTTATCTTTGTAATATAAATGATACTTGCAATGACTGCCTATTTAATATATAATATTAATGATATTATGTAATAATTGGAGGAGAAATTATGAGTAAAGTTGTTATGCTTCCCTTGGACGAGCGCCCCTGTAACTTTGACTACCCGGCTATGATGCCCAAAACCAGTCACGAGCTCGTTCTTCCCCCTAAAGAAATTATGGGAGATAAAAAAATCCCCGGAGATGTAGAAAAAATCGCCCAGTGGCTTAAAGAAAATATAGTTGACGCTGATGCCTGTGTATTATCTCTTGATACATTGGTTTACGGCGGTATTGTTCCCTCAAGAATGCACTACTATACAGAAGAAGAGCTTATGGCTCGCGTTGATTTTATTAAAACACTCCGCGAAATGAACCCTGAAATGAAGCTTTATGTTTTCGGACTTATTATGCGCTGCCCCCACTACTCTTCAAGCGACGAAGAACCCGATTTTTATGACGAATGCGGCGCAGAGCTTCATCTGTACGGAAGATACACTCACAAAGAAAAACTCGGCATTCTTACAAAGAAAGAAAAGAAAGATTTCAAACGCGTAAAAAAAGCTATCAAGAAAGAACATCTTGAAGACTTCACAAACAGAAGAAGACTTAATTTATCTGTTCTTATGCACGCGTTGGAATTTGCAAATGACGGTACAGTTGACTACTTTATCGTTCCTCAGGACGATGCGGCAGTTTATGGTTTTACATCAATCGACCAGATAACAGTACGCGATTTCCTGAAGAAAAACGCATTACATAAAAGAACTGCAATGTACCCCTCTGCAGACGATACAGGTCTTACACTCTTAGCTCGTGCAACAGCACAGTTATCTAATGTTCGTCCCAAGGTTTATGTGCACTACTCTTCATCAAAAGGCGGCAACTGTATTCCTCTTGTTGAAGACAGAATTTTAGCCGAAACAGTAAAATACCACATCCTTGCAATTGACGGCATTCAGGTTTATTCTCTGTCTGAGGCTGACCTTGTTCTTGCTGTAAATATAAGCTCAGAGCATCTTCTGACTCACGGATTTGAAAGCGTTATGCCTTATGACATCGAGCGTAACCTTGCAGAGTTTGTAAACTTTATGCAGTATGCACTGTCACAGGACAAATTTGTAGCAATCGCAGATGTTGCATGGCTCAACACAGGCGACACAGAGCTTACTAAAATTATGCAGAAGGAAAAAATGCTGATGGACATCCACGCCTATGCGGGTTGGAACACATCTTCAAACACAATAGGAACAACTCTCTGCCAGGCAATCCTTTATATGATTGGCGGAGATGAGGCAGGCAACCGTTCTTTCCTGATGCACAGATATTTTGAAGATATCGGCTATATGGCATACGTTCGTGAACATGTTACGGAAGAACATTTACCCGAAATGGGACTTGACTACCATCACGCAGACGCAAAAGAGGGTACGGTTTCTGACCTTGTAGGCCGCGAGCTGATGAAGTATATGTCAGAAAACTACCCCGAAATCGCCCGTCCTGTAAAGGCAATCAGTATAAAAATGCCTTGGGTAAGAATGTTTGAAGTTGATATAAAACTTGAAATAGACGAATAAAATTTATAAATCATATAAGACCATTTCACAATCCAAAAGGGGCAGTCCGGTATGGACTGCCCCTTTTATGTTTGGTTTTTATTTTGCTTTGCTGACTCTTAATTTTAAAACCAGCAATCCGCATACAAGTACAATCGGGAAAACTGTAGCCGCAAACAATCCTGTTTTTAGATTGCCGCCTGCCATTTCGGAGATGGTTCCTACCATAGTGGGACTTACCGCAGCACCCAAATCGCCTGCTAATGCTAAAAATGCAAACATTGCAGTTCCTCCTCTTGGGCAGTTCTGCGATGATATGCTGATAGTTCCAGGCCACATAATTCCTACGGCCAAACCGCAAAGTGCACAACCCGCAAGTCCGAGAATTGGCAATGTTGAAAGTGATGCCAATAAGTAGCACGCAACGCACGCTATTGCACAAGCAAGCATTACTTTGTTCAAATCCAGTTTTGTGCTGAATTTTCCGTATATCATACGAGCTATACCCATAAACACGGCAAACAAACACGGACCTGCTATATCACCAATGGTTTTTGAAATTCCAATAGCGGATTCTGCAAATGCCGATGTCCATTGAGTCATGGTTGCTTCTGATGCGCCGGCGCATATCATAAGTATTATCATTAAGCAAAAGATAGGCGTTTTCAAAAGCTTCCTGATACCCATACTCTTGCCATCTTCAATCAATCGTTCTATGGGACAGGTAATAAAATTATACGCGTTGTACAGAGGCACCAGCGCCCAAATAAATGCAAGTATTTTCCAATTTTCTAAACCGAATACAGAGAAAAAGAGCGTAGAACCCAAAATAACACCCGTTGACCCCCAACAGAAAAACGAGTGCAAAAGACTCATCATTCCATCTTTATTTTCAAAAGGACACGCCTCAACAATAGGACTTACCAAAACCTCAATAAGACCACTGCCTATTGCAAAAAGCACTACTGAAATTAAAATACCTATAAACGGTACAGGAAGCACCTCGGGCAATATTGCCATTAAAACCAGACCCACAGCCGACAACACCTGAGAGGCCACAACACAGGTGCGATACCCGATTTTGTCGGCATATTTAGTAGCCACAAGATCAATAAACAATTGAGTTAAATAAAACACCAGCGGAATCATTGCAATTTTCTCAAGCGTGATTCCATATGTGCTTTTGAATGTTAAAAACAAAAGCGGTGTGAAATTTGCAGATATAGCTTGTGTAACAAAACCAAGATAACAAGCTATCAGTGTTTTTTTGTAATTTTTTTGTTTAGTCATAATGATTCCTTTCGAAGTCGGACATAGTTTGTTTGGCTTTTATCATTATAGCACTCTTTTGCTTTTTTGTCACGCTTTAAAGAAAGTAAGATACAAATTTAAAACAAAAACATATAGAATAATTGACTATTATTTGGTATTGTGGTATAATAAACAATCGAAAACCTTAAAAATTTAAGGAGATGTGATATATAATGAAATTAGGTATAGTAGGACTTCCTAATGTAGGAAAATCCACACTTTTTAACGCTATTACACAGGCAGGTGCAGAATCTGCAAACTACCCTTTCTGTACTATTGAACCAAACGTAGGTATTGTTGCCGTTCCTGATGAGCGTCTTGACCGACTTGCCGAAATGTACAACCCCCAGAAAGTAACACACGCAGTTATCGAGTTCGTTGACATTGCAGGGTTGGTTAAAGGCGCAAGCCGTGGCGAAGGTCTTGGTAATAAGTTTTTATCACACATCAGACAGGTTGACGCTATCGTTCACGTAGTTCGTTGCTTTGAAGACTCAAACATCATCCACGTAGAAGGCTCTGTTGACCCTGTGCGTGACGTTGAAACAATAAATCTTGAGCTTATTTTTGCCGATATGGAAATGGTGGAAAATCGCATTGATAAAGTTCGCAAAATGGCAAAATCAGGCGAGAAAAAATATAAAGTAGAAGTAGAATTTTTAGAAAAACTGTATGCAGTATTAGAAGAAGGCAAGCCTGCTCGTTCATTGGAGCTTTCTGATGACGATGCAGAATTTATGGCACAGATTGACTTACTTACCAAAAAGCCCATTCTCTACGCTGCAAACGTTGCAGAAGACGACTTTATAAACGGCATTGAAAATAACGATTTCGTAAAAAGACTTACAGAATTGGCAGAAGCCGAGGGCGCAGAGGTGATGCCTATATCTGCTAAAATCGAAGAAGATATCTCCGCTTTAGAACCAGAAGAAAACGGCGAATATTTAGAAGAACTGGGTATCAACGAATCAGGTCTTGACCGTCTGGTTAAGAAAAGCTATAAACTTTTAGGTCTTATCAGTTACCTGACCGCAGGCGAACCCGAAGTTCGTGCCTGGACAATCACCAAAGGCACAAAAGCTCCCCAGGCAGCAGGTAAAATCCATACAGACTTTGAAAAAGGCTTTATTCGTGCAGAGGTCGTAGCATACAACGACTTAATGGCTTGCGGCTCTATGGTAGCAGCCAAGGAAAAAGGTCTGGTACGTTCCGAGGGTAAAGAATACGTAGTCGCAGATGGCGATATAGTTTTATTTAGATTTAATGTATGATAAACAAAAATAAGGAGGTTTAATTTTTATGAAAAAAATTATCTGTAAGGTAGAGTATGACACAGAAAAATCAGAACTCATTGCTAAAAACACTTTTGGTGCATTCGGCGACAAAGACGGATATGAAGAAAGTCTTTACGTAACTGAGAGCGGCAAATATTTTCTTTACACCATTGGCGGCGAGGATTCAAAATATCCCGAAGAAAATATTACAAGAATGTCTGCTGTCAAGGCCGACGAATGGCGCAAAGCCCACAATCTGTAAATCACTAAAGATAAAAAAAGAAGCACTCCTGACGGAGTGCTTCTTTTTTTATTTAAATAAATCATTTGTACAATAAAAACCGTTAAATTTATTTTTCACATTGCATTTTAAAAAAGTATTGCGCAATAATGATTTATATGATACAATGTACTTGCGACTAAAACTGAACATCACTACTTGACGTGGGCGTTTTTTACTTATGTTAAAAATGCTTGCTCTAATTGGCTTACGTTTAGTAGTGCTATAAGTTTTAGTCGCATAAAACGGAGCAATGCGTTTTTTGTGCGTAAGGCTTCCGCCTTGCGCACTTTTTTAATTTTATCGGCAAACTCCAACCTGCGAGCAATCATACACTCAACAAAAAAGAACCGCACTATCAACATCGTGCGGTTCTTTTCTCTTTATTTTTATTCAAATAAATCATTCATACTATAGAATCCACTAGGCTTATCTTTCATAAACATTGCAGCCTTAACTGCGCCCTGTGCAAACACCTCACGGGATGAAGCGTGATGCGAAAGTGTAATCACCTCATCTGGTCCTGCAAAGATTACGTCGTGCTCGCCTACTATTGTACCGCCGCGGATTGCGTGGATTCCGATTTCGTTCTTTTCACGTTGACGTCTTACGCTCTGTCTTTCATATACATATTTAGCGTCATCGGTCATCGCTTCATCTATCGCGTCAGCGATTGCTAATGCCGTGCCTGAGGGGGCATCTATTTTTTTGTTGTGGTGCTTCTCCACTATCTCAATGTCGAAGTCGCTTTCCAATACCTTTGTTGCCATTTGGGCAAGCTTTATCAAGAGGTTTATGCCCAATGACATATTGGCAGAAAAGAACACCGGGATGTCATTTGCTGCAGCTTTGAGCTCTGATTTTTGCTCATCAGTTAGTCCTGTGGTTGCAACCACTACGGGAAGTCCTTTTGCCTTGGCAAAATTCATCACGTTCTCAAAGTTCGACGGATGAGAAAAGTCGATTAAAACGTCTGCAGCCTCAACTACGTTTTCGTAACTGTTGTAGACGGGGTATGTAGCCTCGCCTGATGCGATATCAAATCCGCAAACGATTTCGGCATTATCTATATTTTTTACTATTTCGGTAATCGCCTTACCCATACGGCCAAGGCAACCGCTTAAAATGATTTTTGTCATTATATCACCTATTTAATAAGTCCGCAATCACGCATTGCTTTTTCAAGTCGAGCGTAATTTGCCGGCTCCATTTCGCAAAGAGGAAGTCGCAAATTTCCTGCATTAAAGCCCATCATATTCATAGCAGTTTTAACAGGGATGGGGTTTACCTCGCAGAAGAGTGCCTTGATGAGCTCTAAATATTTAAACTGCAACTCACGGCTACCTGCGATATCGCCTGCAAACCACTTTGCGCATAAATCATGAGTTTCTTTGGGCGCAACGTTAGATAAAACGGAAATTACACCCTTGCCGCCTAAAGAAAGAATCGGAACAACCATATCGTCATTTCCTGAATAAAGGTCAAGCTCGGGGCATTCCTTTGCAAGCTCTGTTGTGTATTCGATATTTCCGCTGGCTTCCTTTACACCTACGATACGCTCATCTTTTGCAAGTTCCTTGATGGTAGAGATAGAATAACTCATACCTGTTCTGCCGGGAACGTTGTAAAGAATAATGGGCAGGTTTGTTTTTTCTAAAACCTTATCGTAATGCATAATCAAGCCCTTTTGTGTGGCTTTGTTGTAGTAAGGCGTTGTAATAAGCAAGCCGTCTGCGCCTAAGTTCTGGGCTTCTTTACTCAATTCCACACAGTGAGATGTATCGTTTGAGCCTGTTCCTGCAATAATCGGAACGCGGCCTTTAGCGCGCTTTACTGAAAAGTCAATAACGCTCAAATGCTCGGCGTCGGGCATTGTTGCGGCTTCGCCTGTTGTACCGCAGATAACCAAAGCATCAATGCCGTTTTCTATCTGAAAGTCTATGATATTACCAAGTGCTAAAAAGTCCACACCCTCATCGTTAAAAGGTGTGATAAGGGCTGTAGCAGCACCTGTAAAAAGTGTCTTTCTACTCATAATAATCTCCCATTCCGCCGCTCTGCATCGGCACAAATAGTAATAATATTTCTCTTATCCGCAGAGCAAGGAATGATAAGAGATTATTACGCCCATGTGCGTTTCGCCATCAGGCGAAAAATTCGCACGGGCAATCAAATCTGTCGGAGACTTAACGGGAAAGGAACTTTCACGTTAATCTTTCCTTTCAAAACGCGGCTTAAAGTTCGCCGTTTGCTTCCATTTCGATGAATTTCTGTGCAATCTGCACTGCGTTTGTAGCAGCGCCTTTTCTGATGTTATCAGCAACAACCCAGAGGTTTACGCCGTTGTCAATACTTTCGTCACGACGGATACGACCAACGTAGGTTTCGTTTTTGCCTACAATGTTGCAAGCCATGGGGTATACGCAGTTTTCGATATCGTCTTCAACTATTAAACCGGGAGCAGCTTCTAAACAAGCACGAAGCTCTGCCAAATCAAAGGGCTTCTCGAGCTCTACGTTGATTGATTCACTATGGCAATCAAATACAGGTACGCGAACTGTTGTAGCTGTGATTTTCATATCGGGGTCACCGAGGATTTTTCTTGTTTCGTTTACCATTTTCATTTCTTCCTTGGTGTAGCCATTGGGAAGAAATACATCAATTTGAGGTAAGCAGTTAGAGAATATGGGGTGGTTGAACTTCTTGGGTGCTTCGCCGTTGATGCCGTTTTTCAAGTCGTTGTAACCGCCAACGCCTGCACCTGAAACCGCCTGATATGTAGAATAAACTATTCTCTTAATGCCGTATTTTAACTGTAAGGGACGAAGTGCAACCATAGCCTGAATTGTTGAACAGTTGGGGTTGGCGATGATGCCCTTGTGTTTTTTGATATCTTCGGGGTTTACTTCAGGAACAACAAGGGGAACCTCGGGGTCCATACGCCAAGCTGATGAGTTGTCAATAACTAAACAACCTTTTGCAGCAGCAATAGGCGCGAATTTCTCTGATGTAGAACCGCCTGCAGAGAAAAGCGCAATGTCGATACCGTCGAATGAGTCCTCTGTCAATTCCTTTACTTCATATTCTGTTCCCATAAAAGGAAGCTTCATACCTGCACTTCTGCTTGATGCATAAAGTGTGTAGCTTTCTGCGGGGAGATTAACCTCTTCTAAAACCTTTAAGAATGTTCTTCCTACCATGCCTGTTGCGCCAACAACGGCAATGTTGTATTTTTTCATAATATAGTCCTCCTATAGTTTAATCAAATTAAAAGCCAAACTTCACAAAATGATAGAAGTTTGGCATAATTAACATTAAAAATATAAATTTTAATATTAATAGCACTCCGCTCATAGCACTCCGCCAGAAGCGACAGTTGTGCGGATTTTTTCCGCACCCCCAGGAATAAAGATTCGGCACCGTTATCCCTTCGGCGACTTTCCCTTTTGCCCAAATTCAAAGAAAGCCGATTTCTCCTTTGGGTTACTGATTAAAGACGCGCCTCTATCAACATATAAATACTATCATTTTTCGCGTAATATGTCAATATTTATTTGAATAAATTATGAAATTTTTTGAAATATATCTTGATATTAGATTGGATTTTAGGTATAATTATTTCATCAATATAAAAACCGAAGGGAGTTTGAAAAATGGAAGGCATGCAAAATATGGGAGGAACAATCCTCTGGCTTGTTATTATGATAGCAATTTTTTATTTTATGCTCATCAGACCTCAAAAGAAAAAAGAAAAACAAACAAAAGCAATGTTAGATGCTTTAAAGCCCGGTGACAGCGTTGTTACAATCGGCGGCATCATCGGTAAAGTATTAAAGATTAAGGACGATAAGGTTTGTATCGAAATCGGTGACAGATCATCAAAGCATCCTATGACAATCAAACGCGAGGCTGTAGCATCTGTTACACCCTGCAAAAAGGCTAAAAAAGAAAAAGACGTTGAAGTTTTAGACGAAGCAGAAGTTACAGATGTAGTTGAAGCTACAGAAGAAGTTGCAGCAGAAGCAGCTCCCGCAGAAGAAGCTACTGAAAAGAAAAAGAAAAAAGCGAAGAAGAATTCATAATTGCTCCCCCTACCGAATACTTTAAACTAAGGTATTCGGTAGGAGGTTTGTTTGTATGTACGAAAATATCAAAACAGTAGACGGCGGAGGGGTGTTCTCTTTCGTCACAGGATTTTTAAAGGGTGTGCTTTACGCCTGCCTTTTTACTGTGGTAATCTTTTTGATAGCCGCAGTGCTTTTGTCCTATACTTCTCTTCCAGAGGAGGCTGTTCCGGTGATTTCTACCGCGGTAAAAATTATCGGTGCATTTATTTCAGGATTTGTTCCTGCTAAAAGATCAGGCAACCGCGGAATTTTAACAGGGGCGGCAAGCGGATTTTTATACATACTTTTTATCTGGCTTATAGCAGCCCTGACATCAGAGGGGTTGCATTTTGGAGTAAATCTTCTGACAATGGCGGCAATCTGCACCATTACAGGAGCTGTGGGCGGTATATTCGGTGTAAATCTTCGCCCAAAAGAAACACAAAAGAAAAGATAACGCGCATTCGCGTAACAGTAAACCCAAAAAGTTTTTTCGTTAAGCGAAAGCTTGTGCTTTCGCTTATTTTTATTAGAGGAGGGATTTTATGTTTAAAGTTGCAATAGACGGCCCCAGCGGCGCCGGAAAAAGCACCATAGCAAAGACAGCTGCTCTTGCGCTTGGCTTTATCTATATTGACACAGGCGCTATGTACAGAACAGCAGCGTTAGCCTGTATCACAGCAGGTATCAACATAGAAAACTCTCCCGATGACGCAATTAAAATTGTAAATGACATATCAATCGATATTGAATATATAAATGGCGAGCAGAGGATTTTTTTGAACGGTGAGGACGTTTCTGACAAAATCCGCACCCCTGAAATTTCCATGGGAGCATCGGCAGTTTCTGCTATCGGCGAGGTACGAAAAAAGCTGGTGGCTCTCCAGAGAAGCCTCGCAGGTACGAAAAACGTGATTATGGACGGACGCGACATTGGAACACACGTTTTGCCTGATGCCGATGTTAAGATTTTTCTTACGGCAAGCCCCGAAGTTCGCGCAAAAAGACGCTACAAAGAATTGCTGGAAAAAGGTGTTTCGGTAGAATTTGACGAGGTTTTGGCCGACATCATAAAGCGTGACCACGACGACTCCACAAGAGAAGTTTCTCCCTTAAAGCAGGCAGAAGACGCCGTTCTTGCCGACACAGGCGAGCTTACTTTTGAAGAAAGCTTAAACCTTGTAATAGATATAATCAATAACAAAAGAAAAGTGTGATAATATGTACCCGATAATTAAATTTATAGTTCACCTTATTTGCAGATTGTTGTTTTTCGTTCGTGTTGAGGGCAAGGAAAATATCCCAAAAGAGGGTGCTGCAATTTTGGCCGCTAACCATACAAGCTTTTGGGACGCGCCTATTATTCTGATGACGACGAAACGCTCCATGCGCATAATGGGCAAGGCAGAGCTTTTTGAGCATAAGCTTTTAGCTCCTTTTCTTCGCATGGCAGGGACATTCCCCGTTCACCGCGGAACAACTGACATCACAGCTATAAAAACAGCACTTCGCGCATTAAAAGACGGAAGCCTTTTTGCGATTTTCCCCACAGGCACAAGAATAAAGCCGGGAGAAAACGCCGATGCAAAAGCAGGGGTTGCACTGATTGCATCAAAGTCAGGCGCACCTGTTATTCCTATTGCTATAGTTAATGGGTACAAGCTTTTTCGTCCTGTGACCATACGTATAGGAGAACCCCTCTATGTAAAATCCGAAAACGGTACTAAACCATCAGGGGACGAACTTAAAATCTATGCAGATGCAATTTTACAAAAAATTGATGCATTAGGAGCAAAAAAATGAAAGTAACAGTTGCCAAAAGCGCAGGTTTTTGCTTTGGCGTAAACCGCGCTGTTGAAATAGTAGAAAACTGCACTCTTGACAAAGAAAACACCTACCACACATTAGGCCCAATCATTCACAACAAGCACGTGGTAGAGGAATTTTCAGAAAAAGGCATTTCTCCTATTGAGTCAATCGACGAGGCAAAATCAGGAGAAAAGCTCATTATCCGCACTCACGGTGTAGGTAAAGAAATATACGATGCACTAAAGGAGCGAGGCATCGACGTAATAGACGTCACCTGTCCTTTTGTGAAAAAAATTCACAATATAGTCGAGCGCCATCACAAAGACGGTTATAAAATCGTAATCGTAGGCGACAAAAACCACCCGGAAGTACAAGGAATTAACGGTTGGTGTGAAAATCAGGCAACAATTTTTGCAACCCTTGAGGAAGCAGAGAGCGCAAACTTTAAAGATTTACCCGTTTGCGTTGTGGCACAGACTACGTTCGTGCAGGCTGTTTTTAAAAAAATTGTAACTTTTTTAAAAAAGACTTGCAATGACATAGTGATATTTGATACAATATGTAATGCAACTGAAGAGAGACAGACGGAAGCCTATGAGTTGGCGAGCGTTTCCGACGTCATGATTATTCTTGGCGGTGTGAACAGCTCAAACACTCAGAAGCTCTACTCTATCTGCAAAAGCGTATGCGATGAAGCATATTGCCTGGAGCATATAGACCAACTGCCGAAAGGTTGCGATTTTGACTTTAAAAAAGTCGGAATTACTGCAGGTGCCTCTACTCCTGCGGTCATAATAAAGGAGGCTATTGGTAAGATGGAAAATTTTGAAAGCTTTGAAGCCTTGATGGAAGAGTCTTTAAAAACTCTTAACACAGGCGACATCGTAAAAGGAACGGTAATCGAAGTAAGACCCAACGAGGTTATCGTAGATTTAGGTGCAAAGCAGGATGGATTTATTCCGGCTGGAGAGATTTCAGACGACCCCAACGCTACAACAGATTCAATCTGCAAAGTGGGCGATGAAATCGAAGTGTTTGTTGTTCGCGTAAATGACGCCGACGGCAACATCATGCTTTCAAAGAGAAAGCTTGACACTGTAAAAACTTGGGAAAATGTGAAGAAAGCACAAGAAGAGGGAACAGTTTTAGAAGGCAAAGTAACAGACGTAGTAAACAAAGGTATGATTGTAAACTACAAAGGTTACAAAGTTTTCGTTCCTGCTTCACAAGCATCTGAAAAAAGAGATGCAGACCTCTCTGAATTCGTAGGAAAGGTAGTTGCTTTCAAAATCATTGATATAAATGACAGGAGGAAACGTTTGGTTGGTTCTGTAAGAGTTATTCTCGACGCTCAGAAAAAAGAGTTAGTTGAGAAATTCTGGGCAGACGCTGCAGTTGGCAAGGTGTACACAGGTGTTGTAAAATCAATTACAAACTTCGGTGCATTTGTTGACATCGGCGGTGTTGACGGTTTAGTTCATATTGCTGAACTCAGTTGGAAACACATCAAGCATCCCTCAGAAGTTGTTTCTGTTGGCGATTCTATCGAAGTTTATATCAAAGATATCAAGGAAGACACAAAGAAAATCTCTTTGGGCTTCAAAAAAGCAGAGGACAACCCCTGGGAAATCGTTAAATCTAAAATCGCTTTAGACGAAACAGCAACAGTTAAAATCGTAAGAATTATGCCTTACGGTGCATTTGCTGAAATCATCCCCGGCGTTGACGGCTTAATCCATATTTCACAGATTGCTAACCGCAGAATCGACAATCCTGCCGCAGAACTCAAAATCGGCGAATCTGTTGAAGCTAAGGTTACAGAAATCGACTGGGATAAGAAAAAGATTGCACTTTCTATCCGTGCTCTTTTACCCGTTGAAGAGGTAGCAGAAGAAGTTGCTCCTGTAGAAGAGGTTGCTGAAGAGGCTGCTCCTGTAGAAGAAGCTGCTGCAGAAGAAGTAGCAGAGGAAGTAGCAGAAGACGCTGCTCCCGCTGAAGAAGCAACAGAAGAATAATTTTAAAAAAATTAAGACCACGCAATATTGCGTGGTCTTTTTTGTGTATTAAATTTCTCGCTTGCACGCCGTTTGGCGCTGTTTACTTGCCTTAAGGCAATGGAAAAACGGATGCAAAACAAACGAATGGAACCGAAGGGTTACCCGAAGGCGTACAAAGGTACGCCGAGAGGTGACATTCGTTTGAGTTCAAAACACAAATTAAAAGACACTCGGCATTTCCGAGTGTCTTCATTCATTTAATACACTATTTGTTTTGAACGGTTTGGCGCCGTTTTTACTTGTCTTTCAATAAGTCACGAATTTCTGTTAATAACTCTTCCGCTGTAGGTCCCTTTGGTTCTTCTACTGCTTCTTCGATGATTTCTTCTTTTTTCTCGAATTTCTTTCTCGCTATGTTGATTATCTTAACAAACACAAAAATCGAAAAAGCGATAATAAAGAAATCAATGATATTCTGCAAGAACATACCATAGTTTAAGGCACTTTCTGCAACTTCTTCAGTAGCAGGTGTAAACACATACTTTAAATTTTTCAAATCTGTTCCGCCTGTAGCAAGCGCAACCAAAGGTGTGATGATATCTGCCACCAACGATGTTACGATTTTGCCGAAAGCACCGCCGACTACAACGCCGACAGCCATGTCGATTACATTTCCCTTGAATGCAAATTCTTTAAATTCTTTCCACATTTTCATTGTCCTTTGTGACCTCCTGAAAATTTAAGTATTGGTGATATTTTTTTATAGATTAACATTGTTATCGCTGAAATCGCAGCGCCCTTTACCAGATTAAATGGCAAAATTGTGCCTAAAACAAGGGGCATGGTAACTGATGTTGGTGCGTCGGTCATATAGAGGGGAAGCATAATGTAAAGATTTACAAAAATCCCCGCAATCGCCATAGACACCGTGGCAATGACCAAAGAAATTATCGCCCACTTGAAATTTTTGTGGTATTTGTAGATTGTACCTGCAACCGCCACAAACACGCCGTTTATAACGAAGTTTGCAAGCTCTCCCACAAGCCCCGTCGATGTTACAAAGCAATGGAGTAAATTCTTAAAAAGCTCCACCAAAACCCCTGCAACGGGACCATAGGCAAACGCCACAATCAAAGCCGGCAAATCCGACAACTCTATTTCTAAAAAACCGCCTACGTTTAAATTCATCATACTGCCAATCATCTGGAGCATAAATGCAATGGCGGAAAATACGCCCACCATAACGATTTTTTTCACATTGGTTGCTCTTTTCATTATTCCTGCTCTCCTGCCAGAAGTTCTGATTGATGTGTGGTAATGAGTGCTGAAATGAGTTCTTCCATATCGCCGTTTAATATAGCATCAAGTTTGTGAAGAGTAAGACCTATTCTGTGGTCGGTAACACGTCCCTGTGGGAAGTTGTAGGTTCTTATTCTCTCACTACGGTCACCTGTACCTACCTGGCTCTTACGCTCGGATGCGATTTTGTCGTGTTGCTCCTGCTGAACCAAATCATAAAGCCTTGAACGTAAAATTTTCATGGCTTTGTCTTTGTTTTTGTGCTGTGATTTTTCGTCCTGACAGGAAACCACCAAGCCTGTAGGTAAGTGAGTGATACGAACCGCAGAGTCCGTTGTGTTTACGCACTGACCGCCGGGGCCACCTGCACGGAATACGTCTATTCGCAAGTCATTTGCATTGATATCTACTTCTACCTCTTCAACCTCGGGAAGCACCGCAACTGTAACTGTTGATGTGTGAATTCTGCCGCCTGATTCGGTAGAGGGAATTCTCTGTACACGATGTACGCCCGACTCGTACTTAAGCTTTGAGTACGCGCCCTGACCCTCGATACTAAAGGAAATTTCCTTGTAGCCACCGATGTCTGTGGGGTTTGAGTTTAAGATGTCGGTTTTCCAGCGGTTTGATTCTGCGTACATTGTGAACATACGGAACAAATCCCCTGCAAAAAGCGCCGCCTCGTCACCACCTGCACCACCACGGATTTCAACGATAACACTCTTGTCATCGTTGGGGTCTTTGGGGAGAAGCAAAATCTTAAGCTCTTGTGATAAGCTTTCTATCTTTTCTTTGCTTTCTTTGATTTCTTCTTCGGCAAGTTCTTTCATTTCCTTGTCCATATCGGGGTCGGCCAAAATCTCCTCGCCGTCTGCTATAGTCTCTTTTGCTTGCTTATATTCTTTGTATTTCTCTACAATGGGCAAAATATCTGACTGCTCTTTGCACAATTTTGCAAAAGTGGCAGAATCTGCAATAACCGCAGGGTCTGATACTTTTTCGCTCAATTCATTGTAGCGTTCTTCTATTGCTGATAATTTGTCAAACATAAGTTGGCTCCTTAAAATTATTTCAACTTTAATTATACAATACAATACAAAATAATGCAACTTTTATTTGTTTACTTTTCCTTTACAATCGAGCGAAACTGTGCTATAATACACTTGGTTACGCGCCCCCGTAGTTAAGTGGATATAACAAGGTCCTCCTAAGACTTAGTCATCGGTTCGACTCCGGTCGGGGGTGCCAGAAAAAGGACTATTCTTTCGAATAGTCCTTTTTCAACGATGCGTTCCTTTCAGGAACATGATGCACCCTTCGGGCGTGATGTAGACTTCGTCTGTGATGCACGCCTACGCGCGTGTTTTAGAACGCATTGCATCATAGCGAGTGTAACGAGCGACATCACATTTGCAAAGCAAATGCATCATTTTTCACTAAAACACCCCTGCATCTATTTTATATGCGAAAGCCAAAAATTCACCGTCAACAAAAAAACATTTTACAAATGGTAATTTTTATAGTATAATAGGTTTGATATAGTATAAACGCAACAAGGAGGCATATTTAATGTCACAGGAAAACAACGCTCCCGTACAGGAACTTTCAGAAATTTTACAGGTTAGACGCGATAAGTTAGCCGAACTTCAACAGGGCGGCAACGACCCTTTCCAGATAACAAAGTTTGACCGCACACACACCGCAAAGGACATTTGCGAAAATTGTGTTGAAGAAGAACGCACAATCTCCGTACACGGCGAAGAAAAACAAATCATGGCAAAAATCTCTCCCTTAGATGGACAGACTGTTACCGTTGCAGGCAGAATCATGTCAAAGCGCGGTATGGGTAAGGTTGGCTTTGCTCACATTCAGGATGTTGACGGCAGAGTTCAACTTTTTGTAAAAAAAGACATCTTAGGCGAAGAAGATTACAATACATTCAAAAAATACGATATCGGCGATATCGTAGGTGCTACAGGCGAAGTGTTTACCACACAGACAGGGGAAATTTCAATCCGTGTTGACTCCATCACGCTTTTGTCAAAGTCACTTCAGCCCCTGCCTGAAAAATTCCACGGCATGACAAACACCGACCTTCGTTACCGTCAGCGCTATGTTGACCTTATTATGAATGCCGATGTTAAAGATACATTCGTTAAACGTTCAAAGATTATTGCTGCAATCCGCAGTTACTTAAACGCGCAGGACTTCTTGGAAGTAGAAACACCAATGCTCGTTTCTAACGCAGGCGGCGCTGCTGCTCGTCCCTTTGAAACTCACTTTAACGCATTGGACGAGGATTTCAAACTCCGTATATCATTAGAACTTTACTTAAAGCGCCTTATCGTTGGCGGTATGGAAAGAGTATATGAAATCGGCAGAGTTTTCAGAAATGAGGGCCTTGACACCCGTCACAACCCTGAGTTTACTCTTATGGAACTCTATCAGGCATACACCGACTACCACGGTATGATGGATTTAACAGAAAACCTCTACCGTCACGTAGCACAAGAAGTTCTTGGCACAACAAAAATCGTATACAACGGAATCGAAATGGACCTCGGTCAGCCTTTCCGCCGTATCACAATGGTTGATGCTGTAAAAGAATACGCAGGCGTAGACTTTAACGAAATTAAAACTGTTGAAGAAGCTCGTGCAATAGCAAAAGAAAAGCACGTAGAATATGAAGAACACCACAAAAAAGGCGACATCTTAAACCTTTTCTTTGAAGATTATGTAGAAGAACACCTTGTTCAGCCTACATTCGTTATGGACCACCCTGTAGAAATCTCTCCCCTTACAAAGAAAAAACCCGAAAACCCCGACTATGTTGAGAGATTCGAGTTCTTTATGAATGGCTGGGAAATGGCAAACGCATATTCTGAATTAAATGACCCCATCGACCAGAGAGAAAGATTTAAGGCTCAGGAAGCACTTCTGGCTCTCGGTGATGAAGAAGCAAACACAACAGACGAAGATTTTATGAATGCATTGGAAATCGGTATGCCCCCCACCGGCGGCATTGGTTTCGGCATCGACAGAATGTGTATGCTCCTTACAGACTCTGCAGCCATTCGCGATGTATTGCTCTTCCCCACAATGAAGACTTTGGATAAATAAATGGCTTAAAATCAAGGGGTGTAGGCTTTGCACTAAACCAATTACACCAAAATCTACACCATTTTGTGTAAAAATTAAAAAGGTACTTTGAATTTTAAAAGGACTATGGAATTCCCATAGTCCTTTTGTGTTATAACACATATCCAATATCATTAAGTTTTACTGCCAACATTGTTAATTTTTCAATAGCATTTAGCATTGCGTCTGTTTCTGTTATATGTTCTTCAAATGGTATTTTAAAATCCATTGGAACTACTTTGATGCGCAAACTTAAAGAAGCTCCTGTGTCTGCCCAGTGCATATCTGAATCAATAAATTTTGCTAATTCAGTTTTCAGTCGAAGGCTCTCGTGGAGTTTTCCGCCGAATTGCAAATCACAAACACCTTGATTTGCCTTATAGTAAAGCGCTGCTCCTTTTAGCGGGATTTTGAATTGTAGCCAAGTTGACCTTGGACCTTTTGGTCCGTCGACGTCATACATTTCAATTTGTTTACCAGAGGCGGAACAGTAATCATATAGTTTTCTCCAAAAATCTGTTATGGCGGGCACCTCTTGAACCGTATAACCTTGTGCCTCTTTCATTATGGCTGCTCTTATAATTTCGGCATCATAACTTTTATCAGCAGTTACAAAGAAATGCAAAAGCTCTTCGTAGGAGATTTGATTTTCATATTTTTGTGCTTCATTATTGCTGTCTATATATGATTGAGGTGCAATAATGAACACTTTAAATTCATCATATTCGCCAGAGATTTTTCCTCTATTGCCTCGTTGGATATATCGTGCACATTGTTCTCGCATCGCCTTTGCATCAATTTTGTTTTCTATCAGCAACCCCACATTCTTATTTTCAATAGCAACAACAACGGTAATATCGGATTCTCCGAGTTCATTATCGGTAAAAGAATGTTCAATCTTTATGACATTTCCTGTTTTATAGCCTGCTTTATCAAGAAAAAGAGAAAGGAACTCAGGATGTTCATAAAAAGCTCGCATAACAACAAAATCGACATCCCTTTCTTCAATTTTGTCAAATATAAGACTCATAAATTTTCCTCTTTTGAAATTATTTTTTATTTATTATATCATATACTATAGCTCTTGACAACAAATTATAATTTTTTTAGACACGTTGGAACTACACCAATGTATGTAAAATCATAAGAGGGACTTTGTATTGAAATTCCTAAAATAAATGTTAGAATATTGAAAATTCTGCGAAATTATAGTACAATAATAGACGATAAATTAAATAGGTGGTTTAGAATATGAATAAAACACATTTAAGTAATATATTGGCACAATATGTGGAAAAATACGACGAACTTAACGATATAACTGGACACGATGAAGGATATAAATGGAGAGCGGCAGCTTGCTTTAAGGCAAATTGGGATATTGATGCCATTGATTTTCAAGCAATGTTCAAAAGTGCATTCAAAGAAATGAGCAACCTGATTGATAATTCTACGGTGCAGCCGATAGGCGGTATTCTAATGTTGCTTAATCACAATGAAGAGATAGAGTTTGTTCGAGACTGCTTCAAGGACTTGTATTCGGAAGACAATGGCGATATAGATGCCAGACAAAAAAGAATTGAAAATTTTATAGATAAAATCAATTCCCATATTGACATATACGCAAAGGGTTCTTGGAAATATCCGCAACAAAGAAATAATGTCATTTACTATTTAAACTTATGGAAACCCGAGGAAAACTATATATTCAAAGCAACAGAGACTACAGAGTGGGCAAATTGTATTGAATATGGCGATGATTTTGGAAGTGGAAATACATTCAGTTTAAAGAAGTATTATAAAATGTGTGATGAATTACTGGAAGAATTGAAACACAATGAAGTCATTATGCAGTTATACAATGAACGCATGAAAACAGTAGATAATTTTGATGACAATGGCCATATTTTAGTTTATGATATCATCTATTGTGCAAAGGCTTATGATTTGTATAAGAATATTCCAACATTAAAGAAATTATCATTAAAACAGAGAATAAAACTTGCCGAAACGGCAGAAAAAAGAGAATTTTTGTTAGAAAGGTTTTCAGAACTTTCTCTTGAACTCGAAAGAATATCAGCAGAAATAAATTTACCAGATATAACGGGTGAAGAGGTAACTCACGTAAAATGGGGTTCTGGTACCATAGTTACCTGCAGCGGTAATATAATCGAAGTCAAATTCACAGATGGTGTTAAGAAACTGCAATACCCCGACAGCATAAATAAATTTATAACTATGACTAACAACCGATATTCTACTTTGTTTAATGACTATATTAAAAACAGAGATGAAAAACAAACAATAGAAAAAGAATTGAACAACGTAAAACGAGAGTTGGAAGCCTATACAAAATAAAAAATTATCCCCTACACCAACTACACCATTTTATACACCATTTCTCCTGTTATTTACATAGACTTATGAATACTTATGAAAAAGTCATAGTTTTAGAAATGCTTGGTATAAAGGGTTATGGAGAGATATAATGACTTATGCAATTATTGGGACCCTAATCCCAACCATGAAAAGTTTGGATAAGTAAAACTTACAACCAATATTAAAAGCACCGTTAAAAAACGGTGCTTTTTATTGATTTATGAAAAAAATTATGCTAAAATGTTCACATAGACATCACTTATGCAAGGAGCAAAAATATGAGCGAGTACAAGACATATCAACTTTTACCGATTAGAGAGAACTGCACGTTGGATTTGCCCCATTTTCCCACAAGAATGCAGGCGTATATTTTTCGTGCATGGGAAATGGTAAGTGCTAAAACTTTAGCTAAAGTTTTAAAAACAACAGAAGAAAACGTTACGGAACTCGCCTATGATATGGGACTTCCGCCCCAGAGAAATGTAGACGAGTGGCACGACAAGGGCTACATTACCATAATCAGAAGCCTTTGGCATATTCTCCCCTACGAGCAACTTTGCGAGACTTTAGAGTGGGACGAGGAAAGGCTTGCCTTTACAATAAAAGAGGACGATTTTCTGAATGTTAAGATGGGCTTCTTTAAGCCCCAGTGTGAGCCTGTATATTACGCTCCTTTGACTGAGGAACAAAAAGCGAAAACTGCAAAAATCAAAGAAACCGTTGCTGAATGTATCGCGTCCTGTATGGATGACAAGGAAAAACTCCCCTTTGATTTTATTGACGATATTTACCCGAAAAAGACAACAAGAACAGCAATCGACGCTGATTTTGATATTGTAATAGACAGCAGTTGGTCTGTTGAGTGCGACTGCCACATTCCCGAGGTACAATCTGCAATCGAACTTTTCTATGAGTGCTACGATGAAGATTGGAAGATAGCATTTGAGGGCAACGGCGATAAAAAAATCAAAATATCTGTAATCGACGAAAAGGAAGAATACCACAAGATAGTAATCACAAAATCAGGTATCGAGATTTTTGCCGAAAAGTCAGGTGTTCTTCGTGCTTTAATGATGCTTACAGACAAGGCGCGCGAAGTTGGTGGCCCTTGCTATAATGAGGCAACTTACGAGATGGAAGCAAATTTCCACACGAGATTTTTGTACTCATATTGCGGTCTTTACGGTCAGGCCTTTGACTTTCCCTGGGAGGTTTCATACCCTGAAAAAATGCTCAAGGAATACGCCAAAATGGGTGTAAACGGCATCTGGACGCAGGCAGTTTTGTATAAGATGATTGAGTTTCCCTTTGACCCGTCTGTTTCAGTTGGTTGGGAGGCACGTCTTGAGAACTTAAAAGGCTTGATTGCGGCGGCTAAAAAGTACGGCATCAAGGTATATTTGTACTTAAACGAGCCCAGAAGTATGCCCGCGTCTTTCTTTGAAAAGTACCCCGATATGAAAGGCCACGAAATGTTCGAGGAGCGAGCAGCAGGCTATGCTTGTATCTGTACTTCCTCCGAACAAGGCAAAAAATATCTCCACGACGCCGTGTATGACCTCTGCAAAAAAGCCGAGGGCTTGGGTGGATTTTTCCTCATTACCCGCGGCGAAAATCTGACAAACTGCTATTCGAAATCATTTGATACTACCAAGATAAACTGCCCCCGTTGCTCAAAGATGGAGCCCTATGAGGTGTTGGCAGAAAACTATAAAATAATCATCGAAGCAGTAAAAGAAGCAAACCCGAATCTTGAGGTTATTTCTTGGCCTTGGGGTTGGTTTGGCGCAGGGTTTGAGGACTTCTCTGCTACAGAAAACTGTATCTCGATGATTCCTAAGGAAAGCCCTATTATCGCAGTAAGCGAAAACGAAAAGGACCTGCTTATCGGCGGCGTAGAAAACATCGTGCGCGATTACAGTATGGCACACTACGGCCCCAGCAAGAGCACTCAGCGTATCTGGGACGTAGCAAAAAAATACGGTCATGAAATTTTCGCCAAAGTTCAGGTAAATACAACCTGGGAATGCTCTCCCGTTCCGTCGCTTCCTGTTTATCAGTTGATTATTAACCATTTGGAAAACTTAAAGCGCGAAAACGTCAGCGGCATTATGCTGGGTTGGACCTTGGGCGGCTACCCCTCTGCAAATCTAAAGGTTGCATCGGGAAGTTTCTTTACCGACAAAAACAACAAAAACCAAAATCCCTACGAAGCATCTCTTCGTTCCATATATCAGGAAAACTACCACAAAGTCAAGGCGGCAACGGACATTTTCTGCGAGGCTTTCCAGAATTTCCCGTTCCAGCATTCAGCACTTTATAACGGTCCTCACAATGCAGGTCCGTCCAATCTGCTTTATGCAAATCCTACCGGCTACAAGGCTACTATGACCTGCTACTGCTATGACGATTTGGACGGTTGGCGACAGAACTACCCTGAGGACGTGTACGAAAACCAGTATCGCAAAATCAGCGAAACCTGGGAAAAGGGCTTAGAACTTATAAAAGATATGGAAATTTCCGAGTTCCGCGATGTTGCCTTTGGCGGTTACGCGCTGTTTAAGGCATCATACGACCAGGTAAAATTCGTCCGCACAAGAAACAAATTCTTACAAGGCGAACGTACTGACGAAATGAAAAAAATTATGTGCGATATAGCCCGCGATGAAAAAGACATTGCCAAAATAGTTTACAAAATTATGAAGCGAAACCCCTCTATCGGCTACGAAGCGGCAAATCACTATTACTTTAATCGCACTATGCTATTAGAAAAACTCATAAACTGCGACTACATTATGGAGCAGTTTAAGTAAAACCACAAAAAACAGACGATGGCACGAGCCACCGCCTGTTTTTTTATAATTTTATTATTTTGTATTCATACTTTCCAAAATGCACATCTGCAATTTGATTCAGGCTGTTTATGCATACTTTTGCATCATTTTCACAATTTGCGCTATTGTAGAGGCATAATTCATAGCCGCTATCTTTCTTTCGTATAGAAGAAAGAATGATGTTATGATTATCAATGCTTACCGCCGTATTCGGTGCATTTCCGTCACCTGAAGCAAAGAACGACAATACATAAGGCTCTTCGTTATAAATTTGTGCCTGACGTTCGATGTTCTTGTCAGTGGTAATTCGAAAAGCAAACGTCCTTTCACCCATATCAATATGCTCAAGCATTCTGTCATGAGGTACCAGTTGTCTGTCATTCAACGTAAGAGATGCATATACGGGAGTTCTTAAAAGTGACAACTTAATTGTACTGTTTGTGAAACTTCCGCCGTATATTCCTTTATTTATCACATAAAGAGCGTCTTTTTCCTGGCGGATTCCACACCATTTGTGATAAACCGATTCTCTTTCGTCATCATACATCTCATCTGTACCAAAAGCAGTTTGTCCGTAGGGTTTGCCGCAAAGTTTGGTATCGATAGTGTATTTTATCATTTTATTCACTTCGGTTGAATATATCAGTACATCAACATCGATGTAGTTGCTTAATTTCGGAATAGTATATGTCACTACTGCAACAGAACGCTTATACTCAAAAAACGCCTGGATTTTTGTTCTCACATCGCCGTCTTCAATGATACGCACATTGCTGCCCTTTTCGTTGCTGTAACCGATGAATTCATTTGCCGCTTCATTGCTCATAAGTTTGTAGGAGTCTGCAAAATCGGTAAAATCATCCACAACAAATCCCCAGGAATCTTCGTTGTCGTTATAAACCTGAAGTTGTCCGCTGTTTTCTATATATACCTTGCCGTCAACCTCGTACAATTCGATAAGTCCGGTGGTTTTACTGATGCGAACACACATTTTTTGATTTTTGACCTCTATGTATTCGCCTTGGTGTTCTTTTTCTTCTTTGGTAGGAATAAACTTGAGTTTACAATCAAATCGCGTAACTGAAGAGGGCGCAAGTTTTCCTTTGAATGACACTTTTTTTGCCCAGTCGAGATTCAGTGAACTTTCTGCCTTTTCGCTTTGTGTGGGCAGTTCTTTTCCATCTTTATCATACACTAATGCAACGGTTTCTGTGGTATCATCCCAATTTTGATTTTGCAGCATAAAATCAACTTCAAACTCTCCCTCAATCTCATAAGGATGAGGATTGAATATCATTATAGGAATTTCGCCGTCTTTAGCCTTTGCCTGATTTTCACAAAGTTTAAAGAACGCCTTGGTGTGAAGTTCATCTGCTATTGATTCTCCATAACCAAACAGGCTCAGGCTGTCGTCCTCAACCTTTTTAATGGCAGAGCCCGGGAGAATATCGTGAAACTGACAAAACGCCAATGCTTTTTTTGCTTTTGCCAATTCATCGGCATCGTATATAAAATCAGTCTGCATACTAGCATAACTCATGATTTTTTCAGTTGCGGCGATTTTGTTCTCTAATCGTCTGTTCGCCTGCTTGATGCGAACCATAGAGGTATAGCAACCAACCATACAAGGAACTAAAGATTTATCATAATGCGATAGTTTCGACCTGTCTACCTGCGCAATATACTCATCAGCAGACGAATGTATGATTTTCGCTGATGAATTCTTTGCAAATTCATTTATGCTTTCCAAATCAATCCTTGACGGTCCGCCGCCGTGGTTGCCTATTCCCCACAAGCAAAGACCTGATTTTTCGGGAAGTTCAAGACATTTTTTGACTTTGTTAAGCGCTTCTCCGCGCAATGTTCCGTACTCGTCTATAGTACCGTGCGCTATAACGCTGCTGCCGTCAAATCCCTCCCATATAAAATCCCCTACAAAACTGTAGGGTCGCATAAATATATAACCCTCGTAGCCGTTTTTGGTAAGTATCTGCACCAGACCGCGAGAGTGACCAAAAGGGTCAAAATTGATAGCAACCGCAGGCTTTACATCGAATTTTTCTTTGAAGTACTCACGTCCGAGTCTGATTTGTTCGAGCAGGCTCTCTCCTGATGTCATCACACAATCAGGCTGTAAATACCAACCGCCCATTATTTGCCATTTGCCCTGACGTACAAGTTTTTTAATTCTTTCAAAAAGCGCAGGGTCATACTCTTCTACCCATTGATAAAGCAATGCCTCATTGTGATTAAAGACAAAACTATCATAATTTTCACAAAAATCCGCTGCCACACGAAAGGTAGACAGAGCCTCAGCAAGACCTTCGTTTTTTCTCCACAACCACACGGGATCAATGTGGGCGTTACATAATAAGTGTAATTTATCCATAGTTTTCTCCGATTTTAATTATTTTCTGGGGTATTCGTTTCCTAAAAGATACAATGGTGCTTCGTCTTCTTCGATTTCAGGGAAACGACCTGTTTTTTCGTAGAAGCGGTTGTCATTTGCATCGTCATTTACCATTGAAACTTCGCCCAAAAGAATCATTCCTGAGCCTTTTTCGCCCCAGAATTTATGATACTGTCCCTGGTGAATGGTGATGCTTTCACCGGGGGCAAGTTTGATTATACTGCCTGCTTCAACCTGATACTCACGGCCGTCAACATGTACTGTTACGGGGTTTACTGTGTCAAGTTCTTCGTCTTTTGTTGAGTTGTACATCTGAACCATCAGGTTGCCGCCACCACGGTTGATAATGTCTTCCATCTTGTACCAGTGGAAGTGCAAGGGTGTAATCTGCTCTTCCTTTACAATAAGGAGTTTTTCTGCATATTTTTTGCTGTACTTTTCGTTCTTTAAGTTACCGTTTCTGATTGTAACAAGTAAAAGACCGATTTTTTCAAAATCGCCCGAACCGAAGTCTGTGATGTCCCAACCGAGCATATTGTCTTTTATTTCGTCATATTCTGAGCTCTTTTCTGCCCATTCTTCAGGGGTAAAGAAAACATAGGGTGGGAGTTTGAAATTCATTTTGTCAATGAATTCAACTGCCTCTTTCATCAAAGCATTAATCTGCGATCTTTTCATATCTCTTCCTCCAAAATCTGATAAAATTATATACGCTTTTATTTTATCATATCGTCAGTTCTAAAATCAAGTGTTATGGTGAATAAACTTGACTATTCTTACCAAAAGTTATATAATAACACTATACCAAAAATACGAGGTTTACTATGAGCGAAGAAAAAAGAAAATTAACCATAAAAGAACATATAGAGAACTTCTGGTACTACCACAAGTGGAAAGTAGTAATAGCAGCAGCACTCCTTGTTGCTGTGTGGGCGTTTAGCACATATATGAAAGCAAACACCGACAACACCGCCTACGATTTTAAGATTTATTCTGTTTTTGCGCGGCCCTTGGTAGCAGAAGAATATAAGATAGAAGATTTTATTGCAGATGAAGTGGAAGATGTAAACGGCGATGGAGAGGTAAATATTTCTGCCAAGAGCTTTTACATTACGGAAAAAGCCTCCGGCGACAACGATAGAATCACTATGACTCAATTTGAAAATACACTTCCCGAGGCTGACGGCGACGTAATGCTTTTTGACAGAGCAAACCTTGACAGATTTATTGTAAAAGATATGTTTTCTCCCATTTCCGACTATGTGGATTTGGCACAAATAGACGAAGAAAATATCGTCTACCGCGGAGATGTTCCCGTGGCAGTAAGACTCAAGGGCAGTAAAATCCTCACCGATATGGGATTTATCATTGACGATGTGTATGTGTCGGTTATGTTTACGCCTGACGGTTCAGTTAAGGAATATGCAAAAGGTGTAGTTCATAAACTACTAGAAAAATAAAGGTATCAAAAAAGGACTCGAGTATTCGAGTCCTTTTTAATGTGTTCTGCGCGTTTTAAGGCTGAGAAAAAATGATGCAGATTGGACAAACTGAAAGGGCGTCCACGCCCGCCCCGAAGCAATATGTGTATATTGCGAGAGGTAAAGTTTGTTCAAAACACAAGGCATAAAAAAAGAAGCAATTCGCGTTTCGGCGAATTGCTTCCATAATTTTTAATTAAAACAAATTTTTGCCTTGTGTGTTCTGCGCATTTTTTAAAGCCTTACTTCATTTCTTCCCATATATCATCGTCTGATGCGAAGTTTTTCGTATATCTGCAAGGGTGTGTTTTTATGTCAAAACCGCAGATTGTACGATATCTGCAATAGGTACAGGGCGTGATATCGCCGTTTCTTATGGGGTTAATATCTACATTGCCCGAAATGATTTCCCTGCCTATTTCGGTAACGGCGCGCTTTACATAGCGCTTTAATCTTTCGTATTGGTCGCGATTTGCAAGTTTTGATTGATTTTCCGATACCGAGCCGTCGGCCTTTACGTATACGGGAATTACCGCAGACCAACCCGATGCGCCCTTGTCCATTGCATCTATGATGTCGCGGTTTTCCGAAACAAGACCGCTCATCCTGAACGCTCTTAGGGCTTTTTCCGAATTTTTGTCATCGTCGGGAAGTCTGTCCTCAAGGGGGTCGTCAAGTCTAAAATAAAACATACCGCCGAAAGCGCAATCCTTTGTGCCGAAAAATTCCTTGCCGTTTTCCGTAACTGCCATCATATAAACAGAAAGTTGCAACGTCGTACGGTTGAAAATATCTGCCAGAGAATAGCCTTTTTTACCTGATTTGTAATCTATGACCTTAATATACAACTCGCCCTGATGAGAGTAAGTATCAATACGGTCAATTTTGCCTATCATCGTGATTTCTTCCCCTGTGGGCAGCGCTATGGTAACAGGCGCTACATCGCCGTTTTCGTCAAAGGAAAGCTCAAAGGCAGCAGGCTCAAACTCGCCTCGTGCTACGTGCTCACAAATCGCCCAGACGGATTTTTCCACCAAGCTCTTAAGGCGACGTTTCAGAGCGTCGATTCGCCCTTTTGCAAAGACTTTGTTTATAATCATACCCTCAAACATTTCGTCTATAATACTGCCGCAGATTTCTTTTTGTTCACTTTTTGAAATCGTGCCGAAGTTGAGGTTTTTACTCTTTATTTCCTTGGAAAACTTCTCCACTACCTCGTGCAAAAGACTTCCCGTATCTACAGCCTCTATCTTCATAACCTTACGCTCTCTTGCGCGAAGACCATACTCGATAAAGAATGAGAAGGGACAGGAAGAAAACCTTTCAAACCTTGACACACTGCCCGTCAAATGTTTTCCGTAAAGTTTAGACACTGTGTCATGAGATAATCTGCCTGCTGTGTTTTCGTAGCGCGAAAAACGTACCGCACGGTCTAATTTTTCCTTATATTCTTCTGTTTGGCTGAGTTTGTCAAAGAGTTTCTTTGCCAGAGTATTTTCTTCTAAATTGTGAATATGTGTCAAAACATACGTGTAGGCAGAAGCCGGTGATGCCACCGTCATTTCCGGAGGCAGCTCTGATTCTGTCAGGTATGTTTTTGTTTCAATATTTGGGAATGTGCGACGTATTTTTGCCACAAGGTTTGCAGGACGCAAGCCCTGGCCGTCGTTGTCTATAGGGTAGCTGACATAGAGCTTGTCCGTTGCCGTATTTACGCTGGCATAAAGGGAAAACTCGGCAGCTTCAATGAGCTTTCTGCTGTCGGGTGCAACACCTACGCCGCGCTCTGTCAGGTACTGTCTCTCTGCATCGGAAAATAAAACCCCCGCAGAACTAATGCTGGGAAAATGTCCCTCATTTACACCGATTAAGAAAAGCGCCTTGGAGTTTTTGATTACCGAGCGATTTAAGTCCCCAAAGGCAACACTGTCATAGACTTTTGGGATTATGCCGATACTCTTCTGCGAAAAGCCTGCCTCCATAATCTCGCGAAGCACAGAAATTCCTGTGTTTTCCTCGCCAAGATTTATTCTTGCAGAGTCCAGCGTTTCTATGATAACATTATAGATTTCGGTATACTCGTCGCTTTTGTTAAGCATACCGCAGGCGCGAAAAGCTTCGGCTTCTTTTGAGATTTTTTCTTCTAATTTGGTTTCTTTTAAAAACTCTAAAATCGCCCCTACTCTGTCGCGGACGTTTTTGGATTCTTTGATTTTTTCTTTTAAGGTGACAATGGGCGAAAGCATCCGATTTTTTATCTCGACCTGTCTTTTGCCCTCTTCGCCTGAGTCTTCTTCCCGCGCAAAAACGCTAGCGCTTTTTTTCAGGAATCTTTCGTCGTCCAACCAATCGTTGTAATTGATAGAAGAAGCAAGCGCATAGTTTTCAAGCTTTGATGCCTCTTCTATGGAGATGTCGGCAAAGCCTGATTTCATATATGTTATGACTTTGTCTGTGGTAAAGCCCGACAAAAGCTCCATCACAGAAAAAAGATAAATAACTATCGGGTGGTCCAAAAATTTCTTGCGATTATCGGCAAAAACGGGAATATCGTACAAAGAAAAAGTACTGCTCACAATGTCTTTGTACCCCTCATAGTCCCCTGCAATAACTGCAATGTCACGAAAAGCATAGCCTGATGCGACTAATTTTCTGATTTTTGACGCTATAGCTGTGACCTCATCGTAGCGGTTTTTAAAGGCCGTCAGCTCGATGTCCTTGACTTCTTCTCCGTAGGTTTTTTGCTTTTCTGCCATAGATGCTTCCAATATTTTAAGTTCACGGCTATTAAATCTTTTTGTGTCGTTCATCACAACGCCAAGACTTATACTTGCACCTGCAGCACGGGCGCATTTTTCCAAGAGCTTGCGGGTAGCAACCACCGATGAAAACAGTCCGCTATCCTCTGCTTCCTCAACCATGCACAGTGAAACCACAACCTCCGCACCTGCAGCCAGCATCATCTCTATACAGAAAAGCTCATTTTTCGTAAATCTGAAAAATTCGTCTATGTAAATTACGGAATTTTTGATATATTCGCTGTCAAAGCACAAAGACGCCATAAGAGTGACGTCGTCATCTGTATCGCTCATATCTACATTTATGAGTTTATTGTATTCTTCGTAAATCAAGGACAAATCAAAAAGGCGCGCAGAAAACAGAGGCTCTTTTACCTCCTCTGAAATCACCCTTAAGGTTTCGGGCATAATCTGTCCTTTTTTAAATTCGGAAATAGCATCTAAAAAGAGCTTAATGTAGCCTGACTTTTCATCTGCTCTTTGAAAATAGCCAAGCTTACTGCGACATTTTGATATAGCACGAGAAATCATCATTGCCTTTGCAGTATTGTCGGCGATTTTGTGCTTTAAGCCAGAGTCTGAAATCAGCTTGTGGGCAAGTCGCAAAAACGATGTAACATACAACGAATCGCAGATAAAGCCTGTTTTTTTCAAAATGTCCTGCTCACGCTGATGAGAGTATTGTTCAGGAACAATAATTATGGCGTTTTTTCCGCGTGAGTGGGCTTTTATGGCTTCATTACAGATGTATTCACTTTTTCCGCTTCCTACACGTCCAAAAACGAATTTTAAGCTCATATTGTTCCCTCCTTTTATTAAAAAAGAAGATATGTAATTACATATCTTCTTTTTTATCTTGGTTTTCCTCGTCTTGTTTGTCTGTTGTGTTGCGATTTATAATAATAAATCCTGCGATAAGCGCAATAGCAAGCACCAAAACCAACGCTCTTGCGAAGTTTGCTACAAAGAGCACAATGGCAGATATAGCCAAAATCGCACTTAGTCCGTAAAGTATAATAACCGTCGAACGGTGAGAAAATCCCATATCAATCAATCTGTGATGAAGATGTCCGCGGTCCGGTGTCATAATCCCCTGACCTTTGATGATTCTTCTGATAATTGCAAAAAGCGTATCAAAAATAGGAAGTCCCAAAATCATAAAGGGAATAGCAAACGCCACATAGGTTTTAAAGGGTCCCTGAATGGAAACGCACGCTAAAATGAACCCTAAAAACGTAGCGCCTACATCACCCATAAAGGTCTTTGCGGGGTTAAAGTTAAATGGCAAAAATCCAAAGCACGAACCTGCCAATGCCGCCGCCAAAATTATGATGGTAGCGTTTACATTGTGCTGCATCAAAAGAATTGACAAAAGCGCCACCGCCGCAATGGAGGATACCCCTGCCGCAAGTCCGTCAAGTCCGTCGATTAAGTTTACTGCATTAGTAACGCCTACAATCCACAAAATACTGCCGCCGTATGATAACCACGCAGGCACAGTGAACATAAGGTCATTTAAAGGGTTTGCCACACCCATAACGCGAACGCCGCACATTACGGGAATAGCTGCCGCTATAATCTGAATCACAAATTTTAAAATCGCAGGTTTTGGCTTTAAATCGTCCAAAAATCCCAAAACCGCAATAATCAAAGAACCTATTAAAATACCGATTAAGGATTTGTTGATTTCGCCATCTACAACAAAGCTTGCAAAGCAGCAAACGCTGATTAAAAATCCATACACAATAGCAATACCACCGATTCTGGGGGTGGGTTTTTTGTGCATACGGCGAGAGTCCTTCGGTATGTCAAGTGCATTGATTTTAAATGCCAACCTTATGGTAAGAGGCGTTGTAGCATAAGACACAATCAACGCCACTATAAATGCAAATACAACAAAAAGTCCGCTTGTTTCTGTCATAAACTTCTCCTATATCTATAAAAGATCCCATAGTTAGTTTTTACCTTATATATAGAAATTATATAACTAAATGCGAAAAAAGTCAATTACAGAGCCGTTACAAATGAAAGCACAGTTTATAGGCTGGAAGAAAAAAGATGCAGATTGGACAAACTGAAAGGGCGTCAACGCCCGTCCCGAAGTAATATGTGTATATTACGAGAGGTGAAGTTTGTTCGAAACACAAGGCATAAAAAAGAAGGGATTCAATTTTGAATCCCTTCCATAATTCTTGCCATAAAAGATGTAGAACACCTCATCCACCGCAAGCGGTCCCCCTTCCCCTCAAGGGGAAGGCTTGTTCCTTTGCCTTGTGTGGTCTGCGCTTTTTTCTACAGCAGATTGGACAAAAAAAGCACACGATATCGTGTGCTTTTATATTTTATAAACTATCTGTTTAAGATTAACTTTGTAAGTTCAACGGGTTCTACAATCTGGTTGCCCTTGTAAACTCTCATGTTACCTGATGCGATTTCGTCGATTAAGATTACTTCGCCGTTGTTGTAACCAAATTCAAATTTAATATCCCACAAATCAAGACCGATTGACTTTAAGTCGTCAGCTACGATTTTTGTGATTTTTAATGTTTGTTCTTTCATACTTTCGAATTGTTCAGGTGTCATAACGCCCAAAGCCGCAAGACCCTCCATTGTAACTAACGGATCGCCCTTTTCATCGTTTTTGAAAGTACATTCTACATAGCCGCCATCTAAAACTGTGCCGTCTTCGATGTATTCGCCGTATCTTCTGATAAAGCTGCCTGTTGCAACGAGTCTGCAGATAACTTCCAAACCATGACCAAATACTGTAGCAGGAAGAACTTCCATTGTAGCTTCATCGATGTTTGCATCTACAAAGTGTGTTTTGATGCCTGCATCTTTGCATAAGCCAAAATAATATACTGATGTTTTAAGGTTTTCTTTACCAATACCCTCGATTGTTAAGCCTACTGTGTTTTCACCGGGATCAAAAACGCCGTCTTTGCCTGTGCAATCGTCCTTGAACTTAAGCATAACGTTGCCGTTGTCAAGTGAGTAAACGTCTTTTGTTTTTCCTTCGTAAATCTTTTTCATTGTCATTACTCCTTTACAGATAAAATTCACACAAATATATTAGCACAAATTTTAAGAAAAATCAATATTTTAGAACAAAAAAAAAGAGGCTTAAGCCTCTTTTTTTATTCCCTTGTGTGGTCGGCGCTTTTTTCTACAGCATCTTTTTTGTTCTTATTAAAAATATTACCGACGATACCATATTGAATGACTCGCACAATATTCCGCCCAATGTGAAATTCAGCACATTATACACAATCCACGCAGGCGACATAAGTGCCACCTGGAAAATTCTCATATGCTTTGCATTGCCTCGCATCATAAACACCGTCATTGCAATCAGGGTCAAGCCTAATATAACCGATACCGTTACCAGTAACGCGTTCATACCCGGCTGTGTCAAGGAGTATGCAAGGCAACCAACATAAAGAACTGATATGATGCCTGTCTTTAGTTTGCCGTGACTTTCTTTCATAAACAAAAATCCGCGAATGAGATTTGTTATATTAAAAAGCGCACCTGCAATAGCACCTATCATCGCAAAATTTATAACAAACAGCAAACTTCCCGAGGCTTGCATAAGGAAAAAGTTTTTGTTTTTTTTGCATTGAAAAGACGCCACAATAACCAAAAGCCCCAATATTCCAAAGCCTTGTGCTATAATGTCTCTTACTGTCATATCTATTCTCCTTTTATATTCTTGCTACTCCGCTATCTATCGCGGCTTTTGCCACGGCTGCGGCTACTGTTTTGCCGACTCTTTCATCAAAGGCCGCAGGCAAAATATACTCTGCCGAAAGCTCCGCGTCTGCTACAAGTCCGGCTATGGCATAGGATGTTGCCAGTTTCATTTCGTCGTTTATGTCACTTGCACGAACGTCCAATGCACCTCTAAAAATTCCGGGAAATGCCAGCACGTTGTTTATCTGATTGGGAAAATCGGACCTGCCCGTGCCTACAACTGCCGCGCCACCCTGCTTGGCTTCATCGGGGTGGATTTCGGGAGTGGGGTTTGCCATGGGAAAAACGATGGGCTCAGGTGCCATAGTGCTGACCATCTGGGCAGAAACGATATTTGGCGCAGAAACGCCGATAAACACATCAGCACTGATGAGGGCATCGGCGAGTGTGCCGCACTTTCTGTCTTTATTTGTTATCTTGGCAAGCTCTCTGTGAGCATCGCTCAGGTCCTCCATACAATCGCAGATAATACCTGCTCTATCTACCATGACGATGTTTTTTGCACCCATTTTCAATAAATGCATACAAATCGCAGTACCTGCACTGCCTGCACCGTTTATGACGATATTTACTTTTTCTATATCTTTTTTAACTACCTTTAAAGCATTGATTAACGCCGCACCTACTACTATTGCCGTTCCGTGCTGGTCGTCGTGGAAAATGGGAATATCGCAGATTTCTTTTAATTTTCTTTCTATTTCAAAGCAACGGGGCGCTGCGATGTCCTCTAAATTTATACCGCCGAAGCTTCCCGAAATAAGATATATGGTCCGCACCAATTCGTCAACGTCCTGTGTCTTGATGCACAAAGGAAAGGCATCAACGTCGCCGAATTCCTTGAACAGTGCGCACTTGCCCTCCATAACGGGCATACCTGCCTCAGGACCAATATCACCAAGTCCCAAAACTGCACTGCCGTCTGTGATAACTGCTACTAAATTGCTTCGACGAGTGAGCTCGTAGGATTTGTTCACGTCCTTTTGTATTTCAAGGCAAGGCTCAGCAACACCTGGAGTGTATGCAAGCGACAATTGCTCCTTGGTTTCTACTGGAACGCGAGAGATAACCTCGATTTTTCCCTGCCATTCTTCGTGTTTTTTTAGGGATTCTTTTCTTATGTCCATTGTGATTACCCCTCTTTGCTATCGTCTGCCTCGATAAGTCCGTCAGGAGTTTCTACAAGGTCGTGACGCTTTAACAAAAATCTTCTCACTGCAAATAACACAGCGATAGCCGTTACGGTAATAAGGTTTTCCCAGGGGGTTGCATGGCCTACTATAAGCTGACGAGCAAGAGCAAAAGCCAACACCTCTATAACAGTTTCGGGTGTGTGCTTACAAAGCATCTTGATAAGTTCGGCACCGATAGCAAGGATTATGGCATCGTCCAAAACCTTAACCAGTGACTCTACGCCTCCCTCATAAAATGACATATTTGTCATATCGATTATCATACGAACTGCAAAAATCAAAATTGCAACTCCTACGATTAAAGAAATAAAAAGCTCAAACAAATAACTTATTTCAAACATTTTGTCCTGTAGTTTTTTTCTCATGATTTGTCCTCCTTGCGTAAAGTACAAGGTAATTTTATCACATCATATAACTAAAATCAATAAAAAGCACAAAAATTGAAATTTTATATTGACATTTTAGATTTTGATGTGTATAATAATAAAAGTCGGTAAAAGTTAATATGCACCATTAGCTCAGCTGGTAGAGCACCTGACTCTTAATCAGGGTGTCCAGGGTTCGAGTCCCTGATGGTGTACCAAAACCTCTGAAATCATTGATTTCAGAGGTTTTTTGTATCTATTTCGTTTTTTACCTGAGTTCCTGATTTTTAACAAAAAAATTAAGAATCAGGAGTACAGAAAAATGAAGAAAATCCAGATGAAAACAAGTGAAACAATAGCGGAAGTTTTTGAGAACTTCATAATGGCAAGAAAAGCAAAAGGTTTGAGCGACAAAACAATTGCTTCGTACAAATCGCATTTCAAGACACTCAGACATTATTTAAACATCGACAGTCCAATAGCGGATTTATCAAAGGAAGATTTAGAAAACATGGTTGCCGTCATGCGTGATTCAGGACTTGCCTCAAATTCCATAGGCAGTTATGTAAGAATATTGAAAGCTTTTTTGTCGTGGTGCAACGGCGAAGAAATTACAAGTGTAAATATGACGAGATACAAAAGCGAAGAAACAATAAAGGAAACATATTCAGACAACGAGCTGGAAAAACTTTTAAAGAAACCAAACATCCGAAAATGTTCGTTTGCAGAATATCGAACATGGGTTATTATAAACTTGCTTGTGAATAACGGTTGCCGTGCCGCAACTATTCGAAATATAAAAATAAAAGATGTTGATTTGGAAAACTTCGTAATCTACTTGCGACATACCAAAAGCAAAAAATCACAAGTCATTCCGTTATGTACTGAACTGTGTATAATTCTCAAAGAATATATGCGTATCAGAAGCGGCGACAAGGATGATTTTCTTTTTCCAACAGAAAACGGCGAACAATTAAAAGAAAATGGTCTGCGAAACAACATAGCCAGATACAACAAAAGACGCGGCGTGTCAAAAACAAGCACTCATGCATTCAGACATACTTTCGCTCGCAAGTACCTTGTTGACTGCGGCGGCAATGCTTTTACTCTGCAACGACTATTGGGACATTCTACACTTGATATGACAAAACATTACTGCGCTATTTTTGACAAGGACATTGTTAAAAACTACGACGACTATTCGCCGCTATCTCAAATCAAATCCAGTAGAAAAATCAAAATGAAGAAATAAAAAACAAAGCAGTCAGGAAACAAGTTCTTGACTGCTTTTATACATCTTTTGAACATCCGAATAACAACTTTTTAACATCTTTTATTCAACTTTAATACATTTCTCTGATATCGTCTATGTATGCAGCAAACTGTTCTCTTACTTCTTTTGGAGAAACAATCTTAACTTTTTTACCAAATCCCAATAGCCAACCAAAAAACTGATTACTCACTTCTAATCTTGTCGTAACCGTAAAATGTCTATCGTCACTCTTGGAATATTGAGCGTCCTTTGTTCCAAAGCGGTCGATAGCGGTATCCAGTAGCGGATTTATAAACCGTAAGGTGATTCTTTCTTCATTGCCGCCAAACATTGAAAATAGTTTCCTTGTGTAGGATTTTAAATCAATATTTGAAAATTCATCTTCGCCGTCTCTTTTTTCTCCGATACCGGCAACCTCTTTCATGCGATCAACTCGATAGCGGACGAACTTTTTTGTTTTATCATCAAATGCAAGCAAATAGTAATTGCCGTCGTTGATAACAAGCGCATACGGACTCACAATATACGCGTCACCGTGTCGGCGTTCAACCTGCTTTTTTGTATCACTTATAGTATATTTAAGATACTTGAACTTTATCTTTTCTGGAATATGTTTTTTGCCGTCTATTTTTTTGCTCATAGCTTCGTTTATTTCCGCAATACTATTTATAACTTCGGCATTATTGGTTTTTTCTCTGTCTACCAAAAGAACATCATGTTTAATCTTGTTCGCTTGTTTTTCGCTTATATGTTCGCAAACAACGTCTACAAGAGCATCTGACTGTGATTTATCAAGAAATTTCGCAGAATAAACACATTCAGCCAAAAGATGAATATCATTTACATCGTATTTGTTGCGCACATAGAATCCTTTTACATTTTTAAGAATTAATTTTTCTTCGTCATATTCATCTTCTTCAAGGATTTGTGCCGCTTGTTCTATATCACAAAAATTTTCCAACATTATAAAAGCCTGATTGATTGCTTTAATATCGCGGTAAATTGAGCGGCGTTCCGCAGGTATTCCGTAATCTACTGTTAAGACTTCCGCTATGTCGTCCGCTCTTATAGGGTTTTCCTCATCTGATTTTTTTAATAAATACTGCAAAACAAGATAAGGTTTTATTACTCGATGATGTAGTTTGTCGTGCTTTAAATCTAGATGTTTATTTTGTTTTTTATTTTCCATATTGTTTGCCTCTTAATTTAAAGATTCCAGATATACAGAAAGTAATTTCAATGCCGTTTCCTTATCTTTAGAGGAACAAGAATTTAATCGTTCCCATAATTCTTGTTGTTTTGTGGATATTGAAGAATTATCCGTTGTCAAAATTTCATCTGGTGTAATATGTAAAACATTACATATTCTCAAAACGGTTTCGATGCGCATATTAACACTTCCACGTTCTATGTCTGCGTATGTCCTTGTAGATAATTCTGCCGCCTCTGCGACTTCCGCCTGCGTTAGTCCCATTCTTTTGCGAATAGAAAATAGCCTTTCTCCAATGGTAGAAAAATTAAAAATAAGCACTTTAATTCCTCCTTTCGCCTTATAATATGAATTATATCTCCTGTTTTTATTGACTTAAAGGAAGAAAAGGTGTATAATTATGCGAAGAATAGTTCCTTATGAGTAGTGAGGTGGTAAAATGTTAAAATTGAAATATGCAACCAACGGCACACAATTTCAAAAAGAGGCAAAAGAATATGTAATAAATATGCTTGGAAATAAGCAGAAATTACATAAAAAGAATTGTTGTCAATATTCCAAATGTTATGCAGAATATTATGATTTTGATACATTGGAAGAAGCAAAAAAATTAGGAATTGAATTTACAAAATGCAAATTATGTTTTAAAGGAGATTTGTAAGCATGGAAGAAAAAATATTGATTCAAGGAGAAAAAATGTTTTCTGCTCGAATTATTAAAATGCTATTGTTTTCATTAGGTGCAATATCTGCATCAATAGGCATTGTTATGGAAATACTTTGGTTACTTGGCGGTTTGATTTGTTATTTTCTACCAAGTGTTTCATTTGTGGATTTTAATTGGGTAGGCGGATTTTTTCTTCTTATAGGGTTTGGCTTACTGTTAATAGGTTTGCTTTTATACTTGTGGTGGGCAAAGTATGAACTTACAATAACAGATAAGCGTGTTTATGGTAAAGTCCTTTTTGGAATAAGGGTTGATTTACCTCTTGATTCGATTTCTTCTGTTGGAACAAGTTTTTTGTGGGGTGTGGATTTCGGTACATCTTCGGGTCGAATACATTTTAAGTTTATGAAAAACAAAAGTGAAATACATACCATAATAAATACATTACTTATTGGAAGACAAAAAACAGAAAAATCAATCATTAATTCCAATTTAACTGTACCATCAAGCAATGCAGATGAAATAAAAAAATTCAAAGACTTGCTTGATAATGGAATAATTACACAAGAAGAATTTGACTTAAAGAAAAAACAATTACTTAATTTATAAAATGAATATGAGAGGAATTTTATTATGAAAAAACTTATATCAATTGCTTTGGCTTTAATCGTGGTACTGGGATTATGTTCATGCACA
Source organism: Congzhengia sp. (assembly GCA_045591015.1). GTDB lineage: Bacteria > Bacillota > Clostridia > UBA1381 > UBA9506 > Congzhengia. The sequence goes on from JAZNSC010000020.1 coordinate 38,538, forward strand.
AGCAAAAAGGGAACTGAATTAAATTTGGAAAATTATGAGGATTACCTTATTGTCGAAAAAAATCTTTATTTAAGCGGAGAAAAGGATTCAACCGGCAATTATTCTGATATTGTGTCCGATATCTCCGTAAAAGGCGTATCTGCAAATCATACTTATGATGATGTAGCGGTTACTTTTCATTTGATAGGAAAGTACTCTGTATATGAACCATTCAGTGGTTTTAGCGACTCCAATGGATATCGAGATATAATGATAGATGAAATTTTTACAATTGAATGTAATGTTGCAGGAAACGGAGAAAAGCAAATCACTAAAACAGTGCCAAAATATGCTGGCGAAAAGAATTATATAAATAAAAACGATGTCGAATATTTAGTCTGCAATATCAAATCTATACGCGGCAAAGTTATTGAAACTTATTAATTATAACGAACTTTATAGTAACAAAGTCAGACATTTAACACTTATATTTTATAGTAATCGGTGTTAATTGTCTGACTTTAATTTTATCTATTTTTCCAAAAGGGAAACGTATTTATAAACGGTTGTACGACTTAAATCGCACACTCTGGCAAGTTCTGAAACATTCAGTTTGCCAGACTTCAAAGACGGATAATGCCTTAAAAAGGCGGCGGGAATATCCTCTTTTGTTACTTGCGGTCTGCCGATGTTCACGCCTTTGGCTCTGGCGTTTTCCATCCCAGAACGAACTCTGGCTCTTATCATTGCAAGTTCCAACTGACTGAATACGCCTGCCATTTGCAGAAACGCCTCACTCATGGGATCACATTTGCCGTTTCGGCAATCAAGAGTTATACTTCCAACTATTTGAAGTCGCAAATGTTTTTCGTGTACCACATCAATGATTTCACATAATTGTTTTGTACTTCTGGCAAGTCTGGGAACTTCAAGAGTTATAATTGTGTCGCCCTCTCTTACCGTTTCAAATAATGCCCTTTGTTGGTCTTTTATTTTACTGTCGCCGTGTTCGTATTCAAGAAAGATTTCTTCCGCACCTGCCTCTTTCAGTTCTCTGACTTGACGGTTAATATCTTGTTTTGTTTCGTTGGTACTGCACCTTGCATATCCGTAATTCATAACTTTGTCCTTTCTTCCACTCCGCAAGGTTGCCCCTGCGGAGTGGTTTTATATTTAACATGAGATTGAAAATCTTCGACTTGCACTCTGTTTAGTGAATGCTTTGTAAAGGTCGCCGTACATTTTCTTGAAATTTGTTGTATCAAAGCGGTTGCTCAATACCGAAGTCCAACGGATGATGTAACTACCAGCAATCAGCTCTTCAGTTTCTCTCTCCATCATTTCTTCTTTGATACTGTCGCGGATTGCTTCGGCTTCCACCTTTGCTTGTTCCATAAGTTCTTCCCATTCGTTAAGTGCCTCGATTTTTGTAATAAGTTCTGCCTTTGTCATTTTTGTTTTCTCCTTTTGGTTTATTATTTATTTTGTGGGGTGTTCCCCTTGACTACATTTATATTATACTACGAAATTCGTAGTTTGTCAATACCTTTTTCGTAATTTCTTTTACGAAATTCAAAATATTTTTTCGATTTATGTATTGATTTATTACGAAAATCGTGATATAATACCAAAAGGAAAGGATGTGTTTTTATGATTAAATTTAAAGTTAAAGTTATGCTTGCCATTCGTGAAATGACACAAAAGGAACTTGCGGAAAAAACTGGTATCAGACCACCGACTGTTTCGGCAATTTGTACTGGTGCGGTCAAGCATTTGCCAGTAGAGGCATTGAATGAAATTTGCAAAGTTCTTGATTGTCAACCCTCTGACTTAATGGAGTATGTCGCAGACGAAGAATAGGTTGGTAGTGCGGAGATTGGTAGATACGATAGAATATTTACAAATTAATTATAAGTTGTCATAATGGAGGAATTAGCATGGTTGAAACTACAATAGCCGTGGTTAGCGGCGTATTGGTATTTCTTTTTGGACAGTTGTTCATAGAATTTATTATGAAACCGATACAAGAATTTAAGGATATAAGAGCTAGAGTTGCGTGGGCGTTAGTTTATTATGCAAACATATATAGTAATCCTGCAGACATACAAAACGGGTCCAAAGAACACGATGTTGCAAGAGAGAAGTTGAGGATGTTAGCCGCAGATTTAGAAGCATTTACCATAAGAAAACCAAAGTTGTTGAAACCTTTTTATAATGATAAGAGAATACTTGAAGCAAGGTCAGAATTGATAGGTTTGTCCAATTGTGTTTACAAGGCATCATCTTCAGATCGCATTTATGATCATATAGACAACGGAAGAAAGAAAATAATAAGTAATCTTAAACTAAACGGCGATATATAGCGGGGTGTCCAATTAAACAACTGGTTTCGTGAACGGTTTTTCTGGCTCACAAAATGCCAAAAGTCAACCGAAAAATAGGCGGTTTTTGTTCAAGAAATTTTACATACCTTTTTGTGAACATAGGGGCGGTGGGTTTCGGGCAAAAATCTTTTTCAACAGTGTTTGCCGTTTTGGTGTGGCTCTCTCAATTTTGGAATGGGATTTTTATTTCAAATGACGGTTTTCATGTTCGTGGGCGGAATTTACATATTTTTTATTTTACGACTTTGACGGCAATAAACGACAAAAACGGCAAGCAGTTCTTTGTTTTGAACTACTTGCCGTTTTACTTATTTAAAATCCTTTAATAATTCATCAAGTGCCTTATTAAGTGTTTTTTCCAACTTTTCCTCAATTTGGTGTTCTAACTCTTTTTCAATCTGATTTTCAAGTTGTTGTTTCTACTGCATTTCTGAAACCTATTTTTGCAGGCTTCTGTGAAATGCAACATACACTTCATCCCCAGAATATCCGTCAAGGTACATTGTATCATAGTATTCTGGCAAACGTTTGCCGTTATAATAATGATTCATCATTTTGTTTTTCACTCCTTTTACTACTGGCTTCTATCATAAATTTTAGTCGCCTGCGACTAAAATTTTGATAAAGCCGTTTTATCTTTCTACTATATTTGAAAATTGAATGATGTAAATTAACGGTCTTTGGCTTTTTAAGTCATTCTATTAACACAGAATAGAATAACACTTTTTATGTTAATAGAATGACTTAAAATCACTCTAAAAACGATTCATTAACCAATTCAATAAGTATTTCTATTTCCTTTTGGTAAATTGCATTTTGTTCCATTTTAGGGCGTTTGCAAGGGTGTCCGCCTATTAAATCAAACATTTTTTGGTATGCGGTATTTGTACCCTCAATATTTCTTGTTTTCCAGTATAACTCCCAACCTTTACAGTAAAGTTCTTTTGATATTTCTGTATAATGTTTTTGATTGTCTGGCGTTTTGGTAATTGCATAATATTTGCAGTCGGTTTTATTCAATGAAATGTAATCAATTCTTTCAAGGTATTCAATCCATTTTGAAATACTTTGTCTTGCCATTGGAACGCCGTTCTCTGACATTATTCGTTCCATTTCCACTATTGGGAGTTCTGCAAACTCATCATCACAAAAAATATAATAACAAAAGTTTCTTAATTTTGTAAAATCGGCATTTGCAGAAATCCCCATTTCAGTAATGCAAAACAACTTAAAACGGTCTGGCAGTTCTTGAATTTCATACATCAAATTTTGCCCTCTGCCGGTGGAAACAAATTCAACTCCGTATCGTTGCAATTTGCGGTCAATACCTTGTTTGTCATTTGTTCCCAAAACGGCAGACAATTCATTTTTTGTATATTTTCTGATTTCTAACATTGTTTAATTCCTTTCGTTTTAAGTCAACCATTTAACTAGAATGTATTATTTTATTTGTGTTAATAGGTTGACTTAATAGACGGTTTATGCAATTTGGGGAAAGTCAACAATTTCAGGATATTTATTTAAAAACCACTTTTTGATTGTGGGATAGCGGTATGCCTTTGAGTGACATCGTGAAATGAAAATCATATCGTGGAACTCTGCCAATACTTCTTTTTCATTTTCTGGTGTTTCGTGAGTTGCAATATAATCTTCCATGTACTGATATGTAAGTCCCTCGTAAGACTTTTTGTTGGGGTTTTTCTTGATTTTGCGGAGTGTTACCGTATAAGTTGGGTAATCTTTTCGAACTTGCTGAAGATGTGCGTATTCTTCGCTTCTGGTATTTTCTGCGAATTTTGCAAAAGTTCTGTCCATTATAATCTCTCTTTCTTCGTGGTTAATTTTTAATGTGTTTTTCATTGTCTTCAATTCCTTTCGTTTTATAAATTATTTTTAATTATGCTGATTTTTTGTTCGTAAGAATTGCTTCTCTTTTCTTGTGAAATTCTGCAATTTCTATAAATTCATTTAAAAACCATTCTTTGATTTCCTGATAAGTGCAGGCTTCGGCAAATGCGATTTCTGATTCTTCATCAAGCGCACGAAGATTTTTGTATGCAGACATTTTTGACTTATTTTCATCATCGTGCTTTTCGATATACCTTTCCATGTATTCATAAGTAAGTCCTTTGTAACCAACCTTTTTCTTTGTACTTGATACTGTTGTTACTCTGAATGCAGGATAGTCCTTGCGCGCCTCTTGGAGCATTTTGTATTCTTCTGTTCCATAAGTGCTGGCTTTCTTCGCAAATGCCTTTCCGTTTACCTCGATTGTTCTCTTTGTTTCGTTGATTCTGATGTTTGTCATAATTAACACCAATCCTTTCTTAAATTAAAATTTTATTATTTTTGAAAGAGTTAAGTTTTTGTTTTCCTTGCCCTTTCTGTAATTACATTATAGCATTTTAAAATTATGGCGTGATACCACTAATGGTACACGTAAAATTTCTTTGTGTGATTTTAAAATTGTTTTTTATGTTATCTTGATAGCGGAACGGCAAGCAATGATTCCGCAACGATAAAAAGATGTTAATAAGATTAAAAAAACATGTATCCATATTGCATGATACATGTTTTAAAGATGAAATAAAGATGTATAATTGATTTAAGGTATTGACAACAAAGGAGATTTGATCTATCATAAATATAAGAATCAGGGATTCACGATAAAGACTAATTAGCGCAACAATATCATAGAAACAGTGATTTCATGCGGGATTCGCCCCTCAGCGAACTGACCGAAGGGAAAGTTCGCACTCTTAATCAGGGTGTCCAGGGTTCGAGTCCCTGATGGTGTACCATCAAAAGAGATATGCCTTTTTGGTATATCTCTTTTGATTTTATGTGTAAAATCGGGACTCGAACCCTGAGAGGGCTTGGAGCGTAAAAAAACAGTCCAGTGGACTGTTTTTAGCGAACAAGTCGCGCAGACGGGTACTGTGAGCATCGCTCACGGTCGTCAAGCGGGAAAGACTTGCAAAGCAAGGCTTTGTCCCTGATGTGCCACCATTCTCGCCGTCGGCTCGATGGATTCAGGCTTCCCTATGCTCGCCTTCATCTCACAGGGATGCTCAAGCTATAAAACAATCCACCGGATTGTTTTATCACGCTTTCGGCTGATGGTGTACCAGAAAAAAGCGTACTGAAAATTCAGTACGCTTTTTTCAACGAAATAAATCCTTCGGATTTGTGAAATGCACTGCGTGCGTGAAATAGCTACGCTGTGAAATACGCTCTTCGAGCGTGTGATAAAGGATTTATTTCATTTCACTTCGACAAAGTCAAAATTTCACAATGCGCTGGCATTATTTCACATTTGCCGCAAGGCAAATATTTCACTAAACAAAATGATTTTATGGACTGAGCAGTTGAAAATTAAAAACCATATACCTATTTGTATTCGTTAAAAAACCAAAGGCGTTTTGTAAAACATAATTTTACAAAACGCCTTTTTTATTGTCTTAATTATTTCATGCTGTTTTCGTAAGCTTCGATCATTTTTTTAACCATCATACCGCCAACTGAGCCGGCTTCTCTTGATGTTAAATCGCCGTTGTAGCCCTGCTTTAAGTTTACGCCAACTTCCTGGGCAACTTCCATCTTAAATCTGTTGAGAGCTTCTTTAGCTTCGGGAACTACGTTCTTTTTACCGCTTGTCATAATTGTTTCACTCCTTTTTTTCTTTATTGTAGCTTTTGGCTACAAGAGTATTTTGTGTCTAAAAACTCACAAAATACGAGGAAATGAATTGAAATTATGACATTTTTTAAAAATTTTAATTTTCTGCCTGACGGAAAAGCATTGCAGCACCGATTAGTCCTGCGTCGTTACTAAGCTCTGCTTTGATTATTTTTGTTTTTTCTGTGGGGGCTTCGTAGCCGTATGTATTGGTTCTGACATAGTCTCGAATAGGAACTAAAAGTGCATCTCCCTCTTTACTGATACCGCCGCCAATCAAAAGATATTCCGGTTGGAAAATGCTTATTACATTGGCAACACCGATACATATATATTCTACGAATTTGTCCACTACTTCTTTGCCCGCTTTGTCGCCTCTTCTCATTGCTTCAAAAGAGGTTAAGCCGTTGACCTTGCCGTCGTTTTCGGCAACGATTTTGTGCATTAAGCTGTCGGGGTTTTTCTCAAGCGCTTCCTTTGTCTGACGAACAAGAGCTGTTACTGATGCATACTGCTCCCAGCAACCACGTCTGCCACAGGTACACATTTCGCCATCGGGGAAAATTACCGAATGACCGATTTCTCCGCCACCGCCGTTAAAGCCGTTGTAGATTTTTCCGTTTATAATTATACCTGAGCCAACGCCTGTGCCAAGTGTTATCATAACCACGTTTTTGGCTCCCTTGGCCGCACCTGCCATTACCTCGCCGTATGCGGCAACGTCAGCATCGTTTCCGAAACAAATTTCCATATTGGGAAAATGCTCTCTGATGGTCTTTCCCATATCTGTAGCAGAAAGAGCAGGAATGTTGTTTGTGTATATTACACGTAAATTTTTAGTGTCAATGGTTCCGGGAATGCCTACACCAATGGTAGAAACCTCTGATACTTCGATTTTTGCACGTCTTATAACCTCATCACAAATCGCCAAAAAATCTCCCATAATCTCGTCGTATGAGCGCTGGTTTTGAGTTTTTGCATTTGCACGTGCTACGATTTCTCCATTTTCATTTGCTATACATACGGCGATGTTTGTGCCGCCTAAATCTACTCCTAAATGATACATAATAATCCTCTCCCTATTGTCTTCTCTGTCGTAATACTTCATACATTAAAACCGATGCCGCAACAGATGCGTTGAGGGAGTTTATCTCGCCTACCATCGGAATACTTACTATAAAATCACAGTTGTCGCGAATTTTTTTGGAAATTCCTTTGCCCTCGGAGCCAACAACTATGGCAATAGAACCGCAGAAATCCTCTTTATACATTTCGTTGCCGCCCATATCGGCACCTGCAATCCACACTCCGCGCTCTTTCAGCTCATTTATCGCTTGAGTGAGGTTGCCCACCTTTGCAATAAGTGTGTGCGCCGCCGCGCCTGCAGAGGTCTTAAAAACTGTGGCATTTACTCCTACTGCGCGGTTTTTTGGTATTACCACACCGTGAGCGCCTACGGCGTTTGCCGTTCTGATAATCGCGCCTAAGTTGTGGGGGTCGGTTATTTCGTCACAAATGATGATAAAGGGTTTTTCCTGCTTTTTCTCAGCATAAGCCAAAATGTCAGAAAGTCCGCAGTACTCCACCTGTGACACAAAAGCTACCACGCCTTGATTTGACTGGGTTTCGGCGATTTCGTCAATTCTGTCGGCTGAAACTGATTTGAATATCACGCATCTTCGCTTTGCTTCTGATATTATTTTTGAAATTTGTGAGCCATGGGAGGTTTCGCTGATGAAAATCTTTTCTATCGGTGCGTCTGCTACCAATGCCTCATATACGGGATTTCTTCCCTCTATTGTGTTTTTTTCCATAAAAAACTCCTGATGTTATTTTGTCACTTCTTTATATACTGATTCAAATGCCGCCGCAAGCTGTGGGTCTTCTGCTATTGTAAGTTCCGAAATTCTTGGGGCAAGCTCTTTGGGTAAATCCTTTTCGATGTCGGGAGTTATGCCGAGTTTATCGATACATTCGCCCTTGGGAGTATAATACCTTGCAGTAGTAAGGTAAATCGCAGTGTCCTCGGTCAGCATCAAGGGTGCCTGACCTACTGCTTTGCCGTAGGATTTTTTGCCTACGATGGTGGCTTTATCATAAGCTTTGAGGCTTCCTGCCATAAGCTCTGCAGCAGAAGCTGTGCCCTCATTTATCAATACTGCCATAGGAATATCTATGCAATTTGCATCAGATTCGAAATATTCTTTGTTGCCTTTGTTGTCCTCAAGATATGCTATTGTTCCTTCCGACAGGAGCATATCTGTCATATCTATTACGCTGTCGGCATAGCCGCCGGGGTTGTTTCTTAAGTCGATAATCAACGCTTTGGCGTTTTTTGATTTGAGGTCTGATAGCGCATCAGCAAAATCCTCAACGGAGTTCAGCTGGAATTTTGTGATTTTTATATATCCTATCGTATCGTCAAGCATCTTGGAAAAAATCGTCTTTGTTACGATTTTTGACCTGCGTATATCTATGGTTTTTTCCACATTTGCGCGCAAGATATGAAGCTTGACTATATCGCCCTCTGCACCGCCTTTGATGTGGTCAATTATAGCGTCGTAGCCATTTTTCTTCAGGGTTATATTGTCTACGCCCACAATCTCATCAAGCGGCAAGAGACCTGCTTTTTCTGCAGGAGAGCCGGGCGTCGGCGACATAACGATAAGTTTTTCTGTGCTTGCATTGTATTCTACATTGACACCTATGCCTATGTATTCCTCTTCGTTGCTTTCTTCAAAATCCTCGTAATCCTCCATATCAAAATAGTAAGAATACGGGTCCTCGAGGCTTGCAACCATAGCGTAGAGCGCCGCATCATCTAAATTTTCTTTTTGTTCGTCTGTCAGCTCGTCAACATAGTTTTCCAATACCATGTTTTTTGCGCGGACCAATATGTCCTCGTTGGTCTTGTTATAAACAACATGGCCAACATTTGAAAAAAACGCCGTAACTACGAAAGTTATTAAAACTGCGAAAAAGATATGTTTTTTAGAATACAAAATTTGCCATCTCCAATTTAGTTGATATATGCCATGGGATCTGTGGTTTTACCGTTAACCAAAACTTCAAAATGCAGGTGGTTGCCTGTTGATGTACCTGTTGTTCCTACTTTTGCAACTATGCTTCCTTTAGATACGTACTGGCCCTTTGATACACAGAGCTTCGACGCGTGAGCATAAAGTGTAGTGATACCGCCGCCGTGGTCGATAATCAAACAGTTTCCGTAACCGCCGTTCCAGCCTGCAAATTTAACAGTGCCTGATTCGGCTGCTAAAATGTTTGAGCCGCCGGGAGCTGCCAAATCCACACCTGAATGGAATTTCTTGGTTTTATATACAGGGTGATTTCTCCAGCCGTAAGGCGAAGAAATTCTTATATAGCTGGGTGCAGGCCAACAGAATCTTCCGGTACCCAGATATTCTGAATTCGAAGATGTTGACAAAGACCCTGAAATAGAAGCCTTTAACGCTTCTTCCTGACGTCTTGCTTCTTCGTAAACTTGCTTGTATTTTTCTATATCTTCTTCTAATGTCAGTGTCAGCTGTTCCTTTTCGGCGAGCTTTTCTTCCAGCTCGTTTTGCTTGGTGTCAGCGATATCTCTTGCTTCTTTTTGAGTGTTTCTTTCTGTTTCTATTGATACCTTCGCTACTTCGACCTCGGTCTTTAGGTCTGTCATTTCCTGAATGATAGCCATATCGTGCTCGGTCATTTCGTTTATTGTTTCTAAATTGATTAAAAGTTCAGAAAGGCTTTCCGAAGAAAAGATAAGCTCAAGATATGACATGGTGGAGTTTTCGTCCATTGCACGTAGACACGCCTTAAAGCGTTCGTCCTGCGCTGAAATATCTTCTTCGTAGCGTTGGATTTCTTCTTCTTTTTCTGCTATTTGTGCATCTGCTTCTGCAATGATTTCGTCAATGGCGTAAATCTCTGTCTGTATAACGTCAATTTCACGCTCTAACTGCTCACTCTGCGCAACAATATCATTCTTTTGAGCCTCTGCTTCCTTGATTTTATCAAGAGCCTCCTGCTTCTCCTTGCTGGCTGCGTTTATTTTGTCCTGCACGCTCTCTGCGTATACAGGCATATCAAATGTAACCACGGCCGGAATAGCCAAAACCAATGATAAAATTATGGCAAAAATTCTTTTTTTCATGTGTATCACCTACTTATTTAAATGCTCTATAGCTTTTTCTAACTGTTTGTCTACTTCTTCCTGCAGGAGTTCGATTTTGTCGTTTAACATTGCCTGTGTGCTGTAATCCATCACTCCGTAAGGGAAAAGTCCTGTGTTTGCCTGGAAGTTCATGGTTGCCTGATAGGTCATATTGTCATATACACCATCAACCTCGCCTACGAAATATCCTAAAACATCGAGTCTTTCTTCTATGGCCAATACATCGTCATGAGTATCGCCTATGGTGTATCGGTTGCTGCTGGTCATGGGAGTAAGTACCGACTCATCGTAATCCTTGTATGTGTTGCGGACTTTGATGTCCGGTGTAATACCTACAAAGTTTATGGGGTCACCGTTGGGCTTGGTAAATTCTGCTACAGTAAGCTTAATGTCACCAAGGTCGAAGCCGACGGGGTTTTTAAGTCCTAACATTTCCTGCATACTGCCCTTTCCATAGGTGGTTTCGCCTATTACGGTAGCAAGCTTGTTGCCTTGCATAGCGCCAGCGAAAAATTCAGAAGCGCTCGCGCTATTTTCGTTTGTTAAGATTACAATCTTGCGGTTTGGCGCTTTTGTAAATGTTGCACTTGATTTTATCTCATAGCTTAAGCGCTCAACCTTGTATTCCATTTTTGAAAGCATCTTGCCGTTGGGAACGAAGAGATTTAATATTTTAACTACACTTCGTAGCTCGCCGCCGGGATTGTTTCTTACATCAATAATGATTTTTTTGAGTCTGTGGTTTTCTTCTATATCATAGAGGGCTGCTTCAACCTCTTCGGGTGTTGCCGTTGCAAATGAGTCGATATAGATATAGCCGATATCATCAATAATCTCATAGAATACCGTCTGCACATTGATTTTTTTTCTTACTATATCAAGAGTGATGGCGACACCATTTCTTTCGATACCGATTGTTACTGTGGTTCCTTCTTCGCCTTGGATTTTTGCAGTAATTTCGTCTAAAGAAAGTCCGGCTAATGATTCACCGTTTACAGAAACTATCTCATCGCCAACTGTCACGCCGGCCTCACTCGCTCCACCTGTAGGCATTACCTCTGTTGCGACACAACCCTTTTCTGTTTTTTGTACTACAACTCCTATACCAACGAAGCTCTGCTGAACATTTTCCATAAAGCTGATTAGCTCATCACTGGAATAATATACAGAATGTTCGTCAAGTACGCTTGTGGCGGCATCAATTGAGCCTTCCAAAAGCTCCGGATTTTCTTTCATAACATAGTCTAATACGGCGCGATAGATTTCTTCTTTGTCCACATCGTCGTATTTGTAGAATGAGTCTATTAAATCTATAATGGTAGTTATATATCTTGAGGCTGTTTCTCCTTTTGTTTCGGCTGAAACGCTAATGCCCGAAAACATTATTACCGCCGCCAAAACAAAAGCGACAACTCTTTTTTTCATAATGTTCCTCCTACATATGCTCGGGAGCATCTATTCCCAAAACTGAAAGTGAATTTTTGATGGTTTGTCTGCAAGCAGAAACTAAAGCAAGACGAGCAGCTCTTAAGTTCTCGTCCTCGCAAGCAACCTTACAAGCACCGTAAAATGCGTGGAACGCCGCCGCCAAATCCATAGAATATTTTGTGATTCGGCTGGGTTCGCGGATTGATGCTGCTGCTTTTATTTCTTCGGGGAATTTTGCTATCATTTTCATAAGCTCGATTTCCTTGGGGTCTGAAAGTAACTCGGGCTTGATTTTATCAAATTCTAAAACCTGCGCCCCCTGCTCTGCCAGCGCTTTAATAATGCCGCAGATACGAGCGTGTGCATACTGCACGTAGAATACGGGGTTTTCACTTGACTGACGTACTGCAAGCTCTAAGTCGAACTCAAAATGGCTGTTTGCCTGACGGAGATTAAAGTAAAATCTTGCCGCGTCAACGCCTGTTTCTTCTAATAAATCATTTAATGTAATGGCTTTACCTGTACGCTTGGACATTCTTACTGCTTCACCGTCACGAACTAAACGTACAAGCTGCATTAAGATAATTTCAAGTCTGTCGGGGTTAACACCCAGAGCTTCCATTGCGGCCTTGAGTCTTGCAACGTGGCCGTGGTGGTCAGCGCCCCAGATGTCGATTGCAGTATCAAAGCCTCGTGTTACGAGTTTGTTTTTGTGGTATGCAATGTCTGCTGCAAAATATGTGTAAAATCCGTTTGCACGAACTAAAACATCGTCTTTTTCCAAGCCAAAGTCTGTGGCCTTAAACCATATAGCGCCGTCCTGCTCATAGGTGTAGCCGCGAGCGGTAAGCTCCTCTACTGTCTTTTTTACCTCTCCGCTTTCGTGGAGCTTGCTTTCGTGGAACCACACATCATAATTGATGCGATATGCTCCCAAGCCCTCTTTTAAGCCGTCGATGTTTTTATAAAGAGTTTCTGCAATGAGCTTTTCCTTGGCTTCTTCTTCGGGTACATTGATGTAGCTGTCCCCAAACTTTTCAGCAAAGTTTTTAGCGTGTTCTTTTACATCGTCACCGTGGTAGCCGTCTTCGGGAAATTCTACTGCGTCTTCGCCTAAAATCGCCTGCTTGTAACGGGCAAGAAGTGATACAGCCAGCTTTTCTATCTGATTGCCTGCATCGTTTACATAAAATTCCTTGGTTACGTCAAAGCCCGCAAGCGCCATAATATTAGCTAAACAATCTCCCAAAGCTCCGCCTCTGGCATTTCCCATGTGCATAGGGCCTGTGGGATTGGCACTTACATACTCTACGTTTACGGTTTTTCCGCCGCCGAAATCACTCTGACCGAAGCGGTCACCCTCATTCTGTGCGGTTTCGATAATTTTTGTAATATATACAGGGTTTAACTTAAAATTGATAAAGCCTGCACCTGCAACGTTTACCTCATTTATGTATGTACCCTCTGTTTTCATATTTTCTACGATGATATTGGCAATGTCACGAGGAGCGCGACGAGCCTCTTTTGCCATAAGCATGGCGGCATTAACTGAAAAATCACCAAACTCTTTTTCTCTGGGTTCTTCTATGGCATAATCGGGAATCTGTGAAAAATCAAGCTGTCCCGCTTCTTTTGCTGTATTTAATGCATCATCTGTCACTTTTTTTATAAATGCTTTTGTCTCTTCGTATAGAGTCATCTATTCTTCCACCTTTCTTATCTTTACCGTAAGGTTGTTTCTCACAGGCTCGCAGCTGTTTAGCTGAACATAGTAATCTAAACTTACCTCGCCGCCCTCATCGTCCATATCTACTGACATTTCATTGGTAAAAACGTCAACGGACATATTGCCTAGAGGTGTGCGATATATTCCTGTATATTGCTTTTTTTCTTCGAAAATCATTTGCGATGAGCCCATATTTTTTCCGAAACGTATCATTGAAACATAATCGTCTTTAATCTTGAGTGTAGTGGTGGTATTGTTATACCCGGTAATCTCGCTTCCCTCATAGGAAACCAGATATTTTCCGTTTTGCTTTGTATATTTTCCTTGAGTTGTCAGTTCAAAGCAGTCCTCTTCGCCGTCAACTGTATGCTTGCCAATTAAAGTGATTAAGGCATTGTTGTCCATGATTTTTCCTCCAATCACATATATTTCTCTATATCTGTTTTTTCTACCTGACAGGGAAGCTCGCGATTTAAAAATGCTGCTGCCAGCTCGCAAAATCCCTCGGGTGAATCGCTGACAAAAAACTTGTGTTGGGGCGCACCTTGTGCCAAAAGATTATTTGATGAAAGGTATTCCTTGGCAAAGCCTGCCGCGATTTTGCCGGGGTCAACTAATGTGACGCCCTCTCCCATAATCTCGCCGATAACATCCTTTAAAAGCGGGTAATGGGTACATCCTAAAATAAGAGTATCTACTCCTGCCGTCTTGATATCAGTCAGATATTCTTTTGCAATAATTCGTGCTGCTTCTGACTTTGTGTGGCCGTTTTCAACCAATGGCACAAACAAAGGACAAGCAGTAGCAAAAGTATCTATATCTTTGTCAAGTTCTTTGATTTTCTTTTCGTAAGCGCCGGAGCGAATAGAGCCCTGTGTACCTATGATGCCGATTTTTTTGTTTTTGGTTGCCGCAACTGCTTCCTCTGCCGCAGCATCAATTACGCCTATTATCGGTACGTTTACCTCATCCTTTATAACGGGAAGCGCAATGGCACTTGCTGTACCGCAGGCAACGACTATCATCTTCAGGTCAAACTCTTGCAAAAATTTAATGTCACTGCGAGCGTATTTTATTATGGTTTCGTTTGATTTTGAGCCGTAGGGAACTCTTCCCGTGTCGCCAAAGTACACAATGGACTCATCGGGCATTATTTCCATAAGCTCTTTGGCGCAGGTCAGGCCGCCAAGACCTGAATCAAATACGCCTATATATTTTTCGGGCATAGTTACGCCTCCTGTGCAAGTTCTATTACTCTGTCCAAAAGTTCAGAGTAGCCGATTCCCGTTGCGCCCCAAAGCATAGGGTACATACTGATATTGGTAAATCCGGGAAGTGTGTTTATTTCGTTTAAGTATATTTCTTTTGTCTCTTTATCTACAAAGAAATCAACTCGGGCAAGTCCCGTGCAATCGCAAGCTAAAAATGCCTTTACTGCAAGGGCGCGGATTTTGTCGGAAATTTCATCTTCTATCATAGCCGGAATCTGTGTTTTGGTTTCTGCGTTTTCGTACTTTGTGTTGTAATCGTACATTTTTTCTGTGGTGATTACTTCGCCCAGAACAGATGCTTTCGCTTCTTCGTGGTTTCCTAAAACAGCACACTCGAGTTCTCTTATGTTCATTTTCTTTTCTATTAAAACTCGTCTGTCCTCGGCAAATGCAGTAACGAGCGCACTTTCTAATTCGCCCTCGTCTTCTACTAATGAAACGCCTACAGATGAGCCTGCATTAGAGGGTTTTACAACTACAGGGTAGCCAAAAGAATCTTTTATTTTTTTGTTTATTTTATCAAAATCTTTTGCTTCTTTTTTTGTTATATAAAAGCCCGGTGTAACAGGAATTCCTGCGCACTCTAAAATATTTTTGGTAAAGATTTTGTCCATACAAAGAGCAGAGCCTGCTACGCCGTTGCCCACATAGGGAATCTGGGCAAGCTCAAAAACGCCCTGAATTGTGCCGTCTTCGCCGTTTTTGCCGTGCAAAACAGGGAAGAAAACATCAACCTTGATTTTCTCGGCTTTGCCGTCTGATAAAAGCAACAAACCCTCTGTTTTCGGGCAGTGAGAAATTACACAGGGATAGCAGTCGTGGTTTTCCCAGGAGCCGTCAAGGAGTGATTCGTCATCGCCACAATAAAGCCAGGTTGCACCTTGTTTTGTGATACCGAACTTTATTATTTCGTATTTTTCTTTATCTAAATTTTTTAAAACATTGTAGGCAGATTTACAGGAAACCTCGTGTTCTGAAGATTTACCGCCAAAAATTACACATAATTTCAATGTCTTTAGACCTCCCGATTTTATAATCATAACAATTCTATTATATTATAGTACATTTTAGGTTTCATTACAATATTTTTTTGACTTTTTACATGTAAATTTAACACAATTGTAATGTTTTTTTGCAAAATTCATATTGACTTTTAAAATCCCCTGTGCCATAATGACTTTAACCTGAAAAAACCTAGTGCAGTCGAACTCAAAAACCTGTGCGAAAGCGATGGTGGTTACTATGAAAAAAACTAAACAGAAAAAACAAAATGATAGCTTTTGGTTGACGATGTGGCCTTATTTAAAGGAGTTCAAACCGAAGCTTATTTTTTCGGTTATTTGTGCTTTGATTGTGGGGGCATTTGTTGCTGTTCAGCCTCTTATAATCAAGTACATAGTTGACGAGGGCATATCTAATGAAGCCTTAGTCGGTAACGAGAAAATCCGATTTGTTTTTATTATGTGCGTTGTCTATATGGCTGTTTCCGTAGGGCGTGTTATCTGCTGGTACTTCGGCTACAAAAAAATGACACACTCCTTGGAGGGTGCGCTTTTTAACATAAGGACAAGGTTTTTTTCACACATACAGACCATAGGTATGAAATTTCACGAAAAGAACTCCGCAGGGGAACTTTTTAACTGTATTTTAGGCTCTCCCATGAACAATATCAAGGCATATATGAGCACGGTATTTATGAATGTTCCCTATCAGGTAGTAGCGTTTGTGATTTCTCTTTCGGCGCTTTTGTTTTATGACCCGTTGCTTACTGTTATTTTGCTTATTACCACTATAATTATGGCAATATTCAATAAGTTTGCCAGAAAGAAAATCCGTGCACTTTCCCGCGAATACATACAAAGCGAATCAGACGCCTCAAAATACTTAACCGACACCTTAAATGGTATCGATGCCGTAAGGCTTTATTCCATAGAGCAAAACACCCTCAGCAACTTCCAGAGTAAAATCGCCTCTCTGTACGAAAAAGGCATCACAGTACAGATGTCACAGCATCTGGAGGCAGGAAAAATAGAAATCATCCGTTACGGATGTGTTGCCGTTATATATTTTGTCGGTGCGATTTCCTGTGTTATGAGAGGCTTGCCTATCGGTGTTTTGTATGCATTTATTGCCAGCATGGGCGAGATATTGTCAATTTTGATTTCCTGGCTGAATCTGGGAGTTGCCCGAGCAACCGCTATGGCAGGACTTACTAAAATTACCAACATTTTAAATACCGACACCTCTGTTCCCGAAAAAACAGAGGGGCTGAAACACATAGAACTCTCAAAGGAAAAATCCATCGCCAAAGGTCGCCCATGTGTTGAATTTTCCGATATTACCTTTGCCTATGACAACCAAAAAATCTTCGACAATTTCAGTTGCAGTATAGGTTACGGCGAGGCGGTGGCTTTGGTAGGCTCATCGGGAAGCGGAAAATCAACATTTGCAAAACTTCTGATGCGACTTTACGACGTTTCGCAAGGCGCGGTAAAGGTACACGGCGAGGACGTAAGAGACTATGCTATTCACGACCTGCGGACGAGTTTCGGTATCGTACCCCAGAATCCCTTTATATTCTACGGCTCAATCTGGGACAACATTAAACTTGCCCGACCCAACGCCTCCAACAAGGAAATCATTCAGGCAATGGAAATTGCCAATGTTCACGAATTTGTAAACGATTTGGACCACGGCTGGAACACCATAGTAGGCGACGGGGGACTCGATTTATCTGGCGGTCAAAAACAGCGAATTGCAATAGCCAGAGCAGTTTTGGGAAATCCTGATGTTTTGATATTTGACGAGGCAACATCTGCCCTTGACAACATCTCCGAGCGCGCAATCCAGGAAGCCATGGAAAACCTGATGAAAACTCACACGGTAATAATTATCGCTCACCGACTTTCCACTATCAAAAATGTGGATAGGATAATGGTTTTTGAACACGGAAAAGTGGTAGAAGAAGGCACCTACGACTATTTGTCAGAAAAAGAAAATGGTAAATTCCACGAGCTTTTAAATCACGGCGAAAACCGTTAAAATAAAAAAGACACTATTTTACAAATAGTGTCTTTTTTTCTTGTATTTTGTATTCCTTTGTGGTATAATTTATAGTGTATAATTATGTAGAATGAGGTGAAGTATATGAAGTCCGTAAAAACCAAGCTCTTTTGTGATATTGCTTTTTTTGCTGCTTTGGTTTTTAAGATGTTTTCATTAGGACTTAAGTATTTCCCTGTACTCGATGACTATATACAATACGGAGGCTACCCTCTTTATAATTTATCGGAGGTTTATTTAGGAAAAGGAACCATCGCCACTCGCCCCTTTGCATCCCTCCTAGACCCTGCACTTTGGGGAAGTTTTTACCCTGATTTGTGGGTGGCGGCGGCGATTGTTTGTGTTTTGTTTTTTGCATCGGCAAAGTTTATCGGCTTAACATTCGAAAAATTAAACATTCATATAACACCCTTTTTGTATGCGGTGTACCTCTTGCTCCCTTTAGGCTTTGAGGGGACTTATTGGTTGTCCGCATCTACAAGAATATGTGTAGGTATGTTTTTTGCCGCTTTAGCCGCTTTCCTTTTGGCAAAGCTCATCGAAACTAAAAAGCGAAAATTTTGGGTACCCTATATTATAACTTGCGTACTTTCCTGCGGATTTTATGAGTCGGTTATGATTGTCAGTTGTGTTTTGCAGTTTTTTGTAATTATGTCCCTTACCAAAAAAATGAAATCCCGCATTATATACCTTATAACTCCCGTTCTTTCCGGTGCAGGTATGTTTATTTATTATATCTTGGCAAAAAATATCGGTGTCATGGGAAGTCGCGTAGGCGGATTTTCCATAGAGAACCTATGGGACAAATTTTCAGAAGCCGCAAGTCAATGCTACGATATATTTATAACAGGCGGAATAAAAACCACATTTACGGGCGCCTTACACGGATTAAGGCTTATGACTGCCGACACCCGCGGAGTGATACTTCTGGGGATTGCTATTTTGGTTTCCGCTCTTTGTGCATACTTCGGTGCAAAAGCGAAGTTTTACGCAAAACCGTCCTTTTGTATTCCTGTGGGGCTACTCCTTGTGATAACTCCTTTAATTCCCAATGTTTTGGTGTCTGTTGTATGGCTTACCTACAGAAATGCAGTTACATCATTTATTGGAATTGTGCTGCTTTTTGCACCATTGTTCAATCGGCTTTTCCGCCATCGTTGGACAAAGGTCACTGCTATCTTTTTGTTAGTTTTCCTGTTTTCGTTGTCAAATGTTAACGAGCTTGACACCTACAGGCGAGTAAACCAAAAAGACCAGCAGTTAGTGACACAAATCGCAGAGCAGCTTGACGACGCCGTGATTTCCGGCGAAAAAGACGCTGTGGTAGTATTTCCCGAAAAAGTTAAAGCCCACCAAGTTTCATTTTATAAAGACCACGTTTTGAGTGTGTTTGAGTCCGATTGGGCATTGACAGGTGCTGTACGTGCTCACATACGCAACGTCCGCACAGGAAAAATCACCCCCGTAATCGAGGGCGCAGAATATGACGGCACAGGCAAACAGATAATACACCTTAAGGAGAATTAAATGAGTAATAAACTAAACGTTTTGGGAGTTTATGTAGATACCTACAATATGGACGAGGCAACAGACTTTTTAGTTTCCGCTACCGAAAAGGATGATTTTTGTCCTGTATATACTCCAAACTCCGAAATACTTTTATATGCATATAAAAACCCCGAATACGCCACCATCTTAAACCGCGGAGGGCTCATTACCCCCGACGGCATCGGCGTGGTGCACGCATCAAAAATTCTGGGCGCACCACTTCGTGAGCGCGTGGGCGGATTTGATTTGGCGAATAAGTTACTTGAAAAATGCGCACCTATGAATAAAACCCTCTACCTTTTCGGCGGAAAGCCTGGAATTGCAGACCGCGCCAAAGAAAAAATAGAGTCACTCTACCCCGGAATTAAGGTAGTAGGCACTGCCGACGGGTATTTTGACGAAGAAAAAGAAAAGAAAATCATAGACGACATAAACGAAAAGAAACCCGATATCTTGTTTATTTGCTTAGGCTTTCCCAAGCAGGAAAAGTGGGCAGACAGCCACCGAGACTTAAACACCAAAGTGGCAATGTGTATCGGCGGGTCATTAGACGTTTTTGCAGGCGAGGTAAAGCGAGCGCCTAAAGGATTTCAGAAGCTCGGTCTTGAGTGGCTATATAGACTCCTGTGTCAGCCCTCGAGATTTATCAGAATGTTGGCACTGCCAAAATTCGGCTTTACAGTGTTATTTCACGGAAGAAAATTTTTAAAATAGAGGTATATTATGGAATACAAATCAGGCTTTGTAAGTATAATCGGTCGCCCCAACGTGGGTAAATCAACTTTAATAAACAGACTCGTAGGGGAAAAAATCGCAATCATTTCATCAAAACCCCAAACCACGAGAAACAACATTTTAGGCATCTTGACCGAAGACAATATGCAGATTGTCTTTACCGATACGCCCGGCATTCACGAGCCTACCAGTAAACTGGCAGAACTTATGGTAAAATCGGCACGTGATGCTATGTCCGACACCGATGCGATACTGTTTTTGGTTGAGCCTATTGCAAATGTCGGAAGAACAGAAGAAAAAATCATCGAGGGCTTAAAAAAGCAAAAGGCTCCCGTAATTTTAGTAATAAATAAAATCGACACAGTAAAAAAAGACATCTTGTTAGAGGTAATTACCAAGTATACGCAGGCGTATGACTTTGCGGCAGTTGTGCCCATATCTGCAATGAAACGCGACGGCGTGGATGCTCTAAAGAAAGAACTCATTCCTTTTATTCCCGAGGGTCCGCAATTTTTCCCCGAAGATATGGTAACAGACCAACCCGAGCGACAGATGGCGGCAGAAGTCATCCGCGAAAAACTTCTTCGTGCTTTGGACAAGGAAGTTCCTCACGGTATTGCCATTGAGATTTTTTCTATGAAAGACAAGAAAGATTCTCTAAAAATCGAAGCCAACATCTACTGTGAAAAGCAGTCCCACAAGGGCATCATTATCGGACGCGGCGGCGAAATGCTAAAGCACATCGGCACGAAAGCCCGCGAGGACCTTGAGCGTATGCACGAAAAAAAGGTGTATTTGGAACTTTGGGTAAAGGTAAACGAAGACTGGCGTAACAAACGCGGTAAAATCGCAAATTTTGGTTTTGAAATATAAAGGGTTTATATGGAAATTAAAACAAAAGGCGTCGTTTTGGGCAGAAACTTTTACGGCGAAAAAGACGCCATCATCAACATTTTAACTGAAGATTACGGCGTGCTTACGGCCAGTGCCAAGGGCATAAAAAGTATGAAAAGTAAGTTAGCATCAGGCTGCTCGCTTTTTTCCTACAGCGACTTTTTGCTAACGGAATCCAACGGGCGCTACATCGTTACCTCGGCGGTACTGCAGGAGGGCTTTTACGGACTTTCGTCAAACATCGAAAGGCTGTCTTACGCCACTTATGCTGCCGAAGCGGCGCAGGTTTCATCCCCTGCACCTGAGGATGCGAAAGCCATAATTCCGCTACTTATGAACACCTTTTACCTTTTTGCAAATTCTCAAAAGGATTTGCGGCTTATAAAGTGCGTGTTTGAGTTACGGCTTTTGTGTGCTTTGGGCTACGCCCCCGAACTTGACGGTTGTGTAGAATGCGGCGACACAGAGGAACTTTGCTTCTTTAGTGCTCAATCAGGCGGTGCGGTTTGTCGCTCTTGCGGAAATCTCCCCGACACACAGATTATCACGCCCGACACCCTGACCGCTATGAGATACGTAAAGGACTCCGACGACAAAAAGGCGTTTTCCTTTGCTTTGTCCCGTACAAATATAGACGAATTTGAAAATTGCACAGAAAAAATGCTTGAGGACGTACTGGGAAAAAGGCTTGCCTCATTAAACTACCTAAAGCAAATTTCAGGAAGGATGTAAAATGAATTTAGATAAGATTTTAAAGGCGGTTGAGCGTCCCTCCCGCTATATAGGAAACGAATTTAACAGCGTACATAAAGACCTTAAAGATATTAACATTCGCTTTGGGTTTTGCTTTGCTGACGTATATGAAATAGGTATGTCACACCTTGGTATGAAGATACTCTATCATCTACTGAACTCTGCTCCCGATATTTATTGCGAGCGCTTCTTTACCCCTTGGGTTGATATGGAAGAAGAAATGAAAAAAGAAAACATACCCCTCTTTTCATTAGAAACAAAATCACCTGCACGTGATTTTGACTTTTTGGGCTTTACCCTGCAGTACGAAATGAGTTATACAAACATTTTAAATATGTTGGCTTTAGGTAATATTCCCCTCTTGTCAGAAGACCGCGACGACTCCTACCCCATTATCTGTGCAGGCGGACCCTGTGCGTATAACCCCGAGCCCTTGGCTCCTTTTGTTGATTTCTTTATGCTTGGCGAGGGCGAAGAAATGATAATGGAGGTTATGGATTTATACCGCGAAATGAAAAAAAGCGGTAAATCCAAACAGGAATTCTTAAAAGAAATCGTAAAAATCGAGGGCATATACGTTCCTTGCTTTTATGATGTTTCATATAACGACGACGGCACGATAAAAAGTTTTACCAAAAACTACGATGGCGCACCCGATAAAATCACAAAGCGCATTATCAAGGATTTTGATTCCTGCTTTGCGCCCGATAATATAATCGTTCCCTTTATGGAGGTAGTTCACGACAGAATTATGCTTGAAATTTTCCGCGGATGTATTCGTGGTTGCAGATTTTGTCAGGCAGGTATGATTTACCGCCCCGTAAGAGAAAGAAGCCCCGAGACTTTGCTTGATTTGGCAAAGCGCCTTATCGACAACACAGGCTATGAGGAGATTTCACTTTCTTCTCTTTCTACCAGTGACTACACCAAACTCCGCGAACTTACCGACGGATTGTTGGAATTAACCGAAGAAAAGAAAATCGGTCTGTCACTACCCTCACTCCGACTTGACAATTTCTCAATGGAACTTATGCAAAAGGTACAAAAGGTCAGAAAATCAGGTCTTACCTTTGCGCCCGAAGCAGGTACACAGAGGCTCCGTGATGTAATAAATAAAAACATAACAGAAGAAGACTTAATAAATGCATCCCAGATGGCATTCTCAGGCGGTTATGGTACTATTAAACTTTACTTTATGATAGGTCTTCCCACAGAAACGGAAGAAGACATTGCGGGTATTTCTCATCTTGCAGACGAGGTGGTGTCAATTTATAAGCACACACCCAAAGAAATAAGAAACAAAAATCTGCGTGTTACCGTTAGTGTTTCCTCATTCGTGCCGAAGCCCTTTACGCCTTTCCAATGGGTAGGACAAAATTCAAAGGACGAACTTTTCAGAAAGCAAATGTTCTTAAAAGAGCAAATCAAAAACCGCTATGTGTCATACAATTGGCACGACTCGGCTTTAAGCATATTAGAGGGTATCGTTGCCCGTGGGGACAGACGTTTAGCGCCCGTTATAGCAGAAGCACACAAAAGAGGTGCGCGCTTTGACTCCTGGCACGAGCATTTCAAGCCTGAAATCTGGTATGATGCTTTCCGCGCTTGCGGTGTTGACCCTGATTTTTATAACCTTCGTGAGCGCTCATATGATGAAATTCTTCCTTGGGACCACATCGATGTTGGTGTTTCCAAGAAATTCTTAATGTCAGAGAGCGAAAAAGCAAAACGTGGCGAAACCACAAATAACTGCCGCGAAAAATGTTCCGGTTGCGGCGTAACTCACACATTCGGAGGTGGTTTCTGTGGCTAAATACAGATTGCAATTTACAAAATACGGCGATATGAAATACGTGTCACACCTTGATTTAATCAGGCTCTTTACAAGAATTTTTCACAGAGCGCAGTTGCCTCTTGCCTACTCAGAAGGCTTTAACCCCCATCCCAAGATGGCGGTGTTGCTGCCTTTGTCAGTAGGTTTTGAGTCTGCTTGTGAATACATTGATGTTGAGTTTAAAGAGGGCGTATCTATGCTTGACTGTATGAAAATGCTCAAAGGCAAACTCCCCTTAGGTATGGAAATTCCCCAGATAACTCAGCTTAACGAAACAAGCAAAAAGGCAAAGGCCATAAGATATGCAAGTTATGAAATAGCATTTTCCCAGGAGCTTACTCAAGAAATGCTGGATGCCTTTTTGGATTTAAAAACCATCGAAATCGTGAAAAAAACCAAACGCTCTGAGGGTATTGCTGACATAAGACCTGATATTATGGATTTATGCATAACCCCCGACGGCAAAGTACAGGCGATAATCTCTGCAGGAAGCAACGCCAACCTAAAGCCCGACCTTTTGGTAGAGGCTATGGAAAAATATATTCCCGAATTTTGCGCTTCCGACTACTCTGTTTGCCGCAGGGGAATTTTAGACGAGCACGGCTCATCAATGATGTAAAAGAGGAAAATTATGCGAAAAACTGCCCTGAAAATTTTATCTAAAACTGAAAATCAAGACAGTTACTTAAACCTTGTGTTCACAGAGGAGTTAAAGGGTGCGTCCCTTTCTTCTGCTGACATTGGCTTTTTAAAGGAGCTTGTTTTCGGCGTTTTTCGTAATCGTATTTTGCTTGATTACATAATCCGAAAAAATTCCTCAATCCGCTTAAAAAAAATCGACCCCAAAATTTTGAATATTTTAAGAATGGGCGCATACCAGATACTTTTTATGGACAGAGTTCCTGATTTTGCGGCGGTGTCCGAAAGTGTGTCACTGGCGAAGAAATGCGCCTCCCCCAAGACAGTTTCTTTTGTAAATGGTGTGCTCAGGGGCATTACAAAGAACAAAGCCATTGATTTTAACCGGATTCAAGACCCTATCGAGCGACTTTCCGTAAAGTACTCATACCCTAAAGAGTTGGCAGAATTTTTTGCCAAAACCTTTGGCGAGCGCGCCGAGAGCCTGATGGATGCAGGAAACTTAACCCCCGACCTGTGTATAAGGGTAAATACATTAAAGATAACAAAAGACGAACTCAAAGAGAAGTTAGACGCTCTCGATATAAAATATCAGGACACCCCCTACGTCGATTCAGGTCTTTACCTTTTCGGTGCAACGGAGGAAAAAAGAAAACAACTAAAAGGTCTTATAACCGTTCAGGACCAGAGTTCACAGCTGGCAGCATTAGCTCTTGCACCCGATGAAAACGATGTGGTCTATGACTTATGCGCTGCCCCCGGGGGCAAGACCACCCATATAGCAGAACTTATGAAAAACAAGGGCGAGATTTTCGCATCGGACATTTATGATGCAAGGTTAAAAAGTGTTGATGCTCTTGCAGATGCTTTGGGCATTTCCATTATAAAGACACAGGTCCGCGACGCACAAATTAAAGACGAGAGTTTAATCGGCACAGCCGATAAGGTGTTAGCCGATGTGCCCTGCTCGGGACTTGGAATTATCAGGCGAAAACCCGACATAAAATATAAAGAAAACATCACAGATTTTGCAGAACTAACCAAAATCCAAAAAGATATATTATCAGCAGGTGCAAGCTACTTAAAGCCAGGCGGCGTGATGGTTTACTCCACCTGCACCATAAACCCCAAAGAAAACATTGATTTGATAAAAGAATTTTTAGAAGACCATACCGAAATGGAGCTTGAAAAAATCTCAAGTCCTCACATTTTGGGAGAATTGCAAGAAAACGAGGGATTTTTTAAAATTTTCCCCGATACACATAAATCAGACGGCTTTTTCGTGTGCCGTTTAAGGAGAAAACAGTGAAAACAGATTTACGAGGCTTAACCTTTAGCGATGTAGAAAATTTAATACTGTCATTGGGCGAGGCAAAATTTCGCGCCCGTCAGTTATACCCTGCGATTTTTAAGGTGGACTCAATTGATGATATCACCACACTTTCAAAGGATTTAAGGGCGAAGCTTTCAGAAAGTTATTGCATCGGAAGCTTGAAGACCGAAGCAAAGCAAGTATCAAAAGATGGCACTGTGAAGTTTTTGTTTGAGCTTTGTGATGGCAACTACATCGAGAGCGTATTTATGAAATACCACCACGGAAACACCTTGTGCGTGTCCTCTCAGGTAGGTTGCCTGATGGGGTGCAAATTCTGTGCCTCCACCATCGGCGGCAAAGTGAGAAACCTGTCTGCTGCCGAAATAATCGGTCAGATTATTGCAGCAGAGCGTGAGACAGGCGAGCGCATTTCAAATATAGTAATGATGGGCATCGGCGAGCCCCTTGATAATTTCGACGAAGTTATGAAGTTTTTAGAAATCGTCAACCACCCCGATACGCAGAACATCGGCTACCGTCACATTTCCTTATCAACCTGCGGAATAGTGCCAAAAATCTACGAGCTGGCAGAAAAGAACATTCCCATCACACTTTCGGTGTCACTTCACGCACCTTTTGATGAGATGAGAAGCGAAATTATGCCCATAAATAAAAAGTATCCCCTTGAAACTTTGGTTAAGGCAATGTACGACTACATCAAAAAAACAAACCGTCGTATTAGCATAGAGTACGCCCTCATTCAAGGAAAAAACGATACCAAAGAATGTGCAAAAGAGCTTTCGCGGCTTTTTTCGGGAGGGCTTTTCCATATAAATTTAATCCCTGTTAATAACGTCAGAGAACGTGATTATAAAAAAACAACTGCCGAAGCGACAAAGGCATTTCAAGAGCAGCTAAACCGTCGTGGCCTAAATGCCACCGTAAGACGAGAGCTGGGGTCTGATATCGACGCCGCTTGCGGTCAGTTAAGACAAAAAAGAAGTTAAAAGAATTTGCAGAAAGAGAGGCAGATTTTATGAAAATAAGTTCAGCCACCAGCGTAGGTAAAATCCGCGCTGTGAACGAAGACGCGTTTTTTGTTTCGGAGCTGTCTTCACAGGACGCACTTCTTGCAGTTGTTGCAGACGGCATGGGCGGTCACAACGCAGGCGAGATAGCATCCAGTGAAGCCATAAACGCAATAAAAGACGTAGCACAAAAAAACGAAAGCGATGCAAAAGAGATGTTGATTGAGGCAATCAACGCCGCTAACAGCGTCGTGTATAAAATGAGTCAGGACCAACAGACTCTTTTCGGTATGGGTACCACCATTACGGCGTGCCTTATATCCGACACCAAGGTTACGGCGGCACAGGTTGGAGATTCCCGACTGTACCTTATACGCGACAATATGATTTTGCAAATCACAAAAGACCATTCCTTGGTGGAAATGCTGATTGAAAACGGCACAATCACCAAAGAAGACGCAAAGCACCATCCACAAAAAAATGTTATCACCAGAGCAATCGGCACCGACAGCACGGTTGAGGCTGACATTTATGAGTTTTCTATCGATGTAGGTGACATTATTCTCCTTTGCTCAGACGGTCTTGTGAATATGGTGGAGGACGAGAAAATCCTTTCCATAATAAAGAAGACCCGCAATTTTGAAAACACCGCAGACAAACTCGTACATGAGGCCGAAAACGCAGGTGGAAATGATAACATAACTGTTATCTTGATTAAATTTTAAAAAATACCGATTGATTGGAGTGTTAATTATGACAAACGGAAAAATTATAGACGGAAGATATGAAATAATAGAAGAGGTTGGCCGTGGCGGTATGGCAATAGTATACCTTGCCAAGTGCCTTGTTTTAAACAGATACGTAGCAATAAAGATGCTTCGTCCCGAATTTCGCGATGATGCAGAATTTATAAAAAGATTTAAAATAGAAGCTCTGTCTGCAGCAAGTCTTTCTCATCCCAACATCGTGTCAATCTATGACGTTGGTAACGAGGGCGATATCGAATATATCGTAATGGAATATGTAGAGGGCATCACCCTAAAGCAGTACTTGAGCGCAAAAGGCACACTTCCCTGGAGAGAAGCCGTAGACTCTGCAGCACAAATCTGTTCAGGGCTTGAGCACGCTCACAAAAAAGGAATTATACATAAAGATATAAAGCCCGAAAACATCATTATTACCAAAGAGGGTATCTTAAAGATAACTGACTTTGGTATAGCAAAAGCCTTAAACCAAGGCACTATCACCACAGGCGGACTCACTATGGGAAGCGTTCATTACTTCTCACCCGAGCAGGCAAGAGGTTCCATCACCGATGCAAAAACCGACCTTTATTCTGTGGGTATTTTGCTTTATGAAATGGTTGCAGGCAAGCGCCCCTTTGAGGGAGAAACAGCAATCTCCGTTGCTATGCAGCACATTGAGTCAGAACCCGTAAAGCCCTCAATCTTTAACCAGAGCATTCCCAAATCATTGGAAACCGTAATACTGAAGGCTATGAAAAAAAATCAGTCCGAAAGATACCAATCAGCAACAGAAATGCTTATTGATTTAAAGAAGGTTTATGTGGGCTCACAGGTTTCAGGCGCAGAGGAAACTCCAGTTGTGAAAAAACCCATTCCCAAAGAAGAGACTCCGGTTGTAAGACGCGCCGGCGCAGCACCCTCTGACCAAAGAGAGAAAAAAGAAGTACCCCCTCCGCAGAAAAAATCCACAAAGAAGAAAAAGAAAGAAGACACCATCGCAATCGTTGCAGGAATTGGTGCTGCTGTTTTAATAATTTTGGGAATCTTTTTGACTTGGTTTATGACAACAGGCTCATCAAATGAAATCGAGTGTCCCGAGCTTATCAACCTTACCACAGAAGATGCACTAAATCTTATCGAGGGCACAGATCTTAAAATCGTGCTAGCCAATACAAAAGAAGAAATCACCGCCGATATGGAAGGTATCATCGTAGAGCAAAACCCCAGATACGGCAAAAAAATCAAAGAAAATGCAACTATCAAAATAGAATTGGGAGAAGCTCCCGAAGAAACAGTACCTGTTCCCACAGTATCGGGAATGATGGAATCAGAAGCCATTGCAACACTTCGAGGAAAAGGCTTTGAGGTTTCTGTTCAGGTAGAAACCAGCACAGAAGTAGAAGCAGGAAGAGTTATCGAAACCTCACCTGCAACATCTTCAGCAGTGCTAAAGGGCTCTGTTATCACAATAATTGTATCAAGCGGCGAATCAGAAGAAGACGCTTACACTATAGTTCCCAGCGTATTGGGAAGAACAGAAGCCGAAGCTGAAGCAATGCTAAAAGAAAACAATCTTACTTTAGGTGAAGTTCAGCAGGTTGCAAGTGACAAACCAAAGGGCACAATAGTTAAGCAATCCGAGGCCGAGGGCAACCGTGTTAAAAAAGGCAAGGCCATTGATGTACGTATAAGTAATGGTCAGCCCACAACACCTACACCCGAAAAAGTAGATCCCGAACCTACACCCGAAAATCCCGATCCCGCACCTACACCTACACCCGGCAATAACGCCGGCTGATAACAAAGGAGAGACCTGATTGTTAGAAGGAAAAATTATCAAAGGCATAGGAGGATTTTACTACGTCAGCACGCCTGACGGAGTTTTCTCCTGCCGCGCAAGGGGAAAATTCAGAAAAGACAGCCAGACGCCCATCGTTGGCGATATGGCTCAAATAGATGTAACCGACACACAAAAACGCGAGGGCTATGTGGTAAATATTTTACCAAGGAAGAACGAGTTATTCAGGCCACAGGTATCAAATATCGACTTGCTTTTGATTACCTTTGCTGCTTGCTCTCCCGAGCCGTCACTTCATCTTATCGACAAGCTGACGGTTACATCGCTTCACAGAAAAATCCCCTGCGCAATATGTATAAATAAAGCAGACCTTGATGATGCTTTAGCCAAAGAATATCAAAAAATATATGAAAGCGCAGGCTTTAAAGTGATTGTGTGCTCTGCTGAAACCGGCGAGGGTACAAAAGAACTCAAAGCACTCCTTAAAAACAACACCACAGCCTTAGCAGGAAGCTCGGGCGTGGGAAAATCAAGCTTACTTAACTCCATAGGCGAAAGCTTTAACCTAAAGACAGGAAACGTCTCCGACAAAATCCAAAGAGGTAAGCACACCACAAGGCACACAGAGCTTTTTCCTCTTTCCTTTGGGGGTTACGTTTTCGACACGCCGGGGTTCGGCTCCTTTGAGTTAGAAGATATAACCTACCGCGAACTTCCCTCTCTCTTTCCTGAAATTGAACGACACGAGGGAAATTGTCGCTTTTCGGGTTGCGCTCATATAAAAGAGCCCGACTGCTCGGTAAAGGCAGCATTGGAGGAAGGGAAAATCTCCCCCAGCCGCTACGAAAGCTATTGTCAGCTTTATGACCAGCTAAAACAAATCAAAGAATGGGAATAACCCAAGGAGGAACTATGATTAAATTAGCACCATCTATACTTTCTGCAGACTTCGCACGACTCGGCGAACAGGTCAAGGCGGTAGAAGCCGCAGGAGCACAGTATCTTCATATTGACGTTATGGACGGGCACTTTGTTCCCAATATTTCCTTTGGCGCTCCCATTATGAAATCCATAAGGAAATTATCGAATCTCGTCTTTGATGTTCATCTTATGATTTCTGACCCTTACCGCTATATTGATGACTTTGCTGCAGCAGGCGCCAATATCATCACATTCCACGTAAATTCTGACAGCGACGTAATAGAAACGCTCGAAAAAATAAAATCCCACGGAATCCGCTGCGGTCTTGCAGTTAACCCTGATATTGATGTATCGCTTCTCTACCCATATCGTGAGTATTTAGATATGGTTCTTATTATGTCGGTATATGCAGGCTTTGGCGGTCAGAGCTACATAAATGATGTAAATGAAAAAATCGCCGCGGCAAAAGACTACTTCGGACAAGATATCGACATTCAGGTTGACGGCGGAATAACTTTAGAAAACAAACACATTCCCATATCTTTCGGCGCCAATGTTTTAGTAGCAGGAACTGCTGTATTCGGCGCAAGTGATATAGAGGGTACTGTAAAAGAATTTTTAAAATAAGGAAAAAATATGAAAGCATTGATTTTTTCGGGTGGCTCATTTTTCGGCATTCCCGAATACATAGACACAAATATATACGACCTTATTATAGGGTGCGACGGTGGTTATTTGTCGGCAGTTGATTCAGGGATATCTCCTGACGTTTTCGTGGGGGACTTTGACTCAATACCCGAAGAAATGGTTTTTGCAAAAGAGGTCATCAGGCTCTTTCCCGTAAAAGATATGACCGACACCCAGGAAGCCATAGACGAAGCCATCGCCCGCGGCGCAACTCACATCACCATACTTGGTGCCTTGGGAGGAAGAATCGACCATACTCTTGCAAATATTCACCTTTTAAAATATGCAGAAGACAAAGGCGCAAAAGCTGAAATTGCAGATGTGGACTCCTACATCACTCTCGTTACGGACAAGCTGTCAGTCAAAAGGCGCTGCGGATTTTGTATTTCGCTCATTCCTCTGACGGACTGCTCGGGAGTGGACATTTCAGGTGTATATTATCCCTTGGAGTGCGCACATCTTCCCGTAGGTAATCCCTACGGTATCAGCAATGAATTTACAGAGGACGTCGCTCACATTAAAGTAGATTCAGGCGAGCTCTTGGTGATTTTGGCAAAATCCTGATAAAAGGAGATACTTATGAAAAGATTTTTAACCGTCTTGGTGATGCTTACGGCAATATTTTCCCTTACTGTTTCTGCCGTGTGTGCTCCCGGAATGACACCGCAGGACATTTTAAATATTAACAGCCCTGTTCCTTTGACAAAGCTTTATTCTGCCGACGGTAGAACAATCCTTGTAAATTCAGAGAAAACAGACCCATACCTGAGTTCAGGCTGGTATGCTGCCCCTGTTACTACCATATATGCTGCCGACAACACCACAGCGTTAGTTTACGCATCAGAAGTGGACGATTACTTGAGCGTAGGCTGGTACACCGCTCCCGTTACCAGAATATATGCAAGAAATAACGCCACAGCCGTAGTATATACATCGGAAGTTGACAATTATCTTGCATTGGGTTGGTATTTAAGTCCCGATGATGTACCAAAGCACGACAAAGTCGTAGCTCTTACCTTTGACGACGGCCCCAGCAAACACACCGCAAGAATCCTTGATTGTCTGGACCGTTACGGTGCCAAGGCGACGTTTTTTGTGGTTGGAAGCAGCGTAAATCGTTTTCCTGATGTTTTAAGACGAGCACAGGCTTCAGGTATGGAAATCGGCAATCACACCATGAACCACCCAAAGCTTACAAGCCTTTCTGCATCGAAGATTTCATCTGAGCTTTCCTCCACGGCAAACGCGGTGGAAAACATCACAGGAGTACGTCCCTCATTGGTTCGTCCTCCTTACGGAAGCTACACAAAGTCTACACTTAATGCGGCAAATCAGCCGTTTATACTGTGGTCCATAGATACTTTGGACTGGAAATCAAGAAATGCAGATGCGGTAGTTAATGCAGCCCTTAAAAACGTCAAAGACGGCGATATTATACTGATGCACGACCTGTACGAGTCCACTGCCGCCGCAACAGAGAGAATCGTACCGGCGCTTGATTCCCGCGGCTTTGAAATGGTTACTGTTTCAGAGCTTGCAAAAAGAAAAGGCAAAACACTCACAGTCAGTGCCTACAATTCCTTTAAATAATTCCAAAAAGTAATACTTTTTTAATACTATGTTAACAATACTATTGTATAATAGTAACACACCATCTGTAAGGAGGCTGTGCTATGAAAAAGAAAATGATTATTTCTGTAATATTGCTTGTTGTCTTTGCTATTGGCGCAGTTTTTCTCGGTATGCAGTATGGTAAACTTTCGCACATGACGTCTTTGGACAACGCAGAAGATGTTTTAGACGACCCCAAAATACACGGCAAGGTCAACATTCTGTTGCTCGGTGTGGACGGCGAAGGCACAAGAGCCGATACCATTATGCTTGTTTCTGTTGACAATGTAGATAAAACAATCAAGCTTTTGTCTATTCCTCGTGACACAATGGTAACTCTTAACACCGGCAAAAATATAAAAATCAATTCCTGTTTGGGCTTTGAGTCTCGCGAGAGCTTTATGATATCAACAGTAAAAACCATAACAGGTATGCCTATTCACTACTACTGCGAGATTGATTTTGACGGATTTATTCAGATTATTGATATTTTAGACGGCGTTGATTACAATGTGCCCTATGACATGGATTACGATGACCCCACACAAGATTTACACATTCACCTAAAGGCAGGATTTCAGCATTTAGACGGACAAGGTGCTCACGATTTTGTGAGATTTCGTCACAACAATCCCGGCTCTGCAGTCTATGCCCCCGGTGAATATCAAATGGGTGACATCGGCAGAATCAATGCCCAGCAAAACTTCATACGCGAACTTTTAAAACAGAAAATGCAGCCTCAGTATCTTTTAAAAATTTCAGAGCTTTTAGATGCAGGCTATAAATATGTAAAAACAAACTTCTCGGTTACAACGGCTCTTCAGCTTGTCAGCGTTGTAAAATCCGCAGAAACAACAGATATTGAATCTCACATACTTCCCGGCGAAGGAAAATATGTGGACAATATTTCATACTATATC
The DNA here is from genome assembly GCA_045591015.1 of Congzhengia sp. Classification (GTDB taxonomy): domain Bacteria; phylum Bacillota; class Clostridia; order UBA1381; family UBA9506; genus Congzhengia. The sequence goes on from JAZNSC010000020.1 coordinate 71,676, forward strand.
TACAGTCCGTCGGCAACTCGTGAGCTTGTGGAAACAGAGTTTGGCTACAAAGACGGCAAAGCAATTAAAAACGAAATCGAAAACTAATCCTTCGGAGGTGGACCTCTTTTATGAATTTTAAGAAGTTCTTTTTGGCCCTGCTTATCACATTTTTGGTTTTAGCTGTGGTAATGACGGGAATTGCATTCTTCACTGTCACAGGCGGTTTTTCCGGCGATTTGGACAAGGTCAGCGACGACACAACAAACATTCTGTTGGTAGGTGTCGACGGCGACGGAACAAGAACCGATACTATTATGCTTTTATCTGTAACACCCAAAGATAAAACCATAAATATCATATCTGTTCCCAGAGATACTCGCATATCTTTGGAAAAAGGCTATCATACAAAGATAAATTCCTGCATAGGTAAAGATAACGGCGAACAACTCCTGATAAACAACGTTAGAAAGCTGACAGGACTCCCCGTACATAGCTTCTGTAAGGTAAGCTTTGAGGGCTTAAGAAATATCATTGATATTTTAGGCGGCGTGGAATACGACGTGCCTATAGATATGGACTACGAAGATCCCACTCAGGACCTTTACATACATTTGAAAAAAGGGCCGCAAACTTTAGATGGTGCCCAAGCCGAAGGACTTCTTCGCTTCCGTTCAGGATATGCAAATGCCGACCTGGGCAGAATCAGTACCCAGCAGGATTTTATAAAAGAAGCTGCAAGACAAAAGCTCAATATAAAATACATATTTAAGATTTTCCCTATAATGAACGAAATCGAAGAAAATCTGGAAACGGACCTTTCCCCTGCTGAAATCATACAGCTTGCGTGGAAATTCCGCAACGTGGACAATGTAAGTATTGAATCCTATATGTTGCCGGGCGAACCAAAAACCATCGGCGGTGTTGCATATTATGTGGCAGACGAGGACGCAGCACAGCAGATAGATATGATGCTTGAAACTATTCCCTCAAAGCAGAGCGATAAAGCTCCCGAGACTTTAAGTGATAAAGTGATTGACTAATTTCGACTTTTAATTTATAATGTATATATACAAACAAAATAGGAGGTGTTTTTTAAATGGCATACGTAATCAAGGAAGATTGCATCGGTTGTGGCGCTTGCGCTTCAGAATGCCCTGTTGAATGTATTTCAGAAGGCAGCCCCTACGTTATCGACGCTGACGCTTGCATCAGCTGTGGTAACTGCGCTAATGTTTGTCCTGTTGAGGCTCCCGTTGAGGAATAATTTTTAATAGAACAACATTTATTTTTTATAAAAAAAGAACTCAAGGCTGTGTCTTGGGTTCTTTTTTTGTGTCTTATTTAAATATGAGTTTCAGTATTATCAAAAGCAATAGCCCCGGCACTCCCAACACTCCTACTGTGGTTGCACTGACGAGATTTATGCCGATTGCCATGCCCAAAGGTGAAAATAAAAAATTAAATATGTAAAGTCCCGCCCAGCCTAAAATTGTGTTTAAAATAAGGGCAAAAAGAGCTCTCACAGGACGAAACAGCATATTCAAAAGAACAAATAAAACAACGAGGATAATCCCTCCAACGATTAAAATTGTAGTGTTCATGATGGTCTCCTTTTGATGTTAAGAAAATGTGTTTTTTGCTTTCTTTACGCAATAATTCAAAGAAAGCTCGGCAGCCTTTAAGCGATAGATATTTGCTTCAAGCAAAGCTTTGTCCGAAATATGATTAAGGCTTTCGCGAAGAGCGTCGCATTCGCTTACTGCACTATTAAAGTCAAGACAGAGATTCTCGTGATGAAGCGCCTGCTCCTTTTTTGCTTTGGCTTTTTTTATATGTTCTGTGACTTTTCCGATTTTTGACACTTGTCCCTGCAAAAATTCCATAAATATCGCCTCCGTTTTTAGTATATTCTAAAAAAAGAAAAATATTACAAGGCATAAAAAAAGGAATTCGCAATGCGAATTCCTTAGTTTCTTATTTTCTTCCCGTTGAGCCGAAGCCGCCCGCGCCTCGGTCGGTGTCTTCTAAACTTTCTACCTCAACAAAATCTGCCGCAATGTAAGGAGCAATCACAAGCTGTGCTACTCTCTCGCCGGGCTCGATTGTTTGTGGGTTATTGGAGTAATTGTGAAGCGCCACCATTATCTCGCCGCGGTAGTCCGAGTCAATAACGCCTACACAGTTTGCAGGAGCAAGTCCACGCTTACAGGCAAGACCGCTTCTTGCGTAAATCAATCCCACTAAACCGTCGGGAATTTCTGTTGCCAACCCTGTGTGAACAAAAAATGTTTCACCGGGGGCGATGGTTATATTTTCATCTAAAAGCGCGTGCAAATCTGCACCGGCCGCAAAGGGAGTTCCATATACCGGCGCAGATGCGCTTTTATCAATTTTTGTGAATTTAACTGTTACTTTGTCCATCCTATAATTCCTTCCACCAAATAATTTCGTCGCCGGAAAGAGTTTTTTTCACGTCAATAATTCTCTGGTTGCTGCTTCCGCGGAAACGCAAGCGCAAATCCTTTAATTCTGCCTTAAACTCGCCGTCAACCAAAATGTCAATGTATGAGAGCATCTCATCAGTAACCTCACATCTTGCGCGGCTTTCCTGCAGGAGTTCATCGTCCAAAAGATACCCCGTGTAGCACCAGATGGTTTTTTTTGGGTAGGTTTCTTTTATTCTCTTTAGCAGACCTACCAAAACACGCTGGTTAGACACTTCAAAGGGCTCTCCGCCCAGAAGCGAAAAGCCTTTGATATAACTTGGTTCCAATAATTTTATAATCTGGTCTTCCTGTTCTTTGGTAAATTCTTCACCAAAGTTAAAATCCCAGGTTTCCTTGTTAAAGCAATCCTTGCAATGGTGGGTGCAGCCGCTTACAAAAAGCGAAACCCTAACACCCGGACCGTTTGCAACGTCGCATTTTTTTATTGCTGAATAGTTCATTTTCTTATCCTTATAAGTGCAGTACTCTTGCTTTGATTTCCTTGGTTTTACCTACGTTCCAGAAGTTTTCGCCAAGGTAACCGCAGGTTCTTCTTGTTACGTTCATTTTTGCGTGGTCGCGATTACCGCAAGCGGGACATTCCCACTCGTTGTTGTCGTTGATAACGATTTCGCCGTCATAACCGCAAACGTGACAGTAGTCTGATTTTGTATTGAACTCTGCGTACTGAATGTTATCGTAGATGAATTTTACAACGTCTTCGATACCCTCTAAGTTGTGACGCATATTGGGAATTTCAACGTAAGAAATAGCACCACCGGAAGAAATCTTCTGGAACTGGCTTTCGAATTCGAATTTCTGGAAGGCATCAATATCTTCACGAACGTCAACGTGGTATGAGTTTGTATAGTAGCCCTTGTCTGTGATGTCAGCAATGCTTCCGAATTTTGCCTTGTCGATACGAGCAAATCTGTAGCAAAGAGACTCTGCAGGTGTGCCGTAAAGAGCAAAACCGATGTTGGTTTCTTCTCTCCATCTGTCTGTTGTTGCGCGCAAGTGTTCCATTACACGTTTCGCAAACTCTGCACCCTCGGGTGTGGTGTGAGATACGCCCTTCATAGCCATTGTAACTTCATAAAGACCGATATAACCAAGTGAAATTGAAGAATAACCGCCAAATAACAAGTGGTCGATGGTCTGACCTTTTTCTAATCTTGTGATAGCACCGTACTGCCAATGAACAGGGCTTACGTCGGATTTTGTACCGAGAAGCGCGTTGTGACGGCACATCAAGGCTTCAAAGCAAAGCTCAAGTCTTAAGTCTAATTCTTTCCAGAATACGTCTTCGTTGCCGCGAGCAACGATACCAACCTGAGGAAGATTGATAGATACAACGCCCTGATTGAAACGGCCCTCGAATTTGTAGTTGCCGTCTTCGTCTTTCCAGGGTGACAAGAAGCTTCTGCAGCCCATGGGTGAGAACACATTGCCCTCGTAGTTTTCGCGCATTTTCTTTGCAGAAATGTAGTCGGGGTACATTCTCTTTGCTGAACATTCTACGGCGAGCTTTGTGATGTAGTCATATTCGCCGCCCTGTAAGCAGTTGTGCTCGTCCAAAACGTACACGAGTTTGGGGAATGCAGGTGTGATATATACGCCGGCTTCGTTTTTGATACCTTGTAAGCGCTGACGGAGAATTTCTTCTACTATCATAGCGTTTTCTTCAACGTATTCGTCGTTTTTGTCAATATTTAAGAAAAGTGTTACGAAAGGTGACTGACCGTTTGTGGTCATAAGGGTATTTATCTGGTACTGAATTGTCTGAACACCTGCACGAAGTTCGTCTTTCATACGTTCGCGCGCTAATGTTTCAACGATTTCAGCATCAACCTTTCCGCCTGACTGCTTTTCGATATTTTTCTTGAATTTTTCGTAACTCTTGCGAAGATACTTGCCTAAATGACGGATGTCAACAGACTGACCGCCGTACTGGCTTGATGCCACTGATGCGATAATCTGTGTAACGATTGTACATGCAACCTGGAAGCTCTTGGGGGGCTCGATGAGTTTGCCGTTCATAACTGTGCCCTTGTCAAGCATATCGCCGATATTGATTAAACAGCAGTTAAAGATAGGCTGAATGAAATAGTCTGCATCGTGGAAATGCAAAACGCCGTCCTCGTGAGCCTGTGAGATTCTTTCGGGCAAGAGAATTCTCTTGGTTAAGTCTTTTGATACTTCGCCTGCGATTAAGTCTCTCTGTGTAGCCGCCGCAATAGCGTTTTTGTTGGAGTTTTCTTCCATAACGTCTTTGTTGGCGTTTTTGATTAAGCTTAAGATTGATTCGTCTGTTGTGTTTGACTTACGAACCAATGCACGTGTGTATCTGTATACGATATATGTTTTGGCCAAAACGAATTTATCGAGCTCCATAAGCTTCTGCTCGATTATATCCTGAATATCTTCAACTAAGATTCTCTGTACTTTTCTTTCTTCTATGTAGTCTAAAATTTTCGTGATGTCTTCTTTTGAAATCCTTTCAGACTCCGATACCTCGTTATTTGCCTTTTCGATAGCCACTTCTATCTTATTTCTGTCGTATTCGACGGTTGTTCCGTCTCTTTTTATAACTAACATTTTGGCCTCATCTCCTTTGTTTTCTTTAAGCATTATCTATTATACAACAAATGTTTTCAAAAAAAAGTTGCAAAAGCAACAAAAAAGTGATATAATACTAAATATGGGAAACACTGAAATATTTAAACACAAGATAAAGGGGTGACAGAAAATGCAAAATTCGGCTTTGTTTCGCGGTTTAACCGATTCTGAGTGTCAAAAAATGCTGAAAAATCTGGGTGCAAAAATCAAAAACTGTAACACAAATGAAACAATAATGTCATATAGCGAGCAGACTGATTTCATATATATTGTGCTTTCGGGTACGGCAGAGCTTGCAAGCTACGATTACGACGGAAATAAGTCGATTTTGGAGCGATATTTACCTGACTCCGTGTTTGGAAAAAGGTTTTTTTATTCCCTTGCCACAGACGAGTTGATGGTTTCTGCTACCTCGCCCTGCACGGTGCTTTACTTTAAATATCAGAATGCTTTATACATCCGCGAAAGCGCAAGCAAATTTCACGTGAAGTTTTTGGACAATTTGTTTACTTTGATTACAAAAAAGGCTTTTTTGCAATCACAACATATAGACGTACTGTCAAAACGCACCATACGGGAAAAACTCCTTTCCTACTTCGAAATTCAGGCGCGAGATAACAGCTCGTTTTCCTTTTCTCTGCCGATGTCGTTGTCTGCCCTCGCCGATTACCTAAGCGTAGACAGAAGTGCAATGCAAAGAGAAATTAAGCGGTTAAATGATGAAGGACTAATCGTTTCCAAAGGAAAGAAAATTACTGTTATTAGAAAATAAAAAAGCACTCCGTAAGGAGTGCTTTTATTTATTAAGATAAATCTTCTACATATAATATTCTTTCGCCGCTATCTTCTACTGCTACAACAGGTGCAGGAGCAGCGTCTCTTGTTTCGAAGAATTTCTTTGCAACCTGCGGGAAGAGTGCGTAACTCAATACGTCTTCTTCTGATTTTGCAAAGTCTTTTGTTTCTTCTCTGTATTTATCAAGTTCGGGCTCGATTAAATCAGCAGGACGACATTCGATTACTTCTTCGTCGCCGATGGCTTTCTTTCTTACTTCTTCGTTTACGGGAGCAGGAAGTCTGCCGTATTCGCCTTTTAATAACCCTTTAGACTCTTTTGTCACCATCTTGTATCTTTCGCCTGACAATACGTTCAATACTGCCTGTGAGCCTACAATCTGTGATGTAGGTGTAACAAGAGGGGGGTAACCGAAATCTTCACGAACTCTGGGGATTTCTGCTAATACGTCGTAGTATTTGTCCTCGGCGTTTGCCTGCTTGAGCTGCGAAATAAGGTTAGAAAGCATACCACCGGGAACCTGATACAGAAGTGTGTTTGTATCAACGTTCAATACCTTGGGGTCTAAATCGCCGCTTTCTTTGAGTTTAGCCGCAACGCCACGGAAATGAACTGCAACCTCTGATAATTTCTCCAAATCAAGACCTGTGTCACGTTCTGTACCCTTTAATGTTGCAACCAAACTTTCTGTTGTGGGCTGGCTGGTACCATTTGACAAAGGTGACAACGCACAGTCAACGATATCTACACCTGCTTGAGCCGCAAGTAAGTATGTCATATCGCCTGTACCTGTTGTGTTGTGAGTATGAAGATGAATCGGAACACCGATGTTTTCTTTTAATTTCTTAACGAGGTTATATGCATCATAAGGAAGAAGCAAGTTTGCCATGTCCTTGATACAGATAACGTCAGCACCCATTTTTTCAAGTTCTGATGCCATACGTACAAAGTAGTCTTCGTTGTGAACGGGGCTGATGGTGTAAGATAAAGCAGCCTCTGCCATACCGCCGTACTCTTTTACGAATTTGATGGCTGTTTCCATATTTCTGGTGTCATTAAGCGCGTCAAAAATACGAACTACATCAATACCGTTTTCGATAGATTTCTTACAAAATGCCGCAACAACGTCGTCAGCATAGTGCTTGTAGCCTAAGATATTCTGTCCGCGGAAGAGCATCTGGAGCTTTGTCTTGGGCATTGCCGCCTTTAATGTGCGGAGTCTTTCCCAGGGGTCTTCATTCAAGAATCTCATACAAGAGTCAAATGTAGCACCACCCCAGCATTCCAAGGACCAGTAGCCGATTTCATCAAGCGCACGGCACGCAGGAATCATATCTTCTGTTTTCATTCTTGTAGCCGCCTGTGACTGATGGGCGTCTCGAAGAATTGTATCTGTAATATATAATTTGCTCATAGTGTTCTCCTTTAATTACGCACCAAAGAGTGCAAGTAATACGCCTGCCGCAATCGCAGAGCCGATAACGCCTGCAACGTTGGGACCCATAGCGTGCATGAGAAGGAAGTTTTTGGGGTTTTCCTTCTGGCCCACTGTCTGTGATACACGAGCCGCCATAGGAACTGCAGATACGCCGGCAGAGCCGATAAGCGGGTTAATCTTATTCTTTAAGAACAAGTTCATGAATTTTGCAAGCAATACGCCGCCTGCTGTACCCATACCGAATGCTACGATACCCATTGCGATAATGAGGAGCGTCAAGGGTGAGAGGAATGTTTCTGCTGTTGCTGTTGCACCAACAGAAATGCCTAAGAATATTGTAACGATATTCATAAGTTCGTTCTGAACTGTTTTTGAAAGTCTATCACATACGCCTGACTCTGTAAGTAAGTTACCCAACATCAAGCAACCAACGAGGGGTGCAGCTGAAGGAATTAACCAAGCAACGAAAATTGTAACAACAATGGGGAATAAGATTTTTTCTGTTTTTGACACTGTGCGAAGTGCCTTCATTTCGATTTTTCTTTCCTTCTTTGTTGTGAGAGCCTTCATAATGGGGGGCTGAATAACAGGCACCAACGCCATATATGAATAAGCCGCAACAGCGATAGGTCCTAAGAAGTTAGGGGCAAGCTTTGAGGTTACAAAGATTGCCGTGGGGCCGTCAGCGCCACCGATAATACCAACCGATGCCGCAAGGTTGTCAAGAGGTGTCCCTGCTAAAAATTCCTGTACTGCTGCATTGCCCAAAATTATGGGGAAAAGCTCACGAACGCCTAAGAATGTAGCAAATATACCAAGCTGTGCCGCTGCGCCCAAAAGTAAGCTCTTGGGGTTTGCAATCAAGGGACCGAAGTCGGTCATAGCGCCAACGCCAACAAAAATCAAACAGGGGTAAATGCCAAGTTTTACACCAAGATACAATATGTCAATAAGACCGGGTGTGCCCTCGGCAAACATTTCCCAATGAACGTGACCGCCTGCAAAATACTCCTCGTGGTAAACGCCCGAGCCTACAAGGTTTGTAAGCAACATACCAAAGGCGATAGGAAGTAAAAGAAGGGGTTCGAATTTTTTAACAATAGCAAGATACAGGAGTACGCAAGCAATGGCAATCATCAAGATTGTTTTCCAGTTGTCGCCTATTGCCAGCATGGAAAATCCCGTCTGCTGTATAAAGTTTAAAACTGCATCCATAGTAAATTCTCCTGATATTAGTTAATTGAGCAAAGAACGTCGCCTGACTGAACTGCTGAACCCTTTGATACGTTTACAGCTGCTACTGTACCGTCACAGGGAGCCATGATTTCGTTTTCCATTTTCATAGCTTCTAAAACCATCAAAACGTCGCCTGATTTTACAGCCTGACCTGCTGCAACCTTAACGTCTAAGATTGTGCCGGGCATGGGGCTTGTAACTGTTTCGCCGCCTGCAGGCGCTGCTGCGGGAGCGGGTGCCGCCTGAGGTGCGGGTGCTGCTGCAGGTGCTGAAGCCTGTGCTGCTGCGCCGTCGATGAGCTCGATTTCTACTGTGTACTGTGTTCCGTTTACGTTTACTTTATATGTTTTCATTGTTTTCTTTCCTTTCGAAATTATTTTCTAATCTTATAATTTTTTGATTGACTTGATACGGATTCCCGTAACGTCTGTGCCTAAATCCTCTGCGATAGCACACGCTACTGCCGCTACAAATTCGCCTTTGTTTGCGATTGGTGCCGCTACAGGTGAAGCAACGGGTGTTGCCGCTGTCTGCGCTACCTTTTTTTCTTTTTTGGTAAAGGCCTTAACCAGTGTACTCATAATATAGCAAATCAAAATCAATGCTATAAGTCCTACAAAAACTGTACCGATACCAATGCCTACTGCCATTGCGTTTGAAATTGGCATGTGTTTTCCCCCTTTCGGAATGTTAACTTTCATTTTTCTTTATTAGAAAGTGCTTTTTCATAAAATTTACAAAAAAGCCAAATTTCTCACTGATATCATTTTAACAAATCCCCGTGCAAATATCAATAGATTTTTGATTTTTTTGAAACTTTTTTGCGCTTTTCTATTGTAATTTTTGACAAAAAACAGTATTATTATAATTGAAATAATTTTTTGGGAGCGGTTGTTATGGACATCATCTCACAAATAGAAAAAAAATACCCCACCATGAGCAAAAGCCACAAGCTTTTGTCGGATTTTATAAAGGAAAACTACGACAAGGCTGCCTTTATGAATGTTGAGCAGTTGTCGGCAGCAACGGGCGTGTCCGAGGCAACAGTTGTGCGTTTTTCTGCAGAGCTGGGCTATGCCAAGTACCACCAACTGCAGCAGGCGTTGACAGACTACGCCAAGTCCAAGCTAACCAGCGTCCAGAGACTAGAGCACGCACAAAATCTCTACCGCAACAGCGATATCTTATCCTCGGTATTAGAGGCTGATATCACGCGAATCCGCACCACTCTTGATAACATCGACAGAACTGCCTTTGATGGCGCGGTTGATGCCTTAATCAATGCAAAAAACATCTATATTTTAGGGCTTCGCGGCTCATCTGCTCTGGCGAGATTTATAGAATATTACTTAAACCATCTGTTTTCAAACGTTAAGCTGGTAAATGGCGCATCAGTCGGCGATATTTTCGAGCAAATGTTTAGAATCGGCGCAGATGACGTTATTATCGGTATTTCTATACCGAGATACTCCCTCCGCACCGTTCGTGCTCTTCGATACGCCAAGAAAAACGGCGCTACTGTCGTGGGCATTACCGACGGGGAAAACTCTCCGATTTTGGAGCTTTCTGACTTTCCCTTGATTGCCAAAACCGATATGGCGTCATTTGTAGATTCACTGGTCGCTCCTCTGTCTTTAGTCAACGCGCTTATGGTTGCAATCAGTATGAAATTGCCCAATAAGGTTAGCGAATCATTAGAAAAGCTTGAAAATATATGGTCTGATAACGAGGTATATGACAATGGCAAACAATGAAATGACCGTGGCGGATTTTGACTATTTTCTGCCCGAGGAGCTGATTGCGCAGACCCCCCTTGCAGAGCGCCCATCTTCAAGGCTTTTGGTCCTTGACAAAGCAACGGGCAAGGTGGAACACCGCACATTTCGTGATATTTTAGAATATTTAAATCCGGGCGATTGCCTTGTGTTAAACGATACACGTGTACTCCCTGCACGACTCTTGGGCACTAATGCCACAGGCGCTGCCATAGAGTTTTTGCTTCTGTCACAGCGAGAGGGCGACATCTGGGAAATCATTGTCCGTCCGGGAAGAAAATGCACCCCCGGTAAGGTAATTTCCTTTGGCGAGGGCAAGCTCACAGGCGAGATTTTAGAGGTTTTGGACAATGGCAACAGACTTGTAAAATTTTCCTACGAGGGCATTTTCAACGAAGTTCTCGACTCTCTTGGCGAGATGCCTCTGCCACCATACATTCACGAAAAACTCGCCGACCGTGACCGCTACCAAACGGTGTACGCCCGTCACGACGGGTCGGCAGCAGCACCTACTGCAGGGCTTCACTTTAACGAGGAATTTTTAGAAGAAATAAAGAAAAAAGGCATAAACCTCGCTTTCGTTACATTGCACGTAGGGTTGGGAACTTTCCGACCTGTAAAGGTGGACAAAATCACCGACCACGAAATGCACAAGGAAAGTTACATAGTATCGGAAGAGACCGCCCAAATCATAAATGACACCAAAAAGAGCGGCGGAAAAGTGGTCTGCGTAGGCACAACCTCAACGAGAGTGTTGGAATCCATCGCAGACGATGACGGATTCGTATCTGCTTGCTCGGGCGAGACGGGAATATTCATATACCCGGGGTATAAGTTCCGCTGTTTAGATTCTTTGATTACAAATTTCCACCTGCCGAAATCAACACTAATTATGCTGGTATCGGCTTTGGCGGGCAGAGAAAATGTGCTCACGGCTTATAGCAAAGCCGTAGAAGAAAAGTACAGATTCTTTAGCTTTGGCGATGCGATGCTGATTGTATAAGGTAAAATAAAAAAGCACTCCAAAAGGAGTGCTTTTATTTTTTAATTAACCTAAAATAGACAATTCTGTTTCTTTGTCGAACAAGTGGATTCTGTTCATATCAAATGCAACCTTAATTGTATCGCCAACTTTAGCTGTTGAACGGGGGTCAACCTTTGCTATGAAAGATGCGCCTTCAATGTTTAAGTAAAGGAGTGTTTCAGAACCCATAAGTTCTGTAACTTCAACGTGTGCTTCAACAACGCTGTCGGGTGAAGATGCAAGGTAAACTTCCTCATCGTGAATGTGCTCTGCTCTTACGCCCATTGTAACTGTTTTGCCGATATAGTCGCCCTGAACTAAAGCTGCTGCTCTGCCCTCGGGGATTTTAACAGAAGAATCGCCGAATACAAAGTAGATGCCGTCCTGTTTCTTTTCGATTGTACCGTCAACAAAGTCCATTGTGGGGCTACCAATGAAGCCACCAACGAACATATTAACAGGATGATCGTAAAGGTGCTGGGGGCTGTCAATCTGCTGAATGATACCGTCTTTCATAACAACGATACGTGTACCCATTGTCATAGCTTCTGTCTGGTCATGTGTAACGTAAATAAATGTTGTCTGGAGTTTGTTATGTAATTTGCTGATTTCTGTTCTCATCTGGCCACGGAGTTTAGCATCGAGGTTAGAGAGAGGTTCGTCCATTAAGAATACCTTAGGATTACGAACGATAGCACGACCAAGAGCAACACGCTGACGCTGACCGCCGGATAAAGCCTTAGGCTTTCTGTCTAAAAGATGCTCAATGTCAAGAATACGAGCCGCTTCTGTAACCTTTTCTTTGATTTCAGCCTTGGGAACCTTACGGAGCTTAAGACCGAAAGCCATGTTGTCAAATACTGACATGTGAGGATAGAGCGCATAGTTCTGGAAAACCATGGCGATATCTCTGTCCTTCGGGGGTGTGTCGTTAACGATTTTGTCGCCGATCCAAACTTCACCGTCGGAGATTTCTTCCAAACCTGCAATCATTCTGAGTGTGGTAGATTTACCGCAACCTGAAGGACCAACAAGAACGATGAATTCTTTGTCCGCGATATCTAAATTGAAATCACTAACGGCTGTTACGCCGCCGGGATATCTTTTGTATACGCCGTTTAATTTGAGTTCTGCCATTTTTATGTTACCTCCAAAAAATTAAAAATCATATTTACCTAACCATAACACATTATAACATAAACGGTCTTTAAATGTTAGGTTATTTTTTAACGAAAATTAAAGTTTTATTTTGTGACCTTTTCACAAAAGTGATTTTTTACGAAAAATTATCGTAAATTTGGGCAAAAAAGAACGTCCGTAGAGGACGTTCTATTATTTATGGAGCTGATGAGCGGACTTGAACCGCCGACCTACGCCTTACCAAGGCGTTGCGCTACCAACTGTGCCACATCAGCAAATTTTCTACGAGATTTATTTTACCACAAACTAAAATGAATGTAAAGTCTTTTTTTAAATTATATAAAAAGAGAATCGCTGAAGTTTGCGATTCTCTTTTTTATTGCTCGCTTATGATAATTTTTCGGGGTATACTCCGTCTTCTACTAACTTCTTGATAGATGCGATAACAACAGGTGCGTCTTCTTTGTATGTTACGCCGAACCATTTGTCGTTGGTGGGGAGAACTTTTACTGTTGCTTTACCTGATTTAATCATATCGTCGATAATTGCGGGAAGCAAAAATTCACATTTGTAGTCGCCCTCTTTTACGTTTGAGAGGAATTCGATGAATTTTTCTTCTAGCCCGTCGATAAATTCAGGTGACAAGCCCCACATATTCATTGAAACGTAAGAATTTGCATCAATGGGACCTGCAGGAGTTTTAGCGCCTGCGCCGTCTTTTTCGATGTCGCTTGTTTCTGTAACGTCAACCAACATATTGTCAGCATTTACCTTACATACGCCACGAGTTACGCCGCCATTGTCAGATAATGTATTCTTAAGAATAAATCCTGCCATACAAAAAGCATAGGGATTATTCTGGGCATCACTCGATACTAAATAGTCGTGAATCTTCACAAAGGCTTCTTTGCCGTAGTAGTCGTCAGCATTGATAACCAAGAAAGGCTCTTTTACGATACCTTTGCATGAAAGGATTGCATGGCCTGTGCCCCAGGGCTTGGTTCTCTCTTCGGGAGTTGTGAAGCCGCCGGGGAGATTTTCTTTTTCCTGGAAAGCGTATTCTACTTTTACAAGTTTTTCGATACGGTTGCCGATGATTTCTTTGAAATCTTTTTCAAGGTCACGTCTAATGATAAATACAACCTTATTAAAGCCGGCAGCAATTGCATCGTGAATAGAATAATCCATAATGATTTCGCCGTTGGGTCCTACGGGTGCTAACTGCTTGATACCGCCGCCAAAACGAGAGCCAATACCTGCTGCCATAATAACTAATGCTGTGTCCATTGTTTTTCCTCACTTTGTTTCAAAATTTTTGGTAGTAATGTTTACGATAATAAGTATATCACAGAGTGGAAATTTTTTCAAGGGGAAAGTGGGAAGTTGTCACATACAGAAGCGGCGTACAAAGCCTGTATAGCATTGTAAAGTTCGGCGTCCTTGACGAATCGTTTATTTTGCGGACCGTCGGGGACGCCGGTCCCTACGACACCTTATCTGGGTTTTAGGTGTGCTCTTGCAGGGTAAAACAAGCGGACCGTCGGGGACGCCGGTCCCTACGACACCTTATCTGGGTTTTGGGTGTGCTCTTGCAGGGTAAAACAAGCGGACCGTCGGGGACGCCGGTCCCTACGACACCTAATCAGATTTTTGCCTCACAATTCATCTACCGGGACGCCGGTCCCTACAACTGAGGTAGTGCAAGAGAATAAGCATAAAAAAAGAGGATGCTAAAAGCATCCTCTTAATTTATTAAGAATTGTTAGATTCTATTGTAGATTATGCGAGTAATAAACCTAATTCGAAGTCTTCGAATACTACAACGTCCATAGCTTTGCCATCTTCGTTGAGCTTGATAACTACAACAGGAACTTCTTTTGTTTCTTTGCTTGACTCGATGTCAGAAAGATCGATAGGTTTGATAGCTGTCTTATCTTCGCCTCTGAGGCCTTCTAAGTCAACCTTAGCGTATGTGTAAGCGTCGCCTTCAACAAACTTGATAGATTCTACTGTAGAACCTGTGAAGTCTGCGATATCGTCATCATCAGCGAATGTGTCAGCGATCTGGAAGCCGCCAGCGTTTCTAGCCTTGAGGTAACCTACTGCGAATGCGTACTTGTCAGGATCAGCGCCTTCTACTGTGTAGTCAGCAACTGCATCTGTAAGTGCGATACCTTCGCTTAAGTCAACTACTAATTCAACTTCTTCGATTTCGCCCTTAGCGTTTACGCCGTACATGAATACGTCACCTGTAGCAAGACCGAAGTCTTCTTCGATACCTTCTGTTGTGAGAGATTTAGCTTCGCCACTCTGTACGAATGAAACCTTGCATACTCTGTCGCCATCAACTAAAGCTGTTGTAACCTTTGTAACAACTGCTAAAGGAGCTTCAGCGTAAGCGTTAGCGATTTCTGTTGTACCAAGAGCGAATGTGAATGTGTAATCTTCAGCTTCGTCTTCTGTCATGAATGCTGTAGCTGTGTATTCGTCACCATTTGCTAAATCAGCGAATGAAGCAACGATAACTTCGTCTTCGTCAATTGTGTATGTGTCACCAGATGCAACGAATGCTGCTGAGGGAACGATAAGGAGTGTAGCGTCTGCTGCACTGTAACCGTCGATTTCTTCGAAATCTGCATCCCATTTACCGTCTACTACAGCTTCTGTGAGGCCGTAAGCGCTTAAGCCTGCAGCTTCTTCTACTTCTGCATATGCATTGGGTAATCTGATTTCAGCGATGTTGCCATCAGCGTCTGTCTTGAATGTGATAAGTCTTGCAGCTGCTGTGTTTGCTTCGCATAAAGGAGCGATAACTGCATCGAATTTATCTGCTAATGTTGTTGTTGATGTAGCGCTGTACTGAGCGTCAACAACTTCAAATACATCTTCTTCAACTTCAACTACTTCGTGAATTCTTACTTTAGAAGCGAATGTGTATGTTTCGATAGCGCCGTCTGCTGTTAAGAGGTCGATATCAAATGTTGATTTACCCATCTTTGTTGTAGCTTCTGCGAAAGATACTACTGCGAAGTTCTTGTTAACTTCTAAAGATGCGTCCTGAGCGATAACTTTGCCGTCGATTGAGATGTAGAACTTACCAGCTTTACCAGCTTCTAATTCTACGCCATCAGCTACAACATATTCTTCGCCAGCGATTACGTATGTGTCTTCGTCAACTTCTTCGTCAACTGTGCCTTCGATTGTGTTAGATGTTACATAGATAACTAATGATGCAGCGTCGTTAGCTGTACCGTCGTTACCAGGAATGAGGATGTTTAATACGTCGTCAGCTTTGATATCTTCGAGATCGATAGCTACGCCGTTTTCATCAAAGATGCTGTAGAAGAATTTCTCGTTGTCACGAGCTTCAGGATCAAGCTTTAATGAACCACCATCTTTGTAGTAGATTCTTGCTTTATCAACTGATACTTCTTTAACTACTTCGTATTTGTAAACTGTTAAGAATACGTTTGTGAAGCCTTCGTCAGACTTAGCTCTCATCAATGTGATGCCAGCAGCGCCTTCGAGGAGTGCTTTTAATTCAACAGCTGAGTAATCGTCAGCGTCGTTGTTTGTGTCAACGTTGTTGATGTAGATGTTAGCTGCATCAAGGATGTCAACTTCTTTTGTGTTTCTGTTAGAATCTGAAGCGTTCTTTTTGTATTCAACTGTGAAATAGCCGTCTTCGTCAACTACGTCAACGATGTTAGCGATTTCAGCTGTAACTGTTGTCTTAGATGTAACTGCTGCTAAAGCAACGATACCGTTGAGGTCTTCATCTTCAGCGATGTAGATTTCTACGATTTCGCCCATAGCGTTAGCGAGGTCTGTGTTACCAACGAATACGTTTGTTGTGATAACGCCGTCTGTTGCATCTAATTCGAAAGCAGCTTCGATGATATCCATGGGGTAGTCGATACCCTTGTCAATTGCTACTGTAACTAATTTGCCGTCTTCTTTGATTAAGTCTTCAGCATTTGTTAAAGGTGTAGCTGTAACTGTAGCTCTAACTCTGTAGATTTTGTTTGTTGTTGTGAGGAGACACTTTAAGCCGTAGCCGTTAACGTCTGCTTCATGGATAACATATCTGTCATCTTCAGGGTTTAAGCCGTACTGTGATACTTCAACGATAGGAGCTGTTAAAGCGTTGTTGATAAGCTGAGCAATGATTTCTCTTGTTGCAGCTTTTGTTGAGTCATAACCAGCGCCTGTTAACACGCCTCTCTGTGAAGCAACCTTTAAGTAACCTGTGGGGTAACCACCGTTTTCTGCACGCTGTGCGATTCTGTCGTAGCCTAAAGCACGCATAATCATTACAACAGCATCCTGGTACTTAACAGGAGCATCAGGAGCGAATGTGCCGTCGCCCATACCATTGATGATGCCACGGTTTACACCCCAAGCGATGTAACCTGCTGCCCAGTGATTTGCAGCAACGTCTGTGAAGTTAGCACCTGCAGCACCTGTAGCGATGTCTTCTTCGCCCATAGCTCTGCAGATAAATGTTACCATTTCTGATCTCTTAACATCAGCTGTGGGGTTGAAGTTACCTGCTTCGTCGCCCTTAGCGATACCGAGACCGGAAAGAACCTGAATAGCTTTGTAGTAGCTATTTGTGGATTCAACATCCGCGTAATCAGCAGCTGAAACTGTAGCAAAAGAGCCAACAATCATGATCACTGCGATGATTACAGAGATTAATTTTTTGAGATTTTTCATAATTTCTCAAATCCTCCCTTATAATAAAATTAAAATTTAAAAATCGAAAGAGATATGTATTTCGCCGACACCGTTCCTCTTTCAAAAACGATATCTGCGAGTGATGAGCCATATACTCATCTTGATTATACACTGATTATATCACTAAATTTTGGCATAGTCAATGTAAAAATCACAATTGTAATAAAAATGTAAAAGTTGGCACAAATATTACATTTTTATTGCAACAAATATATGCAAACGTGCTATATTGCACGGTATTGCCGAATATTTTTCCCGAGTTTCTTCCTTATATAATATATAGGCGTGTGTGTATCGGGATTGTTTTTTACCTATTGTGGAGCCTCTGTAATATTTCTGGGCACATTCAGGGGCATAACACCACAATACTATATTTACTTTATATATTTTACTCTTTTGTGAGAGAAATGTCAAGATTTTTTTTGTTTTTTTTAACATTTTTTACCCTTTCTGCCTCATCAAACCCATAAATCGTTCCATTTTTTATAATTTTTTAAAAAAATATTGATAAATCTTCTAAAAAGTGGTATTCTTTTAATGAAAAGGAGGTCTTTTTATGAAAATTGCAATTGCAGGCTACGGCAACCTTGGGCGCGGCGTGGAGCTTTCCATCAGACAAAACCCCGACTGTGAACTTTTTGGTGTTTTTACCAGAAGAAACCCCGATTCAGTCGTTACCGCGACAGGTGCCGCCGTTTATCATATTGACGATATAGAAAAATACAAAAAAGATATTGACGTGGTGGTTATTTGCGGAGGGTCGGCAACAGATTTGCCCAAGCAGACTCCCCAACTTGCAAAAAACTTCAACGTAGTAGACAGTTTCGATACCCACGCAAAAATCCCTGAGCATTTTGCCTCTGTTGATGCATCTGCCAAAGAGTCAGGCAAAGTGGCAGTTATATCATGCGGCTGGGACCCGGGGATGTTCTCTCTTAACAGGCTTTATGCCGAAGCCGTTCTTCCCGAGGGCAAGGATTACACTTTCTGGGGCAAGGGCGTAAGTCAGGGACACTCCGACGCTATCAGAAGAATTGACGGCGTAAAGAACGCCAAGCAGTACACCATTCCTGTAGATGCAGCCCTTGATGCTGTGCGCTCAGGCAAAAACCCCGACCTCACAACCCGTGAAAAGCACCTCCGCGAGTGCTTCGTAGTGGCAGAGGACGGTGCAGACAAGGCAAAAATCGAAGAAGAAATAAAAACAATGCCCAACTACTTCGCTGATTACGATACTACGGTGTATTTTATCACTGAAGAAGAGTTAGCACGGGACCACAGCGGTATTCCCCACGGCGGTTTTGTAATCAGGTCAGGCAAAACAGGTGTAAACAACGAAAACACCCATATCATCGAGTACAGTTTAAAACTTGACTCAAACCCCGAGTTTACCGCGTCTGTGTTGGTTGCTTGTGCAAGGGCGGCATACAGAATGAACGTTGACGGCATAACGGGTGCAAAAACTATGTTTGACATTGCTCCGTCGTATCTTTCGCCCAAAAGCCCCGAGGAATTGAGGAAAAAATTACTATAATTTTTTTGATAAAAGGCACTCAAGAAAACTTGAGTGCCTTTTTTGTTTATACGGACCGTCGAGACGCCGGTCCCTACATCTTTTTATTCCATTTTCAACAGGTATTCTATGTGTTTTTCTGTATCTTCGGTCAGCTCTCTGCCGTATTTCATCAAAAGTTCCTCTAATGCATCGATTCGGAATGTTTCGTAGAGTCGGTTTGCCAAGTCTACAATCAGGTCGTCTTTTGACGCTGTGAGTTTTTCTTTTTTTTCGCACCATTCGTCCACCTCGTCATAAAGCTCGTAGGCGCAATATGCCGCCGCCACCTCGTCGGCGATTTTGATTGCCTCGTGGTAGCGCTCGAAAAACGTTCTGGGAGTTATGGTTCTTGTCATCAGCGAAACACTGTCCGAAAAAATCTGCAAATCCTCTGTGAGTACATCGTTTAATACCATCTGCTACCTCCTTTACCACGCAACAGCTATGTTGGGATTTTGTTTTTCTACCTGCTCGGGACTAAGCACCAGCGCTATCACCGAAGAATGTGTAATAAACATTACGGAGGCATAGGCATAGTCCCCCATCTTGTCGTAGAGCCTGCCGGCGCTATGGGTGCCCTGATACACCGTGTGAACACTATTGGCAACGTAGCCCACCGTGTAAAGCATAGGGAGTTCTACACATATTGCTTCACTGTCGTATCGGTTGTTATGCTCTTTTGAAATTTTGACTATGCCTCCTATTTTAAAGGGAGTTTTTCCGTAGTAGTTGTTGATTCCTGTGATAGTGATAAAAACATTTTCCATATTGCATCTGTCCTTTCTGTGATTATATATTATCACACGTATTGTCCTATAAAACGGACAGATGGCGGCTGTAGGAAAACGTGTATCGATAAAAAGAATACCGCGGCTTTATGCCGCGGTATTTTAATAGTTTTCTAAAACTTTCTGCGCTAGTTTCTTGATTTCTTCCTGAACACTTGTGGGTGACATTACTTTCATATCTGCGCCAAAGTTCATAACCCAACTCAAAAACAGCGGACTCACCGCTACCTTGACATTTATCTCAAAATAATCCTCGCCCGTATTAAAGAACGTGGTGTCAGCGCCGAAGCGGTCAATGATTACACCTGCTAAGTGGTTTTTGCAACGGAGTGTCACCCTCTCCTCTTTTCCGCCGTACATACCGAAGGTCTTGCGCGAGTACATCGCCATATCAAAGTCGCGGAAAATGTTTTTGCCGTCGCGGGTGTCCTCCGTTACCGCAAGGTTCAGCATTTTGTCAACTCTGTAGTGACGGATTTCGCCGTGCTCTGTGCTGTATGCCACAAGGTAGTAGTTTTCGTCGTCCCAGGTCAGAGCCCAGGGGCTTACCTTGTAGGTTTTGCCGTCGTGGCGGAGTTGCTTTTCTTTCTTTGCAGTCCACTCAAAATATTTAAAGGTTATCTGCACGTTTTTTGATATTGCCTCGTGGATGTAGTCAACCGTATAGTAGATGCTCTCGTTCATAGTCTTAATGCGGTTTGAAACATAGACCTGACGGGAAAGAGCATTGCCCTGATATTTTGACGAAAAGCTCTCAAGCTTCTTTATAAGCTCGGTGCTCTTTTTGTGAGTGATGAATTTTGAAGATTGCACCGCATCCACCAGAAGTTTTAATTCGGGCAACTCAAAATCTCGGCTCATTACGTGGTAGGTGACGTTTTTTTCTTTTCGTTTTTCTATGTCCATACCAAATTCGCACAAAGTTTCGATATCGTCATAGAGAGCCTTTCGCTCGGCGGTGATGCCGTAGTTTCCAAGTTCGTCTGCAATTTGCTGCAAAGTCAATCCGTGAATATCGTCGGTCTGCTCGTACATTATTTTCATAAGGTATAGGATTTTGATTTTTTGTCCTGAACTTCGTGACATCTTCGTTATCTCCTTTAAGCACAATATATTTTTATTGTACTATATTTGGGACAGTTTTGCAACTATCTTTTACGGAGCTGGCGCTCATAACGTCTTACGTCCTCTACGCAAATCGCAAAATAAATTCCACCTAAAATTAAAAATAAAAGTCCCATAGTTTTTGTCCTCCTTGTTTTGTTTGATTACATCTTATCACGAGGAGTGTATCATAAACAGGACAGTTAAAAACATTTGTTCTTTTTTGCAAAAAAGAAGCAACCGGCATATTGCCGGTTGCTTCTTATTTTCTGTTGTCTTACGCCTTTGATATAAGCCCCTCTATAAAGGGAATCAGATTTGATGCAAGTATAAGCATTACAAATATGGGCGCTACAAATTTAATCATTACTGTAAACAAGCCGCGGCGTTTTGCTTTGCCTGAAAGCTCAACCTCATCAATTATTGCCTTAGGCTTGATGATATGGCCTACAAAAATACAGGTGAGGAATGCAACTATCGGCATCAGTACGCTGTTTGAAGCAAAGTCAAAGAAATCAAGGAACTGATTGCCCAATATAGTTACATTGCTCCAGATGCTGTAGCCGAAGCAGGACAGCAATCCAACTGCCAATGAACCGACAAAGACGATTAAGCAAGCCAGCTTTCTTCCGATTTTTGTTTTATCGCAAATAAATGAAAGAACTGTCTCAAAGAGCGAGATAGATGACGTGAGTGCCGCAAATAATACAAGTAAGAAGAACGCCGCACCGATAATCTGTCCACCTGCCATTGTTTCAAATACCTTGGGAAGTGTGACAAACATAAGGCTGGGGCCTGCACCTAATGCTTCGGGTGTGCCGCCAGAAAATGCAAACACCGCAGGAATAATCATAAGACCTGCCAAAAACGCAATACCTGTGTCGAAAATCTCTATCTGTTTTACAGAAGATTCTAAGTTCACGTCTTTTTTCATATATGAGCCGTATGTAATCATAATACCCATAGCTAAAGACATTGAGTAGAACATCTGTCCCATAGCAGCGAGAGCGGTTTCGCCTAAAATCGCAGCGTATTCGCCAAAGGTTGAGGCATTAAGTCTTGAAAAGTCAGGTAATACATAATATTTAAGACCAGCTATTGCGCCGGGCATAGTCAGTGCATAAATTGCAATGCCTATTGAGAGCACTATCAGCACAGGCATCATGATTTTACTTACTTTTTCAATACCTTTTTCAACACCAAAAAGAACTACCAAAGCAGTAACGGCCAAGAATATCGAAAACCACAAAACAGGCTCACCTGCAACAGAAATAAATCCGCCGAAATAACCGTCTGCCGCTGCCGCGTGGCCGCCACCTGCTACAAACGCGTAAAGGTACTTCATAACCCAACCACCGATTACTGAATAGTAAGGCAAAATGATAACGGGTACTAACGCTGCCAACCAGCCGATAAATGAAAACTTCTTGTTCAGTGCTTTAAATGCACCTACTGCAGAAAGTCCTGTTTTACGACCAAGAGCAATTTCTGCTGTCATCAAGGCATAACCAAATGTAAGTGCCAAAACGATATAGATAAGTAAGAATATACCGCCGCCGTATTTTGCTGCTAAATAAGGAAATCTCCAGATGTTGCCCAAGCCTACCGCAGAGCCTGCAGCAGCCAAAACAAATCCGAGTTTTCCTGAAAAACTGCTTCTTTTTTCTGTCATAACTTTTCCTCCGTAATTTGATGATTTTATTTTTATTCGTACATATCTTGCGTCTTTTTCACGAGTTCGCCGCGGAGTTCGTCTAAGTAATCCACATTTTCAAGGTAAACCTTAAATGGTGTATAGTCGGGGAATTTTTTCAATCTTTCTTCTATCAACGCACGGCGTTCTGATAATGGTTTGGTTTTTTCTTTCTGCCAACCCAGCGCATCACGTTCTACGTGCATAATATCACGAACTTTCAGTTCTGTTTCAAGGCGAGACTGATTTTTTTCGGAGAGTTCAACAGGTTCGCCGTTGTCAAAAGTATCTTTTGCGCCGATTGCGGTTAAAAACGCCTCTGCCATTAAGTGATGACCGTAGCGATTTGGGTGTACTCTGTCTTCACAGATGGGGCATTTGTCTATGTTGTCAAGGAGTGCCTTTCTCATATCAACAAACAAAAGTCCGTGGCGTTCTGCTGCTTTTCTCGCAATTTCTGAAAAGGTTTCCAGGTCTTTGTCAGTTCCGAGCCACTTTTTCTCCCCTTGTGTGTATTCGTCAAAAGGCGTGGGAGAGCAGATAATAGGTGTGGCATCTACACTTTTTATAATGTTTATGATGTTTTCCAAGGTTTCAGGATATGCAGGCATTACTTCTTCTGCCAAAAGTTTCTTATGCTCAGGGTCATCTGTTCCGTGAATGTTGGGCTCTACATCGTTCATACCGAACATCACAACCACATACTTGGGGAACAAATTCAGACAGTCGCAAAACATACGATTTTTAATGTTTGCCTGCTTTCCTCGTGAGCCTGCGATTCCGCAGTTATACATATAGATTTTCTTTTCGGGAAAATTCTTTATGAAATACTCAAAAACTTCTGCCATCCAAAAGCCGTGAGCCGTGATACTGTCGCCAAAAAAGCATATTCTGTCACGCTCGTTTAGTTGAAGCTTCATAACCGTTTCTCCTTGATTTCGAAGTTAAATTTCTCCTTATTTTAACATATATTGAATAAAAAGTCAATGTTTTCGCCCGGTACAAGGTTGTTTTGGTTTTAGTTTATGTTTTTGTTGTTTTTTGTCGATATTTATGATAAAATTATTGTATATGAAAAAAAGTGAGGTAAAACTGATGCGAAAAGAAGGAAGAAGAATCAAAGGCGGAATACCCATGGATGCGGTTTCGCCGTTTATTATGCCCGACAGGTCCGGTGCTTCAAATATGTTTTCCACCTCTGTAGATGTTGAAAAATGTGAGCGGCTTCTGCGCCAAAAGCGTCTGGAGGGTATGAAGGGCCTCGGTATGATACATATTTTTATGGCAGCATACATAAGAGTAGCATCAGAGCTTCCCGGAATCAACAGATTTATAAGAGGACAGCGCGTATACGCCCGTCACAATATGGAAATCTGTATGGCAATAAAAAAAGAAATGGCACTAAACGCCGAAGAAACAGTAGTAAAGCTGGACGCAACTCCCTACGACACTCTGTATACAGTATATGAAAACCTGACGAAATTGTTGGAAGAAAACAAAAAAGAGGGCGATAACAATAACATGGACTCCTTTGCCAGAGGCTTGGTTCGTATTCCCGGTGTTATCTTGAAATTCGTAGTTTGGTTTTTAAAGCTTTTGGATTATTTTGGCTTGCTTCCCCGTTCTCTTACAAAGTTAAGCCCGTTCCACGGCTCAATGTTTATCACTAATATGGGCTCTTTAGGTATGCCGCCCATATTCCACCACCTGTATAATTTCGGAAATCTGCCCCTGTTTATCGCAATGGGTAAAAAGCGCACCGAGTATGTGCTAAACCGCGAAGGTCAGGTAGAAACAAAAAGACTCATCGACTTTACTATCGTTTGTGATGAGCGAATCTGTGACGGCCACTATTATGCAACAGCATTCAAAAAACTAAAGAAAATCTTGGAAAACCCTGAGCAATTGTTGGTTGCACCTGAAAATGTAGTTGAAGATATTAGATAAACAGGACAGGCGAAAAAAGCGCAGAACACACAAGGCAAGGATTATTTTTAAATTATAAAACAGGGAAGCAATTCGAGTTTTTCGAATTGCTTCTTTTTTATGCCTTGTGTTTTGAACAAACTTCACCTCTCGCTTTATAGGGGTCCCGAAAAGCGAAAGCTTTTTGGGAAGAAGGAGCGACAATCCGAAAATAGTGCCGATAAGCAATCGGCACATAAAAAGGATTTGTTGCGACGCAGTACGCCTTCGGGTAACCCTTCGGTTCAGTTTGTTCAATCTGCATCTTTTTTCGCTCTGTCCCTACAAAGGCGCAGAACATAAAAACGACTCCCACGTGGGAGTCGTTTTTATTTTTATAACGAATATTTTTCTACAAATTCTATAACCGGCGTGTTGTCTGATAGTCCATGTGGGTGGTGGCCTGCGCCTGCTTTTTTGATAGTTTCGATAATTCCGCCGTTTTCACGGTAATATTTTTCTAAGATTCCGCCGTTTTCATCGTATGGCACCACATCATCACAATCTCCATATACGATAATAAGGGGAATGTTATTTTTGAGCAGCTTGTCCTTGCTGTCGATGGGGTGCTCACGATAATTGAGTAAATCTTTAAAGGTTATGCCTGTATCGGCAGTAAATTCCTCCATAAAGTTATGAACAGAATCCCCCAACCCTGCAGGGCAGGACAAGAAATTAAGTGCGGGCGCGTCCAGGTACATACAGGAAACACATTCGGGGTACTTTCCTGCAAATTTTACCCCCATAAGTCCACCACAGCTCATTCCTACAGGCACGCATTTTTTATAAAGTCCGTATTCTTCTGCCAAAAAGTCCACAAAGGCCTTCTTTGTATCAAGGTCAGACTCTACACACCAACGACTTTTATTCTCAAGGTATGCAAGATGCCAGCCGCGGTGCAGCATGTCCTCTTCAAATTCAGGAAAAGCATCAAAGTACACAGTTTTTAATAGCCATTTTTTATTTTCGTTAGGTTTTTCGGGGAAAATTAAAATCGCTTTTCTTCCCTCAAAGTCAAAATCAATGCGACGAAAGCCGCGCCATGTGGTTTCTGTCATTTTTTATTCTCCTCTCTATTCGAATTCAAAATAAGATAGTCTGTTGGGGGTTGTCTGTTGGTCGCTGACCTTTTGGTTTTTGATTTTTCGTCTGTATATGCCCGCTTGTGTTTCTACATACAAATAGCCCGTATCTGATATAGACACCCTCTTGGGATTGGTTTTGTCGGGATTTTCCAAAATAACATCAATGGGACCAAAGTTTCTTGCTACCTGTATGCCGAGCTCTGTGGCTGCATATATTCTGTCCTCATTGTCAACGCAAATATCAAAAGCGCCCGGTGTGATAAAATCTGCATTCAGGTGCAAAAAAGCATGGGTGTACACAGCAGAAATCGTTCCGTCTTTTTCCATAACTGCAGAATACACGCAACCGCGAGCCGTATCGCCCACATAAAGTCGCCACTTGTCAGAAGATATTGCCAGCGATGAAATCTTACCGAAGCCGGAGGCAACCTCTTTTGTTTTTCCCTCTGTTGTAAAAAATATTTTATCATCAACAAAGGAATACTCGCCCGATGCGGTATAGCGTCCTGTTGATTGGGTCTTTACTTTTTCGAAGAAATGGTCGGTTTTTTCCCATTTGCTGTCTATAGGGATAACTGTATCAACCTGCGGCGAGAGGGCTTTGACGGTAACGGGGCGCGTATCCCAGTCCGCCCACAAAAATTCGAGTCTTTTGTAAGCCGAGTCATAATCTCTCACGCGGCTGATGTGTCCCTCGCCGGGAATAAAGCACTCCTTAACATCGTAACCCGAAAAAGCAAGCGCACAAGCGGCCTCCTTGCCTGCCAGATAGAAGTTTCCCTGATAGCCGTCAAAATCATTTTCGGAATATTCTGTATATATGCGCAGAGGTTTTGGCTCGCTTTTTCTTATAAGGGTTGTGAGCTCATTGCCCTTGGCAAAGGCAACAAAACTGGGGCTTCCCATATATACGCGGTGAAAGTAGTCGTGTCTTCTAAATGCAACGTTCATCGCCGAAAATCCGCCCGATGAGCCCCCTGAAATCAGATGCATATCGGGAGAAGATGAAATCGAAAGGTTGTGTTTTTTGATTATTTCCGGCAAAAACTCGTCCACTAAAAAATCAGGGAATTTGTCCGAAAACGTATCAAAGGAAACTGCGCGAATGTATCTTTTTGTTCCGCCGTCAATAGTGGGCAAAACTCTGCCGCCCTCAATGGCCAGATGCACACAGTATGGAGCCTTGCCCTCACGGGCAAGGGCAAGCATTGCCTCTGCTTCCTCGTGGTTAAATCCGTCGTGGTCTACCACTAAGCCCAGGTTTTCCTTGTTTTTCGCTTCCTCGGGAACGTGAAGCTCATAGTAATAGTACGCCTTGGGGTATGCCTTTGGGTAAAATTTATCAACAAATATGTCAGTAATCATAAACTTTCTCCCTGATGTTTTGATTATGGTTTTATTTTATCACAGCAAAAACCATTCTGCAAGCAAAATAAAAAAGTCAGTAAATAGGGCGTCCTCGCTTGGGGATGAATCGGTTTTGGATTGATATTTTCCGTTAATACGGCGCAAAAAAATCCCGAAATACGCAAGTATATCGGGATTTTTTATGTCTTGTCTTAAACCGAAAAATCTCTAACCCAAAACTGTGAAGCATCTCAAAAACATTATTTTGAGTGCAGAACAAGGCAAAAATTCCCCATTATCCTGACGGATATGGGGAATTTTTAACGCAGTTATGTGCCAAAATTATGCTTTTGAGACGAATAATCCCTAAGCGAGGACGCCCTTCTGACTTTTTATTTTTTATATTCTTTTGCTTTTCCTACGGATTGTCTTTTTGTAAGTTCTCTTGAGATGTTTATTTTTTTGTTTTCGCCCGTGGTTGCGTTTTCTATTCTTTCAAAGAGCAAATCAACCGCTATCTCGCACAAATCCTCAAGGTATGAGGTTATTGAGGTTAGGGGTACTTTCATATAGGTGTCGCTTCTGTTGTCGTCCATTCCGATTATGGAGATATCGTCGGGAATTTCCAATCCGTGCTCGTATATGCTCTTTACCGCGCCAACTGCGATGTTGTCGTATGCTGTTACCACTGCCGTGGGCGGATTTTCCATATTTAAGAGGTCATTCATGGCGTTATACCCTGCCTCTTCAAAACGCCCTCTGCCCTCCTTGATATAATCATAATTTACCACAAGGCCTTTTTCTTCCATTGCCTCGATAAATCCTTTTGCTTTGATTCCTGTTAATTTCTCTCCGATAAAGGCAATATTCTTATGACCGTTTTCTATCAGATGCTCAACAGTATCTATCATGGCAGATTTCATAGACACCATAATCGAGTCTGTGGTTTTGCTGTCGCCGATGGCAACAATGGGAATGCTGTAGCTTTCGTTTGAACTCATAGAGCTTAAAATAATCAGCCCGTCTACCTTTGCGCTTTCTGTGAAATAGGCTAACTGCTCTTTTTTTGCCTCTTTGTCAAAATCATAAGCCGAGGCTATCATCACGCCGCCTCTTTTGTCTATTTCGCTTTTAAGATAGCCAAGTTGCTGAGAATAATAATCGCCGAGAAACTCGGCAGCAATTACCCCGATGACTTTTTTGTGAAAAGTAGGCTTACAGTATTTGTCGTAGCAACCCACTTCTCTTGCGATTTTAAATATATGCTCTCTTTTTGCTTCGCTGATTTCGTGACTTTTTGAAAAAGCCTTTGATATCGTGGAAACAGAAACACCCGCAAGGCGCGCCAGTTCCTTCATGGTCATAGGGCTTCACCGTCCTATTGAATCATTATTTTTTGTTTTTCTACTACCTTGGTTATAAAGACAATGCCAACAACAACCGTAATAAACGACAGTGCCGAAAGCACCTGCTGGCCATAGATATGCACGCCGAAAATCATATTGCCGTTTGCCTGTATTGTGTCAAGGATTTTTCCACCGAGAATCGATGCGCCAAAACCAAACAGTCCCCCGATACAGTTTTTGATTGCCATGGCGTGAATTATATACTTTGAATCAACATAACTGTAAACCATATTAAAGGAATTCTGGTTTGTACCTGCATAGGCACAGTTATAAAGTATTGTAAACACCACAATAAAAAACCAGGTGGATTTTGTGGTAAACATATTTATAAAGAACGCCGCACCTGCAAGGTAAAGACCAAGTTTGAAGCCTTTTGTAAAGGAATTTCTGTCTGTGTATCTTCCGATAGGTCTTGAGACTAAAAGTCTTGAAAAATTGGCTATGATGTTTACTACCTGCACAAAAAATACCGATAACAGCAGGTCCTTGGATTTAAATATTCCCAAAAAGCCCACGGTAAAGTATCTTGCAACATCCCACAAAATAGTAACTACTATTACGCTTCTGAAACTTTTGTTGCTCATTATTTCCTTGAGAATGTGAGATAAGGGTTCTTTTTCTTGCTTTTCTTCCTGATTTTCTCCTTGGTGCATACCCTTTTTTATAAATGCTAAAGATGTGAAGTTTGCCACATTAAGAACAAGAATGGTTGCTGCAAGAAATATAAATCCGCCGCTGATGTTGCCGCCCAATTCAAAGACGTCAAAAATATAACCCATAACAGCAGAAAAAATCATTCCCGTAAAAAGAGAGACCATTTCCTTTTTTGCTGAGAATGTGCCTCGTTTTGTGGGCTCAACATACGAGTTTGCCCATTTGAAGCATATATTTGTTATCAGATACTTGCACAGATACGCCAATAGCATAAGTACCATTAAAATTACAGTTTTTGCAGTTTTCGCCACAGGCAAAAAGGGAACAAAAAACATAAACATAAAGCAGAAAATACTTATGGTATCAAAGGCCATTACCATTTTTTTTGCGTTTGTTTTTTCATTGATTATAAAAAGTGTCAAAATCTGAAAAACAAATGCCAATGTAATAAACGAAGAAATGATGCCTATCAATCCGTCGCTCATTCCCACGTTTGCCAGAAGTTTTGCCAAAAAAACGTCTGCAACTAGCAAGGTTACAAAATATTCTGCCGATTGCTGAACAATATAGGCGTTTCTTGAACGAATGTATTCCGGTGTGTTGAATTTATCCATCTGGAATTTTCCTTTCTAAAATCAACGGTTATCATTTTCCTTTAGAATTATATCAAAAAGGTGTTGCGGTTTCAATAAACTTCTTACGAAAAATTTTCGTAAATAAGGACAGAAAGAACCACCCTGTTGGGTGGTTCTTATTATTACTGTGCTAATTTTACTTTTTGTCTTTTCTTTCCTATAACCTGGAGTACAACTACAACTGCCACCAAACCTATACCGATAGCATCTGTTCCGAGGCCGGGGTAGATTAAGAGAAGTCCGCCGGCGATAGAGATGATGCGTTCGTACCAAGGCATTCTGTGCATGAAATATCCTTCCAATGCCGCCGACACCGCAAATATACCAACAAGCGATGTAACAACTATCAATATAACATCAAACACTGTTGTGTTGATAAAGAGCATAGCGGGGTTTAGCGCAAATACATAAGGCACGATAAACGCCCCGATTGCAAGCTTCGTGGCCGTGACTGCCGTCTTCATAGGGTTACCTTGGGCTATTGCAGCACCGGCGTATGCCGCCAATGCAACAGGAGGTGTTAAGTCTGCCACTATACCAAAATAGAACACGAAGAAATGCGCCGCAATGTCAGGCACGCCCATACGAATTAAGATAGGAGCACAGGTTGCCGCCATAATACAGTAGTTTGCAGTGGTGGGAACACCCATACCAAGCACGATACAACAAAGCATCGTTAAAAAGAGTGCTACGATTACCTGATTTCCTGCCAATGCTACAATACCGTTAATCATCATATTGGCAAGACCTGTCATGGTAATTGTTCCTGCAATGATACCTGCAACGCCGCAGGCCGCAGCAACTGTAATCATACCCTGACCGCCGGCAGCAAGAGCTTCCCAGATACGCTTCGGTGTGATGCGGGTTTCCTTGTTGAAAAGGCTCACCACAATCGCCACAACGATGGCAATAGCTGCTGCGTACTGGATTGATTTTGTGCTTGTGCCAACAAGATAAATCAAAATTATCAAGGGCAAAAGCAAATATGTTTTCTTAAGCAAAGGAACGAGTCTTGGCAATTCTTCTTTTGTAAGACCGCGAAGACCTTCTTTTTTTGCTTCTAAATGAACTGAAATGAATACACCTGCAAAGTAAAGAATTGCAGGCAATATAGCACGGACTACAATGTTACTGTAGGGCTCGCCTAAGTAGTCTGCCATCAAAAACGCCGCCGCACCCATAATGGGAGGCATAATCTGACCGCCTGTTGAAGCTGATGCTTCTGCGGCTGCTGCAAACTCGGGCTTGTAGCCTGTTCTCTTCATCAAGGGGATTGTTACAGAGCCGGAGCCTACTGTGTTGGCAACTGATGAACCTGAAACCATACCCTCTAAAGCCGATGCTACAACGGCAACTTTCGCAGGACCACCTGAAAAGCCACCAACTATTGCGTTGGCAATTTTAATAAAGAAATCGGCAATTCCTGTACGTTCCAAAAATGCACCGAAGATAATAAACACTACAATGAACTTTGAGCATACGTTAATAGGTGTAGATAAAATACCCTCTTTTCCGTAGAAAAGATAACGAACGATGTAGTTGAGCCTTCCTACAAATGTGGGGTTTGCCACGCCCCAAATCAATGCGTACACTATGAAGCATCCTGCCACAATGATAATGGGCAAACCAACACTTCGGCGGCACACCTCAATAAGGGAAATGATACCTATAACACCGATTATTATCTGATAAAGCTCGAACTTACTGCCCTGCTGAATAATGGTAAGAGCATTAAATGAGTAATAAAGAAATGCACCCGTACCCAAAATCATCAAAATAATATCGTACCAGGGCATATAGTTTACACGTTGCTTGCCTTTTTTGGCAGGGTACATAAGGTAGCCGATAAATATAATAAAGGCCACAAAGGTTGTAAGGCGAAGTTCTTCAAGCCAACTGGCAAAGAGCGTCACATATAAGCAAAACAGAGAAAACGCCGCCAAAACACAGGTGACGATAATCTTGGGCACGCCCTCCCACACTCTGGTGTTTGACTCTCTGTCAAACTTTTTCATAACGGCATCTAAGTCCATAGGTCCTGTCTCTACTTGTGCCTTCTTTTTGAATAATTTCAAAACTTTCCCTCCTCGGGTTGTATATCTTTAAAAAGGCTGCGACGAGGTCCGTCGCAGCCCAAAAAATGTTTTTTTGATTACTGTACTGCTACTTCGATACCCTTTTCTTTGAAGTATTTAGCAGCACCTGCGTGGAAAGGAACTGTGAGTCCCTGTGTTGCATTTTCTAAACTTAATTCTGCGCCTTTAGCATTTTCTGCTGTGATTGCTTCGATGTTGTCAAAGATTGCAGCTGTTAATTTATATACATCATCTTCTGAAGCCGCTGCTGATACAATCAATGTAGCCTTAACTGTTACTGTTGTAACGTCTTCTGTCTGGCCGTTGTATGTGCCTGCAGGGATTGTGAGCAATGAGTAGAAGTCACAATCTGCCATGAGTTTTTCTGCGATTGCACCGTCGATAGGTACTAAGTATGCATCGTTTGTTGTGCAAAGCTCTGTGATTGCGGGTGTAGGAGCACCTGCAACGATGAACGCTGCGTCGATTTTACCGTCTTTTAAAGCGTCAGCACTGTCAGCAAATGACTGATACTGTGCTTTGATATCAGATTCTTTAAGACCTGCAGCTGTGAGTACGTCGATAGCGTTAAAGTAAACGCCTGAACCGGGAGCACCGATTGAAACTGATTTACCCTTTAAGTCTGCAACTGACTTGATAGCAGGGTCCATTGTAACGAGCTGAACTGTTTCAGCGTAAAGACCTGCAACTGTACGGAATGTGTCTACCTTACCGTCTTCTTCGAAAGAACGTGTGCCTTCCCAAGCGTAAGCCATAACGTCAGACTGAACTGTACCTAACTGATAGTCGCCGGCGTCGATGCCCTGAATGTTGGCTTTTGAACCGTCTGTTGAAACAACTGTAACGTTAACGCCTGCGTTATTTGTGATATACTGACCAAGAACGCCGCCGTAACCGTAGTATGTACCTGCTGTACCACCGGTACCCATTGTCATCTTTGTACTAGCAGTGCCGCCACAAGCAGATAACGCTAAAACCATAACAAGTGCTAAAACAATAGCAATAAACTTTTTCATAATTTGCCTCCTTGAAATTTTAAAAATATGAACAAGTATAGTATACACTATGTTTTGAATTTTTTCAATAGTATTCTTTCATTTTGGTAATTTTTTTACCTGAAATGTTGAATATTTTTCTGTGGGAAGAAAGTTTTATGCAAAAATTTTTCAAAAAAGAGTGAAGAATGTCAATAATCAAAACAATAAAATAAAAGGAACACCGAAATGGTGCTCCTTCATTTTTAATAATAAACTTTGTTTTGATGGTCTGCGCCAGTATTTGCCAACCGCCAAAAAGGTTGTGGGAATTTGGATGCAGAACAAACGAACAGAACCGAAGGGTTACCCGAAGCTGTACATGGGTACAGCGAGTGGTGATGTTCGTTTGAGTTCTCAACATAAATTAAAAAGCACTCGGAATTCCGAGTGCTTTCATATTTACAATTTAATTGTTGCGAACGTTTCTGCGCCGAATTCACCGGTCTTATTAGAATTTAATGTCCATGAACTTGTAGTTCTCTGCTGATTCTCTTGCCATTAAGCAAACATTGGCGCTCAAAATTCCGTCATAAAGCGGAGCAACAGATTTACCCGTACCGCGCATAACTTCTACAAAGCTCTTAGCAAGGTATTTGTCACCGCCCATGTGTGAGCCGCCGCAATCATTAGGAGCAAACACTTCCTGACGATTGTCGTGATGATATGTAAGATATACTTTACCATCATAAAGGTCAAATTCAAGTGTTGCAAGATAACCAATAATTCTCATACCGCGGCGAGCTGTGAACTTGCCCTTACGAACAACGAAGTTCTGTGTATATGAAACATGTAAACCATCATCGTACTGAAGAAGAATACTACCGCAGTCCTGGTTGCCTGTATCTTCAGCAAAGCAGCAATCTTCTTTACGGAATACATCTTCGCCACCTGCTCTGAGTTTTTCAACATCTTCAAGACAGTCATCTTTTTTAGGACAGTCTGCACATTTCTGGCCTGCAGGCATATCGCCTTTAAAGATAAGTTTTGACTGCATAGCGCAAACACGAATGGGGGTTCTTTTGCCACCTTCTTTGATTACATAGTTAATATAGTCAAAGTCATGTGTCATTTTCTGTAAGAAAAGACCGCCTGTAACAGATTCATCTCTGTACCAGTCTTTGTAGTAAACAAGACCATAAGGAACGTTGTTCCACGCCTGAACCTGACTGATTGTACCCAACGCGCCTGATTCCAAGATTTCTTTTGCTTTATCTGATAAGGTTGTAACACGAAGAGGGAATGACACTACTGTTTTCTCATTTATGTGCATAAGTTTCTTGAGTTTTTCCAGATCTTCAACTGTTGTAGCAACAGGTTTTTCTAAATATAAAGGAATATCGTATTTTGCAACCAGTTCCGCATACTTTGTGTGGAGATTACATCTTGTACCAACAATAACGCCATCTAACTTTTCGTTTTCCAGCATTTCTTCAGCGCTTTTGTAAAGTTTAAAATCGTCATATCCGTTGAATTTTGCTTCGTTTGCACACCATTTTACGGTTTCTTCATCACCGGGGTCTGCAACTGCAACTACCTTGATTTCATCTTTTTCACCCTCGTCGCAGATGAACTTTGCAACCCAAACGCTACGAGCACCGCAACCAATCATACCCATTTTTAACATAGTACTTTCCTCCTGATTATAAGAAAACTTTATCTGTAAAATAAGACATATCAATACATTATTATTGTATCACGAAGAAAAAATTTTATCAAGTCCAAAAAAGTCTTAATTTTTTAAAAAAAGTGTTGCTTTTTTGCTAATTTTTTAAGGTTTTCAGGGATAAGATGTACATTTGGAAATTAATCCTTAAAAAATTTAAGTCCCGATTTATATTCTGCAAAATACTGATTAAATCCGTAAATTTCATCCTTCTGTGGAGCAATGACTTCCTTATTCATATTTGCAAATACCTTTGTTTCGAGCCATTCTTCAAGCGAAGTAGTAGCGTCGACCATCATATATGCTGCAAGCAATGCCATTCCCCATGCGCCGCCTTCGCCAACCGCCAAAAAGGTTGTGGGAATTGGGATGCAGAATTGACAGTCTGAACCCGAAGTAATATATAGATATTACGAGAGGTGAAGAATGTCAATAATCAAAACAATAAAATAAAAGGAACACCGAAATAGTGTTCCTTCATTCTTAATAATAAACTTTGTTTTGATGGTCTGCGCCGAATTCGCCAACCGCTAAGCGATGCGGATGAGATATTGGCAATATGCATATACGTTCTGGATTTTCTTCGCCTCAACTCCATCGTCTGCGTGGATTATCGGCTGTGTTTCTGATGGTGCGATGTATAGTTTAAATACTATCGCTTCCTGACCGGGACGCATATTTCTGATTTTTTTGTAGGGGAAATCGCGCTTGCCTACTCCCAAATGTTCAAAAATAACCGTCTCCATATCGGGATTCATAAAACATTTCAAAAATTCGCTTTCCTCGTGTACCTCAAAAAGCTTTCTTGCCTCTTCAAATGATATGTTGTAACATTTGAATTCGCCCTCGTTCATTACTGAATTCATACTGCTGTTGTCCAACAACAAGAACGGTAAATTTTTAAAATCACTCATAATATATGCCTCCTTTATTAAATTATGGTTTGATTAAATTATACTGCATTCTACGGCACTTGTCAATATTTTTGTTTTTCTCCTTGGGATTTGGGGCACATCACTGCCGAATTGTGATTTTTCGGCGTTGGTTTTGCCACAAATACAAAGAAAAACCAAATAAAAACTCCACAAACCCATTGAAAAGCAATAAGAAATGTGATAAAATGAATTTATCTATTAGATGAATTCAATGACTTGCCTTACGGCATGAAGTGAAAATCAAGATTTTCGTGAATTGAGCCTGATGGCTCATGAATTTCAAAGAAATTCAATTCATGGAGAGAAGTGAGAA
Organism: Congzhengia sp.; assembly: GCA_045591015.1. GTDB lineage: Bacteria > Bacillota > Clostridia > UBA1381 > UBA9506 > Congzhengia. The sequence goes on from JAZNSC010000020.1 coordinate 107,188, forward strand.
TTCAAAGAAAGCCAATTCATGATAACGAAGTTATCAATTCATTTTGAACTTGGCATCTAAAAATGTGCGCTAATTATGTAAACAAATAAGAAGGTGAACTTTCTTAAATGAAACATTTTGATATTAAAACTCAAATATATTTCGGGGAAAACTCATTGGACAGACTGTCCGAGCTTCCCTACAAAAAGGCTATCATCATTGCAGACCCCTATGTGGTAAAGAGCGGTATGGTGCATCTTATCACGTCACGTTTGCAGCACGCAAATATTGAGTGGCAGATTTTTGATGATGTTATTCCTGACCCTCCTATCGAGAAGATTTCAGCAGGTGTTATGGCTGTTCTTTCCTCACAGGCTGATGTGATTATCGCAATCGGCGGCGGCTCTGCTATTGATTCTGCCAAGGCTATTCGTCAGGTTGCAGAAATTGCAGACCGCGATTACCCACGCCCTGCTTTGATAGCTATTCCTACCACCAGTGGTACAGGTAGTGAGGTTACGTCGTTTTCCGTTATCACCGATACGAAAAACCAGACAAAAATCCCCCTTGCCAATGAAACCTTGCTTCCCGATGAGGCGATTTTGGACGCTGAACTTGTAAAATCTGTTCCTGCTATAATTACAGCCGATACGGGTATGGACGTATTTACTCACGCGTTAGAATCTTACGTCAGCACAAACAACAACGAATTTTCAGCAGCATTAGCAGAAAAAGCCATAGAAATCACAGGGTCGTTTTTGCTTCGTTCGTATTTAGACAACAACGACACCCACGCCCGTCAAAAAATGCACGTGGCGTCGTGCCTTGCGGGACTTTCCTTTAACACCGCATCTTTAGGAATAAATCACAGTATGGCACACCAGCTTGGCGCGCAGTTCCACATTCCTCACGGACGTGCCAATGCGATGTTACTCCCACATATTATAGAATATAACAGTGATATTGATAAATATTCACGATTAAAAACCGACTACCCCAAGCACGTTCGCAAATATGCAACAGTTGCAAGAACTCTGGGACTTCAAAACTTCAACATCGTAACCACAGTGAGAGCCCTTTCTAACTGGTGCCAGTTTATGATGAAAGAAATGGATATGCCCTTGTCGGTGTCAGAAGCTAACGTTTGCACTAAGGAAGAATACTTCGCGCAAATTCCCGCAATGGCAGAAGCAGCATTAAAAGATGCCTGCACAAAAACAAACCCCAAGGTGCCAACACTAAAAGACCTTGAAATGATATACGCACAACTTTGGTAAAAGTATAAAGAAGAGCCACGCCGTAGGTGTGGCTCTTTATTTATTAAGCCTTACCTATAATGTGCTTCGTTTTTTCCAGGGGAAAGGGAGCGTCATATCCTTTGTAATCTTTCATGGAAATAATTTTTCCTGCTTTCTTTTCGTGGTTGCAGCCTACAGGTACATATACCATATCGCCCACTTTAAGCTCCGGGTTTCTTGTTCTGTAATAAAAGAACTTGCCACTATCGCCAAAAGCAACGCCGCAATATGTATGCGTTGCATTATAATCAAGGGTAGGGTAATCCTCCCACCGCTCACGAATCTTCCAATCGGAGTGGTTTTTTAAGTCGTTGGACCAATTCTGTTTTTTCTTAAATAAATCAAAAAATCTCATTGAACACACCTCACTTTTTTTGTTCATTTCTATTTTAACACTGACAGTGTCCTAAAAATGGGACACTGCTCAGTCGGTGTCATCGGCACGACCGCGCGACTGTTATCACAGTATAGATGATTAGACCAAGTGAAGAATGAAAAAAAGAGTCACCCCTTAAGGTGTGATTCTTTTTTTGGCTCCTCCAGCTGGGCTCGATATCTGTGACATCATGATTAACTGCATTTCCTTGCGGTGCGCGGCGGCTATCAATACATTGCTGTTTAGACCAAGCGAAAAATAAAAGTTATTCTATGCTTTTTTTCAACACGCTCTGTAGAGGTTCTGTCTTTTTTTATTATTTAAGCTTTAATGTGTATGTTCCGCAGATTTCCTCGCCTAATTTAGCCTCAAATTCAACATCTGTTTCTGTATCTCTTAATTTGTATGAAACTATGACCTCAATTGTTGCTCCTGGCTTAATCTCGGTCATTCCATCCTTATCAAGCATTGTCATGCTGCCATCAAGCTTAACACCACCCTGATAGAGGGTAATCATTTCTGCCATCCTTGAATAATAATTGATATCAGATTCGTATAAGTTGGTATAGTCATATACAACTACAAGGTTTTTGCCAATTATATTTTCAACAATTCCTGCTGATTTGATTTTTACTTTTCCGTATTCGGGAATTTCAAGTTCAGCATTTTTAACCTTAATCTCTGATTTGTCAAACTCTTTTTGCTGTGCCGCTTCTTTTTCGTCCGCCTGCTTTTCAAGACTGCTCAATGCGCCCTGTGCCTGCTCCACTGCTTCTTCAACGGTTTCAGGCGTTTTGGGTTCTCCGCAGCCTACCAAAGACAAACAAAATACCAGTGCCAACAACGCTGCAATTTTTCTTTTCATTATAAATTCCTCTTTCTTATGTTTTGTTCAAAAATAATTTTTTTAACTTCCTCATAAAGTATATCACATTTTTGAGATATATGTCAACATTTCAACCAATCTGCTAAAATTGAGAAGAGCCACACCGAATGGTGTGGCTCTTCTTTATTTTTAAGTATAAAATAGTTGTGAGGAGTTAATAATCGAATGTTCCCCGTGTATTTTCAAAAATTACTGTCTATGTATTTTTTATCTTGGATCTCCAAATTTTATCATTTTCTTTGCGACTTTACGCTGTGCGCCAACCATTATTCCCGGCAAAACAAACAATGATTTAGGAATAACGGTACACGGAGCAGAATCTGTTACATCAAAAAAGCCAACTGCATATCTCGTAGGAACGTATGCGCCGTATGAATTTTTTGCACGAACTACAATCTCTGCGTATGTTCTTCCGTATGCATCAATTTCTATATTTTCAAAATTTTCAAATCTAACACTTGATGGGTCTTTCAATCCTGCTGATATTGCATCCCTTACAGCCTCTAACATCCAGCCCTCTTTAGTAGTGGGAGCAGTCGGTGTCGCTTCCGCCTCACCTAATTTTGTGCCACAAGCAACGCAAAAAGCGCTTCCCTCCGGCAACTCTTTACCACATTTAAAACAAAACATAGTTTTTACCTCCTATTTAAATTACAATCCAACGGCTGCAGAAATCAAAAAATAGGATATTATCCCCACCAATGTGCAGCCTAATGAAATAAGTATCCATAAACCTATATATCCGGAACACGATTTAGTGTCCGGTGATACATATTCTTTTGACGGATACCACAATCCGTTAATTTTGCAGACAGTAATCTTAAACGGAGTTCGTTTGTTTTCGTACAAATAATACCCAACAACTGTATAACCGGCAGGTGACTTTGTAACAAAAATTTCACTATCTGAACAGAATTTCGCATTTTCCGGAATTAAAATCTGCTGCTCTATTAGTAATTTTGCAAAAAGGATAGCCTCTGTGTTTTCACTCAGAGAACCTGCATTGTGTTGTGAATATCTTTGCTTGAAATCTTCTTGTGCTTTAGTAATATTCAACTATATTCTCCCTTCAAATTAAAATTACACAACCAAAGCTACGCAAAAAGCGCATAACTCCGCTTGATGACACGTTTATTATACTGCAATTTGCGGTAAATGTCAATACTGCATTTTGTTGTATAATATAATGTTTTTATGGAGATGATAAATTTATGTACGCTCGAATTCGTGATTTAAGAGAAGACCATGACTTAACACAAAAACAAGTGGCGCAAGAACTAAACTGTTCACAACAGGTTTACAGCAATTATGAACTCGGTCAACGGGATATTCCAACCGATATTTTGATTAAACTTTCATCTTTTTATAAAGTTTCGACAGATTACATTTTAGGCATTACGAATAATCCGAAAATAAATGAGTAAAAAAGAAAAAGACGCTTCTATGCAAAAAAACGAAAGAAAGAGTCACACCAGACGGTGTAACTCTTTTTTTGGCTTTTGTATACAAAATAGATGCAATAATATTTTAATGAAATCGTTCGCTTCGCTCTCGATGAAATCCAAGCAAGCTTGGATGAAATCAAAACTTTCAGTTTTGATGAAATTAAATCCGTCTTTTATCCCGACGAAGTCGGATTTCATCACAAAGTGATTTCATCTGCGAAGCAGATTTCTTCCGTCTGCAAGGACGGATTTAGTTGAAAAAAGACTTGTCAATTGACAAGTCTTTTTTCTGGCTCCTCCAGCTGGGCTCGATACCTGTGACATCATGATTAACCTGCTTCTCCTTGCGGTGCCCGATTTTGTATGCTCATAAAGGGCATTCGCACAAAATCGACCGCTGCACCACGTCACCTTCCCTTTATCTGCCACCGGCAGCGGTCAGGCTCCGTGCTACCTCCTTCGCCACGCTCAGTCGGGTGCCAAGCGGCACGAGCAAATGACTGTTACCCCATTGTTGATTGAATCCAGTAAAGAAAAAAATTAAGAGCACTCGCCGTTGGCGTGTGCTCTTAATTTTGGCTCCTCCAGCTGGGCTCGAACCAGCGACATCATGATTAACAGTCATGCGCTCTACCGACTGAGCTATAGAGGAATATTCATATTGTATTC
>JAZNSC010000021.1:0-54846 GCA_045591015.1 Congzhengia sp.
GGCGTTTTCCGACGGGATGAGATATGTGTACCTTTTGCACTTTTTCCCCTTGTATAATGAAAGGTCGTAGCCTTTTTCTTTCAAAAGATTGTTATATTTTTCCCATACGCTGTTAAAATTCATAGGAATTTCAAATTCCACCACCTCATACGGAGTTTCAGAAACATCATCATAGCCCATCTGCTTGATTATTTCCGAAAAAACGGGCTGCGGTTTTTCCTGAGAAATTCTGAAAATCAGAATCAATCCTACCGAGATAATAAGAAGCAACAAATATTTTTTCATAAAAAAACACCCTTTCGAAATATTTCTATTCCAAAAGGGTATCTCTTATTACTCAGCAGAGAAAGGAAGAAGTGCAATCTGGCGAGCACGCTTAATAGCGATTGTAAGCTGGCGCTGATGCTTTGCACATGTGCCTGTGATTCTTCTGGGAAGAATCTTTGCACGTTCTGATACATATCTTCTTAACTTTGCAACGTCTTTGTAATCGATATGTTCAACTTTATCCTGACAAAATGAGCAAACCTTTTTCTTTGCTTTACGGTTTCTAACCATAGGTTTTTCTGCCATTTTAATTTACCTCCTTCATAGTTGACTGTTAGTTAATTTTTTAGAAAGGTAAGTCGTCTTCTTCGATAGGCATAAATCCATCGATATCTCCTACCGCAGGCTCGTTGTTTTCAACGGGGTAAAGGCCTGAATTGCTGCCAGCACTTGATGCGCCGCCCTCTGACTTGCTCTGTGCAAATTCCCACTGGTCTACAACAACCTCTGTTGCATATCTGGTCTTGCCTTCGTTGTCAGTCCAGCTTCTTGTCTGGATTGAGCCTTCTAATGCAATTCTGTTGCCCTGTGCGAAGTATTTTGCAATAGCTTCACCACTCTGGCGCCATGCGATGCAGTTGATAAAATCTGCTTTTCTTTCTTCGCCCTGTTTTACAAAACGTCTGTCACATGCAACTGTAAAACTGCATACTGAAACGCCTGATGTTGTAGCGCGAAGTTCGGGATTTTTAGTTAATCTGCCTACTAAAATAACTTTGTTCATAAGTCGTTACCCTCCAATGCGAAGTGCTACTTACGCATTCTTTTCGTCTTTTTTAATGATGATGCTTCTTAATAAGCCGTCTGTGATGTTGTAGATACGTTCAAGTTCAGCCGGAAAATCAGGTTTAGCGCTGAAATTTACGAGCACGTAGTAACCCTCTGTTTTGAAATCGATAGGGTATGCGAGTCTTCTCTTACCCCATTCGTCAACAGATTCGATTTCACCTGCTTTGCTGATCAATGTTTTGAACTTATCAACAATACCTGTGATAGCTTCTTCTTCCAAAGACGCGTCAACTACAAAGATAGTTTCGTACTTGTTGATTACTTCTGACATTCTTTACACCTCCTTTTGGTCTTTGGCCCTGAGCACTTCTCAGAGCAAGGATGAACCGCTTTTGCAGTTCTAACTCAATTATTATATATAAAATAATTTAGTTTGTCAAGTATTTTTTAAAGGCTTTCAATCATTGAATAAACTGCATTTAAAGCCTCTTCGATTTTTGATGCATCCTTTGCACCGGCTTGTGCGCTTTCAGGTTTGCCGCCGCCACCGCCGCCGCAGATTTTTGCAACTTCGCGGACAATGTTTCCGGCGTGAGCACCGCGCTCGATTGCACTCTTTGTAGCCATAGCAACGATAGAAACCTTGCCGCCGTCATTTGATGCCAAAACGATAACGCCTGCGTCAAGCTTTGCCTTAAAGCCGTCGCCAAGGTTACGAAGAGCATCGATATTAGCACCGTCTACTCTGCCGCAAACAACTGTGATGCCGTTAATTTCTTTTGCGTTGTTTAATATATCATCAGCAGCACTGCCTGCAAGTTTGGCGTTCAGGCTTTCGATTTTGCTCTCAAGTGCCTTTATTTCTGCTACTACAGACGAAGCTTTCTTTGCTACATCGCCGATACCGCATTTTAAGTTTTCGGCAACCTCTATGATTGTGCTTTCAGCTTTTTTGAGTTCTGCCAAAACGCCTAAGCCTGTAACAGCCTCGATTCTTCTGATACCTGCTGCAACGCCTGTTTCTGAAATTATTTTAAACAAGCCTATCTGTGATGTATTGGAAACGTGACATCCACCGCAAAGTTCCATAGAATAATCACCCATAGAAACTACTCTTACGGTTTCGCCGTATTTGTCGCCGAATACTGCTACTGCGCCCATTTCTTTGGCTTTTGCAATGGGCATTTCTTCCCATTTTACAGGGAGAGATTCTAATATTTTTGTATTTACTTCTGCTTCAACCGCAGTTAATTCTTCTGCCGTTACTGCTCTGTCTAAAGTAAAGTCAAAGCGAAGTCTGTCACAGGATACATAAGAGCCTGACTGTGTAACAGCATCGCCCAAAGCATTTTTCAGTGCTGAATCCAAAAGGTGGGTTGCACTGTGGTTTGCCTGAATTAGTGTACGGGTTGTAACACTAACAGCAGCCGCTACAGTGTCGCCTGCTTTTATTTCGCCCTCTTCCACTTTTACAAAATGGTAGTATTTTCCGTCGGGGGTTTTCTTGGTATCGGTAACAGAGGCACCTGCGATTTTACCAATATCGCCTACTTCACCGCCGCCCTCGCCGTAGAATACTGTTTTGTCAAGTACTACGATGCCTGTGTCGCCTGCTTCTAATGTATCTTTGCCGTCTTCATCGTTTAATACGAGTAAAACATTAGCATCGCAGGTAAGATTTTCATAGCCAACAAACTCTGTGGGCGCAACGTTAACCAGTGCATCTGCGATTTTGTCTTCCCAGCCTACTTCGGTCATTTTGGCGTTTGCTCTTGCCCTTGCACGTTGTTCGTTCATTTCGCGAACAAAGCCCTCTTCGTCGATTTCTATTCCCTTTTCTGCCAGAATTTCACGAGTTAAGTCAATGGGGAAACCATATGTGTCATAGAGTTTAAATGCATTTTCCCCTGAGAATATTTTGTCGTTTGAATTTTCCAAGAAATTATTTAAAATCGCAAAGCCCGCGTCAATTGTCTGGGCAAAGCGCTCTTCTTCTTTCTGGATTTTGTTCTTTATAAGGTCGCCTTTTTCCGAAAGTTCGGGGTATGCGCCTTTTGATGCTTCGATTACTTTGTCTGCAAGTTCATAAAGGAATGTACCCTTGATGCCAAGGAGTTTTCCGTGGCGTGCAGCACGGCGAAGAAGTCTTCTTAAAACGTAGCCTCTGCCCTCGTTTGAGGGGTTAACGCCGTCTGACATCATAAACACTGTGCTTCTGATGTGGTCAGTTACAACACGGATTGAAACGTCGGTGTCTGCATCTTTTCCGTAGGTTACGTTTGCCTTTTCGCATACTGCGTCACGAATTGACTTAATGGTATCTACATCAAAGAGTGACAACACTCCCTGCATAATGCAAGCAATACGCTCAAGTCCCATACCAGTATCGATATTGGGATGGTCAAGGGGAACGTATGTGCCGTCTTCTTGCTTATCAAACTGTGTGAATACAAGGTTCCAGAATTCTACAAATCTGTCACATTCACAGCCGACCTTACAGTCGGGTGAGCCACAGCCGTATTCCTCGCCTCTGTCAAAGTAAAGTTCAGAGCAGGGACCGCAGGGGCCTGTACCGATTTCCCAGAAGTTGTCTTCTTTTCCCATTTTTACTATATGGTCGCGGTCAACTCCAACGTGGTTTGTCCAGATTTCGATTGCTTCATCGTCCTCTTCGTAAACCGAAATCCAAACTCTGTCGCGGGGAAGCTGTAAAACCTCTGTTACGAATTCCCACGCCCATTTTGTAGCGTCGTGTTTGAAATAATCGCCGAATGAGAAGTTACCCAGCATTTCAAAGAATGTGCCGTGACGGGCAGTTTTTCCCACGCGCTCAATGTCAGGTGTACGAATACACTTCTGACAGGTGGTAACTCTTTTTCTCGGGGGTGTCTGTCTGCCTGTAAAGTAAGGCTTTAAGGGCGCCATACCTGCATTAATCAAAAGCAGGCTGGGGTCGTGTTCAGGAACCAGCGAGAAGCTTTTCATTCTTAAATGTTCCTTCGATTCGTAGAATGAAAGGAATTTTTCTCTTATCTCGTTAAGACCTAATTTTTCCATTTATCTCAACCTTTCGTAGATGTATATACATAATTTCACACAATATAATTATTTTACTATAAATCAAGGCTTTAGTCAAGTAAAAAGTATGCCTTGATATGTGTTTTGAGCGTTCATTTCCTTATCTATTCCGCCGAGGACGGAAATTTTGTCAAGACTCCAAAGGGGTGCTACGAGATTTTCCTTTGAACCGTCGCCTGTAATGCGCTCTATAACAGTTGTTTCGGGAAATACCTCAAGCTGTCTTACGACTGTATTTATATAGGCATCTTTTGTCATAGGAATCAGTTTTCCATCTTCGTATTCCTGCTCGTAGCTTGTCCCGCGTAGGATATGCAAAAGGTGGATTTTTACCGCGTCGGGTTTTAGTTTGCCCACTACTTTTGCGGTGCTTATCATATCTTCTTTTGTTTCGCCTAAAAGTCCGTTTATCAAGTGAACGCATACGCGGATGTTTCTTGACTTTAGCATATTATAAGCCGAAAGAAATGTGTCGTAGGTGTAGCCTCGGTTAAAGGATTTTGCCGTTTCGTCATTTACTGTCTGCAAGCCTAACTCGACCGTCAGGTATGTTTTTTGGCTGTATTCGTATAAGAGGTCAGAAATTTCCTCATCAATACAGTCAGGGCGCGTGGCAATGCTCAACCCCACCACATCAGGAAATGCGAGCGCCTCGTCGTATTTTCGGCGCAAGGTTGTTGTATCTGCATAGGTGTTGGTATGCGCTTGAAAATATGCTATCAGTTTGGGGTTTGGGTGCTTTTTTTCTATTCGTTCTTTTTCTGCCGTTAACTGTTCGGTAATGGAAAGTTTCGCATCGTTCGTAAACTCCCCTGCACCCGAAAGGCAGTATGCACAACCACCGAAACTTACCCTGCCGTCAATATTAGGACATGTAAATCCACCATCTAACACCGCCTTATATACTTTTTGTCCAAAAGTTTTTATAAGGTGGTAATTTAAGGTGTGGTATCTTTTGTTGTCAAGTGTATATGAAAACATAGCATTTCTCCTGATTTTTATAGGAAAAATATATCATATCAGTTCTTTTTTGTCAAACGAAAAAGCGCCGTCGTAGTAAACAGTAACAAGATAATCACAAGGTAAGCCGTTGCGCCATTTGTGCAGGTTTTTTCCACTTGCGGCGAAAAGACAACCACATCAGCATTTACCCACAAATACAGCTTCGTAAAGAGCGATGCACACATTGCTTGAAATATTTTTCCAAAAAGATACGTTCGGCAGGAAAGGTCTGTGTCGCCTACCACACTTCTCACTTGAAAAAAAACACAAATTCCGCCAAACGCCATAGCGCCCGACAACAACACAAGCATCGTATCATTTGCAATTCCTGATGCTATTATCTCTTTGGCTCCTGTGGTTACTTCTAGTAATGAAAGCAGCACGGGGCTTTTGGTAAATTCCTTAATCACTTGTATTACGCTCCCGAAAAACACCACATAGGCGCAGACAGAAAGTATGGATTTTAGTGCAGTTTCAACGCTTTTTGTTATTGCTTGGCTGAAATTTGTCGCCATTATTTTAGTTGATTTGGTGGTGGTCTTCTCTTTTGAGAAAAGCGAAAACACAACACCCGTTACCACTGCCGACAAGGCGTGGACGAGGTATAAAATTATACCGATTTTTTTGCTCCCGAGCATTGTGTTTCCCACCGCGCCAATAACAAAGAGCGGTCCTGAATTGTTGCAAAAAGCAAGCAGGCGTTCGCTTTCTTTTTTTGTGAGTTGGCCTGATTTATACATATCAGCAGTGATTTTTGCACCTGTGGGGTAGCCACACAAAAACCCCATTAAAAAAACGAAAGCTCCCACTCCTTGTGTCTTAAAGAGCACTTTCGACAGCGGCGAAAAGGCTTTTCCTATAAAATGGACCGCGCCCGTATTTACCAGAATTCCTGACACAACAAAAAAGGGAAACAATGCAGGTATTACCGACGTAGCGGAAAGAACAAGCGCATTGTATGCACCATTTGTCACTTGTTGGGTATAAAAAATCATTAAAAAAACAAGCCCAAAAGATAATAAAATTAAAAGTTTTGATTTTATTTTCAAGGTCATCACCTCGGTAATTATTATGAATTTTTTAGCATAAGTATTACGGAGGTGAAGTGAATGCGTCGCAAAAAAGCCAAAAGGCTTGTGCCTTCAAAAATCGTTAAAACTTTAGATGTTCCGCAGGATGTTTTTTTGGGAATGTCAAGAATTACAATGATGTCCAACGCAGAACTCCGACTTGAAAACTACACATCCATTTTGCTGTATGAACAAGAGCAAATATCGGTTGCTGCAAAAGATATAATAATCACCATCAAAGGCGAGAGGCTAAATATTGAAATCATTACCGACGACGAGCTTTCGCTTACAGGCAGTATTTTGTCGTTAGAATTTTCAAAGGTGCGGAGTTGATATGATGTTTATTCCCGAATTTATTACATATTTTAAGGGTTATCTCACCATAACCGTAACTGGCAGGTTTTGTGAGCGTTTTATTAACGCGTGCGCATCAAACAACATTCTTTTGTGGGACGTAGTCAGGATTTCCGAGTATTCCGTAAGGTGCAAGATTTCTGCCCCTGCCTTTAAAAAAACCACTTCCATCGCCTACGATACAGGCGTAACTGTGAATATAAACATAGAGCACGGACTTCCCTTTTTCCTGAAAAAATACAAAAAGAGAAAAGTCGCTTTATTTGGTGGATTTATCTTTATTTTGCTTGTGATATGCTTTAACCAGTTTGTGTGGAATATAGAAATTACAGGCAACGAAAAAATACCAAAGGAACAGATTTTGTCGGTTTTAAATGAAGTGGGTTTGAAAAAAGGTATGTTAAGAGCAAAAATCGACCCTCATCGGATACAGCGGGACACTCTCTTAAAGTTGCCCGAGCTTTCTTGGCTTTGGGTGGACCATAAAGGCTCAAATGTAATAGTCGACGTGCACGAAAATATAAAAGCGCCCAAGATTTTAAATCACGACGATTATGTAAATATAGTGGCAAAACGCGACGGAATTATCGAGAGTATGACGGTAAGAGGCGGTATTCCGGTACTGTCAGAGGGCGATACCGTGCTTGCCGACACCGTTATCGTTACGGGAAAAATCCCAAGCACAGTTCGTCAGGAAAACCGATATGTAAGGGCATCGGCTTCGGTAATCGCTCGGGTATGGTACGAGGAAAAAGAGATTTTTTCTACTCTTGCCACTGTCAAAACAGAAACAGGCAAGAAAAAATCCCTCTACACACTACACTTTTTTGACAAAGATTTTAACCTTTATAAGCGTGCACCCTACTCCGACTACATCTTGGACGAAAAGAAATACACCTTGTTTGGCATAGGATTTACTAAAAGGCTTTATTCTGAAATTTCTGTCACAGAAGAATTGCAAAGCGCCAAGAGTGTGGTAGACTTTGGCACGGCACAGTTAAAGGCAAAAATTGAGGAGCAGGTTTCTCCCAATTCCACTTTGGTGGACTGCAAAGTATCTCATAAGGTGCTTAATGATACGACAGTTGAGGTTACTGTGATTTGCGAATATTTAGAGGACATTGCAATCGCTGTAGACGGTGTGAAATCCGAGGCTTGAATTAAATAAAAACTTGTGATAAAATGGTAAAAACACTTTTAGGAGAAAATTATGAGTAAGGTTGTATTTATAACAGGTGCTTCACGTGGTATCGGTGCTGCAACGGCGATATGTTTTGCCCGTCACGGCTACGATGTTGCCATCAATTATCTTAATAACGACGAAAAAGCAGAAGCTGTAGCAGCCGAGATTCGTGCTATTGGAAAAAAGGCTATTACGTTAAAAGCCGACGTTTCCGATAAAGCACAAATCCAATCTGCAATTTTAAAATGCATCAGCGAATTAGGTCCCATTGATGTTGTGGTAAACAATGCAGGCATTGCACAACAAAAACTCTTTACCGATATTACAGAAAGCGAATGGAAAAAAATGTTTTCGGTAAATGTTGACGGTATTTATAATGTATTGTCAGAAGTAGTTCCGCAAATGGTAAAAAGACATCAGGGGTCTATCGTAAATGTTTCTTCTATGTGGGGTATTAAGGGTGCTTCCTGTGAGGTACACTACTCCGCTGCAAAAGCCGCAGTAATAGGGCTTACCAAGGCATTGGCAGAAGAATTGGCGCCATCGGGCATTCGTGTGAATTGTGTAGCACCTGGGCTTATCGATACCGATATGAGCAGCACGTTATCGGAAGATGATTTGAAATTGGTAATCGATGAAACTCCCTTGGGCAAAATCGGAAAAGCCGAAGATGTAGCAAAGGCGATTTTCTTCCTGGCTGATGAGGAATTTTCTTCCTTTACAACGGGGCAGATTTTATCGCCTAACGGCGGGTTGGTAATATAAAAATTAAAGCAGTAGCTAGGCTACTGCTTTTTGTTTTGTAATTTTTTAATTTTATCGCGTATGGACGCCGCATCTTCAAATCGAAGTTCTTCTGCAGCCAGTTTCATCTGCTCTGTCAAAATTTCAATCTGCAGATTGATGTCCATATCTTTTGACAGTTTGACATCTCGAATCGAATCGTCAGGCACTTCGCCCATAGGTGATATAACATCACGAATGTTTTTCTTGATAGATTGGGGTGTGATGCCGTTGTCTTCATTGTATTTTTTCTGTTTTTCGCGACGGCGGTTAGTTTCTTTGATTGCTCGCTCCATTGAGCCTGTGATAGTATCGGCATACATTATAACTCTGCCGTCGGCGTTTCGGGCTGCTCTGCCCACCGTCTGTATGAGTGAAGTTTCAGACCGCAAGAAGCCCTCTTTATCAGCATCTAATATTGCAACTAAAGAAACCTCGGGAATATCAAGTCCCTCACGCAAAAGGTTGATACCTACCAAAACGTCAAAAACGCCTTCGCGCAGGTCTTTTATTATTTCCATACGTTCTATGGTTTTTACCTCGGAGTGAAGATACTTCACTTTAATATCAAGTTCGCGAAGATAGTCTGTTAAATCCTCTGCCATTTTCTTGGTCAGGGTTGTGACTAAAACGCGGTTGCCTTTTTCTGTTTCCTGATTTATTTCTCCAACCAAATCATCCACCTGACCCTTTACGGGGCGGACAATAATTTCGGGGTCAAGGAGTCCTGTAGGGCGTATAATCTGCTCTGCAATTTGTGTTGAGCGGTCACGTTCATAATCTGCAGGTGTAGCGCTGACATAGATTACCTGATTTAGTTTTTCCTGAAATTCGGGGAAATTCAGGGGTCTATTGTCAAAAGCAGATGGAAGTCTGAAGCCATAGTCTACTAAAGACGTTTTTCTTGCGCGGTCACCGTTAAACATACCTCTTACCTGAGGTATTGTCACGTGAGATTCGTCAACCACAAGCAAAAAGTCATCGGGCATATAGTCAAGGAGTGTAAAGGGTGCCGAGCCCGGTGCTCTTCCGCTTATGTGACGGGAGTAGTTCTCTATTCCCTGGCAGAAGCCGATTTCCCTCATCATTTCTATATCATAGCTTGTGCGCTGCTCGATTCTTTGTGCCTCTAAAAGTTGGTCGTTTTCGCGGAAATATTTTATTCTATCGTACATTTCCGCTTCAATAGAAGAAATTGCACGCTCCATTTTTTCTTTTGTGGTTACGTAGTGGGACGCAGGGTATATTGCTATGTGGTTTCTTGTGCCTTTAATCTCACCTGTCACTACGTCGATTTCTGAAATTCTGTCGATTTCGTCGCCGAAAAATTCAATTCTTATGGCTGTGTCACTGCTTTCAGCAGGAAAAACCTCCAAAACATCACCACGTACACGAAATTTTCCACGTACAAAGTTTATGTCGTTTCGCTCGTATTGAATTTCTACTAATTTTTTCAATATACTGTCGCGGTCACGCTCCATACCGGGACGCAGTGAAATAACAAGCTCATTGTAATCAATGGGGTCACCAAGTCCATAGATACAGGACACACTGGCAACTATAATTACGTCCTTACGTTCAAAAAGCGCCGCAGTAGCACTGTGACGCAATTTATCAATTTCTTCGTTTACTGAAGAGTCCTTTTCTATATATGTGTCTGTATTTGGAATGTACGCTTCGGGCTGATAGTAGTCATAATAAGACACAAAAAACTCAACGGCATTTTCAGGAAAAAACGCCTTAAATTCACTACAGAGCTGTGCTGCTAATGTCTTATTATGAGCAAGCACAAGTGTGGGCTTTTGTACTTTTTCGATTACATTTGCAATGGTAAAGGTTTTGCCTGAACCCGTAACACCCAAAAGTGTCTGCTCGCTGTCCCCTCGCAGAACACCCTGTGCTAACTTCTCTATAGCCTCGGGCTGGTCGCCGCAGGGCTTATAATCAGAATGTATTTTAAAATCCATTAGCGCCACCCCTTTTAAAAATTTTTATCGTGCTATTATCTTTCGCTCATAGGAACATAGATGCCGTTTTTACCTACGCTCTTATAGGCAGGACGGACGATTTTTCCGTCGTATACGATTTCCTCTATTCTGTGAGCACACCAACCTGCCATACGTGCTATAGCAAAAAGCGGTGTGTAGAGTTCGTTGGGAATATTTAAGCACTTATATACAAAGCCTGAATAAAGGTCTACGTTTGCACAGATGTAACTTCTGCCCTTGTTTCTTGAAAATATTTCAGGTGTAAGTTCTTCAATTAAATTATACAATTTAAATTCTTCTGTGTTACCTGTAGCATAGGCGAGTTCTTCTGCCTTGCGCTTTAATGCTACTGCTCTCGGGTCAGATTTTGTATAAAGGGCGTGGCCCATACCGTAAACAAGACCGCTCCTGTCGAAGGTTTCTTTGGCAAAGATTTTTTCTATATGCTTTGCTACCTGGTCTTTGTCTGTAATATCGGTAAGGCTACCTTTGAAGTCCTCTACCATTTCTACAACCTTGGCATTTGCACCGCCGTGCTTAGGGCCCTTGAGTGAGCCGATAGCCGCAGCAATAGCGGAATATGTGTCGGTATTAGACGATGAAACTACTCTTGTGGTAAAGGTAGAGTTGTTACCGCCGCCGTGCTCTGCGTGCAAAATAAGCGCCAGGTCTAATACCTTAGCCTCTAAATCTGTGAAGTTGTTGTCAGGTCTTATCATGTGCAAGAAGTTCTCTGCAGTAGATAGTTCCGGTATAGGATTATGAATAATAAGACTTTTTTTGTTAAAGTAGTGGTTTTTTGCACTATATGCGTATGCCACCATTACAGGCACCTGTGAAAACAGGAGTATTGACTGTCTGATTAAGTTGTATAAGTCTATAGAATCGGGGTCATTGTCATAAGAATACATAGCAAGCACAGAACGAGCCAGCTTATTCATAACATTATTACTGGGCGAATACATAATAACATCTTCCAAAAAGCCCTCGGGAAGTGTGCGCATATCGCCTACTAATTTCTTGAAATCATCAAGCTCTGACTTCGTGGGGAGCTTGCCGAACAAAAGCAGATAGCAGGTTTCTTCATAGCCGAATCTGTTTTCCTTTTCACATGCGTTGACAATGTCGTCTACGTCAATGCCTCGGTAGATAAGCTTACCTTGGTCGGGAATTTTTTCATCTTCGTACATGATGTAGCCGTGTACCTGACCTACACGAGTTAGGCCTGCCAATACACCTGTACCATCGCTGTTACGAAGACCGCGCTTTACTCTACCACTGCTATATAACTCGGGAGAAATACTTGTATTTTCCTCGATTACATTCGTCCATTTGCGAAAGGCTTCTGCATACATATCGTGTTCTGTTCTTTTCATATTTTGCACCTGCTTTTTCTATTTTAACACTTTTTTATATAATATTAGATATTATACCAATTTTATTTGCGAATGTCAATATTGAAAAATCGAAAAAATGCAAATTTGTTTCGTTTTAGTTTCAAATTTTTGATTTTTAAAACGATTTTATCGGATTTTTGTTTCGGGTTTTGTATTTTTTGACAGCAAAAATTTCATTTTTGTATTTTTGCGTTGTTTTTTTGTATGTTTAGCAAAAATTTTTTAAACGGTTGACTTTTTTGTGCTTTCATATTATTATATTATAATGTAAGAATTTATTTTTGAAAGGCTATGAAAATACTATGAGAATGTCAAAATTATTTTTAAGCACACTCCGTGAGGTTCCCGCAGAAGCAGAAACCATAAGCCATCAGCTTATGCTTCGCGGCGGCATCATCAGAAAGCTTGCCGCAGGCGTATATTCTTATCTGCCATTGGGACTTCGTGTTCTTAAAAAGGTTGAAAATATCGTTCGCGAGGAAATGGATAGAGCTGATGCCCAAGAGCTCCTAATGTCTGCTCTTTTACCTGCTGAATCCTATCAGGCTTCAGGCAGATGGGACGTTTTTGGTCCTAATATGTTTAAACTAAAGGACAGAAATGGCAGAGACTTCTGCTTAGGGCCTACACACGAAGAAATCTTTACAGAAACAGTTAAAGCTTCTCTTAAGTCCTATCGCCAGCTCCCCGTTACACTTTACCAGATTCAGACAAAATATCGTGACGAAAGTCGTCCACGCTTTGGTATCATTCGTTCACGTGAATTCGTAATGAAAGATGCCTACAGCTTTGACCGCACATGGGAAGGCTTAGATGAATCTTACAACAAGATGTATGATGCATATTGTGCGATTTTTGAGCGTCTTGGTCTTGATTACATAGTGGTTGACGCAGACTCCGGCGCTATGGGCGGCTCAGGTTCGCAGGAATTTATGGTAAAATCCGAAGTGGGCGAAGATACTATCGCACACTGCCCTGTTTGTAACTATTCTGCAAACGTAGAAAAAGCGGAATGTATTTTAGTTCCTGCTGAAAAAGAATCTCCAAAAACTCGTGAAAAAATCCACACACCCAATGTTAAAACTATCGAAGAATTGGTAGCATTCTTAAATACAGACAGTACAAAGTTTGTAAAGACCTTAATCTATACAGCTAATGACAAAACAGTTGCCGTTATGGTAAGAGGCGACCGTGAAGTAAACGAAGTAAAGCTTGCAAATCACTTAGGCATAAACGCTGATGATTTGATGATGGCTTCAGCTGATGTCGTAACAGAAGCAACAGGTGCTGCAGTTGGCTTTGCAGGTCCTATCGGAATTAAGGTTCCCGTTATTATGGACCGAGAAGTTTCACAGATGTCAAACTTTATCGTAGGCGCAAACGAAACAGATTACCACTTTATCAATGTAAATACAGAGGATTTTGAAGCGGAAGTCGTTGACGTGCGTGTAATTGTTGCAGGTGACCCCTGCCCCAAATGCGGACAACCCATTGAAACCACACAGGGTATCGAGGTTGGTCATATCTTTAAACTCGGTACAAAATACACAGAAGCACTTGACTGCACATACCTTGATGAAAACGGCAAGCCCCAGACAATCATTATGGGTTGCTACGGTATCGGTGTATCAAGAACTATCGCCGCTGCAATCGAGCAGTTCAGCGACGACAACGGTCTTGTATGGCCTGTTGCCATTGCACCTTATCAGGCTATTGTAGTTCCTGTAAATACAAAGGACGATTCACAAGTTCAATTGGCTGAAAAGGTTTATGCCGAGTTAAAGGCACAGGGTATCGAAACTTTAATTGATGACCGCGAAGAGCGTGCAGGCGTTAAATTTAAAGATGCTGACTTAATCGGTATTCCCGTAAGAATTACAATCGGTAAAAAAGCAGCAGAGGGCATCTGCGAATACAAATTAAGAACAGACGCAGAAAGTACTGACATTGCAGTAGAAGAAGCAATCAAAAATGCTGTTTCTTATATAAAAGAAAATTTATAGGAAGGTGTAATTTTATGAAAAAAATATTTTGTATAGCTATCACTTTAGTTCTCGCATTGGGTATGCTTTCAGCTTGTGGAGAAAAAGAAGAAGTTGTTGATGAAAAGAGTGCAGCTGTAGAAGAAAAATCTGAAGAACTCAAAGAAAACGCCGCTGTAATCGCGGAAGAAACTATAAAGGCTGCAGAAGAAACCGACGAAAAGGCAACCGCAACACAGACAAAAGAAAAAACTTCTTCTACACCGAAGAAAAACAAAACCACATCCACTAAAAAGAGCGACAAGAAAACAGAGTCAAATCTCCCTGCTCCTTCAAAAAACAAAGAAGTAGCAACTGCTGATAACGCACCTGAGGTTCATATTATATCAGAGGGCGGCGACAATACCACACGTATCTGCTATCATTTAAAGGACTGTAGTACATTAAAGGGTACAACTCACCAAAAGGTTACATGGGAGCTTATTGAAATGCTTCAGTTTAGACAATGTCCCGAATGTAATCCCCCCAGATATGCAGATTATGTAGAATAAAACAACACAAAATTAAAGGAAGAAATTCGCAAAACAGCGAGTTTCTTCCTTTTTTGTAAATAATAATATTCGATTGACTTTTTGGACAAAAAGTAGTATAATAATTACGATACCTTTAGTTTAATGTGTAGAGGTAAGTTTTAGTAAGAAAGCGAGCATAATTATGAAAAAAATCGCAAAATTATTGCTGTGTTTCATTCTTTGTGTAACCTTTGTTGGTACGTCTTTTGTCTATGCTGAAGACACAGTCGAAACCAACGTGACCTGGGAACAGCAAAACGACGTTTTATATATTAACGGCACAGGCGATATGGTGATAGATTACGAATACATATCACAGATTCCCTGGTATGGTCTTCGCTCAAATATTACAAAGGTTGTAATCGGCGAGGGTATCACATCAATTTCCGACGGTGCTTTTGCAGATTTTCGTGCATTAAAGGAAGTTGTACTCCCTAAGAGCTTACGAGTTATCGGTCCTGCAGCCTTTATTACCTGCACGTCTTTAGAGACCATCACTCTCCCCTACAAAATCACAAAAATCGAAGACGGTGCTTTTTGTAATTGTAATGCTTTAAAGACAATCGTTATTCCGGGAAGCATATTAGAAATCAGCTCTGATGCTTTTTATAATTGCTACAATGTAACAATCAACGGTATCACAGGAACGTATGCCGAAGAATTTGCAAAAGAAAACGGCATAAAATTTGTCGGCGGTCTTGCTCCGTCAGCTGAAATTTTAGTACGTGTAAACGGTAAATACATTGACTTCGACCAAGTTCCCGAAATCATAAACGGCAGAACAATGGTTCCTGTTCGTGCTATATTTGAATCCATAGGAATTACAGTTGGTTGGGACGCTCCTACACGTACAGTATCAGCATCACGCGGTACTACCTCAATCACAATGGTAATAGATACTAACAAAATAAACAAAACTGAAAACGGTGTGGAATCCGTTATTGAAATTGACGTTCCTGCACAGATTTTAGGCGGCAGAACTATGGTGCCTGCCCGTGCGGTAACAGAAAGCTTCGGCGCAAGCGTTAAGTGGGACGCTCTAACCCGTACAGTTATTATCACAGACTAATATTTTTTTAAAATAAATAAACTATAATGGAGGAAAATGAAAATGGCAAAACAAAGATATGTTGGTGATTACCCCGTTATCGGTATTCGTCCTTGTATTGACGGACGCCGTGGTCCTTTGAAGCTTCGTGAAAGCTTGGAAGACCAGACAATGGCTTTAGCAATGGCTGCTAAAAAATTATTCGAAGAAAACCTTTACTACTCAAACGGCGAACCCGTTAAGGTAGTTATCGCAGACACAAGTATCGGTCGTGTACCCGAAGCTGCTGCATGTGCTAACAAGTTCAAAAAAGAAGGCGTAGATATTACACTTTCTGTTACACCTTGCTGGTGCTACGGTTCAGAAACAATGGATATGGACCCCCACACAATCAAAGGCGTATGGGGCTTTAACGGCACAGAACGTCCCGGTGCAGTTTACCTTGCTGCAGTTTTAGCAGGTCACGCACAGAAAGGCTTACCTGCATTCGGTATTTACGGTCACGAAGTTCAGGACACAGATATGGTTAACACCATTCCTGAAGACGTAAAAGAAAAACTCTTAAGATTTGGTCGTGCAGCTGTTGCTGTTGCTACAATGCGCGGTAAATCATACTTACAGATTGGTTCACAGTGTATGGGTATCGCAGGTTCTATCATGGATCAGGATTTCATGGAAGATTACTTCGGTATGCGTATCGAATCAGTTGATGAGGTTGAAGTTCTCCGTCGTATGGAAGAAGGCATCTACAACGAAGAAGAATATCAGAAGGCTCTTGCATGGACAAAAGAACATTGCAAGGAGGGTCGTGATGACAACCCCGCTTCTGTTAAATTCTCTGCTGAAGAAAAAGAAAAACAGTGGGAATTCACAGTTAAGATGTACTGCATAATCAAGGATTTGATGGGCGGTAACAAAACTCTCGATGATAAATTTGAAGAAGAAAAAGCAGGTCACAACGCTATCGTAGGTGGTTTCCAGGGACAGCGTCAGTGGACAGACCATTGGCCCAACTGTGACTACCCTGAAGCACTCTTAAGTTCAACATTTGACTACGAGGGCGCTCGTGAACCCTACACACTTTCAACAGAAAACGATATCTTAAACGGTATGTGTATGTTGTTTATGAGATTGCTCACACACCGCGCACAGATTTTTGCTGACGTTCGTACTTACTGGTCACCTGAAGCTACAAAGAGAGTTACAGGCTATGATTTAGAGGGCAAAGCAAAAGAAAACGGCGGTATCATCCATCTTCTCAACTCAGGTGCAGCATGCCTCGACGCTTGCGGCGAATGTCGTGACGAAAACGGCAACCCCACAATGAAGAGATGGTGGGAAGTTACAGACGAAGATATCAAGAAGATGACAGACGCTACAGTATGGTGTGAAGCAGGCTTTGACAACTTCCGTGGCGGCGGTTTCTCAAGCTCATATACAACACGTGCCGAAATGCCCGCTACAATGATTCGTATGAACCTTGTTAAAGGCTTAGGTCCTGTTGTACAGATTGCTGAAGGTTGGACAGTTAATCTTCCTGATGAAGTTTCTGAAAAACTCATGGAAAGAACAAACCCCACATGGCCCTGCACATGGTTTGCTCCCAGATGTGACGGCAAAGACGGTAGCGCATTCAAAACAGCTTACGAAGTTATGGGTAACTGGGGCGCTAACCATGGTGCTATTTCTTACGGACACATCGGTGCTGATATCATCACACTTTGTTCTATGTTAAGAATCCCCGTTTGTATGCACAACGTTCCCGAAGATGATATCTTCCGTCCTGCTGCATGGAATGCATTTGGTATGGATAAGGAAGGTCAGGACTACAGAGCTTGTGCGACATATGGTCCCTTGTACAAAAAATATTAATCTTTAAAGAGGCTGGCAGATTTAGCGCAGACCGACAGAAGATAAAATATCTATTATAGTAAAATTATGTTGAGACTCGCGTTTTGCGAGTCTCTTCTTTTTTGAATCTTCTGTCTACGAACAAACCGAACCACTCGGCGTACCACGTACGCCTTCGGGGCTCACCCTTCGGTTCGGTTTGTCCATTCTGCATCTAAATCTGCTCAGCCTCCCGGGGTGCGTTGATTTAGCGCAGACCGACAGAAGATAAAATATCTATTATAGTAAAATTATGTTGAGACTCGCAATATGCGAGTCTCTTCTTTTTTTGAATCTTCTGTCTACGAACAAACCGAACCACAAGGCAACAAAAAAGAAGGAATTCGAAAAATCGAATTCCTTCCTCTTGTTTATAATTAAATAAAATTCTTGCCTTGTGTGGTCTGCGCTTTTTTTGCCAGCCTGTTAATTTATGAGTTCTAATTTACTTACTGAAACTTCATATGCTGTTTTTTCGATTACATTTTCTTCGTCGAGTTTTTTCTGGTATTTTCGTGATTGCATTCTTCCCCAGATTCTGATGTTTGAGCCTACGGGTAAGAGTTCTGAAAACTTCGCATTTCTGCCCCATGCGATACAGGGTATGTAGTCGGATTTGCCATAGGCTCGGTTTACCGCAAGCAAAATGTCCGCTATCTCTCTTCCGAAGGGTGTAGTTCTGAAAATTGCAGGCTTACAGATATAACCGTTTAAATAGATTTCGTTATCGCACTCCTCGTCTGTGAGGTTGAGCGTTCTTGCAAAAAGCGTCAGTATCAGTCTGCTACCCTCTCCCGAATAGTTGTTATAAGACCTGAATTGACCGCACACTTCGATTTTTGTGCCTACAGAAAGGTCTGTGTCCCCTATAAGTCTTTCGGAAACTGTTGCCACTATTTCGTCTTTGTTGCAAGATAATCTGCTTGATGAAATGACAACCCTATAAAAGCACTCACTATGTACCTCGTGGCTGAATTCAACAGGTGTTGCCACATAGCCTACCAGTCTTGCCTCGTTTGATTCTTCACAATTTAACATACCGTAATTTCTCCTTCTTTGTATTCTTACGATATATTATATTGTTGGGATTTTTATTTAGAACTTAATTTCCCTCGTTGGCAAGTTTTACTAACTCGTACAGTTTATTTAATGCTTCAATAGGCGTAAGTGTTGTTACGTCTAAATCGCGAAGTAAGTCAATAAGTTCTAAATTTTTCATATCGGACATATCGATTTGTCCGTCATCTACGATTTCCTTTGGCGTTGCTACGGACACGTCTTTAGGACCGTTGTCAATAGATGCCAAAATTTCTTTAGCGCGGTTGATTACGTCTTTGGGTAAACCCGCTAAAGCCGAAACCTCAATACCGTAACTATCGTCAGCGCCGCCTTTTATTATTCTGCGCAGGAATATTACGTCGTCGCCGCGTTTTTTACAAGCAATGCAATAATTCTTTACGCCGTCTTGTTTGTCCTCTAACTGTGTGAGTTCGTGGTAATGGGTAGCAAAGAGGGTTTTTGCGCCTATTTTTTTCTTGTCAGCAATGTATTCGGACACTGCCCAGGCAATAGAAAGTCCATCGTAGGTGCTGGTGCCTCTGCCGATTTCGTCAAGTACGATAAGGCTTTTTTTGGTGGCGTTTTTAAGAATTGCCGCAACTTCGGTCATTTCCACCATAAAGGTACTCTGGCCTGCAGATAAGTCGTCCGATGCACCAACTCGGGTAAAGATTTTATCGCACACGCCGATTCTTGCTGAATCAGCAGGAACAAAACTTCCAATCTGCGCCATAAGAGTGATTATGGCTACTTGCCTCATATATGTAGATTTACCTGCCATATTGGGACCTGTGATTATAATCATTCTGTTGGAATCGCAATCCATTTGAGTGTCATTGGGAACAAACACCGCATCGTCAAGGACGCGCTCAACTACGGGGTGTCTGCCGCCTTTGATGTCAATTTTATCGGATGAATCAACGATGGGCATAACGTAGTTGTTCTTTCTTGCCACTTCGGCTAATGAGCAAAGCACGTCAAGATACGCAACGATATACGCCGCCTTTTGTATTCTTTCAGCCGCGTCTGCCACAGTCTCACGAATCTGGCAGAAAAGTTCATACTCGCGGTTTTTAAGAAATTCCGACGCGCCCAAAATTTTGTTTTCCAGTTCTTTTAGTTCTTCGGTGATAAATCTTTCACCATTGGTGAGAGTTTGCTTTCTGATGTAGTTTTCGGGCACCTGGTCGCGGAATGATTGAGATACCTCGATATAATAGCCAAACACTCTGTTGTAACCGGTACGAAGAGTTTTTATTCCTGTTCTTTCTTTTTCTTTGATTTCGATTTCCTGTACTGCGCGTTTGCCGTTTTCGGCTAAATCGCGATACTCGTCCACCTCGGCATCGTAGCCTTTCTTTATAATGCCGCCCTCTTTTATCAAAAGGGGTGTGTCCTCTTCTTTTATCGAGTTTTCTAAGAGTTCTGCGATATCAGGTAATGTATCAAATCCATCGGCAAATCTCTTTAGGAGTGGCGCCTGGAATTTTTTCATTATTTCGTTGAGTTTAGGCAACATCATAAGCGACTGCTTAAGCGAAATCATATCTTTTGGATTTACGCTTTTGCAGGAGATTTTGCCCAGAATTCTTTCCATATCGTAAATGTCTGCAAGAGTTTCTTTGAGCAGTTCTCTTGTTTCTGTGTTTTCATAGAGTTCCGATACGGCGTAGAGTCTCTTGGTGATTTTATTGCAGTCAACCAAGGGTTTTTCTAAGAAAGAACGGAGCATTCTTCCGCCCATGGCTGTTTCTGTTTTGTCTAAAACCCAAAGCAGCGAGCCACGCTTTGATTTATTGCGCATCGTTTCTGTGATTTCAAGGTTTCGTCTTGTGAAGATGTCTATTTCCATATATTCATCTTCTGTGTAGGCTTTTACCTCTTTGATGTGGCCGATTTTCATTTTTTGTGTTTCTTCAAAATGAAAAAGGGTCATTCCTAAAGCATTTACCGAGCAAAAATCATCAGGAAGTGCCAAAGACGACAAATTCTCTAAACTAAACCAATAGAGAATAAGTTCGTCGGAATAATCTCTTGTCACTTCTGTTTTTGCAAGTTCTATAGTATTGAATCTGTATTTTATTTCGTCTTTTAGTTTTGTATTTTTAAAGACTTCTGCATTTACTATGATTTCAGTAGGCATATAGCGGGCAATTTCATCGATTAGGCGTTCTTTTCTTGATACCTTAGTTACAAAAACCTCGCCTGTAGAAAGGTCGGAAAAAGTTATGCCGAAAGAGTTTCTTTCGCCGTAAATTGTACATAAGAAGTTGTTTTTCTTTTCGTCTAAAATTTTGGAGTCTACTATTGTACCCGGAGTTACCACGCGCACAACGTCACGCTTTACTATGCCCTTTGCCTCCGATGCGTCCTCTAACTGCTCGCAGATTGCAACCTTGTAGCCTTTGGCGACGAGTCTATCTATATAGGTGTCTGCCGCGTGATAAGGCACGCCACACATGGGGTTTTTCTTGGCTTCTTCGCCTTTTGAGCGCGACGTTAAAACGAGTTCTAATTCTCGTGATGCAATTATTGCATCGTCCAAGAACATCTCGTAAAAGTCCCCCGCTCTGAAAAACAGTATGGCATCAGGGTAATTCTCTTTTATCTCAAGATACTGACGCATCATCGGTGTCATTTGTTTTACCTCCAAAAATTAGTGGCAGCTTGAACAACTGCTGCAATTTCCGCTACAACCGCCTGAAGATGTTGTAGCCATTTCCTGCTCTTCTCCCTGAACGCAGTAAGCGATAATGGCATTTACCTTGGTCAAAATATCACTAAATGCTGATTTTGCTTCTAAATATTCTTTGACAGTTTTGTTTGCCATGAGTTTGTCCATAGCATCTTTCATTTCCTGCTGGAAAAGCTGCAAACTTTCGGGTGTCATACCTTTTTCTTTTGCTTCTACTGTCATTCTTGCTCTTGTGTCTTCGTAGTCCTGCATTGCCTTTTGGGCTGCTTCGTCTTCGTAGTAAATCTTTTCCATTTCGTGGAAACTCTTGGTTTCTTCGCTTTCTGCAATGGCAGTGCCAAGTTTTTGTGCTAAATCTAAAATTTCTTTCATTTTTTATTCTCCTATACTCGCTCGCCCATTAAGGACCAGGTGCTGATTTTTGTTATTTTTACGTTTATAAAATCCCCTGATGAGAGATTGTCATCCTTGGGAAAATTTACGATTTTTCCGCCGCTTGTACGACCACACATAAAGGCGTCGTTGTTTTTGCTCAATCCCTCTACCATGATTTCTTCTACCTTGTCCTGATAGGTTTCGTTGATTTCTCTTGAAATTTTGTTTTGTACATCAAGCAAAATATCAAAGTGCTTGTGCTTGATTGCATCAGGAACTTGGTCTTCCATTTCGGCTGCAGGGGTGCCTTTTCGCTTTGAATAAATAAACGAAAATACACTGTCAAAGCGAACTTTTTCTATAACGTCGATAGTTTCAAAAAAGTCCTCTTCCGTTTCCCCTGGAAATCCCACGATAATATCTGTGGTAAAGACCGCATCGGGCATTTTCTGTCTTATTTTTTCTACCAATTCAAGGTAACTTTCCTTGGTGTAGCGTCTGTTCATTACTTTTAAGATTTTATTGCTTCCCGCCTGAAAAGGAAGATGCATTTGTTTACAGAGTTTTGACACTTTAGGCAAGGTTTCAATGAGTTTATCTGTCATATCTTTTGGGTGTGATGTGATAAAGCGGATTCTTTTGATTCCGTCGATTTTGTCCACCATCAAAAGCAGGTCAGCAAAGTCAATATCACTATCTAAATCCTTGCCGTAGGAATTTACGTTTTGGCCTAAAAGGGTGATTTCCTTTGTGCCGGATTTTGCCAGTTCTCGCACCTCGGCTAAAATCGCTTCGGGATCACGGCTTCTTTCTCTGCCCCTTACATAAGGCACGATACAGTATGAGCAGAAATTGTTGCAGCCATACATTACAGATACCCAGGCAGATGAGGTTTTTTCTCTGTAAACAGGAATGTCCTCACAGAGTCTGCCGTCGCTTTCAATATGGCTTATTACTCGCTCCTCTTTTACCACTGCATTGTACATAATTTCAGGAAAAGAATACAAAGAATGAGTACCAAACACTACTGAAACGTGGCCGAATTTTGATTTTATTCTTTTTGACATATGCTCCTGCTGCATCATACAACCGCAAATACCGACGATCAGGTCGGGTTTTTTTGCTTTGATGAGTTTTAGTGCGCCGAGATTTCCCAAAACTCTTTGCTCTGCGCCCTCGCGGACAGCACAGGTGTTAAAAAGAATAAAGTCAGCGTCTTCCCTTTCGTCTGTAAACGTATAACCCATCTCAGCAAGCATACCCTTAATGCGCTCTGAATCGTTTTCGTTTTGCTGACAACCAAAGGTTTCCACCAGTGCTTTAGGGGTTTTTCCTTTTGCTTGGTAGTATTCACGCAACTTCTTAGTGTATTCTTTTTGTATATTTACTTCTTCTTGTGATAAAATGATTTCTTCTCGTTTCAACTTTTTACCTCTACATCATAATTCTTTCAACAAAATAGTACACAAACGGCAACGTCACAAGGCTTATAATTGTTGATATGAATATATACTCTGTTACATAGTTTAAGTCTGATTTTGCATCGTGTACCATAATTGAAGTTATGGTTTGTGCAGGCATTGCAATTTCTAAAGCAATAGCGCCACACACAACGTGCCCAAGGCTAAAGCCCTTTAGAATCATCACTATAACAATGGGTGCTATAATCATTTTTGTGAGTATCATTGCAAACATCGAGAACCTTTTGTAGATGTATCTGATTTTTATTTCAGATAGTGTCATACCGATAAATAACATAGAAAGATATATGGTAAGGTCGCCGATATTAGTTAAGGCATCGTTTAAAACTTTCGGTATTTTAAATCCCAAAAGCATCAAAGGAATAGCAACAGCAAAGGTTATGGTGTTGCTGTTGATGAGTTTTTTCAGCGCTGCTTTGGGAGATTCGTCGCTTACAGTTTTGTAAACGGAATAAACGCCCACACTCCACAGGAGCATATCGTTTGTAATGCCGTACACCACCGCGTAAAGAAGTCCCTCTGCGCCGTAAACTGCCGATAACACCGGGTAACCTAAAAATACAATATTACCACTGGCGGTCAAAACCGCGTGAACTGCTTTGGTTGCTCTTGGCAGGCGAAAGATTTTTGCTGTAAGCCAACCCACCGAAAAAAGCACCGCCATAGAAATAACAGCAACACCCACAACTATCAGCGAGTTTTTAGCGGCGTCCGCTGACAATTCCTTTGATAATAGGGATGTCAATATCAAAAGCGGCAGGGTTATTCTCATAATTAACTTTGAGATTGTTTCTCTGGAGCTTGCTGGTACGTAGCCTGTTTTTGCAGCGAAATAGCCTATAAAAATCGCTATTGCAAGCTTTATTATTGCTTCTACAATGATGGTAATGTCCATTGGGTCTCCTCTATTCTAAAAAGTATGTTGCTTCCATATCGGCAGTAGACAGTGCAAATGCAAGTGGGTATTTTTCAAATGCCGCGCCTACATTGTTGGCAGGTTCATTCCCTGAAAATCCCATATGATAGCGAATCGCAAAGGCTTCTTCTCTTGTCAACTTCATAAAGCCCGAAATGATATATACCGACTTTTCGCCGTGGCCGTAAGGCATCTCGTCTGCGTATTCAAAGGTGGGTACCTGTTGCCACACGCCTGATGCGTCTTTGACGTTTCTTGTGCCTGCTTTGTAGCAATTTACCTTGCATAAATCGTGCAAAAGCGAAACGATTGCTATGCTTTCATCAGAATATTCAAGGTTATAGGTATTCTTTACTCTGTCTCTTGCCAGGTAATCTTTTAAGCAATTATACACGTTTATCGAATGCTCTAAAAGTCCGCCCTCGTATGAGCCGTGAAAGCGAGTTGACGCAGGAGCAACAAAGAAATCACTCTGAGAACTCAATAAGTACTCCAGTAATTTATCCGCACCTTCTCGTGTTATGTTTTCGGTATAAATCTTTATAAATTCTTCTTTTTTTGTCATAGTAACGCTCCTTGTGCGCCAGATAAATAGCGAATTATTTTTTTACAATTTGCGAAATGATGTTATAGTCATTTGTAAGTATGGTATCTATTCCCATTTCCAGGAATTTTTTAGTTTCTTCTTCATCGTCTGACCAGAAAACATTGCATATAATACCGTGGTCGTGGGCTTTATCTATCATTTCCTGATTGAAGTATGGTTTAAAAAGTTGAACCTTTTCACAACCTAATTCTATTGCTCTGTCTACAATAGCCCAGGGTTTATCGTCTAAATGTCCTACACAAACGGAAATTTCAGGCGCATATTCTTTAAATTGTTTTATTTGCCAGTCAGTTTCAAGCATGAAATACACATATTTTTCGCAATTATATTCTCTGACAAGATTCACAATTTCCCTCATTATGTCGTCAGGGTATTCTCCCGAGTAGGTTGTGGGTTTGACATGCACATTCATTATCACATGACCTGAAAATTTACGAAGAATATCCTCAAATTTTAAAATTTTCATTCCCTTGAATTTTCCACCAAATTTGATTCCAAAATCAAGTTGTTCGAGTTCTGCCAAAGTGTAATCTGTTAATTTTCCTGTGCCTGTGCTCACTCTGTCAAGATGGCTGTCATGACAGGAAACAATTTCACCGTCCTTGGTAGGCCATAAATCCAACTCTATTTCATCAGCTCCCATTGCAACTGCCGCACCATAAGCCGGCATACTGTTTTCTGGTGCTATAGTACTGAATCCTCTGTGTGCACACACTCTGGGATATGCGGTTTTTTTATCATCGTTTACAATGGCGCTGCCGGCGAATCTGTATTGCCATGGTTTTCTACCGTACTCTATATATTCATAATGAGCAGCATCGGGATTCCCAAAGCCTGCAGGTTTTAGATATTTGTCATGCGGATCAAACTCCACTGTTGTCATACCGAATTTGCCCCTCATATTTTCAAGAACCTTACCGTAAGGAGACACTACCATACTTGCTCCGCATATATCGGATTTTTCATCAAAACTTACCGACGAACGAATCACATATGCATTTGTGTTATATGCTAAAAATCTGCACATAGTTTCAATAGCATCATGGCTGTCACTTCTCTGCAGCGAACAACCTATTATGATATCCACATTTTTTCTTGCTATATTTGCAAATGCCTCATAAAAGTAAAAATCATAACAAGTTAAAAAGCCATATCTCAAGCCATCTATTTCAAGTACATAAGGCTCGCTATATGTAAATGTATAATCAGAATCAAGTTCTAACGTTTCAAGTTCTAACGGTGGAAGATGCTTTTTGAAATATTTTCCTATAAATTCGCCTTTTTGATTTATCACATATGTGGTGTTTCTGTAATTTCCGTTTATTTCGTACAATCCATTTACAAACACAAGTGCGTCACAGCGTTTTGCAGTATCACAGCATTTGTCAAGAAGAATTTGTATGTATTTTTTATGATAAAATATGGTCTCTTCTTTTGTTGCGGTGGCACACGGCACATCGCTATATTCAGGTAAAACTATCAAATCTATTGTTTCATCGCATCTGTCTAACATCTCAATCTTGTAAGCAAATAACTCATCAGATTGTGACACATCTCTCGAATACGGTGGCTGAATTATACACGCCTTCATAAGTTAAACGCTCCTTGTAAATTACAAAATTCGTCATTTAATAATTTTACCACATTTTTTTACACTTTTCAACCTGTCACATGTGATTATTTTTGTACTGTTTTGGCGAAACTCCCATAATGTTTTTGAAGTTTCTGTAAAAAGTGGTAAAGTCGTTATAACCGCAGAGTCCGTAGATGGCAGTTATTTTGTAGCCTTTTTCTATGTACTCTGTGGCTTTGTTTATACGAAGTGTATTCAAATACTTATTAAATGTCATTCCCACAGTATTTAAAAAAGCATTACAAAAGCTGCTTTTTGACATGGCAGAGAGTTTTACCATACTCTCAAGATTTATATTTTTTTCAAAATTTTCTTTCATATAGTCAGTACAGTAAAGAATAAATTTCTTGACATCGCCAACCTGTGATAATGCTATATTATCGTGAGTTTTATAATACTCTCTTGAAAACAAAGATATCAGAACGACAGCATAAGATTTTATAATATCTCCCGAGGCAATTTTTTTGTCATTGAATTCTTTATAAATCTCGTGCATTATATTTTCTACCTGCATTACTTTATCGACAGGAACTGATATTTTTGGTTTTATTTCTTTATCAATAGAAAAACTCTTTAAAAAATCCATATAAAATCCGTTTCCCGATATCGCCGATTCTAAAAACGAAAAAGAATAAAATGCTGTGTCTTTGTCTTCTTCAATTCTGTGCTTAATACCCGGTGGAATTATAAACATATCGCCTGCTGTAAGGCGCGATGTGTGATTCTCAAGATAGTGAGTTATACTACCTTTTTCTACATAATATATCTGGAAAAACTCGTGACTGTGGAGTTTTTTTGCTTCCGTAGGTTTTTCAATACGGTGGATGTGAAATCCGTCTGTTGCATCTTTATAGTATGTAAGCACAAAATTTTTGACATCCATATAATCACCTCACATGCAGTTTATCACTATTTTGCACTAATTGCAATTATTTTTTGACAAAATGCAATATTTCAAGAGTTCATAATGATACAATTTAAGTAAAAACAAAAAAGGTGGTCTAACCATGAAAATTGTCGCATTAAATGGACTTTTAGGTTACGGTTATTCAGAAACAGCACTAAACATTGCATTTTCTGAAAAAGTAGATTATCTTGGGGTCGATGCAGGTTCAACAGACCCCGGTCCATATTATCTCGGAAGCGGAAAATCTTTTACAGACAGAAACGCAGTAAAGCGTGATTTGTATCTTGCTCTTCCCAAAGCTTTGGAGCACAAAGCACCCTTTATCATAGGTACTGCAGGCGGTGCAGGGAGCGAAAAACATGTAAACTGGGTAAAAAATATAATAAAAGAAATTGCCAAAGAGCAAAATCTTTCATTCACTCTCGGTACTGTGTATTCTGATATTTCTAAAGAATACGTTTTAGAAAAATTCGAACAGAGCAAACTCATCAATATGAGTGATGAATTCCCCATTACAAAACAAAACATTGAAGAAAGCACCTGTATTGTGAGTCAGATAGGTATCGCACCTATTATTGAACTTTTAGATAAAGGTGTAGATGTTATTCTGTCAGGAAGAACGTGTGATACTGCAATTTATGCTGCTCCTTGTATTTTTGAAGGTTACGACCACGGGCTTGCATTTCATATGGCAAAAATTATGGAGTGCGGTGCTATGTGTTCAGAACCCGTTGCTGCAGCAGATGTAATGCAAGCCTATATGGAAAAGGATTATTTTGAACTCCGCCCTGCAAACCCCGAAAGACGTTGTACTGTTGACAGAGTTGCAGCACATACCCTTTATGAACAGACAAATCCTTATCTTATTTTCGAGCCTGACGGTGTGTGTGACCTGACAAATTCAAAATTTTTCCAAATTAATGAGCGCACAGTAAGAGTCACGTCTTCTGCCTTTCGTGAAGCAGATGTGAAGACATTAAAACTTGAAGGCGTAAAGTGTTCTGGTATGAGAACAATCTGTACTGCTGCAATTTACGACCCCGAAACAATTAAAAACATAGACTTCATCATAAAGACTGTTGCTGACTTTGTGGCAGAAAACACAAAAGACACACTGAACAAAGATGACTATACATTAAGTTTTAAAACCAACGGCGGTCCTGAAAGTTCTATGAGCATCATCATTGATGTAATAGGAAAAACACAGGACATTGCAGATATGGTTTGTGCTCTTGCTCGCAGTCGTATGCTCCACTGTGATTATCCCGGCAGAAAGTCAAGTGCCGGAAACCTTGCATTTCCTTTCTCTCCGTCTGACATTCATGTAGGTCCCGTATATGAGTTTTCTGTTTTCCATCTTGCAGAGGTGGAATCACTCAAAGAGACCGCAAAAATCACAATCGAGGAGGTTAAATAATGAAAAAACTTATAGAATATACAAAAATTCTCCGTTCTAAAAACGCAGGACCTCTTTATATTACTTTTGACTTGATTTTTAACACGCTTGATGATATGAAGTATGTGGAAGAAAGACTCAAAAAAGACTCTATTGCCGAAGCCTACAATGTGGATATTTCAAAGATTGATATCATTTCATATGAAGTAGTAAACTCCATAAAAATTACTTTCCCAAGAAAAAATATAAGCGGAGCATTAGCCGACAATGACATCTACGGTTGTCAGCAACATATGCCTCTTGCGAATATCGAAATTTGAGGTGAATGAAATGTACGCAGATAAAGAGTATATTGTGAATTTAAGGCACGAAATACACGAATACCCCGAGATAGGTTTTGATTTGCCTAAAACTATCGCATTGGTTAAGCGCGAGCTTGATGCTCTCGGCATTGAATATACCGAAAAATTTGGCGAATCAAGTGTGGTTGCTACAATCAATCCCAAAAAGCGCGACTTTACCATTGGAATTCGTGCAGATATGGATGCTTTACTTATCGAAGAAAAGACTGATCTTCCTTTTAAATCAAAAATACGCGGTCAGATGCACGCTTGCGGTCACGACGCTCATACTGCAATGCTTCTTGGTACTTCCAAAGCGTTAAAAGGTATGGAAGACAAGCTCGCCTGTCGTGTAATGCTTATTTTCCAACCCAGCGAAGAAGGTGTAAAAAGTGGCGCTGAAGAATTGGTCAAAAGCGGACTTATGGATGAACTCGATATTATAATCGGTCTTCATATTGAAAACTGGCTCCCGTCAGGAAGCATCGGTGTATGCAGCGGAAATTCAATGGCATCGGACAGAAATTTCCGTATTGATTTTTACGGTCGTACTGCCCACGCTTCACTCCCTCAATCGGGTGTTGATGCACTCTGCTGTGCTGTTCGCACATACAGCAATATTCAGCATATGCTCAGCCGCGAAGTTAATCCTTTCGAAAATTATGTATGCTCCATAGGTAAACTTTCTGGCGGTACAACACAAAATGTCATCGCTGATCACGCCTACATGATTGGTACAATCCGCACTTTCAATATGAAACTTGATGAATTCTTAATAAAAAGAATCGAAGAAATCGCACAAAATACTGCAAATGAAGCAGGTGCAGAAACGGTGGTCGATTCTGCGCTTACAAGTCTGGTTGTATATAACAATCCTTATATTTCATCACTTGTGCTTAATTCTGCCGAAAAAATTGTGGGAAGCAGTAACATCGTTAAAATGCCCAAGAAATTAAGTTCGGAAGATTTTTCGCATTATCTTGCTCATAAACCGGGCGTGTTTATAAGATTAGGTACACGCAATGAAGATAAAGGATGTATTACTCTTCCCCACAATAACGACTTTTTGATAGACGAAGATGCTTTTGCTACAGGTACAGATACCTGTGTTCAGTTCGTACTTGATAATATGAACGGAATTGATATGGAAAAAGTTTATAACTCCGACGAAAGAAAATAGAGGTGTAAAAAATGATTAAAACAGAAATTTATGAGCAGGCGCTTTTTGAAACTATAAAGCGCGGTGCAACAGAAATATCTCCCGATGTAAAAGATGCATTTATAAGTGCAATAGAAAGAGAGTCAAATCTGGATGCCAAGCGCGGTCTTCAGGCAACTCTTGACAGTATGGAAATGTCTACGATACGCGAAAACCCTTTGTGTGTTGATACCGGTTGGCCTATCTTTTACTTCAAGGTAGGAAATCAATGTGAGCTTGAGGGTGGCTTTGTAGAGCTTGAAAATGCCGCTCGTCGCGCAGTAGAAAGAGCTACAAAAGCAGGGTACTTGCGTGCTACAATGAAACACCCCTTGACAGGCTACGACCCGGGAAACAACATCGGTATGAACATCCCCGATTTTACATATCAGTTTGTTGATGGTGATTCCATTGAAATGTCATACGCTGCAAAAGGCGGCGGCAGTGAATGTTTCGGTGGAACACGACACAGAATCGTGGCATTTGCTGACGGCATTGCAGGTATTGAAAAGTTTGTAATTGACAGTTTCGTAGCTTCTGCCCGTGCAGGTGCTGTATGTCCTCCGTCGGTTCTTGGTATCGGCATCGGCGGTACTGCAAATGTTGCAGCTAATCTCGCCAAAGAAGCCGCATGCTTAAGAACAGTAGGTTCACATCATCCTGACCAGATGTTCCGTAAGATAGAGGAAGATTTATACGAAGCATTAAACAGTCTTAATATCGGCATTCTCGGTTCAGGCGGTGACACTTCCGTCTTGGCTGTAAATGTAGAATACGCCTACACTCACATTGCAGGCATTGCCTGTGCTACAAGTACAAACTGTATGGTTGCCCGTCGCGCATCTACCAGAATAACTGCAGATGGAAAAGTAACTAAAATGCCAAGTCCCAACTGGTTTGGTGACAGATAGAAAGGAGATATTATGGCTACACATTATTTATCAGGACCTTTAAAGAATGAAGATATAAAAAAATTAAAACTTGGCGACACAGTTTATATAACGGGCAAGGTTTTTACCTGTCGCTCCCGTTTACAAAAATACATATTCGACGAAGGCCATACGCTTCCCTTTTCTACCGACGACAGAAACATTTTAATTCATAACGGCCCTATCGTTATAAAAGAAAACGACGAGTGGAAGCTTATGTCATTTATGCCCACATCAAGCATAAGATTTGAAAAGTGGGGCGCAAAAAGTGTTGACCAATGGAATCTTAAAATGATAGTAGGAAAAACTACCATGGGTGCTGCCACTGCCGCTATGATGAAAGAAAAAGGTTGTGTACACGTATCTCCCAGATCAGTTAGTCCTAACCTCTGGATTGATTCTATAAAGGTTGAAGGCGTACACTTATTTGACGAATTAGGCTCAATTGAAGCAGCCTGGTTCTTTGATGTAGAAAAATTAGGACCTTTTATCGTCGATATTGATGCCGATGGCAACAATTACTTTGACCGTATGGATGAGGATATTGCTAAGAAAAAAGAAGAAGCATTAAAAAAACTTGGAATAGATGAAGATTTCGAATTTACTAAATTGTATTAAAAAAAACCTCCGACATTGTCGGAGGTTTTTAATTCTTAAATTATTCACCCATAAGTAATTCCATTACATAGAGTTCGAGTTTTTCGTAGTCTCTTTCTTCTACGCACTTCTTCTGGTATTCGTAGTCGAATTTTTCAGCCTTTTTCTCTAACATTTTAAAGATTTTTAAACTGTTTTCCAAGTGCTGGTATGAGCCTTCCTGTTTTTCTGTTCTCATAACCTTAACATCAAGACCTACATATTCGCCATTCTGACCAAAGCCGTTTTCTAATAACACTTTAACCTGGTTAAATGCCGCACGAAGGTTTTCTACGCCGAAACTCTTATCCTGGTCAAATTTCATACCATTCTGGTCGTTTAAGTGAACGCCCCAGAGTTTGCCCATAGCCATAGCAAAACCAATTTCACTTGTGGGGTCTAAACCTGCAAGCATAGCGTGAGCAGATTCAAGTAAACCACCTACACGGTTAGGATCGATTGTCGCTGCTGAAATTGCCATAGCGTGACCGAGTGTAGGACATACACTTCTGTCGATAGGCTCATTAGGTTTTGTTTCGATCATAACTTTGATGTTTTTGTCGTATTCGAGCATCTTGTTGATAGCATCGATGAGTTTCTTTGTAGATTCAACAGGGCTCTTGCTTTCGTAGCAGAGTGTACCTTCACGAGCAAGCCAGAGTACGATTTTGTCACATCCTAAAGCGTTTGCGATATCGATTGAACGGTATGCTCTCCACATAGCGAATTCGCGGTCTTCTGCACTGTTAGATGTGAAGCCACCGTCTGTTGTGTGGGGATCCATCCAGAGTCTTGGTGCTACGAATTCTGCCACAAGACCGTATTTGTCTAAAAGTGCTTTTACTTTTTTTGCTTCTTCGATGATTTCTGCATCTGAAAGGTCGTTCATATTCGGAACAGCATCGTCATCGTGGAATTGGATTGCATCAAAACCCATTTCTTTGAATTTTTTGATTTTTTCCTCAAAGGGAATCTCGTCTCTTACTGCAGGGCCGTATGAATCCGCACCTGAATGTACGTTCCAAGGACCTACTGAAAACTTAAATTTGCTCATTTTTACTTCCTCCATTCGTCTATTTTAATCCATTTTTTATTTTTACTGCTTTCTACAATTGCTTCCGTCAGTTTAACGGTGTATGCCGCCTGCTCAAGTGTGGCAAAGAGGGGCTCGCCTTTCATTCCGTCTGACAAGTACTTATAGAATGCATAAATGTTACCTTTGAATGCATCGTTCCAGCCTTCAGGATGACCCATTGCGAGATTTGTATATTTCTTCGCTTCGGGTGAAATATGGTTGGGGTCACGGATGATGTATCTGTTATCATCACCGCGCATACCCTGCCAGAGTCTGTCGTTTTCTTCCTGATTCCATTTTAAAGACGCTTTTGAACCGTTGATTTCAAAATTGAAATAGCAACCATGACCTGCCGCAAGTTCTGAAACGTGATATACGCCGATTGCTCCTTTGTCTGTGTGGAACATTACTGCTGCGTAGTCTTCGTTTTTAACCTCTACTTCGTCGTACTCGGTAGGTACGTTGCTCGTAAAGGTTTCTGTTTGACTTTTTGGTTTTTTACGTACAGGAATAACAGTTTTTAAGTCTGCCATAACCTCTGTGATTTTGTGGCCTGTTACATGCTGGATTGCATCCATCCAGTGTGAGCCAATGTCTGCTACTGCACAGGAAATACCCGAAACCTCAGGTTCTAATCTCCAACTATAGTCTGTGTCATACAAAAGCCAGTCCTGTTGATAAGAACCGGTGATAATTCTTACATCTCCGATTGTACCGTTTTCTATTCGGGATTTCATTTCCTGAACCATTGGATTTAATCTGTAGTTGAAGTTAACGCCTACTGCAACGTCGGGGTACTGTGCCTTTAACTCCAAGAGCTCTTTTGCCTGTTCATAATTCATACAAAGAGGTTTTTCAGAAAGCAGGTGCTTGCCTGATTTGATAACTTCCTTGTTGATTGACAAGTGCAAAAAGTTCGGTGTGCAGTTGTGTACAACATCAACCTCGGGGTCAGAAAGCAACTCTTCTACACTGTTGTAGCATTTTTCTATGCCGTAGAGCTCTGCCTTTGCTTGTGCTAATTCTTTGTTTGTATCGGCTACAGCGTAGAGTTCACAGCAGGCAATTCTTCTTATTGCCTCGATGTGGCTTTCACCGATGTAACCCATACCTATAATACCAACTTTGAATTTTTTCATTTTGTCACCTCTGTTACGGCATTAGTCTTCTACTAATTTACATAAGTAATCGTAGTTTTTCTTTGCGCTGTCCGCATTTGAAACAGGAGGACGGTCAAGTTCTATACATAAAGGTCCTGTGTAATTTACAGAATCTAAAATTTTGAGAACTTCAGGGAAGTTAACACTTCCTTCGCCTAAACCGTGGAAACAGTCCAT
The DNA here is from genome assembly GCA_045591015.1 of Congzhengia sp. Classification (GTDB taxonomy): domain Bacteria; phylum Bacillota; class Clostridia; order UBA1381; family UBA9506; genus Congzhengia. The sequence continues at coordinate 33,989 of JAZNSC010000021.1, forward strand.
AATCGGAACGCCTGAATCTACCCAACCTTTTTCTGTGATTTCATCACCTAATTTGTAGTCCTTTAAATGTATGAAATTCACACGGTCAGCATATCTTTTGATAACTTCTACAGGGTCTGCACCTGCTGCTGCAATATGTGCGGTATCGGGTGCAAAATAAACTAAGTCAGGGTCTGTGTTTTCCATAACGAAGTCAATTTCTTCTTCGTACATATAGTATGTATTAACGTGAGGATGAGCGTTTGTTTTGATGCCAAAGGGTTTTGCGATTTTAGCAAATTTATTTATGAGATCAAGGTTATGTGCTCTTGATTTATCATCCATTACATCGCCTTCGGGTCTGCCGTAAACACCCTGCAGTGTTGCGCGTGTTACGCCCATTTCAGCCACGAATTCAAGCTCTCTTTCCAAGGTGTCGAACAATGTATGCTCAAGACCTACCTGAGGAAGATGGAAATAAAAGCTGTCTGCCTTTAAGCCATAGCTGTCGAGCATAGCCTTATATTCTTTTACATTTAAATCATAAGCGTAGATTGCTGCCTTTACACTTTCAAATGATTTGTAACCGATTTCTGTGATTTCTTTTGCTGCAAGCTCTGCCTGTTCTTTTGTTTCTGTGCCCCAGGGCCATACTGCATAACAAATCTGCGATTTTTTCATAATTGGTACCTCCGTTTTATAGTTTTTTGCTTATAATTCATTATAGAATTTTTATACCCCTGCAACAAGGCATTATTTTCTTAATAAATTCTCAAAAATTCACTAAAAAACAGACAGTAGGTTTTTTCCTACTGTCTGTTTTTTCTTCTATATGTGCCGGGAGACATTCCTTTTATTTCTTTAAAAATTCTACAAAAGCCCTTTGCGCTACTTATGCCAACACGGGTTGCAATCTCCTCCACCGAGAAGTCTGAATTCTTTAAAAGTGTGCAGGCAACCTTTACTCTGTGACTGTTTAGTACATTATGAAATGTATCGCCTGTTATGTTTTTGAAGATTTTGCAGAAATTGCTCTTACTGTAGCCGCAGATTTCTGCTGCCTCATCAACGGTCAGCTTTTGGTCATAGCAGTTGTAGATGTGCTCTAAGGCCTTTTCTATTGCTGTGATTGAGTTTATTTTTTTGGTAGCGTTTGAGTTGTCGTTTTCAGTAATAAAGTCACTTATAATGTGTGCCGATATTTTATATATGTTGCCCATCATAAGAAGCTTTGAAATAGGCGTCATATTCCCGTGAAGTTTTGCGGTTTCTTCCAGCAAGCTCCTAAGCTCTGAATGTTCTTCGCTGTTTAAATCAAAAATCGGCTCTGAAAAGTCCTGATTCTTTAAAGTTTCAAAGTAATCGCCCAGCATAGTGTGGCCTATTTCTATAACAACTGCAGCGGACTCGGGAGTCTCAAAAGAATCCAATACCTCGTGAGATGCCATAGAGGCAACAATAGCCAACTGTCCTTGGGAAACTTTGTATTTATTCTTATTTATAATAATGTCGTATTTTCCCCCGACGCAGTAGTAAAGCTCTACCTCGGGGTGTTTGTGCACGGGGTAACCTGCATTTGCACGAGAGCCTATTAAGTACGGCGGGTCGCCTATATGGAGTTTTTGGTATATCATAAAAACACCTCCTGCCTACATTATTGCACAACACCCACAAAAAAAGCAACACTTTTTTTACGTTTAGTGAATTTTTGGGAAGTTTTTAATACTTTAAACGGTGTATTGTATGAAAAAACGTGATATAATAATTACAAAAGGAGGAATTTCTATGAATAAATTGTATCTCGGTGTAAGCCGCGAAGCTATTACTCCCGAAATGGGCGCAGTCCTTTTTGGTTACCCTTCCAAGCCTATTGCCGATGCAGTAGATGATGATTTGACCTGCACTTCCTATTATTTTGAGCAGAACGGAACAAAGATGCTTCTTAATGTTTCTACTTTGTGTTGTTACAGCACAGACATATCTGACGAAATAAGAGAAGAAATCAGCAAAAAATTCGATATTCCTTTTGATAACATCATTTTGGCAACAAATCACACACATTCAGGCCCTTCTATGGCAGGCGGCGGATTTGACGCCTGGGGCGGAATTGACAGTGATTATTATAAAAAAATATATATGCCTGCGATTTTAAAAACTGTTGAAGCTGCCATCAGTGATAAAGAAGCAGTTAAAATGGGCAAGGCAATCGGAAAAAGTGACATCGGTATCAACCGTCGTCAGCTTAACAACAATAATGAAATATTACTCGGCGAATGTCCTTGGGGAGTATACAATCCCAGAATGGTAATTCTTTCATTTAAGACAGAGTCAGGCGAAATTAAGGCTAACCTTATTTCATATGGTGCACACGGTACTTCATCACTGAACACGACTCATGTAACACGGGACTGGTCAGGTATTATGACTGATGCATTAGAAAGTTATACAAACTGTATGTACACAGACCTCTTACTTGGCGCAGAGGGAGATGTTGCTCCCAGAAAGATGTTTCCCGATGAGCCCGCTTCATTAAAGCAAAGAGACGCTCTAGGCAGATATGCCGCAGATGAGGCTATCAGAGTATTTAGTGACATGGGCGAATATAAAGATGTTGACCTTGCGGTAATGGGCGCTGTAGTTAATCTGCCTTTAGAGCCAAGAGTGCCTTACGATGAGGTTTGTAAGATAATCGAAGAACACGACCCCGAAAAATGCACATTTATGGAAAATGTAGCATTCGAGGTTTACCCTAAGATAAAAGATGCTCACGAGCAGGGCCTCCCGGAAAGGACTCATATACCACTGAAGCAGACAATATTCAGATTTGGAGATATCGTGGTTTTTGCATCAGCTCAGGAACTTTTCTCTGAAATCGGTCTTCGTATAAACGAGGCGTTCCCTGATAAAGAAATTCTCTCACTGGTATGTACCAATGGTAATGACGGCTACTTCCCCACAGAAAAAGAAATTACTCTTGGCGGATATGAGGTACTTTCATTCCTGGGCTCTAACGACCAGAAATATGTGAAATTTGCAGATTTCCATTATATAAAACAAACAATTAAAAATATTGAACACCTGATCAAATAAGGAGGATTTTATTATGTACAGAATTGGTAAAGAAGAAATTGATGCCGTTGCAAGAGTTATTGAATCTAAAGAACTCTTCAAGGTAAACGGTGGAAACTTAAAAGAAACAGAAAATTTTGAAAAAGAATTGCGCGAAAAGCTTGATATCAAGCACGCCGTTGCAATGACATCAGGTATGGCAGCACTTACTTCTGCTTTAATCGGTATGGGTGTAGGCCCCGGAGATGAAGTTATCGTTCCTGCTTATACATACATAGCTACAGCTACAGCAGTTTTAGCAACAGGTGCTATTCCCGTTGTTGCAGAAGTCAACGAAACCCTGATGATTGACCCCGAAGATATCGAAAACAAAATTTCACCCAGAACAAAGGTTATCATTCCTGTTCATATGAAGGGCTATGCTGCCGATATGGATGCTATCATGGCTGTTGCTAAAAAGCACAACTTAATGGTATTAGAAGATGCATGTCAGGCAGTAGGTGGTACCTACCACGGTAAACGCCTCGGCACATTCGGCGATGCAGGTGCATTCAGCTTTAACTACTTTAAAGTAATTTCTGCAGGCGAAGGTGGCGCGCTTCTTACAAATAATAAAGAAATTTTCGAAAAAGGTCTTATCTATCACGACTGCTGTGCTGTTGCATACTTTGGTGATCAGATGAGCGGCTTCTCTACTCCCTTATTCTGCGGTACAGAGTACAGAACAAACGAAATTTCATCTGCTATCTTAAGAGTTCAGTTGTCAAGACTTGATGGAATTATTGCGGACCTTAAGAAAAATCATGATATGTTAGCAGAAAAAATCGCAGGTCACTTTAACCTCATTAAACCTAACGATCCTGAGGGCGGTTGCGGAACACAACTTTCTATATTCTTTGATTCAATGGACGAAGCCATCGCATTCAATAAGCGTTGCGCGGCAAAAACATACTGCGCTATGATGGGTAAACACATCTACAACGATTGGAAAATCCTTTTGGACAAAAACGGCGCTGCTCATCCTCTTATGAATCCTTTTAACATGGAAGCAAACAAAAACGCTCCTGAATTCACAGAAGATATGTGTCCGAAGAGTTTAGATATAGTTTCAAGATGTATTCAGATTGATATCAACCCCGACTGGACACCTGAAGAAATCGAAAAAATCGCTAATGATTTAATCGCAGCAAAATAATGCAAGAATAAAAAGGAGCAATTTGTCATTTGACAAATTGCTTCTTTTATTTTTTAGTAACTTGAATTTTTGATATAAACAAAAGACTTTGTTATACATATTTTGCCTTGTGTGTTCTGCGCTTTTTTCTACAGCGCGGCGATGGACGAAAAACGATGCAAATTGGACAAACTGAACCGAAGGGTTACCCGAAGCCTCGCCGCACTGAGCTACACTCGCTATATTTCTGTAAAACAGAAATAGTCGGCTCGTTTCGCTATTGCGTCTCTCTCAAAAAATGGTCAATAACCATTTTTTGAAAAAGGAAAAGCAACGAAGCGACTGAAGATTCGCACTATGCGAATCTGATTAGCGTAGTTTGATTTTCCGCCCGAGAGGTGAAGTTTGCTCGAAACACAAAGCAATAAAAAAGAAGAAATTCACATAATGTGAATTTCTTCCATAATTTGTTTTCCACCTCATCCGAGTTGCTATCGCAACCCACCTTCCCCTCAAGGGGAAGGCTTATTCTCTTGCTTTGTGTGTTCTGCGCTTTTTTCTACATCGCCTATTATTTAGGTTGTTTGCCGATGTATGCCAGTATTCCGCCGTCAACATAAAGAATGTGACCGTTTACTGCGTCTGATGCAGAAGATGCCAAGAATACTGCAGGTCCTACCAATTCTTCGGGGTTTAACCATCTGCCTGCAGGAGTTTTAGCACAGATAAATGAATCAAAGGGATGGCGTGAGCCGTCAGGCTGTGTTTCGCGTAAGGGTGCTGTCTGGGGTGTTGCGATATAGCCGGGTCCTATGCCGTTGCACTGGATGTTAAATTCGCCATACTCAGAACAGATGTTACGTGTAAGCATCTTAAGACCGCCCTTAGCTGCAGCGTAAGCTGAAACTGTTTCGCGACCAAGTTCTGACATCATTGAGCAGATGTTGATGATTTTGCCGCCGCCTTTTTTAATCATTGCAGGAATAACTGCCTTTGATACGATAAAGGGGGCATTTAAGTCAACGTCTATAACCTGTCTGAATTCTGCGGCACTCATTTCGTGCATGGGAATTCTCTTGATGATACCTGCATTGTTTACTAAAATGTCAATAACGCCAACTTCGGCTTCGATTTTTTTAACCAATTCGTTTACGGCGTCTTCATCTGTTACGTCACAAACGTAACCGTGAGCATCGATGCCCTCTGCTTTGTAGGCTTCTACGCCTTTGTCTACTAATTCCTGCTTGATATCGTTAAATGCAATTGTTGCACCAGCCTGTGCCAAGCCTTTTGCAATGGCAAAGCCAATACCGTAGGATGCGCCTGTAACTAATGCTACTTTTCCGTCTAATCTAAACATAGTAATTTCTCCTTATCTTAAATCTTTTGTTTCGATGTGATCCATATCAGTAAATTCCTGATTTTCGCCGCACATTGCCCAGATAAATGAGTAAGCCTTTGTGCCTACACCTGAGTGGATTGACCAGCTGGGTGAAATAACCGCTTCTTCGTTGTGCATAATGATATGACGTGTTTCTTGAGGTTCGCCCATCATATGAAATACTGCGTCGTTTTCGCCCATATCAAGATAGAGATAAACTTCCATTCTTCTGTCGTGTGTATGTGAGGGCATTGTGTTCCAGTTTGAACCGGGTTCTAGTTGTGTGAGTCCCATAGATAACTGGCATGACTTCATAACTTCAGGATGAATGTACTGATTGATAACACGTTTGTTGCAGTCCTCTACCGAGCCGCAGGGAACTTTCTTTGCCTTTGTGATATCAATTTTTACGATGGGGTATGTTGCGTGAGCAGGGCAAGATGATACGTAAAATTTAGCAGGGTTTTTTGCGTCCTTGCTCTTGAATTTAATCTCCTTATTGCCCATGCCGATATAAATACCGTCTCTGGGGTTCATTTCGTACTCTTCGCCGTCAACTGTGATGATACCCTCGCCGCCGATATTGATACATCCCATTTCACGTCTTTGTAAAAAGTATTCTGCCGCAAGCTCTTTGCCTGCTTCTAATGTGAGTTCTTTTTCAACGGCCATAACACCTGCTGTGATAATTCTGTCAATATGGCTGTAAACCATCTTAACATTATCAGGTGTAAAGAGTCCCTGAATTAAAAACTCTTCTCTTAATCTGTCTGTAGTGTAATGCTTCATATCATTAGGGTTTGATGCGTTTCTTACTTCCATTTGTATATCTCCTTTTCATTATTGTTCAATTTTATAATATCATAACTCATTTGCAATTTCTTTGCATTTTTTTGTTTTTTTGTTGCATTTTTCACACATATATATTAAAATATAAGCATAAAGTAATTATCGGAGGTGAAAATATTGCAATATATACACAAAAAATGTAGCGATGCCATATCTTCCGCTATCGACACTCACACCTACGGGGTGTACTACTCCGAAGCCCAAAACCCCGACTTAAACATTCACGTTCACGACTGTTGTGAAATTCTTCTGTGTCTTTCAGGTGGCAACAGCTTTTTAATCGATGGCAAGGCGTACAATGTGGAAAACGGTGATTTGTTTATACTTAATCAATTTGAACCTCACAAAATCACTGCCGACCCTGAAAATATCTTTGCGCGATTTGTTATACAGATTCATCCCGAGTATCTTTACGCTAATTCCTCTGCTGATACTGATTTATCACGCTGCTTTTATACAAGAGGCCCTGAAATTTCACATAAGATTTCTCTTTCTGACAGTGAAATTGCAAGGCTTCAAGATCTTTTGATTAGTTTTAGAACCGACCACGGTTTCGGCGATGATATAATTAAAGATTCAGCTATCAATACTCTTTTGACGCTTGTTAATCAGTTTTTCTTAAATTCCTCCGCAAAAGGCAATGCCTCAAAATGCGAAAACGAAACTGTAAGAAATACCATAAACTATATAAACGCTCATTACGGCGAGCCTCTCACATTAGAGATTCTTGCAAAAAACTCTTTTGTTTCTGTAAATCAGCTGTGCAAAATTTTTAAAAGCACATTTGGCACAACCGTTGCAAAATATATAGTTTCAAAAAGAATTTCCGAAGCAAAAAAGCTTTTAGCATCGGGAAAAAACGTCTCCGATACTGCTCTTTTGTGCGGTTTTTCCGATTATGCAAACTTTATCAGAGTGTTTAAAAAGTTCGTGGGTATCTCCCCCGGGAAATACTCCAAATCATAAATCCAATAAAACGTCCGAAATTTCTATTGCACGCGACTCTGCGGAAGATTCGATACATTTTCCGCAGTTGTCGCATTTTTTATTTTTGTCCAGATCGCACATTTCGCACTCGCCGCAGTTTGTGCATATTCTATCTTCTAAAATACATTCTTTCATAATAAATACCTACTTTATAAGGTCTTTGATTATATTTTCGAGTTTGCCGTAACTATCTGCTACGCAAACAACCACAAGCTTTCCGTTTGTGTAAATAAACGGTCTTCTGAGCTTGGGCATTTCTTCCGGAATATAGCTTTCAAAGCTTCGTTTTCTGTCTTCTATGTGCTCTTTTGCTTTGTTTTCTATAGTTCTTACCTGTGACAGCTTCTTGACTTCAAATACTGCAATTTCTTCAGCAGTTGCACCGCCTCCGGCATAGCCTGCGGCGTTTTGTATCATTGAGTCGTCAATACCGTAAATTCCGGTTAAAACTTTAGGATTGATTTCTCCCAATTCGTCTGCAAATTTTACGTTTTTGAAAATCTTTGATGCGATTGCCGCTACATCGTAATCTTTATTTTCAAAAACAACAACAGGGGCGGCTTTTCCTTCTTCATCGCCTTCCACTCTCACTGCGTGACTCTTTAAATATTCAAGCCATTTTACATAATACTCTTTATGAAAATGAACACCGTCGCGGGATGCTCCTTCGGGAAGCTGTCCCGCTTCATCCTTGAAGCTTTTGTTTATATCAAGGTAGAATACATGCTTGTCGTTTGCAAGCTGGTACAACCCTTCGTTAAAGGCATTTATGGCCGTGTTAGTTATTCTGCCTTTTCTGTCCATTTCTGCTGAAACCGGCATAATTGACTGAATATAAATTACAGCATCCGGATTGTACTCTTTAATAGTGTCTATGAGGTTGCCGTACTTTTGTACAAATTGGTCCTTATATTCTACGACAATGCTTTCGTTTATTCCAAGCATTATGTAAATTTTCTTAAAGCCGCCCTGCTTTATTCTTCCCATCATTGTTAAGCCGTTTTGCCATTCGCGGTTGTTGAGGCCGTCAATGGTCATAGAAGTTCCGCACAAGAACGTTGCCTGAGGAAGACCTGCATACATTCTAAAGCCATCGGTAAGTGAATCGCCTATAAATACCGCATTGTCAAAATACGAATCCTCTACCGGCTTTGCACGGAATACTTCGCCATAGCTTTGTGTGCAGTAGGGCGAGTTTTTAGCATAGCTTGTAATTTTGCTGATAGTTTCATCAGTCATAAATGTCTGTGAACTGTATAAAAACAGTACTTCTTCGATATTGTTTTGTGTAAGATATGAAATGATGTCGTCGTTATAATAACGAAGGTCAATCATATGTATATTTTCATAGTGGTTTGCAATCATAGGCACGATACAGTTAGCAAATGAATCCCTGAAAACTGCTAAATTCTTGCCGTTTTTGTTGGGGCTTTCGATAACAGTAAGTGCATGGTTGCCGTCTAAAAAGTACGAGTATTTGTCCTTTTTGGACAGATGCTCAGGGAAATACATAGACTCTGCTTCTTCACCGTCGTAAGGAAACTTTACGTGGAAGCGCGCAGTCTCTAAAGGCTTGTACTCTGTGATGACATCAGGGCTGACGTCCTTTAATGCTTTTGAATAGGTTGTGCCGAGAAATTCTCTTGATACATCGTAAACCTTAAAATCAGATGTACTCAAAGGGGTATATCCCAAAGGCTCTGACAAGCCGTTGTATATTACGAACGCGCCATTGCTTGTGGGGTGGTGGTCCGTTCTGTAATAAAGATAACTGTCTTTATATTTTGATAAGTTTTCCGTCAGGTTAACATTTGTAACGCTTGTGTCTTTTAGTGAATCTGCCACATAGTTGTTAAGCTTTGGAACTGTGTCCTTATAGGCGCTTTTTGGCAGCATATCTTTCATAATCTCGAAAGAATTAGGCACTACGGAAACGGTAATATCGTATCTTCCCAAATTGTCTAAGGTTTTAATCGCTTTCAGATTTTTGTCTACTGTTTTTTTGTCAAAATCTGCAATCTTTTCGATTAAATATTCGTCCTCGCAGACGTATACTCCGTTGTTTTCGCCTTTTCCTGATAAAAATTCAATACCTGCCTTTAATTTTACAAAAAAGCTTCTTCCTACAAAATGGTCGTTTACATAGGTTTCTATATCTTCTGTAAAGCTTCCGTCAAACAGTGATGTCAGTGTCAGCTTGGGGAAATTCTGCAGATATCTGTTTTCAAGCTCTGAAAAGCTTGCCGCAGGGCTTAAGACGTTAAGCAAAAAAACCAAAAGCACACCAAGTGCACAGATGTTGTTAAAACGTCTGCATGAATTTCTCTTTATGTACTTTTCTTTCACATTTAACGCCTCCCTTCGGAAATTTTTGGCCTAAAATCTAAAATACAAAAACGGATTGTATGACGAGTCCACAAGATATGCAACGCATATAATCATAACAATAGCAATACCAATCAATGTGTATATCATTTTGCCTTTTACGTGCTTGTCCCAGATTTTTTTGGGCCAAGGCATCATCGCAATAAGAGATACAATCAAAAGCACCTTATAAGATGAAATATTGTATATAAAGCTATCGTCTATAAATCCTGCGCCGTTTCCACCGAACATTGCCGAAATATAGGAAACCGCACCTGACATATTACTTGATGCAAACAGAACCCAACCGATAAGCACCAATACCATGGTGTAAATATTTCTCAAAAATCCGGGGATTTTTTCCAAATATTTCATAAAGAATCCCTTTTCAAAAATCAGTATCAGGGCATAGTAAATTCCCCACATCAAAAAGTTCATTCCTGCGCCGTGCCATATACCTGTTAAGCCCCATACGATTAAGAGGTTTAAAAACAGGCGCTTTTTGCTTACTCTGTTTCCCCCTAACGGAATGTATACATATTCCCTGAACCAAGTGCTCAGCGAAATATGCCATCTTCTCCAGAATTCCGTTATGGACTTTGAAATATATGGGTAATTAAAGTTCTTTTCAAATTGGAAGCCAAACATACGGCCTAAACCTATAGCCATATCAGAATAGCCTGAAAAATCAAAATAAATCTGGAAGGCGTAAGCCACAATACCAAGCCACGCAGACAAAACAGAAAGCTCTCCCGTTTGAGTGGCTGATATGTTTTCCCAAAGAATTCCGATGTTGTTTGCAAGCAAGACTTTTTTTGCAAGACCTGCTACAAAAGTAGTAACACCCGATGTGAAGCCCTCTATGGTTTCACGTCTTGTTGAGAGTTGTTCGTCTATTGAATTATATCTTACTATAGGGCCTGCAATAAGCTGCGGGAAAAGTGTAATATATGTAGCAAAGTCCACGTACTTTTTCTGGGCTTTTGTTGTTCCCCTGTAAACGTCAACCACATAAGACATTGCCTGGAATGTAAAGAATGAAATACCTATGGGTAATGTAATCTTAAGAGTTGGTATGTCGTGGGGTAATACTAAATTTACCGTGTCTATTAAGAAGTTTGTATATTTAAAGAATACTAATGCCGCAAGGTTTACTACTACACTGATAATCAGTATGCTTTTTTTCTTTTTTTCTTGAGACTGCTCCATCACCATACCCATAAAGTAGTTAAAGGCTGTGGAAAGCAGAAGCAAACCTACATATACAGGCTCACCCCAGGCATAGAAAAACAGACTTCCTAAAAACAGCACGAGGTTTTTGTGCTTCTTTGAAGACAAGTAGTAGAATATTAAAATTACAGGTAAAAAGTAAAATAAAAATATAATGCTTGAAAATACCATGCGGGACCCCTTTTTTCCTGAAACTGCTCAAATTTTATCATATTTAAGAATTATAACATATTTTTTCCCTAAATTCAAGCATTTTTCGGCAAAAAAAGACCCAAAATCCGCAAGATTTCGGGTCTTTTTGATAATTTGTATTGTTTAATTTTTGTTTTTTTAATTATGCTTTGTTTACTGAACCAAAAAGCTCCATTTTTTCTTTTACTGTTGCTTTTATTGCTTCTGTTCCGGGAGCGAGTAATTTTCTGGGGTCAAAGCCCTTACCCTGTAAGTCTTTGCCCTCTTCAACGTACTTTCTTGTAGCCGCTGCAAATGAAAGCTGACATTCTGTGTTTACGTTGATTTTTGATACGCCTAAAGAGATAGCCTTTTTAATCATATCTTCAGGAATACCTGTACCACCGTGTAAAACTAACGGCATATCGCCTGTGTTTTTGCTGATTTCTTCTAATACGTCAAAGCGTAAACCTGCCCAGTTTTCGGGGTATTTGCCGTGGATGTTGCCGATACCTGCAGCCAACATATCTACGCCTAAGTTTGCAATCATAACGCACTCGTTAACATCTGCTACTTCGCCGCCACCAACAACGCCGTCTTCTTCGCCGCCGATTGAGCCTACTTCTGCTTCAACAGAAATTCCGAGAGAGTGTGCAAGTTCTATGATTTCTTTTGTCTTTTCGATATTTTCTGAAATTTCGTAGTGTGAGCCATCGAACATTACCGAAGAAAATCCCGCTTCGATAACTTTCTTTGCGTGCTCGTAGCTACCGTGGTCAAGATGAATTGCAACGGGAACTGTAATTCCTAAATTCTCAATCATACCCTTAACCATACCAACTACTGTTGTGTAGCCGCACATATATTTACCGGCGCCCTCTGACACGCCTAATATAACAGGAGATTTGCACTCCTCTGCTGTCAAAAGAATTGCTTTTGCCCATTCAAGGTTGTTGATGTTGAACTGGCCAACTGCATATTTGCCTGCTTTTGCTTTTTTTAACATATCTGTTGCTGATACTAACATTTATAAATCCTCCTAGAAATTTTTCTAGGTAATATTATACCTTTTTGGTAAAATTTTGTCAAGGCGACAAAACTATTTTTCCAAAGAATTTATATACTCCTCAAGCTCTGATTTTATAACTGTCACCCTCGGTCCGTAAATTATCTGTACGCCGTTGCCTTTTTTGATTACGCCTGATGCTCCCGTGGCTTTGAGCTCTGCATCATTTACTTTGTCGGCTTTGTCGACAGTTATACGAAGACGTGTGGCACAGCAGTCAATGTCCCTGATATTTTCACGTCCGCCGAGACCTGAAAGAATCTTTTCCGAGCGCTCATTGTATGCGTCATTTTTGTCCTCTTTTCTTTCGTTGTAGTCTTTTTTTGTATAGAGTTTTGTTTCTTCGCCTACGTCTTCTCTACCCGGAGTTTTGAAGTTGAATTTCTTTATCAAGAAGTTAAACAGCAAGTAGTAAATTATAAAGTAAACGATACCAACTATGATTATATAAATCCAGTTTGTTTTGGAGTTTCCCGGTAGGACCCCAAAAAGTATCAGGTCGATTAAACCGCCTGAAAAGGTCATACCCACGGCAACATTTAATATATGCATCAGCATAAAGGAAAGTCCTGCCAAAATACAGTGGACAATATATAAAACAGGAGCAACAAAAAGGAACGTAAATTCCAAAGGCTCTGTAATACCAGTTAAAAATGCCGTCAATGCCGCACTGAACAAAAGTCCGCCCGCTACTCTGCGTTTGTCCTTTCGGGCGCATTGGTACATAGCAAGTGCTGCCCCGGGAAGACCAAACATCATAAAGGGGAATTTACCTGTCATAAATCTTGTGGCTTCAACGGAAAATCTTGTGGTTTCAGGAGATGCTAATTGTGCAAAGAAGATGTTTTGTGCACCTGCTACCCTTACGCCGTCTATCATCATAGTACCGCCAAGTCCCGTCTGCCAGAAAGGAAGATAAAACACGTGATGAAGTCCAAAAGGAATAAGCGCACGTTCAATGATACCGTAAATCCAGGTACCTGCATAGCCACTTCGTATAACGAGATTGCCAAGGGCGTGAATACCTGTTTGCACCCAAGGCCACACAAAGTACATCAATACACCAACTAAAATGTAGACGAGTGTAGAAATGATAGGAATAAATCTCGTTCCACCGAAAAATGATAGCGCCGTAGGAAGTTCAATTTTAAAGAATCTGTTGTGTAGCCAAGCTACCCCAAGACCTACAATAATACCACCAAAAACACCCATCTCTAAAGACTCGATACCTAAAATATTACCAACGGCACCCTCTTCTAAGGCGTTGATTTTTCCTGTGGCAATAAGCAGCGCCGATATGGTCGTGTGCATAACCAAAAATGCAACGGCAGCAGAAAGTGTGGCAATTTCTTTTTCTTGTTTTGCCATACCAAGTGCTACGCCCATTGCAAAAATCAAAGGTAAATTTGCAAAAATTACACTACCCGTTGCTGACATTATCGATAAGATTAGATTTAAAATTGTTCCCTCGCCCAAAAGCCACCCTAAGTTATAGGTTTCTATGGTTGTGGCGTTTGAAAATGAAGAGCCTATACCAAGAAGCAACCCTGCAACGGGAAGCAGTGCTATGGGAAACATAAACGAGCGCCCTACCCTTTGCAATACGCCAAAAATTCCGTTTTCTCCTTTAGCCATAATTTCACTCCTTACAATTTCTTGTATAAAAACATCACATCTCGTCCACCTGTGACCTTGCCCTCGTGGACCTGCGTTATTTTGTAATTTTCTGCTTCTGTCAAAACCACAGGGGTTTCAAGTCTTAAGTTGTTTTTCTTTAAAAATTCAAGGTCTACCTCTGCAATTTTCGTTCCTGCTTTGACCTTGTCCCCTGATGAGATTTTTACATCAAAGCCCTCGCCCTTTAAATTTACCGTATCAATGCCGATATGAAGAAGAAGTTCCGTGCCCTCATCGGTGGTAATACAAAAGGCGTGCTTTGAATCGGTAATGTCGATGATTTCTCCGTCTACAGGGCTGTAGACGTTGCCGTTTTCGGGGATAACCGCCCCGCCATCCCCTAATATGCGCTCAGAAAACGCCTCATCTGGCACGTCCGAGAGTTTAATTGCAACGCCGTCCATAGGGGCATATACTGCCATTTCCTTTTGTTTTTTTGTAATTCCAAACATATATAACTCCTTATTTCGCATTTAGTATGCTTTCCCTGACAGGCAAAACATAAGGGGGTGATACAGATAACTCGTCTGCACCTAATTCTATCAATTTTTCTGTCATGGTCACGTCTGCTGCCAGTTCTCCGCACACACCTACCCAAATTCCGTGGGCGTGGGCGTTGGTACAAGTCATCTCTATAAGCTTTAGCACCGCTTCGTGATTTGGTTTATAGAATCTGTCCAGTTTTTCGTTTTGTCTGTCGCAGGCAAGGGTGTATTGGGTTAAATCGTTGGTGCCTATGCTGAAAAAATCAACTAACGGAGCCAACTCGTCGGAAATCATTGCCGCTGCCGGTGTTTCTATCATTATGCCGATTTTTACGTTTTCGTCAAAGGGAATGTTTTCTTCTTTTAGTTCTTGTCGCACAATTTCCGCTATTGCCTTTGCCTGAATCACCTCTTCCTTTGAGGTTATCATGGGAAACATTATTGATAAATTGCCGAAAACCGACGCCCGATACAACGCCCTGAGCTGAGTTTTAAAAATTTCTATATCATCTAAACATATTCTGATAGCACGAAAGCCCAAAGCGGGATTTTCTTCGGGTGCAAGGTTTAGGCAGTCTGCCCTTTTGTCTGCGCCAATATCTAAAGTCCTGATGATAGTTTCTTTTCCCATCATATCGGAAAGAACCTTTTTGTAAGCCAGAAACTGTGTTTTTTCGTTGGGGAGTTCACCCTTACCTATATACAAAAACTCACTCCTGAAAAGCCCTATTCCCTCTGCATCGTTTTTTAAGACGTCGTCTGTATCGCTGTCGTTTCCTATGTTTGCGTAAAGGTTTATCTTTTTGCCTGAAAGGGTTTTGCTCTCCTGACCTATAAGCGTAGAAAGAAACTGATGACGACTCTCTATTTCTTGGCATTTTGTGGTGATTTTGTCCTTGGTGTTGTTATCAGGCAATATATACACATCGCCTGTGTCTGCATCAACTGCGCACTCTGCCCCGTCAAATTCTTCAT
Source organism: Congzhengia sp. (assembly GCA_045591015.1). Classification (GTDB taxonomy): domain Bacteria; phylum Bacillota; class Clostridia; order UBA1381; family UBA9506; genus Congzhengia. Next base: position 49,396 of record JAZNSC010000021.1, read on the forward strand.
TCATACAGTCCTTGACACATATTACCGACGGAATATTCATAGAACGGGCAAGAATTGCCGTGTGGGAGTTTTTTGAACCCTGCTCTGTGACAAATGCCGCTATTTTGCTTTTTTCTAAATTTATAGTCTGGCTGGGGGTTAAGTCGTGGGCAAAAATTATAGTGTTTGCATCTAATACCAGTTCATCCTTCATATTTTTCAGCGACGAGAGGACGCCGTTTTTTATGTCTTCGATGTCTGCCGTTCTTGCCATCATATATTCATCGTTTGTGGAAATCAGAGTTTGGGACAAAATCTTTGCCGCCTCCGACACCGCATACTCTGCATTGATGCTTTGCTCAAATATTATACTCTCAACACAGTCGGAGAGGCTTCCGTCCTCCAGCATCATAATATGAATCTGAAAAATTTCCGCTTCATCGATTGTGGCTACTTCCATAGTTTTTTCGTATAGTACCGAGAGGGATTCTTTTGTTTTTTCTACCGCTATATTAAACCTTTTGATTTCTTCCGCTACGTCCTTGATGTTGTGCTTTGATACGTCAGATATGGTATTTTCAAGTATTTTGATGCGCCCTATTGCTACGCCGCCCGATGCGCCTGTTCCTCGTAAATTTATCATATGCTTCCTCCGTGAAGTCTAAAGATTATTTGTTAAGTACTCCTTGAGTTCCTCTGCGGTTTTTTCCTCGTCCGGACCTGTGATGCTTATATTTATTTTGTCGCCGCATTTTACCGAAAGCGACATAAGAGCAAAAATCTTTTTTAAGTTAGCAATTTTTCCCTTGCATTCTATTGTGATGTCGCTTTGTGAGTCCTTGGCTATCTTTACTAACGCCCCTGCAGGTCGGGCGTGGATGCCTGTTTCATCATTTATCACATAAGAAAAATTTTGCACAAAAATCCCTCCAAATTATCATTCTCACAAATATTATGGTTTTTTCTTTTTGTTTTATTCGCAAACTTCCCCTTAAACTTTTTCATAAAATTAGTTATTTTGAAATTTTTTATTGATTTTGTCGCAATTTTGGAATATAATATTCTGTATCAAAAAGTATAAGAGGACAGATATGGTTTATAATGATATTTTAGAAGCAATCGGAAATACTCCCTTGATAAAGTTAAATCGCATAAACGATGCTGACAGCGCTGATATTTATGTGAAATTCGAGGGATTGAATGTTGGCGGTTCCATAAAAACAAGAACAGCCTACAATATGATATTAGACGCAGAAAGCAAGGGGCTTCTTTCCCCTGACAGCATAATTGTTGAACCCACAAGCGGAAATCAGGGTATCGGTCTTGCGTTGGTAGGTGCAGTTCGCGGCTACAAAACAAAAATTATTATGCCCGACTCCGTTAGTGAAGAGCGCAGAAAACTAGTTAATCACTATGGTGCAGAGGTTATACTTGTACATGATGCCGGAAACATCGGTGCTTGTATCGAGGCGTGCTTGAATATTGCACTTAAGATGAAAGCAGAAGACCCTAATGTGTTTGTACCGCAGCAGTTTGAAAACCCTGCAAACCCTGCTATACAGCGTACACGTACAGCCCAGGAAATTTTGGATGCAGTCGATGGTCCTATTGATGGTTTTTGCTCGGGCATAGGCACAGGCGGAACAATCACAGGCATAGGCGAAGCGCTAAAGGAAAAGAACCCCCACATGACAATCTGGGCGGTTGAGCCTGAGGACGCGGCTATTCTTTCCGGTGGCTCTATCGGAACGCATATTCAAATGGGTATCGGCGACGGTATAATACCTGAAATTTTAAATTGCGAAATTTACGATGACATTTGCATCGTTACAGACGATGAAGCTATACATACATCAAAAGAACTTGCCTCAAAGGAAGGCATCTTGTGCGGAATTTCTTCCGGTACAAACGTTGCCGCCGCATTGAAACTGGCAAAAAAACTCGGCAAAGGAAAAACTGTAGTAACAGTTCTTCCCGATACAGCGGAAAGGTATTTTTCCACTCCCCTTTTTGAGTAATAAAAAATTTATATACAAATGAATTGGAGGACAAAATTATGGATTCAAACAAACGTCCCGAAACAATGGCACGTATCACAACAAAAGAATTGGCAGACAGCTTTATCGCAGAGCAAGTTGACGCAATCCGCGCACAAGTAGGCGACAAAAAAGTATTGCTGGCACTCTCAGGCGGTGTTGACTCATCGGTTGTTGCTGCACTCTTAATCAAGGCTATCGGCAAGCAGTTGGTTTGCGTACACGTTAACCACGGTCTTATGCGTAAAGGCGAAAGCGAACAGGTTATTGAAATTTTCGAAAAAGGACTTGATGCAAACCTTATTTATGTAGATGCTACAGACAGATTCTTAGACCTTTTGGCAGGCGTAGCAGAGCCCGAAAGAAAGAGAAAAATCATTGGTGCAGAATTTATCAAAGTGTTTGACGAAGAAGCAGCAAAGGTTACAGACGTAAAATTCCTTGCTCAAGGTACAATTTACCCCGATATATTAGAAAGTGACGGCGTAAAGGCTCATCACAACGTAGGTGGACTTCCCGAAGATATGGAATTAGAATTGGTTGAACCCGTAAAGCTCCTTTACAAAGACGAAGTAAGAGTTGTAGGCTCGGCTCTTGGTCTTCCTGATGAGATGGTTTATCGTCAGCCTTTCCCCGGCCCCGGTCTTGGTGTAAGATGCTTGGGTGCTATCACACGCGACAGACTTCATGCACTTCGTGAGGCTGATGCAATTCTTCGTGAAGAATTTGCAAAGTGCGGTCTTGCAGATAAAGTATGGCAGTACTTCATTGCTGTTCCCGATATGAAGAGCGTAGGCGTAAAAGACGACAAGCGCTACGAGGGTTGGCCTGCAATCATTCGTGCAGTCAATACAGTGGACGCTATGACAGCAACAATCGAAGAAATCCCCTATGCGCTTCTCCATAAGATTACAGACAGAATCACCCACGAGGTTGACGGTATCAATAGAGTACTTTTAGACTTGACGCCTAAACCGATTGGGACCATAGAATGGGAATAAGCAACCAAACTCCTGAAAGCCGCATAAAATAAGGCTTTGTGGGACTTTACAAACTGCAATGATACTAAAATGATACTATTTAACCATTGCAGGGAATAAATGCTTAATAAAACTATCCCCCTGAAAACGATAAAGTTTTCAGGGGGATTTTTGTGTCTATATGAAAATTTTTTATTCTTATAACTGAACAATGCGTTTGAATCCTTTACCATCTTTTTCAGGATAAGTATAACGCCATTGGTCATATTCTTCTTTAGTAATTTCTCCGTCAATAAATTTCTGATACTCTTTCTGCCAAGCAGAAATCATTTTAAACATTTCTAAATAGCTTTGATTTTCTGTATCAAGAGTAATACATACCTGACCATCAATGTTATTCACTTTAAGACCATACATATCTTCAAGTGCAAACAGTGTGTGCATTAAACCGATATATGAATCAATATTAGGTACATCAAGAGCTGAAGGACATACATCAAGATGCTCAGCGAAAGCCTTGATTACATCTTCCTTTGGAATTCTTGTTTCCGATTCATATTGAGCCACACGAACATCGGCAGCATTTTCAGGGAAGTTAAGTTTTAATCCTAACTCTTTCTGTGTAAACTTTCTTAAATTACGAAAGAACTTAATTCTTTGACCAATAGCCATAATAAACACCTCGTATATTAAACTTCTTAATTTAGTATATCACACAAAATTGGAAAAATCAAGAGATTTGAGAAATTAAATTAAAAAGTTTAGAAATTTATAAAAAGGGGTTGACAACGACTAAACAAATCTGTATAATATAAATGACACTAAACAAAATAATTTAGTGTAAAATAAAACAAGGAGGTAAAGCCTATGGAAAAAACATTATTTATGAGAGCCGCAGAAGTAGCTGAAGTGCTTGGAGTTTCTGAAACTTATGCTTATAAACTCATTAAAAAGCTGAATGAGGAACTCAAAGCAAAAGGGTACCTCGTAATTGACGGCAGAATCAACCGTGAATATTTCATGGAAAAGGTTTATTCAAAAGAATATGGAAAGGAGGTGAATTAAATGCCGGCTTACAAAGACTCGAAAACGGGTAAATGGTACACTTCGTTCTATTATACTAATTGGAACGGAGTCAGAGAAAAGAAAATGAAAAGAGGGTTTGAAACAAAAAAAGCAGCTCTTGAGTGGGAAAGAGATTTTCTTATGAAATCACAAGCTAACCTTGATATGCGATTTGATTCATTCGTTGAACTTTATATCGAGGATTTACAACATCGAATTAAGTGCAGAACGGATTGGGGTATTCTGATGCACGAGCAAAATCAAATCGCATATTCTTCGATGCTTTCCTTAAAGGACAGACTAATGGTTATAGCTATGGCGAACTTGTTGATATAGCCAATGCTGCAATATGGCAGTACCGGGATATGTATCTTCGACCTGATTTCTATGCAAATAATCTTGAAAAAGTTAGAATAATAATCGCTCCCGTTATCGAAGATTATCAATCCGGAAAAATTATTTATGCAGAGGCTGAGTTCAATGCTCGAACAATGATTTATCAATCTGTAAAACCTGACTTTAATCCTAATGTTGAATATATGAAAGATCCTCTTTCAAGAGATATTCCGTCGGTAGATAATAGCTTATTTATACTTGCAAGAAAACTGATTTTAGAAAGCAAATAAGTAGAATGGGGTGTAGCCGTTTCCGGTTACCCCCCTTAAAGTTAAAATTCATATTTTTTAATTGTTTCGATTGAATCACGAAGCATATCAAGTTGTTTCTTGCTCATATTTTCAACATCTGCTCTAATTGTACTTAAAAAGATATTTGAATTATCTTCTTCAAAATCGATTGCAAAGGTATCAATGGGAACATTTAATGCTTTAGCTATTTTATATATCATTGTAAAGTGAGTGTCGTGATAGCCTTGTTCTATTCGTGATATATGCTTTTGAGAAATACCAGACTTTTCAGACAACTGTTCTTGGGTAAGTCCTGCCTTTTGTCTGCATTCCTGAATTCTTTTTCCAACACTTTTTGTTATTTGTTCTTTTTCTAATTTATCAAAACTCATAATTTCACAACCCTCACAACAATTATTCTCTATAATATAATTATATATTCAAGGGTGTTTTATTGTAACTTGATACTTGAATACAATTTCCGATAAATCTACAAATGGGTAATATTTTTTCTTTGTTTTTCTATATATGTGTGGTATAATTGATTATAATATTACTTTTATGATGAATTTGAGGTAACCAAACTATGACTACTGATAAAGCATGTTGTTTTTTCGGGCATAGAAAGATAAACGAAACACCCGAACTGATAGAAAGACTTACAAAAGAGATTGAGGTTTTAATCACAGAAAAAGAGGTTAGCATTTTTTATTTTGGCAGTAAAAGTGAGTTCGATGATTTATGCCATAAAACTGTTACCAAGCT
>JAZNSC010000022.1:0-20394 GCA_045591015.1 Congzhengia sp.
GGTGAATCTATATATGCTCATGATAACCAAGACGGTTTCCTTCAAATGGAAGCTATGGTAGAGTTGATAGAGCTATTTTCTTCCTTTAATAATATAATTGAATAGAATCACATATTTTAGAATTTTCCCCAAAGCACCTGAAATATTTGTACATTTATGGTATCATTGTAAGTATTAAGTAAACGATATTTGACTTATCGGTTGATACTTAGCGTGATACTACAATGATACTAAAAATTCAAACAAAGAAAAATAATACGGAGACTTAGTGCAAAATAGGCAATAAAATCAATGAATTACTAAACAAATAGGTTTAGTATTAAGAAAACTTTGTCGAATGGGAATAAGTTTTGAGCGCTGCCAGTGGCAGATGAAGCGAAAAACTTATTGTGCAGCGGTCGACAGAGTATGAGGTGCTTTAGCACCGAAATAAAATGTCGGGCACCGCAAGGCGGGTACATTATAAACAATTAAAAAGCCCTGAAAATCAGGGCTTTTTCGGTACTTACAAAAGTGCTTTGATAACACTTTCGATAACATTTTTTAACATATTTATACAAAGGAGGAAATTATATGGCTAATTTATGCAGGTTGTGTGATAAAGAGATTAGCTTTTTAGGCGGCGGATTAGTAGCAGATATCCCTGTATGCAATGACTGCTTTAATTTGTGTAACGAAATTTTGAACAGCGAAGATGACGAAGAATTCCATGCAAGGATTGAAGAATTAGAAGAAAATTGCAATGATAGCAAAGAAGCAAAGGAAATCATTGAATATCTTAAAGATTTACATATGTCATATCCATGCACAACAAAAAATGCTGATGACTCAAATAGCATGTTTAATAATATTGGCGGTAAAATAAAAACGTCAGCTCTAATTTTATCTTGGATTGGCATCATTGCTTCGATAATTATCGGATTTTTTTTGATGGCAACAGATGAAGATTTGATACTTTATGGATTTATAGTTGCCGTATTAGGCACATTAGTTTCCTGGGTTTCCTCATTTACCCTTTACGGATTTGGGCAGTTAATAGAAAATACCGATAAACTGGTAGAATTATCAAAAAATAACACAAAAAAGTAAAATCGACAGAAAAGCCCCAAAATATCTTTTAAAGCAAGTTTTATCCTTGATTTACCTTTTGTTGTGTGGTATAATAATTATGCAAACGAAGTTTTACTTTTTTCATTCTATAAATTTACTCGGAGGAAATTACTATGAAAAAAATCACAAGGATTGGTTCGGTTATTTTAATCGCAATAATGCTTTTGATGACCTGTATTCCTGTTTCAGCCGATAGCGAAATAGGCGTATACCTAAACGGCACGAAATTGGAATTTGATGTTCCGCCACAGATTATAGACGGCAGAACAATGGTGCCCATGAGAAAAATTTTCGAATCTTTAGGTGCGGTTGTTACCTGGGACGGTAGCACGCAAACCGCAACCGGTCAAAAGGGCGGCACAATTGTCAATATATCTATCAACTCCAAAACACTGTTTAAAAACGGCGTTCCAAAGGCGCTTGATGTTCCTCCTGTGTTAATTGAAGGCAGAACGTTGGTTCCTGTCAGAGCTATAGCAGAAAGTTTTGATTGTCAGGTTGATTGGATTGCAGAAACTCGCACTGTAAAAATCTCTACAGTGGGCAATACAACCACCGACAAAACAAAATTAACCGCTTCGCAAATTTCAGAAAAATCAGCTCCCTCTGTCTTTTATATAGAAGTGTACGACAGTCAATCTAAGGTATTGGGAAGCGGCAGTGGCTTCTTTATCTCGTCCAGCGGCGTTGCTGTTACTAACTATCACGTAATAGAAGATACAGCCGCAGCGCAAATCACAACCACAAACGGCAGAAAATATAACGTCAGCGATGTAATCGCATGCGACGAAAATCTCGACGTAGCTATCATCAGGGTTGAAAAAAAATCAACAACAGGTGAAACAGTTTCAGGATTTCCCACTCTTACAATGGCAAACAGCGACGATATAATAACAGGACAGACTGTTTATGCTATAGGTAGCCCCGTTGGATTGCAAAACACAATTTCAAACGGAATAATCAGTAATGTGAAGCAGGTTGTCGGTGATGAAACATTTATCCAGATTACAGCACCTATTTCCCACGGTTCAAGCGGCGGCGCTTTAGTAAATGAATACGGCGAGGTTATAGGTATTACCTCTGCAGGCATTGACGAAGCTCAAAATATCGGTTTTGCAATTCCTATAAATATAATCAAATCATTTGACACAAATGCAAAAGGTGTGCCCTATAGAGAATTTGCATCAAGCAGCTCAAGCTTTGTATTGGAAGTTTCTTCCGAATACATAGACATCGAAGTGGGAGAAACTTTTGAATTGCTGGTTTATGCCGAAGGAAAAGGCGACGATTGGTCTATCTATTGGGATACCGAAGACGACAATTTAATCTCTTGTGAATGGGGCGATTGGCTGGAAGATTACGAAAATATATGCCCCTTGTACATAACAGGTAGCAAAGCCGGCGTTGCAACAGTTGTGATTTATTCTGATGTGGATTTTAAAGGTATTAACGTAACAATTAACGTTAAAAATTCATCGGTTCCGGTATACCCCAGCTCCAGTGTACGTGTTCCCACTTATACTTACGTAACAGGTGTACAGCAAGCAGATTTTGAACGATATGAAAACAACGACATGTACGCTTATAACTACTCTTCTGTAGATACCGTACAGAGCTATGTTGATTTTCTGTGTGCAAACGGCTTCATCTACTATGACGAAGAGGAAGATGACGGTTCTATAGGTTACTACTATTTAACACCTGAAAACGAGCTGATTCTGGTTGTTTTGGCTTACAGATGGAAACAGGTTTGGATTTATATTCCTCGCTAAATTTTAGTTAAAAAGCCCCGAATTCTCGGGGCTTTTTTTGTATGTTAATTTTCCGTTGAAACCTTTTGTCGAAATGTTGTATTTTTTTGACAAAAGGTTGTATATTTCGCTAAAGGAACGGCAATAATATTTATCGTATAAAATAGTGGAAATATGCATAAGGAGGAAAAAACGTGAAAATTACAACAACTCTAAAAGAAAACACTTTAATTGTAGCATTGTCCGGCGAGCTTGACCACCACACCGCAAAAAAAGTAAAAGATTACGTAGAAGATTTTATCAAAAATAAAAGTGTAGTAAATCTGATTTTTGACTTTTCTGCTCTTTCTTTTATGGACAGCTCCGGTATCGGCGTAGTGATAGGACGATACAAGCTTATCAGCTCTATCGGAGGTAAAATGGCAATCGTAAATACTTCGTCAGCCGTGGAGAGATTATTGGCTGTGTCAGGTATAAAGAAGCTCGTTGCCGTTTATAAAACAATGAATGATGCCATAAAAAACATTGAGGAGGAAATTTCGTAATGAACAACAGTATGAAAATGGAGTTTTTGAGTATATCCGAAAACGAAAAGTTCGCCCGCACCGCGGTAGCGGCATTTGTGGTACAAGCGAATCCCACTCTGGACGAAATCGAAGACATTAAGGCCGCAGTATCAGAGGCTGTGACGAATTCCGTTATACATGGTTACAAGGACTCTATCGGCACAATTTTCCTCACCTGCACCTTAAACGATGACGATGTAGAAATAGTAATCTCCGACCAAGGCTGCGGAATCAAGGACATAACACTGGCAATGACCCCACTTTACACGGGGTCGGAAGATTCCGAGCGAAGCGGTCTGGGGTTTACCGTTATGGAAACTTTTATGGACGATATCAAAGTAGAAAGCGCCCTCGGGTGCGGCACTTCCATAACTCTAACAAAAAAAATAACTCCTCACTCCCCCTCTTATCTATAAAAGAGGTGCAACGTGAACAAATTCGAAAAAAACAATACATATCAGCTTATTATTGAAGCTCAAGCAGGGAATGCTCATGCAAAGGAAAAGCTCGTCAAAGATAATCTTCCCTTGGTAACAGCCATAGCAAAAAGGTTTTATAATCGCGGCTACGACCAGACAGATATCAATCAGTTAGGTGCTTTAGGTTTGATTCGTGCGATAGATAATTTTAATGTGGAGCTGGGACTGATGTTTTCCACTTATGCCGTCCCTGTAATCATGGGTGAGATAAAACGCTTTCTTCGTGATGACGGACCGATAAAGGTCAGCAGAAGCATCAAAGAAACCGCAACAAAAGTGAACTCTTTTATTGAGCAGGAAACGAAAGCGCAAGGCCACGCTCCAAAGGTTTCGGAGGTGGCTAAGGCATTGGGATTGACGGTAGAAGAAATAATTACCGCAAAAGAGGCCTCCCTCCCCCCTGAATCAATAAATGCACAATTTGGCGATAGCAAAAATTCTCTCGGAGATTTGCTAAAATCAAACACAGACGAAAGCAATATCATCACAAAAATAGATATAAAATCTGCCATAAATAAACTACCCGAAAGGGAAAAAAGCATAGTCTTAATGAGGTACTTTATGGACAAGACTCAAAGCTTTGTGGCAAAAAAGCTCGGAATTTCGCAGGTACAGGTGTCGCGACTTGAAAAAAAGATACTCCTAAAACTTAAAAATATGCTCATGTGCGAAAACTAAAAATGCTACCTTTGGTGCTAAAAAACTATTGACAAAAAACCTCGTAATATGATACTCTTATTACATGTAGATTACGATTATATTACGAAAGAAGGTCATCCTTTGATAAAGGCATATATTAAGGGCGGTATCATTACCGTTACCTCAGGAAAAAAATCATCCGAATTCCCTGCAGGTGCTGCTGCAACATCTTTGGGCGGTGCTTGGGATTTTGTGAATCCTTACGCTTTTTTTGAAGATTATAACGAAGAGGAGCTTGCAAAGTTTGCAACTACCGAGTTAAACAAGCTTTACGCTCAAGATAGCATTTCGCTTGATAGCTTGGCTGAATTTGATGCAGGCAGAAAAAACAAGCTCTACATATTAAACAATTTCACAATTTCATTTGAATTTACAGAGGAGTTTGTACCCTGCTTTATATTAACAAGTGCAAAAGAACTTTTTGCTCTTGAGATTCTCACTGCGGCAGCTGCTAAAAAGCCCCTTAAAATCTGCGAAAACTGCGGTGGATTTTTCTTCCCCTCAGGCAGAACAGATTCACTTTATTGTGACAGAATTACCGAAAACGGTTATTCCTGCAAAAAAATCGGCGCTCACAGACAGTATAGACGCAACAGTCGTGCAAGCGACATCAAAAAGCTATACGACAAGGTAACAAAACATAACAGATATCTAAAATCAAAAGGCTCTCTTTCTGCTTATGAATACAGAAACTGGATGAACGAAGCGTCCTCAAAGTATGCTGACTTCAAGGCAGAGAAACTTTCATCAGTTGAATTCGAGGCTTGGTTATTAGGAAAAGAAGCACCTGCTCCCAGAACACGAAGCAGGAATACAATTTCAGATTATTTGTTATAGGAGATACACTATGAAAAAGGTTCTTGTTACTTTTATTGCTTTGATGCTTTTGCTTTCTGTGTCAGTTAGTGCTGTTTCAGTGGAATTTGTTATAGGGGACGCCACAATGGCAAAGGTACAAAACGAAACACCGGACAGAAATTTAGAAACTGCTCCCCTCTTGGCCGCTCCATACATCGAAAACGATAGAACAATGGTGCCCATTCGTGCAATTTCAGAAAGTTTTGATTGTAAGGTTGGCTGGGACCCCGATACACGCAAAGTGACAGTCACAAGTGCAGACAAGGAGATAAATTTATTTATCGACTCTAAAGCCGCCTATGTAAACGGTCAGGAAATCACACTTGATGTGGCTCCTGTAATTCGTGGCGATATAACCTTTGTTCCTGTTCGTTTTGTAACTGAAAATATGGGACTTAACGTAGAATATATCGCCGATGTAAGAAGTGTGCTTATTTTTGATAAACCAAATATCGAGCAGAACGGTCAAAAGGCAGCATACCCGTTCTTTGATGCATGTAACTACTTTATCTATGCCACAAACGGAACTTATCCCTCAGCAAGCGAATTTAAGACAACAGAATCACTTGTTCTGTATTATAGCGAACTCGCAACCATCGCAGCGGCAAACAACATTACAGTCGATGATGGGTACCTTATGACACAAGAGGATTTGAAAGACTGCTATAATAACAATTTGTTAAAAGGTGAATGTGCGTCCTTACTGAAAGCTTTTGGCTACGAAGATACCTTAATGGAATACTATGCAAAGAATAACATCGACGAAATAAATGCAAAATACGCAGAAAGTTATGTCTGTGCAAAGCACGTTTTAGTGCCCGATTTAGCTACGGCGAATAAGGTGTATAAGGAAGCTAAAGCAGGCAAGAATTTCGACGAGCTCATAATGCAGTATGGTCAGGACCCCGGTATGCAGAAAAATCCCGATGGCTATGTTTTCACAAAAGGCGAAATGGTAAAACCCTTTGAAGATGCCGCTTTTGCCCTTGGTGAAGATGAAATATCAAAGCCCGTAAAAACAGACTATGGTTATCATATTATAAAAAGAATCAAATTGCCTGAGTTAACAGACCAAAAAATGTACGAACTTGTAAATCAAATGTATTTAATTCCGATACTTGAAAAATATATCCAAGAGTAATATAAACCCCCGAAACATTTTTGTTTCGGGGGTTTTATATAATGTGTTGTTTTTTTACTTACAATCGGTTCGTCGAGGACGCCGAACCCTACAAAAAATGCTGAACGAATCAACTCGTTCAGCATTTTTTATTATTGAGATTCCATCACTGCTTTTTTAATATTATTCATCATATATAATGAGCCTAATGCTATTATCGCGTCTTCCTTTTGGGCAAGGGACATAGCTTTTCTTACTGCGGCTTTATTGTCCTTTTCTGTGTAGATGGTTTTAAAGTATTTTTCAGCACACAAGGTCAGGTTTTCCGCAGTTTCTTTTCGGGGGTTGTCAACCTCTGTGATTATGATGGTGTCACATATAGCCGAAAGCTCCCTCATACAGAAATCGTAGTCCTTGTCCTTTAGCATTCCAAATACGGCTATTACCTTTTTGTCTTTTAAGATTTTCTTTGCAGTATCGGCAAACGCCCTCATTCCGTCGCTGTTGTGTGAGCCGTCAGCAATTATGACAGGGTCATTCGCTAAAATTTCAAATCTTGCGGGCCATTTTGCCTTCTTTAATCCATTTTTAATATTATCGCCTGAAATTACATAGCATGAATCTTTTAAGATTTTAGCGGCATTTATGGCGGTTATTGCGTTGTATATCTGGTATATGCCTAAAAGGCACGTTTCGTACCTTTCACCCTGATATGTAAAGACATTTCCCGAAAGTGAGGTTTCGATAATTTCAAGGCTTTCTCCGTCTGCTAAAAACATAGGTGAACACTTTTCTTCGGCGTGTTTTTTTATAACCGAAAGCGCTTCCTCGCTCTGCTTCATATACGAAAGAACGGGGGTGTTTTTCTTTATTATTCCGCACTTATTCTCTGCTACTTGGCCTATAGTGTCGCCAAGGTATTCTGTGTGGTCAAGGTCTATTGCGCATATTACGGAAAGCTCGGTGGTGGTAATTATGTTTGTTGCATCAAATATTCCGCCGAGGCCTACTTCCAACACAACGATGTCACAGCATTTTTCCTTAAAATACAAAAACGCCGCAGCGGTAATCAGCTCAAATTCTGTGGGGTGCTCGTAGCCCTCCTCTATCATTATTTCAACCTTTTGTGCCACCTTGCTCATAATATCGGTCAAGTCAGTGTCGCAAATAGGGGCGTTGTTTATTTGTATGCGCTCATTAAATTCATAAATAAATGGCGATGTATAAAGGCCCGTTTTGTAGCCTGCATCAATTAAAATATTATTGATAAAAACTGATGTGGAGCCTTTTCCGTTTGTGCCTGCTATGTGTACAAACTTTAAACTGTCCTGAGGGTTGCCCAAAAGCTCACAGAGCTTGGTAATCCGCTCAAGTCCCAGCTTTGAGCCGAATTTTTTTGAATTGTCGATAAAATTCATTACTTCTTCTCTGTTCACTGATAACCCTCCTTCCATACTTTTATAGTATAATACGATATGTTTTTTTTGTCAATAAAAAAGGCTGTAGCAAAATGCTACAGCCTTTCTTTATGAAAATTATCTGAAAATAACGATACTCTTTAATGCGCCTTTTTCTGTGTAAATTAAAACTTTAGAAATGTTATCAGGCTGTGTATTATCGACCATTTCATCGAATAAGCCTGTATTTACACTGTCGGATTCAAGCTCTGTATCAACCATGTAAATCTTAACTGAAGAAACATAGGTATAGGATTCTTCATCTTCGCCTGAAGAAACGCTTCCGCCGGGAACAACAACGAACTCATTTCCGACTTTTGCTCTTACAACACCAAGAACTGTTCTAAAGTCTGCATTGATGCCGCTGCCGCCTTCTTCTACATAAATTTCTGTAGAAATGTCGCCTTCTACTAGTTCACTTGCAATTGCAAGTATCTGCATATCTGTTGCGAACTTCATTTCTTCGTCATTAACTACTTTTTCTTCGTAAGCAATTCTGATTACGTCGCCTTCTTCTAATGCGTCAATGCCTTCTGTTTCTTCACGACCGCCGTCGTAAACTACAATTTCAGTTCCCTCTAAAACATCTACTAAAAGAAGCTTCTTGGTTCTTTCACCTTCTACGCTTTCGTAGGATGCTTTCTTTACAATCATGGGCTTGTTTTCTTCTGAAATGCTTGCTGTTTCTCCACCGCCAGCTGTTGTTGTTCCGTATACATAAATGGCCTCAACATTGTTTGTAGAGTTTACACCTGCAAGCTGTACCAAGTAGTTTTCGCCTTCTTTGAAGAAGCTTGTGTTCTTTGATAAGTATCTACCGTTTATTCTGTCTTCGGGAATGTAGATAATGTTTGTTGATGTTGAGATTTTGTATTTGTCTAATCTTGTCTTATCAGCAATACATTCAAGACCGTCACCTGTAACGTAATGTGTGAGGGTGAGTCTTCCTGATGAAGATGTACTTGTTGCTTTGTTTGTAAGGATTGATTCAACCTCGCCACGACTATTCAATACGAATTTTACAGGCTGTGAAACCAATGGCATACCTTCTTCTGCACCGTATTCAGGGCCTACACCATCAATTTCGGGGTTGATGTTTGTTGCTGCTGCTGCTATTTTCAATGCTCTTTCGATATCTTCTGCATCATCAATTGAGTTGTAATTTTCGTGGTCAATCTTTACTTTTTCAGCAAGAGAATATACCTGACCCTGTATCTGCGCGTTTGATCTTCCGAGTTTGTAAATCATAACCAAGAATGTATCGTTACGTCTTTCGGGAAGAGCAATCTGTGAAAGATAACCGTAAGAGAATGAACCCTTTTGTGAAAGTACACATCTTGCTATTTTGTTAAATGCATCAAAGTATACCGTTACGTAATTTCCTACTGCTAAATCATCAGGATTTTCCAATTCTCTGTTTATCTGGTATGTTGTATTCTTTGCTGAATCGAGCACGATTGATTCGCCATCATTTAATTCTACTGTGCCTGTTGCACTTCTTGTTGAAACTAAAGCTTCAACGGTTCTCTCGTCTTCACTCATAGCGATTGAAAGAATGTTGTTTTCCTTTAATCTTACAAAATCAAATGTGGAATTTCCGCTTTTGATTGTTACATTCTTGTTTCTGTCTGTTGTATCAAGGATGTATGAGTCACGTTCTGTTTCGTTTTTGGGATATACTTTAAAGTTATGTGCATCTACTGATTTTACTATAACTGTTTCGTATGCCTTTACGAATGCAACGTCAGCTGATGAGCCACCATTTGAGAAAACAAGTGTGATTGTACCTGTTTTTTCGAAGTTGTCATCAATAACATCCTCTAAAGAAGTCTCTGTAGCCTGACCATTATACATAACAGCTATATCGCTGTCATAGTCAACTTTTGTTGATTTTGTACTATCGATGTTTTCGTAGTATTCAATCTCACTTGAATCGAAGTTGCGGATTAAATCGATATCGATTTCTACCTGTTCGTTTTTATTTGTCTTGAGTGCAATGTTTGTAACAACAGGATAGTCGTATGCGATGTCCTTCTCGTAATAAATAACAACACTTCTACCTAAGTATGTATTGATATCAAGATTCATATCAGATGCATCAAAAATCGTTCTGTCGTCGCCTTTTTCAATTTCTATCTGATATTTGCTGCATGTGCTTGCATCTTCGCCAGCGTATAAGGAAGTTTTGTACAAACCGATTACGCGGCCTTCAGCCTTTAATACTGTTGATGCTGAATTATCACGGATTGACTCTGTTTCTTCACCGTCAACAATCTGGTTAGCATCACGCATATTGTCTACGAGCTTTGCAACTGCGCCACGATTTAAGGGCTGTCCCTGTTTTGCATCTTTAATGCCTTTTAAGAGGCCTGCTCTGTTGGCAATTGCCAAATATCCAATGGGATAGCCGCCTTCTCTATTTGCATGCTGCTCTGTATAACCGAGAGCACAAACAGCCATCTTTACAGCCTGTTCGTATAGTACGTTGTTTTCAGGAGCAAATGTGCCGTCGCCCATGCCGTTAATTATCTTTGCATCGTATGCTGTTTTGATATTGTTAGCTGCCCAATGCTCTGCTGCAACGTCTGTAAAGATTTTTCTCTGCTCAAGAGGGTATGTAATTTCACCCATTGATGTAGCATAGCATATAATCTTTGCAAACTGTGCTCTTGTAACATTGCCTTCGGGCTGATATGTACCGTCGCCCATACCATTGATGATTCCTTCTGCAACGAGGTTCATAATAGCCTCGTGATACATGTGTGTTGAGGGAACATCGCTGAAAGAAAGGTCGTCAGCTGATACCGTCAAGGGAATGGCAATACCGAGTATCATCACAACTGTTAAGAGTAATGATACAATCTTACTTGTCTTTCTCATAAGTGTACCTCCGTTTTTTATAATCTTTTGATACATAAAGCTATTTTATGATATCTTGATTATAACACACGGAGGCACAATAGTCAATTGTTATAATTTTACTTTTGTATTACATTTTTTCACTATGTTTGCGGCTTTTTGAGCGTATTTTAAGTCTTAAAAACTTATATTTAAAATCGTGATAATTAAACGGTATTACAGGATAGAGGTAGCCGCGTCCCGTGATAGTCTTATTGGAAGCAATAAGCACAATCGAAATAATCTCCCCTGCTATAAAGCCCCAAATGTCGAAAAAGTACGTAAGCAGCAAAATTACAATCCTCATAAATTTGAACGCGTAGTTTAGTTCAATATTTGCTTGAGAAAAGCTTGCAATGGCTACAATAGACATATAAAGAATGGTGTCAGGTACAAACCAGCCCGACTGAATCGCAAAATCTCCAAGTATCAGCGCTCCTATTATACTCAAAGAACTTCCCAGCATATTTGGAGTGTTTATTGAGGCAAGCCGCAATACGTCTATTGCTATTTCTAAAAGCAGCAACTGTACCACAGGTGCTACGGCATTTGGTTGGGCTATTCCGATAAATTGAAGCCAAGGCGGTAGCTTGTCCAGATTTTGTATAGCCAAAAGCCAGAGAGGCGTCATAATCATAGTAGAAAAGAATACAAGATTTCTCACTATTCTCATATAGCCGCCCACAACAGGAGGGTAATAAAAGTCGTCCGCCTCCTGAATAAAATCAAATATGGAGCTTGGCAAAAGGAGTGCTGATGGGTCATTGTCTACCAAAACCGCTATGCTCCCCTCCAAAATACATGCCGCCGCAACATCGGGGCGCTCTGTATATCGCACCTTGGGAAAGGGATTGTACCATTTGCGGCGTATTATACATTCTGCAAGGCTCTCTTGATTCATAGTCAGTGACCTTACGTCTATGTCCTTTAGCCTTTCCTTTATGTTTTTTAGCATTTTTTCATCTACTAAATCTTCGATATAGGTCAGCACAACATCGGTTTTTGAGCGATTGCCCACGTTTATTATTTCCGCTGTAAACTTGGGGTCTCTTATTCTTCTTCTTAAGAGTGCTGTGTTAAAAACAACAGTTTCTACAAATCCGTCACGAGAGCCGCGTAAGACCTTTTCTTTTTCGGGTTCTTCCGTGCTTCTGGCAGGGTAAGTTCTTGCGTCAATTATTAAGGCTTCTGAAAATCCGTCAATCACCAAAATCGTGGCACCTGACAGATACATTTGCATGATTTTATCCATATCGCTTGATATATCTACCTCAACATAGGTAATAAACCGCGCCGCAAAATCGGAAATATCTTTTACGTTTTTTAATTTTTCCGGCGTAATGGTAACCAAGAAATTTATAAGCTTTGCCACTACTCCGTCCTTTACAAAGCCGTCGATGAAATACATATAGCTTTCTTTTTCAGCGATTATCAGGCGTTTTTCTATTATGTCAAAGCTTTTTCCTATGGGAAGTATTTGGTGAAATGTTTTTCTTGTATTCTTTATATCAGATGAAATGTTCATTTTTATCTCCTGTTTTTTCTTTTTATTGTTTCGCAGTTATAGGAATTTTATTCTAATACTTTGTGAGAACATTCGCTACCGCATCGCCAATAAGCTCTGCAGCATTCTCACTTTCTGCTAAAGAGTTTGATGCTGACCCCACCTCCACAATTAAAGAGCCTATAGTTTTATGTTGGTTGAAGCGTTCCTTTCTTACGTTTATGCTTCTTGCTATATAATCAGAAATTTTGTCAAGCTCTTCATTTATTTTCACTGCAAATGACATATTGTGACGCCAGTTTGGGTGGTTTAGTCCTGAGTTGTCCGTTCCTACAACAAGCATAACTTGAGATGTCTTTTTGCCGTTGACTTCCGCCACAGGCTTCAACTGCACTTCCTCTCCTCCCTTATTTCTCGCCGTGTAATCTCTGTGAATATCTAAAACCACCTGAATGTCACTGTTTTCTGTAAGGTTTCGTTCTATTACGCCGAGAGCTTTATTATAGGAGCCGTTATACGCTGGGTAATCGTTTTGGGTTTTGTCGTGAATGACTTTTATTCCTCTTTTTTGCAAAGTGTCGGCTACAATTTCTCCTATTCTTATCATATTTATTCTTTCGTCTCGGCTTCTTGCACCCTCTGTTTCAGCATAACTTTCTGACGTATGAGTATGTATTATGAGAACAGTGGGGTTATTGAAATTTAGCGGCGTATTCTTTAACTCATCAAGGTTTAGGGGATATGTGGTTTGGTTATTAAAGCGAATTCCCTCAACTGACATATCTATTTCTTCTACTTTTTTGCCATTTAAAAAGCCTATCTCTTGCTTTGTGCTTTCTTTTTTTACTCCGCCGTAGAGGGCGGCGTATTTTTTGGTCATTTCATCACTTGACTTTACCAACGGCACAATTTGAGAAAATAAGTCGTATATGTTTTTTCGAGGAATGAGTAATATTTTTTCTGTTGCCGTGATATCTTTAAAAGAATTTATCAAAAGTTCTCTCGGCGGATTGATACTGAGCCTTGACATAAGCATTATAATCGCAAAAAACATTATTCCTATTGCCGTAGTGTATGCAAGATAACCCGAAAAAATATCCCTTACGACTATTGTTCTGTGGTAGTATCTTTTTCTCATAGTGTTGTCCCCTTTTTTGTTCTTTTAATATTTTATTTGGGATTTTTTATTTTATGAATTATGTTTACTTTTATTTTTTACTGTTGTATAATAATATTTAAGGACGGTGAGGAAATGTTGGAACTTTCAAAATATCTTAAACTTAAAAAAAATATAGAATATTTTGACGAGATTTCGTCCACCAATACCGTCCTGAAAAAGCGCGCCCAAAGCAGCGATGATGAAAACACTGTGCTTATCTCGGAATTCCAGACGGAAGGTCGCGGCAGGCTGGGAAAGAGTTTCTTTTCGCCTCGCGGTTGCGGAATATATTTGAGCTATCTCATAAGACCCCAAATTTTACCGAAGGACGCCGTTTTTGTAACTGTTGCCGCCGCTGTGGCAGCGAGGCGAGCGTTTTCTGAAGTTTTACATATCGACACGCAAATCAAATGGGTAAACGACATATACTACGACAATAAAAAACTCTGCGGCATTCTGACGGAAGCAGGTATGTCAAAGGGCGAATTTCTTGACTATGTGGTTGTGGGAATAGGTATAAATATAAAAAATCCCCCCGAGGGTTACCCGGAAGAATTCAGTTATAAGACCACCAATATAGAACGAATAATCGGCGTTATAGATGAAGATACAAAATCTCGTCTCATTGCGTCTTTATTAAATAATTTTGATGAGGTTTTTTCTGATAAAACTTTTGCCTATGTAAAAGAATATAAAGAGGCATCATGTATCATCGGTAAGGAAATCGAGATTTTATCAGGGGAGCATCAGGGCTACGCTAAAGCAGTAGACATAGATAACGATGCCAACCTTAAAGTTTTATTGCCTGACGGGAGTTACGCTCATCTTTCATCGGGGGATGTGAGTATACGTTATTTTGGGTAGCGTATAGGCAAATACAATTCGTCAAACTCCTCCACCTCGCAGTCTCCGCCTATTAAGCGGTTGTTGTAGGTTATGAGATTCAAAAAGGCATTAACAGGTGTTGGGTGTGGAAAATTCACTATGCGATATGTATAAACCGTAACGCCCTTGCCCATATAGGGAGCAAGGTCAAAGCCGCAATCCTTTTGCATTTCATTGTAACGCAGAAATTCCTCGTTGCTCTCCTTTGGAATGTAGTGAGTTTTTTTGGTTTCGCTTGATTTGTCCACTTGCCAACCGAGGGCTCCGGCGCATCTTACACGTGAGGAAATATATGACAGATTGTTAAAATTTGTCTCTGTTTTAAACTCCTCCACAATAATTCTCCCCCAAAAAAGCATCACAAGAGAAAACAAAACAATAAGCAAAATATGTATAAAATTTTCACGAAAGAAATTTCTCATACAAATCACCTCAATCTTTATCAAAATATATGAGGCGGTCAGAATAATTATTACGAAAGGGCGTGGAGCTATGTATATAAAGAGATTAAAAAAACTCGTAGAGGTTATTCCTGCCAATGCTACGCTGATACTCTCTCCTGAAAATCTGTACTACTTTTCAGGCTTTACAGGCGGCGAGGGTATGCTATATATCGACAAAAGCAAGCTCTTGCTTTTTACGGACTCTCGCTATACCATACAAGCGCAAGACGAGGCTCCTGATTTTGAAGTTATCGATACTGCAAAGACGTCTGTTTCGGAGTTTTTAAAATCTCAAGGCGACAAGGCTTACGGCTTTGAGGATGACTATGTGACTTTTTCAAAATTTGCGTCATTAAAGCGCATCGCACCAAAGTCCGTGTTTTCGCCCGTTTCGTCCCATATAGACAAGATAAGAATGATAAAGGACGAGCAGGAAATATCGCAAATAAAAGCTGCCGCAAAAATCGCAGACAGTGCATACTCTTATATTTTAGATAAAATTTGTATCGGAAAAACCGAGCGTGAGATAGCGCTTGAGTTGGAATTTTTTATGAAATCTCACGGTGCAGAATCGCTTTCCTTTGAAACAATCGTGGCATCAGGCGTGCGTTCTGCTCTGCCCCACGGTGTTGCTACTGACAAGGTTATTGAGTCTGGTGACTTTGTAACCCTTGACTTTGGTTGTAAGTATCATGGTTACTGCAGTGATATGACAAGAACTGTAGTGGTGGGAAAAGCTACTGACAAGCAAAAAGAAATCTACGATATTGTGCTCTCAGCACAAAAGTACGCCCTTGGTACGATTCGCGCAGGAGAATTGGCAAAAGCAGTAGACGATGCTGCCCGCGGTTTGATAGAAAATGCAGGCTACGGCAAAAATTTCGGTCACGGTTTGGGTCACAGTTTGGGACTTAAAGTTCACGAGTCACCCTCCTGTTCGCCGAAATCTGCTGATATTTTAACCGAAAATATGCTGATGACGGTAGAGCCGGGAATTTATATCGAAAATTTCGGTGGCGTGAGAATTGAAGATTTGGTGTTGGTCACAAAAGAGGGACACGAGAACCTCACAACATCAAAAAAAGAACTTATCGAACTTTAGGAGGACATCTGATGTTATCAAAAATCAACAGTGCAGGTCTCATGGGAATAGACGGCTATTTAGTGTCAGTAGAGGTGGACATCGGCAACGGTATGCCTGCCTTTGACGTAGTAGGACTTCCCGATACCGCAGTAAAAGAGTCTCGCGAGCGTGTTCGTTCTGCCTTGAAAAATTGCGGATTTTCATTCCCTACAAAGAGAATTACCGTAAACCTGGCTCCTGCCAACATAAAAAAAGCAGGTGCATTATACGACCTGCCTATATGTATGGGCTTGCTCTTGAGTTCTTCTCAAATGGTGGAGGATTTATCTGAATTTGCATTTATCGGCGAAATTGCACTGTCAGGTGAGCTTCGTCCTATTGAGGGCGCGTTGCCTATGGCAATTTCGGCAAAAGACGCCGGAATAAAAAACATCATTCTCCCACGCGACAACGCCCAGGAGGCCGCCGTAGTCAGCGGTCTTAACGTGTATGGTGCCAGTTCATTGACTGATATTTTCGCACATTTCACCACAGAAAACAAATTAGAAAAAACTGTAATTGATATAGACGAAATTTTCAAAAAACAAGCAGAGGCGTCCCTTGATTTTTCCGATGTAAAGGGACAGGAAAATGCAAAATTTGCATTAGAAATTGCGGCCGCAGGCGGTCACAACTGCCTTATGTTAGGTGACTTACTCCAACCAGAGAAAAGTGAATAAATATAAGGTTTTCAGCGAATGAGACATCAAGAATAAAACACCAAAATAAGTACACTCAAAATAATTTTTCCCCTCTTTGAAAAAATATTTTAAAAGATAACCCCGTTTGGATATCAATTCCAAACGGGGTATATTTATAACATTGTTTCTATGACTTTACCCAAATTACTTTCTGATGGGTTTATCATATCTTGCTCTGCTTCTTCTAATGAGTAAAATATCTTATCTACACAGTACATTATAGTTTGTAGTTTGTTGTTAATATATTTAATGGCTTTTGTAAAGTGCCTCTTATTCCACAAAATAATCTCCACATTTCCATTCCCATAGTTTTTATCCAATGGTGTGTATTTATTTGCATTTGCTAAACACAGATTTGCAAAAAACACTCTAAAACCCCTATAATACAAACCATTATGTTCTACATAGATATATTCAACCCTTATCCTGCTATATCCTATACGAACATTACCTCTCTTTGTTATTACCTTTTTCTTAAATCCTTCTGCATCTCTATCCTCAATAAAGGTTTTATACACAGTATTTGCAGAATAAACTTTCTTTACATACCTTTGAAAAACAGGGTTAACGTCATTTTTCTCTGCTTCAAGGTCAAAAATATCATTACAAAACTTCTTAAAATCGTCATTGGTTGTTATGTAGTTCCCATAATCATTACTATTGATTTCAAGGATAGGAGATTTTGCAACGATAATATATGTATTTTCATTCATTTCTCCACCTCACACAACCATATAATTTTTACATAATTCAATGTAATGCTCTTGTGTTTTCTTGTTTACTGTACCCATCTGACTTGCAAGAGTGATTAAGATGATTTCTTCCTCTGGAATATAGTATTTTTCGCTATTTACAGTAATACCAATTATTTCACTTAATTCATTTTCTGATACTGCTGCAAATATGAACTGTTGTTTTTTAGAAAGAAATCTTAACACCCAATTTAACCTTATGCCATTGTGTAAATAACTCACACCCATTTTATAAACAGAAATCAATGCCTCTTGTTTTGCAGATTTCAAGTAAAAAGGTATATTACTATTCTCTATATCAAGAAGTCCATTCTCTAATCTATGCTCAATTATATTTGAGTTTGTAAAATGAAAAGGTATTCTATTTGTTTTCATCAACTTTCCTTCCTCCTAATCTTTTTAGTCCTTTAACTATTTTCTTTTGCTGACCACTATAATATTTTCTTGTTTGAAGCAACTCTAATTCTTCTGGTTTTTCATAAGCTAAACTATAAATGTCATAGATAGAATTAGTCTTGTATTCTTTGCCATTTATTGAGTATGGATAGGAGAAATCTGCACATTTACCATTATGTAATTCCAAAGTTTTAGGAACTACTATGGCTAATTTACCATATAACCTATTTTTCCTATACATACCACAACCCTCGTGACCACTACGACCTTCTCCTTTTTCAATTTCAGGGTTGTCATATAAGGTGGTGGAGGTATAACCTTTTAATGCAGTAATAAAGAAAATACCACGATTTTTCTTAACTGCTTTATTGAATATATGTTTTAATTTCAAATGGTCATAATCCTTTATATCTTCTTCTGTTATATCTGACCTTTTACTGAAGAAAGGATGATAATAGGCATCCATATCTTCCTGATATTCCTGTATGAGGTTTATATTCCTAATTTCATTTTCTGAGTAGTGATGATTATGGTCTATGATAGGTTGAAAAGTATCATATGAGAGAACAACCCTAAATAACAACTCTTCAAAGCAATCTACACTTTTTTCTACTCCATTTTCATAAAAAGGATAAAACTCATTGAAACCCTTTAATTCCAACATTTCTTTTACTTTCTTTTCTTTCTCTGTTAGCAACATCTTCAAAACTCCCTTAAATCAACATAACGGAGAGGTCGCTTGAGACCTCTCCGTTATGTTTTTGCAGATAAATGAAGAGACATCTGGTGCTTACCACTTTCGCATAACTCCATATTATTTAACTTCAAAAAATCTGCAAATATTTTTTTATTCATTATCTTTTTCTTCCTCTAACTCATCTTTTTCCAACTTGTATCGCCTTGCTCTGATTACCCAATGCTTGAGAAACCCCATTTGTTTAGTGTTTTCAATAACTTTATGGGCTTTAAAACCGTCTTTTACCCACTCAATTCTAAACTGTTGTCTATTTAGGTCTTTTTCAACATCAGTATTTGTACTTACTACAATGTACTTCAACCTACCCAAACATTTATCTTTCAAGGGATTTCTTTCTTTTGATTTGTAAAACCTATAAAAACTTACATAATCTTCGCCTTCATCTGCAAGGTCAACAAAGACTTCTTCATAGTCAAGCATCTTATTTACCAGCAATATTACTTCGTATAAAGTAAAACACTCAACTACACTTTTCTTTTTATTCTTCATATTCGTCCTCCGTTGGTTCAAGGGGTAACACACAATCTATGTAATGATGTTTCGTCACGAAAAATGCAGGCATTAACCCTCTTTCCTCGAATGCTTGTATCATCTTTCTTTTCAGATTTATATTGTTTTTGGTAGCAACACCTAAATCATACCAAGCAGTACCTACAACAGGAACAATACCACTTTCTAATTTATAGATAATTCTACCATTTTCAACATTTAACTGACTATCAAAAGAACCTGCAACACCACCTATAAAACCATTTGGCTCTATACCTTTGGTAACTACCAAATCTTCTTCCATAGTATAACCTGTTAAAGCGCATAACCCATGCCTTCTCGTCTTAAAAAGAAGTGTAGCAACTTCTTCTAAAACCTCATAATTTTCTTTGGTGTACTCTCCAAAATAAAACAGTAGTGAGGTTTTTTCTCTTTCTGTTTCTCTATCAATTTCAAGACAGAGTTTACCATCTTCCATAACTACTGCCTGTCTTTTAGGAAGTGCAGGCCAAGTTTTCAATATTTTCTTTTCCATTCTTCAACAGTCCTTTCTCTGTATCATATTTTTTCTTGTATCTATAAAAAGTTGGCATAGATACCTTTATCTCTTTGGCAGCCTCTACTGCCATAATTTCTTTCTTTAACACTCTTTCATATACTGCAACAAAATCATTCCATTCTGCTTTTTTAGGGCGACCATATTTATCCCAATCTCCCCTTAATTTCATTGCTTCTATGCCTTGTCTCTGTCGTAATGTCTTCTTTTCTACCTCCGCCTCTGATAAACAACTATAAATCTGAATAATCAAATCTTGTATAGTTTCAAGGATAAGTTTATTTAATAAACTATCCCCACCATCAAGTTGAACGAGAGTAGTAGGAAGTTCTAATACCATCACTCGTATCTTGCGGAGTTTGTACTCCCTTAATTCCTCAAGGATTTGTGATTTTGTCCTACCCAAGCGGTCAATTTCTGTGATAAGCAACACATCATCATTATCGTCTCTTAAAACATCTTCTTTTAAGACAGTATAACGAGGTCTATCAAATGTTTTACCTGTTATCTTATCAACATAAGTACCCGCCAATTTAATACCATTTTTCTCACAGAACTCCTGTGCCTCAATTAATCCTCTGTCCTCTTTCTGACCTTTTGAACTTACACGATGGTAAAAATAGGTGTTTCCCATAAGTCCTCCTATTCCAAATCAATCATATACACCAACTTATTAAGGTGTTTTGATTTT